>NZ_JAZHPB010000002.1:0-978487 GCF_036543145.1 Janthinobacterium sp. LS2A
ATCATCGTGCCGCCCACCGTGATCATCCCTACCTTGCCACCGACCGTGCCGACCGTCTTGCCGGCCGTGCCGGAACCGCAAACCTGGGCCATGCTGCTGGCGGGACTGGCGCTGACAGCCTTCGGCGCCAGAAAACGCCTTGCCAGCAAGCATGCCGCTTGAGGCGTAGCCAGCCGTATGCGGACTTGTTACTATGGTGCATTCCAGACAAGGACCGCCATGCCCGACATCGATAGCCGTTCGACACGTCTCGTTGCACTGCGCAACGAAGGCCGGCACGCGGAAGCGCTGCCGCTGCTGCAACAGCTGTTTGCCGAGGCCGGGCAAACCCTGAATCCGGCAAGGTCGAGCTATTTCATTGTCATGCTGGAGTGGAAGTTTTTGGCCGAGGCATACGCGCCAGCGTACGCCGCCCTGCAGGCGGAGCGTGATGCGCAAATCCAGTTGCTGCTGTCGGGCCAGCATGATTTCGGCCACCACGACAGCCGCGCGCCACAGGCAGGCAGCACGTTTGGCCGCAGGTCGCGCTTCTCTCTCATCGCCGAGATGAACGACACGCTGGGCGATGCCCGCTCCACCGCCGACCTGTTCGCCCAGCTGGACGCCAGCGCCCCCGAACTGGCGCGCCAATACGCTTGGCAAGCCCTGCCAGCTGTTGTCGAGGCGGGCAATTTCGCGCTCGCGGACCGCTATCACCGCGCCCCGCTGGAGCACCTCGATATGGTCAATGCCCTGTCCGCCAGCCTGCCCTTGTTTCCTGCGCCGGGCACGCCTCCGCGCCTGGCGGCGGAGTTGATGAATCTGGCAAAAGACGTGCGGATCGCCGCTGCCATACTGCGTGGACACGGGCAAGGCGCCGAGGCGGACGCACTGGGCGCTGCCTTGCTTGCCGGCCTGGCGAATGACGCCATGCGCACACTGGCACAGCGCGAACTCGAAGCGCCAGGCAGCATCACCGCTGAACTAGTCAACCATCAGATGGCGCAAGAACAGCAAGACCAGCAGACTTAGCCGGCCGCTGCGGCGAACGAAGCGGCGCTATTCGGCGTCCGCCTTACCCAGCAGCAAGGCGGCTGCCTCGCCCGGCAAGGCTTCCACCGATTTCAATTTGCGCGCCATCTGCCGGCTGCGCACTTCCGCGCTTTCGATATTCTTCGCCGCCTTTTCCAGGGTCAGCCGGGTTTGCGACAGCACCTCGCCGAACTTGCCGAATTCCGTCTTGACGGCGCCCAGCACCTGCCACACTTCCGATGAGCGCTTTTCCAGCGCCAGGGTGCGGAAACCCATCTGCAAGCTGTTGAGCAAGGCCGTCAGAGTGGACGGCCCGGCGATGCTGACCCGGTGCACGCGCTGCAATTCGTCGGCCAGTCCCGGGCGGCGCAGCACTTCCGCATACAGCCCCTCGGTAGGCAGGAACAGGATGGCAAAGTCGGTGGTCAGCGGCGGCGCCAGGTATTTCTCGGCGATGGTTTTCGCTTCGCCCCGCACGGCCCGCTCCAGTTCGCGTCCGGCCAGGGCCACGCCGTCGGCATCGGCCCGCTCGGCCGCCTCGACCAGACGCTCGTATTGTTCCTTGGGGAATTTCGCGTCAATCGGCATCCACACGGGCGGCCCGCCGTCGACCATGCCCGGCAGTTTCAAGGCGAATTCCACGCGCGCGCCGCTGCCCGGCAAGGTTTCCACATTCTTCGCGTACTGGTCGACAGTGAGTACCTGCTCCAGCAGCATTTCCAGCTGCACTTCGCCCCACGTTCCCCGCGTCTTGACGTTGGTGAGCACCCGCTTCAAATCGCCCACGCCCAGCGCCAGCTGCTGCATCTCGCCCAAGCCCTGATGGACTTTTTCCAGCCGCTCCGACACTTGCTGGAACGAGGCGGACAGGCGCGTTTCCAGGGTCGCGTGCAGTTTCTCGTCGACCGTCTTGCGCATCTCTTCCAGACGCGCGCCATTGTCGGCCTGCAAGTCGCGGATCTTGTTTTCCAACGTGGCACGCACTTCCAGCATGCGCTGGGCATTCGATTCCGTCAGTTGCGCCAGAGTTTGATTGGTACTCTCGGCAAAGCGCGCCAGGCTTTGCGCCTGTTCTTCGCGTCCGACTTTGCCCTGCGCCTGCATCTGCGTGCGCAGGCTGTCGAGCTGTTGCAGGGTCGCCGCCTGGAATTGCGCCAGGCCCGCCGCCAGGTCTTGCCGCGTGGCCTGTGCCGAGGCCTGCAGCTGCAGCCGCACTTCGCGCTCGACCCGGTCGATGCGCTCCAGGCTTTGCTGCTGGTGCTGCTGCACCAGGGCCAGGGTGGTGGCGCCATCGCCAGCCGCGCCACGCGGGCGCAGCAAGATCAATAGCAACAGGACGATGGCGACGATGGCGGCGCCCAGCAGGCTGTAGAACTCGATTGGGCTCATGGGATCAGTCAGGTTTGTTGCGCATCCAGTCGGCCGTCTGATAGAACGATTCCATCAGGCGCACGCGCAAGGACTCTTCGATACCCGTGTCTTCCATGGCCCAGGCCATGGCGCGCAGCCACTGGTCGCGTTCGCTGGTACCGATGGCATACGGCAAATGACGGGCGCGCAGGCGCGGGTGGCCGAATTTCTCGATATACAAATCCGGTCCGCCCATCCAGCCCGTCAGGAAAAAATACAGCTTGTCGCGCGAGCCGTCCGTCGACGGCGGATGCATGACGCGGATGCCGGCGAACTCGGGCTCGAGCTCCATCAAGTCATAAAAACGGTCGACCATTTCGCGCAGCACGGGGGCGCCGCCGATGGTCTCGTACAGGGTGGGGGCAGTGGTATCAGTCATGGCCGCCATGATAGCGCAAGCGCTGGCGGCCCATGCGGCGCCAGCCCCCTCTGCCACAATAAATGGCAATATACTTGACTAATCAAGCTTTTATCAAATATCATGCAATTTTTAACGAGAGATAAAACAGCATGTCAACCGCCGTCCAACCTCCTTTGCTACGCAATACCAATTTCCGCTGGCTGCTCGGCGGCGGCCTCGTGTCGATGCTCGGTGACCAGTTCAGCATGCTGGCCCTGCCTTGGCTGGTGCTGAGCCTGACAAACGATAGCCTCAGCCTGGGCATCGCCGTGGCCCTGATGGGCGCGCCGCGCGCCGTGCTCATCTTGTTGGGCGGCACCATCGCCGACCGTTACTCGCCCCGGCGCGTGCTGCTGCTGAGCAAATATGCGAACGCCGCCATCCTGCTGGCACTGTCCGGCCTGCTGATGCTGGACCAGGCCAGTGTGGCGCTTGCGTATGCGGCCGCGCTGGCGCTGGGCGTCGCCTCCGCCTTCGGCATTCCCACCGGCACCGCCATCCTGCCGCAAGCCGTGCCGCCGCAAGTGCTGCAAACGGCCAACAGCCTGCAGATGGGCGCGCGCCAGTTGTCCTTGCTGGCCGGCCCGCTGCTGGCGGCGCTCGTGCTCGGCGCCCGCGATGGCGGGCAGCAAACCGGCATGGCGGCGCTGGCCGCCGCCTTTGCCATCGATGCGCTGACGTTTCTGTTCTCGGCCTGGACCTTGCGGCAAGTCAGCCTGCGGCCACTGGCAGCGGCCACGGCGGCGCAAGGCATGTGGCGCGACATGGCGGCGGGCCTGTCCATGGTGTGGCGCGACATGGCCTTGCGCAGCTGCTATGCCTACTGGGCGGTGGTGGCGTTCTTCGTCATGGGTCCGCTGCAAGTGGCCCTGCCCGTACTGGCCAGCGAGCGCCTGCACGGCGCCTCGGCGCTCGGTTTGCTGATGGGCGCGCACGGCGCCGGTACCCTGGCCGGCATGCTGGCGTCCAGCCTGGGTGGCGCCTGGCTGCGCCGCCGCTTCGGCGCCACCCTGCTCGCCGTTGACGCCATCGTCGCCATCCTGCTGATGGCGCTGGGGCAAATCGATACAGCCTGGCAAGGCGCGGCCTTGCTGGCCGTCACGGGATTGCTGGGCGGCTACGTGCAGGTGGCCATCTTTACCTGGATACAGCGGCGCGTGGCGCCCGCCATGCTGGGCCGGGCGATGGCGCTGTTCATGGGTATCTTCCTGGGACTGGCGCCGCTGTCCGCAGCGGCCACGGGCGCGCTGCTGCGCCACCTGAGCGTGGGCGAACTGTTCTGCGCCGGCGGCGCCCTGCTGCTGGCCGCCGCCATCGCCGCCGCCCTGCTCACGGATATTGCGCGCATCGCAAGCACCGATTACATCACCCAAGCTTGAGGACGTCTCACCATGGATAAAACACAGCAAGCTGCCTTGAAAGCAGCTTACCGGCAACAAGCACCCGCGCTGGGCATCATCGCGCTGCACCACCTGCCCAGCGGCCGCACCCTGCTCGAACGCAGCCGCAATGCGCCCGGCGCGCTGAACCGCCACCGCTTCGAACTCGCGCTGGGCTCGCACCGCAATGCGCGCCTGCAGGCGGACTGGCGGCGCGACGGCGAGGCGGCTTTCCGCTTCGACATCATCGACACCGTCAAGCCATCGGCCGATCCCGGTTTCGATGCGGATGCAGAACTGGACGCCCTGCTGGCGCTGCACCAGGCGCAGCTGCTGGAACAGGGGCAATCACGCTATTGAGCGGCCATGCTTTACACTTGCGCACTCACGCACTGCGCAGCAAATGAAAAGGATGTCATGACCGATCTCACTCCCCCGCCGCCGGACGGCGGCAGCGCGCTGGACTTTTGCCTGCGCCTGGCGCGCGCCCAGGCCATGCTCGTGCGCCGCTTCGACAGCACCCTGGGCAATCTGCATGGCCTGAGCTTTGGCGATTATCAATTGCTGTACCACTTGCAGCGGGCGCCCGGCGGACGCCTGCGCCGCATCGACCTGGCCGAGCGCCTGGCGCTGACGGCGTCCGGCATCACGCGCTCGCTGATGCCGCTGGAAAAAATAGGACTGGTGGCGCGCCAGGCCGATGCGCGCGATGCCCGCGTCGGCTACGCCGCCATCACGGCCGCAGGACTGGCATTGCTGACGCATGCGAATACGACGGCGCAGACGCTGGGCCAGGAATTGCTGGGCAATGCCAGCGCGGAACAGCTGGCGCCCCTGTCCCTGCTATTGAACGGCATCGCCGGCAACCAGCCCGGCCAAGTCTGAGGTCTACACCAGCGCCAGCTTGCGCAGGCGCCGCGTCGATGGCCAGCGCGCCATGCCCGTCTCGTCGCGGATGGCGGCGCAGGCGGCCAGCACCCTGGCGCACTCGTCCTCGCGCAAGCCCGCATTCAGGGTCAGGCGCACCAGCGAGCGGTTCTTCGGCGTGGCCGGCGCGCAGAAGACTGCGCCAAAGATGCCGTGCCGTTCCAGCGCCTTGCGCAGGATCAGGGTATCGGGCTCGCTGCCCGCTTCCAGCGCGATGATCTGCTCGGTGCCGTCGCTGACGTTGTAGCCCAGATCCATCAGCCCCTGGCGCAACCGCACGCTGTGGCGGTGCAGCGCGGCGCGGCGGCCATCGGCGGCGCGGATGAAGTCGAGCGCCGCGTCGAACCACGCCAGCTCGTGTTCGAGCAGGCAGGAACTGAAGATGGCGGGCCGCGAGGCGGACAAAAAATATCCCTTGAAACGGGCCGAACAGGTAATCAGCCCGGCCCGGCCCGCAAACGCCTTGGCCAAGGACGCCGTGCGGAAATGCACGCGTTCGGCCAGCCCCAGCTCCACCACCAGCCCCGCGCCCTGCGGGCCGTGCGTACCCAGCGAGTGCGACTCGTCGACGATCAGCATGCTGCCGCTGCGCTCGGCGATTTCCACCATCTCCAGCAGCGGCGCCACGCTGCCATTCGTGCTGTACAGCGCATCAACGATGATGATGCCGGGGCCATGCTTGTCGATCTGGCGCTGCAGGTGGGTGCCATCGTTGTGCAGAAAAGCAACAGGCACGGCTTGCGCCGATTGCACGCCCTCCCACAGCGAAGCGTGCGCCTGCATATCGAGGTACACGGGGATGCCGGGCCCGGCCAGGCTTTGCAGCAAGCCCACGTTGGCGGCCCAGCCCGACTGCGCCAGCACGCACGCTTCGCTGCCCAGATAGTCCGCGAATTTTTGTTCCAGCCGGTGCTGGCGACTGCCTTCCTGCAGGAAGACGGACGACATCAGCATGGCGCCGCCGCCCTGCAAGACGCGCGCCTGGGCCGCCAGCAGCGCCGCCTCGCCGGCGATGTTCAGGTAATCATTACCTGCCAGCATGACCGCACTGGCCGGCATGGCTTGCCATTCATGCAAATGCTGGCCGCCAAGCAGCTTCTCGATGCGCTCGACGTAGTGTTCATCCATGCGCGCATGCACGAAGGCGGGCATCCGTTGTTCGGCGTGGATGGCGCGGGACGACAGGGGGGAAATGGCGTTTAACATAGGAACTCCTGATTGGTTGCGAGGGAACTACCGCATCCAACATGCGCGAGCCATCGGGCAAGAGTTTGATACAGCTCAACAGTTATGCCGATATCCTGCTGATACAGAGGGAACCCGCCGATCATGTTGCATTGACACGCCTCAACGAACGCGCCCCCTGATCATGAAGCATGCGCAGTCCCCTTCCGGAAAACGATGGCAAGGCAAGCTGCTCCAGCCTTTCCTGCATTTCCACGACGCCATCGAACACACGCCTGTGCGGCGCGCACAGGTGCGTAAGCTGGCGCTCATCGGTGCGCTGGGCATGCCCCTGTACTACGCGCTGTGGCATTATTTTTTTCCGCAGGAATATGAATCGTCGCTGCTGCGCATCGTGGCGGCGCTGCTGTTCCTGCCCGCGCTATGGCCCGACCGCTTCAGCAATACCTGGTTCAGCGTCTACCTGTTCCTGGGGCTGACCTTCGAACTGCCGTTTTTCTTCACGTACATGTTCCTGATGAACCATGCCTCGACCATGTGGGTGCATTCGCTGCTGGTGGCGCTGGTCGTGCTGTTTCACTTCGATACGCGTATCGCCATACTCGCCTACCTGAGCGGCACCCTGCTGGCCTGCCTGGCGTTTGCCGTGGCCGGCGATCCCGCCTT
The DNA here is from genome assembly GCF_036543145.1 of Janthinobacterium sp. LS2A. Lineage (NCBI taxonomy): Bacteria > Pseudomonadati > Pseudomonadota > Betaproteobacteria > Burkholderiales > Oxalobacteraceae > Janthinobacterium > Janthinobacterium sp. LS2A. The sequence goes on from NZ_JAZHPB010000002.1 coordinate 6,979, forward strand.
CCTGCTCAGCGGCGACGTCTTGCAGCAATTACCCGTGCACTGGTTCACGATTGCCGTGCTGTCCGTGGTCAAGGTGGGGCGCAACGTGGGCGCACAAGAGAAACTGGCCGGGCTGGCGGCTGGCCTGGGCAGCGTGGCACACGAATTGCGCACGCCCCTCGTCAGCGTCGAGGCGAACGTGCGCGGGCTGCAGCGCGGGCTACAGCAAAACATGCAAGACCAGCCACCCGACGCGGCCAGCCTGGAAGCGCTGGCGCGCATCCAGTTCGAAGTGCGCCATATGCACCACATGATCGATCTGTTCCTGCTCAGTGCCAGCGCCGTCAACCGCAAGCTCGAAGCGAACGAAGCGGTGGCCATGCACGACAGCGTGGCGGCCGTGCTGCGCCGCTATCCGTTTACCAGCACGGCCCAGCGCGACATCGTCAAGGTCGACGTGCGCGCCGATTTCACGTTTCCCGGCCAGTCGGAACTGTGCGTGGTGATCCTGCTCAACCTGCTGCGCAATGCCTTGAAAAGCATCCACCGCGCGGGCAAGGGCCGCGTGCGCATCATCATCGATGGCGCCCATCCCGTGCCGCGCCTGCTGTTCATCGACACGGGCTGCGGCATCGCCACCAGCCGCCTGCCGCTGATCTTCGACCGCTTCTATTCGTATCCCTCGCACAACGGCAGCGGCATCGGCCTGGCCCTGTGCCGGCAAATCATGCAAGCCTGGCAAGCGCGCATCCGCTGCGTCGCGCGCGAAGGCGCCTACGCCATCTTCGTGCTGGAATTTCCCCAGCCCCTGCCCGTGCCCACGCACAACCGTTTTCCATCCATCCACCGCGCGAGGTGACGCATGCAACTGCCCGTCTACACCCATCCGACCCTGACCGTACTGATCGACGACAGCGATTCCTTCCTGAAAAGCCTGGCGTTCCAGCTCGATCCCGGCCTGGCGCGCAAGACTTTTCACGACACCAGCAGCGCCCTGCACTGGCTGCGCCAGAGCGCGCAACCGGGCGAAACGCCGCTGCACGTGAACTTCGACACGCAAAACCTGCCGCCCGACCAATGCAACGTGGCGCTCGATATCGAACGCATCTGGCGCATCAGCGGCCAGGCGCAGCGCTTTGCCGTACCCTCCGTGCTAGTGGTCGATTATTCGATGCCGCAGATGAATGGCCTGGAATTTTGCGAGGCCGTGCGCGACCTGCCGTGCAAGAAGATTTTATTTACGGGGGCGGCCGATGAAAAAGTGGCCGTGACGGCCTTCAACCGGGGCTTGATCGACCGCTACATCAAGAAAAGCGACGACGATGCGCTCGACATCCTGGAACAGGAAATCCATGCCCTGCAGCGCGAATTCTTCCTGCAACAAACGGACACCGTGCGCGACTTGCTGATGCTGCACGATTACAGTTTCCTGCAAGACGAGGCGCTGGCCGCCGTCGTGCACGAGCTGTGCCAGCGCCATGGCTTTGTCGAATACTATATTTTTCCCAATCCCAGCGGCATCTTGTTTTTCACGCGCGACGGCCACGCCAAGCTGATGATCATCGAGACGGAACGCAGCCTGCACACGCAATACGAAATGGCACGCGACAGCGACGCGCCCGAATCCTTGCTGCTGGCGCTGCTGGAAATGCGCGTGATTCCCTACTTTTCCGACGCCGACAGCGACGGCATGTACGCGGCGCAGATCGGCGAGAACTGGTTCCGCTACTGCGCCGCGCCCACCATCTGCCTGGGCAGCGTGACGTATTTCTGGGCCCTGTTCGACGTGCCGGCGCACCAGTTGGGGCAAGCAGTCATGTCCTACTCGCAATTTTTGCGCGCGGGCGCGGGCGACAGCATCAGCGCGTAGTAGGCAAATTAGCCCTCACGCAGGGTCTGCAGCGGCGGATGTTTGAGCACGTTGCGCAAGCCCAGCCAGCCGCCGGCGATCGCGCACAAGGCGCCGGCCAGCAGGCCGAACGCCCACACGCCGGGCGCGAAGCTCCAGGCGAACTTGAACTGGTACGTGGCCAGGGCCCAGCCCATGGCGGCCGCGCCCGATGCGGCCAGCAAGCCGGCCAGCGCGCCGACGAGGGAAAACTCGATCAGCTGCGCCTGCGCCAGCTGGCGCCGCGTGGCGCCCAAGGCGCGCAGCAAGCCCGCTTCGCGCGTGCGCTCGTCCTGCGAACCCATCAAGGCCGCATACAGCACCAGCAAGCCCGAGGCCAGGGTGAAGGCGAAGAGGAATTCCACGGCCGTCACCACCTGGTCCAGCACGCCCTGAATCTGTTTGAGCACGCCGCCCACGTCGACCACCGTCAGGTTCGGGTAGTCGCGCAGCAGAGCATTCCCCAGGTCCGCCTGCGCGGGCGGCAGGTGAAACGCCGTGATCCACGTCTGCGGCGTGTCCGCCATGGCGGCAGGGTTGATGATGACAAAGAAATTGACGCGCATCGAACCCCATTCCAGCTTGCGCAAACTCGTGATGGCCGCTTCCACGGGCTGGCCGGCGATGTCGAAGCGCAGCTTGTCGCCCAGTTTCAGCTTCAGGGTCTTGGCGATGCCCTCTTCCACCGACGCTTCGGCAGGCGCGCCTGCCGCATTGGCGAACCACTTGCCGGCCACCAGCTTGTTTTCTTCCTGCATGGTGGCCATCGTCGACAAGTTGAATTCGCGGTCCGCCAGGCCCTTGGCGCGGTCATCCTCGTAGGTGCTTTCCGTGATGGCGTTGCCGTTCACGGCCACCAGGCGCCCGCGTATCATCGGATACAAAGGCGCGTTGGCCACGCCCGCTTGCGACAGGCGCGCGGCGATCGGCTCTTTCTGTTCGGGCAGGATATTGATCATGAAACGGTTCGGCGCGTCCGGCGGCGTGGCATTACGCCAGGCCACCATCAGGTCGCCGCGCACCACCGTCAGCAGCAGCAAGGCCATCAAGCCCAGGGCCAGCGACACCACCTGGATGACGGTGGCGCCCGGGCGGCGCTGCAAGGACGTGACGGCAAAGCGCCAGCCCTGGTGGTTGAAAACGCCGCGCAGGGTTTTCAGCGACTTGATGCCCAGCCAGCCGGCCAGCGCGAACAGGGCGAAGCCGCCGAGGAAACCGGCCGCCGTCAGCAGCGCCAGTTTCACGTCGCCCGCCTGCCACAACAGCAGCACGACGAAGGCGGCGATGCCCAGGCCATACGTGGCCACGGCCAGCGCCTGCGGCGGCTCCTGCTCGCGGCGGATCACGCGGTTGTGCGGGACATTGCGCAACTGCAAAATCGGCGGCAGGGCAAAACCCAGCAAGAGCAGCATGCCGGTGGCCACGCCTTGCAGCGCGGGCAGCATGGACACGGGCGGCAAGTCGTTCTGCACCAGTTTTCCCAATAACTCCAGCAGCACCAGGTGGCCGCCGAAACCCACTATCACGCCGACGACGCTGCCAGCCAGGCCGACGAGCAGAAATTCGATCACGTACATGGCCGTGACCTGGTTTTGCGTCAATCCCAGGCAGCGCAGCATGGCGCACGCGTCCAGGTGGCGCAGCATGAAGCGGCGCGCGGCCATGGCCACGGCGACAGCCGCCAGCATGGCCGACAGCAAGCCGACGAGGGACAGGAAACGGTCGGCGCGGTCCAGGGTCGACTGCATCTGCGGGCTGCCCGATTCCAGCGATTCGATGCGCACGCCCTTGATGGCCTGCGTCTTGATCTGGCTTTCCAGCCTGGCTTGATACTGCGCAAGCTCGGCGGCCTTGGCCGGTGGCGCCGACAGCAGCAGCCGGTACGACACGCGCGAGCCGTTCTGCACCAGCGCCGTGGCGGCCAGGTCACCGAGGGGCAGCATGACTCTCGGGGCGAAGTTCAAGAAGGACGCGCCGCGGTCCGGTTCGCTGGCGATCAGTTGCGTGACCGTAAATGCCTTGTCACCGAGGGTCAGGGTGTCGCCCAGCTTGGCGTTCAGGCTGGACAGAATCGCCGCATCGACCCACAGGGTGCCGGGCGCCGGCACCAGGTCCGTGGGCCGTCCCACGGCATCCTGCGCTTCGCTCAGTTTGGTCGTGATTTTCAGCTTGCCCCGCTGCGGGTAGCCGGGCGAGACGGCCTTGATGGACGCCAGCTGCGACAGCGACTGCTCGCCCTCGCCCGCTTGCGCCATGCTGGGAAACGTCACCGTATCGGCCAGGATGAAGCCGCGCTTGAGCGCCTCGGCGCGCCACGCCGCATTGACGGGCTGGTCGGCGTTGATGACGAGATCGGCCCCCAGCAGCTGGTGCGCGTCGCGGTTCAAACCCGCGCGCAGGCGGTCGACGAAGAAGCCGACGGCCGACAGGGCCGCCACGGCGACGATCAGCGCGACGAGCAGGAAACGCAGTTGCCCGGCGCGCCAGTCGCGGCCGGTCATTTTCAGGGAGAGGCGGAACATGGGCGGCGGGTCTTTATGCGAGTTGGTTGTGATGCGTTATTGCGCGATGCCGTGGGCGGCTGCGTGCTGGGCGAAATACGCATCGACAGTGGCGAGGAAGGCGTCTTTCTGCGCCTGCGGCAGGAAGGCGGCGATGAAACCGTTGCGCGCCAGGCGATGCGCGTGGGACAGGCCCAGTGGCAGCGCGTCGAAGATGGCGTCGAAATTGTCGTTCATGTAGCCGCCGAAATACGCGGGATCGTCCGAGTTCACCGTCACCAGCAGGCCGGCGTCGAGCAGTTGCACCAGGTTATGGTCATGCATCTGGTCGAACACGCGCAGCTTGGTGTTCGACAGCGGGCAGACGGTCAGGGCGATCTGTTCGCGCGCCAAACGGGCCGTCAGTTCCGCGTCTTCCAGGCAGCGCACGCCATGGTCGATGCGTTCGACCTGCAAGTCGTCGAGCGCCGTGCGGATGTAGGCTGGCGGACCTTCCTCGCCCGCGTGGGCCACCAGGTGCAGGCCCAGCTCGCGGCAACGGGCGAATACGCGCGAGAATTTCTCGGGCGGGTTGCCCACTTCCGACGAGTCGAGGCCGATGCCGATGAATTTGTCGCGGTGCGGCAAGGCGTCTTCCAGGGTCTCGAACGCTTCTTCCTCGCTCAGGTGGCGCAGGAAGCACAGGATCAGGGCCGCGCTGACGGGGCTGTCCTGGCAGGCGCGGTGGATGCCGTTGATCACGTCGGCCATGGCCACGCCGCGCGCCGTGTGGGTTTGCGGATCGAAGAAGATTTCTGTGTGCAAGACCTTATCGGCCTCGGCGCGCTGCAGGTAGGCTTGCGTCATGTCGTAGAAATCCTGCTCTTTCAAGAGCACGCTTGCGCCAGCGTAATAAATGTCGAGAAAAGACTGCAAATCCGTAAAAGCATAGGCGCTGCGCAAGTGTTCCACGGATTCATAGCCAAGCGGCACGCCATTGCGCGCTGCCAGTGCGAAAATCAGTTCCGGCTCCAGCGAGCCTTCGATATGGATATGCAGTTCGGCCTTCGGCATGCCGCGGACGATTGCGCGCAATTGGGGGTTCATCATGGGTGTTCCTTATAGGGTGACGATAAAAATGCTGGCTCGCGCACGCGCACGCGCGGCGCGCAGGGCCATCAGACATGCAGGCATCTTAGCGCAAGATGGCCAGCCTCACCGGCGACCGGCCGCCATGGCGCCGGCTGCGGCAGCGCCACGGCCGGCATCGGCACGCGCTGGCGAATTGTCGTATGATGGTTTAAAAGGCCTACAAAGGTTCATTGAAATTGAGGAAAAATTTGATGATTTATCCAATTAAATCAACAATTTACAAACAAGTATTAAGGATATGCTGACATATCTTTTGACTTCCTGATCCTTTAGAGCAATAATTAATTTCATGGGGTAAAGGTAAGTGCAACAAGCGCTATCAACAGTGAAAAAATAAGCCGGCTGGCCACGTCAGCACACGGCATCAAGCGCCAGTTTTTTGGTCCGGGCAATCCGGACTCGCAAAGACAGCCGGGCTTGAAACAACAATAAAAATCGGTACGGGGTACAGAAAAAATTCAGACGGCAAGCCCAGGCGAGTGCCAGGCGGGCGGCCATGGTGACTGGCAGTTCAGGTTTACATTAAAGGACATTGACATGACCATTTTTGATAACTATGCAGCACGCTACGAGCGCACCCGCGAAGAGGAAATGTCGCTCACCGAATACCTGGCCCTGTGCAAGAAGGACAAGCTGACGTATGCCAGCGCGCCCGAACGCATGCTGGCCGCCATCGGCGAGCCGCAGCTGGTCGACACGCGCAACGACACGCGCTTGTCGCGCATCTTCGCCAACAAGGTGATCAAGATCTATCCCGCCTTCCGCGAGTTCTACGGCACCGAGGAAGTGATCGAGCAAGTCGTCTCGTATTTCCGCCACGCGGCGCAAGGCCTGGAAGAACGCAAGCAGATCCTGTACTTGCTGGGGCCTGTCGGCGGCGGCAAGTCGTCCATCGCGGAAAAACTCAAGTCGCTGATGGAACACGTGCCCTTCTATTGCCTGAAAGGCTCGCCCGTCAACGAATCGCCGCTGGGCCTGTTCAACGAGGAAGAGGACGGCACCATCCTGGAAGAGGATTACGGCATCCCGCGCCGCTACCTGCGCAACATCCCCAGCCCGTGGGCCGTGAAACGCCTGCATGAATACAATGGCGATATCAACCAGTTCCGCGTCGTCAAGCGCTATCCTTCCGTGCTGAAACAGATCGCCATCTCGAAAACGGAGCCGGGCGACGAGAACAACCAGGATATTTCCTCGCTGGTGGGCAAGGTCGACATCCGCAAACTGGAAGATTACGCGCAGGACGACCCGGACGCCTACAGCTATTCGGGCGGCCTGTGCCTGGCCAACCAGGGCTTGATGGAATTCGTGGAAATGTTCAAGGCCCCGATCAAGGTCTTGCACCCCTTGCTGACGGCCACGCAGGAAGGCAACTACAAGGGCACGGAAGGCTTCGGCGCGATTCCGTTCGACGGCATCATCCTCGCGCACTCGAACGAGTCGGAATGGAAGACGTTCAAGAACAACCGCAACAACGAGGCGTTTCTTGACCGTATCTATATAGTCAAGGTGCCGTATTGCCTGCGCGTGTCCGATGAAATCAAGATCTACGACAAGCTGGTGGCCAATTCCTCGCTGGTCAAGGCGCCGTGTGCGCCCGGCACCCTGCGCATGATGGCGCAGTTCGCCATCCTGTCGCGCCTGAAAGACCCGGAAAACTCGAGCATCTTTTCGAAGATGCTCGTCTACGATGGCGAAAACCTCAAGGATACGGACCCGAAAGCCAAGTCCATGCACGAATACGTCGATTACGCGGGCGTGGACGAGGGCATGAACGGCCTGTCGACGCGCTTTGCCTTCAAGATCCTGTCTAAGGTGTTCAACTTTGACAATTCCGAAGTGGCCGCCAATCCCGTGCATCTATTATATGTACTGGAACAGCAGGTCGAGCGCGAGCAGTTCGCGCCGGAACTCGAGCAGCGCTACTTCTCGTATATTAAAGAGCACCTGGCGCAGCGCTATGTGGAATTCATCGGCAAGGAGATCCAGACGGCCTACCTGGAAAGCTATTCGGAATACGGACAGAATATCTTCGACCGCTACGTGACGTTTGCCGATTTCTGGATACAGGACCAGGAATACCGCGATCCGGACACGGGTGAAAGTTTTGACCGCGAGTCGCTGAATAATGAACTGGAAAAGATCGAGAAGCCGGCGGGCATTTCCAATCCGAAGGATTTCCGCAACGAAATCGTGAACTTCGGCTTGCGCGCGCGGGCCTCGAACGGTGGCAAGAATCCCGCCTGGACCAGTTATGAAAAGTTCCGCACCGTGATTGAAAAGAAAATGTTTTCGAATACGGAGGAATTGCTGCCCGTGATTTCCTTCAATGCCAAGGCCAGCGCCGACGATGCCAACAAGCACGCCGACTTCGTGGCCCGCATGGTGGAAAAAGGCTATACGGCCAAGCAGGTACGCCTGTTATGCGAATGGTACTTGCGCGTACGCAAGTCGTCATAGCGCGGACAGCGGAGGCGCGTTCCCGCCTGACGACCGGCGGGGCGCGCGAGACGAGAGGCAAGGAGGCACCCTTTGACATACCTTATCGACAGGCGCTTGCAAAGCAAGAATAAATCCGCCGTCAACCGCGAGCGTTTCCTGCGGCGTTACAAGGGCCAGATCAAGGATGCCGTGGGGCGCGCCATCAAGGGGCGCTCGATCACGGACGTCGAGAATGGCGAGAAGGTCAGCATCCCCGTCAAGGACGTGGGCGAACCGTCGTTTGGCCACGCGCATGGCGGCGTATGGGAAGTGGTCAATCCCGGCAACAAGGAATACCTGAAAGGCGACCAGATCGCCCGGCCGAAAGGCGGCGGTGGCGGCGGGCGGGGCAAGGCGGGCAATAGCGACGAGACGACGGAAGACGACTTCATCTTTGAGTTGTCGCGCGAAGAATTCATGAATTATTTCTTCGAAGACCTGGAATTGCCGCACATGGTGAAAACCCAGCTGACGGCCACCACGGAATTCAAGAACCAGCGCGCCGGCTACAATATGTCGGGCACGCCATCGAACATCCACGTGCTGCGCTCCTTGCGCGGCGCGCTGGGCCGGCGCATCGCCGTCGGCGGTGGCGCCCGCAAGCAGCTGGCGCAGGCCGAGGAAGACCTGGCAACACTGCTGCACGAAGGGGCGCCCGACAGCGACCCGCTCGTCACGGAACTGCGCCGCCTGATCCACCACCTGCACACGCGATTGCTGGCCATTCCCTTCATCGATCCGTTCGACTTGCGCTACAGCAACCGCATCAAGGTACCGAAGCCGATGACGCAAGCCGTCATGTTCTGCATCATGGACGTCTCCGGCTCCATGGACGAGTCGCGCAAGGACACGGCCAAGCGCTTCTTCATCCTGTTATATCTTTTCCTCAAGCGCGTCTACGACAAGATCGAGGTGGTCTTCATCCGCCACCATACGGCGGCGGCCGAAGTGGACGAGCATGAATTCTTCAATTCGCGCGAGTCGGGCGGCACCGTCGTGTCGTCCGCGCTGCACTTGCTCAATACCATCATCGACGAACGCTATGGCGCCGGACAATGGAACAGCTATGTAGCGCAGGCATCGGACGGCGACAACTGGGACAACGATTCCATGCTGTGCCGCCAGTTGCTGATCAATACCATCATGCCCAAGGTGCAGTACTACACCTATGTCGAGATCACCGACGGCCCGCAGCAAAACCTGTGGGAGCAATATGCGGGCGTGCTCGACCATCACGCCCATTTCGCCATGCAAAAGATCGTCACGCCGGCCGATATCTACCCGGTCTTCCGCGAACTGTTCAAGAAACAGGTGAAATGATGAGTGCAGCCTTTGACCGCGCCAGCAATACTCCGGGCGAACCGTTCGTGCGCCTGCGCCACCCGAACGCCCTGCCCGAGCAGTCGGAATGGACGTTCGAACTGATCGAGCAAATCCACGAGGAAATCCGCCGGGTGGCGAAACAATTTGGCCTCGACACCTATCCGAACCAGCTGGAAATCATCACGGCCGAACAGATGATGGATGCCTACACGTCGGTGGGCATGCCCGTCTCGTACAACCATTGGTCGTTCGGCAAGCATTTTTTGTCTACCGAGAAAAGCTACAAGCGGGGCCAGATGGGCCTGGCTTACGAGATCGTCATCAACTCGAATCCGTGCATCGCCTATTTAATGGAGGAAAACAGCCTGACCATGCAGTCGCTGGTGATCGCGCATGCAGCGTACGGGCATAACTCCTTCTTCAAGGGCAACTACCTGTTCCGCGCCTGGACGGATGCGGACGCCATCATCGACTATATGGTGTTTGCCAAGAATTACATCGCCGAATGCGAACAGCGCCATGGCGTCGATGCCGTGGAACTGCTGCTCGATTCGTGCCACGCCATCCAGAACTATGGCGTGGACCGCTACAAGCGCCCGGCGAAACTGTCGATGGCGAAGGAATATGCGCGCCAGAAAGAGCGCGAAGCCTATGTGCAGTCGCAGATCAACCAGCTGTGGCGCACCCTGCCCCGGCGCGACGAAGACGAGGAGGAGGACGACCAGCGCAAGGCCGCCCCCCGCTTTCCGCCCGAACCCGAGGAAAACCTGCTGTACTTCATCGAGAAGTACGCGCCGCTGCTGGAACCGTGGCAGCGCGAGATGGTGCGCATCGTGCGCAAGATTTCCCAGTATTTCTATCCGCAGCGCCAAACCCAGGTCATGAACGAAGGCTGGGCCACCTTCTGGCATTACACGATATTGAACCAGCTCTACGACGAAGGCGTGGTGGGCGACGGCTTCATGATGGAATTCCTCAAAAGCCATACCAACGTGGTCTACCAGCCGCCCATCGACAGCCCCTATTACAGCGGCATCAACCCGTATGCGCTGGGTTTTGCCATGATGAGCGACATCCGCCGCATCTGCGAGCACCCGACGGACGAAGACCGCGCCTGGTTCCCCGACATGGCCGGCAGCGATTGGCGCAAGAGCCTGGACTTTGCCATGCGCAATTTCAAGGACGAAAGCTTCATCGCCCAGTATCTGTCGCCGCGGCTGATCCGCGAATTCCATTTCTTTGCCGTGCTCGACGACGACAAGAATGAAAAGCTGGCCATTTCCGCCATCCACGACGATGCCGGCTACCGCTACGTGCGCCAGCAGCTGGCCGAGCAGTACAACCTGGGCAACCGCGAGCCGAACATCCAGGTCTGGTCCGTCAATACGCGCGACGACCGTGCATTGACCCTGCGCCACACGCAATTCCAGCGCCGCCCGCTGAACCAGCAGGCGGCCGAGGTGCTCAAGCATGTGGCGCGGCTGTGGGGCTTCGATGTGCACCTCGATACGGTCGACCCGCAGGGCGTCGTCCTGGGCACCCTGAATTGCCGACGGGAAAAACGCAACCGGCGCGACGACCCCGTCGTCCGGCCATGAAATGATTTGTTGATAATAATCAATGGCAAGAATATAAGCGTTTCCTATGCCTACATAGGAATTCAGTATGGCCTGGCGGCCTCAAATGGACCCTCAGGACCGCCTTTTTTGACCTGAGTGAAGTGGCTTCCGCACCCGTTTGGTGCGCGCGTGCCGCTAAGTGGTCTGGTTCCGAGGTAAAACATTTCCAAAAGGAAAGATTTTCCTCCAAATTTAGCAGTTTCCATATTGAATATCACGAAATATAATTCCGCCATATGGGCACATCGGAGAACTTAGCAGTGGTAGCCCAAAACGGCTGTAAAAAACCGATAAGACCGCCTTTTTTTCTGTCCGAAAGCGTGCAAAGATGACATAAGCAAGTACGTTTTCAGGGCGCAAAAGCGCCAAAAATTTAACCGGTTTTAGGCGTTAAAAATCTGTGTAAAATAAAGAATTCGTATGTATAATTCGGCGACGTCCCGGATACGGCTGGAGCTTTGTGTCGTCATTTTGGGGTTCAGTTGCAAGACAAGAGATGGTATTTGGAGAAAGCAGGCATGAATTTTTCGAACGAGAAAAGTCCCAAGAACTACACAGGCATCACTATCGTTGTCCTGCTGCACGTTCTCGCGGCTTACGGGATCGTGACGGGCTTGGGCAAGCGGTTGGTCACCAAAATGATGGAACCGGTTGAAACCAAGATTATCGAGGAAGTCAAACCGCCTCCACCGAAGGATCTTCCACCGCCACCACCGCCGCCAGAAATGAAAGCGCCACCGCCGCCATTCATTCCGCCAGTCGAGGTGAACGTGCAGCAGCCGCCACCACAGCAAAACGTGATTGCAAATACGACTGCTGTGAAGCCAGCCACGAATGTATTGGCACCGCCAGCACCGCCTGCACAGCCTGCGCCAACTCCTGGACCAGCCAAATCGGTGCGTACGCCGGCCGTGGTTGACTTCAGTGTCTGCGAAAAGCCGGCTTATCCAAAGTCGTCGCAGCGCAATGAGGAAACCGGTGTGGTGACACTGTCGTTCCTGATCGGTGTAGACGGCAAGGTCGCTGATTCGAAGATCGTGAAGTCCAGCGGCTTCAGAGACCTGGACAAAGCCGCGGTGCAAGGTATCAGCCGCTGTACATTTAAGCCGGCAACAGTTGACGGCAAGCCGGAACAAGGCTGGCAGCAAATGCAATACGTTTGGTCGCTGGATTAAAACCCGAGACAGTTATCCCCTGTCTCACACTATGATTTCGTTGTCATTACGTTCAGCGATCTGTTATTTTTAATTTTGGAGGAAGCATGTTTAAGAATACCCGTTTGTCCGCATTTTTTGCCGCGGTTCTGTTGTCCGTTACCGCTACTACCGCTCTGGTAGCAGCTCCGGCATTCGCTGACGCGCCAGCATCGGCAGCAGCTACGGCTCCAGCGGCAGACGCTGCAGCAGCACCAGCACCAGCTGCTGACGCAGCAGCTCCAGCAGCAGACGCAGCCGCTCCAGCCGCTGACGCAGCAGCTCCAGCCAAAACCGAAGAAGTCCACAACCCGTTCGGCCTGCAAGCAGTGTGGGACGGCGGCTTCGTGCCACGCGCCACCCTGATCATCCTGGCCATCATGTCGATCGGCAGCTGGTACATCATCATCACCAAGCTGATGGATCAAATGAAGATCTTCAAGCAAGCTAAAGAAACCGCTGCCAAATTCTGGAAAGCACCTTCGATCGCTGCTGGTTCGGCAACGCTGACCGAAGGCTCGCCATTCCGCTTCATCGCTGAATCGGGCACCAAGGCAACGGCTCACCATGACGGCGCCCTGCTGGAACAAATCGATCTGTCGACCTGGGTGACGATGTCGATCCAGCGCGCTTCGGACAAAGTCCAATCGCGTCTGCAAGATGGCCTGTCGTTCCTGGCAACCGTTGGTTCGACCGCACCGTTTATCGGTCTGTTCGGTACCGTTTGGGGTATTTATGGCGCGCTGACCAACATCGGCATGACCGGTAACGCTTCGATCGATAAAGTTGCAGGTCCAGTTGGTGAAGCACTGATCATGACCGCTTTCGGTCTGCTGGTCGCCGTTCCTGCCGTTCTGGGCTACAACTGGCTGGTGCGTCGTAACAAAACCGCAATGGAAGACGTACGCTCGTTCAGCGCCGACGTTCACTCGGTACTGATCTCCGGCGCAATGTCGACCAGCGAAGCTGGCCGTGCTGCCGGCGCTAAAAAGATCGGATAAGAATCATGTCGATGTCCGTCGGCTCCGACAGCGGAGATGAAGATCAAGTAATGTCAGAAATCAACACGACGCCGCTCGTCGACATCATGTTGGTTTTGCTGATCATTTTCTTGATCACCAGTCCGGTTGTCCTCAAATTGCAGAAAATCGATCTGCCGATCGAGGCCAATCAAGCCCTTCAAAGCAAGCCAGAAAACGTCAACATCGTTGTCAACAAGGATGGCGAGATTTATCTGGGCCAGAAGAAACTGAAAGATACGAGCGAACTGTTCGATTATCTGAAAGTTGAAGCAGTGAAAGTACCGCAGCCGGAAGTACACGTTCGTGGCGACCAAGAAACACGCTACGAATCGATCGGCCGGGTTATTTACACGACCCAACGTGCCGGGATCCAGAAGGTCGGCTTCATCACCGAACCACCTGACAAGGGCTGATAGCGACTGGCAGCGGCGCCCCGGCAACAAGGGCGCGCCACTGCCGGAAGCTGACCGGGCGGCAGTTTCGCCCGGTGCTTCGTTGGACTTCTTAAAGGAAACACTATGAGTATGAATGTCGGTTCGGGAAGCGCTCCAGGCGCGGATCCGGAACCAATGATGGAACTGAACATGACGCCCCTCATCGACGTGATGCTGGTGCTGATTATCATGTTGATCATCACGATTCCTAAGCAAAACCACTCGGTGAACTTGAACATGCCGGTCGGCACCCCGCCGCCACCGACAACCGAACCAGTGGTCGTCACGATCGATGTCGATTTTGACGGTACGATCTTGTGGGACAATCAGGTCGTTCCTGACCGCGCTTCGCTGGAAGCCAAGCTGAGCAACGTCGCTGCGCAAGCAGACCAGCCGGAAGTGCATCTGCGTCCGAACAAGCTGGTGGAATACAAAGTCGTCGCCGGTGTGATGGCGTCGGCGCAGCGTCTGGGCGTGACCAAAATCGGTCTGGTCGGCAACGAGCAATTCCAGTAAGCTGCAGCAATCAGGTTCTCTTTACATCCGAATAGGCAGGACTTCCTGCCTATTCGCTTTTTACTGAAAGACTTTCTTATGTCCAAGTTTCGTCTCGCTCATCTCGGCCTCGTCATGGCCGCTATCGGTTTTACCGCAGCAACTCCCGTAATCGGCCTGGGCTCGCTGGCATACGCCGCGGACACCGTGCGTGCCGAAGTGGGCAAGCCACTGCAAGAAGCGCAAAAACTCGCTAGCAGCGGCAAAAACAAGGAAGCGCTGGCCAAGCTGCGCGAAGCTGACAGCGTCGGCGGCAAGACCGCCTTTGAAAGCTACCAGATCGAGCGCGTGCGCGCCTCGGCCGCTGCTGCCGCCGGCGACAATGGCACCGCCATCAAGGCGTTTGAAGCCGTCATCAATTCCGGCCGCCTGAGCGCCGCCGAAGCCCCCAAATTCACGCAAGCGCTGGCAGGCATGTACTACCGCGCCAAGGACTGGCCGAACACCATCACCTGGATCAAACGTTCGCTGAAAGACCGCGAAGATCCACAGATGCGCGAACTGCTGATCCAGACCTACTACGTCAGCGGCAACTACGCCGAAGCGGCGAAGGAACTGCAATCGCGCGGCGGCAACTCGGAAGCGAGCCTGCAAATGCTGGCCAACATCCAGCTGAAACAGAACGACAAGGCCGGCTATGTCGCCACCCTGGAAAAACTGGCATCGAGCTATCCGAAAACCAGCTACTGGGCCGACCTGCTGAACCGCGTTTCCGGCAAACCTGGCTTCTCGCAGCGCCTCGGCCTGGACGTCCAGCGCCTGCGCCTGGCCAACGGCCTGTTCACCAAGCCATCCGAATACATGGAAATCAGCCAGCTGGCCCTGCAAGCAGGCAATCCTGGCGAAGCGCTGGCCATCATCGAGCAGGGCTACAAAAAAGGCGTGCTGGGCACCGGCACCGATGCCGCCCGTCACCAGCGCCTGAAAGACCTGGCCCTGAAGACCCAGGCTGACCTGAAGGCCAACGCCGCCAAGTCGGAAGCGGAATACGTCAAGAACAAGGACGCCGACAGCTTGAGCAAGCTGGGCTTCGCCCTGGTCTACGATGGCCAAGCCGACAAAGGCCTGGGCCTGATGAATGACGCCGTGAAAATGGGCACCGCCAAGTATCCGGAAGAAGCCAAGCTGCATCTGGGCATTGCCTACATCCACGCCGGCAAGAAATCCAACGCATCGACCGCGCTGAAAGCCGTCAAGGGCACGGATGGCGCGGCTGACCTGGCTCGTTACTGGGCATTGATGAACAAATAAGACAACACGTCCAGGGCGTTGTTGCCGCGTCTCGCCGTACATTCGTACTGTCTTCGACGCGGCGCCTAGCCCTGAACATGTTGTCAAGTCCTTAGTTCGCGAAAAGCGTTGCCAGCACACCCGCCGGCAACGCTTTTTATCATTTCAGCAGGGAAATTTCCCCTGCGCCCGCCCTGCCGGGTGTGCATCCCTGAAACAGTCCGTATAATCCCCCTTTTGGCACAGTTTTTCATCAGATTCCTATGAAGGTATTCCGCGGACTTCCCAATGCCCAGGCACGAGCGCCTTGCGCTCTGACCATCGGCAATTTTGACGGTGTCCACATCGGCCATCAGGCCTTGCTGGCGCGCGTGCGCGAAGCTGCAACCGAACTCGGCATCGAAGCGGCCGTGATGACGTTCGAGCCGCACCCGCGCGAATTCTTCGCGCAGCGCGCGGGCGACCTGTCGAAGGCGCCGCAGCGCATCGCCAACCTGCGCGACAAGCTGCAATCGCTGGACGACGCCGGCATCGACCGTGTCGTCGTCGAGCACTTCAGCGCCCAGTTTGCCGCCCTGACGCCGCAGGAATTCACTGAAAAAGTCCTCGTCGACGGCTTGCACGTGAAATGGCTGATGGTCGGCGACGACTTCTGCTATGGCGCCCGGCGCGCCGGCGACGTCGCCATGCTGCAGGAAGCGGGCCGCCAATACGGTTTCCACGTAGAAACTTTACCGACGGTGATGAATGGCAGCACGCGCATCTCCTCGTCGGCCGTGCGCCTGGCCCTGGCCGCCGGCGATTTCCCGCTGGCCACGCAACTGCTCGGCCATCCGTACGCCATTTCCGGCCACGTCATCCACGGCCAGAAGCTGGGCCGCACTCTCGGTTTCCCCACCCTGAACCTGCGCGTGGCGCACCGCCCCGCCCTGTCCGGCATCTTCATCGTGCAGGTACACGGCCTGGGACCGGCACCGCTGCCGGCCGTGGCCAGCCTCGGCGTGCGCCCCACCGTCGACGACAGCGGCCGCGTCTTGCTGGAAGTGCATCTGTTCGATTTCGCCCAGTCCTGCTACGGCAAGCTGGTACGCGTGGAGTTTTTGGAAAAGCTGCGCGACGAAGAAAAGTACGACGACTTGCCCACCCTGACGGCCGCCATCGAGCGCGACTCGAACCAGGCGCGCGCCTACTTCGAGCAGCGCAGCGGCGCCATTACCGCCACCGACCGAATTTGACGCCGGCCAACTCCGCCGACTGGCGGCACCTGCCGCCGCAAACCATTCAATATCATTAAAGAAGATTATGTCCGATCAAAACAAGCCAGCCACGCCCAAGCAGAACAAGAAGCCTGAAAGCAAATACCCGGTCAACATGACGGAAACCCCATTCCCGATGCGCGGCGACATGGCCAAGCGCGAGCCGCAATGGGTACAGCAATGGCAAGACAAGAAAATCTACGAGCGCGTGCGCAAGGCTGCCGCCGGCCGTCCGAAATTCATCCTGCATGACGGCCCGCCGTACGCGAATGGCGATATCCACCTGGGCCACGCCGTCAACAAGATCCTGAAAGACATGGTCGTCAAATCGCGCTCGCTGGCCGGCTTCGACGCGCCCTATGTACCGGGCTGGGATTGCCACGGCATGCCGATCGAGATCCAGATCGAAAAACTGCACGGCAAGAACCTGCCTACGGCCGAAGTGCTGGAAAAAGCGCGCGCCTACGCCAACGTGCAGGTCGAGCGCCAGAAGAAAGACTTTATCCGCCTGGGCGTGCTGGGCGAGTGGGACAACCCCTACCTGACGATGGCGCACGGCAATGAAGCGGACGAATTGCGCGCGCTGGGCAAGCTGCTGGAAAAAGGCTATGTCTACCGCGGCCTGAAACCGGTCAACTGGTGCTTCGACTGCCAGTCGGCCCTGGCCGAAGCGGAAGTGGAATACGCGGAAAAACGCGATCCCGCCATCGATGTCGGCTTCAAGTTCGCCGAGCCGGCCAAACTGGCGGCTGCCTTCGGCCTGCCATCGCTGCCGACCGATAACGGGTTCATCGTCATCTGGACCACGACGCCGTGGACCATCCCGTCGAACCAGGCGCTGAACGTGCACCCGGAAGTCAAATACGCGCTGGTGAAAACCGAGCGTGATGGCCAGCCGCTGCTGCTGATCCTGGCGCAAGACCTGGTCGTGGCCAGCCTGGCGCGCTTCAAGCTCGAAGGCACGACGATCGCCACCTGCGACGGCGCGGCCCTGGCCGGCATCAGCTTCCGCCACCCGCTGCATGCGAGCGACGCTTTCTATGACCGCCTGTCGCCCTTGTACCTGGCCGAATACGTGACCACGGAAAGCGGCACGGGCGTGGTGCACTCGGCGCCAGCCTACGGCCTGGACGACTTCATCTCGTGCAAGGCGCACGGCATGAAGGACGACGACATCATCAAGCCCGTCATGGGCGACGGCAAGTTCGCCTCGACCCTGCCCCTGTTCGGCGGCATGACCATCTGGGAAGCGTCGAAGCCAATCTGCAACGCCTTGCGCGAAGCGGGCGCGCTGTTCGAAGTCAAGATGTTCGACCACAGCTACATGCATTGCTGGCGCCATAAGACGCCGATCATCTACCGCGCCACCTCGCAGTGGTTCGCCGGCATGGACGTGACGCCGAAAGACGGCGGCGCGACCCTGCGCGAGACGGCCCTGAAAGGCATCGCCGACACCGAGTTCTTCCCGGACTGGGGCCAGGCGCGCCTGCACGGCATGATCGCCAACCGTCCTGACTGGACCCTGTCGCGCCAGCGCCAGTGGGGTGTGCCGATGGCCTTCATCGTGCACAAGGAAACGGGCGACCTGCATCCGCGCACGCCGGAACTGCTGGAGCAAGTGGCCAAGCTGATCGAAAAGAACGGCATCGAGGCATGGCAGGCGCTCGATCTGAAAGACCTGATTGGCGACGAAGCGGCCATCTACGCGAAAAACAAAGATACCCTGGACGTGTGGTTCGATTCCGGCGCCACGCACCAGACGGTGCTGGGCGGCCCGCAAGGCCACGGTTCGCATTCGACGCAGCTGCAATTCCCGGCCGACCTGTACCTGGAAGGCTCGGACCAGCATCGCGGCTGGTTCCACTCGTCGCTGCTCGTGTCGTCGATGCTGAACGGCCGTCCGCCATACAAAGCCCTGCTGACGCACGGTTTCACGGTCGATGGCGAAGGCAAGAAGATGTCTAAGTCGCTGGGCAACACGCTGGCGCCGCAAAAGATCTCGGACACCCTGGGCGCGGACATCCTGCGCCTGTGGATCGCCTCGACCGACTACACGGGCGAGCTGTCGATCTCCGACGAGATCCTGAAACGCGTGACGGAATCGTACCGCCGCATCCGCAACACCCTGCGCTTCCTGCTGGCCAATACGTCGGACTTCAATCCGGCCACGGACGCCGTGCCGGTGGCGCAGATGTTCGAGATCGACCGCTATGCGCTGGCCAACATGGCATCGCTGCAAACGCAGATCGAGAACAACTACGCGCGCTACGAGTTCCACCCGGTCGTGTCGAAGCTGCAGACGTACTGCTCGGAAGACCTGGGCGGCTTCTACCTGGATATCCTGAAAGACCGTCTGTACACCTCGGGCCTGACGTCGCATGCGCGCCGTTCGGCGCAGACGGCCCTGTGGCACATCACGCAAAGCCTGCTGCGCCTGATGGCCCCGGCCCTGTCGTTCACGGCCGAAGAAGCATGGGCTGTCTTCGCAGGAAGCGAAGCGTATGCCGCCAGCGATGAAACCATCTTCACGCAAACGTGGTGGCAACTGCCGGAAGTGGCGGATGCCGCCGGCCTGCTGGAGAAATACACGGCCCTGCGCGCCGTACGCACGGACGTGACGAAACAGCTGGAAGACTTGCGCACCTCGGGCGCCATCGGTTCGTCGCTGCAGGCGGAACTGACGATCAAGGCCGCGCCGATGAAGTACAAGCTGCTGACCACCCTGGGCGAGGACTTGAAGTTCGTCTTCATCACCTCGCAGGCAACCGTGGCTGAAGTGGCCGACGAAGCAGCCGAGGAAGTGATCGTGGCCGCGTCGACGGCGCCGAAGTGCGAGCGCTGCTGGCACTACCGTGCGGACGTGGGTACGGACGCCGCGCATGCTACCCTGTGCGGCCGCTGCGTCAGCAATCTGTTTGGCGCCGGCGAGAAACGCCGCTTCGCATAACACAGCGCGGGACTGGCTCCTGCGCCGCTTCCCACCGCCGCTGCCCGCAAGGGTGGCGGCGGCTTTATCTTCCCTGGAAAAATATGGCCACTAAAAACCGTTTTTCATCGAAATCGTCATCGTCGGCGTCGCTCGTGCCATGGCTGGGCATTGCCGCCATCGTCATCCTGTTCGACCAGATCACCAAGATCACGATCCTGAAGACCTTCCGCTATGCGCAAGAGATGGTCATCACCTCGTATTTCAACCTGGTGCTCGCGTATAACAAGGGCGCCGCGTTCAGCTTCCTGTCCGACCAGGGCGGCTGGCAGCGCTATTTCTTCACCGGCATCGCCCTGGCGGCCGCCATCTACATCATCTACCTGCTGAAAAAGCACGCGGGACAACGCATGTTCTGCTGGGCCCTGGCGCTGATACTCGGCGGCGCGCTGGGCAACGCCATCGACCGCCTGATGTACGGCCACGTGGTCGACTTCCTCGACTTCCACTGGAAAAGCTGGGGCCATTTCCCCGCTTTCAATATCGCCGACAGCGCCATCTGCATCGGCGCGGCCCTGTTCATCATCGATGAACTGCGCCGGGTAAACAAATAGACACGCGGGAGAACGGCATGGAATTGTCCGGCAAAAAAATCGTCCTGGGACTGTCAGGCGGCGTCGCCTGCTACAAGGCGGCGGAACTGTGCCGCGCGCTGACCAAGGCCGGCGCCTCGGTGCAAGTGGTGATGACGGATGCGGCCAGCCACTTCATCACGGCCGTCACGATGCAGGCGCTGTCCGGCCACCCCGTGCACACGAGCCAGTGGGATGCACGCATCGACAACAACATGGCGCATATCGATTTGACGCGCCATGCGGACGCCATCCTGATCGCGCCGTGTTCGGCAGACTTCATGCGCAAGCTCGCGCATGGCGTGTGCGACGACCTGCTGTCGACCCTGTGCCTGGCCCGTCCCGCCCACCTGCCCCTGCTGGTGGCGCCGGCCATGAACGTGGAAATGTGGCAGAACCCGGCCACGCAGCGCAATGTGCAGCAGCTGCGCGACGACGGCATCAAGCTGTTCGGCCCGGCCGCCGGCGAACAGGCGTGCGGCGAAGTTGGCCTGGGCCGCATGCTGGAACCGGAGCAATTGCTGACGGAGCTGATCGCTTCCTTCCAGCCGAAAGTCCTGGCGGGCAAGCGCGTGCTGGTCACGGCCGGCCCCACGTTCGAAGCCATCGACCCCGTGCGCGGCATTACCAATCTGTCCTCGGGCAAGATGGGCTATGCGGTGGCGCGCGCGGCGCGCGAAGCGGGCGCCGAGGTGCTGCTCATTTCCGGCCCGACGGCCCTGGACGCGCCATTCGGCGTGCGCCGCATCGACGTGCAAAGCGCGCAGCAGATGCACGATGCCGTGCTGGCCCACGTCGACGGCCAGCATGTCTTCGTCGCCGTGGCCGCCGTCGCCGACTGGCGCGTGGCCAACGCCAGCAACCAGAAGATGAAAAAGCAGGCCGACGGCTCCGTGCCCGAACTGCAGTTCGCGCAAAACCCCGACATCCTGGCCACCGTGGCGGCACGCACCAACCTGGCCGGCTATCCGTATTGCGTGGGCTTTGCCGCCGAATCGGAAAATCTCGTGGAATTCGGCTCGACCAAGCGTGAAAAGAAGGGCATTCCCCTCCTCGTCGGCAATATCGGCCAGAACACCTTTGGCCAGGACGACAACACCATCATCCTGTTCGACGAGGAAGGCCATACCGTGCTGCCGCGCGCCTCGAAACTGAACCTGGCGCGCCAGCTGATTTCGGAAATCTCGAAGCGCATTGCCAAGAATTCGCTGCTCAAATAATCCCATTAAACGACTTAGCTTAGTTAGTTAGATTCATGAAAAATATCGACATCAAGATCCTCGACGCCCGCATGAAAGAACTGCTTCCGGCCTACGCCACGCCCGGCAGCGCCGGTCTGGACCTGCGCGCCTGCATAGCCTCAGCGATCACCATCGAAGCCGGCCAGACCGTGCTCATTCCCACTGGCCTGGCCATCCACATCGGCGACCCGTCGTATGCGGCCATGATTTTGCCGCGCAGCGGCATGGGCCACAAAAACGGCATCGTATTGGGGAATCTGGTAGGCTTGATCGACTCCGATTACCAGGGCCAGCTGATGGTATCGACCTGGAACCGGGGCCAGAGCGCTTTCACGCTCAATCCCATGGAACGCCTGGCGCAACTGATTATCGTGCCGGTGCTGCAAGTGGGCTTTAACGTCGTCGAGGAATTCGGCGACAGCGAACGCGGTGTTGGCGGTTTCGGCAGCACCGGCAAACATTAACAGCGACTGACAAACCGTAGCGAGCGGATGTGAGTTGTGGCTGAGAAGCGGAGCTGTGCGAATGCACAGTGAGCATCGGAGGCCGCAAATCGCGCCGCGCAGTAGGTTTTGTCAGGAGCTACACGAAGGAATAGTCCATGCCAGGTTTCCGCCATCTGATCCCAGCCCCAACTTCGCTGCGCCGATTGGCCACTCCTCTCCTGTTGGCCAGTGCGGCCATCCTCGCTGGTTGCACCACCCCGATGACGAATGTCAGCGGCCCGTTCAACGTCGTGCCGGCGCCCGATGCGCCCGCGCCGACGGCGCAGCAAAAGGCGGCGCAGGAAGAACTGGTGAAGATGGTGTCGCTGCAGGATCGCCTGTCGAAAGTCTCGGCGCCCCTGCTGATCAACAATGCGGACCTGTGCAAGACGTATGCGCGTAATCTGCTGGGCTTCACGGCGCAGAACAAGTATTCCTACCCCGGCATCTATGCCGACGCGGCGCAGGCGGCCCTCGGCTACGGCGAACAGATGCAGGTGTCCGGCGTCTTGCCGGGCAGCGGCGCCGCGCGCGCCGGCTTGCGCAAGGGCGACGGCTTGCTGGCCGCCGAAGGCAAGCCGCTGCCGGCCGGCCCGAAAGCGGAAGGCCCGTTCGGCGCCATCGTCGGCCCGCTGGCCTCGAAAAGCGCGAGCCTGAACATGACCATCGCCCGCGACGGCCAGCAGCAGGACATCAAAATTCCCGTCACGCGCGCCTGCGCCTTCCGCGTCGCCCTGGGCAATGCGGACAATATCAACGCGTACTCGGACGGCGGACGCATCATGCTCACGCGCGGCATGGTCAATGCGGCGCAAAACGACGAAGGCATCGCCTTCGTGATCGCCCGCGAAATGGCGCACAACATCCTCGACCACGCGCGCAGCCAGCGCACGGCAGGCACGGCAGGCAGCATCATCGATAGCCTCGGTGCTGTGCAGCCCGACGTGTCGATGCTGACGGGCGCCGCCGGCATCAAGGCCATGCCGCAGGAACTCGACGTGCAAGCCGACACCCTGGCCATCTACCTGCTGGCGCGCGCCGGCTACAACGTCGACAACGCCGCGCGCTTCTGGCAGCGCCTGGCCGCGCAAGTGCCGGCGACGGTCGCCAACGGCTACACGGCCCTGCACCCGGGCACCAACTCGCGCATGGCGGCCGTCAACCGCGCCGTCATCGACGTGCGCGCGAAGCAGGCGGCGAAGAAGCCGTTGAAGCCTTAAACGCCAAAGGCGCCTGATGCAGCAGGTTTGCTCAGGCGCCGGGGAAGTTCGGGAAGTAGGTGCCCATGATCCAGGTCAGGGCGCCGCAAAACACCACCGCCAGGAACAGGGCGATGAGCAGTTTGCCAAACTTGGGGATGCCGTCATCTTGCGTCTTTTGGTCGTTCGACATGAAAACTCTCCGCAGGCTGTTGGAGAGCGTAGTATAGCCACAATATTGAAAAATATTCCATACTTTGCCGCGTTCCTGCGGCTTTCCTTCCGCGCCCCATGGACAGCATCGACCTTGAAGTTCTGAAAACCAGCGCCGCCTGGCTCGCCGCCGGCCACCGCTGCGAACTCGTCACCGTCATCAAGACGTGGGGTTCCAGCCCCCGCCCCGTGGGCGCCACCCTGGCTATCTGCGACGATGGCACGGTGGTCGGTTCCGTTTCCGGCGGCTGCATCGAAGATGATTTGATCGATACCGTGCGCGTGCACGGCATCGTGCGCACGCAGCCGGAAATCGTCAGCTACGGCATCAGCGCGGACGAGGC
Source organism: Janthinobacterium sp. LS2A (assembly GCF_036543145.1). Lineage (NCBI taxonomy): Bacteria > Pseudomonadati > Pseudomonadota > Betaproteobacteria > Burkholderiales > Oxalobacteraceae > Janthinobacterium > Janthinobacterium sp. LS2A. Next base: position 30,631 of record NZ_JAZHPB010000002.1, read on the forward strand.
GCACCGCTTCGGCCTGCCCTGCGGCGGCACCATCGAACTGGCCATCGAACCGCTGCATGCGGACAGCAAGGTGGCCGAACTGCTGGCGCGCCTGGAAGCGCATGAACTGGTCGAACGCCGCCTGGATCTCGATAGCGGCGCCGTCACCCTGCGGCGCGCCACGCCGGGGGCCGTGCTGGCCCTGGAAGACGGCATGCTCACCACCCAGCACGGCCCGCGCTGGCGCTTGCTGATCATCGGCGCCAGCCAGCTGTCACGCTTCGTGGCGCAGATCGCCACGGCCATGGATTACCACGTCATCGTCTGCGACCCGCGCGAGGAATACCGGGGCGGCTGGAACGTGCCCGGCGTGCCCCTGCTGCACGCCATGCCGGACGACCTCGTGCTCGAACTCAAGCTCGATAGCCGCAGCGCCGTCGTCGCCCTCACGCACGACCCCAAGCTCGACGACCTGGCCCTGATGGAAGCGTTGAAATCGCCCGCGTTCTACGTGGGCGCGATCGGCTCGCGCGCCAACAATGCCAAGCGCCGCGAACGGCTGCTGCAGTTCGAAGTCAGCGCAGAACAGCTGGCGCGCCTGCACGGCCCCATTGGCCTGTACATCGGCAGCAAGACGCCGGCCGAAATCGCCATTTCCATCCTGGCCGAACTGACGGCCGTGAAAAATGGCGTGCCCGAGACTCTGCAGATCCAGCACGCGGCGGCCCTGAGCCCGCCCAGCACCGACATCTGCGCGCGCTAAGGCAAAAAGCAAGAAACGCGGTGCGCCCGCATCGCCTCCCTGATACCGTCCCTGATACGCTGCCTGATTCCCTGCCCACCATGACCCTGCTGCACTGGACCCTCCCCCTGCCCGCCGGCTACCGCCGCGACGACGTCATCGCCTTCCACAGCCGCGATGGGGAAGCCGTGGCCGAACAAGTCACGCCAACGGGCCTGCGCAAGGGCATCCTGATGCAGGGCGTGCCGGTCGTGCTGGACGTCGCCTTCACGGACGCTGCGGCCGTCTGCCAGGCAGACATCGATGGCGATACCGATGCCGGCCTTCAAACACCGCTGCACGGCGCCTTGCTGAACATCCTCGGCCTGCGCATCGACCCGCAGCCGTTCGCGCAACTGGCCGCCGGCGACCCGCTGCTGGCGCCTCTGGTCAGCGTCAATCCGGGACTGCGCATCGTGCAATCGGCCAGCCCCTTCGAAGCGCTGACCTGGGCCATCATCGGCCAGCAGATCAACCTGCCGTTCGCCATTTCCCTGCGCCGTACTTTCATTCTGCAGGCGGGACGCCGGCACGGCAGCGGCTTGTGGTGCTATCCCGAGGCGCGCGACGTGGCACGGTTGTCGGTGGAAGAGCTGACCAGCCGCAAATTCTCGCGCGCCAAGGCGGAAACCGTGCTGCGCCTGGCGCGCCTCGTCGATGAGGGAGAACTGTCGCTGGAGCTGCCGCCCTCCGGTGACGTGGCGGCGATATCGCAAGCGCTGCTGGCCGTGAAAGGCATCGGCCCGTGGACCGTCAACTACGCGCTGCTGCGCGGCTACGGCTATGCCGACTGCTCGCTGCACGGCGACGTGGCCATCCGCGCCGCCCTGCAAAAGCTGCTCGGCGAAGTAACGAAACCGGACATGGCGCGCACGGAACAGTGGCTGCGCCAGTACGCGCCGCACCGCACCATGGCGGCGGCCCACCTGTGGGCCAGCCTGCATCCAAAAAATAATCCGCCAGCGCGGGAATAAACGGCGGGCGGCACGCGTCTATCCCTTGCAAGCCCCCAAAACCTCAAGGAGACCATCATGCGCTTTACCACTTTTGCCGCCACCGCCCTGTTCACCGCCTTGTCCGCCCCGCTGGCGTTCGCCGCCGACGTCATGCCCGCCAACGGCATGCTGGTCAACGCCAGCGGCATGACCGTCTACGTGTTCGACAAGGATGTCGCCGACAGCGGCAAGAGCGCCTGCAGCGGCGGCTGCCTGGTGGCCTGGCCCGCCGTCATCGCCACCGAAGCGGCGCCCGCCGCCCCGTATGGCAGCATCAAGCGCGAAGACAACGGCGCCATGCAGCTGACCTACAAGGGCAAGCCTCTGTACCTGTACAAGGAAGACAAGAAGCCGGGCGACGTGGCCGGCGACAATTTCAAGAACGTGTGGCACGTCGTCAAGCCGTAAGCAGCCCTTCCCGCCGCCACGATGGCCACGCAAGACGATAGCCGCCAGCTGCAAGCGTGCCTGCCCGGCCTGCGCCGCTATGCGCGCGCGCTGGCGGGCGCCCTGCATGCGGACGACCTGGTGCAGGACACCGTGGAGCGGGCCTGGCGCAAGCTGAACCAGCGCGGCGGCGAGATGCGGCCCTGGCTGTTCTCCATCATGCACAACCTGCACGTGGATCAATTGCGCCGCCCCGGCCTGGCGCTGCAGGAGCTCGACGACGACGCCCTGCTGCCCGCGCCCGAGCGCACGCCGGGGCAGTCCATCGCCATCGGCGAAATGGATGCGGCGCTGGCCCGCTTGCCGCTGGGGCAGCGTGAAGTGATCCTGCTCGTCGCGCTGGAACAGATGCCGTACGAGCAGGTGGCGGCCACCCTGGACATCCCCGTCGGCACCGTCATGTCACGTTTATCGCGCGGGCGCGAGCGGCTGCGCGAACTGCTCGACGGCCGCCCCGTTGGCAGCCATGGCGCCCCCACCCTGAGAGTCGTGAAATGACAACGCAAGCCATCAGCGAAGCGCAATTGCACGCCCTGGCCGACGGCGTCCTGCCCGAGGAACAGCGCGCGGCCATCGACGATCACCTGCGCGCGCATCCCGAAGACGCCGCCCGAGTCGACGCCTGGCGTGCACAGAACCGGCAATTGCGCGCCCTGTTCGACCCCGTGCTGGACGAAACCGTGCCACCGGCCCTGCTGCAAGCGGCATCGCCACCGGCGGCGAACGGCGCCTGGCAGCGCCCCGCCATGCAGGCAGCAGCGGCCGTAGTGCTGGTGATCGCTGGCGGCGCGGGCGGCTGGCTGCTGCGCGGCGATGGTGGCGACAGCATCACCGCCAGCGCCAGCCCGATCTCCCTGGCGCGCAGCGCCGCCATCGCCCATGCCGTCTACACGCCCGAAGTGCGCCACCCCGTCGAGGTGGGCGCGGAACAGGAGGCGCACCTGGTGCAATGGCTGTCGAAACGCCTGGGCACGAAATTGCAGCCGCCCGCGCTGTCGCCGCTCGGTTATCACTTGATCGGCGGACGCTTGCTGCCCGGCGATGGCGACGGCCCCGTGGCGCAATTCATGTATGAAGATGGCGGCGGCAAGCGCCTGACCCTGTACGTGGCGAAAGAGCGGGCCGGCAGGCAGGAAACGGCCTTCCGCTACACGCAGGAAAAGGAATTGAGCGTGTTTTACTGGATCGACGGCCAGCTCGGTTATGCCCTCTCGGCGAACCTGCCCAAGCAGGAACTGGGCAAGATCGCCGGCGCCGTGTACGCGCAGCTGGAACAGCCGCGTTAAGTTAAGGTTGGCGCGCGCCGCTGTGCGCGTGATCCGGCCAGGTGGATCGCTCCGGCCAGCAAGCCCAATACAACGCCAAACACCGCCACGCCCGTCCAGCCGAAACGCTGCATCAGCCAGCCGCTCACCGCCACGCCGGCGGCGCCGCCGATGAAGGTCGCCGTCATGTACAGACTGTTGATGCGGCCCTGGGCGGCCGGATCGACGGCAAAGGCGCGCGTCTGGTTGGCTACCAGGGCGGCCTGCACGCCGATGTCGAGCACGATGACGCCGATCACCAGCAAGACCAGCGACGAGGCGGCGCCCGCCAGCAGTACGTAGGACAAGGTCACGATGGCGATGCTCAGGCCAATGACCGTGCGCGAACCGAGTCTGTCGGTGGCCCTGCCGCCCACGGTGGCGGCCAGCGCGCCGGCCGCGCCGATGATGCCGAAGGCGCCAGCCCAGGCGCTGCCCAAGTGCCATGGACCGTTGGCCAGCAGCGAGGCCAGGTTGACCCAGAACGCATTGAAGCAGGCCCACAACAGCGCCTGGATCAGCATCGATTCGCGCAGGGGGCGATGGTCGCGCGCCAGTGGCCACAACGACGCCAGCAAGCCAAGGTAGGAGAGCTGGCTACCCGGTTTCCCGCGTGGCAGCAAGGCCGCCGCCGCGATCCACACGGGCACCATGAATGCCGCTTCCATGGCGTACACGGCGCGCCAGCCCCAGGCCTCGCCCACCACGCCGGCCACCGTGCGCCCGAGCAGGATGCCCACCATGATGCCGCTGACCACCGTGCCGACGGAACGGCCGCGCTCAGCGGGCGGCGACATGCTCGCGGCGAGCGGCACCAGTTGCTGCGGCACGCAGCTGACGATGCCCAGGCCAAACGAAGCGCCGATCAGCGGCCAGATGCCCGGTGCCAGCGCCGCCGCCAGGGCGCAAACGAAAGCCAGCGCGATCTGCCCCAGCACCAGGGTGCGCCGGTCGACGCGGTCGCCCAGCGGCAGCAGCAGCGCCAGCCCCGTGGCAAAGCCCAGCAGCGCCGCGCCGGCGACCAGGTTGACGGCCGCCAGATCGACACCGAGGCCGGACTGGATCAGGGGCAGGATAGGCTGGGTGCAATAGATGTTGGTGATGACCGCACCAGCGATTACCGCCATCATGAGGATCTTGCCGCGCGGCGCGGACGCCACGGTGTGTGCATCGGGCGGGGGAATGGGTGTGGGGCGCATGGCGCTCTCCTTTCAAGTTGCCGCGGCGACGTGCCGCAGCGAAGGAGACCAGCTTACTTACTTGCACCAACAAAGAGAATCCCATAAGATTGAGAATCATTCTTCCAATATTTGACAGGATCACATGAGAGCAAGCGATGGATAGACTGGAATCCATGACCATCCTGCTGGCCGTGGTGGACGCGGGCAGCCTGTCGGCCGCCGCACGCCATCTCGGCATGCCGCTGGCCAACGTCAGCCGCAAGGTGGCGGCGCTGGAAGCGCACCTCAACACGCGCCTGCTGCACCGCACGACGCGCCAGCTGTCGCTGACGGAGGCGGGCCACTCCTACGTGGCCGCGTGCCGCCGCATCCTCGAAGAGATCGGCGAAGCGGAGCGTATTGCGACGGGCGAATACGCGGTGCCGAAAGGCGAACTGACGATCACGGCGCCCGTCATGTTCGGACGCCTGCACATCGTGCCCGTGGTGGCGGCGTTCCTCGCCCGCTATCCGGACATCGAGATCAAGCTGGTACTGACGGACCGCGTCCTGCACCTGATGGACGAGCAGGTCGACGTGGCCGTGCGCATCGGCGACCTGCCCGACAGCAGCTTCGTGGCGACGCGGGTCGGCACGGTGCGCCGGGTCGTCTGCGCCAGCCCCGGCTACCTGGCCGCGCATGGCACGCCAACTGCGCCGGGCGACCTGGCCGCGCATGCCTGCATCAGTTTTGAGGTGCTGGAATCGCGGCGCGCCTGGGTCTTCGGCACGGGCAAGGCTGCGCAGTCCGTGCCCGTGCACTCGCGCCTGGCCGTCAATACGGTGGACGCGGCAATCGCCGCCGCCACCCTGGACGCGGGCGTGATCCGCGTGCTGTCATACCAGGTCATGGACGCCCTGCGCGGCGACAGGCTGCGCATCGTGCTCGCACCGTTCGAAGCGGCGCCCTTGCCCGTCAGCCTGCTGCACAAGGGACAAGCGCCGCTGCCCTTGAAATTGCGCGCCTTCCTCGATTTCGTCACGCCGCTGTTGCGCGCCGTGGCACTGGACGTCAGTCCAGCGCGCGTTGGAGTTCCGTATACGCGTCGACCAGCCGCTCCTTCGAATAGCCGCGATTGAGGCCACTCGGATTGGGCAAGATCCACACGCGCGCGCCGCCGAAGCGCTCCGGCTGTTCGCCCCACTCCAGCTGGCGCTTGCCCGTCATCGCCGCGTAGGCGGCTTTGCCCAGGAAGGCGATCCACTGCGGCCGCATCGACGCCAGTTTATGTTGCAGGCCCGCCGCCGCCTGCGCGAATTCGTCCGCCCCCACCTGGTCCGCGCGGCTGGTCGGGCGCCCGACGGCCGCCGTCAGTCCCAGTCCGAAACCGAGCACGCTGGCATCGTCTTGCGGCGCCACCAGATGCGGCGTGAAGCCGGCCAGGTGCAGCACGGGCCAGAAGCGGTTGCCGCGGCCGAGAAAATGGTGGCCGGCCGCTGCCGCGTCCACGCCGGGATTGAGGCCGCAAAAAACCACCCGCAAGCCGGGAGCGAGGATGTCCGGCAAGCCTTGCGCCGCTGCGATGTATGTCATGGAGAACTCCCATATCAGAAGCCGCAGTATGCCACCGGGCCCCACGCCCTGCAGCGCATGGCGGCTGGTGCTACCATCCCATACTGATGAGCTAATCCGTTTGGCGGATGGCCGTCGCGCGTCCCCGCACCATCCCCCACAGAGGAATACACATGACGACCCTGACCATCAATGGCAAGCAGCACGACCTTGCACTGCCTGAAGACACGCCCCTGCTGTGGGCCTTGCGCGACGAACTGGGCATGACCGGCACCAAGTTCGGCTGCGGCATGGCCCTGTGCGGCGCCTGCACCGTGCACCTCGATGGTGTAGCCATCCGCTCCTGCGTGACGCCGGTGTCGGCCGCCGCCGGCAAGAAGATCACCACCATCGAAGCCGTGGGCGAAGACAAGGTGGGCCAGGCCTTACAACAAGCGTGGCAGGAACACGGCGTGCCCCAATGCGGCTACTGTCAGGCCGGGCAAATCATGTCGGCCACGGCCCTGCTGCACAAGACGCCCAAGCCGAACGACCAGCAAATCCGCGAAGCGATGAGCGGCAATATCTGCCGCTGCGGCACCTATACGCGCATCCACGCGGCCATCAAGCAGGCCGCCACCAGCATCAACGCAAAAGGAGCGGCCAAATGAGCATCCATGACACTCCGACTTTACATTCATCCGCGCGGCGCAACTGGCTCAAGGCGGCCGGCGCGCTGGCCGGTTTGACTTTGCTGGCCGGTCCTTCCGGCCTCGTGATGGCGGCCGACGCCGTCAAGTACGGCGGCGACAAGATGGCCGGCGGCGTGGTCGACGACACGTTGGTCTTCCTGTCGGTGGCCGCCGACGGCATCGTCACCATCGTGGTGCACCGCTCCGAAATGGGCCAGGGCATCCGCACCAGCCTGCCCATGGTGGCGGCCGACGAACTGGGCGCCGACTGGGCGCAGGTGCGCGTGCAGCAGGCGCCGGCCGACGAGGCGCGCTACGGCAGCCAGGATACGGACGGTTCGCGCAGCATGCGCCACTCGTTCCGCGCCATGCGCCACGTGGGCGCCACGGCGCGCCTGATGCTGGAAACGGCGGCCGCCGTGCGCTGGGACGTGCCAGTCACCGAGGTGAAAGCCGTCAACCATGCGGTCGTGCATGCGGCCAGCGGACGCTCGCTGTCGTTCGGCGCGCTGGCCGAGGAAGCGGCCAAATTGCCGGTGCCGCCACGCGCGCGCATCAGCCTGAAAACGGTGGACGAGCTGCGCTACATCGGCCAGACCAGCACGCGCGGCATCGACCTGCGCGACATCGTCACGGGCAATACCCACTTCGGCATCGACACGCGCCTCGATGGCATGGCGTATGCCGTCATCGCCCGTCCACCCGTCTTCGGCGGCAAGCTGAAAAGCGTGGACAAGACGGCGGCCCTGAAGGTGCCTGGCGTGCTGCGCATCGTCGAACTGGCGGGCAGCCCGCCGCCGGCCATGTTCAATCCGCTGGGCGGCGTGGCCGTCATCGCGCGTAACACCTGGGCCGCCATCAAGGGCCGCGAAGCGCTGGTGCTGGAATGGGAAGATGGCCCGAACGGCGATTACGACTCGAAAGCCTTCCGCAAGACGCTGGAAGCGGCCGTGCGCCAGCCGGCCAGCCCGGCGCGCGACCAGGGCAAGACGGTGGCTACCCTGGCCGCCGCTCCCGCCGCGCGCAAACTGAGCGCCGAATACTATCTGCCCCACCTGGCCCACGCCACCATGGAGCCGCCCGCCGCCACCGTGCGCATCGCCAACGGCAAGGCCGAAGTGTGGGCCTGCGTGCAGGCGCCGCAAGCGACGCGCAGCAACGTGGCCAAGGCCCTGGGCTTGTCGTACGACGATGTGACCGTCCACGTGACCTTGCTGGGCGGTGGCTTCGGGCGCAAATCGAAACCCGATTTCGCCGTCGAGGCGGCGCTGCTGTCGAAGGCCATGGATGGTGCGCCCGTCAAGCTGACGTGGACGCGCGACGACGACCTGCAGCACGACTATCTGCATACGGTGTCCGTCGAACGGCTGGAAGCGTCGCTGGACGCGAAAGGCATGCCGACGGCCTGGCTGCACCGCACTGCCGCCCCCACCATCACCTCGACCTTTGCCGCCGGCGCAAACAAGCAGGCGCCGTTCGAGCTGGGCATGTCGGCCATCAACGTGCCGTTTGCCATCGCAAACATCCGCGTCGAAGTGCCCGAAGTGCCGGCCCATACGCGCATCGGCTGGTTCCGTTCCGTGTCGAACATCCCGCACGCGTTTGCCATCCAGTCGTTCACGGCCGAACTGGCCCACGCGGCAAAGAAGGACCACCGCGACTACCTGCTGTCGCTCTTGGGCCCCGCGCGCAAGATCAACCCGGCCGACCTGTCCGACGGCTGGAACTATGGCGAAGACCCGGCGAAGTATCCGGTCGATATCGGCCGCATGCGCCACGTGATCGAGCTGGCGACGGCCAAGGCGGGCTGGGGCCGCAAGCTGCCCAAGGGACGGGGACTGGGCCTGGCCGTGTCCTACAGTTTCGTCACCTATGTGGCGGCCGTGATCGAAGTGGAGATCAATGCGGCCGGCGAAGTCATCGTGCCGAGAGTCGACATCGCCATGGATTGCGGCCCGCAGATCAACCCGGACCGCGTGCGCTCGCAGATCGAGGGCGCCTGCATCATGGGCCTGTCCTTGGCCATGAGCGGCGAGATCAGCTTTAAAAATGGCCGGGTGGAGCAAAGCAATTTCCACGACTACGCCGTGCTGCGCGCCGCCGACGCGCCGCGCGTGATCCACACGCATCTGGTGCCGGGCACCCTGGACATGGAGCTCGGCGGCGTGGGCGAACCGGCCACGCCGCCGATCGCCCCGGCCCTGTGCAACGCCATCTTCGCCGCCACGGGCAAGCGCATCCGCGCCCTGCCCGTGGGCATGCAGCTGGCGAAAAAGGCTTAAGTCCGCCGCGCGGCAGGCCACTGCAGCAGCAACGCCGCAGTGGCGACCAAGGCGGCGCCTGCCGCCAGCAGCCACATCGGCCAGTTGAGCAGGAGCAGCAGGCCGCCCGTGGCGGCGCCGATGGCGCTGCCCAGGTACAGCGCCGATTCGTTGAGGGCGATGGCCAGATTGCCGTCGCCCTGCCGCGCGCGCACGGCCAGCAGTTGCTGGTTTTGCGGCACTTGCAGGGCCCAGCCAGCCGCGCCCCACAGCGCGATCGGCGCCAGCATCAGCCAGGCCGACCAGCCGGCCGCCAGCGGCAGCGCGCACAAGGCCAGCGCCAGCAGCAGCAAGATGATGCAGGTCAGCTTCGGCGCCGCCACCTTGTCCGCCCATGGCCCGACCAGCACACTGCCCACGATCCCTCCCACGCCCCACGCCCACAGGAAGGGCGTGGCGGACATCGCCATACCGTTCGCGGACCACGCCAGCAGCGGCGCGATAAACGTGTACATGCCCAGGCTGGCGATGGCCGCCAGCAAGGACACGAGCAAGATGGCCAGCACCTGCCCATCGGCCAGCAAGGCCAGTTTGCGGCGCAGAGAAATCGCCGGTGCCGCCGGCAGCGCGGGCAGCTGCCACAGCAAGCCCGCCAGCGCCAGCCCGCCCAAAAGAGTCACCAGCCACAGGGCCGCCGTCCAGCCCAGCTGCTGCGCCAGCAGCAAGCTCAATGGCACGCCCAGCACCGTGCCGCCCGCCATGCCGCCCATGATCACGCCGATGGCCTTGCCCCGCTGCTGCGGCGCCGACACACCCGCCGCCGCCGCGATACCGAGCGCCAGGTAGACGCCGGCACCGATGCCCGCAATGGCGCGCCATGCGAGCAAACCGCTGAAACCGGACGCCAGCGCGCTAGCCCCGTTCGCCAGCACGAACACGGCCAGCGCGATCAGGAGGCCGGAGCGCTGCGCGCGCGCCGGCAGCAAGGCCACGGCCAAGGGCGAGCCGAGGCCATAGGCCAGGGTGAACGCCGTCACCAGTTGCGCGGCCATCGCCAGGGAAACGGAAAACGCCCCGGCGATCATCGGCATCAGGCCCGCCGTCACATACGACGCCATGCCCAGCGCGAACGCGCCAATGGCGATCAGGTAGACGGCGGCGGGAAGCGCGGTAGTGCCAACTGCGGGGGCGCTGTGGAAAGAGTCAGACATGGGCAAGCCTTCGGAAAGAAAGCAGGCATTCTGGAATACAATATAAACAATTACAATTTAACTGTTTATGCTATTACTGATAGCAACAGGCTCACCGGAAAGACCGCAACATGCGCACTTTAGCCCGCACCCGCCACGAACTGGCCGCCTACCTGCAGGCGCGGCGCGCGCGGCTGTCGCCGGAAGACGTGGGCTTGCCCGGCGGAGGACGGCGGCGCACGCCCGGCCTACGCCGCGAAGAAGTGGCGGCGCTGGCTGGCGTGGGGCTGACCTGGTACACGTGGCTGGAACAAGGGCGCGACATCGGCGTCTCGAGCGCCTTTCTCGACAAGCTGGCCGAAGTGCTGAAACTGGACGCGGGCGAGCGCCGCCACCTGTTCCTGCTCGCGCATGCGCGCCCGCCGGCCGAAGAAGGCAAGACGTTTTGCGTGGTGCCGCCGCCGGTGCGCCGCCTGATGCACGAACTGGCGCATCCGGCCTATGTGCTCAACCTGCGCTGGGACGTGCTGGCGTTCAATGCGGGCACGGACGCGCTGTTTGGTTTCGGCGCGCATGCCGCCTCGCGCCGCAATCTGCTGTGGCTGTTGTTTACGGATCCGCTGCTGCGCGCACGCTTCACGGCCTGGGAAGAGCAGGCGCCACTGATGCTGTCGAGCTTTCGCCGCGACTATGCGCGCGCCACGCAGGAAGCCGATATCCACGCGCTGGTGCAGGAACTGGAAAAAGTCTCGCCCGAATTCAAGCTGTGGTGGCGCCGCCACGACGTGCATGCGCCGTGTGCAGGCGTGCGCCAGCTGACAATCGACGGCGAGCAGGTCGCGTATGAGTACACCTCGCTGACCATCGATGCGGACCGCCACTTGCGCCTGGTCGTGTATGCGCGCCAGGCGCCGGAGTAAACGGGACGCACAACGGGGCGCACAACGGGGCGCACAACGGGGCGCACAACGAAAAAACCGCTGGCCCTCTTGCGAGGAACCAGCGGCTTCGAATTGGTTGCGGGGACAGGATTTGAACCTGTGACCTTCGGGTTATGAGCCCGACGAGCTGCCAGACTGCTCCACCCCGCAGGCGAATTATATACCAGTTTGCTGCACTGCGGGGAGCTAATCGCGGCAGCGGGCTGGAAGAGCTGCGTGGGCGGCTTGAGAATGAAAAAAGCCGCTGATCTTTTGCAAGAGTCAGCGGCTTTCCGGTATTGGTTGCGGGGACAGGATTTGAACCTGTGACCTTCGGGTTATGAGCCCGACGAGCTGCCAGACTGCTCCACCCCGCACAAGAATTATAAGGGCAAACGGGTGGCTTAGGCAATAGCTATCTCAAATTCAACCGTAATAGACCAATCTAATGAATACGCAGGCGGCATGAGCGGCAGCCAATCGTGCCTGCGCTGCTCGCCACGCGGCACGCAATCGGTGTACAGTAAGCGTTACACGAGACATCTCTTATCCTAAGCTGCCCATGAAATTCTGCTCCGAATGCGCCCATCCTGTCAGCCTGTCCATTCCGGAAGGCGACAACCGTCCCCGCTATGTGTGCGCCAACTGCGACGCCATCCATTACCAGAACCCGAAAATGGTGGTCGGCTCGATTCCCGTCTGGGAAGAAGATGGGCAGCTGCAGGTCTTGCTGTGCAAGCGGGCCATCGAGCCGCGCCTCGGTTACTGGACGCTGCCGGCCGGCTTCATGGAAAACGATGAAACGACGTCCGACGCGGCCGAACGCGAAACGGTGGAGGAAGCGGGCGCGAATATCGAACTGGGCCCCCTGTTTTCGCTGCTGAACGTGCAGCGCGTGCACCAGGTGCACCTGTTCTACCTGGCGCGTTTGCGCGACCTCGATTTCGCGCCCGGCATCGAAAGCCTGGACGTGCAGCTGTTTACGGAAGCGCAGATTCCCTGGGATGACCTGGCCTTCCCCACCATCCGCGCCACCCTGGAACTGTTCTTTGCCGACCGCGTGAAAATCCGCGAAGGCGGCAGCTACGGCGTCCATACGGGCGACATCACGCGCCCGATGGCGCGCGCGGACGCAGAATAAGCAACTGCCGCATGATTCCCTGGCTCGACATCCACACCCCGTTCCCCGACGTCTCGCACGCCCTGACCGACGAGGCGCCCGGCCTGCTGGCGGCCGGCGCCGACCTGTCGCCCGCGCGCCTGCTCGACGCCTACCGGCGCGGCATCTTCCCCTGGTTTTCCGAAGGCCAGCCCATACTGTGGTGGAGCACCGATCCGCGCATGGTGCTGATGACGGAAGATTTCAAGGTGTCCGACAGCCTGGCCAAGGCGATCCGCAAGGTCGAGCGCAGCGCCGCCACGGATGGCCGCTGGCAGCTGCGCTTCGACGGCGATTTCGAGGCCGTCATGCGCGCCTGCGCGGCGCCGCGCAAGGATGGCCCGGGCACCTGGATTTCGGACGAAATCATCGCCGGCTACACGGGCTTGCACAAGCTGGGCTACGCGCATTCGTCGGAACTGTGGTTTGACGGTGAACTGGTGGGCGGCGCGTATGGCGTGTCGATCGGCCGCATGTTCTATGGCGAATCGATGTTCGCCCGTGTTTCCGATGGCTCGAAGATCGCGCTGGCCCACCTCCTACGGTTTTTGCAGGCGCGCGGCGTGGCCATGATTGACTGTCAGCAAGAAACCAGACACCTGGCCTCGCTGGGCGCGGCGCCCATTTCGCGCGCACGCTTCCTGGCCCATGTACGGATCGCCATTGAAGCAGCGCAAATCACCGATTGGCATGCTGCGCCACCGACGTAAAAAAGCTATGATAGCTCAAGGCACACCGCCGCGGACAGACCAGACAGGATCAGCATGACGCACCTGAACGAACTACCGTTTGCCACCCTGCAGTTCTATACGACGGCACCGTACCCGTGCAGCTATCTGGACGACCGCCAGGCCCGCTCGCAGGTAGCCACGCCTTCGCACCTGATCAACAGCGACGTGTATTCGGAACTGGTGCGCAACGGCTTTCGCCGCAGCGGCATTTTTACCTACCGCCCGTATTGCGATGGCTGCCAGGCCTGCATCCCCGTGCGCGTGGTGACGGGCGATTTCACGCCCAACCGCAACCAGCGCCGCGCCTGGAGCCGGCACGCCGGCCTGCAAGCGGGCGTAGCCACCCTGTCCTTCCTCGACGAACACTACGAACTGTATCTGCGCTACCAGAGCACGCGCCACGCGGGCGGCGGCATGGACCAGGACAGCCGCGACCAGTATGCGCAGTTTTTGCTGCAAAGCCGAGTCAACACGCGCCTGGTGGAGTTCCGCGATGCCGACGGCATTCTGCGCATGGTCAGCATCATCGACGTGCTGGCCGACGGCCTGTCGTCCGTCTACACGTTCTTCGACCCGGACGTGCCGGGCGCCTCGTACGGCACCTACAACGTACTGTGGCAGATCGCCCAGGCGCGCGAGCTGGGGCTGCCGTATGTGTATCTCGGCTACTGGATCGAACAGAGCCCGAAGATGGCCTATAAAATCAACTTCAAGCCGCTGGAAGCCAGAATCAAAGGACAGTGGGTGGTGATGTAAAACCAAGCGCATGTCGCTGGGAGGGTAGCTGGTAGGTCGGATTAGCGCGCAAGCGCGTAATCCGACACCACCGGCGGCGCCAACAATATTGTCGGATTACGCTCCGCTAATCCGACCTACTCTTTCACTTGCTCTTGTCCGGAAACGCCGGACGCTTGGGCAGCACGGGCGGATTCTTCGCCAGCTCGGCCTGGATCACTTCAATCGCTTTTTCCAGCTGCGGATCGCGGCCGGCGATGACGTCGGCCGGCGTTTGCTCGACTTCGATATCGGGTGGCACGCCTTCGTTTTCCACGCCCCAGCCGTTTTCGCGGGTCCAGAACGCCAGGTTCGGCGCCGTGATGGTGCCGCCATCCATCAGCACGGGGAAGCCGAGGATGCCCACCAGGCCGCCCCACGTGGCCTTGCCGATCAGCGGGCCCAAGTTATTTTTGCGGAACATCCACGGCAGCAGGTCGCCGCCCGAACCGGCCGTCTCGTCGATCAGCATGGCGCGCGGTCCCTGGATCGACGCGGACGGCGTCTTCATGTCGGCGCCGTAGCGCATGGTCCACCAGGCGATTTCCTTCTTCTGCAGGATCTCGATGTAGTAATCGGCCACGCTGCCGCCGCCATTGAAACGCTCGTCGACGATGATGGCCTGCCTGTCCGCCTGCGGGAAGAAATAGCGCTTGAAGTAGGTGTGGCCCAGGCCCGCCGTATTCGGCACGTACACGTACGCCACCTTGCCACCCGTGGCCGCATTGACCTTGCGCATATTGCCTTCGATCCAGTCGCGGTTGCGCAAGGCATCCTCGGTCGGCACGGGCACGACTGTGATCGTGCGCGCGCCCTTGCCGTCGGCCGATGGACCGACGGTCAGGTCGATGGCCTTGCCGGCCGTGTTCTCGAAGGCGCTGTACAAATTGGTGGGCGGCGCCAGCGGGCGGCTGTCGACGGCCAGCAGGTATTCGCCCGCCTTGACGTTCAGGCCCGGCTCCGTCAGCGGCGCGCGCAGGGCCGGGTTCCAGTTCAAGCCGCCATACACTTTCTTGAAGCGGTAATGGCCGTCGCTCACTTCATAGTCGGCGCCCAGGAGCCCCCCCGGCACCTTCTTCGCCTCGATAAAATCGTCACCGCCACCGCCGCGGTGATGGCCCACGGCCAGTTCGCTGCACATCCACTGGATCAGGCGGTTCAGGTCGGCGCGGCTCGACAGCTCAGGCAGGAACACGGCGTACTTGTCGCGCATGGCTTTCCAGTCCACGCCATGCATGCCCGGGTCATAGAAATAATCGCGGTTGATGCGCCACACTTCGTTGAAAATCTGCGTCCATTCGGCGCGCGGGTCGGCTTTTACTTCGATGGCGTCGACCTTGATCTTGCCTTCGCCCGGCATCAGCAGCTTGCCCGTGGCGGAACCCATGGCCCAGTTATCCTTCTGGCGGTACAGCAGCTTCTTGCCGTCGGCCGAGACCTCGAAATCGTCGGCCTCCGCGACCACGGTTTCCGCCTTGCGCTCCTTCAGATCGAAGCGCTGCACGGCCTTCTTGCCATCGCTTTCGCGCAGCAAAAAGATCTGCCCGGCGGCGCCGGCAGCCAGGCTGGAAAACTGCGCGGCCGGCAGCGGCAAGTCGACGATGCGCGTGGCGATGCCGTCGAAGTCGATGCTGATCGGCGCCACCGGTGCGACTACCACTTTCGGATCGTCGCGGCCCGTCTTCGGATCGATCTTCGGTTCAGTCTTCGGCTCCGCTTCCGCCTTCGCCGTGTCTTTTTTACTCTCCGTGCTGGCGGCCTTTTCCTCGTCGCTTTCCTTGATCAGGGGCGACGGCAAGTCGCGCCGCAACACGGCCATCCACACGGTGCGCGTCACCAGATTGTCTTCGTTCTGCTGCGAGAACCAGTTGTTGCTGGGGCCCGCATTCGTCGACGCGAAGAAGTACAGGTACTTGCCGCTCTTGTCGAACACAGGTTCGGCCACGTCGGACAGGCCATCGGTCACCGGCATCGACTTGTTCTGCTCGACGGAATAGATGTAGGCGCTGCGCGTGTAGGTGGGCGAGTTGAGCGTGTAGGCCAGCCAGCGCGAGTCGGGCGCCCATGAGGCGCGCATGCTCTTGTCGACGCCATACATCGGTTCCGTGGCGACCTTCTGCACCTTGCCCGTGCCGACGTCGATCACATACATGCTCCAGCCATTGTCGGCAAACGCGATCTTCCTGCTGTCGGGCGACCAAACGGCGTTGTCATAGAAGCCGCTGCCATTGAGCTTGAACTTGCGCACCGCGCCCTTGCCATCCTGCGCCCGCACATGCAGTTCATATTCGCCCGACTCGTCCGAGAAATATGCGACCGAGCGGCCATCGGGCGACCAGATCGGCGTGCGCTCGTGGGCGCCGGCCGTCTGCGTCAGGTTGCGCACGTCGCCCTTGTCGGCGGGGATGGTGACGATCTCGCCCCGGTACTCGAAGGCGATGCGCGCGCCCGATGGCGAGATCGACGCGTCGCGGATGTATTTCGCATTCTTGACCCAGCGTGGGCGCGTCTGTCCCAGGTCGCTGGCCACGGCGATGGTCAGCTTGTGCGCCTGGCCGCTGGCGATGTCGAACGCGTGCAGATAGCCGGCCTGCTCGTAGACGATGGTGCCGTTCGCGGCCGACGCGTTCAGCACGGGGAAGTCCGCATGCCGCGTCAGCTGGCGCACGGCCTTCGTTTTCACGTCGTAGGCGAACAGGTTGAATTCGCCATTGCGGTCGGAGCGGAAGTACACGGTGTCCTTGATCCACATGGGATCGACGTCGTTCGAGCGCGTCGTCGGCTGGGGGATTTTCTCGATCGATTTGTCGCTGGACGAAAATAGCCACAACCAGGAATTGGTGCCGCCCCGGTAGCGCTTCCACTGCTTGAAGGCGGGCGCCAGCGGGTTGTACGCGATGCGCTTGCCATCGGGCGAATACGTGGCGCGCGAGGCATTCGGAATTTCCAGCTGCGTTTCCACGCCGCCCGCCACCGGCACCGTAAACAGCTTCTGGAAGCGGTTGTTGAAGGCGGCGCGGGGCGAGGTAAACATCACGGACCGGCCATCGGGCGTGAACGACTGCGCCAGGTCCACGCCCGGGTGGAAGGTCAGGCGGCGCGGCACGCCGCCGGCCGCCGCGATCACATACACGTCGATATTGCCGTCGATATTCGCGCTATACGCGATCAGGCTGCCGTCGGGCGAAAACACGGGGTTGGACTTGTCGCCCAGGTCCGAGGTCAGGCGCCGCGCGCCGCCGCCATCGAGGTTCGACAGCCACAAATCGCCCGCATAGATGAAGGCGATGTGGCGGCTGGAGACGGCCGGTTCGCTCAGCATGCGGGTGTCTTGCGTATTGGGCAGGGCCAGGGCCGGGTGGCTCAGCAGCAGTGCGCTGGCGGCCGCGATGGCCGTCAAGATGCGTGTCTTTTTCAATCGATGTCTCGCTTATGAAGTCAACAGAACAGAGAAAAAACAGGAAGGTCGGCGGCCCGATGCGAATTATGAATGAATTAATGTTGCATTAGACCAAAGAGAACTATACACCCGGCAGCCGCGCGGAACACGGTAAAATACGGCACTTATTTCGCGCGCCGCCAGCCCTTCCCGGCAGCCCGCACACCTACTCAAAGCGCCCCATGTCTGAAAAATTCCTGTACTCCCTCGCCCGCCCGCTGCTGTTCTCGATGGATGCCGAAGCGGCCCACCATCTCACCCTGCCCGCCCTGAAACGCGCCAGCGCGCTGGGCCTGACGAAGCTGGCCGGCAAACCGGCGGCGGACCCGCGCACGGTGATGGGCATCACCTTCCCCAACCCGGTCGGCCTGGCCGCCGGTCTGGATAAGGATGGCGCCTACATCGACGCGCTGGCCGACCTGGGTTTTGGTTCCATCGAAGTGGGCACCGTCACGCCGCGCGCGCAGGCGGGCAATCCGAAACCGCGCATGTTCCGCCTGCCGCAGGCGCAGGGCATCATCAACCGCATGGGTTTCAATAATGGCGGCGTGGACGCCTTTGTCGCCAACGTGCAGGCGTCGAAGTTCTACCAGAACCGCGCGGGCGTGCTGGGCCTGAACATCGGCAAGAACGCCGACACGCCCATCGAGCGCGCGGCCGACGATTACCTGCTGTGCCTTGAAAAAGTCTACCCGTATGCCAGCTATGTGACGGTGAACATCTCGTCGCCGAACACGAAGAATTTGCGCCAGTTGCAGGGCGCGTCCGAACTCGACGCCCTGCTGTCGCAGCTCAAGGAAGCCCAGGCACGCCTGGCGGACAAGCACAAGCGCTACGTGCCGCTGGCCCTGAAAATCGCGCCGGACATGGATGGCGAACAGGTGAAAAGCATCGCCGAGTCGCTCACGCGCCACCAGATCGACGGCGTCATCGCCACCAACACGACCCTGTCGCGCAGCGCCGTCGAAGGCATGCCGCACGGCGCGGAAGCGGGCGGCCTGTCGGGCGCGCCCGTGTTCGAACTGTCGAACAATGTCATCCGCTTGCTGAAAGCGGAACTGGGCGACGCCTTGCCCATCATCGGCGTGGGCGGCATCATGCAGGGCCTGGACGCCGTGGCCAAGTTCGAGGCTGGCGCGCAGCTGGTGCAGCTGTACAGCGGCCTGATCTACGCGGGCCCCGCCCTGATCAAGGATTGCGCCCGCGCGTTGCGCGGCAAGCAGGCGAAATGATCGACAAGGTCAAGCTGGGTTCCAGCAGCCTGGAAGTGAGCACGATCTGCCTGGGCACGATGACCTTCGGCGAGCAGAATAGCGAAGCCGAAGCGCACAGCCAGCTCGATTACGCGCTGGAACGCGGTATCAACTTCATCGACACGGCCGAGATGTATCCGGTGATGGCCAGCGCGCAAACGCAGGGCAGCACCGAGCGCTACATCGGCAGCTGGCTGAAGAAAAGCGGCAAGCGCGGCCAGATCGTGCTGGCCAGCAAGGTGGCCGGGCCGAACTCGCGCATGCACTGGATACGCAATGGCAAGACGGACCACGACGCCGTCAACATCCGCGCCGCCGTCGAGGACAGCCTGCGCCGGCTGCAGACGGAGCACATCGACCTGTACCAGTTGCATTGGCCCAGCCGCAACCTGCCCATCTTCGGCGCCAGCGTGTACAACCCGCGCAAGGAACACGCGTCGGTCGCCATCGAAGACACGCTGGCCGTGCTGGGCAAGCTGGTCGACGAGGGCAAGATCGGCCACATCGGCGTGTCGAACGAATCGTCGTGGGGCGTGTGCGAATACATCAAGCAGGCCGAGCTGAAGGGCTTGCCGCGCATCGCCTCGATCCAGAACCTGTACAACCTGACGGCACGCCATTTCGAGACGAGCTTGCTCGACGAAACCTGCCACCGGGAAAATGTCAGCTTGCTGGCCTACAGCCCGCTGGCGTTCGGCCAGCTGACGGCGAAATACCTCGACAATCCGCAAGCCAGGGGCCGCCTGACGATTTTCCCGCCCGGCTGGAGTCCACGCTACGTGCGCCCCGCTACCATAGCGGCAGCCGCCCAGTATGCGGCGCTGGCCCGCGCGCACGGCTTGACGCCGGCGCAGCTGGCCCTGGCCTGGTGCTACTCGCGCTGGTTCGTGGCCTCGACCATCATCGGCGCCACCAGCGTGGCGCAGTTGCAGCAAAATATCGACGCCCATCAAGTCAGCCTGTCGCCAGACCTCGTGGCGGCCGTCGACGCCATCCACGCCAGCCTGCCCAACCCTGGGCAGTAAGCGCGCTCCGTCTGGCGGCGCAGGCCGCCGCCAGGCTTCCCACTCTCATCGCAGATAGTCGTATTTATACAACAGCTGGCAATTTACTGCTGTGCAGCATTGCGGCCTTGCCTTGCCCGGTCGTATGCTGGAAACGAGGCCATATGCGCTACTCGCGCCATGTTGACGTCTTTCAGATATTTATTGCATATCGATAGACAGAACGATTCGTAAGCACGCCGCGTGCCCACTGTTAATCTGATTGCATCATCGGACCGCCATGGTCCGCGCAACCACCAACCGAAGAGATATCGTCGATGAGTTCAAGCACCGCCCGCTCCCAGCTTCCCGCCCTCCCCGTCAAAACCGTTATCGCCGTCAGCCTGGTCGCCTGCTTCAGCCTGCCGATGCAGGCGCAAGCGCAGCAAGAGCTGCCGGCCGAAGGCGAATTGCAATCGGTGGTAGTCACCGGCACCTTCGCCAAGAACCGCCGCACCATCGATTCCGAATCGCCGATCGACATCCTCACCTCGCGCGACCTGCAAAGCACGGGTTCGGGCGAACTGGCGACCGTGCTGGCGCGCCTGCTGCCATCGCTGAACTTTGCCCGCGCCACGGGCGCCGACGCCAGCGACGCCGTGCGTCCGGCCCAGCTGCGCGGCCTGTCGCCCGATCAGACCCTGGTGCTGGTGAACGGCAAGCGCCGCTACACGTCGGCCGTCGTCAACGTCAACGGTTCGCTGGGCCGCGGCTCGGCGCCCGTCGACCTGAACGCCATCCCGCTGGCCGCCATCGACCACGTGGAAGTGCTGCGCGATGGCGCGGCGGCCCAGTACGGTTCCGACGCGATTGCCGGCGTAATCAACATCATCCTGAAAAAAGGCGCGGCCGGCGGCGACGTCGAAGTGGGCTATGGCCAGACGCAGGAACGCGACGGCAAGCAGAAATCCATCAAGGGCTCGGCCGGCTTCGCGCTGGGCGACGACGGCTTGGTGCGCGTCTCGGCGGAAGTGGCGGAACGCGATCCGACCAACCGCGCCGGCGCCGACTTCCGCAATCCGGCCGAGCCGCGCTACGGCAAGGTCAACCAGCGTTATGGCGATCCGGAAAGCAAGCCGGCGACGATTTTCCTCAACAGCGAATACCGCATCAACGACAATATCGACTGGTATGCCTTCGGCAACTATGGCAAGCGCGATACGTCGGCCGCCGCCACCTGGCGCACGGCGCTGATCGCGGACCCGAATAATTCGAAGCAGTTCATCCAGCGCACGCCGCTGTTCCCGGAAGGCTTCCTGCCGCTGCAAAACAGCACCCTGACGGACCAGTCCATCGTCACGGGCTTGCGCGGCGAGGCGGCCGGCTGGCGCTGGGATGCCAGCCTCAATTACGGCAGCAACAAGTTCGAACTGGACCTCGACAACACGGTCAACCAGTCGCTGGGCGCGAACAGCCCCACGCATTTCTATGCCGGCTCGCTGAAAAACGAACAAACGGTATTCAACCTCGATGCGGCGCGCGAATTTCCCGTCTCTTACTTTACGGGTCCGCTGACGGTAGCCGTGGGCGCCGAAGCGCGCCATGAAAAGTACAGCATCGGCGCCGGCGACGAAGCGTCGTACACGGGCGGCGGCTCGCAAGGCTTTGCCGGCTTCCGCCCGGCCAATGCGGGCAGCCATTCGCGCCACAACGAGTCGATCTATGTCAACCTGGAAGCGGAAGCGACGAAGAAACTGTCGGGCGGCGTGGCCCTGCGCCATGAGCGCTACAGCGATTTCGGCAGCACCACCTCGGCCAAGGGTTCCGCGCGCTATGCGTTCACGGACGCCCTGTCCCTGCGCGGCACGGTGTCGAGCGGCTTCCGCGCGCCATCGCTGGCGCAGCAGTACTACACCATCACCACCACCAACTTCCAGGTCGTCAACGGCGTCAACACACCGATCGAGACGGGTACCTTCGCCGTCAACACGCCGCAGGCGCGCGCCCTCGGTGCACAGGATCTGAAACCGGAAAAGGCCCGCAACTACAGCCTGGGCCTGCAGTTCCAGCCTAACCGCAACTTCACGACGACGGTGGATGCCTACCGCATCGACATCGACAACCGCATCCTGTTCTCGGCCAATCTGGTCCTCAACAATGCCTTGAAAAGCGTCCTGGCCGCGCAAGGCACGCCTGTGGGCTCGGGACGCTATTTCACCAACGCCGTCGATACGCGCACGGAAGGCGTCGACATCGTCAGCACCTACCGCATCGACCTGCAGGACAAGGACCGCCTCGACCTCACCGTGGCGTACAACCACAACAAGAGCAAGGTACAGAAAATCGCCGACAATCCGGCCATCCTGACGGCCAACAACCTGAAACTGATTGACCGCCAGAGCATCGACCGCATCACGGTGGCGTCGCCGAAGGACAAGTTCAGCCTGGCCGCCGACTACGGTTTCGGCATCTGGAATGCGCACGGCGTCGTGACGCGCTACGGCAGCTTCACCGTGCCGCAGAACGACGTCAAGCTGGACCAGACGTATGACCCGCAATGGGTGCTGGACGTGTCCGGTTCCGTGAAACTGGGCAAGAACTGGCGCCTCGTGGCCGGCATCGACAACGTGACCAACCGCTACCCGGCGCAAGTGACGAGCGCGGGCAACCTGAACGTCAACGGCACCCAGCCCTACAGCATCTTCGCGCCGAACGGTTTCAACGGCCGCTACTACTACGCCAAGGCTGGCTATAGCTGGTAAATAGCGCTCTGCCATGTAAAAAGCCCGGAACGCATAACGCGTTTCCGGGCTTTTTCATGTCTTGCGCCCGCAGGCGCATCAGGCTCAGGCGCGGCGGCGGCGCGCGGCAAAACCGACCAGGCCCAGGCCCAGCAGCAGCATGCCGTAGGTCGCTGGCTCAGGCACTGCCGAGACCGAATTGAACGCGCGGAAATTGCTCAGGCCACGCGGCAGGTTGCCCAGGCTGAAAACCGTATTGGCGGCCAGCGGCGTGTCCCAGTGGAACAACAGTTCGCCACGGCCATAATGCACGGCCAGGTAGTCGAAGCTGGAGTTGACAGTGAACGAACCGGACTTGCTGCTGACCAGGTCGCCTTGGGCGGCCAAAACCAGCGAACCGGTGCCGCTCGATGGCAGACCAAATTTGCTGCTGACCAAGCTCTTGATGGCGGCCGCACTTTGCGCGCCCGACGGGTTGGCGCCGTCATAGACCCAGACCGAGTCCGCTGCCACGCTGCCGTAGGTGACGGTCTTGCTGTCCACAGCGAAGCCGCTCATGGCAGGATCGGTAATTTCCACCCAGCTCGCAGCTTGGGCCAATGGCGCCAGGCAAGCCGAGACAGCAAGGCAGAGACCCAGCACAGCACGTTTAGTCATGTTCATAGTTTCCCCTAGTGATAAATTTCAAAAATTACAATGTTGTTTATATTTTTATTACACTTCTTTGCGATTGGACAAAAGATATCATTCAGGAAATCAAAATGCAATAAAAGAAACATCTTGAGTCATTGAAAATTTCAATCGGTCTCATGCATTGAATGCATGAGCCTGCTTTGCGTAGTGTCATGCTTCGTACAACCGGGACGACGAAACCTGCTGACTGGATGGAAGTGTTGTTAATTCACACAGACGCATGCGCCGTTCAGGCAAGCCCGGCCGGCGTTATCGCACGCCGTCTTGCGCCAGCGCAGACAAACGCCATGCTTCCTGCCGGACGGCCCCTCGCCGCGCCCTATCATGCATGCTCCTGCCGACATCCATCACGGAGCACGCCATGCTGACTTTAAGCAAATTGAGTCCCTCCATCACCGACATGATCCGCTTCGACCATAGCCACGTGCTGCTGGCCTTCCATCAGTACACCACCAGCAAAAAGCCTGCCGTCAAAAAAGCCCTGGCAGAAACCATCTGTAGCGCACTGGACATCCACGCGCAGCTGGAAGAGGAAATTTTCTATCCGCAGATGCGCCAGCTGGACGGCGATGCCGCGGTTCGCCAGAAAAGCGTGCCCGAGCACCAGGAAATGCGCCGCCTGATCGCCGAATTGCGCGCGACCGATGCGGCGACCACGCGCCATGACACCCTGCTGCTGGAAATGATGCGCGGCGTGCTGCACCATGTCGCCGATGAAGAAACCGTGCTGCTGCCGGAAGCCGAGACGCAGCTGACAGCAAGGCGCTTGAGCGAACTGGGCGCACAGATGACGCAGCGCCGCATGGCCCTGGTCAAGCCGCAAGCGGGCAAGATCGCCGCCAATACGCTGGTCGGTTTTTCCAGCAGCACTACGGCCTGGGTCATGGGCGCGGCCGGCGTACTGCTGGCGGCCCGGCTGTTTGCCCGCAAGGCGGCCTGAACTGGCGTGGGGAGTAGCCAGGCCGGCGGGCAATCAGCTACCATGGGAGCTCTTCGACTCCGATGACGGACCACCATGCCCAGCTGGCACCTGGCCGACGCCGCCGAACTGGCGGCGCGCCATCCCTATACTTTTTATAAATCACCGCCCGAGGCCATCGCCCAGGTGCGCCCCGGCGAAGTGGTCAAGCTGATCTTCGCCTTCCACAGCGACGACCCGCAAGCGCCGGGTGCCGAGCGCATGTGGGTGCTGGTCGATACGGTCGAGCCGCATGGGCACTTCACCGGCAAGCTCGACAACATGCCCGGCTACATCGCCGATTTGCAGGCCAAAGACCCCATCGCCTTCGCGGCATGCCACATCATCAATACGCAGCACGACGATGACGATAACCTCGTCAACCGCTACGCGGGCCTGTGCTTCGTGACGAAAAAAGTGCT
The DNA here is from genome assembly GCF_036543145.1 of Janthinobacterium sp. LS2A. NCBI lineage: Bacteria > Pseudomonadati > Pseudomonadota > Betaproteobacteria > Burkholderiales > Oxalobacteraceae > Janthinobacterium > Janthinobacterium sp. LS2A. The sequence continues at coordinate 55,064 of NZ_JAZHPB010000002.1, forward strand.
GGAAGACGGCGCGCCCGTCGGCTATCTATACCGCGAGGAACCGGACAACGACGACGACAGCGGCTGGCGCTTCACGGCCAACGACGAAAGCGACGACTACATGAACGACAGCGCCAACGTGGCCCTCGTGTCGCTGGGCGCCGTGCTCAGCGTGGACGATCGTTGTATTGCGCTGCTGGATTCTCCGGCCGGATCGGCCTATGCCTTCGACCACAACACGCAACAATTCATCGCGGTGGACGAATGACAACAGATGAACTGAAGCAATTTTGCACGGCCCTGCCCGGCGCGCAAGCCGTGCTGCATGGCCCGCCGTCGAACATCCTCGTGTGTGAAGTGAGCGGCAAGAAATTTGCCTATTTCAAGACCAGCGCGCCCGAGCAGTGGCGCTTTAGCCTGCGGGTCAGCGCCGAGCGCTTTATCGAACTGACGGACATGCCCGGCATCAAACCGGCCCGCTACATGGGCCGCTTTCACTGGGTGACCATCGTCGACGTGGCGCGCTTCCCCGCCGATTACCTGGCGGAACTGGTGCGCGATAGCTACGCGCGCGCCGTGGCCAGCCTGACGCGCGCGCAGCGGGCGGCCATCGCCTAGAGCGCTTCCTCTCCCGCCATGGCGCGGTCGATGTCTTCGCGCGTCAAGTCCGGCGCCAGCTGCAGGATGAACTCGTAGGCGTAGGCGCGCAGGTAGGCGCCGCGCCGCACGGCCAGGCGCGTCGTGTTGGTGGCGAACAGGTGCGACGCTTCCACGGCCCTTAGCCCCTTGTCGCGGCCATGGTCGAAGGCCATCGAAGCCACGATGCCCACGCCCAGGCCCAGCGCCACGTACTGCTTGATGACGTCCGAATCCATGGCCGTCAAAATGATGTCGGTCGTCACGCCCGCCTTGGCGAACGCATCGTCGATATGGCCGCGTCCCGTGAAGCCCTTGTCGTAGGTGATCAACGGGTATTTCGCCAGGTCTTCCAGACGGATCGGCGAGTGCTCGAGCAGCGGGTGGCCGTCCGGCACGACGATCAGATGGCTCCAGCGGTAGCACGGAAACGACACGAGGTCGGGAAACTGGCTCAAGCCTTCCGTGGCGATGCCGATATCGGTCTTACCCGACAGCACCCATTCCGCGATGTGTTCGGGCGCGCTTTGCTGCAGCGCGATGCGGACCTCGGGGAAAGCGGCGCGGAAGCCCTGCACCACTTTCGGCAACGCATAGCGCGCCTGTGTGTGCGTGGCCGCCACGGATAACGTCCCGCTGGTCTGGCCGCTGTATTCGAGACTGGCCTGCTGCAGGTTTTCCGCCTCGATCAAGAGGCGGTCGACGATCTTCAGGATACCCTTGCCCGGCTCCGTCAAGCCCGTCAAGCGCTTGCCGTTGCGCTCGAAAATCACCACGCCCAGCTCATCTTCCAGTTCGCGGATTTGCCGGCTCACGCCCGGCTGCGACGTGAACAGGGCGTTGGCCACTTCCGTCAGGTTATAGCCGCGGCGGGCCGCTTCGCGGATCGAACGCAGTTGTTGAAAATTCATAGTGTCCCAGCCTCTCAGGTTCTTGTCGGTTCAACGAATACGTGCAGACGTTTCGGGCGGACAACTAACGTCTCGCCTTCTTTCAGCTGCAGATGCGTAAAACGCTCGTTCGACATCACCGCTTCGATCAGCTCGCTGTTATCGACGCGCTGCAAGTCCAGCTGGGCCAGCGGACCGATGGCATGCGCGCGGCTCAGCTTGACGACGATGCCTTCCGCGCCCTGCGTGTAGCGGTCGATTTCCAGGTCGTGCGGACGCACATAGGCCGTGCCCTTGCTGTCGCTCACGCCCGCATAATCGGGAACCTCGAAGCTGGCGTCGCCGGTGGCCATCACGCCGTCATGCACGCGGCCGTGGAACAGGTTGACGTTGCCGAGGAAGCCGTAGACGAACGGGGACGCCGGGTGGTTGTAGACTTGCTCGGGGGAGCCGAGTTGCTCGACGGTGCCCTTGTTCATCAGCACGACCTGGTCGGCCACTTCCAGCGCTTCTTCCTGGTCATGCGTGACGAAAATGCTGGTCACGTGCAAGTCGTCATGCAGGCGACGCAGCCAGCGGCGCAATTCCTTGCGCACCTTGGCATCCAAGGCGCCGAACGGTTCGTCGAGCAGCAGCACGCGCGGCTCCACGGCCAGGGCGCGCGCCAGGGCGATACGCTGGCGTTGTCCGCCCGACAGCTGCGGCGGATAGCGGTCGGCCAGCCAGTCGAGCTGTACCAGTTCCAGCAAATCCTTGACCTTGCGGCGGATCTGGTCTTCCGACGGGCGCTCGCTGCGCGACTTCACGCGCAAGCCAAAGGCCACGTTTTCAAACACGGTCATGTGCTTGAACAGCGCATAGTGCTGGAAGACGAAACCGACTTGCCGCTCGCGCACGTGACGGTTCGACGCATCTTCCGCGTCCAGCAGCACTTGCCCGCTGTCCGGATGTTCGAGGCCGGCAATGATGCGCAGCAAGGTGGTCTTGCCGCAACCCGAAGGGCCCAGCAGGGCAGTCAGTTCGCCGGCGGGAAAGTCCAGCGAGATATTGTCGAGGGCGACGAAATCGCCAAAACGCTTGTGGATGTTGTTAACTGCGATGGTCATGTCAGTGCTCCGTAGAACGTAAGGCGGAATCGTCGGCGTCGCTCTCGTTCAAACGCCACTCAATGAAAGCTTTCAAGGCCAGGGTCACCAAGGCCAGCAAGGCCAGCAGGGAGGCGACGGCAAATGCGGCGGCGAAGTTGTACTCGTTGTACAGAATCTCCACTTGCAGCGGCATGGTGTTCGTTTCGCCGCGGATATGGCCGGAGACCACGGACACGGCGCCGAACTCGCCCATGGCGCGGGCGTTACACAGGATCACGCCATACAGCAGGCCCCACTTGATGTTCGGCAAGGTGACTCGGCGGAAAGTGTTCCAGCCCGACGCGCCCAGCACGATAGCGGCCTCTTCCTCTTCGCTGCCCTGCGACTGCATCAGCGGAATCAATTCACGCGCGACGAACGGGAAGGTGATGAAGATGGTGGCCAGCACGATGCCGGGCACGGCAAACAAAATCTTGATGTCATGCGCCTGCAGCCATGGGCCGAACCAGCCCTGGGCGCCAAACATCAGCACATAGATCAGGCCGGAAATGACGGGCGAGACGGAAAACGGCAAGTCGATCAGGGTCAGCAAGATGCTCTTGCCGCGGAACTCGAACTTGGCGATGCACCAGGAAGCGGCCACGCCGAATACCAGGTTCAGCGGCACGGCGATGGCGGCCGTGATCAGGGTCAATTTAATCGCGGAAATCGCGTCCGGATCGATGATGGCGGCGATGTACGCTTCCCAGCCCTTCTTGAACGCTTCCGCAAACACGGCCACCAGGGGCACGATGAGGAAGGCCGTCAGGAACAGCAAGGCGATGGTGATCAATACCGTGCGTACCCACAATGGTTCCAGCACGACGGGGCCGACATTCGGTTCGAAGCGGCGCGCTGTCGGCAGCGCCTTGTCCACGCCAGCGGCGGCAGTCGTATTCGTACTCATGATTTCTTCGCCTTTCCGCGCGTCCATGCTTGCAGCAGGTTAATCGTCAACAACAGCAAAAAGGAGACCACCAGCATCACCACGGCGATGGCCGTGGCGCCTGCGTAATCGTATTGCTCCAGCTTGGTAATAATGAACAGCGGCGTGATTTCCGACACCATCGGCATATTGCCGGCGATAAAGATCACGGAACCGTACTCGCCCGTGGCGCGGGCAAAGGCCAGCGCAAAGCCCGTCAGCAAGGACGGCAAGATCGTGGGGAAGATGACGCGGATAAACGTTTGCAATGAGCTGGCGCCCAGGCTGGCGGCCGCTTCTTCCAGTTCCTTTTCCGCGTCTTCCAGCACCGGCTGCACCGTGCGCACGACGAAAGGCAAGCCGATGAAGGTCAGCGCCACCACCACGCCCAGCGGCGTAAACGCCACCTTGATGCCCAGCACGCCTTCGATGAACTGGCCGAACCAGCCATTCGACGAATACAGGGCCGTCAGGGTGATGCCGGCCACGGCCGTCGGCAAGGCGAACGGCAAGTCGACCAGCGCGTCGATGATGCGCTTGCCGGGAAACTTATAGCGCACCAGCACCCAGGCCAGGATGCCGCCAAACACCACGTTCAACAGGGCCGCGATCAGCGAAGCGCCAAACGTCAGGCGGTAGGACGCCATCACGCGGTCGGACGTGACGGCGCTGAAGAAGGCGTCCCACGTCATGGTGAAGGTCTTCAGGAACACCGACGACAGCGGGATGAGAACGATCAGGGCCAGGTAAAAAAGCGTGAAGCCCAGTGACAGCTTAAACCCCGGCATGACCCGAAACGGCGCTCCGCGCGCCTTGAGCGGTGCTGCTGATGCTGCAGACATAGAAACCCCTTCTTATTACATTTTTGAGTTATAGGGCGCAATAATCACATGCAACCGTTATAAAAAGAACTAACCATTTCTCATTTGCTTAGATGGATTTTGCATACCTGCTGGCGGAGTCTATGGGCGAAAAAAAGGGGTCGGACCCTGCGGGTCCGACCCCGGCTTTTGGGCTGGGGTTGGGGTGGGCACACACTTAACCCAACACCTTGACGGCTGGGGTCAGACCCGACGGGGAAATGCGTCCTAGTAGGACGCATTTCAATCGCGAAGCGACTGACCCCGTTCTTACTTGTTCGGCTGCGGCGTGAGGCGCAGATAAGGTTTCGCTGCCGTAAACCCCTTAGGATACTTCTGCTTGATCACGTCCGGGTCTTGCACGGTCAATGGAATGATGACGTCGTCGCCATCTTTCCAGTTGCCTGGGGTGGCCACGGTGTAGCCATCCGTCAGTTGCAGGGCGTCGATGACGCGCAGGATTTCATTGAAGTTGCGGCCCGTGCTCAGCGGATATGTGAGGATCAGCCGCACCTTTTTGTTCGGGTCGATGACGAAGACGGAGCGCACGGTGGCCGTGACGGACTGTTCCGGGTGGATCATGTCGTACAGCACCGACACTTTCTTGTCGACGTCGGCGATGATGGGGAAGCCCACGACCGTATTTTGCGTCTCTTCGATATCCTTGATCCAGCTCTTGTGCGACTCGGCCGCGTCCACGGACAGGGCGATGGCCTTTACGTTGCGCTTGTCGAATTCCGGCTTGAGCTTGGCCGTCAAGCCCAGTTCCGTCGTGCATACGGGGGTAAAGTCGGCCGGATGGGAAAACAGCACCACCCAGGAATTGCCCGCCCACTCGTGGAACTTGAGCGGGCCGATCGAGCTGTCTTGTTCAAAATCAGGGGCGACATCGCCCAGGCGTAAAGTCATCGTGATCTCCTGTGAGGTTGTGTATCGGGATGTTGGTCGAATCAGGCTGCCTGACGGTGGCGCTTGTCGCTTTGCGCCAGATCAAACAGCGTTTGCAATTGCGCCTGGCCGTAGACCCAGTCGCCAAGGCGCGACTCGGCGTTGATATGGCCCAGCGCACCGCCATCAATATACTTGCAATTCCAGCGCCGTGCCCACTGCGCCGCGTGTTCGGCCGTCATCCACGGATCGGTCTGGCTGGCGATCAGGATGCCGGGGCAAGGCAGCCGCTTTTGCGGCAATGCCTTCGCCACGCCAAACTTGTCGGGATCGGCTGGTCCCACCAGCAGCACGCCGGCCACGCCCTGCGGATCGCGCGCCAGGCTGTGCGCCGTCGTCAGGCAGCCGAAGCTGTGGGCGACGATCAGGGTCGGGCGCGCATCCTGCCGCCGCACCTGGTCCAGCCGCGCCGACCAGGTGGCCAGGTCGGGCGCGTTCCAGTCGCCCTGCTCGACCCGCTCGAATTGCGGATACAGGCGCTGCCAGCGGCTCTGCCAATGCTCGGGACCGCTGTTATGCAAGCCCGGCACGATCAGTACCCGGTAATCGGAAAAGCTGCGCAGCGCCATGATGTGTCCTTTTAGTAACGGTCTGGCAATCGTGCCATCCGGTATTACTTAGGCTGGTAGATCTGGTCGAAGATGCCGCCGTCGGCAAAGTGCGCCTTCTGTGCAGCCGTCCAGCCGCCCGCCACTTGCTCGATGGTGAACAGGTTGACCTTGGCGAACTGCGACGCGTATTTCTTCGCCGCCTTGTCCGTTGCCGGACGGTAGTAATTCTTCGCGATGATGTCTTGCGCTTCATCCGTGTACAGGTAGTTCAGGTAAGCCTCGGCCACCTTGCGCGTGCCATGCTTGTCGGCAAACTTGTCGACGACGGCGACGGGCGGCTCGGCCAGGATGCTGACGGATGGCGTGATGATGTCGAACTTGGTCGGGCCCAGTTCCTTGACGGCCAGGTAAGCCTCGTTTTCCCAGGCGATCAGCACGTCGCCGATGCCGCGCTCAACAAAAGTGGTGGTGGCGCCGCGCGCGCCGGAATCGAGCACGGGCACGTTTTTATACAGCTTGCCGAGGAAATCCTTGGCCTTCGCTTCGTTGCCGCCCGGCTGGCGCAGCGCGTAACCCCACGCAGCCAGATGGTTCCAGCGGGCGCCGCCCGAGGTTTTCGGATTCGGCGTGATGACGGAGACGCCTGGCTTGATCAGGTCGTTCCAATCCTTGATGCCTTTCGGGTTGCCCTTGCGCACCAGGAAGACGATGGTCGAGGTGTAAGGCGAGCTGTTGTGCGCCAAGCGCTTTTGCCAGTCGCCGGCCAGCAGCTTGTGCTCGGCCAGCGCATCGATGTCATAGGCCAGGGCCAGGGTGACGATATCCGCCTCCAGGCCGTCGATGACGGCGCGCGCCTGCTTGCCCGAACCACCGTGCGATTGCTTGATCTTGACGTTGTCGCCCGTCTTGCCGTTCCACTCCTTGGCAAACGCCGTATTCACATCCTGATACAGCTCGCGCGTCGGGTCGTACGACACGTTGAGCAGGGTGATATCGGCAGCCTGCGCCGTTTGCAGAATGGCAAACGCGCTGATGGCGGCGGCAATGATGATTTTTTTCGACAGCATCTAAGATCCCCGTGTGGTTGAACTTGCAGAGCCACCAGATTACGGCGCCATGGCCGCAAAGAGAACGAAGCGTTTCGCCGTTTGATATGCGTTTTTCACATATGGACGGCGCGCAACGGGGATTTAGCAGTTAATAAAAACGGTTAAACAAAATGACGGCCCAGGTGGCGAAGGCCAGGATGCAGGTCAGCAGCACGGCGGCGCTACCAAAGTCCTTGGCGTTTTTCGACAGCGGATGACGTTCGAGCGAAATGCGGTCAACCACGGCTTCAATTGCCGAATTGATCAGTTCGACGATCAGCACCAGCAGCAGCACGCCGATCAGCACCAGCTTTTCAAACGCGGAAACGCGCAGCAGCAAGGCGATCACCGTGCCGACGACGAACAGGCCCAGTTCCTGCCGGAACGCATGTTCGTGGCGCCAGGCCGCTTTCAAGCCATCGAGCGAGTAGAAAAAGGCGGAGAAAATCCGTTTCAAGCCGCTTTTGCTCTTGAATTCATTTACAGGTTGCATAGTTTTCCATGGTTCAAAGCACATGCTATCCACGCATTATGACGGGCACAATAGGGATTGTGACAATTTATTCGCTATCTATCTCGGAACATTTCACTATTTTTTCACATCATGGTATAAAGAAGGATGAATACTGCATTGCACCAAATCCATCATGAAAATTGAACCGGTCGCTGCCCCGAAGACGACGATCCAGGTCATCGAACGCATGGTCGCCCTGCTCGATGCCCTGGCCAAATATTCCGACCCGGTCAGCCTGAAGGAATTGTCCAAAGTATCGGGCCTGCACCCCTCGACGGCGCACCGCATCCTCAACGACATGGTGCTGACGCGCTTTGTCGACCGCATCGAACCGGGCACGTACCGGCTGGGCATGCGCCTGTTGGAACTGGGCAATGTGGTGAAAAGCCGCCTCAGCGTGCGCGAAGCGGCGCTGGACTTCATGCGCCAGTTGCACAAGAAAACCCAGCAAACGATCAACCTGTCCGTGCGCCAGGGCGACGAGATCGTCTACATCGACCGTGCCTTTTCCGAACGCTCGGGCATGCAGGTGGTGCGCGCCATCGGCGGCCGCGGCCCGCTGCACCTGACCTCGACCGGCAAGCTGTTCCTCTCCGTGGACGAGCCGAAAGCCATCCGCGCGTACGCCACGCGCACGGGCCTGGCCGGACACAACAAGAATTCCATCACGGATCTGCAAAAGCTTGAGCGCGAACTGAGCCTGGTGCGCGAGCGCGGCTATGCGCGCGACAATGAAGAGCTGGAACTGGGCGTGCGCTGCATGGCCGCCGGCATCCGCGACGATACAGGCAAGCTGATCGCCGGCCTGTCGATCTCGGCGCCAGCCGACCGCCTGCAGGATGAGTGGCTGGTGGACCTGGTGGAAACGGCGAACCAGATTTCAGTGACTTTGGGTTTTATACCCCAAGACTAAAGAAGCAGGGCAGCAACGCTGCCCTGTTTCTTTTAGCCGCCTGGCAGGCTCATGTTGGCAGGTTTCAATGCCTCCAGCCACTTGCGCATGCGGCCCGCATCGGCCGTGCGCGACTGTTTTCCCTTGGAATCGAGGAAGACCATGATCACGGCCCGTCCTTCGATGACAGCCTGCATCATCAGGCAACGTCCCGCCTCATTGATAAAGCCCGTCTTTTGCAAGCCGATTTCCCAGCCGGGATTCGCCACCAGGTGATTCGTATTGCCAAACTGCATGGGCTGGCCGCTGGCTTCGACGATGGCTTTCGGGTCCGTCGAGTACTCGCGCAACAGCGGATGGCGGAAGGCGGCCATGGCCAGCTTGCCCAGGTCGCGCGCGCTGGCCACGTTCATCTTCGACAAGCCGCTGGAATCGACGTAATGCGTATCCATCATGCCCAGCTGGCGCGCCTTGCTGTTCATCGCGTCGACAAACGCCGACAAGCCGCCCGGATAATTGCGGCCCAGCGCCGAGGCAGCACGGTTTTCCGAGCTCATCAAGGCGATGTGCAGCATATTGGCCCGCGTCAATTGCGAACCCACTTTCAGGCGCGAGCTGCTGAACTTGGCGCGGTCGACGTCCTCGTCCGTAATCGTCAGCAGTTCCTCCATGTCCTGATGCGCTTCGACGACCACCAGGCCCGTCATCATCTTGGTGATGGAGGCGATGGGCAGGGCCACATTCGAATTCTTTTCAAACAGCACTTCCGAATTGTTCTGGTCCAGCACCAGCGCCACGCTCGACTTGAGGTCGAGCGGATCGCGCGTGAGGTTCAGGCCCGCCAGGTCGCCCATGGTGGGCATCGGCGCGGCCATGGGCACGGCCACGCTGCTGATTTTTTGATAGATGACCTTGCGTTTGCCGCGCACCATGACAACCCGGCGCACGCTCTTTTCGCGCGGCGCGGCCGTCGCGCTCTTGCGCAGCACGACTTTGACTTTCTTGGTGTTCTGTTTCTTGGAGGCTGAGGATTTTCCGTTCGCTTCCTTGGCGTGCACGGCCGCAGCCGGCGCCAGTGCAAACAGCAGGGAAGCCAGGATACCCAGCGCAAGTTTAAACTTAGCCATTCGATAATTCCCCGTGAAGCTGTTGCCTTATTGCAGTGTAGCGAAATGCAGAGTATTCGCAAGCCTATTTAACAGTTAGGACAGTATTTATTGCAGTACTGAAATACAAATCGTTAGCGATCAGCAAACAAGCTCATCCTTGACGGCTATTTGCTGGTGCTCATCGCTGGCGTGTCTATTTGTCCATGAATTTAACAAAACCGGCCAGCGGCTCGCGTTCAGTGTTCAAGCGGTTCTCGACCTTGTCCGGGTCGGCATAGCCGAGGGCCATGCCGCACACCACCATTTCGCTGGCCGGCACGCCCAGCTCGTCACGGATGATGTCATGGTAGTGGATGAAGGCCGCTTGCGGGCACGTGTCGAGTCCCCGCGCGCGCGCCGCCAGCATGATATTTTGCAAGAACATGCCGTAGTCGAGCCAGGAACCCTGCTCCAGCACCCGTTCGATGGTAAAGATCAGCCCGACGGGCGCATCGAAAAACTGGAAATTGCGTCCATGCTGAGCCGCCATGCCGGCCGTGTCGCTCCGTTCCAGGCCCAGCAGCTGGTACAGGTCCAGGCCGATCTTGCGGCGGCGCTCGATGAACGGCGCCGTCCACTGGCGCGGGTAATAGATATACGACGCCGTGCGCGCGGGCGCATCGGGCGCCTTCGGTGCGGCATAGACGTCGAGGATGCGGCGCGACAGCCGCGCGCGCGCCTCGCCCGACAGCACATACACTTTCCACGGCTGCATGTTGGCGCCCGAAGGCGCGCGCGCCGCCACTTCCAGGATGCGCGCGATATCGTCCTGCGCCACCGGCGTGGGCAAAAAGGCGCGGATCGAACGGCGCGACAGAATGACGGCGTCGACGGCTTGCTGCGCCGCCTGTGTTTCAGATGCTTGCTTGTTCACTGCCCTGCTCTCCCGCTCTAACTATTTCTTGACGACAAACACCACGCCGACCACGGCCACCAGCATGCCGGCGATGCCCAGCATATTGAACGCTTCGCCGAACATCAGCCAGGCCATCACTGCCGTCGTGGGCGGCGTCAGGTACAGCAAGCCCGTCACTTTCGTCGCGTCGCTGCGGCGGATCAGGGCGAACAGCAAAAAGATGGCGCCGATGGACAGCACGAGTACCGACCACAGCAAGGCGCCGATGAAATTCGCCGTCCATTGCACATTGCTGAAATGCAGGTCCAGTCCTTCGTAATACAGGGCGAATGGCAAGACCACGACGATGGAGGCGGCAAATTGCACCACCGTGCCGGTGCGCAAGTCGAATTGCGGGCAGTGGCGTTTTTGGTACATGGTGCCGGCCGTCATCGACAGCAGCGCGAACACGCACAGCAGCACGCTTTCCACGGTCAGGCCCACGAGGTTGATCTTCGCATACACGACGAGGGCCACGCCCAGCAAGCCAAAGAACAGGCCCAGCCACTGGCGCGGGCGCACGGATTCGCCGATCAGCGGCGCGGCGCAGGCCGTCAGCACGGGCTGCATGCCCACGATCAGCGCGGACAGGCCGGCCGGCATGCCCAGCTTGATGGCGCACCAGACGCCAGCCAGGTAGCCGGCCTGCATCAGGATGCCGGCCACGGCGATCTGGCGGAACTGTCCCACGGGCCACGGCGCGCGCAACAGCAGCACGAGCGGCAGCAGGATCACCAGCACGCCCAGGAAGCGCAGCAGCAAAAAAGTCAGCGGGGGGGCGTACGGCAGGCCGAACTTGGCCACGATAAAACCCGTGCTCCATAACAACACGAAGAAGCCAGGCAAGGCCATCGGCGTCAGAGTGGTCAGAAGAGAGGCTTTGCCGCTGGCGCCAGCCGCGGCGGGAAGATTGGACATGGTATCAACTCGGGAAACGGGATCGGCACCAGGTGCTGTGCCAGTGCGGGAGGCAAAGTCTAGCATGCTGCGCCGCAATCGTCCCCGTAGCCGCCGGAAACGATAGTTTAGGCATAAACCATTGACACCCAGAAATCAAATATTTCTCTTTAGAAACAATGACTTTTGATCCAAATCTATTCAATTGTTGCATCGCACAAGAAACGCTTGACTTCGTTTTTTTTCACCGTAGAATAGGGTTTGTTGCGTTGCACAATTCTTGTTCAGCTTGAAAAATTTAGATTCACCTGCTTTCCCAAACGGTACACGCAGCATCAAATTAACCAGATTTCGATTTTTTGGAGATTTATATGTTTTCAATTCCTGAGCAATTTTCGTCCGCTACCAAAGCCAACCTGGAAGCCCAATTCGCCCTGTTCTCGTCGCTGACGGGCAAAGCCTTCGAAGGCATCGAAAAGATCGTCGAACTGAACCTGACCGCTGCCAAAGCGACCCTGGAAGAATCGACCGCCGCCGCCAAGCAATTGCTGTCGGCAAAAGATCCACAAGAATTCTTCTCGCTGAGCGCTGCTCAAGCCCAGCCTAGCGCCGAAAAAGCCATCGCTTACGGCCGTCACCTGGCTGCCATCACGTCGGGCACCCAAGCCGAATTCAGCAAAGCTGCTGAATCGCAAATCGCTGAAACCAACCGCAAAGTCCTGTCCCTGGTGGAAGAAGTCACCAAGAACGCGCCAGCTGGTTCGGAAAACGCCGTCGCCATCCTGAAAAGCGCCATCGGCAACGCCAATGCGGGCTACGAGCAATTCTCGAAAACCAGCAAGCAAACCGTCGAAGCTATCGAAGCGAACCTGACCTCGGCCGTGAACCAGTTCACGCAAGCAGCTGAAAAAGTCGTGCCACGCGCTGCCGCCAAGTAATTCTTGCGCGACCGCTACGGCGGTCCGCTGTACCTGCTCCTCCAGGCATCCATCCCGTACTTCCCCGACGGATGCCATTATGCCCCAGCCCAGCTGGGGCATTTTTTATGCGCGCTTACTCTCCCAGATACGCCGCCTTGACGCGCGGGTCGTCGAGCATGGCGGCCGCGTTGCCGCCCATGGTGACGAGGCCGGAATCCATCACATAGCCGCGGTGCGCCGCTTGCAGGGCCAAACGGGCATTCTGTTCGACCAACAAGATCGTGATGCCTTCGGACGACACCTTGCGGATCACCTCGAAGATTTTCTCGACCATGATGGGCGACAAGCCCATCGACGGCTCGTCGAGCAGCAGCAGCTTCGGATGGCTCATCAGGGCGCGCGCCATGGCCAGCATCTGCTGCTCGCCGCCCGACAAGGTGCCGGCCATCTGCGCCGCCCGTTCCTTGAGTCGTGGAAAGACGTCGAACCAGCGGGCGATATCGTCCTCGACACCGGCCTTGTCCATGCGCGTGTAAGCGCCCATCATGAGGTTTTCGCGGATCGACATGCGGGTAAATACGCCCCGCCCTTCCGGCACCATGGCCAGTTTCCTTTCCACCAGGTGGAACGATTTCGTGCCCTTGAGCGATTCGCCCAGGTAGCTGATCGTGCCTTCGACCTTGCAGGCCGGCAAAGTGCCCGTGATGGCTTTCAAGGTCGTCGTCTTGCCGGCGCCGTTCGCGCCGATCAGGGCGATCAGCTCGCCCTGGTTGACTTCCAGGTCGATGCCTTTCACGGCCTTGATGCCGCCGTAGGCCACGTGCAGACCCGATACCTTCAATATATTCTTGCTCAAGCCATCGTTACTCATGCGTGCGACCCTCCCAGATAAGCCTCGATGACGGCCGGGTTTTGTTGTATTTCGGCCGGCAAGCCTTCCGCGATGCGCTTGCCATACTCGAGCACGGTGATGCGGTCGCACAATCCCATCATCAGTTTCACGTCGTGCTCGATCAACAGCACGGTCTTGCCTTCAGCCTTGATTTTCACCAGCAACTCGCGCAGGGCCAGCTTTTCCGTCGCATTCATGCCCGCCGCCGGCTCGTCGAGCGCCAGCAGTTGCGGGTCCGTGGCCAGCGCGCGGGCGATTTCCAGGCGCCGCTGGTCGCCATACGACAAGAAGCGCGCCGTGCGGCTGGCGAACTGGGCGATGCCGACGAAGTCGAGCAACTCCATGGCCCGCTTGCGGATGGACGCCTCTTCCTCGCGCGCCGCCTTGTGGCGGAAGATGGCGCCGAACACGCCCTGATGCGAGCGCACATGGCGCCCCACCATGACGTTTTCCAGCGCCGTCATGTCGCCAAACAAACGGATGTTCTGGAAGGTGCGCGCAATGCCCGCCTTGGCCACCTTGTGCGGCGCGGATGGCGAATATGGTTTGCCGGCCAGCTCGAAAGTGCCCGTGTCGGGCTGGTACAGGCCCGTGATCACGTTGAAAAACGTCGTCTTGCCGGCGCCGTTCGGGCCGATCAAGCCATAGATTTGCCCTTGCCGGATGGTGATGCCCACGTCGGTGAGCGCCTGCAAGCCGCCAAAACGTTTATTCACGCCGGCAATATTGAGAATGATCTGTTCGCTCATGCTATCCCTCCCTTAAGCGGACACGACGCCGGTGGATTTGTTCGGCTGGTCGACGTCGTGGTCGGGCCGGTCTTCGTGCTTCGGCGATGGCCACAGGCCGGCAGGACGGTTGAGCATGATCAACACCATGGCCAGGCCATACAGCAACTGGCGCAGCACTTCCGCCTCGATCACCACGTGGCCGAACAGCGCCTGCTGGGCCGGTTCCACCACGTGGCGCAGCACTTCCGGTATCGAGGCGAGGATCACGCCGCCGAGGATCACGCCGGGGATATGGCCGATGCCGCCCAGCACCACCATGGCCAGCACGGCGATCGATTCCGTCAGGGAAAACGATTCCGGCGAGACAAAACCCTGGAACGAGGCAAACATGGCGCCCGCCACGCCGCCGAACGAGGCGCCCATGGAAAAGGCCAGCAATTTCACGTTGCGCGTATTGATGCCCATGGCCTTGGCGGCGATCTCGTCTTCGCGGATGGCGACCCAGGCGCGGCCCAGGCGCGAATGCTGCAGGCGCTTGGTGACGAACACGACGGCGATGCACAGGAAGAGGAACAAAAAGTAATAGGCGTTCACTGACGGCATGGAAAAACCGGCCACCGTCACGGTGCTGTTGGTGCCCGCCTCGCCCGCCAGGTTGACGCCGAAGATGCGGATCGGGTCGATCAGATTGATGCCTTGCGGCCCGTTCGTGAAATTGATCGGGTCGTTCAAGTTGTTCATGAAGATGCGGATGATCTCGCCAAAGCCCAGGGTCACGATGGCCAGGTAGTCGCCGCGCAGCTTCAAGGTGGGCGCGCCCAGCAGGGCGCCGAACAGGCCGGCAACAAAGGCGGCCAACGGCACGATGATCCAGATCGACAAATGGATGCCGTTCTCGCGGATTTCCGGCCCCATCAGCTGCACCAGGGTTTCGCCCAACACCGGATATTGATTCACCACCGATTCGAGCAGAATGGCGAACTGGGGCGACGCCAGCAAGGCCGTCAGGTAGGCGCCCACGGCGTAGAAGGCGATGTAGCCGAGGTCGAGCAGGCCGGCAAAGCCGACAACGATGTTCAAGCCCAGGGCCAGCATGATGTACAGCAAGGCCATGTCGATGATGCGTACCCACGAGTTGCCGAACTGGGCGGCAAAAAACGGGAACACCATCAGCAGCGCGGCCAGGCCCAGCATGCCGGCGTAGGCCTTGGCCGGATTCTTTTTTGCGTCGAAATCGAGTAGTGCCATGATTTAATCTCCCAGTTTCACATCAGGCACGGTCGGCCACACGTTCGCCCATGATGCCGGACGGGCGCAGGGTCAGCACGATGATCAGCACGACGAAGGCAAAGATATCCTGGTAGTGGCTGCCCAGGAAGCCGCCCGTGATGTCGCCGATATAGCCGGCGCCCAGGCTTTCGATAATGCCCAGCAAGATACCGCCCAGCATGGCGCCGTAGATATTACCGATGCCGCCCAGCACGGCCGCGCAGAAGGCCTTCAAGCCGGGGATGGCGCCCATGGAGAATTGAATGGAGGCATAGTTGGCGCCCCACATCACGCCGGCCACGGCCGCCAGCGCGGCGCCGATGGCAAAGGTGGCCACGATGACCTTGTCGGAATCGACGCCCATCAGCCCTGCCACGCGGGGGTTTTCCGCCGTGGCGCGCATGGCGCGGCCCATGCGGGTTTTTTCCACCAGCAACACCAGTCCGCCCATCGACAGCGCGGCCAGGGCCAGCAGCAACACTTGCGTTTGCGAAATCACGGCGCCGCCTATGTTGATGGGGTCGGTCGACAGCAATTGCGGGAAGGGCAAGGGATTGCGCGTCCAGATCATCATGGCGAAGGTTTGCAGCAGGATGGAGACGCCGATGGCGGTAATCAGGGGGGCGAGGCGGGGGGCGTTGCGCAGGCGGCGGTAGGCGACCCGCTCAATGATGATGTTCACCAGAATACAGATGGGTATGGCGCCGAGGATGGCGGTGGCCAGCTTCAGATAGCCGGGCCAATCGGGCACATAAATGCCCAGCAGCTTGAGGATGGTCAAGCCCACCATGGCCCCGATCATGAGCACGTCGCCGTGGGCGAAGTTGATCAGGTTCAACACGCCGTACACCATGGTGTAACCGAGGGCGACTAAGGCATACATGCTGCCCAACACCAAGCCGTTAATGATCTGCTGGATGAATGTATCCATGATTGCCCTATCAAATATGCATTTTTCGGGAACAACTTCCGCCAGAACATGCCGCTGATACAAAAACGGCACCGGAGGAAGAATTCCTGCAGTGCCATCCCTGGACCGTTCTCACCAGCATGGTGCACGCACTCAAAACGGGCGTGACCTTGCTTAGTCATAACGACAACATATTCAAGCTTGAGGCAATCATAACGATCTTTTGCAAAAACTAAGCTTGGAATAAATCAATCATTTCCGAATTAAATTCGGTTTTGAGGTAACTATTTCATCGATACTCAGCAGCCGTACAGCCTCAGGCGACGTCGCGCTTGATGCCGTCGAGGCCTTTCGGCATCGGGAACGTAACGGCTTCCTGCACGCCGTCAAGCGGGCGCACGCTCTTCACGCCGCACTCTTTCAAGCGGTCGATGACGGCCTGCACCAGCACCTCGGGCGCCGAGGCACCAGCCGTGACACCCACGCGCAGCTTGCCTTCCAGCCACGCCGGGTCGATCTGCGAGGCATTGTCGACCATGTAGGCAGGCGTGCCCATCTTGTCTGCCACTTCGCGCAGGCGGTTCGAATTCGAGCTGTTCGGGCTGCCCACGACGATCACCACTTCCACCAGCGGCGCCATGAATTTCACGGCTTCCTGGCGGTTCGTGGTGGCGTAGCAGATGTCGCCTTTTTTCGGCTCGGCGATATTCGGATATTTCGCTTTCAAAGCCGCAATAATGTCGCTGGTGTCGTCAACTGACAACGTTGTTTGCGAAACATAGGCCAGGCTCTCCGGATTGGCGACCTGCAATTTCGCCACATCGTCGAGCGTTTCCACCAGATGCATGCCCATATCGGCCTGGCCCATCGTGCCCTCGACCTCGGGATGGCCATCGTGGCCGATCATGATGATCTCGCGGCCTTCGCGGCGCATCTTGCCCACTTCCATGTGCACCTTGGTAACCAGCGGGCAAGTCGCATCAAAAATGCTCAGGCCGCGCGATTCCGCCTCGGCACGCACGGCTTTCGACACGCCGTGGGCGGAAAACACGAGCGTATTGCCGGCAGGCACGTCATCGAGGTCGTCGATGAAAATGGCGCCCTTGTTGCGCAAATCGGCCACCACATAGGCGTTATGGACGATTTCATGGCGCACATAGATCGGTGCGCCAAATTGCTGCAAGGCGCGTTCGACGATTTCAATCGCCCGGTCGACGCCAGCGCAAAAACCGCGGGGCTGGGCCAGTAACAGTTCTTTATCCATCGCTACTCCTTACAGGACCGAAATGAGCTTGACTTCAAAACGCAGCGGCTGGCCGGCCAGCGGATGGTTGAAGTCGAACAGGGCCGAATCGTCGCGCATTTCGCGCAGCACACCTGCAAAGCGGCCGCCGCCCGGCGCGGCGAAGTCGACCAGGTCGCCGATCTTGTAGTCGGCGCCCGGCACCGAGTTTTCGTCCAGGGTCGCGCGCGAGACGGACTGCACCAGCTCGGGATTGCGCTCGCCAAAGCCTTCGCCCGCCGCCAGCTCGAACGTCTGGTGCGTGCCTTCAGGCAAGCCCAGCAGACGCTGCTCGAGGAATGGCGCCAACTGGCCCTGTCCCAGCATCAAGGTCGCGGGATTGCCGCTGAAGGTCGTGACAATGTCAGTACCGTCAACAGTAGCAAGACGATAATGCAGGGTGAGGTAAGCCGCTTCGGTGACGACTGCTGGTTGCTCGTTGGACATAGTAGTTTTCAAGTAACTGGTGCAAAACGATATTGTAAGCCACCCTGAGCCAGCGCGCCCCATGCCATCTCGGCGCGGCCATGCTTTTGTCAAAAAACATGACCGCGCGCCCTGTCACTTATCCGACGTTGACGTACGTCAACCCGCCAGGCGTGCTCGCGTGATTGCCGAAGCCCGAGCTGTCTTCCAGGTTGCCGTCCAGCTTCCAGCGCCCCACAGGCCGGTTCACGATGCCGTACTGGCCATAGTCATACACTTCCTTGGGCGTCAGCACGCGGTCGTACAGGATGACGTCCGACAACTGCCAGGCGGGCGTGCCCTGCTCCAGCGCATGCACGGGGTGGCCGATCACAAGGGGGGTGCCGGCGGCCTGCACGAATGGATTTGTCATCTTGTTGCTCTGGTACATCAGGAAATCATCGACGTACAGGCTGATGCCCCCGTCATGCTTGACAGTATAGGTGCAGCGAAACCAGCGGTTGGCAATATCCACCTGCAGGCCGTGGCCATGGCTATTGACGCCCGTACCAACACTGTTCCACATGGACAGGAACGTCTTGATATCCTGCTTGAACAGCGCCCATCCTTTCTTGTCCGCCTGATGCGCGACAAAAGCCTGCGCCTGACCAACGGTCGAGGAGAAAGCCTGCTGCCGGATACAATACGACAGTGAAAAATCCGCACTCTCGTAGCGCACGGACGAAGGCACGGTGAGCATCAGACCAGGCTGAAATTGCAAGGTCTTCGTCACGCAGAAGCAGGGCTTGGGCGGCGCCGGACGCATGGCATCTTCGCCGCGCAAGGCGTCCCAGACAGCCTTGCGTCCGTTGCTGTAGGCCGGCGTCTCGACCAGGTTCAGTCCGTCGTCCTCCATGGGTTTTCCCCCATTCCAGTCCCAATAGCATGCCAATTGCACGCCCGTACGGCGTATGGCGCTCAGCAACGCATGCAAGTTGTCTTGCCGTTCGGTATCTTGCAACGCCAGCTCCTGTTTTTTCGACAGGCAAAAGCTGCCAAGGTAATACGGCTTGCCCAAGGTACGTGCGGCACGCTGCATCACTTGCAGGTAAGAGAGCGAAGACGAGACGAAGTCGGCCGGCAAATCCGCGCTGTCACCCAGGGCGCTGCTCACATATTCATTACCCGGGAACAGGTTTTCACAAAGACAGTCGACCGGGTCCGGATTCACGAATGGCAGGGTTTCCGCAATATATTGCTGCAAGGAACCTTGACGAGGCGAAGTATGGGCAATGCCGGCATTACCGGAAGAAATCATGCGCGCCAGACCATCGTTGGCGCGCAGCAATTGCGCCGTCTCCTGGATGATTTCCCGCGTAGCGGTCAAGCGGATCCCGGTCACGCCCATCAGTTCCTGTGCGGCCATCCAGGCGGCGATGCCGGCGTGGTTGCTGTAGTGCTGCGCAAAAGCCTGCGCAAAGGCACGCATGTAGCGGCGCGTTTTCGACTGTGGATTGACCAGTGCGACCCGCGCAGCCGCGGCCTGCTCGTCTTTTGTAGCGCCCGCAGCGCCCGCCTCCCCCACCAACTGCGGCACGGCGTAGGGATTCCAGAATGGGCAGGCGATGATGCCGATGCCATTGGCCAGCGCGCAATCGAGCAGCGCCGTTATGGCAAGCCAGTACGAATCTTTGATATTCACATCGGTTAGCGTGTTGTCGCTTGCGAACTTTGGCTCACCAACAACTTCGCCCCAGTTCCAATAGCCATCCTTGCCCTTGAAAGGCGCCAGCATCACCTGAAGGTACTTGAAGCCGTTGGCGGCAAGATACGGAAAATCGGTGCTGTAATCGGGATACTTCGGGTCCGGAGCGAGCGGTGCGGTAACGCTCCAGTTACGGTGTTCCAGATACGCATGCGCATTGAGGCCGATGCCGCTGACCTTGCCCGTGTTGACGCCGGCGGCGTTGAACTCTTGCATGACTCCATTGATAACTTTGATGTACGGCATGACTGCTCCTGTAAAACAAGTGGAAGACATTGAGTTCAGGGCCCTGACTCCCCGTCGCTGCAACTTGCATGGAATGCAACGACAGGCAAATGATAGCGCCTGAAAATACCCGCTCCGGGCATCTTGGCTTTTGTTCTTTTAGCACGACCTGACATAAAGACGAGCTAGCGCAGCATGGCCGCCCGGGGAAAGCGCGACAATCATCGGCAGGCGCCACGACCAGCTGGGCGCACCGGGGAGGCAACATGGGCATCAAGGATTGGCCAAGCGGCGAACGGCCGCGCGAACGCCTGATCGAGGATGGCGCGCAATCGCTGTCGGACGCGGAGTTGCTGGCCGTGTTCCTGCGCACCGGCGTGCGCGGCAAGAGCGCCGTGGAACTGGCGCGCGACACGGTCGAGCACTTCGGCTCCTTGCGGGGCCTGTTTGGCGCCAGCCTCGTGAGTTTTTCCGCCGTGCACGGCATGGGCAGCGCCAAGTTCGCCCAGTTGCAAGCCGTACTGGAACTGGCGCGGCGCGCCATCATCGAGGACTTGCAGGCGGGCCAGGCCCTCAATTCGCCGCACGCGGTGAAAGATTATTTGCGCCTGACCCTGGGCCACCTGGCGCATGAAGCGTTTCACGTGTTGTTTTTGGACGTCAAGAACCGCCTGATCACGACCCAGGAAATGTTTCGCGGCACCCTCACCCACACCAGCGTGTATCCGCGCGAAGTGGTCAAGCAGGCGCTGCTGCACAACGCGGCCAGCGTCATGCTGGCGCACAACCACCCGTCCGGCACACCGGAGCCCAGCGAATCAGATCTGCTGCTGACGCGCGCGCTGGTGCAAGCCTTGTCGCTGGTGGATGTGCGCATCCTCGACCATTTCGTCGTGGCCGGGCGGCAAGTGCATTCGTTTGCGGAACATGGGCAAATCTAGGCCAGAGCCCGCTCCACCGCAGTTAACCATGTGTAAACAAGGACATACGTGACAAAGGAAGCAGGCTTGTCTAGCAGTAAACAGCGCTGTTTACCAGTGCTTTTCCCTATGAGGAAGGGTAAAAGTTAAATTGTTAAATTATTTCAATTAAACATGACACAATTGTTTTTCGCAAGTCATTGATAAATCTGCTTATTTTGGATATACTCTCGTTTTTCCAATTTGGAATATCTTTAAGGAGTGCGCCATGGCACGTGTTTGCCAAGTCACTGGGAAGAAGCCGATGGTCGGCAACAATGTTTCCCATGCAAACAACAAAACCAAACGTCGTTTTTTGCCTAACTTGCAGAATCGTCGTATTTTTGTTGAATCTGAAAACCGCTGGGTCTCCCTGCGTTTGTCCAACGCCGGTCTGCGCGTCATCGATAAAGTCGGCATCGACGCCGTATTGGTCGATATGCGCGCTCGTGGCGAAAAAGTCTAATTAGCAGAATAAGGGAGCTATCATGGCAAAATCAGGCCGCGACAAAATCAAGTTAGAATCGACCGCCGGTACGGGTCACTTCTACACGACTACCAAAAACAAGCGTACGACGCCTGCGAAAATGGAGATCATGAAATTCGATCCTAAAGCACGCAAGCACGTAACGTACAAAGAAACCAAAATCAAGTAATTGATATTGTGTTCTGTAAAAAGAGCCGCTCCGATGAGCGGTTTTTTTTCGCCCTGATTTTCAGCCGACTCTCTTCACCTTTGTCGCGACGAAAAAAAAGCCCTGGAAACCAGGGCTTTTATTTGCTACCGCAGCTTACTTATGCATAGCTGCGCAGGCGCAAGGAAAAATCCTGCAGCGACTTGATGCCCGATGCTTCGGCGCGCGTGCACCAGTCTTGCAGCTTCTGCAGCAATTGCTCGCGCGTAAAGTGCGAACGCTCCCAGATGGCGCCCAGCTCCACGCGCATGTGGTGCATGGTTTCCAGCGCCTTGCTGTGCTGGAACAGTTCCGACAACTGTTCGTGATGCGCATCGGCCAGTTTGCCCGGTTCGCGCTGCATCAGCTTGCGCGACGATTTCAGGAAGCGCTTTTCCAGCTCGGCCTTGTGTTTCAGGTGTTCCAGCTCTTCCTTCCAGGCATGCTTGATCGATTTTGCATACTTGGCCATCACGTCATAGCGGTTGGCGATGACGGACTGCAAGGTCTCGAAGTCCGCTTCCAGCTTGCCGTGCGAGAACTTCGGTTCCGGCGCCAGTTTTTTCACCTTGGCCAGGCCCAGCATTTCCAGCGCGCGGATATATGCCCAGCCGATATCGATTTCATACCATTTCGACGACAGCTTGGCCGACGTCGCATACGTATGATGGTTGTTGTGCAACTCTTCGCCGCCGATCAAAATGCCGAAGGGAATGATGTTGGTGGCCGCGTCGGCGCAGTCGTAGTTGCGGTAGCCCCAGTAGTGGCCGATGCCGTTGATGATGCCGGCCGCCGTGATCGGGATCCACATCATTTGCACGGCCCACACGGAAATGCCGATCACGCCGAACAGGGCGAAGTTCACGAAGAAAAGGATGACCACGCCCAACCAGCTGTATTTGGTGTACAGATTGCGCTCGATCCAGTCCGCCGGCGTACCGTGGCCGTACTTGGCCATGGTTTCCATGTTCTTCGATTCAGCGCGGTACAGCTCGGCGCCTTCCCAGAACACTTTCTTGATGCCGCGCGTCACGGGGCTGTGCGGATCTTCTTCCGTATCGCACTTGGCATGGTGCTTGCGGTGGATGGCGGCCCACTCCTTGGTGACCTGGCCCGTCGTCAGCCACAGCCAGAAACGGAAGAAATGGCTGGGCAGCGCATGCAATTCCAACGCCCGGTGGGCCTGGTGGCGGTGCAGGTAAATCGTGACGCTGGCGATCGTGATGTGGGTGACCACCATGGTATACAGGAAAACTTGCCATGCGGACAGATCGGTAATGCCAGTTGCCATGAACTGCAAAACGTCGTGTAAAACGGAACTCAATGTCATTACTACTACTCCAAGTGGACAGGGCGTGCGCACGGTCGCTCCAGTGACTCTGGAGGTCCGGCAGAGTTAATTTTAGGCGTGATTGTACGCCCTAATGGGTGCTATCAGGCAAAATCGGAGGCAGGCAGCGAGGTTAAGGCTGGGTGCCGGATGGCGCGGACTCACCGTCTGCCGCGCTGGCGAGCGGGGCAGGAGGCGTACCAACAATACGCAATTCGCGTTGCGGAAACGGTACAGTGACCTTATGTTCCTGCAAGGTGCGCCAGATGGCGCGGTTCACATTCGACTTCACGCCGCCCGTGCCGTTTTCCGGATCCGCGATCCAGAAACCGATCTGCACATCAAGGCCGTCGGCGCCGAAACGCACGAGGGTAGCCGATGGCGGATTGCTTTGCGACACACGCGGCACCTTGGCGGTCGCCTCTTCCAGCAAGGGGAAGATGACGTCCAGGTCCGTTTCGTAACCCACCGACACGGCCGTCGACAGCCAGACCATGCGGTTGCTCAGCGACATGTTCTGCACGCCGCCGGAAATCAGCATTTCATTGGGCACGATGGATTCAACCCCATCGCCACCCAATAACACAGTATAGCGCGTATTGATCTGCGTGACCTTGCCTGTAAATTGACCGACCGTGATCATGTCGCCGATGGTGAGGCTGCGGTCGAGCAGGATGATGAAACCGGAGACGAAGTTCGCGGCGATCTTTTGCAAGCCGAAACCCAGCGCCACGCCGAAGGCGCCGCCAAACACGGACAGCACCGTCAGGTCGATGCCCACCAGCGACAGGCTGACCAGCACGGAAACAAGGATCAGCACGGCGCGGCCCATGCGCGACAGCACCACGCGCAAGGACGTGTGCAGGCCCTGCATTTTCATCAGGCGCTCGTCGAGCGAAGTGCCGGCCCACATGGCCAGCACCAGCAGCACGGCTACGGAAATAGCGGCTTGCAAGATGGCAGCCACGGACACCTTGTTGCGTCCCAGCGGCACGACGATGCTTTCCAGGAAGGTATGCAGTTCCGGCCACAGGCCCGTGATGTACAGGGCCATGCCGGCCCACACCACGACCGTGAATATCTTTTCCAGCAGCAACATGGTGGGGCTGATATCGCCATGGCGGGCAAAAATGCGGCGCAGCACGTAAAAACCGAAGCGCACCAACGCCATCGACGTGCACAGGGGGATGGCGATGCTGAGCAGATTCACTGACTGGAACTTGGCCAGGAAATGCTGCGCAATGCCCAGCAGCATGGCCGCCAGCACGGGCGTCAGGATGCGGATAAAGCTATCGGTGCGCTGCAGGGTTTCCGGCGTGGCCGGCGTGGCGGCCGCCTCGGCCCGCTGGTGCAGGAACACGCGCAACTGCCGCACCAGCAGCCAGCTCAGGGCCAGGCAGGCAACGATGACCAGCGCCTGCCACAGGATGGCCGGTTGACGGAAATCGTCGACAAAGTCAGTGATCAGGTTGAGCAGCGGGGTTTCATTCATGGCGGATGGAATCTGGAAGGTGGTGCGGGAAAACAAACGGGCGGGGTGCCCACAGCCTGCGCCAGACTGGCTGGCGCAAGTGCTTGGCCACCGCTGCAATGCTGCGGCGATGGCCGGTGACAAACTTATTCGGCTGGCTCAGCGTCAACGTCGTCGGCCGGTTTTTCATCGGCGTAGACTTTTTTCGGCATGACTTTGCGCTCGAACACGGCGGCGAAGAAGCCGTCGGTCTGGTGCAAATGCGGCAACAATTTCAGGTAGTCTCCCATTTCCAGCTCGATCTTCTGCTCGGCCAGCACCTTGTTCATCGGCACCAGGGTGAAGTCCGGATGGGCCGCCAGGAATTGCTCGGCGATAAAATCGTTTTCTTCATTCAGGAAGCTGCAGGTGGCGTACACCAGACGGCCACCGCCCTTGACGAGGCGTGCCGCGCCGGCCAGGATGGCTGCCTGCTTGGCTTGCAGCTCGACGATCGAGTTCGGCTGCTGGCGCCATTTCACGTCCGGATTGCGGCGCAGGGTGCCCAGGCCGCTACATGGGGCATCGACCAGCACGCGGTCGATCTTGCCGGCCAGGCGCTTGATCTTGGCATCGCGCTCATGCGCGATCTGCACCGGATGCACGTTCGACAGGCCGCTGCGGGCCATGCGCGGCTTCAGCTTGGCCAGACGCTTTTCAGACACGTCGAATGCATACAAACGGCCCGTGTTGCGCATCAGTGCGCCCAATGCGAGCGTCTTGCCGCCCGCGCCGGCACAGAAATCGACGACCATCTCGCCGCGCTTGGCGCCGACGATTTGCGACAGGATCTGGCTGCCTTCATCTTGCACTTCGATGGCGCCACTCTGGAACAGGGGCAGGTTTTGCAACGATGGCTTCTTGATCACGCGCAAACCCAGCGGCGCGAACGGCGTTGGCGTGCTGAGGATCGGCGCTTCGGCCAGGGCCAGCATCACGTCGTCACGCGTGGCCTTGAGCGAGTTCACGCGCAAGTCCAGCGGCGCCGGCGCGTTCAGCGCATCGGCCAGCTTCATAGTTTCCGCTTCGCCGAACTGGGCGATCAGCTTGTCGAACAGCCAGGTCGGCATGTTGGCGCGCATGTTCGACGGCATCAGGCTGCGGTCGATCTGCGTGATGCGTTCCAGCCATTCCACTTCTTCTTCCGTCAGGCCGCCCAGCGAATCGGCGCCCACCGCTTCGGCCAGGCCGAGGATGGTCAAACGGCGCATGGTCGGGCCACTGCCCGCTTCGGCGAAGTCCGTGAAGAACGATTTGTTGCGCAGCACGGCATAGATGCCTTCGGCGATGGCGCCGCGTTCGCGCGAGCCGAGGCGCGGATGGTCGCGGAAATAGCGCGACAGGGTGGTGTCGGCCGGGGCCGTGAAACGTAAAATTTCGCGCAATACTTCTTCAGCATTGGCAAGTATCGCTGGTGGCAATCTCATTGTTATTCTTTCTGTAATATTTTATTGAGGGTCCACGCGGACCTGGCCATGCTCGACTGACAGTTTATCGTCAATGAACAGGCGGATGGCGCGCGGGTAAAGCAGATGTTCCTGTACCAGCACGCGCGCCGATAAGCTCTCTTCTGTGTCGCCTGGCAAGACGGGGACTTTCGCGCTTGCCACGGCCGGGCCATGATCGAGCTCGGCAGTCACGAAATGCACGGTCGCGCCGTGTTCCGTTACACGAGCCTCGAGCGCTTGGCGGTGTGTCGCCATGCCCGGGAACAGCGGCAGCAGCGACGGGTGGATATTGAGCATGCGCCCCGCGTAATGCTCGACGAAGGGCGGCGTCAGGATGCGCATGAAACCGGCCAGCACGACCAGGTCGGGGGCAAAACCGTCGATCACGGCTTGCAGCGCCG
Organism: Janthinobacterium sp. LS2A; assembly: GCF_036543145.1. Classification (NCBI taxonomy): domain Bacteria; kingdom Pseudomonadati; phylum Pseudomonadota; class Betaproteobacteria; order Burkholderiales; family Oxalobacteraceae; genus Janthinobacterium; species Janthinobacterium sp. LS2A. The sequence goes on from NZ_JAZHPB010000002.1 coordinate 81,135, forward strand.
CATCGAACTGTTCGCGGCTGGCATAATCCTTGTTGGCAACGACTGCGGTCGCTATCCCATGTTCCGCGGCAAAAACCAATCCCTGGGCATCGGCCCGGTTACTGATGACGGCGGCAATACGGGCTGGCCATTGCTCGGCTTGCGCCGCGCGTACGACCGCTTCCATGTTGCTGCCGCGTCCGGAAATGAGGATAACGATATTTTTCATAGCGCGCATTGTACCCGCTATGGCGATGCGAACCAAGAAAGGCCGGCGATATTGTTGCGCCGCAACATACTCGCACAATAAGCGCTTTCGCCGGACAATGCTGCCTGCCAAGCCGGAAAAAGGCTGATTTTACGCTACCACAACGAGAGTAAGTGTTTACTCGAACGAATAGAAGACGCGGAACGGGACTTTCTTCTCGGCCCAGTAGTCGGCCGCGTCGCGGAACACGTCGAGCAGGATCTCGCGCGCCTCCTTGTCGAATTTTTGCGTATTTGGCAACTGCTCGAGCACCACCAGGAAGCCTGTCTGCGTGCCCGCCTTGAACATGGTGTCCGTCAGGCACAGGCGCAAGGCATCGAAATTCTTCGCCAGGTTTTTCGGAAACAGGAATGCTTCTGCAATAATGCCGATGACTTGTTGTTTGGTCTGTCCAGCGTTGCAATGCGCATATAAAAAGTGCTGCCCGAGACGGATCGCCTCGTCTTGTAATTCGGTCACGCGAAAGGCACGGATGGACTGGACAAGGTTGGGCGGCACGGTTAGTAACAAACTCATTTTTCCCTCAAATCGACCTGTTATGTATGGATCTCTTCTAGCTGCTCTTCTTATTGCATCCCCGCACGCGGGTCAATGCGCACGCGGTGATTCGATCTGTATCAACTTTTATGCGATTCAGTACGATTTTATATAAGCCATACGCGTATTAGGGTAACGTGTTGTCCTGCATGAATCAACCCGAATATGATGTCAAACGCAAGATTTGTTACAAACCGCTGGTTTCAAGTCATTTCAACATCTTGTATCGATTGAAAGTGCATGTTACAGACTGTGGGGCAAGGGACTTGGGCTGTTACATTTTGTTGCCAGCCGAAACACTTGTCCCGGTCTGGCGGGATTACTATAGTCCCAAGTTGTAAAAAATACCCTGAAAGATTCTCTAGATAACGAGGTTACAAATGAACTTGCAAGCCAAATTGATGATGTCAGCCCTTTGTATCGGTGCATTGCCACTCGCCCAGGCCGCCGACTTTGAAGATTTCGGCAAGGTCGTGCGCGTCGTGCCGCAAGTCGAACAGATCAACCGTCCACGCCAGGAATGCCGTACAGAATACGTGCAAGTCCAGGCGCCGCCGCAACAGCGCAGCGCTGGCGGCTCCATCGTCGGCGGTATCGCTGGCGCCCTGCTCGGTAGCCAGGTCGGTGGCGGCAATGGCCGCACGGCCGCGGCAGCCGCTGGCGCGATTGCCGGCGCCGTCGTCGGCGACCGTGTCGACAACCAGAACAATTACCAGGGTGGCATGCAGGAACAAGCCGTCAAGCAATGCCGCCAGGTCGACCACTGGGAATCGCGCAACAATGGCTACCAGGTCACCTACGACTACCGCGGCCGCAACTACACGAGCATCATGTCCTACGATCCGGGCGAGCGCATCCGTCTGCGTGTATCGATCGAGCCCGCACAACAGTAAGAGTAGCAACCGGCCCATACCATGCCAGCCCCAGCGGCTGGCATTTTTTATGGCGCTCCGGCACGGGCTATAATGCGGCACACTTTCAGGCCGCCTTATGCTTATCAAACGAAAATCCATCGAACAAGTCGAATCCTCGCGCCCCGCGCGCAAGCCCCGCTACGCCCCTGTCACCCTGTCGGAAATGGATGGCGTGCGCTATCTGCATTTCGGCACGGAATGGGTGCAGGGCGCCATGCGCATCCGCAAGCCGGACTGGCCGGAACTCGAATACGCGCAGCAGATGATGGCGTGGATGCTGTGGATCGAGCAACCGCAGCGCCTCGCCCAGCTGGGTCTGGGCACGGCCGCGCTGACCAAGTTCTGCTACCGCCAGTTCCCGCAGGCGCAAGTCGAGGCCATCGAACTGAATCCGTCCGTCATCACCATCTGCGAATCGATGTTCAAGCTGCCGCCCAACGACGAGCGCCTGCACGTGCGCGAGATGGATGCGCTCGACTACGTCCACGACGACGCCAATCACGGCACCCTGGACGCCCTGCAGGTGGACTTGTATGACGCCACGGCGCGCGGTCCCGTGCTCGACAGCGCCGATTTCTATACCGCCTGCTGCGCCTGCCTGGCGCCGCACGGCATCATGACGGTCAACCTGTTTGGCGACCATCCCAGCTACGCGAAAAACATCAAGGCGATGAAGTTTGCGTTTGAACAGGTGATCTGCCTGCCGGAAGTCCATGATGGGAACGTGGTGGCGATCGCGTTCAAGACGAAAGTGGCACTCGATGCCGAAGCGCAAGCCGCCCTGCTCGAGCGCGCCAAGCAGATCGTCGCCGAGACCAAGCTGCCCGCCAAATCCTGGGTCAAGGGCATCGTCAGCACCCTGTAACCGCCGGCCTGTCCAGGCAAGGCCGGCAGCCTGGAAAGGCGCCGGCCATGCCCGCTTCCCCTCCCCCCTCTTCCACCTCGCCCGACACGCCGCTGGAACTGCCGCAACTGCTGGCCTGGCTGCAGGAAGACGGCTTGCTCGATGCGGTGCAGGCGGCCGCCATCGGCACCCAGGCCGCCCTGCTGCCGGCGCCGGCCTTGCATCCGCTGTGCAGCATCGCCCACGGCGCACTCACGCTCGACACCCTGTGCGCGTGGCTGGCGCAACGTTCAAGCTTGCCGTATGTGCGCATCGATCCCCTGCACATCGATTTCAGCCAGGTGGCCGACGTCATGACGGCCGGCTATGCGGCCCGTTTCAACATCCTGCCCGTGGAAAGCACGCTTGACCGCATCGTCATCGCCACGGCCCAGCCGTATGCGCTCGCCTGGCAGGCGCAGCTGGGGAATCTTGCGCCACGCAAGCTGAGCCTGGTCATCGCCAACCCGCTGCACATCGCCGACGCCATCGCGCAATTTTTCAGCCTGGCCAGTTCCGTCAAGGTAGCCCGGCAAGCGTCCACGCAAGACCTGGCGCTGCGCCACAATTTCGAACAACTGGTGGAACTGGGGCGCAACAAGAGCAGCCTCGACGCCAACGACCAGCACGTCGTGCGCATCGTCGACTGGCTGTGGCAATACGCGTTTGCCCAGCGCGCTTCCGACATCCATCTGGAACCGAAGCGCGACGCGGGCCTCGTACGCCTGCGCATCGACGGCCGCCTGCACCAGGCCTATCAATTGCCGCCCGTCGTGCTGCTGGCCATGACGGCGCGCATCAAGTTACTCGGGCGCATGGACGTGGTGGAAAAGCGCCGCCCGCAAGATGGCCGCATCAAGACGCGCAATGCGCAGGGCCAGGAAGTCGAACTGCGGCTGTCGACCTTGCCCACGGCCTTCGGCGAAAAGCTCGTCATGCGCATCTTCGACCCGGAAGTGGCCGTCAAGAGCCTGTTTGACCTGGGCTTTCCGCCGGCGGATGCCGAACGCTGGCGCCAGCTGACGGCGCGCACGCACGGCATCGTGCTGGTGACGGGCCCCACCGGCTCGGGCAAGACCTGCACGCTGTACAGCACCTTGAAGGCGCTGGCCAGCAGCGAAGTCAATGTGTGCACGGTGGAAGACCCCATCGAAATGGTCGAACCGGCCTTCAACCAGATGCAGGTGCAAACCCAGGCCGGCATCGAACTGTCGTTTGCCGATGGCGTGCGGGCACTGATGCGGCAAGATCCCGACATCATCATGGTGGGAGAAATCCGTGACCTGGCCACGGCCGAGATGGCCATCCAGGCAGCGCTGACGGGCCACCTGGTACTGTCGACCCTGCACACCAATGACGCGCCCTCGGCCGTCATGCGCCTGCTGGAACTGGGCGTGCCCGCCTATCTGCTGGAAGCGTGCCTGATCGGCGTGCTGGCGCAGCGATTGCTGCGCTGCCTGTGCGCGGGCTGCAAACAGCTGGACGACGCCCCCGACGCCGCGACATGGCAACGCCTGACGGGCGGCCAGCTGGAGCGGCCGGCCGCCGGGTACCGCCCCGTCGGTTGCGCCCTGTGCCGGCACAGCGGCTACCTGGGGCGTGCCGGCATCTACGAACTGCTGAGCGTGACGGAAACGTTCGGCCAGCTGGTCAAGGCCGGCGCCGACCTGCACGCGCTGCGCCGCCAGAGCATCCTCGACGGCATGACGCCGCTGCGCATCGCCGGCGCACGTAAAATCATCGATGGCACGACCAGCATCGACGAAGTGCTGAAACTCACGGCTGCCCTGCACTAGCCGACCAGCACTTTCTCACAGGAATGCTTGGCATTCTTTTTCAACTGATATATAATGCGGCCTCTTTCGGGTCGTTAGCTCAGCTGGTAGAGCAGCGGACTTTTAATCCGTTGGTCGCAGGTTCGAATCCCGCACGGCCTACCACGAATGCGCAGTACTAAAAAGCCCATCCTCACGGATGGGCTTTTTTCGTTTCCGGCCCCCACGGTTATACTGGCACTTCGTCTTGCCAGCCCTGAAAGAAACGCATGAAACTTGCTGCCACCCTCCTCCTGGCCACCGCCTGCCTGTCCGCCCACGCGCAAACGCAAACACCGATCGTGCTCGACGGCCAGTACAGTGCGCGCACGGACGAGATGAGCTTGGAGATCATCGGCAAGCGCGTCTGCTTCGCGCCCGACAAGGCGCAGTGGGGCCGTCTGCCCCGGCCTGCCGCCACGCACGATGTGTGGTTCTGTTTTTCCAACGATGGCGAGGCGCGCCGGCTGCTGCGCGTGCCCGCAGGCCAGGCCGACAATTGCGGCTGGCAGGCGCGTGCGCGCATCGTCATCGACAGCTATCAACCGTATGTGGAGCAAGGCGACGGCAACGACATGGCGCGCCTGGCGTCGGTGGTCAAAGTGGCGCAGCCGAACGCCATCGCCTGCGAGTAATCAGTCCAGTTCATACTCCTGCAGATAGCGGGCAAACAATTCCCCATCGGATAGCGGACACGCAAACCCCGCGCCCCAGTCGGCCAGCAGCAACTGCTCTTTCAAGGGCAGCAGCAATAGCTCGGGCATGGCGTCGCTGCACCACAGGTCGCACACGATGCCCTTGTCGTCCAGGCCGGCAAACAGGGTCTCCGTGTTCTCGCCACCAAAGGCCAGCACGTTCTTGCATTCCACGCGGTACGTGCTGTAGCCCGTGTAGACGGCGTCATACGGCGGCAAGGCGTCCGCCAGCGCCAGCCGCAGCTGTTCCATCGTGAGGCCCAGCGCGCCCATCTGCGACGGCGGCGCCTCGGGCACGTACATCTGCGTCCAGCCGGCGCCGCTGCGGTGCGCGTCGGCAAACGCCTCTTGCTCGCCCATCTGCGTCAGACAGTGCTGCAAGTTATCGAGCGGCAGCAGTTCGATCATGCAAAAATCGTCTTCGTGGTAGTACGCTTCCCGCATGTTTTAGTTCTCCAGCAAGTCTTGCAGTTGTACATTGCGCCGCGACGTCAGCCGGCCGGCCCAGGTCTCGCTCGTCACGGATGGATAGCGCACGGCGCCAAAGTTCATCCAGGCATCGCGGTACGCGAGCCACAGGCGCTGGGTGGCGCGGATGCCATCCTTGCTCACGGCGCCCGCATGGGTTTGCGCCGGCTTTTTCATCAGCTTGCCGTAGATGGCGTTGAGCTCCTTGTCCAGCGCTGCAGCCTGTTCCTTTGACATGCTGGCCGGCAGCTTGCCCGCTTCGTATTCGCGCAGATCGTGCGCCAGCAAATCGAGCTCGGCCGTACGGGCGGCGATGCTCAGGGCGGCGCGCGCCGTGCCGCTCAAGTCCGTTTCATTGGCCGCACGCGCATCGGCAAACTTGCTTGCCGCCGCCTGCAGCTTTTGCAGCGACGCTTGCGCCACGGCCGGCATTGCTTCGCTGACTTTGGCTGTCGCCTGCCCGCGCACTCTTTGTTTCTGGCGCGCATCGATGGCGCTGCACACGCCCATCATGTAGCCGCTCGTGATGTCGTCGCACAGGTCGATCATGCCGCGTCCGCTGGCATTGATCTGCTGCAAGTGCTCGATACGGCCCCGCATCTCGGCGGGCGCCGCATCGATGCTGCACGCATACTTGAGCGCCAGCAACGGGTCTTTTTGCACGCCCTGTCCATTCTGGTACAGCATCATCAGGACGGCGCTGTTTTGCGTAGCCATGGCGCATTGGCGCACGGGACGCCAGTCGGCCGGCTTGGGCGAGGACATACTCTTGGTATCGTAATACAGGTCCGTTGCCTGGCATTGCTGCAGGGACGCCACGGCCGATGGCGCCGGCAGGTCGGCGGGCGGCGGCGCCGCATCCTTGACCTTCAAGCAGCCTGCATACCAGGCCGTGCTTTCCGCGTGACCGACGCCCATGGCGCTCGTGTTCGGGTAGGGAGCGGGTGCGGCGGCAAAAACCGGGGCCGCCAGCAGGCAGCTCGCGCCCAGCAATATCGTTTTCAATAAGGGTAGACTAATTTTCATGGCCGGCCGAAGGTAGCGTCAGTAAAAGAACAAGTTTAACTGATCAGCCATGGCGCGTCCGCCCGATACGTGACCATCCCTCTTGGTAAGTAACGGTACCCAGCCTTGGCAGTGCAGGAAAGCATGGGCAATAATGTTGCCCGCTGTACTTTTTTCACTACTCCGGACCACGCCCATGACCTCACCCCGTCTTCGCCGTTCCCTCGGCTCCCTGCTGATCGCAGCGGCCTGTGCCTCGCTGGCCCAGGCCGCCGATACCAAAGCCACCACCCCAGTTGCCGCTACGCAAACGCAGGCCAGACACGCCATTACGCATGAAGACGTGTGGCTGATGAAACGGGTGGGCGCGCCCGTCGCCAGCCCCGATGGAAAGTGGGCCGTGTTTTCCGTGGTCGACAGCGCCTACTCTAGCCAAGAGCAATGGTCGGACCTGTGGATCAAGTCGCTGCTTGACGACAGCCCCGCACGCCGCCTGAGCTATTCCAAGGGCGGCGAAAGCGCCGTGGCCTGGTCGCCGGACAGCCGCCAGCTGGTCTTCGTTGCCAAGCGCGACGGCGATGACGCGGGCCAAATCTACCGCCTCGACGTGGCAGCCGGCGGCGAAGCGCAACGCCTGACCTCGCTCACCCTGGGCGCGCGCATGCCGAAATGGAGCCCGGACGGCAAGCAGTTGCTGTTCATCAGCGATATCTATCCAGGCAACAAGACGGAAGCCGACGTCAAGCAAAGCGCGAAAGAACGCAAGGAGCGCAAAGTCAGCGCCCGCTCGTATGAAACGACGGCACCGCGCTATTTCGACAAATGGCTGACCGACAAGCAGGTGCGCCTGTTCGTCGTTGATGCGCAAGCGGACGCCAAGCCGCGCGACATCCTGTCGGGCACGCAACTGGCCGCCCTGCCGGGCTTTGGCGGCGGCCAGGGCGACGAAGGACAATCACTGGACGCCGTCTGGACGCCGGACGGCAAGGCTGTCGTCTTCAACGCTGCCACCAACCGCGACGCGGCCCAGCGCGAAGCCGTCGTCTCGCAACTGTATCTGCTGCCCGTGGCCGGTGGCGAAGCGCAGCGCTTGACGCAAGACAAGCACAGCTATGGCAGCCTGAAATTCGCGGCCGACGGCAAGACCCTGTTCGCCCTGAGCGACGCGGAAACGCCAGGCAAGGTGTATGACGTGAAGCGCCTGGCCAGTTTCGCCTGGCCGATGAGCAACCCTGTCCCGACCATCCTTACAGCCAAGCTGGACCGTTCAATCTCCCGCTTCGTGCTGCCCGAAGGCGGCAAGCGCGTCCTCTTCAGCTATGAACATGCGGGCCTGGAAAAGCTGTACTCGATCGACGCCAGGGGTGGCGACGTGCGCGAGGAGCCATCCTTGCCGACGGGTACCATCAACTCGCTGAGCAGCGGCGGCAAGGCCCTGGTCGGTGTGTGGGAGTCGTCCATCAACCCGCCGGAAATCTATGCCTTCAACGGCAAGCAGCCGAAGCGCCTGACGTCATTCAACACGGACAAGGCCGATAAAATCGACTGGCAGGCTCCCGAGCACTTCTGGTTCACGACGGCGGACGGCCGCAAGATCCACAATATGCTCGTCAAGCCGGCCAATTTCGATCCGAACAAGAAATACCCGCTGTTTACCGTCATCCATGGTGGCGCGGCCAGCATGTGGCGCGACCAGTTCGTGCTGCGCTGGAACTATCACTTGCTGGCCAAGCCAGGCTATGTCGTGCTGCTGACCGACTACAAGGGTTCCACCGGCTATGGCGAGGAATTCTCGCGCTCGATTCAATTCGACCCCTTGAAGGGTCCGGGCGATGAAGTCAACCAGGGCGTCGATGAAGCCATCAAGAAATACCCATTCATCGATGGCACGAAACTGGCCGCCGGCGGCGCCAGCTATGGCGGCCACCTGGCCAACTGGCTGCAGGCAACCACCACGCGCTACAAGGCCATCGTCTCGCACGCGGGCGAAATGGACCTGATCATGCAGTGGGGCACCAGCGATGGCGGCTTCGGCCGTGAAACGAATGCGGGCGGCCCCGTCTGGTCGAACTTGCCCGTGTGGCGCGAGCAAAGCCCCATCATGCAAGCGGGCAACCACGAAAAAGGCACGGGTTTCACGACCCCGATCCTGATCACCGTGGGCGAGCTCGACTACCGCGTGCCGGCCAACAACGCCTTGATGAACTTTGCCGTGCAACAGCGCCTGAACGTGCCGGCGAAATTGCTGGTGTTCCCGGACGAAAACCACTGGATCTTGAAGGGCGAGAACAGCCGCTTCTTCTATAGCGAAGTCGAAGGATGGCTGGCTAAATATCTCAAATAAATCCTGAAACGTTCTTGATAAACAGAAGCCAGGCTCCGCACACGCGGGCCTGGTTTTTTTCATGCCGCTTGCGCGGCGCTCACGGCCGCCTTCTGGCGCTGGATCGCCAGCACCATCAGCGCGGCCACGAGGCAGGCGGCGCCGGCCGCGAACAGGGCCGGGTTGTAGGTCAGCATCAAGGTGCGGATGCGGCCCGCGCCATAGGCGGCCACGGCGGCGCCCAGCTGGTGGCCGGCGAAAATCCAGCCGAACACCATGCCCGCTCGCTCCCGGCCGAACGTGGCCCCCACCAGTTTGACGGTCGGCGGCACGGTGGCGATCCAGTCGAGGCCATAGAACATGGCGAACAGCGACAGGCCGTACAAGGTGAATTCCGAATACGGCAGCCAGAACAGCGACAAGCCCCGCAAGCCGTAATACCAGAACAGCAGTTTGCGGTTGTCATAGCGGTCCGACAGCCAGCCGGACAAGATCGTGCCGAACAGGTCGAACGCGCCCATCATGGCCAGCACGGACGCGGCCGGCACAGCGGACAGGCCCGAGTCGCCGCATAGGGAAATGAAGTGCGTCTGGATCAAACCATTGGTGCTGAGGCCGCAGATGAAGAAGGTGCCGAAGAGTATCCAGAAAGTGCGGTTCCCCGCCACGCTGCGCAGGATCACGAACGGCGTGGCAAACGTCATTTTTGCGGCCACTGGCGCCACCAAAGGCGTGGCTGGATCGGCGCCGTAGGGACGCAAGGCGATATCCTGCGGACGGTTGCGCATGCACAGGAAGGCCAGCACGGCGACGAGGGCGCAGGCGACGAACACGGGCATGACGGCCGTGCGCCAGCCGTAGTGTTCGATCAGCCAGGCGCCCACGGGCAGGAACAGCAGCTGGCCCGTGGCCGAACTGGCCGTCAGCACGCCCACCACCAGGCCCCGGTGCGTCTCGAACCAGCGGTTCGCCACCACGGCGCTCAAGACCAGCGCCGTCATGCCCGAGCCGAGACCCAGCAGGATGCCCCACAAGGCCACCAGATGCCAGAACTGCGTCATGCGCGTGGCCAGCAGCATGCCGGCAGCGATCAGGCCCAGGGCCACGCAGATGACGTTGCGCAAGCCGAAGCGTTCCATCAGGATGGCGGCAAACGGCCCCATCAAACCGAACAGCACGAAGCGCACGGCCAGGGCCGAGGAAATCTGCTCGGCATCCCAGCCGAACTCGCGGCTCAGAGGCTGCATCAACGCTCCCGGCAAGCCCAGCGCGGCGGACGAGGTTAATGCCGTGAGGAAAGTGATGGCGACGATGACCCAGGCAAAGTGCACGCCGCGCCGCTCCAGCCATTGCGAAAAGGGATAGGAAAGCATGCATTCCTCATGAGAAAAAGTAGATGCCGATCAGTGCCAGCCGACAGGATTTTTCTCATGTTATATTATGATCGTAATTTATACAATCAAAAAAAACTGGAGCCACACTGCTGCGTGCGGCTCCAGTCCTCGTTTTGAGACATGTGCGGAATGGGCTTATTTCACCTTCAAGCCATTCTTCACATCCGTCACGCCTTCCACGCCACGGGCCAGGTCGGCGGCTTTCTGCACTTGCGCCTGCGAAGGCACGAAGCCGCTGAGCATGACGACGCCGTTCACCGTTTCCACGTGGACGTCGAGCGCTTTCAAGTCATTGTCCTTGACGAGGTCAGCCTTGATTTTCGTGGTGATGACGGAGTCGGCCACGGCCGTCTTGGTGCTGCCGGCCGCGTTGCGCGTCACGCAGGCGGCCTTGGCCGTCGCATCCATGGCGTCGCAGTTTTCCTGCGTCGTGGCAGGCGCATTCTGCGCCACGTTGGTGCCGGCCCGGGCGCCCGTGTTGGCATCGGCCAGCGCCGCCGTTTTCGCTGCCTTGGCATCGTTCATGCATGTGGTTTTCTCGGCGCCGGTGCGGTCGCCGCATTTGGCCTTGGCCAGGTCATACTCGGCATCGGCGACGTCCTTGCGGGCCTTGCCCAGTTCGCGCGGCGTGTTGCGGTATTGCGCCACGGCATCCGATTCGGCCTTGGCGCGCGCCACCTTGGCTTCTTCCACGCAGACCTTTTTCGCGTTGCCGCTCTGGGCGTCACAGGCGGCCTTGGCCTGCTTGTAGTCGGCCGTTGCCTTGTCCGTCAAACTCTTGTACGAGGCATCCTGCGCATACGCTGGCGTGGCGGCAAGCAGGGCGCTGGCACTGGCGGCCAGCATGAGTGCGATCATTTTGTTCATGATGGTTCCTCTCTGGTTAGTTGATGCCCAGATTAGACCCCTGCCGGAAGCAAAGCTCCGTGCGACAGCACACGCTGACCGTTCATTCACATAAAAATCATCGTTTATTTGTCGCCGCTCAAGCCTTTTCGCCACAATACTTGCGCCTGTTCAAATATTGAAGCGGGCCCATCAAATACACCGGCGCCATCGGCCAGCGCCAGCCATGCCTGCGTGGCGTGGGAACCGCCTGCACCGCCGCCCGCAGCCTCGCCGCCATCGCGCACGCTGCGCATCCAGGCCAGCACATGCCGGTACTGCCCCGGGTGGCGCCCATGCATCCACGCCAGCGCCACGAGGTCCGCATAGCCCTCTTCGCGGCGCGTCTCGCGCAACTCCTGCGCCAGCGGTGTCAACTTGCCGCGCTGCATGCTGCGCGGCTCGACAAAGCCGCGTGGCAAAGCATGCCAGTCGCCCTGTGCATAGCGCTGGCAGTGGCCGATCTCATGCGCCGTCATCGCTTCCATCATCAGGCCGTGGCGCGCGGCCGGCACGCCCTGCAAGACACTGTCCGCCTGCGCATTGCCGCGCAAGGACAGCACCAGCTTGCAGCGCCCTGCTTCGTAGCCCAGCGCCAGCGGCACGGCGCCGGGCGCATCCTGCGGCTGCACGATGATATCGATGGGCAAGCCTTGCGCACGTGCAAACGCGATGACGGGTTGGCCCGCCTGCAGCCAGCGGGTTTCCAGATCGGTGAGCTGGGCGGCAGCCACGGCAGGCAAAGCAAGGGACACACTTAACAGCGGGAACAGTTTCAACATGGGATCAACAGGAGAAATGGGGATTTACTACTGCAGAGTAAGCGGTGAAAATATTTCCACAAGGAAAAACTGGCAACTTTTCATAAATAAAGACAAAAAAAACCGGCGCAGAGGCGCCGGCTTTTCAGACTGACAATAATCAAAGTCAGCTTATTTCTTCGCCGCCTGGTCCAGCGCGCGGGCCGTGACGAATTCCGGGCGGATATCGTTGGGCACGGCTTTCATCTTGTCGAGCGCCACCTGCACTTCAGGGCGGATGACCACGTACTTGCTCATCATGTCTTTCGCACGCGCATAGTCGCCCGTCGCCTCGATGGTCAAAAATTCGCGGTCCAGGTCGATCACGGCCTGCTTGATCTTGCCAAAATCGACGCCGAACTTGCCGTCGCCCAGCGAGACAAAGCCGCCCTTGTCGAGGATGTAATTCATCTGGATGGCCATGCCGCGCGCATGCGAATCCGTCAGGCCGAAATGCAGGGTGCGGAAACCGGAGGCAAGGAACGTGTTGTACAGCTTGCGCTCAGCCGCGTCGCCCTGGCCCAAGGTATCCTTGAGCTGCCCCTTGTCCATCATGTAGCGCAGCGCGAACAATCCCGTGATATCGGCCTTGGCTTCCTCAATGGTCGAATACGCTTCCTTCAAGTCCTGGCGCGGCGTCGATGGCTTGCCGTCGACGACGGTCGCGTGCGGGCCCAGGCCGTGCATGATTTCATGCGCGAGGATGTGCGTGAAGAAGGAATTGAAATCCACATCCTGCTGCGCTTCGGGCGTCAGTACCAGTTTCGAGATCGGCGTCAGGGTGGCCTTGAACTTGGCTTCCTGCACGTTTTTCAACATGACGCGCTTGGAGCCGCGCGCGCTGATGATGCGCTCGTCGTTCGGCAAGTTGTAGGCAGCCGTCTGCACGGCCATGTTGCCGTCGCCAGCGCCATACACCTGATTGACCACCACCATCGGCGCCAGCGCGCCCACCTTCGGGTTGCGGTACCGGGCGTCGAGCGGCAGGTTGTCTTCCAGTTCCTGCATGTGCTTGGCGAAGAAGTTCAGCTTCTGCGTTTCCGCCTGGTCGCGGATGTTCACGTACGCTTCGAACGCGGCCTTGTAGCCGAACAGCTCATCGTTATACGTCTCGTACGGGCCGATGGTGATGTCGACGGGCGAATCGAGGTCCATCCAGGCGAAATCGGACGGCAGATAGTCGTTGTCGAGGAAAGCCTTGGCGCGCAGGGTGAGGAATTTCTTCAGCGACGCGTTATCCGTGGCGGCGGCAGCTTCATCCAGAAGCTTCGCCAGCTGCTTGAGTTCCACCTTGTATTCGTCCGAATACTTGACGGTCTGGTATTTTCCATCCTTGCCCGCGCGAATCGTCGTGAAGAACCATTGCGCCTGCTGCTTGTCCTCTGGCGACAAGCCATTCATCCACGTTTCCAGGCTGGCCTTGGTGGCGCCCTGCGGATAGAAATTGCCCGCTTCCGGCTTGTGCGCGGGAATGGCGATACCGGCATAGCTGGCCGGCATGAACGAGGCGTGCGCGTCGAGCACCGACCAGGGACCTTTATTGATCCAGAAATAGTTCAAACGGGCATGTCCCAGCTTTGATGTGTCCTTCTTCAATGCCGCCCACAGCGCTTCATTGCCGGACCAGCGCTGGCGCAGCTGCAGCACGTCGACCAGCTTGGCCGCCTCGACCAGCTTGGCGATGGCCTGGCGGTCGCCGGCAGACAGATGCGTGACATCGGCCGTCAGCGCAACGGGCGCATAGCGGGCGCTCATGGCCGCCAGTTGTTGCGCGGTGGCCGGGGCTGCCGGCGTTGCGGCACAGGCGCTGCCGACGGCGGCAGCCATCAGCAGGGGGAACAGGATACGTTTCATGGGGACCTCAGCAAACAATGTAAGGTCCCGATTGTAAACGAGCGCCGCTTAAAACTCTTCCCATGCGTCATCGGCGGGCACCTTGGAGGCCAGCTTTTTCGGTGCCGGCTTCGCTGCGGCCTTGAGGACCGGCCTGGCAGCAGTCACGGCGGCCGGACGCGCACGCGCCGGCTGCGGCGCCTGCAGCTGCACTTGCGAGTTGTCGAGCTTGAAGATGCTGACCACCTGCGACAGGCTGCCGGCCTGCGCTTCCAGCGACGCGGCGGCCGAGGCCGACTGCTCCACCAGCGCCGCATTCTGCTGCACCACCTGGTCCATCAGGCCGACGGCCTGGTTGACCTGTTCGATGCCGGACGACTGCTCGCGCGTGGCCACACTGATTTCGCCCATGATGTCGGTCACGCGCTTGACGCTGTCGACAATATCTTGCATGGTCGTGCCTGCTTCATCGACCAAGCGCGCGCCCGTGCCGACGCGCTCGACCGAGTCGTCGATCAGCGACTTGATTTCCTTGGCGGCCTGGCTGGAACGCTGGGCCAGGCTGCGCACTTCGGTGGCGACGACGGCAAAGCCGCGGCCCTGCTCGCCGGCGCGCGCCGCTTCCACGGCGGCATTGAGCGCCAGAATATTCGTCTGGAAAGCGATGCCGTCGATCACGCCAATAATGTCGACTATCTTTTTCGACGATTCGTTGATGGCGGCCATGGTCTGCACCACCTGCGCCACGACGGCGCCGCCCTTGACGGCCACACCCGAGGCCGATACGGCCAGCTGGTTCGCCTCGATCGCGTGCTCGGCGTTCTGCTTGACGGTGCCCGTCAATTGCTCCATCGACGTGGCGGTTTCCTCGATCGAGCCGGCCTGCTGTTCCGTGCGATTCGACAGGTCCAGGTTGCCGGCCGCGATTTCGCGCGAATTGGTGGCGATGGTCTGCGTGCCGGCGCGCACCTGGCTGACAATGGCCACGAGGCTGTCGCGCATGCCGCGCATGGCGTACAGCAAGCTGTCACGGTCGTTCGGCCCGGTAGTGATGGTCACTGCCAGGTTACCAGCGGCAATTTCACCGGCGATGGCGGCCGCGTAGTCGGGCTCGCCGCCGAGCTGGCGCAGCAAGCCGTGGCTGATGCGCCAGGCCGCGATGGTACCGATGGCGATCGCGCCCAGGCACAGCAGCACCATGAAGAAGAAGAAGCTGCGCGCCACCGTGCTTGCGCTGTCGGCCTGTTCGCGGCTCATCTTTTCTTCGAGGTCGATCAGCTGGTTGACGGACGCAAGCCAGCCCATGAAGGCGGCGGCGCCCTGCTGCTGCAGCAAGGCGGTGGCGCCGGCCACATCATCGGCCAGGCGCAATTGAATCACCTTGGCGATGATCGGCTGGGCCTTCGCTTCACTGGCCTTGATGGCGGCCAGAGCCGTGCGTTCCGCTTCGGTCACGTCCTTGCCGCTGCCGATGATCTGGTCGAGCGGCGCGGCGGCCTGCGCGTAATTGGCGGCCAGCGTTTCGATGCGCGCGATTTCCGGCTTGGCCGACGCCGCGTCGGCCGCCAGCACCACGTCGCGCAGGGCGATCGCGCGGTCATGCACGCTGCCGCGGAAATTGATCGCATGGCGCTGCTTGACGTTGTTGACGTCGCTGATACTGGTGAGGATGGCGTCGATCTTTTGCACGCGGTTGATGCCGAGTGCGGTAACGATGATCAGCAGCAACAGGACCAGGCCGAATCCCGTATAAAGCCGTGTGCTGATTTTGGTGCTTTGCATATCCGTCTCATCCATTCATTCATGAAAATGTCCAAATTCTTCATCACCATGATGTTGACATTTGGAAATAAAAGTTAATTTATCATGAATGGAAGCAGGCTGCCTGAGGCCGGCCAAAAGCAGCCTTTTTTGCGGCCTTTAGACCTACCACACGCGGTAGACTTGCCCCGTCTGCGCCCCTTCCACGCTGCGGCTGTAGGCCAACGCCACTCTGCTGGCGGCGGCCGGCTCGAAGCCGTAGAAGAACGGGCCATACGCTTCCAGCGATTCTTCCAGCACCGTGGGGCTGACCACATTGATGCGCACGCCGCGCGCCAGTTCGATGGCGGCGCCCCGTACAAAGCCTTCCACGGCCGCATTCGTCATGCTGGCGGCCGCGCCGAAGCGGATCGGCTGCTCGGCCACGATGCCGCTGGTCAAGGTAATCGAACCGCCGTCGTTCAGGTATTCCTGCGCCACCAGCGCCACGTTGACCTGGCCCATCAGCTTGCTGTCCAGGCCCAGCTGGAACTGCTCGGGCGTGAATTCTGCCAGGGGGCCGAAATGCAGCTTGCCGGCCGTGACGACGACGGCGTCGACCCTGCCGATGCGCTGGAACAGGGCGCGCACTTGCGCGATGTCGCCCATGTCGGCCTGGTGCGTGCCCGTGCGGCTGCCCACTTCGATGATTTCATGGCGCTGCGCCAGTTGCGCGGTGACGGCCTTGCCGATGGTGCCGCTGGCGCCGATGATGACGATTTTCATGCTGCTTCCTTGTGTGGGTTGAGCGATGGAGCCAGTATGCGCCGCTTCCAGAAAGGAATAAATGCGCTAGAATTTACAAGATTACCAACCCACAGTTTGCAATCAAGGCGATATGGATAAATTGCGCAGCATGGAGATCTTTGTGTCCGTCGTCGACCAGGGCAGTTTCACGGCCGCCGCCGACACCTTCCGCATCTCGCCCGTGATGGTGGGCAAGCACATCAAACAGCTGGAAGAGCGGCTGGGCACGCGCCTGCTGGCGCGCACGACGCGCCGGCAAAGCCTGACGGAAATCGGCCGGCAATACGTGGAGCAATGCCGCCAGATCCTGGCGCAGATCGCGGCGGCCGAAACGGGCGCCGAAGCGATGCGCGCCACGCCGCGCGGCAAGCTGAAGATCACGGCGCCCGTGTCCTTCGGCAGCGAATGCATCGCGCCGCTGATGGCCGACTACCTGACGGCTTATCCTGACGTGAGCCTGGAGCTCAATTTGAATGACAGGATGGTGGACCTGGTGGAGGAAGGATTCGATGCGGCCATCCGCATCGGCAAGCTGGAAGATTCCGGCATGGTGGCGCGGCCCTTGCGTGCCTATGCGATGGTGATCTGCGCCTCGCCCGCCTACCTGGCAAAGCACGGCACGCCGCGCATGCCGGACGACCTAGCGCGGCACGAATGCGTGGATTTCATGCAGTGGTCGCGCCACATGCGCTGGCGTCTGAGCGGCAAGGAAGCGCGCCACGATGGGACTGCGGCCGAGAGCCGCTTCCGCTCGAACAATGGCCAGGCGCTGCGCATGGCCGCACTGCACGGCTTCGGCATCGTCATGCAGGCGGAGATTTTACTGGCCGACGATATCGCGGCGGGACGGCTGGTGCCGCTGCTGGTCGATTACGTGCCGGCGCCGCGCCTGATGCATGTGCTGTACCCGCGCGACCGCCAGCCCACGCCGAAGCTGACGACCTTCATCGATTTTCTGCTGGAACGCTACGGGCCGGCGGCGACACCGCCACCGGCCACGCTCACGTAATCGTCGTGCCTAGTTCACCTTCGCGGCAGGCGCGGAAGCCAGCTTGGCCAGCTCGCCGTCCGGCTGCCAGCCAGCACCTAAAGAACGGGCTACAGCCACCGTCGCCAGCAGGCGCTGGGTCTTGATCTGCGCGGCGGCGCGGTCCGCTGCCAGCGAACTGCGCTGCGCGTCCGTCACGTCCAGGTAGGTCGAGATGCCGCGCTCGTAGCGCGTGCGCGCCACCAGGTAGGCGCGCGCCGCCGCTTCCTGCGACAGGGCCTGGGCGTCGCCCTGCAACTGGCGCTGCTCCACGTCGGACAGCGCATCTTCCACTTCGCGCAAGGCCGTCAACAGCTTCGTTTCATGGTTCGCCACGGCTTCCGCATAGCGCGCCTTGGACAGGTCAAGATTGGCCTGGTTGCGGCCACCGTCAAAGATCGGCAGGGACAGGGCCAGCGGACCAAAGCTGAACTGGCGCGAACCGCCCTGCGCCAGGTCGCGCAGCTTTTCCGACGCATAGCCGAAATTGCCCGTCAATTGCAGCGACGGGTAAAACGCGCCTTCGGCCACGCCCACTTGCGCATTCGCCGCGCGCAGGCCCGCCACGCTGGAAACGAGGTCCGGGCGGTGCGCCAGCAGGCTCGCAGGCAAGCCGACAGGAATGGCAGGCGGCAGCGGCAAGACGGATGGATCGGCGGCCACCGGCAATTGCAGTGCCGACGGCGGCTTGCCCGTCAGGGTGGCCAGGCTGTTTTCCAGCTGGTTGCGCTGGCGCTTGACTTCATGCAGGTCGGCCTGCGCGTTCGACAGCTCGACTTTCGCGCGCGCCAGGTCCAGCTCATTCGTCAAGCCCGCATTGAAGCGCGCTTCGACCAGCTGCGCCGATTCGCGGCGCGTGTCGAGCGCGCCATTCAGGATGGCCATTTCCGCATCGAGTCCGCGCAGCTGCCAGTAATTGCTGGCCACTTGCGATGACAGCATCAGCAGCACGCCGTCGCGGTCCGCTTGCGCCGCCAAGGCTTGGGAATCGGCCGCTTCGACCATGCGCTTGACGCGGCCCAGCAAGTCGACTTCATACGACAGCGTGGCGCCTGCGGAAAAATTGTTGCCGCTGACCGAGCGGTTGCCCTGCGCCAGGCCCTGCGAGGTGTTGGCCGAGGTGCGCGAGTTCGAGACACCCGTGCTGACGTTTACGCTCGGGCCCTGGCTGGCGCGCGCCGTGCCGCTTTGCGCCAGCGCCTGCAGCAAGCGCTCGCCAGCCGCTTTCACGCTCGGGTTGTCCTGCAGCGCGCTCTGCTCGAGGCGGTTCAGGGTCGCATCGCCGTAGATGCTCCACCACTCCTTGGGCAGTTGCGCGGCGTCCGCCGCGGCCGCGCCATGGCGGAAGGTGTCGGCGCCGGCGACATTGCCCGGCGCGGTGAAATCCTGGCCCACGGTGCCGCAGGCGGACAGCGCCACGGCAAGGGAAGCGGCCAGCGCGATTTTCGTCAATACTGTTTGCATGATGTGTACCTTCTTGTTCTTGGGGTGCTGCACGTGCGGACTGTGCGCGGTCAATGACCGCCACCACCGCCACCGGGAGCTTTGAGTTTGTCGGCCAGCCACAGGGGCACGATGCAGGCCAGCAGGATGGCGCCGATCAGGAAGAAGCCATCGTTGTAAGCCATCACATACGCTTCGCGGCGCACGATGCCGTCGATTGCCTGCAAGGCCTGGTTGCCGGCCGTGACGGCGTCATAGCCCTTGGCCATGAACGACGACGTCAGCTGGTCGATGCGCAGCTGCGTGGCGCTGGAATAGGCATTGATCGCTTCGCCCAGGCGCTGCGAATGAAAATGCTCGCGAGTGCTCAGGGCCGTGGCCAGCAGGGCGATGCCGATCGAGCCGCCCAGGTTGCGCGTCATGTTGAACAGGCTCGAAGCGGACGGCATGTCCTTCGGCGCGATGCCCTTCATGGCGAAGTTCGACAGGGTCAGCATGACGAAGGGCTGGCCCAGCGCGCGCACCACCTGCGACCACAGCAGCTGGTCGTAGCCGGTGGACGCGTCCATGTAGGCATTCATCATGCACGAACCGCCAAACAGCAGCAGGCCGAACGAGCACAGGATGCGGTTGTCCACCACGGACGACAGCTTGGCGACAAACGGCATGATGAACAGCTGCGGCAAGCCCACCCACATGATGACTTCACCGATCTGCATCGGAGAGTAGCCGGCGATCTGGCCCAGGAACAGCGGCAGCAAAAAGGCCGAGCCATACAGGCCCATGCCCGTCACGGCCGACAGCACGGTGGCCACTAAAAAATTGCGCTGGCCATACAGGGCCAGGTTGACGAACGGTTCGGCGCGCGTGGCGCTGGTGACGACCCAGCCCAGGATGCCCACCAGGGCCATCGAGGCGAAGGCGATGATGAAACCGGAGTCGAACCAATCCTTCGAGTTGCCCTCTTCCAGAAAGATGGTCAGGCAGCCGAGGCCCAGGGCCATGAAGAAGATGCCCAGCCAGTCGGCTTTCCAGAACATCTCGAGCTTCATCGGCTCCTTGTCGAGGCCATAGATCATGCCGGCGATCAGCAGCACGCCCGGCACCCAGTTGATGTAGAAGATCGAAGGCCAGCCATACAGCTCGCTCAAGTACCCGCCCAGGGTCGGGCCCATGGCCGGCGCCAGGGTGGCCGTCAGGCCGAAGATCGCCATGCCGACGGCGCGCTTCGACGGCGGCAGCTTGAGCATCACCAGCGTGAACGCCATCGGGATCAGGGCGCCGCCAGTGAACCCTTGCAGCATGCGGAAGACGATCATGCTTTCCAGGTTCCACGCCGTGCCGCACAGGGTGGAGAACAGCAGGAAGAAAGCGGTGGTGCCGATCATGTAGGTACGCAGTCCGAACACGCGCGCCAGCAGCGCGGTGAGGGGAATGACGATAATTTCGGCTACCAGGTAGGCCGTGGAAATCCACGAGCCCTCTTCCTGGGTGGCCGACAGCGAGCCAAGGATATCCTTGAGCGATGAATTGGTGATCTGGATGTCGAGCACCGCCATGAAGGCGCCCAGCATGCCGGCGGCGACCGCCAGCCAGGTGCGCCCGGAGACTTTCTCGTCGATCACGGGAAACGCTGGCGGCTTCGCCAGCGTGGTGGAGGGGCTGCTCATGGAAGCTTAATGGGTGGTGGACTGGGCGGCTGGAGCAGCAGCGTGGCGCGCGGCCGGCTGCGTTTCAGGCTGATTCACTTCCACTTCGGCGATCACCGACATGCCCGGCACCAGGCGGCCATTCATGGCCTTGATGTCTTCCGGCTGGAAGACGATTTTCACCGGCACGCGCTGGACGATCTTGGTGAAGTTGCCGGTGGCGTTATCGGCTGGCAGCAGCGCGAATTGCGCGCCCGAGGCAGGAGCGAAGCTGTCCACGGTACCGACCAGTTTCTTGCCCGGCATGGCATCGATGGTCACGTGCACGCTCTGGCCGCGGTGCAGGTCGGCCAATTGCGTTTCCTTGAAGTTGGCGGTGACCCAGACGTTGTCCTGCACGATGGCCGTCAATTGCTGGCCAGGCTGCACGCGCATGCCCGTTTCCACGTTGCGCTTGCCGATGCGGCCGGCGACAGGGGCCAGGATGCGGTTGTATTGCAGCTGCTGTTCCGCGTCCTTCAATTGCACGCGCAGCACGGCCACTTGCGCCTTGGCCACGTCGCGCGCAGCTTGCGCCGCACCGATCTGCGCCTTGGCGGCCGACGCGCTGTCGCGGCGGGCGGCCAGGTCGGCCACGGCGCTCGAGCGGGCCGCATTGGCCGCGTCGAGTTCCGCTTTCGACACGGCTTTCATCTGGCTCGTGTACAGCTGGCCATAACGGTCGGCATCCTGTTTTGCGCGCAGCAGTTGCGCATCGGCTTGCGCCACTTGCGCCTGGGCGCCACTGGCTTGCGCCTGCACTTGCGCGATCTGCGCGTCCGCTTGCAGCACTTGCTGCTCGGCGCTGGCGATCTGCGCGGCGATCTGCTCGGTTTTCACGCGCTGGTCGAACGGGTCGAGTTCAGCGATCACGTCGCCCTCTTTCACCATTTGATTGTCGTCGATGAAGACCTTGGTGACGACGCCGGAAATGCGCGCCGAGACGGGATGCACGTGGCCAGCCACATAGGCGTTTTCCGTTTCCACGAAATAGTGGCTGCGGTACCACATGCGCGCGCCGGCGCCCAGCGCCACGAGGACGATCAGGCCGGCGATGATTTTGACGCGGTTGTTCGGTGGTGCGGAGCTGGCGGAGGCGGTGGGCGCGGAAGGGGCGGCCGGGGCCGCGGGTGGGACGGCGCTCAGCACTTTGTGCTCTGCTTGGCCTGGCTGGTTGGACATACTCGCTCCGGAAATGAAATGATATAGGTTCATTATTGGGCAAAGAAAAGCCAAAGTCAAGAAATGAAACGATTGCATTTCATTTTAATTTGCACTACAGTGTGAGCCATCACTTACCTTCCAACTTATAAAGAGACCCAGACCATGTCCGATCCCGGCCTCAGCGATACCTTGCCTACCGATAAAGAATCGGGCGACGCCGCCCAGGAGCTTTCCTGCTGCGGCAAGCCAGCCGGCCGCCCGCGCGCGGCCGACATGGAAGCGCGCATGGACAACCTCCTGCACACGGCCGGCTGCCTGTTTCTGGAAAAAGGATATGGAAAGGTGAGCCTGGAAATGATCGCCCGCGAAGCCCATGTGGCCGTGCGCACGATTTATGTGAAGTTTGGCGGCAAGTCGGGCTTGTTCAATGCCGTGGTGGAATTGCGCCGCGCCGCCTACTTCTCGACCATGCCGGCCCTGGAAACGGATATGCGGCCCCTGCCCACCATCCTGGGCGAGTTCGGCCTGCTGTTCGTGCAACTGGTCACCATGCCGGCGGCCATCCACCTCAATCGCATGGTGGTGGCCGAAGCGGCCACGCATCCTGAACTGGCGGAAACGTTTTACAAGGTGGGACCGGGACAGACGCGCGAGATGCTGACGAGGTTTTTCAGCCGCCCCGACATTGCGCCGCTGTTCCGCGCGGAACTGGCGCCGGCCATGCTGTCGCTGCACCTGCTCAATTGCCTGCTGGGCGACCAGATGTCGCGCCTGCTGTTTCCGCCGCAGACGCAACCGGACGTGGCGCAATTGCGCGCCAAGGTGGCCGTCAGTCTCGACCTGTTCCTGCGTGGCACCCTGCGCCAGCCGCTGGCGGACTGACGCGGAAAGGCTGGCCCAGGAAATCAGCCAGGGCGGCTGCAGTCTGCCGGCAACGCCGCTTCGGCGTGTTCATCGTTCAAACCCAGCGCGCGCAGGAAAGGCTGGGCCGCCGACGCGCCATCGACAGTGAGTGAAGAGTCGCTTCCGTCGTAGCGGTCCGGGCCATAGCGCATCAGGTCGAACGAGGTTTCAAAGCGCTGCGCCAGGAAATACGTGCGGAAGTAATCGAAGGAAAACGCCACCTGGCCATCTTCCCGCAGCAGCAAGCCATGCGCATACAGCGGCGCCAGCCAATCCCCGGCCGCCATGCTCCAGCCCTTCACGCCGCAATAATCGCTGGCAAAGCGTTCCAGTTCCGCCTCGTTGAGGAAGACGCTCTTGGCTTCGAACATCACGAACGCCAGCTCGATCAGGAATTCACGCGCATCGGCAGCCGCGCCGGCGTCCACGCGCCGCTGCGCGCCCGCCTTGCCCAGCAAGCCATCGAGATAATCGCGTTCGCCTGCCAGCTGCGGCAACAAGGTGGCAAACACATACTCGGCATCCACCTGCCCCGTTTCCTGGCCATTCGGCGTGTACAGCACCGACAGCGCGAAGTTCTTGCTCACATCATCGAACTCGCGCAGGGACACCGTCCACCGCGTGCCTGGCGCGCCGCCATCGGCCGCTGCCTCGCCAGTGCCGAACTCGAGCACGGCAAACGCCGCCATCTGGCCACTGGTATCGTACAGGCTGCCAGGATTGCTCTTGAACAAGATGCCCAGCGACTTCATGAGCGAACTGGCATCGCCCGTATGCTGGTGGCCATGGAACACGGCGTGGATATTCTTGTAGTGTGCGCGCTGCTCGGCACTGGCGTGCTCATCGGCGGAGAAAAAGCTGAAACCGGCATTGCCCAGCGCCGCAGCGGCGACACCCTGCGCGCGGCTGCCCGGCACCAGGTAGAAACGCGCGCCAGGCAAGCTGGCCGCCTGCAGCAGGGGGCGCAGGAAGTATTCGTAGACATACACGGGCGTCGTGCCGGCACAGGCGTCAGGCGCCACCAGCTGGCCCGTGAAGAAAATCGCATCGATCCGCTTGCCCGCCGCCAGGATAGCGGCCACATCCTGGTACAAGGCATGCAGCATCACGGCTTGCTCTTGTTCGTCAGCCCGGCGCAAACGGACGTCGGCAATATGAAGGGCGGTAAATTTTTTCATCGTTGCAAAGCTCTCTCAGTACAGCGGAACTTGACCGTATCCCACGCTGGCAACATTCCTGGAAAAATCACGCGTTTCCGTCGAAGCAAAAGAAAAACATGGTGACAGACCCCCATTCTGCCACTTTTTCCACACGGCAATACTCACCAATTTTCACAAGGCCCCGCTACACCACGTTTTACTATGATGCAGATCAAGGGAAATAAAAAAACCGGGAACATGTCCCGGTTTTTTGTACTGAAAGTTAACGCTTTATCAGCGCTTGCGCGGCGGAGGCAAGTCCGTGCACACGCCTGCTTCGGCGCGCTTTTGCCAACCTGCCGATCGGCTCGCCCAGGGTTGGATGCGGGTGGATGCTCGTGCCGATGTCGGTGCCGTCGCAGCCTATTTCGATGGCCAGCGCGATTTCGCCGCCTCATCGCTCCCCTGTCGCCCGCGTGCGTGCCGACGATGGCAGGATAATAAAAAACCCCGCAATCGCTTGCGGGGTTTTTAGTGTTACGACACAGCGCTACAACATCAGCGCTTGCGCGGTGGCGGCAAGTCCGTGCACACGCCTTCGTACACTTCGGCGGCCATACCGATCGATTCGCCCAGGGTTGGATGCGGATGGATGGTCTTGCCGATGTCGGTACCGTCGCAGCCCATTTCGATGGCCAGCGCGATCTCGCCGATCATGTCGCCCGCATGCGTGCCGACGATGGTGCCGCCGATGATGCGGTGCGTTTCAGCGTCGAACAGCAGCTTGGTGAAGCCTTCGGCGCGGCCGTTGGCCACGGCGCGGCCCGAAGCGGCCCACGGGAAGTGGCCCTTCTCGACCTTGATGCCCTTGGCTTTCGCTTCGTCTTCCGTGATGCCGGCCCATGCCACTTCCGGATCCGTGTAGGCGACCGATGGAATCACCTTGACGTCGAAGTGCGACTTCTGGCCGGAAGCGGCTTCCGCTGCCACGTGGGCTTCATGCACGGCCTTGTGCGCCAGCATCGGCTGGCCGACCAAATCGCCGATGGCGAAGATGTTCGGCACGTTGGTGCGCATCTGGCTGTCGACGTTGATGAAACCGCGGTCCGTCACTTGCACGCCGGCTTTGTCGGCGGCCAGCTTCTTGCCGTTCGGGCTGCGGCCCACGGCCACCAATACCAGGTCGTAGATCTGTGGCGCCGGTGCGGTAGCACCTGCTTCGGCGGCTTCGAACGTGACCTTGATGCCTTCCGGCAGAGCCTCGACGGCCACCGTCTTGGTCTTGGTCATGATGTTGTCGAAGCGCTTCTCGTTGAACTTCTGCCACACCTTGACGGCGTCGCGGTCCGCGCCCTGCATCAGGCCATCCATCATTTCGACCACGTCGATGCGCGCGCCGAACGTGGAATAGACGGTCGCCATTTCCAGGCCGATGATGCCGCCGCCGATGACCAGCATGCGTTTCGGGATCTGGCGCAATTCCAGCGCGCCCGTCGAATCGACGATGCGCGGGTCTTCCGGCACGAAGGGCAGTTTCACCACGGAGGAACCGGCGGCGATGATGGCTTGCTTGAACTGCACGACTTTTTTGGAGCCGTCGCCTGCCGTCACTTCGATGTGGTTCGCGGACAGGAACTGGCCCACGCCCGTGACGACTTGCGTCTTGCGCGCCTTGGCCATGCCGGCCAGACCGCCCGTCATGTTCGAGATCACGCCTTCCTTGTACTTGCGTACCTGGTCGATGTCGATCGCCGGCTTGGCAAACGTCACGCCCATGTTGGACATGTGCGCCGTTTCATCGATGACGGAGGCGACGTGCAGCAGCGCCTTCGACGGGATGCAGCCCACGTTCAGGCACACGCCGCCCAGTGTCGCATAGCGCTCGACGATGACCGTCGACATGCCCAGGTCGGCCGCGCGGAACGCCGCCGAATAGCCGCCAGGACCGCCGCCCAGCACCATCATGTCGACGTCGATGTCGACCTGGCCGCTGTAATTGCCGGCCGGGATGGCGGCAACGGCTGCAGCTGGTGCCGCCGCTGCGGGAGCCGGAGCCGCCGCAGGCGCAGCAGCGGCCGCCGGTGCGGCTGCGGGAGCTGCAGCACCGTCAAGCGCTTCCACCACCAGCAGCGCGCTGCCTTCGGCGATCTTGTCGCCGACCTTGACCTTGACTTCCTTGACGACGCCGGCGTGGGTCGATGGGATCTCCATGCTGGCCTTGTCCGATTCGACCGTGATCAGGGACTGGTCCACCTTGATGGTGTCGCCGACCTTGACCATCAGTTCGATCACTTCGACTTCCTTGAAGTCGCCGATATTCGGTACTTTTACCTCTACTGTGCTCATCAATCGCTCCTTACAGCAGAATTTTGCGCATGTCGGCCAGGACTTCGCCGAGGTACACGGAGAATCGCGCGCCCATCGCGCCATCGACCACGCGGTGGTCGTAGGACAGCGAGGTGCCCATCATCAAACGTGGCTGGAAGGCCTTGCCATCCCATACCGGCTTGATCGAGGCTTTCGACAGGCCCAGGATCGCGACTTCCGGTGCATTGACGATAGGCGTGAAGTGCGTGCCGCCGATGCCGCCCAGGGACGAGATCGTGAAGCTGGCACCCTGCATGTCGGCCGGTTTCAGCTTGCCTTCGCGCGCCTGCAGCGACAGTTCCGTCATTTCGCGGGCGATCTGCGAGACCGACTTCTGGTCCGCGCCCTTGATCACGGGTACCACCAGGCCGTTCGGCGTGTCGGCCGCGAAGCCGATGTTGTAGTACTGCTTGAGGATCAGGTTCTCGCCCTTGGCGTCGAGCGACGCGTTAAACGCGGGGAATTTCTTCAGCGCGGCAACGGACGCCTTGATGACGAAAGCGAGCATGGTCAGCTTGGCCGCATCCTTGTTTTTCGCATTGGCCGCGTTGGTGTCGACGCGGAACGCTTCCAGGTCCGTCACGTCCGCTTCGTCGAACTGCGTGACGTGCGGGATCATGACCCAGTTGCGGTGCAAATTCGGGCCCGAGATTTTCTTGATGCGCGACAGCGGCAGCAATTCGGTCGTGCCGAACTTGCTGAAGTCCAGCGACGGCCATGGCAGCAGATCCAGGCCCACGCCCGAACCGCCTTTGGCGGCGACCGGCGCATTCGGCGCGGCGACGGCGCCCGACATCACGCCCTTGACGAAGTTCTGCACGTCTTCCTGGGTGATGCGGCCCTTCGGACCGGAACCGCCCACGCGGGTCAGGTCCACGCCCAGTTCGCGCGCGAACTTGCGGATCGATGGCGACGCGTGCGCCAGCTTGCCGTTGACGGCAGGCGCGGCGGCAGGAGCTGGTGCAGCGACCGGCGTCGAAGCGACGGCGGCGGCTGGCGCGGCGGCAGCTTGCGCAGCGGGTGCAGGTGCAGCAGCGGCAGGTGCGGCAGGAGCAGCGCCACCGGTCGCTTCCACGACCAGCACCAGGCTGCCCTTGGCAACCTTGTCGCCGACCTTGACTTTCAATTCCTTGACGATACCGGCGTGGCTCGATGGGATTTCCATGCTGGCCTTGTCCGATTCGACCGTCAGCAGCGACTGGTCGACCTTGATGCTGTCGCCGACCTTGACCATCAGTTCGATGACTTCGACTTCCTTGAAGTCGCCGATATCGGGCACGGTCACTTCGACCAGGGCTGGCGCGCCGGCTGGGGCGGCAGGTGCTGGCGCAGCGGCGGCGGGAGCGGCTTCAGCGGCAGGTGCTGCGGCCGGGGCGGCAGCGGCCGGCGCAGGCGCCGAGGCGTCGTCTGCCACTTCCAGCAGCAGGACCAGCGAACCTTCGGCGATCTTGTCGCCCACGTTGACTTTCAATTCCTTGACGACACCGGCGTGGCTCG
Organism: Janthinobacterium sp. LS2A; assembly: GCF_036543145.1. NCBI lineage: Bacteria > Pseudomonadati > Pseudomonadota > Betaproteobacteria > Burkholderiales > Oxalobacteraceae > Janthinobacterium > Janthinobacterium sp. LS2A. Next base: position 108,708 of record NZ_JAZHPB010000002.1, read on the forward strand.
ATGGAATTTCCATGCTGGCCTTGTCCGATTCGACCGTGATCAGGGACTGGTCGACCTTGACCGTATCGCCTGGCTTGACCATCAGTTCAATGATCTCGACTTCCTTGAAATCGCCGATATCCGGGACTTTGACTTCCACAATGCTCATAGCTTGCTCCGTTATTTTATTTGTCAGATGGACCCGAACACACGCCAGGGCGGCGCTTTCGCACCGCCCTGGCATCATCGGGTCCGCACAACGATTACTGGGTCACCGGATTCGGTTTGTTCGCGTCAATGCCGTACTTGGCAATCGCCTGCTCCACCACCGACACGTCGATCTTGCCTTCGTCAGCCAGCGATTTGAGCGCGGCCACGGTGACATAATAACGGTTCACTTCGAAGAACTCGCGCAGCTTGGCGCGGCTGTCCGAGCGGCCAAAGCCATCGGTACCGAGCACTTTATAAGTGCGGCCCTTCGGCATGAAGGCGCGGATCTGTTCTGCAAACGCGCGCATGTAGTCGGTCGTGGCGACGATCGGGCCGTCCGTGTCCTGCATCAGCGACGTCACGTATGGCACGCGCTGCTCTTTCGACGGGTTGACCATGTTCCAGCGTTCCGCATCCTGGCCATCGCGGGCCACCAGGGTCAGCGACGGTGCCGACCACACGTCCGCAGCCACGCCCCAGTCGTTTTGCAACAGCTCGGCGGCGAAGATCGATTCGCGCAGGATGGTGCCGCAACCGATCAGCTGTACGCGCAGCTTGGCGTCAGCCTGGCCTTCCTGCAGCTTGTACATGCCTTTCAGGATGCCTTCTTCCTGGCCTGGCTTGATGCCTGGCTGGGCGTAGTTTTCATTCATGATCGTGATGTAGTAGAACACATCTTCCTGGTTGGCGATCATGCGGCGCAGGCCGTCCTGGATGATGACGGCGACTTCATGGCTGAAGGTCGGATCGTACGGCATGCAGGTCGGGATGGTCGCGGCGAAGATATGGCTGTGGCCATCTTCGTGCTGCAAGCCTTCGCCGTTCAGGGTCGTACGGCCAGCCGTGCCGCCCATCAGGAAGCCACGGGCGCGCATGTCGGCCGAAGCCCATACCTGGTCGCCGATGCGCTGGAAGCCGAACATCGAGTAGAAGGTGTAGAACGGGATCATGATGCGGTCGTTGGTCGAGTACGACGTCGCCGCGGCGATCCACGAGCTCATGCCGCCCGCTTCGTTGATGCCCTCTTGCAGGATCTGGCCAGCCTTGTCTTCGCGGTAGTACATGACCTGGTCTTTGTCGACCGGCTCGTACAACTGGCCTTTCGGGTTGTAGATGCCGATCTGGCGGAACAGGCCTTCCATGCCGAAGGTACGCGATTCATCGACCAGGATAGGCACGACGCGCTGGCCCAGGTTCGGGTCTTTCAGCAGGGTCGAAATGACGCGCACGAACGCTTGCGTGGTCGAGATTTCACGGCCTTCAGGCGTGGCTTCCAGTACGTTCTTGAACGCGTCCAGGCCAGGCACCGGCAGGGTTTCTTCCGACTTCTGGCGGCGCTGCGGCAGGTAGCCACCGAGGGCCTTGCGGCGCTCGTGCAGGTAGACCATTTCCGGCGCGTCGTCGGCTGGCTTGAAGAACGGGATGTCGGCCAGCTTGTCGTCAGGGATAGGCAGCGAGAAGCGGTCGCGCATTTCGCGGATGGCTTCGTCGTCCAGTTTTTTCGTCTGGTGCGCCGTGTTGCGCGCTTCGCCGGACTTGCCCATGCCGTAGCCCTTGATGGTTTTCACCAGCAGGACGGTCGGCTGGCCCTTGTGTTCCTGGGCGATCTTGAATGCCGCGTAGATCTTGTGCGGATCGTGGCCGCCACGGGTCAGGCGCCAGATGTCGTCATCCGTCATGTTGGCAACCATTTCCAGCAGCTTCGGATGCTTGCCGAAGAAGTGCTTGCGCACGTAGGCGCCATCTTTCGCCTTGTAGTTCTGGTATTCGCCGTCGACGGTTTCCATCATCACGCGCTGCAGGATGCCTTCCTTGTCTTGCGCCAGCAGGGCGTCCCAACCCGGACCCCAGATGACCTTGACGACGTTCCAGCCGGCGCCACGGAATTCGCCTTCCAGTTCCTGGATGATCTTGGTGTTGCCGCGTACCGGGCCGTCCAGGCGCTGCAGGTTGCAGTTGACCACGATGACCAGGTTGTCGAGCATGTCGCGTGCGGCCAGACCGATCGCGCCCAGCGATTCCGGCTCGTCCATCTCGCCATCGCCGCAGAAGGCCCAGATCTTGCGGTTGTCGGTTTTCGCGATGCCGCGTGCGTGCAGGTATTTCAGGAAGCGCGCCTGGTAGATCGCCATGTGCGGGCCCAGGCCCATCGACACGGTCGGGAACTGCCAGAAGTCAGGCATCAGCTTCGGATGCGGGTACGAGGACAGGCCCTTGCCGTCGACTTCCTTGCGGAAGTTCAGCATTTGCTCTTCCGTCAAGCGGCCTTCGAGGAAGGCGCGCGCGTAGACGCCGGGCGAGGAGTGGCCCTGGATGTACAGCAGGTCGCCGCCGTGATCGGCCGTAGGCGCGTGCCAGAAATGGTTGAAACCGATGCCCAGCATGTTCGCCAGCGAAGCGAACGAGGACAAGTGGCCGCCCAGGTCGCCGTCGGCGCGGTTGGCCTTGACGACCATGGCCATGGCGTTCCAGCGCATCCACGAGCGCAGGCGCTCTTCGTATTCGAGGTTGCCGGGACAGTGTGCTTCTTGTTTGGTGGGGATGGTGTTGACGTAGGCGGTGGTGCTGGAGAACGGGATCTGGGCGCCGCGGCGGCGAGCCAGGTCAACCATGCGCTCCATCAGGTAATGCGCGCGTTCCGGACCTTCATTTTCCAGAACGGCTTCGAGCGCGTCCAGCCACTCCTTGGTTTCCTGCATATCCGGGTCGGTGCCGATCTGTGTCGTTACCTGGTTCAGTTGAGCTGACATCTGTTGAGTCTCCTTTGTGAACGCCCCACCCCGATTTTCCGGATCGCTGTCGGACGGTATTTCGCTGATTATTTACTATTAAGTCGGTTTAGTGTGGGGATTCTAACAGCGTATTTACTATTTTTCAAATTACGATATAGCATTTCGTATTGTGAAATTACCCTATGAAATTTATGCTGCACTGCCGCAAATTCTGCCCGGAAATTAGCGTGATCAAAGTGCCAAAAACGAATGTACACCCCGGTCGCCCGCACAGGCATACCGGGCCAAGCGGGCCTGAAAAATGTCGAGGGCAAGGCGCAGCGACGCAGACAGTACGCCAGTACGGCAAGGAGCTGCAACGCCGCCATCGGCATTTTCTCAGGCCCGCGTCTCTGGCCCGCTTTTATGCCGGGCCAAACGAGCCTGAAAAATGTCGAGGGCAAGGCGCGGCGACACAGACAGTACGCCAGTACGGCAAGGAGCTGCAACGCCGCCATCGGCATTTTCTCAGGCCCGCGTCTCCGGCCCGCTGTTGTCACGCCTTTGCATAGCCAAAACCGCCCCTTTGCACCGCCCGGCTTTATAATCTGTCTTTTCCCTCCCACACAGCCTCCTACCATGCCAGCACAACTGATCGACGGAATCGCCCTCTCCCAAAAACTGCGCAGCGAGATCGCCACGCGCGCCGCCGCCCTCACGGCCAAGGGCACCCAGCCCGGCCTGGCCGTGATCCTCGTCGGCGAAGACCCGGCCAGCCAGGTGTACGTCCGCAACAAGGTCAAGGCGTGCGGCGACGTGGGTTTCCACTCGGTGCTGGAAAAATATGAAGCGGACCTGTCCGAAGCGGACTTGCTGGCACGCATCGCCAGCCTGAACACCGATCCGGCCATCCATGGCATCCTCGTGCAAATGCCGCTGCCAAAACATATCAACCCGCACAAGGTCATCGAAGCGATCGCCACGACGAAGGACGTGGACGGCTATTCGGTCCTGAGCGCAGGCGAACTGATGACGGGCTTGCCCGGCTTCCGCCCATGCACGCCATACGGCTGCATGAAACTGATCGAAAGCACGGGCGTGGACTTGCGCGGCAAGCACGCCGTCGTCATCGGCCGCAGCAACACGGTCGGCAAGCCGATGGCACTGCTGCTCTTGCAAGCGAACGCAACCGTCACCATCTGCCATAGTGCGACCCCGGACCTGGGCCTGTACACGCGCCAGGCGGACGTGGTCGTGGCCGCCGTCGGCCGCCGCAACACCCTGACGGCCGACATGGTCAAGCCAGGTGCCATCGTCATCGACGTGGGCATGAACCGCGACGATGAAGGCAAGCTGTGCGGCGACGTGGATTTTGCCGGCGTGAAAGAAGTCGCCTCCCACATCACCCCGGTACCGGGTGGCGTGGGTCCGATGACGATTACGATGCTTCTCATGAACACGGTAGAGGCCGCCGAGCGCATTTAAGAATCACCGGGGCGGCATGACCGCCCTTTTATATATGGATGGAACCGACGATGAATACCAATCCCCTGCTTGATTTTTCCGGCCTGCCACGCTTCGACGCGATCACGCACGAGCATGTCACGCCCGCCATCGATACCCTCTTGGAACAGGCGCGCGCCACGGTGGCGCAGCTGGAAGCGCCCATGGAAGAAGTGAGCTGGGAAAACTTCGTCGCGCCCCAGGACCAGATCGCCGAAACCCTGGGCCGCGCCTGGAGCATCGTCAACCACTTGAATAGCGTGGTCGATACGCCTGAACTGCGCGCCGCCTACAATGCCAACCTGCCCAAGGTGACGGAATTCTGGACCGAGCTGGGCCAGAACGAAATCCTCTTCGGCAAATACAAGCAGTTGCAGGCCCGCGCCGATTTCGCCAGCCTGTCGCCGGCGCGCCGCCGCATCGTCGACAATGCCGTGCGCGACTTCCGCCTCGGTGGCGCCGAGTTGCCAGAAGACAAGAAAGAACGCTTTGGCGCCATCCAGGAAGAACATGCGGCCGTCTCGACGCGTTTTTCCGAAAACGTGCTCGACGCCACCAATGACTACAAGTTGCTGGTCGAAAACGAGCTTGACCTGGCCGGCCTGCCCGACGACGTGAAGGCCGCCGCGCGCGCCGCCGCCGAAAAGGCGGGCAAGCAGGGCTATGAATTCTCGCTGCACTTCCCGTCGTACTACCCGATCCTGCAATTTGCCGACAATCGCGCGCTGCGCGAGACCATCTACCGCGCCAACGCCACCAAGGCGTCGGACCAGGGCGACGTCTTCAGCAAGAAAGAGGACTGGGACAACACGCAAAACATCGTCACCTTGTTGCGGCTGCGCAACGAAGAGGCACAACTGCTGGGCTACGCCAATTTCGCCGAAGTGTCGCTCGTCCCCAAGATGGCCACCTCGCCCGCGCAAGTCATCGCTTTCCTGGAAGACCTGGCCAGGCGCGCGCGTCCGTTCGCCGAGAAGGATCTGGCCGAACTGAAACAATTCGCCCGCGAAGAACTGGGCATCGCCGAGCTGCAGGCGTGGGACGTGTCTTACGCTTCCGAAAAGCTGCAGGAACGCCGCTACGCGTTCTCGGCCCAGGAAGTCAAACAGTACTTCCCTGAACACAAGGTGATCGACGGCCTGTTCCGCCAGATCCAGAACCTGTTTGCGGTCGACATCAAGCCTGATACGGCGCCCGTCTGGCACCCGGACGTGCGTTTTTACCGCATCGAGCGCGACGGCAAGCTGGTCGGCCAGTTCTACCTGGATCTGTATGCGCGCGCCGGTAAAAGCGGCGGCGCCTGGATGGACGACGCGCGCGGCCGCCGCGCCGACGCACAACACGTGCAAACGCCGATCGCCTACCTGACATGCAATTTCACGGAACCGGCCGTGATCGACGGCAAGGCTCAGCCTGCCCTGTTCACGCACGATGAAGTCATCACCCTGTTCCACGAATTCGGCCACGGCCTGCACCATATGCTCACCGTCGTCGACGAACTGGGCGTGTCGGGCATCGCCGGCGTCGAATGGGATGCCGTGGAACTGCCATCGCAATTCATGGAAAACTTCTGCTGGGAATGGGAAGTGCTCGAACACATGACGGCGCATGCCGTCACGGGCGAGCCGCTGCCGCGCGCGCTGTACGACAGGATGCTGGCGGCCAAGAATTTCCAGTCCGGCTTGCAAACCCTGCGCCAGGTGGAGTTCTCCCTGCTCGACATGCATCTGCACTATGACTACGATGCCAGCACGGGCCAGAGCGTGCAGCAGCTGATCGACGGCGTGCGCGCCAAGTTTTCGCTGCTCATCCCGCCCCCGTTCAACCGCTTCCAGAATGCCTTTGGGCATATCTTTTCCGGCGGCTACGCGGCCGGCTACTACAGCTACAAGTGGGCCGAGGTGCTGTCCGCCGACGCCTATGCGGCGTTTGAAGAAGCCAAGGCGCTGGGACCGGACGCCACCACGGCGGCAGGCAAGCGTTATTTGCAGGAAATCCTGTCCGTCGGCGGATCGCGCCCCGCGCTGGAATCGTTTACCGCCTTCCGCGGCCGCGAGCCGAGCATCGATGCCCTGCTGCGCCATAGCGGCATGGCCGCTTGATCGCCATGAGCCGTGTCGATTTTCACAGCAACGTGCCGGACAAGCTGGCGTATGCCTGCCGTCTGGCGCGCAAGGCCTATATGGCCGGCAACAAGGTCGTCGTGCTGGTGGCCGACAGCGCCCAGCTCGACGCCTTGAACAGCGCCATGTGGACCATTTCCGCCACGGATTTCCTGCCGCACGTGCTGGCCGGCGACCCGCTGGCGGCGCAAACGCCCATCATCCTGACCGATGACGAAGCGGCGGAATTGCCGCATCACGACATCCTCGTCAACCTGTCGCAGCTGCCGCCCGCCAATTACGCGCAGTTCCAGCGCGTCTTCGAGATCGTTTCCATGGATGAGCAAGATGCGCAGGCGGGCCGCCAGCGCTTCCTGCACTACCGCCAGCAGAACGTGCAGCCGACCCACTTCGTGGCAGGGAAGACATGAGCCAGCAGCCATTCGACCAGGGCATCCCCCTGCTGACGGAGGTGCTGCTGGGGCCGGAAGTGCCTGAGGTCGTCGCGCCAGTTGCGGCTCCGCCTGCCGTCGAGGAAGCGCCGGGGTTGCCGCCAACGGTGGCGCAGCCCGACTGGGACGCCATCGAACAGCGGCTGACGCAGCGCATCCTGCATCAAGTGCAGGGCAAGATTGACCATCTGCTGGAAGAGCGCATCGCCCACGTCCTGCAAACGGCCCTGCAAAACGCCCTGATCGGCATGCGGGGCGCCTTGCGCGAAGACTTGCAGCAGTCGCTGGAGCAGATCGTGGCGCATGCGGTCAGTCATGAACTGGGACATTTGCACCCACCCGCGCAAGCCTGAGCATGCTGCGCAATGTCGGGTTACGCGCTTTGCGCTAACCCGACCTACCCGACCTACCCTATTCTTCCCTCCAACGCCATTCTTTGGTGCGCTCACGCCTGCGAAATCGGTGCATCGCGCCTCACGTTGGTGATTGTTGCGACAAAATGTAAAAAGCCCGAAATGCGGCTTTGCGCCGCCTGTTTTTTGTTGTACCTTTCTTCACACGTACCGCCTGTCGAAGCGGTTTTCACGAGACGCCGCCGTATCTTTATCCATTGGAGAATGTTTATGCTGCTCAAGACCAAAGTCCTTCCTCTCGCCCTCGCCCTCGCTTTTGCCGGCCATGCGGGCGCACAGGAAATCATCAAGATAGGCCACGTCGCCCCGGTCTCTGGCGCCAGCTCCCACCTGGGCAAGGATAACGAGAACGCGGCCAAGATGGCCATCGAGGATTTGAACGCCAAAGGCTTCAAGATCGATGGCAAAGCCGTCAAATTCGTGCTGGTCCCAGAAGATGACGCAGCCGATCCCAAGCAGGGCACGGCCGTGGCGCAAAAGCTGGTCGACGCCAAGGTCAACGGCGTCGTCGGCCACCTGAACTCGGGTACGACGATTCCCGCCTCGCGCATTTACTTCAATGCCGGCATTCCGCAGATTTCACCGGCGGCCACCAACCCGACGTACACCCAGCAGAAATTCAACACGGCCTTCCGCGTCGTCGCCAATGACAACAAGCTGGGGGGAACTTTGGGCGCGTATGCCGTGGGCAAGCTGCAGGCGAAGAAAATCGCGGTCATCGATGACCGCACGGCTTACGGCCAGGGCGTGGCGGAACAGTTCGTCAAGGGCGCCAAGAAGGCGGCACCCGGCGTGCAAATCGTCGGCAAGGAATTTACCAATGCCAACGCGACGGACTTCAATGCCATCCTGACCAGCATCAAGTCGAAAAATCCCGACCTGATCTTCTTTGGCGGCATGGATTCCGTGGGTGGCCCCATGCTGCGCCAGATGAAGGCGCTGGGCATCAAGGCCAAGTTCATGGGTGGCGACGGCCTGTGCACGGAACCGCTGGGCAAGCTGGCGGGCGACGCCGTGGGCGAAGACATGGTCACCTGCGCGGAAGCGGGCGGCGTGACGGGCGCGCAGCAAAAAGGCATGGACGATTTCCGCGCCCGCTACAAGCAAAAGTACAACATGGAAGTGCAGCTGTATGCGCCGTACGTCTACGATGCCGTGATGACCATGGCCACCGCCATGGCCGACGCCAAATCGTCGAAACCATCCGTCTACCTGCCATTCCTGGCCAAGGTGCACTACCAGGGCGTGACGGGTCCGATCTCGTTCGATGCCAACGGCGACATCAAGGATGGCGCGCTGACGCTCTTCACCTATCGGGAAGGCAAGAAGACCAAGATGGAAGTGGTCAAATAAGCGCCGGCTCCGCCACGTAAGCCTGCAAGCCTTCGGCCAGCGCGTCGAAGGTGGCGCGGCAGCGCAGGCTGCCGCGCAAGTCTTCATGCATGGTGATCCAGGTTTCCATCGGTAGCGAAAACGCTTGCGGCAACACGCGCCGCAGGGCCGAGTCGCGCGCCGCCAGCCCCGCCTGACACACGCCGATGCCGGCACCCGCCCGTATCAGGGCCAGCTGCGCCAGGTCGCTGTCGCTGCGCCAGGCAAAATTTTCCCGCGTAAATTCGTTGAAAGCCGCGCCCGCGTTGCGCACGAAGGGGCTCGCCTCGTCGTAGCCGATGACGGCATGCTGCGCCAGATCGGCCAGTGCCAGCGGCGTGCCATGCCGCGCCAGGTAGTCCGCATGCGCATGCAGGCCCAGTTCGATATCGCCCACCTTTCGCGCCACCAGTTGCTCCTGGCGCGGACGCAGCATGCGCACGGCGATGTCCGCCTCGCGGCGCAGCAAATCCTGCACCTTGTTGCTCAATACCAATTCAATGACGAGGTCCGGATGGCGTGCGCGCAAGCTGGCCAGGATGGGCGGCAGCACCTCCACGCCCACCACTTCGCTGGCCGCGATGCGCACGACACCGGTCACGCCCTGCCCCTGGCTGCTGGCGGCGCGCTCCATCAGGGCCGCAGTATGTTCCATGGTTTCCGCATGGGGCCGCAGCGCCAGCGCCACTTCCGTGGGTAGCAAGCCCAGCTGGGAACGCGTGAACAGGGTCGTGCCCAGCGCCTGCTCGAGCGCGGCGATATGCCGGCCGACGGTCGGTTGCGTGATGGCCAGCGCGCGTGCGGCGCCGGACAGGGAACCATGCTTGAGCACGGCCAGCAGCGAACGGTAGTATTCCCAGGCAATCGAGGTAGTCATACATAAATGTATAGCCTGTGGTCGATGCTCGTCAATTCCCAATTAGCCCTGCGCGGCAGATACTGGCCTCATCAACCACACGGAGGTCAGAATGGACAAAACAGCATTGGTACTGGGCGCCACGGGCGGCATCGGCGGCGAGATGGTGCGTCAGCTCCTGGCTGCGGGGTGGCAGGTGCGCGCCTTGACGCGGGGAGCGACGCCATCGCCACGCGGCGACGGCATTGAATGGCTGCGCGGCGATGCGCTGTCGCCCGCGGACGTGCTGGCGGCCGCCAAAGGCTGCGCCGTCATCGTGCACGCCGTCAACCCGCCCGGTTACCGCAACTGGGGCCAGCTGGTGCTGCCCATACTCGACAACACGATTTCAGCGGCGATTGCCGAAAATGCCACCATCGTGCTGCCGGGCACCGTGTACAACTTCGGCCCCGACGCCTTCCCCGTGCTGGCGGAAGACGCGCCGCAACGTCCGCAGACGCGCAAGGGCGCCATCCGCGTGGAACTGGAAGCACGGCTGGAGCGGGCCAGCACGCAGGGCGCCAGGGTCATCATCGTGCGCGCGGGCGACTTCTTCGGCCCCCGCGCCGGCAATAACTGGTTTTCGCAGGGACTCGTGAAACCGGGCCAGAGGGTGCGCAGCGTGCTGTATCCGGGCGCGCCCGGCGTGGGCCACCAGTGGTCCTACCTGCCCGACGTGGCGCGCACGATGCTGCAATTGTTGGCCATGCGCGCCACCTTGCCCCCGTTCTCCCGCTTTCACATGGCCGGCCACTGGGACCACGACGGCCGGCAAATGACGGGGGCGATCGCCCGTGTGGTGGAGCAGGCGACGGGAGTTGCGCCCGCTATCCGGCGTTTCCCGTGGTGGCTGGTGGCGCTGGCGTCGCCGTTCGTGGCGACCTTGCGTGAAATGCGCGAGATGCGCTATCTGTGGCAAACGCCCTTGTCCATGGAGAATGCGCGGCTGCTGGCCGTGCTGGGCCGGGAGCCGCATACGCCGCTCGACGAGGCGGTGCGGGCGACATTGGAAGGCATGGGCAATCTGCAAAAGGCAGCGGGCAAAAAAACGCGCCGGGATTGCCGGCGCGCTAATTGCTAGTACTGCGGCACAGATTATTTCTGTGCCAGTACCCATTTGACCAGGGTGTGGGCTTCAGCATCGCTCACTTGCGGGTTCGCTGGCATCGGGATCGCGCCCCAGGTGCCGGAGCCGCCCTTCATGACTTTCGCCACGAGCTTGTTTTCAGCGTCTTTCTGGCCAGCGTACTTGGCAGCCACGTCCTTGAACGCAGGGCCCACCAGTTTCGTGCTCACCGCATGGCAAGCCATGCAGTTTTTTGCTTTCGCCAGGTCCGGATTGGCCAACGCTGCTTGCGATGCCAGAGCCGATACGGTCAATACACTCACCAACATAAAACGTTTCATTGTCTTTTCTCCAAAGTTACTTCCTGCGGCATTTTACTGTGTTTCCGCAGATGCACCACGAGCCCAGATCAAGCGTTTCAATGTAGTAACGCAGTGTAGTAGCGATTAGGCATTCATATTCTGCCCCATCTGCGCGTCCATGACCATGTTGTTTGTAAGGCGATGTAACGACAAGCGGCCCCGCATAGCCAAACGGGGCCGGCTGTCTTACCTGCGCAACAGATCAGCGCTTCTTCAGTTGGGACAAATCGCGCACGGCGCCCCGGTCGGCCGACGTCGTCAGCGCCGCATACGCCTGCAGCGCCTGCGACACGTAGCGGTCGCGGTTGACGGGCAGCCAGGCCGCGTCGCCCTTCGCTTCCATGGCGGCGCGGCGCGCGGCCAGCTCGGCGTCCGTCACGCGCAGGTTGATGGTGCGCTCGGGGATGTCGATGTCGATGAAGTCGCCCTCTTCCACCAGGCCGATGGCGCCGCCTTCGGCCGCTTCCGGCGAAGCGTGGCCGATCACCAGGCCCGAGGAACCGCCCGAGAAGCGTCCGTCCGTGAACAGCGCGCACGCCTTGCCCAGGCCCTTCGACTTGATGTACGAGGTCGGGTACAGCATTTCCTGCATGCCGGGGCCGCCTTTCGGGCCTTCGTAGCGGATGATGACGACGTCGCCTTCATGCACGGTGTCTTCCAGGATGGCAGCGACGGCCGCATCCTGGCTTTCGAACACGCGCGCCTTGCCCGAGAATTTCAAGATGCTTTCATCGACGCCTGCCGTCTTGACGATGCAGCCCTTTTCAGCCAGGTTGCCGTACAAGACGGCCAGGCCGCCATCCTGCGAATACGCGTGGGCCTTGTCGCGGATGCAGCCCGTGCTGCGGTCCGTGTCGACGGCGGCAAAACGCTCCGACTGCGAAAACGCCGTCTGCGTCGGCACGCCGCCCGGCGCGGCGCGGAACAGTTCATGCACGGCCGGATCGTCCGTGCACTTGATGTCGTTTTGCGCGATGGCGTCGGCCAGGGTCGGCGCATGGATGGTCGGCAGAGTCGTGTTGAGCAGGCCGGCGCGCGCCAGTTCGCCCAGGATGCCCACGATGCCGCCCGCGCGGTGCACGTCTTCGATATGATATTTGTCCGTCATCGGCGCGACCTTGCACAGGCACGGCACCTTGCGCGAGATGCGGTCGATGTCGGCCATCGTAAATTCCACTTCCGCCTCGTGCGCGGCGGCCAGCAAGTGCAGCACGGTGTTGGTCGAGCCGCCCATGGAGACGTCGAGCGCCATCGCGTTCTCGAACGCGGCCTTGGTGGCGATCGAGCGTGGCAGCACCGAGTAGTCATCCTGCTCGTAGTGGCGCTTGGCCAGTTCCACGATCAGACGGCCCGCGCGCAGGAACAGCTGCTGGCGGTCCGAGTGCGTGGCCAGAATCGTGCCGTTGCCGGGCAGGGCCAGGCCCAGCGCCTCGGTCAGGCAGTTCATCGAGTTGGCCGTAAACATGCCGGAGCAGGAACCGCAGGTCGGACAGGCCGAACGTTCGATTTCCGCCACGTCGGCGTCGGACACGGTGCTGTCGCCCGCTTTGATCATGGCGTCGACCAGGTCCAGCTTGATGATCTTCTGGCTGCCGTTGACAACCTTGACGACCTTGCCCGCTTCCATCGGCCCGCCCGAGATGAAGACGACGGGGATATTGATGCGCATGGCGGCCATCAGCATGCCCGGCGTGATCTTGTCGCAGTTCGAGATACAGACCATGGCGTCGGCGCAGTGGGCGTTGACCATGTATTCGACGGAGTCGGCGATCAGGTCGCGCGACGGCAGCGAATACAGCATGCCGCCGTGGCCCATGGCGATGCCGTCATCGACGGCGATGGTATTGAATTCCTTGGCCACGCCGCCAGCCGCTTCGATTTCGCGCGCGACCATCTGGCCCAGGTCCTTCAGGTGCACGTGGCCGGGCACGAACTGGGTGAATGAGTTGACGACGGCGATGATCGGCTTGTCGAAGTCGCCGTCCTTCATGCCGGTGGCGCGCCACAGGGCGCGGGCGCCAGCCATGTTGCGGCCGTGGGTGGTGGTACGGGAGCGGTATTGCGGCATGATGGGGACCTTCCGAGAAATGAATAATGCCTGACTGCCCGGATTTTCAACAAAACCCTGCATGCAGTGGGGGTACGCCAGATTGCCTTGCGCGCGCCCCACTGTCAAATATATGATGCACGTGTCTGTGAGTCGTTTTACATATCACAGCAATCAATCCGCATGGAAACACATATGAACCTGGAACTGCGCCAGCTGCGCTACTTTGTCACCGTCGCCGAGGAATTGCACTTCGGCCGCGCCGCCGCGCGCCTGCACATGACGCAGCCGCCCCTGTCGCAAACCATCATGGCGCTGGAAGAATTGCTGGGCGCCCCGCTGTTCGTGCGCACGCGGCGCGAAGTGCAGCTGACGCCGGCCGGCACGGCCCTGCTGCCCGAGGCGCGCCGACTGCTGGCGCAGGCGCAGGATTTATCCGCGCTGGTGCTGCGGGCCGCGCAGGGCGAGGCGGGACGTCTGAGCCTGGCGTTTGTCTCGTCGGCCGACTACAGCGTGCTGCCGCCCCTGCTGCGCGCTTACCAGGCGGCCTATCCGCAAGTGCAGATCGCCCTGCAGGAAGCCACGTCCGACCTGCAGCTCGATGAATTGCTGGCCGGGCGCACGGATGCGGGCCTGTTGATCCCGCCCCTGCCCGAAAAAGCGAAAGGGGAACTCGATTACCTGCCCGTGCTGGCCGAACCACTGGTGCTGGCCGCGCCGTCCGGCCTCGACATATTGAATACGCCGGGCCCCGTGCGCCTGCGCGACGTGCCGCCCCTGCCCTTGATCGTTTTCCCGCGCGCCATTTCTCCCGCCCTGCATGACGCGATCCTCGGCGTGTTCCGCGCGGCCGGCATCACGCCGCAGATCGGCCAGGAAGCGATCCAGATGCAGACCATCGTCAGCCTCGTCTCGGCTGGCATGGGCATCGCGCTTGTGCCACAATCGGTATCGAATCTGATGCGCCCGGGCGTAGAATACAGGCCGCTGCAGGACGCCACGCCGCTGGTGGAAACGGGCCTGGCCTGGCGCCGCGACAATCCCTCCGCCGTGCTGCAAGGTTTTTTGGCGCTGCTGCGCAAGCAGATCGGCGCTACCGCCGATTAAAATTAAGTGGCCGCTAAGACAAAAAACGGCCAGCGCCCCCATACTACGCAACCTTGGCTTTAAACAAAGAAAGAAACCCCATGCTGATACACCCGATGCCCGACCCGATAGCCATCCAGATCGGCCCGCTCGCCGTGCACTGGTACGGCCTGATGTATGTGCTGGCCTTTGCCCTGTTCATTATCCTGGGCCGTGTGCGCATCAAGCAGCCGCACATCGCCGTACTGGGCTGGAAGAAGGAAGACCTCGATGACATGCTGTTCTACGGCATGCTGGGCGTGGTGATCGGCGGGCGCCTGGGCGAAGTGCTGTTCTACCGTCCTGAATACTTCATGCACAATCCGCTCGAGATCTTCATGGTCTGGCATGGCGGCATGTCCTTCCATGGCGGCTTCCTCGGCGTCATCGTGGCCATGTATCTGTGGAGCCGCAAGGCGGGCCGCAACCTGTTCGACGTGCTCGACTTCATCGCCCCGCTGGTGCCGCTCGGCTACGCGGCCGGCCGCCTGGGCAACTTCATCAATGCCGAACTGCCGGGCCGCATCGCGCCGGACACCCTGCCGTGGGCCATGCAGTGGCCGGGTATTCCCTATCCCGTGCACCCGTCGCCGATCTACCAGATGCTGGTCGACGGCATTTTAGTATTCATCATCCTGTGGCTGTTTGCGCGCAAGCAGCGTCCGCGCATGGCCGTGGGCGCCATGTTTACCCTGCTGTACGGCTGCGCGCGCTTCTTCACCGAATACTTCCGCACGCCGGACTGGGAAGTCGTGTGGCTGGGCGTGCCGATCACGTCAGGCCAGATGCTGTCCCTGCCGATGATCGTCGGCGCCATCGCGCTGCTGGTGTGGGCATATAAAAGCCAGGTGATGGGCACGCCGCCCACCAAGGTCCGCCCGGCCAACACGTAAAACCGCTGTTCCCAGGTGGCGCGCCAGGCAGGCGCGCCACTTTCCCTCCCCCGCCTCCCGGCAACATTTCCCTCAACACAATTAAATTTCCTCGCGGAATAGACTTGCTGTTGACATCTCGGTATCATCGTTTTCACATGCCGCCACCGGGGAGTGCCTTGCCATGCCGCCTGCCGGACAACAACTGACGTACTCGATTGCGCTGGGTGCCAGCTATGTGCTGGCGCAGCTGGCCTTGACGGCCTGGGCCGGCACGCACGCGCCGTACGTCAGCTATGCGTTCAACATTGTCGCGCCCCTGCTGGCGCTGGCGGCCTGTTGCCGCTGCGCCTATCTCAGCGCGGCGGGCGCCGCCAGGACAGGCTGGGCCCTGTTCGCCGTGGCCATGCTGTTCTGGAGCACGGGCATGATATTGTCCGCCTGGCAGGATCTGAGCGGGCAAGTGGCATCCGACGCCACGTATTTTTCCGATTTCGCCTATTTCATGTATGGCGCGCCCCTGCTGCTGGCCATGTCGTCCGTGACGCACAGCCATCCTTCGCGCACCTTACAATGGCTCGACGCCGTGCAAGTGCTGCTGGCGGCCTACCTGGCCTATACGGCCATCTTTTCCGTGTCGCCATTCGACCAGCGCTCGATCGCGCCGATTCCCGCCAGCCTGCTGGTGCTGACCTACAACGTGGAAAACCTGGTCCTGGCCTGCTGTGCTTCGCTGCGTCTGCTGGCGCACCGCCGCGATGGCGGGCAAGGCCGCTTTTACCTGCTGCTGACGGTGTTTTTATGGTGCTATGCGGGCTGCGCGGCCGCGTATAACTATCTGACCCTGCATGGCGTGACGCAAGCATGGAGCGAAGTGCTGCCCAGCCTGCCGTTCCTGCTGCTGGTGCTGCTGGCTACGCGCGTCACGGCGGCGCAATCCGCAGCCGAAAATACGCAGGCGCAGCAAGCCCCGCAAAAGCTGACCCTGCTGATCGACAATTTCAGTCCCATCTTCTTTACGGCCGCCTTGCTGGGCCTGGGCTTTGCCGTCATGCGCGCGCATTTCTACCTGGCGGCGGCGTCGCTGTTCGTCGCACTGCTGGTCCACGCGCTACGCTCGGCCACCCTGCAAAGCCGCTACATGCAAAGCGAGCTGGCCTTGCGCGCCGCGCATGACAAACTGGAAAAACTGTCGCTGACGGATGGCTTGACGGGCATCGCCAACCGGCGCTGCTTCGACCAGACATTGCAGCTGGAGTGGCAGCGCGCCGCGCGCAACCATCAAGGGCTGGCACTGCTGATCATCGATATCGATTTCTTCAAAAGCCTCAACGATACCTTCGGCCACCCGTATGGCGACGCCTGCCTGGTGCGGATCGCGGCCGCCCTGCACTCGGCGCTGCCACGCGCCAGCGACCTGGCGGCACGCTTCGGCGGCGAGGAGTTTGCCGCCATCCTGCCCGCCACCGATGGCGACGGCGCGCTGGCCGTGGCGCACAAGATGCAGGAAGCGATCGCCGCGGCCGCCATCGTCCACGCGCCGTCGCGCGGCGGCCTGGTGACGGCCAGCATCGGCCTGGCACTGAGTGACGGCGGCCAGACGCCGGAACAATTGCTGGCCGCCGCCGACCAGGCCCTGTACCGGGCCAAGCAGAATGGCCGCAACCGGGTCGAAGCCTAGCCTTTCAGCTTATTGGTAATGACTTTCCATTGCGCCGGCGTCACGGGCGTGATCGACAGCCGGCTGCCCTTCTTGAGCAGCAGCATGTCTTCCAGCTCCGGCATCTGGCGCATCTCGGACAGGGGCAGCAGCGCCGTCTTCTTTACGCCGCGCACGTCGACGCTGATCCAGCGCGGCTGCTCCTGTGTGGCCTTCGGGTCGAAATATTTGCCGCCCTCTTCAAACTGGCTGTGATCGGGATAGGCGCCGCTGGCCACTTCGGCCAGGCCCGCCACGCCCGGCTGCGGGCAGCTCGAGTGATAGAACAGCACGCCATCGCCTGGCTGCATGCCATCGCGCATGAAGTTGCGCGCCTGGTAGTTGCGCACGCCGAACCACGGCATGGTGTGCTTGGGCGCGGCCATCAGGTCGTCGATGCTCACTTCATCGGGTTCGGATTTCATCAGCCAGTATTGTTTCATGCAGACTCCGTATCAAAGTGACAGACGTAAAAAAACGGTTGCGCATCAATGCTGCAACCGTTTTCAGTTGTACTACCAAGTTACTGCGAATTGGGCCCCGCCTGTGCCGCTATGCCGGCATCCCGAACCAAACGGTTCAAGGTGGTCACGTTAGTTCAATTTCGGGTTCGTCGAACGAGCGACGCTCACTCCCATCAAACAAAATTCGCAACCGATGCGCATAAATGGTTCAAGGAATATATGGCAATCGCGAACACCGCAGGGTAGACCCAAGTTTACTCCTTTGATCGCGCATCGCAAAGACAAATCGTCGCGTGCACGCTTAAAAAAGGTTTTCCTGGGGCGTCAGAGCGCTATCCAGGACAGTATGCATGGCCGAGATTTTCTGCTTCACTTCCAGGATCGTCAATTCCGACAGCGGACCTTGCGGCGACTTCACGGAGAGGAACTCCGCGGCCACGCCCAGGGCGGCCAGTACGGCGATGCGGTCGTTGCCCTTGACCTTGCCCGCGTCGCGGATGGCTTTCATTTTGCTATCGAGATAGATCGCCGCTTCGCGCAGCGCACGCTCTTCGCCGTCGCGGCACACCATGCTGTAGGACTGGCCCATGATATTGACATCGACACGCGGCATCACGCTTCCTTCTCGTTCTCGGCAATATAGGCGCCCGCTTCCGAAGCGGCTTGCTCCAGGCCGGCTTGCACCAGTTCGGGAATTTTTTCCAGCAAGGCTTCCACCCGCTCCTGCGCCTCGCGCATGCGCTGCACGTACAGGGCGTTCTCGGCGGCCAGCGCGGCGTTATCCTTGCGCAGTTGCGCGTTTTCACGGCGCAGCGCATGGGTCATTTCGGCCAGCAGGCCTATTTTGTCGGATAATTCGTTGAATTCGGAAATCATCCCGCCACTATAGGGCGGACGCTCCATGGGCGTCAATCGAATCACGCCGCTGTCACACATATTTACATCAATGCAGGTCAGTTGCCGTGAAATACACGCTTTTTCCGGCGCTTTTCGCCAAGTGCGCGCATCTGCCAGCGCCGCGATGGCAGCGTTTTACTCGTCGACGTAATCGGGTTCGATATCGAGTCCGCCATAGCGGTTTTCACAAGAGCGGCGCGTCAGCGTCTGTTGTCCGCTCTTGCCGTCAAGCACCATCGTCAAATCGCGGCAAGTACGGCCGTAGCTGCCAGGTTTGGCGTCCGTGCCCGAAGGCGTCAGGCGCACCGCCAGCGGTACCGCATTGCCCAGTCCCTTGTTGCTCCACTGGCGCGTCTTGCCATCCTCTTCATCCTTCAATGTGCGCACGGCGGCCGTCAACAGGGCTTGCTTTTCCTTGGCATTCAGTTTGGCGATGGTGACGTCGGACAGGAAAGGCGGATACACGACGGGCGCCGGATCCTTGCCCTGCACATCCCAGCGGCCGCTGTTCTGCGAACAGGTGCGGCGGCTCAGGTCCTGCGACTTGCCGCCCGCCGTGACGACGAATTTCAGGTCGCGGCAGATGTGCGCCTTCAGGCTGTGTTCCGTCATGCCGGAGTTGCTGAAGTTATATGTGACTTTGACCGGCACGCCGCGGTCGCCGCCGTTGTCCCACACGTGCGCTTCCTGGTCGTCGTCATCCTTGTTCAGATCGTTGAACAGGCCACCCAGCAGCATTTCCTTTTGCTGCGGCGTCAGGGCGGCCACAGTGATCTCGTCGACGATGGTGGGCGTTTGCGCGGCGGCATTGCCCAGGCAGGCGAGGCCGATGACGGTGGCGCCCAACAGGCGCAGGGCGGTACGGGAAGTGGTCGATGGCATGGCGTGCTTTCTCGTGCAGGTGGCGATATATGGTGATATTGATATGCAATTACAATCATCTTATCAAAGTCCATAGTAAAACTGTGTTTCCTGTACGTACAGGAACGCCGTTCGCCTGACGGGCATGCTAGAGTCGCGCCTGTTGCTGACGCCCGGGAACGAGGCTTGCGTTTGCGCAAACCCTGCGTAAATGCAGGCTGCGCAGAACGTCTAAGCTTATCTTCCCGGAGAATAAGCCCTTGAATAAGCCCCCTACCGTCCCTATAATTAGCACTCGTTAGTAGAGAGTGCTAACAAACTCTTTCGTAGCAATCCTCAGGACATGATGGTGTCTGCCGGGCAACAGCAGGGAACGCTACGCGGCGGGCGACGCCGCGATGCCACCACTGCCTAGCTGGCACGCACTCGATGACATGGGGTTTGCTTGACCGTTGCGGGCTGCTTTCAACGGCGGTCACTGAAAGCACGCCTGGCGCTGTGCCAGGCATGTATTCATTTAGCAACACCTATCCATTGAACTTTAAGGAGTTTTGTATGAATCTGCGCCCATTGAACGATCGCGTCATCGTCAAACGCCTCGACCAGGAAACCAAAACTGCGTCCGGCCTCATCATTCCTGATGCAGCTGCTGAAAAACCGGATCAAGGCGAAGTCCTTGCCGTAGGCAATGGCAAGATTCTCGACGACGGCAAAGTCCGTCCTCTGGATGTCAAAGTGGGCGACCGCGTCCTGTTCGGCAAATACGCTGGCCAAACCGTCAAAGTTGACGGCGATGAGCTGCTGGTCATGCGCGAAGAAGACATCATGGCGATCGTCGTCAAGTAATTGTTTCCACGTTGTAGACAGATACATCCCGAAACTCAGGAGAATTGAACATGGCAGCTAAAGAAGTAGTATTCGGCGACGCAGCGCGCGCCAAGATGGTCGAAGGCGTCAATATCCTCGCCAACGCAGTCAAAGTCACCTTGGGCCCGAAAGGCCGCAACGTCGTCCTGGAGCGCTCGTTCGGCGCCCCTACCGTCACCAAGGATGGTGTGTCGGTAGCGAAAGAAGTTGAACTCAAAGACAAGCTCATGAACATGGGCGCGCAAATGGTCAAGGAAGTTGCTTCCCGCACCAGCGACAACGCCGGCGACGGCACCACCACCGCAACCGTGCTGGCACAAGCCATCGTGCGCGAAGGCATGAAGTTCGTTGCCGCCGGCATGAACCCGATGGACCTGAAGCGCGGTATCGACAAGGCAGTTGCTGCCACCGTCGAAGAACTGGCGAAAATCGCCCGTCCTTGCACCACGACCAAAGAAATCGCCCAAGTTGGCGCGATCTCGGCGAACTCGGACTACTCGATCGGCGAGCGTATCGCTGAAGCGATGGAAAAAGTCGGTAAAGAAGGCGTCATCACCGTGGAAGACGGCAAGTCGCTGAACGACGAGCTGGACATCGTTGAAGGCATGCAGTTCGACCGCGGCTACCTGTCGCCATACTTCATCAACAACCCAGAGAAACAAGTTGCCGTACTGGACAGCCCATTCGTCCTGCTGTGCGACAAGAAAATCTCGAACATCCGTGACCTGCTGCCGGTACTGGAACAAGTCGCAAAAGCTGGCCGTCCACTGCTGATCATCGCAGAAGACATCGAAGGCGAAGCGCTGGCGACCCTGGTTGTGAACAACATCCGCGGCATCCTGAAAACCTGCGCAGTGAAAGCACCTGGCTTCGGCGACCGCCGCAAAGCCATGCTGGAAGACATCGCTGTCCTGACCGGCGGCCAAGTGATCGCTGAAGAAGTCGGCCTGACCCTGGAAAAAGTGACCCTGGCCGAACTGGGCCAAGCGAAACGCATCGAAGTGGGCAAAGAAAACACCATCGTCATCGATGGCGCCGGCGAAGCTGCCTCGATCGAAGCACGCGTGAAACAGGTGCGTGTGCAGATCGAAGAAGCGACCTCGGACTACGACCGTGAAAAACTGCAAGAGCGCGTCGCCAAACTGGCTGGCGGCGTTGCCGTGATCAAGGTTGGCGCAGCCACCGAAGTCGAAATGAAAGAGAAAAAAGCCCGCGTTGAAGATGCACTGCACGCTACCCGCGCTGCCGTGGAAGAAGGCATCGTGCCAGGCGGTGGCGTAGCCCTGCTGCGCGCACGCGCCAACATCACGGTCAAGGGCGACAATCCTGATCAAGACGCTGGTATCAAGATCGTCCTGCGCGCAATGGAAGAGCCACTGCGCATGATCGTGCAAAACGCTGGCGAAGAAGCTTCGGTCGTCGTGGCAGCCGTACTGGCTGGCACGGGCAACTACGGCTACAACGCTGCCAACGGCACGTATGGCGACATGGTTGAAATGGGCGTCCTGGACCCAGCCAAAGTGACCCGTTCGGCACTGCAAAACGCCGCTTCGATCGCTTCGCTGATGCTGACGACCGACTGCATGGTCTGCGAAATCGCTGACGACAAAGCAGGCGGCGGCATGGGCGGCGGCATGGGTGGTATGGGCGGCATGGGCGGCATGGACGGCATGATGTAATGTCCGGCGGCCAGTCGCGCAGGCGACGGCACGACTGGCCGCATACGCCGGGACAGGGCTGGCAGACCAAAAGCTGTCAGCGCCTCCCCGGCGGCCCCGAAAGCCACCTTCTACGGAAGGTGGCTTTTTTTCGTCTATGAATTTGGCAAACCCGTTTGGCAAACCCGTTGGAAAGCCCGGCGATTGCCCGCCTGCCCGTTTTGCTTTAGCATGGCCGCCATCGTCGTTCTTTCTCATCCCACCATCATGCCGCCACGCGCCTCTTCTTCCAAAACCACCATCATCGCCGGCATCCTGGCCGGCTTGCTGGCCGCCGGCCTCGGCGCTTTCTACCTGCACCAGCAATCCGCGCCGCACGGTGACCATGCCAAGGCCTCAAGCAGCCAGACGACGGCGCAAGAACAGAACGCGCGCGCCGTCGATGCCTTGCTGGCTTTGCCGGAAATCAAGGCCTGGTCGGCGCATATCGAAAAGGCTTCGGGCGGCCGCGCGCACGGCGCCGTGATGGAAACGTCGCCCGAGACGCGCCTCGTCGATGGCGTCGCCTGCTATCAGCTGAGCTTTTTCGAAAGCACGCCCGATGCGGCGCACCGCTGGGAAAGTTTCGTCGTCACGCCCGACGGCAAGCGCATCCTCGTCGACGACACCGTCAGCGGCGACCTGATCAGCCTGGAACAATGGCGCAAGGACAACGCGCCCATGCAGCGCATCGCGACGCAGTAACGCCCTACACCGGCGAGCCTTGCGGCGGGACGCTGGCGTTGCAGCGCAAGCTTTACTTTCTGGCATCGAAGACCGATACTCGCCCACATGCCCGCCATCACTGTCCGCCCCCTCACGCCAGACGACGCCAGCGCCTACCGCGCGCTGCGCCTGGCCGGCATCGCCGAACTGCCCGCCGCCTTCTGCACCACGCATGCGGCGGAAAGCGGCTTGCCGCTGGCACGGATAGCCGAGCGCTTGCGCACCACATCGCACCAAATAATATTTGGCGCTTTCGACAAGAAACAATTGATCGGCATTGCCGGCCTGCGCCGCGAACCGATCGCCGTCGTGCATGACAAGGCCAGCCTGTGGAGCGTGTACGTGGCGCCGCAGGCACGCGGGCACGGCGCGGGACGGCAACTGGTGCAGGCCGCCATCGCGCACGCCTGCGGCGTGCCCGAACTGGCCCGCGTGCGCCTGGCCGTGGCACAGGACAACAACGCGGCATTGACCCTGTACCTGGGCTGCGGTTTTACCCTGGCGGACGGTCCCGCATCGGATGGCATGCTGCAAATGCAACTGTTGCTGCCCCGCCCTGCCCTTGCAAGTGCCGAAAGTAATGTCTTTATGAAAATCAATACCTTACAAATCCCTGCGAAATAGCGGACAGGCCGTTTTTTCTGTTGCAAGCAAACGCGGCAGGCCTTAGCATCGCGGCTTACAAAAAAAACTTGGGGAGAGCCAATGTCATCGGCCGAGACACAAACCGCCACGGGCAAAATGCCCCGGCAAATACCGTACATCATCGCCAACGAAGGCTGCGAACGCTTCAGCTTTTACGGCATGCGCAACATCCTGACGCCATTCCTCATCAGCACCTTGCTGCTGATGATCCCGATCGACCAGCGCACGGGCGAAGCCAAGCACGTGTTCCACACCTTCGTCATCGGCGTGTACTTCTTCCCGCTGCTGGGCGGCTGGCTGGCCGACCGCTTCTTCGGCAAATACAACACCATCTTCTGGCTCAGCCTCGTGTATTGCGCCGGCCATGCCTGTCTGGCCCTGTTTGAAAACAGCGTCAACGGCTTCTATTTCGGCCTGTTCCTGATCGCCTTCGGTTCCGGCGGCATCAAGCCGCTGGTGGCCTCGTTTGTCGGCGACCAGTTCGACCAGACCAACAAGCACAAGGCCAAGCTGGTCTTCGACCTGTTCTACTGGATCATCAACTTCGGCTCCTTCTTCGCGTCGCTGCTGATGCCGCTGTTCCTGAAAAAGTATGGCCCGTCGATCGCCTTCGGCATCCCCGGCCTGATGATGCTGGCCGCCACCATCGTCTTCTGGATGGGTGCCAAGAAATACGTGCACGTGCCGCCAGCGCCGCCGAACCCCGATTCGTTTACCCGCGTGGCCCGCACGGCCCTGCTGGCCCGCGTCGACGGCGGTTCGCGTCCCGGCCTGTACGTGGCCTACGTCGGCGTGATCGGCGCCCTGTATGCGTTCTACAGCATTCCTGAATGGGGCTTCGTGATTTCCGCGTGTACCGCGCTGGTATTGCTGCTGGCCTTCGGCAGCATCGGCACGGCCATGCAGTTGGAACGCGCACGCGGCATCCACCCTGACGAAGCCGTCGAAGGCGTGCGCGCAGTGCTGCGCATCCTCGTCATCTTCGCCCTCGTCACGCCGTTCTTCTCGCTGTTCGACCAGAAGGCCTCGACGTGGATCGTGCAGGCGAACACCATGGAAAAACCAAGCTGGTTCCTGCCGGCGCAGATGCAGGCGCTGAACCCGATGCTGGTGATGCTCCTGATCCCGTTCAACAACCTGGTGCTGTACCCGATGCTGAACCGCTTCGGCTGGGAAGCGACGGCCCTGCGCCGCATGACGGCCGGTATCGGCTTTTCCTCGCTGGCGTGGATCGTCATCGGCTTGCTGCAACTGGCCCTCGACAGCGGCAGCGCCGTCTCCATCATGTGGCAGATCCTGCCGTACGCGCTGTTGACGTTCGGCGAAGTGCTGGTCTCGGCGACGGGACTGGAGTTTGCCTACAGCCAGGCGCCCGTCTCGATGAAGGGCGCCATCATGAGCTTCTGGAATCTGTCGACCACGGTGGGCAACCTGTGGGTGCTGATCGTCAACCGCAGCGTCATGAACGAAGGCGTGATCGGCAAGATCGCCGAAAGCGGCATCAGCGTGACGGCCTTCCAGATGTTCTTCTTCGCCGCCTTCGCCGCCGTGGCCATGCTGGCCTTCGGCCTGTATGCGAAGCGCTACAAGATGGTCGACAACTACCGCCAGGCGGTGGTGCCGGGCAAGGCGTGATGTAAGTAAGTGAAGTGAAAAGAAGCGTCCGCCAGCAATGGTCGGGCGCTTTTTTTATTTCCAGTCGTACTATTCAGGCCGGCATCTCGCGCAGCCGTTTGCTTGACCGCCGCAATCCATCGAAAATGGATGCGGCTACATCAGCGGGGAAATCCTGCGCCAGAAGCGCACTGACTTGAGCGATGACGTCATCCACGCTGGCCAATACCTCTTCGATGATATGTTCGGCAACGGCCGCGCCCAGGCCGACTTGCCGGGCATGGCTGGACCAATGGCGGCGCTGGATCTCGTCGATGTGATAGTGATTTCCCGCTCCGCGCAGCGCCATGGACAGCCTCGCGCGCCGATACGCAAGCTGATGCGCGCCATTGCCGATGATCGGATGGGCGGACAAGATGTCATACAGCGGGGTTGCCTGGAATTGGCGATGGGGCAGGTGAACGATGCTGAAGTTCTTGGCATGTCCATCGGTGGCTGCCAGCAGCCAGAAAATGAGCTGCGTTTTGAAAAACCGTTGTCGATCACTTTCAGCTTGTGCGGAACCGAGCAAAATCTCCATGATCCTGGTAATCCCTGGCCCCCCATCGGCCTGGTATTTCCGCAACGGCGAGGTGCCGGTAGCCTGGCAAAAATCCTCCTGCGGCAATCGTATTATCCAGCTGCCGTCATGCGAAAGGCGGCGGTCGAAACGTTCGACCACCAGGGTTTTCAGCCCATCGAAGGTCTGGATCGAGCAGGAGGCCGTAGGTAGCCCGAAAGCATGCATGATTTGCGAGCACAGCCATTCATTTTCCACCGAGGTGCGCATGTCGGCCTGCATATTGCCCACCAGCCCCATCGGCAATTTGAAGATATGCGTAGTGGGAGTGTTGCCCGTGGGTCGGTGCCATTGGCCTTGATGCCACAGCAAGGCGCTTTTTTCCTGAGCACCGGCAATCGACAAGCGCAGCTCATCCGCTTCTGTCCCGTGCCCAAAAGGTTTCTCGGCAAGAGTATTGCGCAAGATGCCGGCGACGCCCGCCGCATCGAGCGGCTCGCCTGTAATGGAAAACAGATCCACCGGCGTTTCACCGGGCGGCAGCAACTGGATCGCACCGACACAGTCTCGCCCGACTGCTGCAAGCAGTTGATACGGTTCAATACCGTCGGTATGAAAATGCAAGGCCAGACGGCACCGGATCGGTTCACTGTCGGGCAACAGATTATCGAAGTAATGCTGGACCACGGCGCCCCGGTAAGCCTCGTTGTGCGGCTTGAAGGGCATGGAGAGCGACAATGGTCGTCCGGCCTCGTCATCGAGCCACGTATCGAAATACGTGAACGAGGATTTGCCTGGCATGGCATCCCAACAGCCGACAGGCGTACCGTTCAGCCAGACGTTCAGGCGTTGCGCATGTGCTTTTCTTCCCATGACTTACCAGACGTCCTTCTCCCCGGATGGGGGAACGATTTTTTCCGGCCGCATTCCCCCCATGCTACCTCTGGACGCGGGGATAGCATCGGCACTTGCCAATTCCATCTCCACACCAAGCAGGCGCAATATCAGATACAGGCGCTCGACGCTGGTCGAAGCAGGATTGGCTTCGATCTGCGCGTAACTTTGCTGTGTCACGCCAAGCCGCTCCGCCAGGGCTTGCTGGGTAAGTCCAGCCTGCTTGCGGTAGCTGATCAGCAAAGGGCGTAGTTGCTGCAGGGTTTTGATGGGGTAGCGCATGAGGTAACTCCGGACGGTTAGCTCATAGTATAGAAGCAATCAAACAAGATACAAGTCATAGGCTGTATTTTAAAAATACAACCCAAACGCTGTAAATTCATAATACAACCCTCAAACTGTAAATCGAAATGACAGTTTGAAGGTTGTATTTGTCAGGTCGTCACCGTCGGCGCATCGTGCCCCGTGCGCTCGCGGATCTGCGCGACCTGCTGCGCCACCGCGATCAGCCCCGCCAACGCTTCCTGGGTGGGAATATCGTGCCGGGCCGGATCGGCTTCGTAGCGTTCCAGGTACAAACGCAGGGTGGCTCCCTCGGTGCCCGTGCCGGACAGGCGCAGCACGATGCGCGCGCCGTCCGTCATGATGATGCGGATGCCCTGCTGCGTGGCCACGGAGCCGTCGACGGGGTCCGTGTAGCTGAAGTCGTCGGCCAGCGCCACCGTGTAGCCATTGACGACCTGGCCCGGCAAGGCGGCCAGCTGGCCGCGCACGGCCTCCATCAGCTGCGCCGCGCAAGCGCTGTCGATGTCTTCGTAGTCGTGGCGCGAATAGTAGTTGCGGCCATACATGGCCCAGTGCGCGCGCACGATGTCTTCCACCGATTGCTTCTTCTCTGCCAGCAGGTTGAGCCAGAACAGCACGGCCCACAGGCCATCTTTTTCGCGCACGTGGTTCGAGCCCGTGCCGTAGCTTTCTTCGCCGCACAAGGTGGCCATGCCGGCGTCGAGCAGGGTGCCGAAGAACTTCCAGCCCGTCGGCGTCTCGTAGCACGGTATGCCCAGCGCGCCAGCGACCCGGTCGGCCGCGCCCGACGTGGGCATGGAGCGGGCGATGCCGGACAAACCGGCGCGGTAGCCGGGCGCCACGCTGGCGTTGGCGGCCAGGATGGCCAGGCTGTCCGAGGGTGTCACGTCGAAGCGTCGGCCGACGATCATGTTGCGGTCGCCGTCACCATCGGAGGCGGCGCCGAAGTCCGGCGCATCAGCGCCGGCCATGATGGCGATCAGCTGCTGCGCGTTGACGGGATTCGGGTCCGGATGGCCGCCGCCAAAGTCTTCCAGGGGCAGACCGTTGATGACGCTGCCCTTCGGCGCGCCCAGCATGCCTTCCAGGATGGCCGTCGCATACGGGCCGGAGACGGCGTGCATGCCGTCAAAGCAGATGCGCAAGCCGCCCGCGAACAGGACGCGGATGGCGTCGAAATCGAACAGCTGCTGCATCAGTTCCGCGTAGTCCGCGACGGAATCGATCACTTCGACCGTCATCTGCTCGATGCGCACGGTGCCCAGGGTATCGAGGTCGATATCGGCAGCGTCGCTGATCCGGTATTCGGTGATAGCCTGCGTGCGCGCAAACATGGCTTCGGTGACCTTTTCGGGCGCCGGGCCGCCACTGGCGATGTTGTACTTGATGCCGAAATCGCCATCGGGGCCGCCCGGGTTATGGCTGGCCGACAGGATGATGCCGCCACTGGCGCCCTGCTTGCGGATCACGCAGCTGACGGCCGGCGTCGACAGGATGCCGCCCTGCCCCAGCAGCACGCGCGCATAGCCGTGCGCGGCCGCCATGCGCAGCACCGTCTGGATGGCCGCACGGTTGTAGTAACGCCCGTCGCCGCCCAGCACCAGGGTCTGGCCGCGGCAGTCGCCGAGCGTGTCAAAAACGCTCTGCACGAAATTTTCCAGGTATTGCGGCTGGCTGAACACGCCCACTTTCTTGCGCAGGCCCGACGTGCCTGGCCGCTGGCCGGCTATCGGCGCCGTATTGATGATTTGAATAGCCATCTTGCCTCCATGTTAACTTTGCATGTTAACGCATGCGCGGCTGGCGGCAAAGCGTTGTACGTCTGCCACGGTGCGGTAAACCGCTTACGCTGGCTGCGGCAATGCCGCAGCTCACTCTTGCATGTCTCGCAACCCCGCACTATAATAAGAATAGTTCTCATTCACATTTAGACTCTCACCAGAGTCTGCACGCAGTCACCGGCTGGTGCGCAGCTGGATGACACGCTGCGCCAGCCAGGCACTACGCCAAGCAAGCCTTCCCCTATCAATACCTGTTTGCCGCACAAAGGCAGGCGCACGAGAAGAAGGATGTTTCATGGCGCGAGCACGTTCGCTGGCCGGCATGGTTGCCGGCCCGTTTTCCCCACCGATTTCCAAGGTTGCCATGCGCCCGCTGGCCATCGCCGTGCATTCGGCCTTGCTGACGGCGGCGCTGGGCGCGGGCGCGGCCCTGGCAGCGGAAGCGCCCGCCAAGCCCGAAGAAGCCACCTTGAGCGAAATCAAGGTGCAAGCCCAGCAAGACAAGGCGTCGACCGAGCACACGGGTTCCTACACCACCAAGCAGATGGCCACGGCCACGCGCATGGGTCTTTCCATCCGCGAAACGCCGCAATCGATTTCCGTGGTGACGCGCCAGCGCATGGACGACATGGGGCTGAACAGCCTGGCCGAGGTGCTGGTGCAGTCGACGGGCGTGACGGTGCAGGAAAACGACAGCGAACGCACGAGCTTTTCGGCGCGCGGCTTTTCCATCGGCAATTACCAGATCGATGGCGTGGCCGTCAATTCCGGCAGCAATGCGCTGTTCGACACGGCCATCTATGACCGCATCGAAATCGTGCGCGGCGCCACGGGCCTGGTCAGCGGCAATGGCGACCCGTCGGCCACCATCAATATGCTGCACAAGCGTCCCGGCAAGGAG
Organism: Janthinobacterium sp. LS2A; assembly: GCF_036543145.1. NCBI lineage: Bacteria > Pseudomonadati > Pseudomonadota > Betaproteobacteria > Burkholderiales > Oxalobacteraceae > Janthinobacterium > Janthinobacterium sp. LS2A. Next base: position 137,727 of record NZ_JAZHPB010000002.1, read on the forward strand.
TTCGCCGCCTCGGCCGGCCTGACCGTGGGTTCGTGGAACAAAGTCCGCCTCGAAGGCGACATCAGCGCGCCGCTGAATGCCGACGGCAGCATCCGCGGAAGAGTCGTCGTGGCCGGCCAGAACCGCCATTCCTATATGGACCTGTACAAGGAACGCAAGCTGGTGGGCGCCGTCATCGTCGAGGCGGACCTGACGCCGGACACTCTGCTGACGGCCGGCATCGACTATCAAAAGAACACGCCGAAAGGCACGAGCTGGGGCACCACGCCCCTGTTCTTCTCGGACGGCACCTCGGCCAACATGCCCCGCTCGTTCAACATGGCGGCCAAGTGGAGCAGCTGGGAGCGTGAATTCGAAAACAAATACGTCTACCTCGAGCACCGCTTCGCCAATGACTGGAAGATCAAGGCTGCCTACGGGCGCCTGGACAGCTCCTCGAACGGCAAGCTGTTCTACGGCGGCAGCGGCTTTCCCAACCGCGACGGCAGCGGCCTGGAAGTGTGGAGCGGCGCCTTCCCCTACGATGAAAAACAGGACAACTTCGACCTGTCGGCCAATGGCGCCTTCTCGCTGTTCGGCCGCCAGCACGACCTGGTGCTGGGTGTGAACGGCTGGAAGCGCACCGGCACGACGAATGAAACCCTGCTGCCCGATCCGCTGCCCTACGCCACCACCATCCCCGACTTCCGCCACTGGACGGGCGACGTGCCCGAGCCGGTGCTGACGCGCACGGGCGCGCGCGACATCGCCACCACCAAGCAGTCGGGCGCCTTCATCGCCACGCGCATCAACGTCACGGACAACTTCAAGGTGCTGGCCGGCGCGCGCGTCTCCCGCTGGGAAACATATAACGACCGCATCGACACCCAGGGCCGTTTCGTGAAGCGCAGCTCCGCCTACAAGACGGACGACGTCGTCACGCCGTATGCGGGCCTGGTGCTCGACGTCAGCAAGAGCACCTCGCTGTACGCCAGCTACACGGACCTGTTCAAGCCGCAAAACCTGAAGGACAAGAACAACGCCTTCCTCGACCCGATCACGGGCAGCAACGTGGAAGCGGGCGTGAAGAGCGAATTCTTCGACGGCGCCGTGAATGCTTCGTTCGCCGTGTATGAAGCCAAGCAGGACAACCTGGGCGAGGAAGACAAATCGGTGCCGCTGACCTTCGTGCTGCCCGATGGCAGCCGTCCCTATGTCTCTTCGGGCAAGGGCACGAAAAGCAAAGGCTACGAAGCGGAAGTGTCGGGCAGCCCCTTGAGCGGCTGGCAGCTGTTCGCCGGCTACACGCACAGCAAATCGAAGACGGGCAAGGGCGTGGTGACCAACACCATCCAGCCGACCAACATGCTGCGCGTCTCGACCACCTACCGCCTGCCGGGCGAGCTGCAAAACGTCACCGTCGGCGGCGGCTTGAACTGGCAGAACGAGATCTACACGACAGCCACCCTGCCGAACAAAAACAAGGTCCGGGTCAGCCAGGGCAGCTACGTGCTGGCCAACCTGATGGCGCGCTACCAGATCAGCCCGAAACTGTCGGCCAACCTGAATGTCAACAACCTGTTCGACAAGACGTATTTCCGCCGCGTGGGCTTCTATAACGGCGGCTATTACGGCGAGCCGCGCAACGTGGCGCTGAACCTGCGCTACCAGTACTGAAGCACGATACGAGCCGATTTTCCACTCACATAACAAGATAAGGGATACACCATGCACATCACTTCCATCGCGCGCCTCGGCGCCCTCGCCACCGCCCTGCTGGGCGCGGCCATCGCATCCGGCAGCGCCAGCGCGCACCAGATCTGGCTGCAGCAGGACGGCAAGGCGGCCAGCGTCTACTTCGGCGAATTCGGCGACAACCTGCGCGAAGCGTCGCCCGGCCTGCTCGACAAGTTCAGCATCAAGAACGTGACGTGGGTGTCGGCCAAGGGCACGCAGCCGCTGCAGGCAAGCAAGACTGCCGGCGCGTTCCTCCTCAATGGCAAGGTGGGCGCCGGCGAAAGCATCATCGTCGAGGAAGACAACTACCCGTCGTGGGAAGAGAAAAAGGATGGCAAGGCCACGCGCACCGTGTGGGTCCCGGCCGCGCGCCTGATCGCCGACGGCAAGGCCCAGACGCCAGCGTTGACCCTGGACCTCGTGCCGACCGGCAAACCAGGCCAGTTCCAGGTCAGCTACCAGGGCAAGCCGCTGGCGCAAGCCAAGGTCAACGCCGTGGTGCAATCGGGCTGGGGCAAGGAAGCGTGGAGCGATGCGCAAGGCCTGGTCAGCTTCCCGCTGCCATGGAAGGGCACCTATGTGCTGGAAGTGCAGCACACGGACAAGACGGCCGGCCAGCGCGCCGCGCAAGCCTATGACAAGGCCATGTTCGTGACCACCCTGAGCCTGGTGCAGCCGCAAGGCGTGACGCCGCTGCCGGCCGGCCCGGCCCTGCCGCCCAGCAAGGATCACGACTGACCATGCCAGCGCCAGCCATCATTAAGATGCCGCGCCTGCGGCTGTCCGCCGGCGCCGTGTACCGGCTCGGCGTGGCCTCGCGCAGCGTGGCGGCCATCGTCGGCGGCTACGTGCTGGCCGCGCTGGTCACCATGCTGCTGTCGGTAAGCCTGCCCATGGCCCGTTCCGAAGCCGTCATGGCAGCTACCCTGCTGTCGTTTGCCATCTACACCTGCGCCGTGATGTGGGTCTTCGCCACGCGCAGCGCCCTGCGCGCCTGGCTGGGCCTACTGATGCCGGCCGCCGTCATCGCCGCCATCCTGCAGTGGATGGACGCACTATCCTGGAGTCTCGCATGAAAGAAGGTTTCCGCCAGTCGATGGCATGGCTGCACACCTGGTCCGGCCTGCTCGTCTGCTGGATTTTATTGCTGGTGTTTTGCGCCGGCACGGCCAGCTACTACCGCAATGAAATCACACTATGGATGCAGCCCGAACTGCATGGCGCCGCCGCCAGCGAAGTGAGCACCGAGGAAGCTGCCAAGGTCGCGCAGCAGGCAATGGAAGAGCGGGCCACGGGCGCCACGCGCTGGTTCATCAGCCTGCCCGGCGAGCGCAGCGCCGCCACGCAACTGGGCTGGAGCAAGCCGTCGCAACCGGGCGAAAAGAAACGCGGACGGCGCGGCAATTTTCATAGCGAAAAAGCCGACCCGGCCACGGGCGAGGTGCTGTCCAAGCCGCGCGAGACGCGGGGCGGCGAATTCCTCTACCGCCTGCACTTCGACCTGCACTACATGCCGGCCATATGGGCCCGCTGGATCGTGGGTTTCTGCGCCATGTTCATGTTCGTCTCCATCATCAGCGGCATCGTCACGCACAAGCGCATCTTCAAGGACCTGTTTACCTTCCGGCCGAAAAAGGGCCAGCGCTCGTGGCTCGATGCGCACAACGTGACGGCCGTGCTGGCCCTGCCCTACCACATCATGATCACCTACACGGGCCTCGTCACGTTGATGTTCCTGTACATGCCATCGGGTGCCACGGCCGCCTACAAGGGCGACAAGGATGCCTTCTTCGCCGAGGCGTTTCCCGGCCGCTCGGGCGACAGCAAGCCGGCCGGCGTGGCCACGCCGCTGACGGCGCTCGCGCCCCTCGTGCGCCAGGCGGAACAGCACTGGGGCGGCGGCAAGGTCGAGCGCATTTCCGTCAGCCATCCGGGCGACGCCAACGCCACCATTTCGCTGACGCGCGCGGGCGGGCGCGACATGTCATCGAAACAGCCATCGATGGAATTCGATGGCGTTTCCGGCAAGCTGCTGTCGACCGATGGCGACGCACAGCCAGGCGCCGCCGCCACGCAAGGCGTGATGGTGGGACTGCACGTCGCGCATTTCGGCGGCCCGCTGCTGCGCGCCCTGTTCTTCCTGTCCGGCCTGGCCGGCTGCGCCATGGTCGCCACGGGCGCCCTGCTATGGGCCGTCAAGACGCGCCAGAAGCAGGCCAAGGCGCTGGCCGCCGGCAAGCGCGCCAGCTTCGGCCTGCGCCTGGTCGAGGCGCTCAACATCGGCGCCATCGCCGGCATCCCGATCGCCTTCGGCGCCTACTTCTGGGCCAACCGCCTGCTGCCGGTGGCGATGGAAGACCGGCCGCAAGAGGAAATCGCCTGCTTCTTCGGCGCCTGGGCCCTGGCCGCCATCATCGCCCAGCTGCGCCCGTCGCGCGCCATGTGGCGCATGCAGCTGGCCGCCGGCGCCTTCCTGCTGGCGTCGCTCCCTGTGCTGAACGTCTTCACCACCAATTCGCACCTGGGCGTCACGCTGTTCCTGGGCCGTGGCCCCGTGGCGGTGGCCGCCTTCGACCTGGTGGTACTGGTGCTGGGCCTGGGCCTCGCGTATGCGGCGTTCAAGTTGAAACCGCTGCCCGTGAAAGCGGCCAGGGCGGCGCCAGTACAACCGGCGCAGACGATGGAGGCCGCGTGATGGAGCTGCTGTCGAACTTCCTCGTCTTTGCCCTGTGCTATGCGGGTCTGTCCTCGCTGTGCCTGGCCATGGACCGCCACTACGCCGACCTGCACGGACGCGGCGCCGAACCGCCCGCGCCGCTGCGCCGCCGCCTGCAGTGGGCAGGCTGGCTGGCGCTGGCGGCGGCCCTGGCCTGGGCCATGCACATCGCCGGCGGCGGCTATGGCCTCGTCTACTGGGTCGGCAGCCTGACGGGCTGCGGCTTGCTGCTGATCTGGCTGCTGCCGTATGCGCCCCACCAGGCCATGCGCCTGGCGCGCATCATCGGCGTGGCGGCCTTGCTGGCCGCCGTCGCGCTGGCAGTGCTGTAATTATCATGGCCATGCCACCCCTGCTGCCCACGCAGCTGGAAAGCCATTACCGCGCGCACCACGGCTGGCTGGTGCACTGGCTGCAGCGGCGCCTGGGCAATGCTGCCGAGGCGGCCGACCTGATGCACGACACCTTCGCGCGCCTGCTGGCCGGTGCACCCATGCAGCCGCACACGCCGGCCCTGCGCGCGCCCAAGGCTTACCTGGCGACCGTCGCCAAACATCTGCTGATCAACCACTTGCGCCGCCAGTCGCTGGAACGCGCGTGGCTGGCCGCGCTGGCCGCCCTGCCCGAACAGCACGTGCCATCGACCGAGCAGCGCGCGGAAATCCTGCAGGCGCTGCAAGCGGTCGACACGATGCTCGACGGCCTGAAACCGAAGGTGCGCGCCGTCTTCATCATGGCGCAGATCGAAGGCCATGCCTATGCGGACATCGCCGCGCAGCTGGGCATCGGCGAGCGTTCCGTGAAGCGCTACATGGCCGAGGCGCTGACCGAATGCGTGCTGCTGGCGCAGGACTTGCCGGCATGAGCGCGGCCACTTCGCCATATCCACCGTTGTCGCGCAAGGTGGCGCGCCAGGCCGTCGAATGGTATTTGCTGGAGCAGTCGGGCCAGGCCACGCCGGACGACCTGGCAGCCAGCGCCCAGTGGCGTGCACGCGACCCGGAACACGCGCGCGCCTGGAACCGGGTGCGGCAGGTAAGCCAGACGGCAGGCATGCTGCCGCCGGACCTGGCCGTGTCCGTGCTGCGCCGGCCGCAGCGCCGCGTGGCAGTGCAAGTGCTGCTGGCGCTGATGGCGGCGCCCGCCGCCTGGCTGCTGGTGCGCCACGACATGCTGGCCGATTACCGCAGCGGCGTGGGCGAACGGCGCGAAGTCTCGCTGCCCGACGGCGGCACCGTGGTGCTCAATACGGACAGCGCCGTCGACGTAGCGTATGGCGCCGGCGAACGACGGCTGACGCTGCGCCGCGGCGAAGTGCTCGTGCAGACGCGCCCCGACCATGCGGGCAGCCGCCCTTTCATCGTCGCCACCTGCCATGGTCGCATCCGCGCGCTGGGCACGCGCTTCACCGTGCGCGTCGACGACGACGGCAGCCGCGTGACGGTGCTCGAACACGCGGTGGAAATCACGCCGCGCGCGGCATCGGCCACCGTCCGCACGCTCGTGGCGGGCCAGCACAGCCGCTTCGACGCCAATCACGCGGGCCTGCCCACGCCGGCGCCGTTGCAAGCCGATGCGTGGGCGCGCGGCATGCTGGCGGTGCAGGACATGCGACTCGATACCTTCGCTGCCGAATTGTCACGCTACCGCCCGGGTCTGCTGCGCGTGGCGCCGCAAGTGGCGGGCTTGCGCCTGTCGGGCGCCTTCCAGCTCGACGACACGGGCGCCGTGCTGGACAGCCTGGCGCGCATGCTGCCCGTCGACGTGCTGTATCGCACCCCGTACTGGGTCACCATCGCGGCCCGCAAAAAATAATCGTGAAAAGTTGGCCCCTTTTTTCGCCGTGACCTGTCCTGAGGGTATTACAACGATACCTTACAACGACACTCACCGGAAAGGCCAGACCATGCACCCACCCCGTTTGACTCCCCTCGCGCGCGCCATCGGCAGCGCCGTGATCCTGCTGTCGCTGGCGCAAGCGCCGGCCATGGCGGCCGATGCCACCGCGCCAGCCGCCGCGCAAACGGTCTTCCACGTGCCGGCCGGCGAACTGTCCGCCGCCATCGCCAGCTTTGCCATCGAAGCAAAAGTGAGCGTGGGCGCGGCGGCCGAACTGCTGCAAGGCGTACGCACGCCGGGCCTGAGCGGCAGCTACACGGTGCCGCAGGCACTGGCCCGCCTGCTGGCCGGCACGGGCCTCGAGGCGCTGCCCAGCGGGGAACGCAGCTACGTGCTGCGCAAGGCGGGTGCCGCATCGACCGGCGCGCCGATTGCCGCCACCCTGGACGAAGTGGCCGTCAGCTCCAGCGCCCTGCGCGACGGCACCACGGAAGGCAAGCGCGGCTACGCCGGCCTGACCAGCGCCACGCGCCTGAACCTGTCGCTGCGCGAAACGCCGCAGGCCGTCAGCGTCATCACGCGCCAGCAGATCGACGACCAGGGCTTGCGCACCTTGCAGGACGTGCTGGTGCAGGCGCCCGGCATCACGGTCGACCATTCGTCGAGCACGCGCGAATACGACCAGGTATTTTCACGCGGCTTCGAAGTGACGTCGTACATGTTCGACGGCATCCCGACCAGCAAGAACCTGGAAGCGCGCACCTACGACATGGCCATCTACGACCGCGTGGAAATCATCCGCGGCGCCACGGGCCTGATCAGCGGCACGGGCAGCCCGTCGGCCGCCGTCAACCTGGTGCGCAAGCGCCCGGGCCGCGCTTTTGCCGCCACGGCCGGCGCGCAGCTGGGATCATGGGACCGCTACCGCATCGAAGGCGACGTCTCGACGCCGTTGACGGCGGACGGCAAGGTACGCGCGCGCCTCGTCGCCGCGCATGAAGACCAGCGCTCGTTCATCGACCGCTACCGGCAGAAAAAGGACGTGCTGTACGCCATCGTCGAAGCGGACCTGACGCCGTCGACGGTGCTCAGCGCCGGCATCAACTACCAGCAGGAAAAGCTCAAGGGCGCGGGCCGCGAATTCCCCATGTTCTATGCCGACGGCTCGCAGACCCGCTTCCCCCGCTCGATGAACGGCACGGCCGCGTGGAGCACGTATGACCGCGAGCAGAACATGCTGTTTGCCACGCTCGACCATTATTTCGACAACGACTGGATCGCCAAGCTGGCCGTGAGCCGCAGCAGCAACCGGTACGACGCCTTGCAGGGTTTTTCCGGCAATGGCTACCCGGACCGCATGACGGGCGGCGGCATGCGGCTGTGGCTGGCCAACTGGCACAGCAAGCCGCAACAGACCTCGCTCGACGCGTACGTCAGCGGACCGTTCCAGGCCTTCGGCCGCCAGCACGAACTGGTGCTGGGCGTAAGCGCCTCGGAACTCGAGACGAATAGCCCCATCTATCCGGGCTGGCGCCTGGCCGGCTATGACCATGCGGTGCCGAATATCCACGCCTGGAATGGCGACATGCCGGTGCCCGACTACAGCGGCACGCGCCTGGGCAGCTCGTACGACAAGGAGCGCGAAAGCGGCCTGTATTCGACGCTGCGCCTGCGCCCGACGGACGCGCTGTCGGTGATCCTGGGCGCGCGCCTGTCGTACTGGAAGCGCGACATCCGCAGCGACTACGATGCCGACACGGACCTGTACGACGCGATGCGCGAAAACGGCAAGATCACGCCGTATGCGGGCCTCGTCTACGACCTGGGCCGAAACTGGTCGGCCTATGCCAGCTACACCAGCATCTTCACGCCGCAAAGCCAGCGCGACGTCAACAGCCGCTTCCTGGCGCCGCTGGAAGGCAAGAACTACGAAGTGGGCGCCAAGGGGGAATTCTTCGGCGGCAAACTCACCACCAGCGCCGCCCTCTTCCAGCTGAAGCAGGAAAACCTGGCCGAAGCCGATCCGGGCAATGTCTGGATCATCGGCACGGGCGGCGGCTCCTACGCCTATCACACGGTCAAGGGCGCCACCACGCACGGCTTCGAGGCGGAAGTATCGGGCCAGTTGCGCCCCGACTGGCAGCTGACGGCCAGCTATGCGCATAGCCGCATCCGCAATGCCGCCGGCGCACGCATCCAGACCAACCAGCCGCAGAACATGGCCAAGCTGTGGACCACCTGGCGCCTGGCGCAAGACGTGCCTGGCCTGGTGCTGGGCGGCGGCGTGAACTGGCAGAGCGATATCTACATGGATGACCGCGGACCGAATGGCGAACGCTTCACGCAGAAGGCGTATGCGGTGGCGGGACTGATGGCGCAGTACCAGGTCAGCAAACAGCTGGTGGCGACCCTGAACGTCAATAACGTCTTCGACAAGAAGTACTATTCGACGGGCATGGGCGGCTACTACGGCGATCCGCGCAACGCGATGCTGGCGCTGCGCTATCAGTTCTGAGTGGCTTCGCTACTTTTGAGCAGCGCCTCGATGTCCTCGGGCGCCACGGCGCGGCCGAGAAAATAGCCAAACGCTTCGTCGCAACCCATCTCGGCCAGCAGTTCCAGCTGCTCGCCGCTTTCCACGCCGCCGGCGATGGTGCGCAGTCCGAGCGTGCGCGCCATCGCCACGATGGCGCGCACCACGGCGCTATCGCCGCCCGGTTTGCCCAGGTCGTCGACGAAGCACTTTTCGATCTTCACGGCATCCGTGGGAAAGCGTTTCAGGTAAGTGAGCGAAGCGTCGCCCGTGCCGAAATCGCTGATGGCGATCGCCATGCCCAGCTGGCGGAACTGGCGCAGTATCAGTTCGCAGTTCTGGTTGCTGTCGATCAGGATGCCGGCGGCGATTTCCAATTCAATGCAATGGCCCGGCACGCCGGCCGCCTCGAGCGCGGCGGCGAAATTGCGCGCGATATCGCGCTGGTAGAACTGGCGCGCCGACAGGCTGACGGACACCGTCAGCATCTGCCCCTGCGCGATCCAGCTGCGCGCCTGCTCCACGGCCGTGGCCAGCACCCAGGCACCGACCGGCAGAATCAAGGCGCTTTCCTCCAGTACCGGCAAAAAGTCGAGCGGCATCATCAAGCCCAGTTCCGGGTGCTTCCAGCGCAGCAGCGCCTTCACGCCCGTGATCCTGCGCGTCTTCAAGTCCATGCGCGGCTGGTAGTACAGCACGAATTCATTGCGTTCGAGCGCGTGGCGCAGGGCCGTCTCGAGGATGGTGCGCGAATACGACTGCGTCTGCATGCGCGGCGCATAGCGCTGGCAAGTACCGGGCGCGTGGCGCTTGGCCGCATACATGGCCAGGTCGGCCTTTTCGATCAGCGCATTGACGTCGTCATCGTCGTCCGGGTACAGGGCCACGCCCACGCTGGCCGCCACCGACAGGCTGTATTCGCCGATGACGAAGGGGGCGGCGATGGCGCGGACGATTTTCTCGGCCACCCGCTCGGCATCGTGCGCCGTGCGCAGTTCCGTCAGCAGGATGATGAATTCGTCGCCACCCTGGCGCGCCACCGTATCGACCTTGCGCACGCACTGCTGCACCCGGCGCGCGAACTCCGTCAGCACCTGATCGCCCACGTCGTGCCCCAGGCTGTCGTTGATGGATTTGAAGCGGTCGATGTCGACGAACAGCACGGCCAGCAGCCCCTGGTGGCGGCGCGCGTAGGCGATGCCGTGCTCGAAGCGGATCTGGAAATGCAAACGGTTCGGCAAGCCCGTCAAGCCGTCGTGGTGGGCGATGAATTCCAGCTGCTGCTCGGCGCGCCGGCGGGCCGACACGTCGTGCAGCAGCAGCACCGCGCCGCCCTGCGCCAGTGGCGCGCAGCTGTACTGCACGTCGATGCGCTTGCCGTCGAGATGGCGCAGCAGCACGGCGCCGCGCGCCACTTCCAGCACTTCCTGCCGCGCCACGCAGTCGCGCACCTGGCGCGCCGCATCGATGGGCGTGCCATCATGAAACAGCGGCAGCAGCTGCGTCACGGCCTGGCCCGGGCCATCGTCGCCCTGCAAGCCGCCCATGGCGCTGGCGCGGGGATTCAGGTACCGCACCACGCCATCGTGGTCGGTGCCGATGACGGCCGCCGGCAGCGCATGCAGCAGCGACAGCGCATCTGCCATGCGTTGCGCCTGCGCCGCCTGCAGCACCACGCCCGTCGCATGGCGCATGCGCCACATGCGCGCCGCCCGCCACTGGCAGGCCAGCAGCACGGCGAGCACCATGGCCAGGGCCAGGCACAGCGCCAGCAGCAGCGCCGTCATGCGTCACCCGGCAGGCGGAAAGTACGGAACATGGTTTTCCTTTGCAACGTGCGCCATGCGGCCGGGCGCAGATACATGCTGAAAGGAAATAATATAAGAATTTTGGCGCGATATTTGCCTGATCGGGCGCCGCTTGACTGGCATCAAGCGGCGCGTGGCACGCCCGCTTCAGGCCAGCGACAGCGTCCGGGCCGGGGCGGCGCCCGCCGATGCGGCCACGCCGGGCGTGCCGTGCAGCTTGAAGATACTGACGGCGTCGGCCAGGCTGGCCGCCTGCTGCTGCAGCGCGTCCGCGGCGGCGGCGGCCTGCTCCACCAGGGCCGCGTTCTGCTGCGTCACGCCATCCATCTGGCTGATGGCGATGCTGATCTGCTCGATGCCGTCGCGCTGCTCCACGCTGGCCACGGCGATCTCGCCGATGATGGCATTCACGCGCTGCACGCTGCTCACCACGTCATCCATCGTGCGCCCCGCCTGGCCGGCCAGCACGCTGCCCTCTTCCACCGTGCGCACGGATTCGCCGATCAGCTGCTTGATTTCCATGGCCGCCGCGGCCGAGCGGTGCGCCAGGCTGCGCACTTCCGTCGCCACTACGGCAAAGCCGCGCCCCTGCTCGCCCGCGCGCGCCGCTTCCACGGCCGCATTCAGGGCCAGGATATTCGTCTGGAAAGCGATGCCGTCGATGACGGCGATGATGTCGACGATGCGCTTGGACGAAGCATTGATATGGCTCATGGTCTGCACCACCTGCGCCACGGCTGCGCCGCCGCGCTGCGCCACGTCGGACGCGCCGCCAGCCAGCTGGCGCGCCTGGTCGGCGTTGTCGTTATTCTGCCGCACGGTGGACGTCAGCTCGATCATCGAGGCGGCCGTCTCTTCCAGCGAGCTGGCTTGTTCTTCCGTGCGCGAGGACAGGTCCATATTGCCGCTGGCGATTTCCGCCGAGGCCGTGGCGATGGCGTCCGTACCGGTGCGCACACGTCCCACGATGGCGGCCAGGTTGCCGCTCATCGCTTTCAGGGCCCGCAGCAGATCGCCGATTTCATCGCGGCTGCCATCGGCCACCACGGCACGCAGGTCGCCGGCCGCAACCTGCTGGGCGATGCCGACAGCCGCGCCCAGCGGCACCGTGATGCTGCGGATCAGCCACCACACGGTGACGCTGCCGACGACCAGGGTCACCAGCACGGTGGCCAGCATGGCGATGCTGGCGCTGCGGTGCGCGGCCGCGTCCTGCTCCTTCATCTTCGCCATCAGGCTGTGCGACTGTTTGCCGATGGTCGTCACGATGGCGTCGATCTGGCGCGTCGGTTCGCGGTCCATGCCCTTGACCAGCGCATCGACCACGTGGGCGCTGTCGGCGCGCGCGCCATCGAATTTTTGTAGGGCCGCCAGGTAGCTCACGCCCAGCGCATCGTGCGCCTGCAGCGCCTGCACCACGGGCGCCGTGTCGAGCCCCAGCGCCGCCATCATCGATTGCAGGCTTTTCAATTCCTTGCGCGTCTGCGCGCCGCTGGCGACAAACGCTTCACGGTAACGCTGGAAGGCGGCCGCATCGCCGCCGCGCAGCAAAATGTTTTTCCACTCCTGCACCTGGATCTTGAATTCCACCTGCGCGCTGCGCGCCGCATCGACCGCTTCCGTCAGGGCCACGGAGTGCTGCATGGCGTCCGCGCTGCGCGCACTGGCCGCGTCGAGCGCGCTCCAGCCACGCACACCGACGAACACCAGCGCAAGAAAGAAGAAGGCGCCCAACAGACCGAGGCGGATGGAGATTTTCAGATTCGCGAGTTGCATGGGTTTCTCCCGGCGGCAAGAACAGGATGGCAACAAAGGCGCCGCCAAAACTATCCAATTCTCACCAAATGGGGAAATCATGCGGTGCGCCCCGTGAAAAACCAAGTAACGCTTTCGCTAGAGAAACACTTTCAACATAGAAACAACAAATTACAAGGAAAGGTTGACTGCCTGGCCATAGTGACGCGCTCGCAGCATGGTCAGGCCGGCAATCTTGCCGGTCGCTTCAGCGCTACACCGCAGCCGCTCCCGCAAACTCCGCGCGCAGCAGCGGATACAGACGCCGGTAGCGCGCCAGCCGTTCGTCCAGCATGGCGGACGCTTGCGGTGCGATTGTCTCCTGCGCGGCCGGCCGCGTGCACACCTGCGCGGGCGGCAAGCCCGTCACGGCCATCTGCGCCAGGCGCGCAGCACCCATGGTGCCGCCAGCCGCGCCATGGTCGTGACGCAGCACGTTCAAGCCCGAGGCATTCGCGCACAGCTGTGCCCAGAAGCGGCTGCGCGAACCGCCGCCGACGAACGATGCTTCTTCCAGATGCGTGCCGGCGCTGCGCAGGGCCGCATTGCCGTCGGCCATGGCAAAAGCCACGCCTTCCATCGCGCTGTACGCCAGTTCCGCCCGGCCGTGTTCCGTCGACAGGCCAAAGAACACGCCGCGCGCGGAAGCGTCGTTGTGCGGCGTGCGCTCGCCGCTCAAATACGGCAGGAAGATGGGCGCCGTGCGCGCCTCGACGTTTTCCGCCAGGCTGACCAATTCGCCGATGTCGCCCGACTGCGTCAGCCGCGCCACCCAGCTGAGGCTGGACGCGGCGCTGAGGATCACGCTCATCTGGTGCCAGCGCTCGGGCAGACAGTGGCAGAATGCGTGCACGCCCTGGCCGGGATTCGGTGCAAAACCGTCACTGCCGGCGAACAGTACGCCCGAGGTCCCCAGCGACAGCAGGCCGGCGCCCGGCTCCACCACGCCCAGGCCGACAGCCGCCGCCGCATTGTCGCCCGCGCCACCGGCCAGCAGCACCGGGTGCGCGATGCCCCATTCCTGGCACAGCGAGGGCCGCACCTGCGCGGCGGCGGCGCTGCCTTCGACCAGGCGCGGCATGTGCTCGCGCGTCAAACCGGTGGCGGCCAGCATGCGCTCGGACCAGTCGCGTTTGGCCACGTCCAGCCACAGGGTGCCGGAAGCGTCGGACATGTCGGACACATACTCGCCCGTCAGGCGCAGGGCCACGTAATCCTTGGGCAGCAAGACCTTGGCCGTGGCGCGGAACAGCGATGGCTCGTACTTTTGCAGCCACAGCAGCTTGGGCGCCGTGAAGCCGGGCATGGCCTGGTTGCCCGTGATGGCGCGCGACTCGGGCACCAGCGCCTCGAGTTCCACGCATTCGGCAAACGCGCGCGTGTCGTTCCACAGGATGGCCGCGCGCAGCACGTGCTGCTGCTTGTCGAGCAGGGTGGCGCCATGCATCTGGCCCGACAGCGCGATGCCGCGCAAACCGGAAAATGCCACCGGCTGGGCGGCGCGGATGGCGGCGATGACGTCCAGGGTGGCGTGCCACCAGTCTTCGGGATTCTGTTCCGACCAGCCGGGATGGGGGCTGGACACGCGCAGGGTCACGCCGGCGCTGGCAACGATGGTTTGCGCGTCATCGGTGAGGATGGCCTTGACTTCGGAAGTGCCGATATCGATACCGAGATAAGTCATTTGATTCCAGAATAAAGTTAAGAATGGCCGTCGCCGGATGGATCGGGCATGTTCATCAGCAGGCAGGAGCGGAATTTCGACGGCGACATGTGCTTGTGCGCCAAAAACTGGCGGTTGAAATTGGAAAGGTTGTTGAAGCCCGTGCGGTAGCAGATATCGGTGACCTTCATGTCCGTGTTCATCAGCAGTTCGCAGGCCAGCGCGATGCGCTCCTGGTTCACATATTGAATGAACGAGGTGCCCGTATGCTTGCGGAAGAAACGCGTGAATTTCAAGGTATTCATTTCCGCCACGTCGGCCACGTCCTGCTCGCAAAAATCGAGCGTGATGTTTTGCTTGATATACGCCAGCACCAGGTTGATGGTCGACGACATGTAGCGGCCGGCCTGCGCCAGATAGGTGACGCTGGCCAGGGGCCGCCGCTCGCGGCAGTCGCACAGCTCGCCAAACAGGCGCGTAAACAGTTCGACCCGGCGCAAGCCCTGCGCCGTCGTCAATTCCTTCATCAGCGGCACCAGGCGCAGGCCCAGCGCATCGGGAAATTGCAAGCCCCTGGCAGCCTCGCCCAGAAGGGCTTTCAGGGGCGCCATTTCCGGGAACAGCAGCGCGCAGCGTTCGATGAAGTCGCCGGAAAACTGCAGCACCAGGTCGCGCTCGGGCAAGACCACGCCTTCCGGCAATTCGCTGACCCAGTTATGCGGCAGGTTCGGCCCCGTCAGGATCAGATTGCCCGCCCCGTAGCTGCCGATATGGTCGCCGATGAAAAATTTGCCGTTTGACGTGATGATGAAGTGCAGTTCGTACTCGGGATGAAAATGCCATTTCGCCACCGTATGCGGAAAGCCGTGCGCCCACGCGCGAAACGATTCATGGATCGGTTTGTGGATCAGTTCCAGGTCAGGCGTCACGGCAGTTCCCTTGCGCGGTCTCGTTGCCAGCTATTCTAACCACTTACCTGGGCATTGAGCGCCAAAGCCAGACCGCTGTCGGCGTCGAACAGGTGCATGTGCTCTTCATCGAAGGCCAGCGCCAGGGTCTGGCCCACCTGCGCCGCGCTGTTGGCCGCGTTCGCCGGCAGCAGCGCCGACAGGCTCAGGGCGCCGCACTGGAAGCTGATCAGCGCTTCGGCGCCCAGCAGCTCGACCAGGTCGATCACGCACGCCAGGCCATGCGTGCCTGCCTGCTCCTGCGGCAGCGCCGCGCGCAAGTGATTCGGACGCAGGCCGAATACCACGCGCGTACCCGAGGCCAGCGCGGTGAAGCGGGGCGATATCAATGGCCAGCGGTAGCCGGCGCAGACGAGCACCGTTTGCCCGCTCTCTTTTTCGACGACGCCATCGATGAAGTTCATGGCAGGGGTGCCAATGAACCCGGCCGCGAACAGGGTGCGCGGATGGTTGTACAGTTCCGCCGGCGTGCCGATCTGCTCGATATGGCCGCCCTTCATCAGCACCACTCTGTCGGCCAGGGTCATGGCTTCGAGCTGGTCGTGCGTGACGTACAGGGTGGTGGTGCGCAGGCGGCGGTGCAGGCGCTTGATGTCGGCGCGCAGTTGCGCACGCAGCTTGGCGTCCAGGTTCGACAGCGGTTCGTCAAACAGGAACACTTGCGGCGTCTTGATCATGGCGCGCGCAATGGCCGTGCGCTGCTGCTGGCCGCCCGACATGGCGCGCGGCTTGCGTTCCAGCAGGCTGTCCAGGCTGAGAATGGCCGCCACCTCGCGCACGCGGCGCTCGATCTCGTCGTTCGGCACCTTCAGGCGGCGCAGGCCGAAGGCGATATTGTCGTACACCGTCATGTGCGGATACAGCGCGTAGTTCTGGAACACCATCGCCACGTTGCGCGCACGCGGCGGCAAGTCGTTGACGATGGCGCCGCCGATGTGCAGCTCGCCGCCGCTGATGTCTTCCAGTCCCGCGATCATGCGCAGCAAGGTCGACTTTCCGCAGCCCGATGGCCCCAGCAGGACGATGAATTCGCCGTCGTCGATTTCCAGGTCGAACGGCTGCAGCACGGCCGTCTTCTCGTCATAGGTCTTGTGCAACTGCCTGCAAGCGATGTTTGCCATGGTTAGTCTCCTGCCAGTTCGATCTGGATCTTGACGTCGCGCGGATGGCCCTGGGCCGCTTCCTCGAACGCCCGCACGCCGTCGGCAAAGCCGAAGGTGCGCGAAATGAAGGGTTTGACGTCGATCTTGCCCGAGGCGAGCAAGGCGATCGCGCGCGGGAAGATGTTCGCGTAGCGGAACACGGATTCGATGCGCACTTCCTTCGCCTGGATGGCAACGATATCGAAAGGGACATTTTCGGGCGGCATGCCGACCAGCACCAGGCAGCCGTTCGGGCACAGCAGGTCGACGATGTTGTCGTAGGCGCGCATGCTGCCGCTGGCCTCGAAAACGATGTCGGCGCCCCAGCCGTCGGTCAGCTCGCGCACCGTATCAAACAGGCTGGCGTGGCGCACGTCGACCGTGGTCACGGCGGGATTGCCGGCGAACAGGGCCAGCTTTTCCGGCACCAGGTCGGCCAGGATCACGCGCGAGCAGCCGCCCGCCAGCGCGGCCAGCGCATTCATGGCGCCGATGGTGCCGGCGCCGATCACCACGGCCACGTCGCCCGGCTTGATGGCCGCCTTCTTGGCCGCCTGCAGGCCGATGGCCAGCGGTTCGACGATGGCGCCTTCGCCAAAGCTGACGTTGTCGGGCAGCTTGAAGGTAAAGGCAGCCGGATGCACGACATACGGCGTGAGGCAGCCGTGGATGGGCGGCGTGGCCCAGAAGCGTACGGCGGGGTCCAGGTTGTACAGGCCGCGCATGGTGGCCGGCGAATCGAACTGCGGCACGCCCGGCTCCATGCAGACGCGGTCGCCCACCTTCAGGTGCGTCACCCCATCGCCCACTTCGGCCACCACGCCGGACGCCTCGTGGCCGAGCACCATCGGCGCTTCGACGGCGAAGGGGCCGATCTTGCCATGTTTGAAGTAATGCACATCGCTGCCGCAGATGCCCACGGTATGGATCTTGATTTTCACGTCGCGCGGGCCGACGGCAAGCGGCAAATCGATGTCGCGCAGGGTGATGGAATGCGCGTGTTCCAGTACGAGTGCTTGCATGATGGGTTTCCTTATTTATGTTTGAGCATGGAGTTGAGCAGCCGTCCCAGGATGCCGACGAACAGCAGCGGCGGCAGCGCCAGCAGCACGGTGGAAGCGTTCACCACGCCCCACGGCACTTCCTGGCCCATCGAGGTAAAGGCCGACGCCACCACGGGCAGGGTCATGCTTTTCGACGAGGTGAGCGCCAGCGCGATCATCAGTTCATTCCAGACCAGCACGAAGCTGAAGACGATGCCGCCCATCAGGGTTTTCGAGGCCACCGGCAGGGCCACGTACCAGAACACCTGGTAAGGGCCGTAGCCGTCGAGCGCGGCCGCTTCCTCGATCTCTTTCGGAATGCGGGCAAACGCGGGAATCGATAGCCAGATGATGGTCGACAGGGTCACCAGCAGATACGTCACCACCATCGACAGGCGCGAGTCGTACAGGCCCAGGTCGATCCAGATCGAGATCAAGGGAATGGCGACGGCGACAGGTGGCAAAAAGCGCAGCGACAGCAGGAAGAACTGGATATCCTTCTTGGCCGGGATCGGATAGCGGGCGATCGCATACGCGGCCGGCACGCCCAGCACAGCCCCCAGCAGCACGGCGACGCCGACGATGGCCACGCTGTTGCCCAGTCCCGTCAGCACTTCGGGGCTGGCCAGCACCTGCTTGTAATTGGCCAGGGTCGGGCTGAAGAAAAAGCGGGGCACGGGCGTGACGATGTCCATCAGCTCCTTGAAGGAGTTGAGCACGGCCCACAGGATGGGGAACAGCGCCACGAGGATAATCGCGGTAGTAATGGCGGTGGTGGCGGCATGGTCCACACCGCGCCGGATAGTCAGTTTTCCCATTTGGCGACTCGCTTCCAGAGCAGGGTGAATATTACTGTCGTGGCCAGCATCATCAGCACGGCCATGCTGGACGCGTACGACACCTTGCCCATCAAGCCGATGCCCTGCGCATACGCGTACATGTCCAGGGTTTCGGTGGAGATGCCGGGGCCGCCCTTGGTCATCACGTAGATCAGGTCGAACGAGCGCAGCGACTCGACCATCTTGATGAAGACGAGGCTCATGATGGGTACCTTCAGCATGGGCAGTGCGATGTAGGCATACACCTGGAGCGTGCTGGCGTAGTCGAGGCGCGCCGCTTCCAGCGGTTCGCCGGGCAGAGTTTCCAGCAGCTTCAGGATGACGGCGCCGAAGAACAGGCCCCACTGCCAGATGTCGACCAAGGCCACCGCGTACAGGGCGGTGGCGGGATCGGACAGCAGGGCCGTGCCGCCCAGGCCAACGCATTCGAGCATCCAGTTGAGGATGCCCATCAATGGCGAATACATGAACTTCCAGATGAAGGCGGCCGACACGCGCGGCAGCAGCACGGGCACGATCAAGAGCAGCGCGATGATGTCACGCGTGCGTCCCTTCACCTTCTCGAACAAGAACACGGCCAGCAGCACGCCGACGATCAGCGAGCCGGCCACAGTCACCACTTCCCAGATGGCCGACACCTGCACGGCATTGACGAAGCGGCGGTCGCCGAACAGGCGGAGAAAATTGGCAAAGCCGACGTAATCGCTGTCGCTGTAGCGCAGCACGCGATTTTGCAGGGCCAGGTTGATGGCGGCGATGCTGGGCACCAGGCCCAGTACCAGCAGGACCAGCAGCGGCAAGGTCAGGAAGACGGCCGGCAGCCAGGTGTGGCGTTTTTTATGGATGGTGTGTGGCATAGGATGGCTTTCAGACGTGAAGATGCAAGCGCTGGCTTTACCCCAAAAGCAAGAGCTGGGGTCAGACCCGCCGGGTCTGACCCCTGATTTAAGCTAGCGGAGTCGTCGGCGATACGGGCTTACTGACGTTTCTTAGCCCGTTGCATCACCTCGGTCGCATACTCATTCGCCTCATCGAGCGCGCTTTGCACGTCGCCGCGCGTGCCCGTAAACACTTCCTCCAAGACTACGCCCAGGTTGTCGCCAATGTCCGGCCACTCGGGGCTGGGCCAGATGGTGACGCGCGAGACGGGCGTGGTGTCCGTCAGGCCCGCCTGGATCTGCGGCTTGACGTGCTTGCGGAAGTAGTCGCTGTTGATGGTGCTGGTGCGGTTGTAGTCGCTGAAGACGTTGTCCTTCAGGCGCGCCTGCTCCTGCTCCTTGCCCGTGGCGAAGGCGATGAACTTGCCGGCCGCCTGGCGCGTGCATTCATCTTTCGCGCCCGTGGCGGAAATGGCCAGGCCGTGGCCATACGCGGCCGATGGCAGCGGCGCTGGCGGACGCACATAGCCGACCTTGTCGACCACCGAGGATTTTTTCGGGTCTTCCATCCAGTCGGCAAACGGCGTCGACTCGATCATGAACGCCACCTTGCCCGACCTGAATGCTTCGAGCGCATTGCTCCAGTCGTAGGTGGCACCTCCCGGCGGCGAATACTTGAACAGCTCGCGGTACAGGGTGGTGGCTTTCACGGCCTGCGGCGAATTGAAGGCCGGCACGCCATTGTTTTCCCACTTGCCGCCGGCGGCCAGCATGAACGGCGCCCAGCGCCACACATTCATGCCCGAGCCGCGCTGGCCCCGCGCCGCCCAGCCATACACATTCGGCGGATTATTCATTTTCTTGACGGCAGCGACCAGTTCGTCGAGCGTCTTCGGCACGGCGATGCCGGCCTTTTCCAGCAGGTCGCGGCGGTAGAACAGGAAATCGCTGCCGCCGATCAGGGGCGCAAAATACGCCACGCCCTTGTACGAGGCGACGGCGCGGCGGCCCGGCAGGAAGTCGTCGTAATCGGCGTCCTTGGGCAGGTATTTGAGCAGGGGGACGACCCAGCCGGCCGTGGCGAATTCGGCCACGTTGGCTTCGTCGATGTAATAGATCTGGTAGGAGCCGGCCTTGGTCGAAGCGTCGAGGCGGGCTTTCGAGCGGCGGTCGTTTTCGCCGAAATAGCTAATTTGTACCTTGGTGCCGCTTTTCTTTTCATACTCGGCGAGGGTCTTTTCCATCACGGTCAAGCCCAGGCTTTTTTGCGCCAGCACCTTGATCACGGGCACCGAGCAGCTTTGCGCCGAGGCGTCTGCAAACCCGGCGGACATGAGGGTGCCCCATGCAACAGCAGTCATGATTTTCATAACACGTCTCCATTTTTATAGTCCGGCGGTTTTCCACCGGTATGCCAACTATAAAAACAAAGCCCATCTGCCACCACTGCAAAAGCGGCGAGTTTTCAAATACTATTTTTCAGCAAAACGGCATCCATGCCGGCCGCGATGGGCTGATCTTTTTTACCACACACAATATATAAAGCCGCTTGATTTATTAATTAGCCGGGCGTATATTTGGCTCGGGCACCGCATTGACGGCCGCCCCCAGGCCGAGGCAATCGCCTCCCGGTAAAAAATAAATAGATTCTGGAGACAACACAATGAACGTCAAACAATGCATCGCACTGGCTGTCCTGACGGCAGCCGGCGGCGCCGCCATGGCCGAGGAAGCAATCGTCGGCCTGATCACCAAGACCGATACCAACCCCTTCTTCGTGAAGATGAAAGAAGGCGCGCAGCAACGCGCGAAACTGAAGGGCGCCAAGCTGTTGACGGCGGCCGGACGCGCCGACGGCGACAACGCCGGCCAGGTGACGGCGATTGAAAACATGGTGGCCGCCGGTGCCAAGGCGATCATGATCACCCCGAGCGATTCGAAAGCCATCGTGCCGGCCATCAAGAAGGCGCGCGCGGCCGGCGTGCTGGTGATCGCCCTCGACAGCCCGACCGAGCCGCAGGACGCCACCGACGCGCTGTTCGCCACCGACAACTACAAGGCCGGCTTGCTGATCGGCCAATACGCGAAGGCCGCCTTCGCCGGCAAGCCCGTCAAGATCGCCATGCTGGACCTGTTCCCGGGCCATCCGGTGGGGATAGCCCGCCACAACGGTTTCCTGGCCGGCTATGGCGCGCCGGGCATCAGCGCCAAGACGGTCGGGCCGGCGAAAACCGCCGACGTGGTGTGCATGGCCGACAGCTTCGGCGACCAGGGCAAGGGTCAGACGGCGATGGAAAACTGCCTGCAGAAAAATCCCGACATCAATCTCGTGTACACCATCAACGAACCGGCCGCCGCCGGCGCCTACAAGGCGCTCAAGGCCCTGGGCAAGGAAAAGAACGTGATGATAGTTTCGGTCGACGGCGGCTGCGCCGGCGTGCGCGACGTCAAGGCCGGTGTCATCGCGGCGACCTCGCAGCAGTATCCGCTGAACATGGCGGGCCTGGGCGTCGAAGCCGGCGTCGAGTACGCCAAGAACGGGAAGAAGGCCAGCGGCTACGTCGATACCGGCGTCACCCTGATCAGCGACAAGCAGCAAGCGGGCGTCGAGAGCCGCGACACGGCGTTCGGCCTGAACTCCTGCTGGGGTAAATAAATCCACGCAGTCAGCCGCGTTCGGCAAGGCGATCTGCCTTGCCGGCGCGCGGCCGCCTGCGCGCCTCCTTTTTCCCCTCTTGAATATGGATAACAGATGCGTTCCACCGTTCCGACATTTATGCCGCCGCTCTCTAAACTGGGCCCGGTCATTGCCCTGCTCGCCGCCTGCGTGTTCTTTGCGTCGCAAAGCGACCGCTTCCTCAGCAGCCAGAATTTTTCCCTGATCTTGCAGCAAGTCATGGTCGTCGGCATCATCGCCATCGGCCAGACCCTGATCATCCTGACCGCCGGCATCGACCTGTCCTGCGGCATGGCCATGGCCCTGGGCTCGGTCATCATGACCAAATTCGCCGTCGACCTCGGCATGAACCCCTATCTCGCGATCGGGTGCGGCATCGCCGTCACCGTGCTGATCGGCTTCATCAACGGCGCGCTGGTGACCTCGATCAAGCTGCCGGCGTTTATCGTCACGCTGGGCACGATGAACATTGCCTTCGCCGTCACGCAGCTGTATTCGCAAGCCCAGACCGTCACCGGCCTGCCGGAAGCGATGGGATTTTTCGGCAACACCTTCCAGCTCGGCCAGGCCACCTTCACCTACGGCACCGTGCTGATGCTGGGCATGTACGTGCTGACCTGGCTGTACCTGCGCGAGACCGCGCCTGGCCGCCACCTGTACGCCGTCGGCAACAATCCGGAGGCGGCCCGTCTGACCGGCATCGCCACGAATAAAGTTTTGCTGGGCGTCTACATGATCGCCGGGATGTGCTACGGCATCGCCGCGCTGATGTCCGTGGCGCGCATGGGCGTGGGTGACCCGCAGGGCGGCCAGACCGACAACCTCGACAGCATCACCGCCGTCGTGCTCGGCGGCACCAGCCTGTTCGGCGGACGTGGTTCGATCATGGGCACCCTCGTCGGCGTGCTGATCGTCGGCGTGTTCCGCAACGGCCTGACCCTGATGGGCGTGTCCTCTGTGTACCAGATCCTGGTGACGGGCATCCTGGTCATCCTGGCCGTGGCCACCGATCAACTGACACACAAGAAAGGTTGATGAACATGACGACACATGTGCAACCGGTATTCCAGGCCCGCGGCCTGGTCAAGCGCTACGGCAGCGTGACCGCCCTCGACGGCACCGATTTCGATTTATTGCCGGGAGAAATACTCGCCGTGATCGGCGACAACGGCGCCGGCAAATCGTCGCTGATCAAGGCCCTGTCGGGCGCTCTCGTGCCCGACGAGGGCGAGATGCTGCTCGACGGCAAGCCGATCCATCTGAAGTCGCCGATCGACGCCCGCCGCTACGGCATCGAGACGGTGTACCAGGACCTGGCCGTGGCGCCAGCCATGACGATCGCCGAGAACCTGTTTCTCGGCCGTGAACTGCTGCGCAAAGGCATGTTGTCGCGCTTCCTGCGCTGCATCGACAAGAAGCGGATGCTGGCCGAGGCGGAAGCCCATATGCGCGATTTGAAAATCGGCATCCGCTCGATGAAGCAAGCCGTCGGCACCCTGTCGGGCGGCCAGCGCCAGGGCGTGGCCGTGGCGCGCAGCACGGCGTTTGCCAAACATGTCGTGATTCTCGATGAACCAACCGCCGCACTCGGCGTAAAGGAGGGCAATATGGTACTGGAACTGATACGCAATGTGCGCGACCGTGGCCTGCCGGTAATTCTGATCAGCCACAATATGCCGCACGTGTTCGAGATCGCCGACCGCATCCACGTGCAGCGCCTGGGCAAGCGCGTCGCCGTGCTGAACCCGAAGCACATCAGCATGTCCGACACCGTGGCGGTGATGACGGGCGCCAAGAGCGCCGAAGACTTCCCGGAGGAAGCTCATGCTTAAAGGAATCGATCCACTGCTCAGCCCGGAATTGCTGAAGATCCTGTGCGAAATGGGGCATGGCGAGGAAATCGTGCTGGTCGACGCCAACTTCACCAGCCAGACCCTGGGCCAGGGCAAGCCGCTCGTGCGCCTGCCCGGCATCGACCTCCAGCGCGCCAGCGCGGCGCTGCTGTCGGTGTTTCCGCTCGACGCCATGGTGGACCAGCCGGTCGCCTTCATGAAGGTATGCAACACCGCCGACGGCTACCTGTCGGCGCTGCAACGCACCATGCTCGAGCAGATCGCCGCCACCGGCGCCGCCACGCCGGAACAATGCGAGGCGGTCGAGCGCTTCGCCTTCTACGAACGCGTCAAGGGCGCCTACGCCATCGTGCAGACCGGCGAAATGCAGCCGTACGCCAATTTCCTGTTCAAGAAGGGTGTGATCAGCGATCCGCTGGCGGGCTGAGGAACTTGCAGCTGGAATAAAACATACAATATCAGGAGACAACCATGTCAAAGCACTTCACTGTTCTCGCCTCTTGCCTTGCCACCCTGCTGGTGGGCTGCGGCAGCGATAGCGACAGCACCAGCGGGCCGCCCCAGTCCAGCCACCTTGAAACCTACCGTCCCCAGCTCTCGTACACCGCCGCAAAAAACTGGCTGAACGATCCCAACGGACTGGTCTACCACGACGGCGAATACCACCTGTTCTACCAGTACAACCCGAACGGCAATACCTGGGGCGACATGTCCTGGGGCCACGCCGTCAGCACCGACCTGCTGCACTGGAACGAGCTGCCCGTCGCCCTGACGGCCGAAAAAGACGCTGGCGGCAAGCTCACGCAAATGTTCTTCTCCGGCAGCGTGGTGGTCGACACCAACAATACCAGCGGCCTTGGCAGCGCCGGCAAGCCTGCCATGGTGGCCATCTATACCAGTGTGTACCCGCAAGGAAAAACGCTGGCCAACGGACAGGTGCTCGCCCCCAACACCCAGTCCCAGTCCATCGCCTACAGCCTGGACCGGGGACGCACCTGGACGCAGTACGCCGCGAACCCGGTGATTGCCGCGCCACCGGCGCCGTTTGAAACCGAAGGGCAAAATTTCCGCGATCCAAAAGTCTTCTGGTATGCACCGGAGCAAAAATGGGTCATGGTTGCCGTGGCCTCGGAGAAGCATCAGGCGCTGCTGTTCTCGTCCAAAAACCTGCGCGACTGGACCTACATGAGCGCCTTTGGCCCGGCCAACGCCGTCGGTGGCATCTGGGAATGTCCCGACCTCTTCGAGCTGCCCGTCGATGGCGACGCCAGCAAACGCAAATGGGTGATGAACATCAACATCAACCCCGGCTCGGTGGCTGGCGGTTCCGGGGCGCATTATTTTGTGGGGAAATTCGACGGCACGCGCTTTGTGGCCGATGCCAACAGCGTGATCGACAAGAAGCCCCCCACGGGCACCGTCTACCAGGACTTTGAAGCGGCCAGCTTCGATGCCACCGGCTGGACATCGACGGGCGACTTTGCGGGCAAGACGCCCGTGGTCCCCTCGCATGGCGTGGCCGACAACCAGGGCAGCCAGTTGCTCGACACCTACCGGCTGGGCAAGGATGACGGCGCCACAGGCACGCTCACCTCACCCGCCTTTACCGTGTCCAACAAGTACATCAATCTGATGGTCGGCGGCGGGCGCCATCCGCGTCTGGCCGGTGCGGGCGACGGCACGGTGCCTGCGGGATCCTTGCTGTTCCCGGGCGCCGGTTTTGAAGGCCCGGCCAATGCCACCTACGCCGACCTGGGCTGGACGCCCGCCGGCGACCTGGTGGGGCAAAGGGTTGCCGCAGGAAGCGACGCCGATAGGCAAGCGGCAGCCGGCAAGCTGGGCGCGGGTGTGTTCAATTCCTTCTTCGGTGCCGGCGACACGCCCAAGGGCAGCCTGACGTCGCCCACCTTCACCATTTCCAGGGCCTATATCAACTTCCTCGTCGGGGGCGGCAACCATCCCTATGACAGCCCGAATCCTGTGGCGGTAGTGCTCAAGGTCAACGGCAAGGTGGTGCGCAGCGCCACCGGAGCGGACTCCGAACTGAACTGGACAAACTGGGACGTGCGCGAGTTCGCCGGACAGCAGGCCCAGATCGTCATCATCGACGACAACGACGGCGCCTGGGGACACATTCTTGCCGACGTGTTCGAGGCATCGGACCAGCCGGCCAAGCCCGTCAGCGATGAAACGACGGTCAACCTGCTGGTCAACGGCCAGGTGGTCAAAAGCGCAACCGGCGCCAATGCCGAAACTCTGAACTGGCGCAGCTGGAACGTGGACGCCTACCGGGGCAAGAGCGCGCAGATCCAGGTGGTCGACAAAAACACGGGCGGCTGGGGCCATATCCTGGTCGACCATATCGTCTTTTCGGACAGCGCCAAAGAGGAAGCCAACTGGCTCGACTACGGCGCCGACTTCTATGCCGCCGTGACCTGGAACGGCATACCCGATGGCAAGCGCATCGGCCTGGGCTGGATGAGCAACTGGGACTACGCAGGCAACACGCCCACCACCCCATGGCGCAGCGCGCAGACCTTCGCCCGGGAATTCACGCTGCGCACCATAGCCGGCCAGGCGCGGCTGGTGCAGCAGCCGGTGGACAACTTCAGCACACTGCGCAGCAAAGCGCTGTACAGCGCCCAGGACCGTTCCGTGGCCGCCGGCGTGCAAGCACTCGATATCGCCCCCGTCCCGGGTCAGGCCCTGGACATCGTGGCCAAATTCCAGCCGGGCAGTGCCACCGGTTTTGGCCTGAAGGTGCGCACCGGCACGAATGGAGAAGAAACCGTCATCGGCTATGACGCGGTAGCGGGCGAGGTCTACATCGACCGCAGCAAATCGGGCGACGCCAGCTTCAACGCCAGCTTTGCCGCCCGTCATACCGCCCCGCTGCCGCTGCGCACCGGCACGGTGGACCTGCGCATCGTGGTCGATACCTCGTCGGTAATGGTATTTGCGGGCAACGAGGTGGTGTTGACCGACCAGATCTTTCCGCAACCGTCCAGCAACGGTGTCGCGCTGTTCGCCGTGGGCGGCGCGGCAACACTGAAAGAGCTGACCATCTGGCCTTTGAAGTCGATCTGGGCCAAGCGCTAAAGCTGCACGGAAGCTCCAGCCATCTGGAGCTTCACTGGCGGGGCGGTGGATATGTAATAAAATGTCCTTCTTTTACGCCTGTAGAAACCGGACCCGCCCCGCCATGTCAGACAGCTTTACCGAAGAGGCGTGCGCGCCGCAAGCAGCCATCGACGATGTTCCATGGCTGCAGCCGCGCGGCTCGAACCAGATGGGCATGAGCCAGTTCAACGAGCGGGTGGTGCTGCAGGCCGTACGCTTGCACGGCAGCATGCCGAAGGCCGACCTGGCCCGGCTGACCAATCTGAGCACGCAAACGGTTTCCCTGATCATCAACCGCCTGCTGGACGACGGCCTGGTCAGCAAGCGCGCGCCCGTGCGCGGCAAGGTCGGCCAGCCGTCGGTGCCCATCATGCTCAATCCGGACGGCGCCTTCTCGATCGGCATCAAGATCGGCCGGCGCAGCCTCGACGTGTTGCTGGTCGATTTCGTCGGCAAGACGCGCGAGCGCCTGTCGTTCCCCTACTCCTTTCCCGTCCCCGACACCGTGTTCGGCCAGATCGAGTCGGCGCTGAAAAGCATGGCCGTGCTGCTGGGACCGAAGTTGCTGCCGCGCCTGTGCGGCGTCGGCATCGCCGCGCCGCTGGGCTTGGGCGGCTGGCAGAATCTGCTCGAGATGGCGCCGGAGCAGGCCAACGCGTGGGACAGCATCGACATCGGCCAGCGCGTGCAGGCGATGACGGCGTTGCCGGTCGAGTTCGCCAAGGATACGGCCGCCGCCTGCGTCGCCGAGCTGGTGCTGGGGCGCGGGCGCAGCATCAAGAACTTCCTGTACATCTTCGTCGACATCTTCATCGGTGGCGGCCTGGTCATCAACAGCCATTTGCACAGCGGCCTGCACGGCAACGCCGGCGCGGTCGGCTCCTTGCCGCTCGGCATGGCCACGGCCGGCGCCAGGAACCCGCCGGGCCAGTTGCTGGGCGACGCTTCCCTGTTCAACCTCGAGCAGTTGTACACCCTGGCCGGGCTGGACCCGGCCGCCGCCCACGACGGGCGCGCGCTGCAGGAACCGTTCGTCACGCACACCGCGGCCTGGCTCGACGACGCGGCGCGGGCCATCGCGCTGAGCATCACCAGCGCCACCTGCCTGCTCGACCTGGAGGGGGTGATTATCGACGGCTCCTTCGACCGCGGCCTGCTCGAACAATTGCTGGCCCAGGTCGAGCGCGCGCTGGAATGCTATAGCTGGGAGGGCATCGCCCGGCCGCAGGTGCTCGGCGGCACCGTCGGCTCCGACGCGCGCGCCGTCGGCGGCGCCTTCCTGCCCCTGTACGCGCATTTCGCACCGGACCGGGACCTGTTCCTCAAGTAAATGTTCTAATGGACCGGACGCCCTCCTTCAAACGGTATTGAGGTGCCCAAACAGGGGGCGTATCCGGCTCCAAACGAAAGAAGCGGCTACCATGAAGATGGAAGCTGATGGCGCCGCAATTCGTCAAGCCGCACGTCAAGACGAACAATGCTGCCGATGCGCAAGCGATCTGCGAAGCGGTGACCCGGCCCGGCATGCGGTTTGTACCGATCAAGACGGACGCGGTGCTGTCACGCCACCGAGTCCGTCAAGGTTTCGTGAAAGCAAGAACTTAATTACTCATATCAGGAGACCAACATGGACTTTCGAGACCCGCGATTCAGCGGACTCAGCATTGGTACCGGAGTCGTTCGCTACTCAGACCTCGGCTATTTGATTACCACGGACGACCTCTCTATCAGCGAGGGTTACACTGGTTCGTTACTGATTTCTCTGGATTGTGGAACCTGGGGCGCCGGCACAGTGCCATGGCTCGCCTGTTCCGGAACAGTCTGCCATGTGCCGGCCGAACGTTACCTGGCGCTGGGGACCGATGGGTCAGTAGAAGCCAGTGGTGGCGGCACTGTACTGGAAGAATCCATTGCCAGCTGCGGCGTAGACCCCAAAAAACGCGGCCCTCTGCGTGAAATCCGCGGCATCGCCAACGGTCGGGCCTATGCCGTGGGCACCTGCCGGCAGGCCTATGTGCGCGAAGGCGAAGACCAGTGGCGATGCATCGACCAGAGCACCCAGGTCGGTGACACCCCGATCACCGACACCAGCTTCGAATCCATCGATGGCTACAGCGAACAGGAAATCTACACTGTCGGCTGGGAAGGCGAAATCTGGCAATTCGACGGCGCCCTCTTCACCCGGCAGAACAGCCCGACCCAGCTCGCTCTCCACAAGGTTCGCTGCGCACCCGATGGCTTTGTCTACGCCTGCGGACAGCTGGGCACCTTGCTACGCGGACGCCATGACCAATGGGAAATGATCGAACATGAAAGCACGCAGGAAGACCTCTGGGGCATGGAGGTGTTCGATGGACAGCTTTATGTGTCTTCCACCCATTGCGTCTACCGGCTCGAGGACGGCAAGCTCAGGCCCGTCGACTTCGGCGACGACGTTCCGCTGACCTGTTATCACCTGAGCGCGGCCGACGGCATCATGTGGTCCATCGGAGCCAAGGATGTCATGCAGTTCGATGGTTCGACTTGGACGCGTTGCCTGAGAATTGACTAAGAAAAACTCTTGCGATAGATATTGATGTCCTTGCCGACGATGGGCTGGCGCGAAAAGCGTTCGAAGCGCAAACCGAGCTTGTTGATCAAGTTGATCGAAGGCTGGTTCTGCGGCGACACGAGGCCATATACGGCCGGCAGGCACAGCACGTCGCGCGCATGGCGCAGCACGCTAGCTGCAGCCTCCCAGGCCAGGCCCTGGCCGCAATACGCGGGCAGCAGCGCGTAGCCGATATCGGGACCCGGCATGGTGGCGCGCTTGATCAGGCCGCACATGCCGATCGCCACGTTGTCAACGCGGTGCTCGACGATATAGAAAGAGTAGCCGAGTTCCTGCTGCTGCGCGATCGGGCCCGTTTCCAGCGCCGCGCGCGCCGCGTCCACGGTATGGATCTGACGGTCGCCGATGGTCGCCAGCCAGGTCGGCTCGTTCACCAGCCCGAGGAAAAACGCCGCGTCATCGACGCTGGCGGTACGCAGACGCAGGCGGGGCGTCTCGATCACGGTGACGGCGCCGCTCATGCCGGCCACTGCATCGGGTCGGTCAGCAGCTGGTACATCACGTAGGCGTCGACATAGCCGAGCTGCGCGTGGCGGTAGGCCAGCGGCAAGGTGGCGACCACCGTGAAGCCCAGTTTTTTCCACAAGGTGACGGCGGCCAGGTTGGTGCTGACGACGAAGTTGAACTGCATCGCCAGGTAGCCCGCGCGGCGCGCTTCTTCCATGCAGTGCACGCCCAGCAGGCGGCCCACGCCCACGCCCTGCGCGGCCGGGTCGACCATGAACGAGGCATTGGCCACGTGCGATCCATGGCCAGGCTGATTCGCCACCAACTTGTACATGCCCAGCAGGCGCTCCGCGCCCATGGTGGCGACAAAGCTTTGTACGCCGGGGCCGAACCAGTAGGCGTGGCATGCTTCGCGCGTGGTATCGGCGGGGAAGGAATACGTGTCGCCGCCGGCCACCAGGGTCTGGAAGATCGGCCACATGGCGTCGAAATCGGCTTCGCTGGCCGGGCGGATATCAATTTCTTTCAAGTCGGTGCTCCCGATAACAAGTGATGGCTGATTGTATCAGCGGCCCAGGCGGAAGTTCACGCTGTCAGGGCGCCCCGGCAAGTGCAGGCGCGATTGCGCGCGCGGCGCTTCGCTGACGATTTTCCCGCGCCGCAGCACCAGGCGCCGCGCCGCGCGCAGGCGCAGCGCTTCCACGGTACTGCCGCAATCGAGGATCAGCAAATCCGCATGGCAGCCGGGCGCAATGCCGTAGCCATCGAGGCCCAGGATGCGCGCCGGCGTTTCCGTCACGGCCAGGAAGCAGTCGTGCATCGCTTGCTGGCCCGTCATCTGCGCCACGTGCAAACCCATGTGCGCCACTTCCAGCATGTCGCCCGAACCGAGGCTGTACCACGGGTCCATCACGCAGTCGTGGCCAAAGGCGACGGGGATGCCGGCGGCCAGCATCTCGGGCACGCGCGTCATGCCGCGCCGCTTCGGATACGTATCGTGGCGTGCCTGCAAGGTGATGTTGATGAGGGGATTGGCGATGGCCGCCACGCCTGCCTCGCGGATCAGCGGCAGCAGTTTGCTCACATAATAATTGTCCATCGAATGCATGGACGTCAGGTGCGATCCCGTCACCCTGCCCTGCATGCCAAGGCGCTGGCTGTGGAAGGCCAGGGTTTCGATGTGGCGCGACAGCGGGTCGTCCGACTCGTCGCAATGCATGTCGACCATCAGCCCCCGCTCGCAGGCGAATTCGCACAGCAGGCGCACGGATTCCGCGCCGTCCGCCATGGTGCGCTCGAAATGCGGGATGCCGCCCACCACGTCGACGCCCATGGCGATCGCGCGCTTCAGATTGTCGAAGGCACCGGGGCTGCGCAGGATGCCGTCCTGCGGGAACGCCACCAGCTGCAAATCGAGATATGGCGCGACTTGCCGCTTGACGTCGAGCAGCGCTTCGACGGCCAGCAGGCGCGGGTCGCAGATATCGACGTGCGAGCGGATGGCCAGCAAGCCGCGCGCCACGGCCCAGTCGCAATACTGCAGGGCGCGGTCCACCAGCGCCTGCTGCGTCAATTGCGGCTTCAGCTCGCCCCACAGGGCGATGCCTTCGAGCAGGGTGCCAGAGGCGTTCACGCGCGGCAAGCCATAGCTGAGCGTGGCGTCCATGTGGAAGTGGGCATCGACGAAGGGCGGCGTGACGAGGTCGCCGGCGGCGTCGATCTCTTGCGCGCCCGTCACGGGCAAGGCGGTGCCGACGGCGGCGATGCGGCCGCCCTCGATGGCGATATCGATGGCGCAGCGCCCGTCGGGCAGGCTGGCATTGCGGATGACTAGGTCCATGCGGACACTCCTTCGGTTGACTACGGTACCTGGTGTTTCGAGTGCATTGCCATCGTATCTTTTCAAGCATGTTGCAGTGCAAGAATACAGTCACTGGCAAAAGCGTAGCCATAGTTTCCTTGGCAACGCTTTGCGCCCGCGCAAACTTGTGACAAATGCTGCCAGGCGCACCAATAGGGGAAGCACACGGCACACGCCCTTGAGAAAATAGCTTTCAACTAACTTGAATCACCGCTAGAATATTCATATTGCGTTGCATCATAAAAAGCCTATGATCAGCTGTTTAGCACGCTACCTACTTTACAAAACGCGGCCAACTCTGGTTTTCGGGATTTTGCAGAGCGTTTTGCCAGCATTTTAATCCGTACAAAGGAGTAAATATGTTTCCGCTTCCTGAACAATTTTCCAGCGCCGCCAAGTCGCAACTGGAAAGCCAGCTGCAAATCTTCAGCACCCTCACCAGCAAAGTCTTTGAAAGCGCCGAGAAAATCATCGCGCTGAACCTGAACGCGGGCAAGGCCGCCATCTCGCAAACGGCGGAGACGGCCCAGCACCTGCTGGAAACGCAGGACCCGCGCGACTTCTTCAGCTACAGCAGCAGCCAGGCGCAGCCGAACATCGAAAGCGTGCTGGCCTACAGCCGCCAGCTGTTCGGCATCGCCTCGAGCACCCAGGCGGAATTGCTGGCCTCGGCCAAGGCACGCCTCGATGAAGCCGCGCCTGTCGCCGCACCCGCTCCTGCCGCAGCCAAGCCAGCGCTGGCAGCTGTACCTGCGCCTGCTGCCGCGCCTGCCGCTGTGCCTGCACCAGCGCCAGCAGCGGCACCTGCGCCCGTTGCCGCCAAGCCTGCCGAAGTAGCCAAGCCTGCCGCCGCGCCGGCAGCCAAACCAGCAGCAGCGCCTGCCAAGGTTGCCGAGAAGGCCGCCGACAAGCCGGCAGTGAAAGCGGTGGAAGCCAAACCGGCAGCCAAGCCGGAAGCGGCCAAACCCGCACCCGCCGCCGCACCAGCACCAGCGCCGGCGAAAGCCGCCGCACCAGCACCGGCCAAGCCTGCCGCAAAACCATTTCCTTCGAGCAAACCGGCCAGCGCCGCCGGCAAGACCGTGGCCAAGGCCGCCGTCAAGCACGCGCCTGCCCCAGCCGCCAAGCCGGCAGCCAAGGCCGCGCCCAAAGGCACGCCATCGAAACAGCTCGACATGCTGGGCGGCGCTAAAGGCAGCGGCCGCAAGTAAGCCTCGCGCGCACCACTGACGCAGCAAAACAACGGGCTACGGCCCGTTTTTTGCGTGCCCGTCCACAGCGCGCTTTTCCGCCTTGTTGTATCCTACGCGTACTTTCCGTCCGCGTGCCCGCCCTTCCGCCCCGCGACACCCCATTACTACAAAACAAAAGGTAACCATGAGTTTATCGAGGCTCATCGCCGGCTTCGTGCGTCAGCATTGGCCGGCGTATGCCGCCGCTGCCGTCATGCTGACAGGCGTGGCAACACTGACCGTCTGGATTCCGCGCCGCGTGGGCGCCATCATCGACGCGCTGGCCGCGCACCGCATGACGGCGGCCGAACTGTGGCTTGAGCTGCTGACCCTGCTCGCCGTCGGCGTCGTCATCTACTTCCTGCGCGTGGGCTGGCGCATCACCCTGTTCAAGGCCGCCTACCAGCTGGGCGTGATGCTGCGCACGCGCTTCTACACGCGCATGTCGCAGCAGGGCGCGTCGTTCTACCAGAACCAGCGCACGGGCGACCTGATGGCGCTGGCGACGAACGACATCGACGCCATCGAAATGGCCGCCGGCGAAGCCATGCTGGCCGGCTTCGACGGCACCCTGACCCTGCTGATGGTGCTCGGCATCATGCTGCTGGGCGTGGACTGGCGCCTGGCCTGCATCGCCCTCTTGCCTTTCCCGCTGATGGGACTGGCCTTCTGGCGCATCTCGAGCCATATCCACACGGCGTCGACGGATTCCTTAAAGCGCTTTGCCGCGCTGAACGACCATGTGCAAGAGTCCTTGTCGGGCGTGCGCACCTTGCGCGCGCTGGGCCTGGAAGAGCGCAGCAGCAAGCAGTTCTCCACCCTGGCCGGCCATGCGGCCAACGCCAGCCTGACGGCGCAGCGCTGGGAAGCGGCATACGAACCGGCCGTCGGCCTGACCCTGACGGCCGCCACGGCGCTGACCCTGGGCCTGGGCGGCTACCTCGTGTGGCAAGACCAGCTGACCATCGGCGCGCTGACGAGCTTTTCCATGTACCTGGGCCAGCTGATCTGGCCCATGTTCGCCGCCGGCTGGGTGCTGTCCCTGATCGAACGGGGCCGCGCCGCCTGGCAGCGCTTGCAGCCGATGCTCGATGCGCCGCTGGCCATCGACGACCACGGCACCATCGCCACCCTGACGCCCGGCCCCCTGCAATTGCAGGACGTCGGCTTTGCCTACGCGGGCCAGACGGCGCCGGCACTGTCCGGCATCTCGCTGCGTTTGCTGCCGGGCCAGACCCTGGGCCTCGTCGGTCCGACGGGCAGCGGCAAGTCGACCCTGCTGCGCGTGCTGCTGCGCCAGGTGACGCCGCAAT
Organism: Janthinobacterium sp. LS2A; assembly: GCF_036543145.1. Classification (NCBI taxonomy): domain Bacteria; kingdom Pseudomonadati; phylum Pseudomonadota; class Betaproteobacteria; order Burkholderiales; family Oxalobacteraceae; genus Janthinobacterium; species Janthinobacterium sp. LS2A. The sequence continues at coordinate 171,780 of NZ_JAZHPB010000002.1, forward strand.
CAGGCCAAGCCACATGGAACGGCCAGCCGCTCGACGCCTACACCCTGCATGCGCTGCGTGCTGCCATCAGCTGGGTGCCGCAAGAGTCGTTTTTATTCTCCGCCACCATCGCCGACAATATCGCCCTGGCCCGCCCCGGCGCCACGCGCGAGGAAGTGGAACGGGCGGCGCAGCTGGCCGACATCCATGCCGATATTTTGCAGTTCCCCGATGGCTATCAGACTCACGTGGGCGAGAAAGGCATCACCCTGTCCGGCGGCCAGCGCCAGCGCGTGGCGATTGCACGGGCTCTCCTGGCCGACAACGGCTTGCTGCTATTGGATGATGCGCTGTCCGCCGTCGACACGGGCACGGAAACGCGCATCCTGCAGCACCTGGAAGAACTGCGCGCGCGCCGCCCCGAACGCAGCGCCATCATCGCCAGCCACCGCCTGAGCGCCGTCGTCAACGCGGACCTGATTCTGGTCCTGCGCGACGGCTACGTTACGGAAACGGGCAACCACGACGCGCTGATGCAGCGCGACGGCTGGTATGCCAGCCAGTGGCGCTATCAACAACTGGAGGCCAGCCTCGATGCCATCTAAGACAGACCAAACAGATACAGCCACCCAATCCGTGCGCCGCCAGGCCGCGCAAGCGATCGGCCTGCTACGCCGCGCCGCCGCGCCCGACCTGCGCCATTTGTATTGGGCCACGTTCTGGCTGATCATCGCCGCCGCGCTCGAAGTGACGGGACCGATCCTGGGCAAGGCCCTGATCGACCAGCACCTGCTGCCGCGCCACCTCGACTGGACGCGCATGTCATTGCTGCTGGGCGGCTGCCTGCTGACGGGCTGGGTCGCGTCCGGCCTGCGCTATCTGCAGCTGGTGCGCCTGTCCGGCCTGGCCATGCGCTCGGTGCAGCGCCTGCGCGAAACCGTCTACCAGCACGTGCTGCGCCTGCCGATGAGTTTTTTCGACCGCGCCATCACGGGGCAGCTGGTCAGCCGCGTCACCAACGACACGGAAGCCGTGAAATCGCTGTACGTGCAGGTGCTGTTCGTCATCCTCGACAGCTCCATCGTTTTGGTCGGCACCATGGCCGCCATGGCTTTCCTCGACTGGCGCTTGATGCTGATCGTGCTGGCCCTGCTGCCGGCCGTGCTGGTCATCGTCTTCCTGTACCAGCGCTGGAGCGCGCCTGCCGTCACGCGCGCGCGCGCCCTGCGCAGCGAGATCAACGGCCAGATCGCCGAATCGATCGGCGGCATGAGCGTGCTGCAGGCGAATAACGCGGAAAAGCGCTTCGGCGCGCGTTTCACGGGCATCAACCAGGACCACTACACGGCGCGCATGCAGGAATTGCGCGCCAACGCCTGGCTGCTGCGCCCCGCGCTCGACATGCTCAACATCGTGCTGCTGGCCGTCGTCATCTTCAGCTTCGGCCGGCGCGAGATGGGCGCCGTGGAAGTGGGCGTGCTGTATGCGTTCATCAGCTACATCGCGCGCGTGATCGAACCGCTGATCCAGATCACCATGCAGTTCAGCCAGCTGCAGCAGTCGGTGGTGGCCACGGCGCGCGTCTCGGCCCTGCTCGACGAAGCGCAGGCGCTCGAACATGCGCAGGGGCGGGAAACTCCGGCCCTGCGGCAGGCGACAGCGGGCAGCGAACTGCCCGCCGTCGACATCAGGAAGCTGACGTTCGCCTACGTGGAAAACCAGCCCGTGCTGCACGAGCTGTCGCTGACGATACCGCAAGGCGCTTTCTTCGGCATCGTCGGCCACACGGGCAGCGGCAAGTCGACCCTGCTGTCGCTGCTGCTGCGCTTTTACCCCGTCACGCAAGGCAGCATCGCCATCAATGGCGTGGCCCTCGACAGCATCGACAACGAGCACTTCCGCGCCGACGTGGGCCTGGTGCCGCAAGACCCCTTCCTGCTGGCCGCCTCGGCGCGCGAAAACATCGACATGGGCCGCGGCTACACGCAGGCACAGATCGAGACGGCCGCGCGCGCCGCGCATGCGCACGACTTCATCGCGGCGCTGGAACACGGCTACGACACGCCGCTGGGCGAAGGCGGCTCGCGCCTGTCGTCGGGGCAAAAGCAGCTGATCGCCATTGCCCGCGCGCTGGCCGGCCAGCCGCGCATCTTGCTGCTCGACGAAGCGACGTCGCGCATCGATAGCCAGACGGAGCAGATCGTGCAGCTGGCCCTCAACGAATTGCGCGGCAAGGTCACCATCATCGCCATCGCCCACCGCCTGTCAACCATCCGCGAAGCCGACCGTATCATCGTGCTCAATCACGGCCGCATCACGGAAGCGGGGCCGCACGACGCCCTGATGCAGATCGAAGGCGGCCTGTACCAGCGCCTGTACCTGCTGCAGCAGCTGGCCCAGTAGTAGCGCCTTGTCAATGCCGGCCGTGTGCACTTTCGCAAATTTCTGCGGTGCGCATGATATTTCTTGATTGCAACAGAATATAATCTGTTACAGACAGGTGGTCATTGCGGGAGCGGGACGTTGGCAGGCAGACAGAGACGGGCATCATGGCGAAAGGCGCATTGGCTGCTGGTATTGGCCTGCATGCTGCCGCCTGCCGCGCACGCCCAGGCCGGCAGCAACCTCGAGGAGTATCTGACCGCCGTGCGCGACGATGGCCGCTTCGTGCCCGCGCGCGCCCTGCAGCGCCTGCAAGAAGTCGAGACGCAGGCGCGCAGCGCTCCCTTGCCCATCCGCGCGGAATTCCTGACCCAACTGAGCCACGCCCGCATGCGCCTGGGGCAGAACGATATCGCCATGCAGCTGGCCGAAGAGCTGATCGCCTACGCCCGCCTGAACAAGAGCGACGTGGCGCTGGCGAAAGGCATGCTCAACAAGGCCTACATCACGTTTGCCAGGAACGAGCGCCGCGCCTCGCACCTGCTGGCCTTTGAGGCGGAAAAGATCGCCAACCGCACGGACGACCTGCCCGTGCGCGTGCAGGCCACCATCAGCGCAGGACAGTCGTGGGCCGAGGAAGGCAATTTCCCGTTTGCGCTGGCCAAGCTGCAGGCGGCCGTCGACCTGGCGCGCCAGAGCAAATCCCCGTCCAGCCTGGCCGCCGCCTTGAACGCCCTCACCCTGCTGTACACGCAGATGCGCGAATACGACAAGGGTTTCGAGGTGCTCGACGAATTGCTGGCCGTGTCCAGCACCCTGGCGTCGCCGGGCCGCATGGCGCAGGCGAAGAATACGGAGTACGGGCTGGCGCTCGACGCGCAGCAGCCGCAGCGGGGCCAGCGCGCCCTGCTGGCGGCCCTGGCGCTGGAACGCCAGCTGGGCGCGCGCGGCATGGTGGCCGTCACCCTCGTCAATCTGTCGGACAGCTACCTGAAGGAAGGCGACTACGGGCAAACCTTGCGCTACGCGAATGAAGCCATCACGGCGGCGCGCCTTGTCAACGATGAACAGGTGGAGGCGACGGCAAGGCTCAATATCGGCCAGGCGCTGATCGGCCAGGGACGGTTGCAGGAAGGCAAGCAAAGCGTGGCCACTGGCCTGGCCTACTACGAACGCACGGCCAACCAACCGGAAATGCAGGCCGTGCTGCTGGAGTACGGCATGGCGCTGGAAAAGGCGGGCGACCTGCGCGGCGCCGTCACGGCGTACCACCGCGAGCGCGGCATTTCCAACCAGCTGTTCGAAAAGCAGCGGCAAAAGGCCGTGTATGAGCTGCAAGAAAAATATGAGGCGGAAAAGAAACAGCGCCAGATCGAACTGCTGAGCCGCGAAAATCAGCTGAAGAGCACGGAAATCGACAACCGCCGCCTGCAGCAGCGCGTGTGGTGGCTGCTGGCGCTGGTACTGGCCATGGCGTCCGCCATCGTCGGTTTGCTGTACCGCAAGGTGCGCCATGCGAACGTGCAGCTGAAGGTGAAAAACCAGGAACTCAAGCGCCAGAGCTCGCGCGACCCGCTGACGGCCCTGTACAACCGCCGCCATTTCCAGGAATTCATGCGCAGCCATGCGGGCAAGCCGCAGCCTTCCTATGCCGGCGGCGATGTCGTGGGCGCGCTGTTCCTGCTCGACGTCGACCATTTCAAGCACATCAACGACGGCTACGGCCATGCTGCGGGCGACCTCGTGCTGACGACGATCGCCGAAACCTTGCACGACGTGTTGCGCGAAACGGACATGATCGTGCGCTGGGGCGGCGAGGAATTCCTCGCCTTCCTGCCGGCCGTCGCGCGCGACGGGCTCGACGACATCGCACGGCGCATCCTCAACGGCATGGCGGCGCAAAGCATCGACTACCAGGGGCAGGCCATCCAGGTTCACGTGTCCGTCGGCTTTGCGCCCTATCCGCTGGCGCCGCTGGGACGGCCGCTCACGTGGGAGCGCAGCGTCAACCTGATCGACATGGCGCTGTACCTGGCCAAGGCGCACGGGCGCAACCGGGCGTATGGCTTGCGCGGTTTTCGGCAGGTGGAAAAAACGACACTGGAAGCGGTGGAGCAAGACCTGGAACGCGCATGGCGCGACGGCTTTGTCGATTTGAGCGTGGTGCTGGGGGGAACGGACGGGATGGACAAGACAGGGACGACCGTATCAGGCGGCCAGGCCAGCGAAGGCGTCGCCGCAGCCGCCATCACCTGACGGCAGCTGCGGGGCGCGCTGATGACGTGCTTACTTGTGCGCGGCGTCCTGCATCTTTTCACCGGCTTTTTCCACCTTCTTGCCCACGGCATCGGCCGCTTCGCTCATTTTCTTGTCCGCGTCAGCAGCGACCTGGTCCATCTTGGCGCCCGTATCGGCAGCGGCCTGGCTCACGGCAGCGTCGGCCTTGGTAGCGGCATCCTTGATGTCGGCTTCAGCCTTGGCGGCGGCCGCATCGATCTTCTGGCCAGCCTGTTCCGCAGGACCGGCGGCGGCGACATCATCCTTCTTCTGGCAGGCAGCCAGTGCCACAACCATCATCCCGGCGGCGCATACGGTCATCCAATTTTTGCTTGCTTTCATGGTATTCCCTTTCGTTGTTATCAAAAGACACAGATCAGTTCGCAATATACACCTGCCTAAAATTTTCTAGCGTGCGCTAACGCACATAAAAACAGGCTTTTGTGGCGTAGTTGTAAGCAATGGTATCTTGATATCTTTTAGCCATGTTTTCCCTGTGCCGGGCGAGGTTCCCGATAGCCATCCGTCAGGGTGTGCAGGAAGGCGATCACGTCGGCGATCTCCCTGTCGTTCAGGGCTGGCGCCTGGCCCGGCTGGCGGTCGAACGGCGCTTCCACGTTCACGTTAGCCGCCAGGCCGGGCGGCAGGTCGTCGTATTTGCGCACCTTGCCGTTTTTATCCATCGGATACCATTTTTGCGGCGCCGTATCGCGCTGCACGTAAAAGCGCAGCACCTGCTCCAGGCTGGTAAAGCTGCCGTTGTGGAAAAACACCTTGCGCAGGGCGACGTTGCGCAGGGACGGTGTCTTGAAGCTGCCGCAGTACTCCTTATGCGCCATCAAGTCGGTGCGGTCCGGGCCGCACAAGCCCATGTCGAAGTACGCGGGGTCCGCGTTGACAGGCAGCTTGCCATTGCGCGGCACACCGATATTGATCAAGCCGTAATCGGTAAACTGGGGAAAGGCGCCGCCGGAAGTAATCTGGCTGATGTGGCAGGACGCGCAATTGCCCTTGCGTTCATCGTTGAACAGGGCCAGGCCGCGCGCTTCCTGCGGACTCAAGACGGCCTGCTTGCGCAGCACGGCGTCGTACTTGCTCGTATATGGATAGAAGTCCAACGGGCTTTCCTGGAACACTTCCAGCGACATCAGCGCCCAGCGCAGCGCCTGGCCCGGCTGCGCGAAGATATCCGCGCCATACGTCTGGCGGAACTGCGCCGCCAGGGGGCCGGCCTGCAATTTGGCGACGACGGCGGCCGCATCGCGGTTGCCCATTTCGCGTTTGGAGAGCAAGGGCGCCAGCGCCTGCTCGTGGCCGGACTGGGCGCGGCCATCCCAGTTGCGCCCGCCCGTGGGCCCCGCGTCGACGCTGTCATCGCCATCGTCGTCGTGATAGTGCTCGGTGAAGGCGGGCGCCGTCTGCAGGTAGCGCAGCGAGGGCGCGGCGCGCGTGCCCGCATCTTTTAGCTCTGGTCCCCCCAGCTGCACCGCCAGCCCATTCGGCGGGCCATACGCGTGCTCGGGACTGTGGCAGCTGGCGCACGACATTTTTCCTGAGACAGACAGGCTGGGCTCGAAAAACATGGCCCGTCCCATGGCCGTCATCTGGGCCACGGAAGGCTGGCGTTGCAGGGTGGGCGCGTAGGCGCCCGACAGATAGGCGGGCCTGGCGACGGCTTCTTTTTGCGCTGCAGGATGGCAGGCGGCCAGCAAGCAGGCGGCCACGGCGGCAAGCAGCAAGGGGGAGTTCGTTTTCATCATGGGCTGGCAGCGTAGCAACGGCATGTGACAGCTGCGTGACAAAACCCTGCAAAACCTAATGTATCAAGTCCGTACATTACGTCATGTAACAGGGGCTGACATGTCACGCAGCTGACATATTGCCTGCCTAGCATGCGACGTTTTCCACCCAAAAGGCATGCACATGAAACCGCACTCCCACCCTGTCTTACGTCCCCTGCCTATCTTGCTGTCGCTGGGCCTGGCCGCCTGCGGCAGCAACTATGCGATCACGCCCAGCACCACGGGCCAGGTGATCGGCAGCTACTATGAAAACGCCCAGGTATGCCTGGAAAGCGCCAGCGCCAAACTCACGTGCGACAGCGCCTCCAGCCCCGTGCGCACGGCCGCCGACGGCAGCTACACCTTGGACGGCCAGGGCGCCGTGCTGGTGACCATCGGCACGGACGCGATCCGCCATGAAGTCGTCGGCGACGCAGGCACCAAGGTCACGCAAAAACTGCTGCTGCGCGCCCCTGCCGGCCACAGCACCTTCGTCAGCGCCCTGTCGACGGAACTGGCGCAAGTCATGGATGGCAATGGCGGCGACTTTGCATCCGCCAGCGGCAAGCTGGCCGCGCGCATCGGCGTGTCCGAAGCGGGCCTGGCGTCGGACTTCAACAAGGCCAGCGGCGACGAGCTGGCGAAACTGAAGGCGGAAAACGCCAGCGTGACGGCCTTGATCGCCAGCGCCAGCACGCAGGCGGCGCCCGCCGATATGCTGGCCGCACTGAATAGCAGCTTGGCGCTGAACAATATCCAGACCATCGTCGTCATCTATGCGGAAAACCGCGGCTTCGACAATCTGTACGGCCTGTTCCCGGGCGCGAACGGCGTACCGGGCGTCAACCCCACGTCAAGCGCCGCCTATGTGCCGCAGAAAGACATCGACGGCAGCACCCTGCCCGTGCTGCCACCCACCTGGGGCGGCATGACGGCGGCCGGCCAGAGCACCGTCATCACGCAGGCGCAATCGGCCAACCTGCCCAACAAGCCGTTCCAGATCGACGACGCCAGCAGCCCGCTGTACCTGCCGCAATCGGTGATCACGCGCGACCTGGTGCACCGCTTCTACAACAACCAGATGCAGATCAACGGCGGCGCCAACGACAAGTTCGCCGCGTATTCCGATGCGGGCGGCCTGTCGATGGGCTATTACGACGGCAGCAAGATGCAGCTGTGGGACATCGCGAAACAATATGCGCTGGCCGACAACCTGTTCATCGGCGCCTTCGGCGGCTCCTTCCTCACGCACCAGTACCTGATCTGCGCCTGCGCGCCCACGTATCCGAACGCCGACACGTCGGTGGCGAAAGGCTTGATCGCCAAGATCGACGTCGACGCCAACGGCAACTTCGTGCGCCTGACGCCATCCGCCACGGCGCCAGGCACGGTCTTGAACGGTGCGCCCGCCTATGCCAACGATGGCGCGCTGACGCCGGCCGACAGCACGGGCATGTTCTACGCCGTCAATACCATGCAGCCGCCGTTCCAGCCCAGCAGCAACGCGCCCGCCTCGGGCGACAGCAGCAAGCTGTATGCGGACACGGGCAAGGCCAATACGCTGCCGCCGCAAACGCAGACGAATATCGGCGACCTGCTCTCTGGCAAGAACATCGACTGGGCCTGGTATGCGGGCGCCTGGAAGGACACGACGGTCCTGGCCACGGCCAGCGCGCGCGCCGGCAGCTTCCCCAATCCCCCAAACTTCCAGTTCCACCACCAGCCGTTCAATTACTTTGCCAACATGGACCCCGTAAAGGCGCCCGCCTACCGCGCCGCCCACCTGCGCGACTTCGACAGCCAGTTCCTCAGCGACGCGGGCGCCGGCAAGTTGCCGCCCGTGACCTTCTACAAGCCGCAGGGCAATTTGAACCAGCACCCGGGCTACGCCAGCGTGGCCGACGGCGACGCGCACATCGCCAGCGTCATCGCCCAGCTGAAGAAAAGTCCGCAGTGGAAGAACATGCTGGTCATCGTCACCTACGATGAGAACGGCGGCTTTTATGACCACGCCGCGCCGCCGAAGGGCGACCGCTGGGGTCCGGGCACGCGCGTGCCGGCCATCCTCGTCTCGCCGTACGTGAAAAAGGGCTTGGTCGACCATACGCAATACGATTCAGCCTCGATCCTGCGCGCCATCACGCACCGCTTCGCCCTGCCCGTGCTCGATGGCTTGAGCACGCGCGACAAGGCGCTGGTGGCCAATGGCGGCAAGCCGATGGGCGACTTCAGCGCTGCGCTGGCGCTGGTGCCGCAAGAGTAAGGCTGAGTAAGGCTGGAAAATTCGCCCGCCCGGTTTGACCGCGGCGGGCGTTTTACCTGTTGGCGCTACTGGCCAGGTGACGCATCGAGCAGCGAGCGTTCGAGCAATTGCGACAGCGCCGTGCGCAGCGCCTGCGTGCGTGCCGCCAGTTCCGGCCGCTTGTAGCGCTCGGCGGCGATCAGGCTGTTTTCCAGGCAGACGCGGTCGCCCCTGGCCAGGCAGGCGTCGGCCAGGTCGAGCTGGGCGCTCGCTTGCGCCACTTTCACCTTGGCGTCGAGTTCCAGGGTGTCGGGATCGTCACCCCAGCGTTTCACGTAGATGGCCAGGCGCGTGGCAGCCAGCTCCGGCTTGCCCGCATCGAGCGCCTGCTTGACGCTGCCCTGCAGCACCGTCCACGCCTGCGTCCGCTGCTGTTGCTTGTCGCACGCGGCGGCAGACTTGGTGATGCTCGCCTGCAAGCGCTTGATCTGTGCGGCGGGCGCCTTGGCGCTTTTCAGCACGGCCAGCGCGCTGCGCGCCCCATCGAGGTCGCACTGCGCCGCCAGCGCAGTGGCGGCCTCGACCTGTTCCGCCACGCTGGCCGGCTTGTCGGCGGGCTTGTTATAAAACCAGATGCCGGTCAGCACCACCGCCGCCGCAATCCACGTGCGCAAGCGCACGGGCGGGCGCGGCGGCGGCACCGAACCCTTGCCGGCAGGCTTGGCGGGCGGCGCCTTGGCCGGCGCGGCAGGCGCGGCAGGCGCTGGCGGCAAGGGTACTGGAGGGACAGGCTTGGGAGCAGGCGCGGCAGCGGGCTGCGGTGCAGGCTGCGGCATGGGAATGGGCGGAGCTACGGGCACCGGGGGCGGCGCCACTGCCTTCTCCAGAACAGGCGCTTGCGCCACCTGGCGCGCGCCGCAAAACGGGCAATGCGCCACGCGCAGCGGCAAGGGTTGGCCGCAAGCGGCGTTGATGCAAACGTCATTCACTGTTTCAAGCACATTCCAACCTTTTCCTGGAGTCATTCCACTGCGTTCTGCCGCAATATTACCTTACGCAAGCATCACAACGGCGCACCCGCACCGTGTTCCACGGCCTTGATACCGATCAAAAAGCATCGGCCACCGCAGCCTAAGCTGGAAGCACCGGCCAAGGACAAGGAGAACGCCATGCCAGCCCACCTGATCATCGAAGACGGCCAGCCCTGGTGGGACAGCGCCGATATCTGGGTCGTGCCGGGCACTGATCCGAATGGCCCGCCAGGTGCGCCCATCGCCGGCACCAGCAATTACCTGTGGGGCCGCGTGCACAACACGGGCAACAGCGCCTCGAACGGCGTGCGCGTGGATTTTTACTGGGCCGATCCTTCCGGCCAGATCGCCGTCGGCGCCGCCACGCAGGTCGGTTCCGCGTTTGCGGACTTGCCGCCCGGCGCCACGCAGGAAGTGCTGTGTCTGGTGCCGTGGATCCCCGTCATCGTCAATGGCGGCCACGAATGCCTGCTGGCCGTGGCCCATGGCCCGGGCGACGTCAACCCGCTGCCCGATCCCCTGCCCAACGGCTTTCCCTTTCAGCCCAAGCAGCACGAGCAGATCGCCCAGCGCAATGTCACCGTGGTGCTGGCGGCAAGACGCGCGCAATTGCTGAGCATCGCGGTCGCGGCCCTGCCCCGTGCGACGAAAAAAGTGGAGCTGCAGATTGAATATGGCGGCGAGCTGCCCGAGCGCCTGCTGGCCACCCTGGGGCTGGAGCGGTGGCAGCCGGCCAGGGACGCACGCCTGGTAGCGGGCCTGGTGCGCACGCCCCATTGCAATGGCGATGCGCCCGGTGAGCAAAAGCTGGTGCTGGAAGTGCCGCGCGGCCAGGCGCAGGCCGTGTACCTGAGCGTGCGCGCCGAAGCCTTGCCGCCACGCCAGTATGCGCTGCTGCGCGTGCTGGAAACGCGCGACGGCAAGGTCATGGGTGGCGTTACGTATGTCGTCACCGATCTCGAGAACGAGCAAGCTCAAGAGCCCGCGCAAGAACAGCACAGCCCCGAGGAGCAAGCATCATGAGCGATACCCCCCTGCAGGTGCTGACGCGGCCGTTCGCGATCGAGCCCGTCACCAATATCATGCTGCCCGATGGCATCTTCGACAATGCCATCTATGGCTTGCGCATCGCCGCCCACGTCACCAATATGTCCGGCAGCGCCCTGACGAATGTCACCGTGTACCTGGAAAGCGTGGGCGACCCCGGCATCGTGCCCGTGGCGCACACCTTTTTCTTTGCCAGCATTCCCGCCGGCGCGGCCATGCTGGTCATGTGGGATGCCGACTTCCAGCATGCGGCGCCCGGCAAGCGCCTGGTCAGCTTTGTCGCCAAGGCGGACGGCCACACGCCGCACCGCTCGATCCAGCAAATCTTCGTGTCACAGACGCGCTTCGACAGCGCCACCAACACCTACACGTGCACGGTCGAGGAAGGCACGCTGGAACTGTCCAAACCGCAAGGCCACCTGCCGGGCAAGCGCTGGGGCAGCACGGGCACGGATGGGAAGGAGTGCCGCTGCCCGCCCGGCCTGGGTCCCATCGTGCCGACCGGCATGACCCTCGTCTGGACGCCGAACCCCGCCTACGCGGGCACGCACGGGGACTTGCCATTTTCCGACCCGTGGTGGAAAGTGCTCGCCATCATCATTGCCATCATCGCCGCATTGGTGGCCATCATTGCCGCCGCGCTCGGTTCGGGCAAGGCCAGCTTCAGCGTGGGCGGCACCTTCGAGGAAACCGATCCCAGCGTCGATTGCTGCTCACTCGAGGGGGCCGGCTCGGGCCAGCCCGAATTCACGGTGGCGGGCGTGGCCTCGGCCATCGCCTCGGGCGCCATCGCCGTCGCCTGCTCCGATATCGCGGATCCGTTCTGGCGTGGCCAGGAAGCAACACCACCGGCCGCCGGCGAACTGACCCTGGCCGAGCGCGTGGTGGCGAAATGGGTGTTGCCGGAAGCGCCGAACGCGGGCTTGCCTTACACGGCCGACATCAGCTGGGAATATCAGCGTTTCACGACGGGCGCCACCTATCAGCATGCCGTCACCGAAACGCAAGTCAACATCCACGTGGCGGGGCCTGTGGAGACGGATACGCCCGCCGTCGTGCAGGCCTACGAACCGTTGTGGATACGCGCCAGCTTCAAGCGCGACAATGGCAATGTCTTCCGCGGCACGGAACTGTACGCCTTCGTGCTGTTCCAGGCGCCGCAAGGCCTGTATTTCGTCGAATCGCTGACCGACGACGGCCTGGGCTTCGACCCGGGCGCCAACGACGGCGTCTACGCAGGCAGCCTGGACTTGAAGCGCGCTTACCGCACCCTGCTGCAATATGATCAAAAGGTCTATGGCACGTGGAGAGTCTTCGTCTTCGCCCAGGACGTCAACCTGACCAAGCCCGGCACGCCGCCCGAAATCGCCGCCCAGCACATCGGCGGCATGTTCGTCGCCAGCGCCATCGAAATCACCTTCGACGACACCCTGCCCTGCCCGCTCAAGGCGCAGGCGAATATCGTCGTGGTGTAGTAAGAAGCGAGGTCAGGCGTAGGTCGAGTAGGTCGGATTAGCGGGGCAAAGCCCCGCGTAATCCGACAACATTGTTGGCACCGCGCGCACGCGAAAGGCAACAGAGGAAGTATCCTGGGGCAGGCAACATCTCCCCGGCCTTGTATCAGCCGCCCTTAAACCTTGACGCTTTCAGCCTTGGCAATGAGCGTACGAGGAATAATATCCGTCGCCGGGCAAGTATCCATCGCATCCGAATACGCAAGCCAGCGTTGCAGGCTTTCCATGCGGCGAATCGTGATGCCCTTGCCATTGATATAGCCGATCTGCTCGAAATTGGCGGGGCTGGTGGTCAGCTTCGACACGGTGGGCGCATTATCAACCAGGCGGTCGTAGGCCTTGCGCGCCTTGTGCTCCCACTTGGCCAGCACGGGGTCGTCAAAGCGGTTGCTTTCAAAATACACGGTGATGGTGCGGTCGTGGTTGGCAAAGCCGACGATGGCCGCACCCTTGCGTATGGTCAACAGGACATCTTCCTTGACGCCCGTGACGGGAACGAAGACGGCGGCGCGCCCATCCGTATCCGGCCGCTCCATGGGAATATCTTGTCCGATTATGCTCATCGCATCACACTCTTAGTTCTGGCTTGTCAGCCTGTTGTATTGATATGATTCTGTGGAACCGCGCCTGGCGCAAACGGGCTCTACCGCTGCTCCCCGCTCTGTCCAAGCTCGCCGTCAAGCGGTTTATCAATAATACATTGCCGTGTGGCACTACACAAGATCACCAGCGCCACAGGCAAGCGGCCCTACGCCTGATGGTGAATGGCGGCGCCCGCGGCAATCGCCTTATAATGCCGTGTTTACTTCACGTCCCCACCTTCGCACCATGACGCTTCCCGAGAATGACACCAGCCGGCTCGACGCCATCAGCGCCGCCGCCACCGAAGTGGCCGCGCAAAACGTGGCCGACCTGCTGGCCATGGCCATCTGCCACCGCCCGGACGAACCGTCCCTGATCGTCTGCGACAAGCGCAGCTGGCTCAACGTCGTGCTGACGGAAGCGTATCGCCAGGCCTTGCCGGACGCCACCTTCATCGATTTCGACGAGGTCACGCCCGAGGCCGTGCTGGCCGCGTTTGCCGAACTGCCGGCCGGCAGCCTCGTCGTGCTGATCCAGTCGACCAGCTTCCGCCTGGAAGCGTTCCGCATCCGCATCGAGCTGTTCAAGCGTGGCCTGAAGGTCATCGAGCACGTGCATCTGTCGCGCATGCCCGGCGTGCAGGGGCTGCACTACATCGCCTCGCTGGCCTACGACCCCGCCTACTACCGGGGTGTAGGCCACGCCTTGAAAGCGCGCATCGACGGGGCCCGCCACAGCATGGTCGACAGCGGCGGCGAGCAGCTGGTCTTCGCCTCACCATTCGAGGGCGCGAAGCTCAATATCGGCGACTACAGCGGCATGAACAATATCGGCGGCCAGTTTCCGCTGGGCGAAGTATTCACGGAAGCGCAGGACCTGGAAGCCGTGAACGGGCGCGTGCGCATCTTCGTTTTCGGCGACACGCACTTCATGGTCAACCGTCCCGACACGCCGATCACCCTGATCATCGACAAGGGCCGAGTCACGGGCACGGAAAACGCCACGCCGGAATTTACCGCCATGCTGGAGATCATCCGCGCGCACGAAGGCGAAGTGTGGGTGCGCGAACTGGGTTTCGGCATGAACCGCGCCTTTTCGCGCGAACAGCTGGTCAACGACATCGGCACGTATGAGCGCATGTGCGGCATCCATCTGTCGCTGGGCGCCAAGCACGGCGTCTACACGAAGCCACAATTCAAGCGCAAGGATGCGCGCTACCACGTCGACATCTTCGCCGTCACCGAGGCCGTCTATCTCGACGACGAGCGCGTGTACGCCGATGGCGCGTGGACGGTGGAACCGGTCGCTATCAATTGACCCTCAGCTGAAAAAACCCGCCGCTTCCAGCTCGCGGTCCCACGGCGGCACGGGCTGGTATTCGGCCACGAGGAAATCGATCAGCGCGCGCACCTTGGGCGACGGCTGGCGGCTGGCCGGATACAGGGCGCTCAGGTGATTGAGCGGCAGCTCCCAGTCCGTCAGCACTGGCACCAGACTGCCATCGAGCAGATTGCGCCAGGCGAGGAAGGTGGTGCTGTAGACGATGCCGAGACCCCGCTGCGCCGCCTGGTGCAGCACCAGCCCGTTATTTGCTGTAAAACCCGCCTGTACGCGCACGCTCACGTCTTCGCGCGACTTGCCTTCTCCACGCTGGAAATGCCAGTTCGTGCCATCGGTCAGGTGGCTGAAATGCAGGCACTGGTGCTGCAATAGCTCTTGCGGCGTCTGCGGCACGCCCCATTGCGCCAGGTAAGCGGGGCTGGCGCACAGCACGGCGCGGCACGGCGCCAGCGGGCGCATGGCCAGCGCGCTGCTGTCCGGGATACCGCCTACGCGTATCGTCAAGTCAAATCCGTGGCGTATCGGGTCGAGCAGCGCATCGTCGACAAACAATTCAGCTTGCACCTGCGGGTGCAGCAGGCTGAAACGGGCGACGGCGTCGGCCAGCCACGCGCTGCCGAAACTCGACGGCGCCTGGATGCGCAGCGGCCCGGCCAGCTCCGCCCCCGCTCCCGCCTGCGCCACGTGCGCCACCATGCGCGCCGCTTCCTGCGCCTGGCTGACGGTGGCCATGCACGGCGCCAGATAGGCGCGGCCCGCGTCCGTCAAGCTCACTTCGCGCGTGGAGCGGTGCAGCAGGCGCGCATGCAGGCGTTCTTCCAGCTGCATGATGGTCTTGCTGACCATGGCCCGCGTCAGGCCCAGGCGCTGCCCGGCCACCGTGAAGCTGCGCTGGCGCGCCACTTCGACAAAGATTTCCATCGCTTTTAATTGATCCATGTCAAAGATTGTCTTCGTTTTGACGACAATCTGTCAACCGCTGGGCGATTGTTTGCCGCCCTCGCACATCCTACAATGGCGCTTTCCACTGACTTCAGGAGCCGCCGCCATGCTAACGATCGAACAACAAGAACAGTATCAACGCGACGGCTACATCATCCTGCCCGGTTTCAAGGGTGCGGACGACATCGCCGCCCTGCGCGCGCGTGCCGAGCAGATTGTCAACGAATTCGATCCCAGCCTGAGTCAATCCATCTTCACCACGCGCGACCAGGCGAAGAACACCAACGATTATTTCCTCGCGTCCGACAACACCATCCGCTGCTTCTTCGAGGAAGAAGCGTTCGGTCCGGACGGCCAGTTGAAGCAGGCCAAATCGCTGTCGATCAACAAGATCGGCCACGCCATGCACGACCTGGACCCCGTCTTCCGCGCTTTTTCGGCCGATCCGAAACTGGCTGAAGTGGCACGCGACCTGGGCCTGGCGGATGCGCAGGTGTGGCAATCGATGTACATCTTCAAGCAGCCCGGCATCGGCGGCGAAGTGCGCTGGCACCAGGACGCCACGTATTTCGAAACCACGCCCATCAGCGTGACCACGTTCTGGTTCGCGCTGGAAGACGCGACCCTGGACAACGGCTGCCTGTGGGCGGAACCGGGCGGCCACCGCGGCCCCCTGCGCGAACGCTTCATCCGCAACGGCGACCAGGTAAGAGTGGAAAAACTCGACGCCACGCCATGGCCCGACGACAGCACGGCCGTGCCGCTGGAAGTGAAGGCGGGCGCCCTCGTCTGCTTCCACGGCTTGCTGCCCCACTACAGCGCGCCGAACCGCTCGCCCGTCTCGCGCCACGCCTACACCTTGCACGCCACCGATGGCCAGACGCAATACGCGGCCCACAACTGGATCCAGCGCGACGACGCCTTCCCTGTGCGGGGCTTCGTCTGATGCGCATCGACGTCTTCGCCGCCCACTGGGGCAATAACGACCTGCCGCCCGACGTCTTCATCGACAAGGTGCTCGATGCCGGTTTCGACGGCATTGAGATGTCGCTGCCGCCCGACGCCGCCCTGCGCGAGGAATGGACGGACCGCATCGCCAAGGCGGGACTGCAGCTGATCGCCGCGCAGTGGGAAACCGTGTTCCACGCTGACTTCGAACTGCACCGCGCGGCTCTCGCCGAACTGCTGGAAAACGCCTGCCTGGCGCGCCCCGTGCTGGTCAACACCCACACGGGCAAGGATTTTTATACGCAGGCGCAAAACGCAGAACTGCTCGACCTGGCCGCCGCCATCTCGGCAAAGCACGGCGTGCCCATCGTGCATGAAATCCACCGCAGCCGTTTCAGCGGCCACCCGATGCTGCTGCTGCCGTATCTGCGGCAGTATCCGGAGCTGCCCTTGACGGCCGACCTGTCGCACTGGTGCTGCGCCTGCGAATCGCTGCTGGAAGACCAGCCGCACACGCTGGCGCAAGTGCTGCCGCTGGTGCGCCACGTGCATGCGCGCGTGGGCCATGCGCAGGGGCCGCAAGTAGCCGACTTCCGCGCGCCGGAAGCGAAACAGGCGCTCGACGCCCACCTGGCCTGGTGGGACGCCATCGTCGCCCTGCGCCGCGCGGCCGGCGCCGAACGCATAACGTTCACGCCGGAATTCGGCCCCGCGCCGTACACGCAAACCTTGCCGTGGACGCAGCGGCCCGTGAGCGACGCGTGGGAACAGAACGTCGCGATGCTGCAGTTACTACGCCAGCGTTATCCGGCGGACTGAGGAAACTGCGCAAAATTGGCCTGCACGAAATCGATGAAGGTGCGCAGCGGCGCTGGCAAATGGCGCCGGCCCGCATAGTATAAAAACGGGCCGGGAAAGGGCATCGCCCAGTCTTCCAGCACGGGCTGCAGCTGGCCCGCATCGATATACGGCTGCAACCACTCTTCAAACAGATAGACGAGGCCATGGCCGGCGATGGCCATGCTGACCGCAAAATCAGCCGCCGTCGGCGTGACGATCACGGGGCCGTCCGGCTCCACACTGACCTTTTGTCCATCCCGCTCGAACTCCCACGGTGGAACCGCACCACTGAGGAATTTCCCCAGCAGGCAGGCATGCCGCAGCAGGTCGCGCGGATGCACGGGCACGCCGCGCTGCGCCAGGTAGGACGGTGAGCCCGCCACCGCGAAGCGCTGCGTGCGCGGGCCGATGGGGATGGCGATCATGTCCTGCTCCAGCCGCTCGCCATAGCGGATGCCCGCGTCGCAGCCGCTGGCGACGACATCGACAAAATTATTATCGACCACCAGCTCGACCCTGATCTGCGGATAGGCGCGCAGGAACTGGTCGACCATGGGCTGCAAAAAGAAGCGCGCCGCGTTGACCGGCACGTTCAGGCGCAAGGTGCCGCGCGGGCTGTCGCGCAAGTCGTTCAGCACATCGAGCGCGCTGCTCACTTCATCGAGCGCCGGGCGCAAACGCGTCAGCAGCAGCGCACCGGCCGCCGTCGGCGTCACGCTGCGCGTCGTGCGTTCCAGCAGGCGGATGCCCAGCTGCTGTTCCAGCCGCCGCAGCGCTTCGCTCATGGCGGACGCGGACTGCCCGCTGGCCCGCGCGGCCTGGCGAAAACCGTGGTGCCGGGCCACCAGGGCAAAGGCGGCCAGATCGGCCATGGAAGGGTTGTCTGCATGCATGAGTAGCGCTTTCATTGTGCGTAAATGAGTACAGCCTGTGCCGGATTGACCCGATTATCATACAGCGCAATCGGCCTTACGATGGCTGCTCCCTTACTCGACCACCACACAGGAGCTGCCATGCACACGCCTTCCCCCGCCCGCGACCAATTCACGCCCGCCCATTGCGACATCGTATTCAACCGCCTCGGCTACGGCGCCATGCAACTGGCCGGCCCGCACGTCTGGGGACCGCCGAAAGACCGCACCGCCGCCGTCGCCGTGCTGCGCGAGGCCATCGAACTGGGCGTCAACCATATCGACACGTCGGATTTTTACGGCCCGCACGTCACCAACCAGATCATCCGCGAAGCGCTGCATCCCTACCGCGACGGCTTGACCATCGTCACCAAGATCGGCTTCATGCGCGGCGCCGACCAGTCCTGGCTGCCTGCCGCATCGCCACAGCAGCTGCGCGACGCCGTGCACGACAACCTGCGCAATCTGGGCCTGGACGTGCTCGACGTGGTCAACCTGCGCGCACCGGGCATGGCCGGCCCGGACGGCTCGTCGCTTGCCGGGCCGCTGGACACCTTGGTGCAGCTGCAGCGCGAAGGCCTGGTGCGCCATATCGGCCTGTCCAATGTCGATGCGGCCCAGGTGGCCGAGGCACAGCGCATCAGCCCCATCGTCTGCGTGCAGAACCACTACAATCTGGCGCACCGCGCGGACGATGCGCTGATCGACTCCCTGGCCGCGCAAGGCATCGCCTATGTGCCCTTCTTCCCCCTCGGCGGCTTTTCGCCGCTGCAGTCCGATACCTTGAACCAGGTGGCGGCCGCCATGCAAGCCACGCCGATGCAGGTGGCGCTGGCCTGGCTGCTGCAGCGCGCGCCGAACATGCTGGTCATTCCCGGCACTTCATCGGTGGCGCATCTGCGCGAAAACGTCGCGGCCGGCGCGCTCAGGCTCGATGCGCAGGCGCTGGCGGCATTGAAGTCGCTTGCAACTAAGTAGCGCACTATATATACTGTACCCATGGATACCACTACCGCTCCCAACCCCTTGCACCAGGTGCCGCGCCTGGACGGCCAGCTATGCTTTGCGCTGTACTCGACCTCGCTTGCCATGAACAAGCTGTACCGCAAGCTGCTGCGCAAGCTCGGCCTCACCTATTCGCAATACCTGGTGATGATGGTGTTGTGGGAGCGCGACGGCTTGACGGTGTCGGAAGTGGGCGAGCGCCTGTTCCTCGACTCGGCCACCCTGACGCCCTTGCTCAAGCGCATGGAGCAATCGGGCTTGCTCACGCGCACGCGCGCCGCCAGCGACGAGCGCCAGGTCATCATCTCCCTCACGCCGCAGGGCGACCAGCTGCGCCACGAGGCGGCCCTGCTGCCAGAGGCCATCCTGGCGGCCAGCCACTGCAGCGTGGAGCAGGTTGTGGACATGAAACAACAACTGAACCAGTTGCGCGACAGCCTGATGAAAAGTGAGTGAAAGCACCGCTTTTCCGAGCAAAATCAGGCAAAGCATCGCCCTGACAGCGCCACGCAAAAGCTGGCGCGAAATCCGCCTTTCTTTATTACAAATCGATACATGGATGGCCCCACCCTGCGTATAGAATAGTTGCCACTATTTCCTTACAACAACATCAGGGTGATCATGCGCATACCTTTCGGCTCCGTCGCTTCGCTGGCTCTGTGCTTTACCGTATCGGCCTTTGCCGCCGAGCCATTCGACGACAAGTTCCGCCAGCTCGAAGAAGTGCTGCCCACCCCGAATACCTACCGCACCGCCTCCGGCGCGCCAGGCCACGCCTACTGGCAGCAGCGCGCCGACTACACGATCCGCGCCACCCTCGATGAAGCCAAACGCGAAATCGCCGGCAGCGGCACCATCACTTATCACAACCAGTCGCCCGACACGCTCGGCTACCTGTGGGTGCAGCTGGACCAGAATATCTACAAGCCCGATTCCGACGCGCGCCGCATGGCCACGGCGCCATCGCGCCAGGCGTGGGCCAAGACGACGGGCGAAGACACGATGAAATTCGAAGGCTTGCGCGGCATCCTCGCGCGCGGCGACTTCCAGGGCGGCTTCAATATCCGCGCATTGAAAAGCGCCGATGGCCAGCCCCTGAAGTACGTTGTCAACCGCACCATGATGCGCATCGACCTGCCGCAGCCCTTGAAGCCGGGCCAGGATTTCGCTTTCCAGATCGACTGGGATTACCGCATCAACGAACAGAAGGTGCTGGGCGGGCGCGCCGGCTATGAAGTCTTCGACGACAAGAACGCCCTGTTCGAAGTGGCGCAGTGGTTTCCCCGCATGGCCGCCTATTACGACGCGGCCGGCTGGCAGCACAAGCAGTTCCTCGGCTCGGGCGAATTCACGCTGGAGTTCGGCGACTACGACGTGCAGCTGACGGTGCCTGCCGACCATATCGTCGCCGCCACGGGCCAGCTGCAAAATCCGCAGGACGTGCTGTCTGCCGCGCAGCGCGAGCGCCTGGAAAAAGCGCGCGGCAGCGACAAGCCCGTCGTCATCGTCACGCAAAAGGAAGCGGAAGCGGCCGAGAAAACTGTCAGCCGCGCGCAAAAGACGTGGCACTTCAAGGCGGCCAACGTGCGCGACTTCGCCTGGGCCTCGAGCCGCAAGTTCATCTGGGATGCACAGGGCTACAAGAAGGGCGGCAGCGATGTGATGGCCATGTCCTACTATCCGAAAGAGGGCAATCCGCTGTGGGAAAAGTACAGCACGCAAGCCATCGTGCACACGATCGAACAGTACAACAAGTACAGCATAGACTACCCGTACCCGACGGCCATTTCCGTCAACGGCCCCGTGGGCGGCATGGAGTATCCGATGATCTCGTTCAACGGCCCCCGTCCGGTGAAAGACAAGAAGACGGGCGAGCTGACCTACTCGAAGCGCACCAAGTATGGCCTGATCGGCGTCATCATCCACGAAGTGGGCCACAACTACTATCCGATGATCATCAACTCGGACGAGCGCCAGTGGACGTGGATGGACGAAGGCCTCAACACCTTCGTGCAATACCTGGCGCAGCAGGCGTGGGAAGAAAACTATCCTGCCTCACGGGGCGAGCCGCGCGAGATCGTCGACTACATGCGCAGCCGCGACCAGGTACCGATCATGACCAATTCCGAGTCCCTGCTGCAGTTCGGCAACAACGCCTACGCCAAGCCGGCGGCGGGCCTGAACATCCTGCGCGAGACCATCCTCGGGCGCGAACTGTTCGACTACGCATTCAAGGAATATGCGCAGCGCTGGAAGTTCAAGCGCCCCACGCCCGCCGACTTTTTCCGCACCATGGAAGACGCTTCGGGCACGGACCTCGACTGGTTCTGGCGCGGCTGGTTCTATACGACCGACCCGGTCGACATCAGCATCGACGGCATCAGCGAATACGGCGTGAGCTCGAAAGATCCGGCCACGGAAAAAGCGTGGAAAAAGGCGCAGAAAGAGGCCCAGCCGGAATCCGTCACGAGCCGCGCCAACAAGGGCATGCCGCGCCGCGTCGATGCGCATCCGGAGCTCAAGGATTTCTACAACCAGCATGACGATTTCACGGTCACCAACAAGGACCGCAACGCCTACGCCGAAGCGCTGGCCGCCCTGGAACCGTGGGAAAAGGACTTGCTGAAACAGGGCAAGCACCTGTACCTGGTCGACCTGTCGAACGTGGGCGGCATGGTCATGCCCCTGATCCTCGAGATCGAGCTGAAAAGCGGCAAGAAGTACGTCGAGCGCGTACCGGCCGAAGTGTGGCGCTACTCGCCGAAGAAAATCACCAAGGTCGTCATCACCGATGAGCCGATGGTGGGTCTGGTGCAAGACCCGTACTGGGAAACGGCCGACATCGACACGAGCAACAACAGCTGGCCGCGCAAGATCACGCCATCGCGCCTGGAGCTGTTCAAGAGCGAGAAGTCGCCCAAGGATAACCTGATGCGCGATTTTCATACGCCGCTGAAAGGCCAGAACGGCGGCTCGGCCAAGGGCGACGAGGCATGAAGCGCTGGCGCGCGCTGGGCGCTGCCTTGCTGGCCTGCGCCAGCATGGCGGCCGGCGCCCACAACTTCCACATGGGTATCGCCGACATCAGCTACAACGCGGCCAGCGGCAGCACGGAAGTGGTGCACACCTACACGGGCCACGACGTCGAGGCGCTGCTGACGAACCTGTACCAGCGCCAGTTCGACCTGGGCCAGGAAGACAGCGAAGCGGCGCTGCGCCGCTATGTGGAAAAACAGTTTTACCTGGTAGGACCGGATGGCAAGCGCTTGCGCCTGAACTGGGTCGGCATGAAGGTCAACGCCGACAATGTGGTCATCTTCCAAGAGCTCGAACGCCCGCGCCTGGCCCCCGCCACGCGCATCCACAACCAGTTGCTGATCGACTTCCTGCCCAGCCAGCGCAATACCCTCAACGTGCAGGACAGCGGCGCCATCCAGACGCTGATTTTCGACCGCCAGAACACGGAACTGCCGATCCGCTAAGGCCCGCCCCCCTATTACATCCATGACGCCACGCTCTCTTCCCCTGTTCCTCGCCGCCCTGTTTTCAGCCACCGTCGCCCACGCCGACGACATCTTCCAGCGCGTGCTGATCGACGGTTCGCGCCTGAACCAGCTGGGCGTGGCCGATTCGGCCAACGCGGGCAGCGTCACGCAACAGCAGCTCGATGCGCGCACCAGCTACCGGCCCGGCGAATTGCTCGAAGCCGTGCCGGGACTGATCGTCAGCCAGCATAGCGGCGAGGGCAAGGCCAACCAGTTCTACCTGCGCGGCTTCAACCTCGATCATGGCACGGACTTGCGCACCACGGTCGACGAAATGCCCGTCAACCAGCGCAGCCATGGCCACGGACAGGGCTGGACGGACCTGAACTTTCTGATCCCCGAACTGGCCATGCGCCTCGATTACAAAAAGGGGCCGTATTCGGCGGCGCAAGGCGATTTTTCCTCGGCGGGCGCGGCGTCCGTCGTCTACGCGAACCGCCTGACGCAGGGCATCGCCAGCGTGGGCGTCGGGCAAAACGGCTTTCGCCGCGCCCTGCTGGCCGATACGCTCGATGCGGGCGACGGCAGCCTGCTGTACGCGCTCGAAACGCAGCGCAACGACGGCCCGTTCACGCAGCCGGACCGCTACCGCAAGCGCAATGGCGTGCTGCGCTACAGCGAAGGCTATGCCAACAACGGCTTCAACGTCACGGCCATGGCGTATGACGCCAGCTGGAATGCCACCGACCAGATTCCGCTGCGCGCCGTGCAGGACGGCACCCTGGGCCGCTTCGACGCCATCGATGCCAGCGACGGCGGCAAGGCCCAGCGCTACAGCCTGTCGGGCGCCTGGCGCCGGACGACGGACGACATGTCGTCCAAAGTCAGCGCGTATGTGATCGCCAACCGCCTGGCCCTGTTCTCGAATTTTACGTATGCGATGGACGACCCCGATAACGGCGACCAGTTCGCCCAGCCCGACCGGCGCGTGACGGCCGGCCTCGACGCCAGCCACACCTGGCACCGCCACACGGACAGGGGCAGCAGCGACACCACCATCGGCCTGCAGCTACAGAACGACAATATCCACAATGGCCTGTACAACACGCGGCAGCGGCAGGTCGTGTCGACCACGCGGCAAGACCATATCGTCGAATCGAGCATCGGCGTGTATGGCGAAAACAGCACGCGCTGGTCGCGCTGGCTGCGCACCGTCGCCGGCCTGCGCGCGGATGCCTACCGCTTCGACGTGCGCAGCGACCGCGCCGCCAATTCGGGCAAGGCCAGCGACCATTTGTTCAGCCCCAGCCTGAGCGTGATCGTCGGACCGTGGCGCGATACGGAAGCGTATATCAACATTGGCAATGGTTTTCACAGCAACGACGCGCGCGGCACGACGATCACGGTCGATCCGAAGACGGGCGAAGCGGCCGACAAGGTCACGCCGCTGGTGCGCTCGCGCGGACTGGAACTGGGCTTGCGCAGCGCCGCCATCGCCGGCCTGCAAACGTCGCTGTCGCTGTACCGGCTGGACTTCGATTCCGAGCTGCTGTTCATCGGCGACGCGGGCGCCACCGAAGCGGGCCGCCCCAGCCGCCGCTACGGCATCGAGTTTTCCAGCTACTACAAGGCGGCCAGATGGCTGTCGCTGGACCTGGACCTCGCGTATGCGCGCGCACGCTCGCGCGGCAGCGACCCGGCGGGCGACTTCATCCCCGGCGCCATCGAAGGCGTGGCCCAGCTGGCCATGACGGTGACGCCGCCAGGGCCGTGGTCGGGCTCCCTGCGCCTGCGCTACTTCGGTCCGCGCCCGCTGATGGAAGACAACAGCGTGCGCTCGTCGGCCAGCGTGGGCTTGAACGGGCGCATCGCCTACCAGATCGACAAGACCTTGCGCGTGGAAGTCGAAGGCTACAACCTGGCCAACCGGCGCGACTCGGCCATCGACTACTACTATGCCTCGCGCCTGCCCGGCGAGGCGCAGCCCGTCGACGACATCCACTTCCATCCGGTGGAATCGCGCTCACTGCGCCTGACCCTGGTAAAGAATTTTTAAGTAAACAAGAATAATTCTTATCGGACTGCACAGGAAACGCCGCGAAGTCGTAGAATGCCAGGCTGGATAAACTGAGACAGGCCGCGTTGCGGCCGCACCGCCATGAGCACTTCCGCACCGATCTTTACCGACCCGTCCCACGTCAAGGAAGCCTTGCGCGATGACGGCTATGCCGTCCTGCGCCCGCAGGACGTGGCCGCGCTGGCCGGCTGCCCGCTGGACGCATTGCGCGCGCTGGAAGGGAGCTGGAATACCCTGGCGCTGGACAATTACCTGAAGGATGGCGGCCGCTATCGCCGCCGGCGCCACTCGTGCTTCGTGCAGGATGGCGAACGCCTGACGCAGACGGCGCACCGTCCGCACTGGCAACCGGTGGAATACAACGCCCTGCACGGCGGCATGCACCGCCTGTTCGAACCGGTCGAAGCGGCTATCGTCGCGCAAGCGGCCTGGCAGCAGCTGATCCGCGCGCTGGGCGACGTCTGCTCCCAAGTCAAGGGCAGCCAGCCGTGGTTCATCGAGGCGCACCAGTTCCGCATCGATACGACGGACGGCATCGGCCGCCCCACGCCGGAAGGCGCGCACCGCGATGGCGTCGATTTCGTCGCCGTGCTGCTGATCGGGCGCGAACAGGTCAAGGGCGGCGAGACGCGTATATTCGAAGCGGATGGCCCCAACGGCAAGCGTTTTACCCTGACCGAGCCGTGGTCGCTGCTGCTGCTCGACGACGCCGCCGTCATCCACGAATCGACGCCGATCCAGCCCGTCGGCGAGCACGGCCACCGCGACACCCTCGTGCTGACCTATCGCGCAGGCCAGTTCCAGGGCGAAAACTGACAGGCGGCCACAGCATTGCCTGTGGCCAAAATAGTTACTTGGAAGTTACTTTTGCAGACCTAAATCCGATATAGTCATACGATGTCGATATTGCGCGCTCACGGCGCCCAGCATCACCACACTGAAATCCTAGGAGAGGTCTGTGGACTCCAACAACCAAATCAAGCCTGACGAAATCGAGATCCTGATCGTCGAGGACAGCCCGACCCAGGCGGAGCGCTTGCGCCGCCTGATCCAGTCGCTGCACTACAACGCGCGCGTGGCGGCGAATGGCCAGCTGGCCCTGGCCGCCATCCGCGAGCGCAAGCCGCACCTGGTGCTGTCCGATATCGTCATGCCTGAAATGAATGGCTACGACCTGTGCCGCGCCATCAAGTCCGATCCGACCCTGCGCGACATCCCCGTGATCCTCGTCACCTCGCTCAACGATCCGAAGGACATCATCCGCGGCATCGAGTGCGGCGCCGACAATTTCATCCGCAAGCCCTACGCGGAAGATTACCTGCTCAACCGCATCAGCCACATGCTGATGAACCAGAAGCTGCGCAAGAACCAGAACGTGGAAATCGGCATCGCCCTGTACCTGGGCGACCAGAAGCATTTCATCAATGCGGAACGCCAGCAAATCCTCGACCTGCTGATCTCCACGTATGAACAGGCGGTGCAGGTCAACGGCGAACTGCAGGCGCGCGAACGCCAGGTGATCGAGCTGAACATGCGCCTGGCGCACCATGCGGCCGAACTGGAAACCATCAACCGCGAAATCGCCCTGAAAAACCTGGAGCTGGCCGAAGCGAGCCGCATGAAGTCCGCCTTCATCGCCAATATGTCGCATGAACTGCGCACGCCGCTCAACGCCATCATCGGATTCACGGGCGCGCTGCTGATGAAACTGCCCGGCCCCCTGACGTCGGACCAGGACAAGCAGCTGAACACCATCCGCGCCAGCGCGCGCCATCTGCTCTCGCTGATCAACGACATCCTCGACGTGGCCAAGATCGAGGCGGGCAAGCTGACCCTGTCGATAGAACCCGTGCACTGCCAGGAACTGATGGCCGACGTGGCCGACACCCTGCGTCCCCTGGCCCAGCAAAAAGGCCTGGCGCTGGAACTCGAACTGGGCGAGCCGGGCCAATCTCCCGCCATCATCGACACGGACCGCCGCGCACTGACACAGATCCTCATCAACCTGCTCAACAACGCCATCAAGTTCACGGAACAGGGCACGGTGCGCATCAGCCTGGCCCAGCGCGACGAAGACGGCGTGCTGGTGACGGAAATGAGCATCGCCGACAGCGGCGCCGGCATCAAGGAAGAAGACCAGGCCAAGCTGTTCCAGGCCTTCTCGCAGCTCGATTCCACCTCCACGCGCCACGTGGAAGGCGCGGGACTGGGCCTGTACCTGTGCCAGAACCTGGCCAACGCCATCGGCGGCGCCCTGTTCTTCAACAGCGACTACGGCTCGGGCAGCACGTTTACCTTGGCCCTGCGCAGCAAGACCTGAGCTTCTGTGCGCCGCAGCATGGAATACCGGCTTTTTGCCATCGAAAAGAGGCCGATACAGTAGTTCTACGGTATTGCACTGCACCATTTTCAGCGCTATAGTAGAACTGTCTCCTCCAATTCGTTCTCCGAACATTGGATTCAGCCCGCGAATACAACCGCGGGCTTTTTTTTGCCTGCGTTTTTCATTATCTTCATCCTTTCTTAACTAAATCAACCGGCTTAGTTATATCAATCGTTTGAGATATATGATTAAATCCCCGGCATGATTGAAAAAAACGCCATCCCCACTTCCCATGCCGACGACGGGCGCAAGCCCCGTTCCGACGGCGAGCAGTCGCGCGAGCGGCTGCTGCATAGCGCCATCCGCCTGTTTGCCGAGCAAGGCTACGCCAAGACGTCCACGCGCGAGCTGGCGCAGGCGGCCGGCACCAACGCGGCCGCCATCAGCTACTATTTTGGCGACAAGGCGGGACTGTACCGCGCCGCCTTTGCGCAGCAGTCAGCGGACCCGCAAGACAATATCGCCCTGTACGAGCAACCGCATTTCACCTTGCGCCAAAGCCTGCAAGGCTTCTATGCGCAATTGCTCGCTCCCATGCAGCAGGGCGACATCGCGCGCGACTGCATGCGCCTGTGGTGCCGCGAAATGCTCGAACCGACGGGCCTGTGGACGCGCGAGATCGACCAGAACATCCGCCCCGAACACGAAGCGCTCACGCGCGTGCTGGCGCGCCACCTGGGCGCGCCCGACAACAGCGACGACATGCACCGGCTGGCGTTTTCCATCGCTTCGCTGGCACTGCAGCACATGGTGGGCACCGAGGTGCTGCACACCTTGCGCCCGCAACTGCTGGAATCGCCGCATGCGATCGACACCTGGCTCGCGCGCCTGACCGACTATGCGCTGGCCATGGCCGACGTCGAGCGACGGCGCCTGGCCACTCCGCCCTCCTCCTCTACCACTCAACGACAAGCAGAAGGACCAGCATGACGACTATTCGATGCACCGTTCAACGCGCCCTGGCCGCCAGCATCGTGCTGGCGCTGGGCGGTTGCGCCCTGCAAGGGCCGCCCGCAGCGGTGGCCGCCAGCGCGCCCGCGCAGTGGCAGGCGCCGCTGCCGCATAACGGCAAGCTGACGGACCTGGCCAGCTGGTGGCAGGGCCAGGGCGACAGCCTGCTGGTGGAATTGATCAACGACGCGCAGCAGGTCAGCCCGACCATCGCCGCCGCAGGCACGCGCATCGTGCAGGCGCGCGCGGACCGCATCGCCAGCGGCGCCGCGCTGGCGCCCACCTTGGACGCGACAGGCAGCGTGGTGCGCACCAGCCAGCAATCGGCCCAGCCCAGCGGCACCACCTCGCAGGCCGCGCTGCAGGCGTCGTGGGAAATCGACGTGTTCGGCGCCAACCGCGCCACGCGCGATGCGGCCCAGGAGCGCTACGACAGCGCCCGAGCGGGATGGCATGAAGCCCGCGTCTCGGTGGCCGCCGAAGTGGCGAACCAGTACTACGCCTTGCGCACCTGCCAGCAATTGCAGGCCGTGTCCGAACAGGATGCCGTCTCGCGCCGCGACTCGGCGCGCCTGACGGAACTGAGCGCCGGCGCCGGCTTCCAGCCGCCCGCCAATGTCGCCCTGGCCCGCGCCAGCGCCGCCGAAGGCGCCAGCCGCGCCATCGAACAGCGCGCCGCCTGCGACGTGAATATCAAAGCGCTGGTGGCCCTGTCGGCCATGCCGGAAGCGTCGCTGCGCGAGAAACTGGCGGCCAGCCCCGCCATCCTGCCCTCGCCCGTGGCGATTGCGGAACTGCCGGCACAAACCCTGGGCCAGCGCCCCGACATCTACAGCGCCGAACGCGAAGTGGCGGCCGCCAGCTTCGAAGTGCGCGGTGCGCAGGCGCAGCGCTATCCCCGCCTGAGCCTGGCCGGCTCCATCGGCAAGGGCAATATCCGCGCCGGCGGCACCAGCATCACGGCCAGCACCTGGAGCATCGGCCCGCTGGCCGTCAGCCTGCCCATCTTCGACGGCGGCACGCGCCGCGCGCAGATCGATGCGGCCACGGCGCGCTACGACGAAGCCGTGGTGAAATACCGCGCCGGCGTGCGCCAGGCCGTGCGCGAAGTGGAAGAGGCATTGGTCAACCTGGCCAGCACGGACGAGCGCAGTAGCCATGCGCAAACGGCACTGGAAGGCTACCGCGTGTCGTTTGTCGCCACGGAAGACCGCTACAAGAATGGCCTGGCCAGCCTGATCGAACTGGAAGACGCGCGCCGCACGCGCCTGGCCGCCGAAAACACGGTGGTCAACCTCGAGCGCGAACGCAGTGCCGCCTGGGTAGCGCTGTACCGCGCCGCCGGCGGCGGCTGGACCAGCAGCGCCATCGCCAACAACGCCCCCTGACGGATACACAACATGAAAAAACTGACCTTGAAACCGATGGCGTTCGCCCTTGCCGCCCTTTGCGTGATGCTGGGTGCGGGCGTGGCCCTGTACTCTCCTTCCTCTACGGCGGCCGATGACGCCAAGGATAAAAACGCGACGCAAAAACCGGCGCTCACCGTCACCACGGCCAAGCCGCAGACGGCCAGCCTGCCCATCAAGCTGAAGGCCAACGGCAACGTGGCCGCCTGGCAGGAAGCCGTCATCGGCAGCGAATCGAACGGCTTGCGCCTGACCGACGTGCGCGTGAACGTGGGCGACGTCGTGCGCGCCGGCCAGGTGCTGGCCGTGTTCTCGAACGACACGGTGAACGCCGACGTGGCGCAAACGAAGGCCGCCGTGCTGGAAGCGCAAGCCAATGCGGCGGAAGCGGCCGCCAACGCGCAGCGCGCCCGCTCGCTGCAAAGCACGGGCGCCATCAGCGCGCAGCAGATCAGTCAGTACCTGACGGCAGAACAGACGGCCAACGCGCGCATCGCGTCCGCCAAGGCGCAGCTGGCGTCGCAGCAGCTGCGCCTGAAATACACGCAGGTGGTGGCGCCCGACAGCGGCATCATCTCTTCGCGCTCGGCCACCGTGGGGTCGGTGGTGGGCGCCGGCACGGAACTGTTCCGCATGATCCGCCAGGGCCGCCTCGAATGGCGCGCCGAAGTGACGGCCACCGAGCTGCTGAATCTGAAGCCGGGCACCCTGGCGCAAGTGAAGGCAGCCAACGGCAGCGTCTTGACGGGCAAGGTGCGCATGATCGCCCCTACCGTCGATCCGCAGACGCGTTCCGCCCTCGTGTATGTCGACCTGCCTGCCGGCACGGGCAGCAACGCGCCGTTCAAGGCCGGCATGTACGCCAGCGGCGAATTCGAACTGGGCACCTCGGGCGCGCTGACGGTACCGCAACAGGCGATTGCCGTGCGCGATGGCTTCAGCTATGTCTTCCGCCTCAATCCCGACCAGCGGGTCAGCCAGATCAAGGTGCAGGCCGGACGGCGCCTGAGCGACCGCATTGAAATCCTTGGCGGCATCACGGCCGACACCACCATCGTCGTCAGCGGCGCAGGCTTCCTCAATGACGGCGATCTGGTACGGAATGTACCGGCTCCGGCAGCGGCCAAGGCTGCTGTAGCACCGGCAGCGAAAAAGTAAGGAGAGGCCATGAATTTTTCCTCCCTCTCGATCAAGAACCCGATCCCGGCCATCATGCTGTTCGCGCTGCTGACCCTGGCCGGTCTGCTGGCCTACAAGGCCAATCCGGTGCAGGATTTCCCCGACATCGAACTGCCCATCGTCACCGTCAGCGCCGTGCTGCCCGGCGCCGCGCCAGCCCAGCTGGAAACAGAAGTGGCGCGCAAGATCGAAGACTCCGTCGCCACCTTGCAAGGCGTGAAAAACATCTACACCAAGGTGCTCGATGGCGTCGTCACGGTGACCGTCGAATTCATCCTGGAAAAGCAGATCGCCGAAGCCGTCAACGATGTGCGCGACGCCGTCGCCCGCGTCAAGGCGGACATGCCGGCCGAGCTGCGCGACCCCACCGTCACCAAGGCTTCCACGGCCGGCAGGGTCGTGCTGACCTTTATCGCCACGGCGAAACCGGGCGTGGACAACGCGCTCGACGCTCCCGACCTGTCCTGGTTCGTCGACAATACGGTGGCCAAGCGCCTGTTGACGGTGCCCGGCGTGGGCGCCGTCACCAGAGTCGGCGGCGTCTACCGCGAGATCCAGGTCGAACTCGACGAGGCGCGCATGGCCGCATTGAAAGTGTCGGCCCTCGACGTGTCGCGCCAGCTGCGCCTGGTGCAGCGCGAAGCGCCTGGCGGGCGGGGCGACATCAGCGGCGCCGAGCAGTCGGTGCGCACCATCGCCACAGTGAAAACGGCCGATGAACTGTCGCGCGTGGAAGTGCCGCTGCCGGACGGGCGCCATGTGCGCCTGGACCAGGTCGCCACCGTGCGCGATACCATCGCCGAACCGCGCGCACTGGCCGAGCAGGATGGCAAGACGGTCGTCGCCTTTGAAGTATTCCGCACCAAGGGCGCCAGCGAAGTGGCCGTCGCCAAGGGCGCGCGCGACGCCATCGCCGACCTGCAGAAGGAAAACCCGAACGTGGTGCTGCAGCAGTCGATCGACAATGCCTTCCCCGTCGAGGAAAACTTCGACGGCTCGATGGAACTGCTGTACGAAGGCGCGCTGCTGGCCGTGCTGGTGGTGTGGTGGTTCCTGCGCGACTGGCGCGCCACCCTGGTGGCCGCCGCCGCCCTGCCCCTGTCCGTGATGCCCGCCTTCCTCGGCATCTACTGGTTCGGCTACACGCTCAATACCGTCACCCTGCTGTCGCTGGCCCTCGTCGTCGGCGTGCTGGTCGACGACGCCATCGTGGAAATCGAAAACATCGAGCGCCATCTGCGCATGGGCAAGTCGCCGATGGAAGCGGCCATGGAAGCGGCCGACGAAATCGGCATGGCGGTCATCGCCACCACCTTCGCGCTGGTGGCCGTGTTCCTGCCGACGGCCTTCATGAGCGGCATTCCCGGCCTGTTCTTCAAGCAGTTCGGCTGGACGGCCGTGCTGGCCGTGCTGGCGTCCTTGGTGGTGGCGCGGCTGCTCACGCCGATGATGGCGGCCTATATCCTGAAACCGCTGCCGCACAAGGAAGAGCAGGATGGCTGGCTGATGACGCGCTACCTGACGGTCATGCGCTGGTGCCTGAACCACCGCGGCATCACGGCCATCGCCGCGGCCCTGTTCTTTGTCGGCGCCATCGCGCTCGTGCCGCTGCTGCCGACTGGTTTCGTGCCGGCCGCCGACCGCGCGCAGACGCAGATCAACCTGGAACTGCCGCCCGGCTCCACCCTGGGCGAAACACAGGCCGTGGCAGCCCTGGCGCGCGATGCGGCCATGCGCACGCCGGGCATTGAAGGCGTCTTCAGTTCGATAGGCGGCGGCTCGAGCGGCGACGCCTTCGCCCCCGGCGCCGCAGCCGAGGCGCGCCGCGCCGTGCTGACCCTGACCACCGTGCACCGCACGGAGCGCAAGGAATCGATGGCGGACCTGGAAACGCAGCTGCGCCAGAAGCTCGATACCATCCCCGGCGCCCGCTTCACGGTGGGACCGCCCGACACAGGCGTCAAGATGCAGCTGGTGCTGCGCTCGGAAGACCCGGTGGCGCTGATGGCGGCGGCGCAAAAGGTCGAGCGCGAACTGCGCGGCCTGAAAGGCATCGGCAACGTCAATTCCAGCGCCTCGCTGGTGCGCCCGGAAATCATCGTGCGTCCTGATTTCGCCAAGGCGGCCGACCTGGGCGTGACGGCGGCGGCCATCGGCGAAACCGTGCGCGTGGCCACGGCCGGCGACTACGACACGGACCTGACGAAAATGAACCTGCCCGAGCGGCAAGTGCCGATCCGCGTCAAGCTGCCCAACAGCGTGCGCGCAGACCTGGCAGCCATCGAGCGCCTGACCGTGCCCGGCAAGAATGGTCCCGTGCGCCTGGCGAACGTGGCCACGGTGACGATGGAAAGCGGCCCGGCGCAGATCGACCGCCTGAACCGCAGCCGCAACGTGACCCTCGACGTGGAACTCGGTTCGCGCACCCTGGGCGAACTGAATGAAGAGGCGCGCGCGCTGCCGTCGATGAAGAACTTGCCGCCATCCGTGAAGATCGCCGAACTGGGCGACGCGCAGGAAATGGCCTCGCTGTTCGCCAGCTTCGGCCTGGCCATGCTGATCGGCGTGCTGTGCATCTATTGCGTGCTGGTGCTGCTGTTCAAGGACTTCATGCAGCCGGTGACCATCCTGGCGGCGCTGCCGCTGTCGATCGGCGGCGCCTTCGTGGCGCTCCTGATCACGGGCAGCGCCCTGTCGATGCCGTCGATGATCGGCCTGATCATGCTGATGGGGATCGTCACGAAGAACTCGATCCTGCTGGTCGACTATGCGATCCTGGCGCGCCAGGCCGGCATGAACCGCTTCGATGCGCTGGTCGACGCCTGCCACAAGCGCAGCCGCCCCATCCTGATGACGACCATCGCCATGGGCGCCGGCATGATGCCGCTGGCGCTGGGCTGGGGCGCCGACCCCAGCTTCCGTTCCCCGATGGCCATTACCGTCATCGGCGGCCTGATCACGTCGACCCTGTTGAGCTTGCTGGTAGTGCCGGCCGTGTTCACCTACATCGACGACCTCGAGCACCTGCTCAAGCGCGGCATGGCGAAACTGCGCCGCCAGAAGGCGCCGCTGCGGCGCGACGACAAGGTGGCGCTGGAAAAATAAACGCCACGGTCAATTGCAAAATCGCCCCGTGCGGGCAAGAAAACGAGGGACCGGCCGCCAGGCCGCGCTCCCTCGCTTTCATCTATCTGGCATACTGCGCCCATTCTCCATGAACGCAATCTGCCCTGCCTATGAATTACCGCACCCCGCTCGTCCTGCTGATGGCATCCGCGCTGCTCGGCGCCTGCTCGGACAAGACCGCCCCCGCCAGCGCCGACCTGGCAGCTGACGTGGTCACCGAAGTCCCCGCTGCCGCTGCCGCAGCAGACACCGCATCGGCCGAACACGTGCCGCCGCCATCCGCCACCGCACCGAGGACGGAAGCGATGAACACGCCCCAGGCGCGCGAGCGTGAAGTGGGCATGATGCGCGCCGTCTTCGGCAAGGACTACCGCAGCGACAGCGAAGATGCGCTGGCCGACCTGCCCGATCCCGATAACCACGTCGACAAGCTCAGTTACGTGGTCAGCGCCGTCAGCCACAAGCTGCTGCCCGATGGCAGCGCCATCCTGGTGGCGAATGCGGAAACGGCCAACACGGAAGGCACGGCCGAATCGGCGCATGCTTCGCCGGGGCTGCTGAATGTCTTTTTTCTGGCGCCCAAGGGCCAGCCGGAAGACGGCCAGTGGCAAGTCGTGAAACGCCTGGAAAACATCGCCGCCCTGGGTTCGTCGGGGCAGCTCGGCGAAGTCCACTGGGTCATGCTGGGCGCGAACAAGCCGGGACTGGCGATCCGCCATGGCTATACGGGCCAGGGCTACACCATCACGCAACTGGCCCTGTTTGAAATCGGCGACGGCAAGGTCACCTCACTCGATGGCGCCATCGACCTGTATTCGGACAATATGGGCGCCTGCGGGCCCGAGACGGACGAGTGCTGGATGGTCAAGGGGAACTGGCGCTTCGCGCCGGCGCGCAATGGCGGCGCCTATGATGACTTGCTGATCGATTTCAAGGGCGCCTCCGAGAAGATCAAGCCCGGCGTCACGGTCAAGCCCGACGAAGACCCGCCGCGCATCGCCACGCCCCTGAACAACCACGCGCGCTACGGCTTCGATGGCAAGGGATATAAACTGATTGAAGGGAAGAACACGGTGCCGGGCGTCTAATGGGGTCAGACCCGCCGGGTCTGACCCCACGTAAGCCGGCTACTTGCGCGCCGCTTCCAGGCGCACCAGCAGCGGCGCATACATGGCACGCGTATGGCTGCTCCAGCGGGCCATAGCGCTGTCGATATCGAGCAGCAGGCGTTCCGACAATACCTTGTCGCCCTGCTGCAGCGCCCAGATCGCGCACTCGGCGCGGCACTCGAAGCTGTTGTAGCGCGTCAGCGCATCGTCGAATTCCGCTTTCGCGTCCACCTGGCGCCCGCTTTGCGCCAGCGCGCGCGCCGTCAGCAGGGACACCATTTCGGGACGGAAATGCATATCCGTGCGACGGATGAATTCGAGGTGCGTCAAGGCCTCGGCGCCCCGTTCGCACTCCAGGTAGGCGCGCGCCGCACCGAGGCGAATTTCCAGGTCCGATGCGAACGCCCCCTGCAGGCAGGCTTCGTACGTCGATGCCGCTTCCTTTGCATTGCCCGCTTCGAGCTGCGCGCTGGCCAGGCGCATCTGGTTTTGCGCCGTCGGCGTGTACTCGAAGGCCGCTTTCGCCTCGCGCAATTCGCGGTTCGGATCGAGCACCTGCACGGCCACCGAAGCGACCTTGCGCGCGCCTTGCGGCAGGCGCGAATTGGGCAGGTAGATGGCGAAGAAATACACCACGCTGCCCAGCAGCGGGAACATGAATAAAATGAGCAGCCAGTACAGCTGCTGCCCGTTGCGCACCACATGGATCGCAAAAAATACCGCGATCAGGATGTGGATGCCTATGCCAAAAATCGTCATGCTGCGACCTCGTTCGTGATGGGAGCAGCCGGCACCATGCCGCCGCTTTCCCTGCTCAGAATATTACACTGGCCGCGCCGTACACACGCGCCTATTGCGCCTTGGCCGACCAGCCGCCGCCCATGGCGCGGTACAGGTCGACCGAAGCGACGAGGATGCGCGTCTTCAGCTGCAGCAGCCCCACGTCGGCACTGTACAGGGTGCGCTGGGCGTCGAGTTCTTCCAGGTAGGAGGCATAGCCGTTGCGGTAGCGGTTGTGCGCGATGCGCAGGGTGTCCGCCGCCGTGGCGCGGCGCGCATCGTTTTCCACGGCTTGCTGCCGCAGCCGGTAGATGGCGCCCAGGCTGTTCTCCGTTTCGGCGAAGGCATTGCGCACCACGTTTTCATACGTGTACACGAGCTGGTCGCGCTGCGCCCCGGCCGCATCCGTCTGCGCCTGCACGCGCCCGCCATCGAACAGGGGGCCGGCCGCCAGC
This sequence comes from Janthinobacterium sp. LS2A, assembly GCF_036543145.1. Classification (NCBI taxonomy): domain Bacteria; kingdom Pseudomonadati; phylum Pseudomonadota; class Betaproteobacteria; order Burkholderiales; family Oxalobacteraceae; genus Janthinobacterium; species Janthinobacterium sp. LS2A. The sequence goes on from NZ_JAZHPB010000002.1 coordinate 207,556, forward strand.
GCCGTCAGCCGCCACAGGGCAGTGGGCGCATGCAGGAAATCGGTCAAAGTCGTTGCTTGCCCGCCGCCCACGGCCGTCAGCTTGAACGAGGGCAGCAGCTGGTCGCGCGTGGCGGCCAGGCTGGCGTTGGCGGCCGCCAGGTTGTGTTCCGCGCGCGCGATGTCGGGCCGCCGGCGCAGCAATTCGGATGGCAAGCCGGCCGGCACGCCAGGCGCCGCCAGCTCGGCCAGCGGCAAGCCGCGCGCGATGGGACCGGGATTGCCGCCGACGAGGATGGCCAGCGCGTTTTCCTGTTCGAAGATCTGCCGCTGCAGCTGCGGCACCTGCTCGGCCGCCGCATGGTATTCCGATTGCGCCTGCAGCCATTCCAGGCGCGAGCTGTAGCCCACTTCGAACTGCTTGCGCGCCAGCTCGCGCGACTGTTCGCGCAGCTGCAGGGTCGATTGCGTCAGCGCCAGCTGCGCGTCGAGTCCCCGCAGATTCAGGTAACTCGTCGCCACGCTGGCGGCGATCGACAGGGCCGCCGCATCGAGGCTGGCCTGTTCGGCGCGGTAGCTCTCGCCCGCCGCATCGCTCAGGCTGGCCAGCCGGCCCCACACATCGATTTCATAACTGGCCTGCAGTTCCGCCTGAAAGACATTCGTCACATACGGCTTGCCGCTGGACGCCAGCGTGCGCGTACGCGTGGGCGAACCGTCGAAGGCCAGGTTGGGCGCGCGGTTGGCGTCGGCTTGCGCCAGGCGCGCGCGGTATTCCTGCACGCGGGCGCGCGCCACGCGCAAGTCGCCATTGCGCGCCAGCGCCTCGCCCACCAGGTCGCTCAAGACCGGGTCGCCGAAGGCTTGCCACCACAGCTGCTCGACATGGGCCTCGGTCGCCGCAGGCGCACCGGCCGCCTGCGCGCGCCAGCCGGACGGCAACTGCAGTGCCGATGCAGGCTGCGGTGGCTCGTTGGCGGCACAACCGGCCAGCGCCAGCGCGCCGGCCATCAGCAGGAAACGGCGCTTCATGGCTTGGCCTTCTTCGGCGGCGGTGGCGGCGCCGGATTGTCCGCCGAGTCGTTCAGCACGGCCGACGTGTCGACGCTGACCACCACCGACATGCCGGGCACGAGCCGGCGCGCATTCGCCTGCCCCGCATCGATGCGGATGCGCACGGGAATGCGCTGGGCGATTTTAAGGTAGTTGCCCGTCGCGTTATCGGCCGGCAGCACGGAGAACTCGGAACCCGTGGCCGGCGAAATGCGCTCCACCTGCCCCGTCAGCACGGCGCCGTCGAGCGCGTCGACGTGGAAGGTGGCGCTCTGCCCTTCCTGCACGCCATTCATCTGCGTTTCCTTGAAATTGGCGATCACCCACATCTGGCGCGGCACCAGCGCCATCAGCTGCGCGCCCGAATTCACGTACGCGCCCTGGCGCACCGTCACCTGGCCCAGCTGTCCATCGGATGGCGCCACGATGCGCGTGTTATCGAGGTCGATCTTCGCCGCCTTGACGGCCGCCTGCGCGTTGGCCACGGCCGCTTCCAGCGCCTGCTTGTTGACCACCACGCTATGCACGCTTTGCTGGGCGATGTCGAGATTGGCGCGGGCCTGCGCCAACGCCGCCGCCATCTGCGCCTGCGTGGCGCGCGACTGGTCGTGTTCGCGCTGCGACAGCGAGCCATCGGCCACCAGCTGCTCCACGCGATTGAGATCGGCGCTGGCCTTGCGCGCCTGCGCTTCCGCGTTGGCCAGGGCCGCTTCGCTGACGGAAATGCCCGCCTGCGCGCTGGCCTTTTGCTGCGCCCAGTTCGACAACGCCGCCTGCTGCGCGGCCAGCTGGGCCTGCGCCTGCTCGTAGCGCTGCTGGTAGATGCGGTCATCGATGCGCACCAGCAGCTGGCCTTCCTTGACATCCATGAAATCCTGCACCGTCACTTCCACCACATAGCCGGACAGCTGCGTGCCGATGATGGTCACCTGCCCGCGCACGGTGGCGTTTTCCGTCGTCACGATGGGACTGGTGAACGGCGGCAGACGCCACGCATACAGCACGATCAGCACGCCCACCAGGGCCACGGCGGCAAAGGCCAGCGCGGACAGCCACTGGTGGCGCCGGTCCGGCTGCGCCGTGGAAGTGGCTGGCGCCGGCGTGGTCGCGGCTGCGGGCGTTGTCGGTGCTGGTGGCGGAGTATTATTTTCTGTCATTGCTCGGTTCCGAATTGGTAATGGGGACGATGGCCATGGCCGTCTGCGCATCGCGCACGGGGCCGACCAGGCGGCGCGCGCCGGTGGTGATGCGGGTCCAGGACTGGCTGACCAGCATCCAGACCAGGGTGGCGATGGCGACGCCGGCGATCATCAAAAAAACGTCGTTATAGGCCAGCACATTGGCTTCGCGCGTGGCGACGGCGCCCAGGCGCGCCACGCCCTGGGCGCTGCGCAAGGCAGGGTCCATCAGTACGCCGCCATAGCTTGCGGCGCCCGACTGCACGCGCGCAGCCACCTGCGGATCGAGCATGGTGAGATGCTCGACCAGGTAGCTGGAATGGTATTTTTCGCGCGCCGTCTGAATGGTGCCGACGATGGCCGCGCCGAGCAGGCCGCCCAGGTTCTGCGTCATGGTAAACATCACGGAAAAACTCACGAGGTTGCGCGGTTCGGCGATCACGGCGCCCATGCCCGCCACCATGGTGGGACCGAGGAAATACGTGCCGCCAAAGGCCAGCAGGAACTGGCTCACATACATGTTGACGGGGCGCGTCTGGCTGGTGGCGTGCGCGTCGATCAGGGCGCCGGCGGCGATCAGCAGCAGCGCGAACATCAGCGAGCGGTTCAGGGTCGCCGGATTGATCGTCAGCGCGCTGACCACCAGGCCCGCCACGCTGCCCAGCAGCACCACGACGAACAGGTTCTGCATCTGGTCCGTGTTCAGGCCCAGCGCCTGCAAAAAGCCGACGGCCCCCGTCGATTCGGACAGCACGATGCGAAACAGCAGCACGGATAAAAACAGCTTGGCGATCTTGCCCGTGGTAAGCCAGCGCGTGTTGAGCAGCGGGCGCGCGCGGTTATGCTCGATGGCCAGCGAGGCGGCGATCAGCACGATGGAGCACGCCAGGCACACGCCCACCCATTCGGACTCCATCCACCACGCCGTGCGCCCCTGCGCCAGCACGGCGCACAGCAGGGCCACGCCGGGCGCGAACAGGATGAAGGTGAGGAAATCGAGCGGCTCGAACGTCTGCACGCGGTCGCCCGGAGGCAGTTTCAGGGCCAGCACGCAACCGAGCGCCAGCAGGGCCAGTCCCAGTTCGAACAGGTACAGGCCGTGCCATTCGCCGATCTGCAGCAGTTCGGAGGTAAAAATGCGCGCCAGCGGCAAGGCCAATTGGGCAAAGCCCAGGCCCAGCACCACGCCCTTCAGGCGGTGCCGCGCGGGAAACGCCTGCAGGGTGTAGTACAGGCCCAGCACCCCCAGCGCGCCGCCCACCATGCCATGCGCGGCGCGCACGGCGATCGCCGACGGCAAGGTATTCGCGTACAAGTGGGCGAACGTCACCAGCGCATACAGCACCAGGAACGCTTCCGTAAACAGGCGCAGGCCGAACTGCTGGCGGAACTTCACCAGCAGCAGATTCATGGAAACGATGGTCATCACGTAGGCGGCCGGCAGCCACTGCATCTGGTAGGCATAAGCGGCCAGCGAACCTTGCAGGTTCAGCAAATTGGCCGTCACCAGGCCGTTACCCAGCCCCCCCGTCAGCGCGACGATCAGGCCGACGATGAAATACGCGACACGCTTGGGCGTCGAATGTTCGGGCATCGATGGCGACCCGGGCAAGGTCGGGCGTTCGCCCGGCCCCCAGGTGCGAGGTGTGTACTTGTCCATGCAGTAATCGCGATCCGGTTTGCTGAAGCCGTTCCTTGCTGCTGTTATGCAGATAGTGGCAAATGAACAGTTCTAGTCAGCAGCATAGCACCGCAGGACGTTTTTATTGTTTACATTGTTGCACGCAATTGCGGGCGTTGATGGAGTCAGGGCGAGCCAGGCCCGCCCTGTCCTCCGTTCAAGCGGGTATCACACCCGCGGCGGGTCCGTCTCGCGCGCAAACGCCCGGTGCGCGGCCAGCGCTTTCTTGAACGCAGCCACGGCTTTCACTACGTCGCCGGATGGCGCGACGATGATGGCGGGATCGGGCTTGCCATCAGGGAGTGTCACCGGCACGCCAGCCTTGTCCAGCAGGTCCTTGCCCGCGCCGATGGCCAGCATCGGCTTGCAGTGGCGGTATTGCAGGCGCAGGAAGTCGAGCGCATTGGCGTCGCTGCCCAGCTGCTGCACGGCGCCCTGGCCGTCCGGCACCACGACGGCGTCGAACAGCACGCCCGGCCCCGCTTCGAGCGAGATTTCCACGGCCAGCGGCACGCCGCCGCTGGTGTCGACTTTGCCAAGGTGGCTGCCCACCAGGCGCGGCGCGGCGCCGTCGGCCAGCAGCGAGGCATAGATATTGCGCACCTGCGCGCCATCGCTGCCCGGCCCCACGAGGATGGCCACGCGCCGGGTATGGATGCCCCTCTTGCCGGGGCGGAAAAAGAGCGACAGGGCTGGCGATGGCGGATACGTCGGCAGCGGCTGCAGCGAGGCGCGCGGCATGACGGGCGGCAGCGCCAGGCCCAGGCCATCGGCCAGGCGCTGCGCCAGGGTCTCGTCGACATTGCGCAGCATGGCGACGATGCGCTGGCGAATGGCCACCGTCTGCACCTTGCTCAGTTCAAAGCGGAACGCATGCACAATGTGCTCTTGTTCGATAGGCGTCTGGCTGATCCAGAACAGGCGCGCCTGGCCATAGTGCTCGGCGAATTTCTCGGGCTTGCCGCGCACCTTGTCGCCTTCGGCGGAGGCGGGGAAACTGTTGAAACCTTTCGCACCCGCCTGGAACGGACAGCCGCCCGCCAGCGAGTTCGGTTCATACGCGACCCGGCCCCGGTTGATGGCCTGGCGGTGCATGCCGTCGCGCTGGTTGTTGTGCACGGGCGCCAGCGGCGCATTGATGGGAATCTCGTGGAAATTCGGGCCGCCCAGGCGCGTCAGCTGGGTATCGACATAGGAATGGATGCGTCCCTGCAGCAGCGGATCGTTGCTGAAATCGATGCCGGGCACGATGTGCGCCGTACAGAACGCCACCTGCTCCGTCTCGGCAAAAAAATTGTCGGGATTGCGGTTCAAGACCATTTTCCCAACAGGGATGAGAGGGACGACTTCTTCGGGAATCAGCTTGGTCGGGTCGAGCACGTCGAAGGGAAACGCTTCCGCCTGCGCTTCCGTGAAGACCTGGAAGGAGAGCTCGTATTCCGGGTATTCTCCGCACTCGATGGCTTCCCACAGGTCGCGCCGGTGGAAATCGGAATCGGCACCGCTGATCTTGACGGCTTCGTCCCACACGAGCGAATGCGTACCGGCCATCGGCGACCAGTGGAATTTGCAGAACACGGACTGACCCTTGGCATTGACGAGGCGGAAGGTATGCACGCCGAAGCCCTGCATCATCCGATAACTGCGCGGGATGGCGCGGTCCGACATGACCCACATCAGCATGTGCGTGATTTCCGGCGACAGCGACGCAAAATCCCAGAAGGTGTCGTGCGCGCTGGCCGCCTGCGGCATGCCATGGTGCGGCTCGGGCTTGACGGCGTGGACCACGTCGGGGAATTTCATCGCATCCTGGATGAAGAAGACGGGGATGTTATTGCCGACCAGATCCCAGTTGCCCTCGTCCGTATAAAACTTCACGGCGAAGCCGCGCACATCGCGCGCCGTGTCGGTCGAACCGCGTTCGCCGGCCACCGTGGAAAAGCGCACGAAGACGGGCGTGCGCTTGCCCGCCTTGGCGAACGGCGCGGCGCGCGTCAGCTTGCTTTGTTCCTTGTAGCATTCGAAATAGCCATGGGCGGCCGAACCGCGCGCATGCACGACGCGCTCTGGGATGCGCTCATGGTCGAAATGCGTGAGCTTTTCACGCAGGATGAAATCTTCCATCAGGGTGGGGCCGCGCAAGCCCGCCTTCAAGGAATTCTGGTTGTCGCCCACGGGCACGCCCTGGTTCGTCGTCAGCACGCAGCCGCTATCGTCGGCACGGACGCCATCGAGCGAGGCGTTGCGCGCATTCTCGCCCAGCGCGGGCTGACCGCCGCCCGTCTTCGGAGACGCTGTCGTTTCGCCCGTGGTGCTGGCCGTGGCCAGCGGCTCGCCCGTTGCCACATGCACGCCTTCGACCGGCGTGCGCGCCGCGTCGCCATACTGGCCATCTTCCTTGGGATTGACGGCCATGGCGGCGGACAACTGCTGACTGGCGGCCGTCTTTTGCAGCAGCGCGCGGGTCACGTCATTGTCCGCGCCCAGGCTGTGCGGCGCATTGCTGTCGGATGGGCCGGACATGCTGCTCAATACGGAACCCGCACCGTCCGTGGACGGCGTTTTCTTGCTGGTAGCCATTACATCTCCTGTGAGTAGTTTGCCCCGGGAAGTAACGCTACAACTCCCTCATTCAGCGCACGAACAGGGCAATCAAAATAATGATGGGAATAGGTATGCCGATCAACCACAACAAAATGGAGCGCATCATCACTCTCCTTTACTGCTTGTTACACTGCTTGTTACTACCTTGTGCGCATGGGCGCCGGCCCACTCGCCATGACGGCGAAGGGAACAGCGCCCACGACAGTACCTTCCAGGAAGGCGCAGAACTTATTTACGCGAACCCAGCAATTTCGACAGGCCATAACCGGCCGCGGCCGCAATCAGCAGGGATACGGCCGGACGTTCACGCACATAACCGCGGCCCGTTTCGCCGGCACGCTGGCAGGCGGCGCCCCATTGCTTGCCGCGCGCCATCAGGCGTTCGGAAGCCTTGTTGACGCTGTCGCTGACCTGGCCGAGGCGTTCACCGACCTGGTCCACGCTGTCATGGGCGCGCGTGGCCACCTTGTCGGCCAGGGGCTGGGCCTGGCCTGCCACCTTGTCGATGGTGCGGTGCAAGTCCTGGCGGGTATCCTGGGCGTTGCCATTCATATCGGAGCTGGTTTTTTCAATCGCGTTCATGATGGTTTCCTTTAACAGTGAATAATTTCAACCATGCTCGATGCCGTGACCGAATCATGATTCTCCTCGCTTCGGGGAAAAAGAAGCGGCTAAACGCTGCCGGGCTGAGCCATATCAAACACGGGATCAGCAGCAAGCTGTTGGCACTACCTTAACTGCGTCCGCCCCACGCCACCGTGCGCTGCCACACGTTGAGGCGCAGACTTAAATGCCTGCCAGAAATAACAATCCCCGCCGGCCTGGTGGGGCGGGCGGGGATCGAGGTGCGTTTGGCAGGCCTGGCCGGCATCAGTCACCCGCACAGCGACGGCATCCAGCGAAGAAAGAAACCACCGCGCGAATGACGGCAGGCAGGTTAACGGTCCAGCAGGCGCCCCCGAAAATCACCGCTAGCAAAATTTTAAAAAATGGCGTTGACATTGATATAAACCCCTGCCAGTCAGGGTTGCAGGTGGGTGGCATCATGTATCAGACGAGGTGGTCGAAGCAAGACGGCTCGAGAAATGACGTGGATCCTGTCGCTAAAATTGAGCTGCTCAATTTGACGAATGACCCGCGTTAAATCCTGTTCGGATGTTCCGCCATCGAATTGAATTTCTATCTCAACGCTTCCATGGCTGGTGCTGGAATTGACTTGCACTACCCGCTCGAGCTTGTAAAAAGACTGTTCAAGCGGAGTCGTGATGAGAGTCATCAACTGCTCGGGCAAACTTTCGCTGATGTTGTACTGAACGGATACGACAGGGGCGTACGGCTGACTTGCGCCAGCGGCTGCTGCGACGGCAAAGAGCGCGGCAGCCATCAAAAAGAAGGATTTCGACGACACGGCACACCTCCCTCTTATCAAGATAAAAACCACACCATCTGCTCCTGGCAACCGGCAACGGTTACTTGCCAGGCAGGCTTTCAGGGAGTTTTTTGGTCGGTTTTCTTCCCTGGCCATATGGCCGCGCATATGCCACAAAACACGCCCACAAAGGCGGCACGGTGCCAGTCGAATGCATGCGTATCGCTCATCAGTCCTGTATAGATAAGACTGCCCGTTGAGGTCCCCAAAGCAGTGATAACAAATATTTTCATGGTTCGCCAACTTCCCTTCATTGAAATAAAGCCCGACGAAATGACAACGGCACCTGAATATTGTATCCAGATAAACGACATCGTGGCATTAAAAATAAGAAATTGTATTTTGACCATGGCACTGCTGCGCATGCCGTTACCTGATTCAAGCACGCAGGCGCAACCTCGCATCGAGTGAATAGCGTCCCGCGCCGCTGATGGCGATCGTGCCGAAGACGATGATCAGCAGCCAGCCGAACTGGCCGTCGGCGATGCTCCAGTCCGGGTGCACGAGCAGCATCGACACGCCCAGCAGGAACAGCAATGGCAAACAGGCCAGGCGCGTCAGCAAGCCGGCGGCGACCAGCAGCGGGCAGAGGATTTCCGCGAACAAGGCGCAATACAGGGTGACGGCGCGGCCCAGGTGCAGCGGGTCGTCGATGTGCGCCAGTTCATCGGAAAAATGCAGCAGCTTGGGCAGACCGTGCACGTGCAGCACCAGCAGCGCGCCCGTCAGGCGCGCAAACAGCATACCCGCATCGGGTAAAAAGGGGCCGGCCAGCGCCGCCATCCAGTTTTTCTTCATGATCGCTCCAGTGGGAAATCCAGTCGGCGCGGCGCGCCGCTGCCAGCCATCATAGGCAGGCGGACACTTGGGCGCGACTGGTCTTTTGGCAGAGGCGCCGGCGCGCGCGAAGGCCTAGACTGGCCGATGCCATCACTGGTCCAGGCCGTAACCGGCCTCCCTCCCCCATCCCCGAAGGAAATGCATCATGTCGAAGAAAATCGAAGCCGAAGAAGTCACTTCCCGCCGCAAGCTGCTCGTCAGCGTCGCCGGCGTGGCCGCCGGTGCGGGCCTGCTGGCCGCCGGTGGCGCCAGCGCCGCCGCCAAGCCTGCCGCTGCCGCCACCGCGCCGGGCAAGCTCACCGTCAACAGCGTCACCGTCAAGGACGGCACCGTCATCCACTTCAAGGACTGGGGCACGGGCACGCCCGTCGTCTTCAGCCACGGCTGGCCATTGCAGGGCGACGCCTGGGAAGACCAGATGATGTTCCTGGCCAGCCACGGCTACCGCGTGATCGCGCATGACCGCCGCGGCCACGGCCTGTCGAGCCAGCCATGGCAGGGCAATGACATGGATACCTACGCCGACGACCTGGCCACCCTGCTCGACGCGCTCGACATCAAGGGCGCGACCCTGGTCGGCCATTCGACGGGTGGTGGCGAAGTGGCCCGCTATATCGGCCGCCATGGCGAAAAACGCGTGGCCAAGGCCGTGCTGGTGGGCGCCGTGCCGCCGCAGATGGTCAAGTCGGACACCAATCCGGGCGGCTTGCCGATGTCGGTGTTTGACGGCATCCGCGCCGGCGTGCTGGCCGACCGTTCGCAATTCTTCAAGGACCTGACCGTGCCCTTCTTCGGCGCCAACCGTCCCGGCAACAAGGTATCGCAAGGCATGCGCGACACCTTCTGGCTGCAGGGCATGCAGTGCGGCATCAAGAACGCCTACGATTGCATCAAGCAATTTTCCGAGACGGACTTCACGGCCGACCTGAAGAAAATCTCCGTGCCGACCCTGGTGGTACACGGCGGCGACGACCAGATCGTGCCGATCGACGCGTCCGGCAAGGCTGCGGCCAAGCTCATCAAGAACGCCAAGCTGGTCATCTATGAAGGTGCGCCGCACGGCTTGCCGGCGACCCACAAGGACCGCCTGAACGAAGATTTGCTGGCCTTTATCAAGTCCTGATCGTTCTTCGCTCCCCGCACCGCCGGCCCGCCCGGCGGTGTTTATCGCCTCCGCCGCATAAAAAAACCGCCCGCCTCCCCCATTCGTATAACTGCCTTGCCTGACGGCGCGTGCATACTTGTTGCAATGCGGCATACGCCGCGACAGCGACAGGAGCACGGCGATGGCCAGCATGCATTATTTCCCTCAGAAGCAAGACGCCGGCCTGGCGCACGCGCAGCACATGGGCGGCATGGACGGCATGGGTGAATTTGCCGCATCGGTCGCGCACGAGGTGCGCCAGCCGCTGGCGGCTATTGCGCTCAATGCCGATGCCGCCTTGCGCTGGCTCGACCACGATCCGCCCCGCCTCGACGAGGCGCGCGCGGCGCTGGCCCTGGTCGCCAGCGCCGGCAGCCATGCCAGCGCCGTGCTGCGCAGCGTGCATGGCCTGGTCTGCAAGACGCCGGGCAGCCACGATCATTTTGTGGCCGACGACGCTGTGCAGGATCTGCTGCCGCTGTTGCGCGCGCCACTGCAACGCCACGCCATCCACCTGGAAACGCAACTGGCACCTGGCCGCCCGCTGCTGCACGCCGACCCGGTGCAATTCCGTCAAGTCCTCCTGAACCTGCTGATGAACGCCATCGAGGCCCTGCAGGGCACCAGCGGCAGGCCGCGCACGGTGCTGCTGTCCTCGCGCCTAGATGGGGGCGTGCAGCATTTCAGCATCGCCGACAATGGCGCCGGCATCGCGCCGCAGGCAGCCGGCCGCCTGTACGACGCCCTGTATTCCAGCAAGCCGGACGGCATGGGCATGGGCCTGGCCATCTGCCGTCGCATCGTCGACGCACATGGCGGCCGCCTGTGGCATGCGCCCGGCGCGCCCCACGGCAGCGTCTTCCATTTCACCCTGCCAGCGTTATGAGGACAACCATGGACATGACCACGCCTCCGGCCGATCCGCCGATTACCCTCTTGATCGCCGACGACCACCCGCTGATCCTGGCCGGCCTGGCCTCGCTGATCGCATCACTGCCTGGACTGCGCCTGCTGGGCCAGGCCGGCACGGGCCTCGCCGCCGTGGAGCTGTACCGGGAGCTGCGGCCCGACGTGGTGCTGATGGATTTGAACATGCCGGAGATGCATGGCATCGAGGCGATCGAGCGCATCTGCGCGGACGACGCGCAAGCGAAGATCGTCATCCTCACCAGCTACCAGGGCGAGGACAGCGTGCACCAGGCCTTGCGCGCCGGCGCGCGCGGCTACCTGCTGAAGGATTCCGGCTTCCTGCAACTGACGCAGTGCATCCGCCAGGTGGCCGCCGGCAGGCATTACCTGCCGCCGGAACTGGCGGCGCAGCAGGCCAGCCGCATTGACGCGAACCGCCTGTCGAAACGCGAGCACGACATTCTGCTGCACCTGTCCGCAGGCAAGAGCAACAAGATGATCGCGCGCAGCGCCGGCATCGAGGTGGGCACCGTCAAATTCCACGTGAATAATATTTTGACCAAGCTCAACGTATCAAGCCGCACCGAGGCGGCCACGGTGGCCGCCCGGCGCGGCTTGCTGGGCGCGTTCTAGCTGCCGGGAACCGGGGTCAGACCCGCCGGGTCTGACCCCAGCATTTACGCTGCATCATCATCCAACTTTGCCGCGGCCTTGGCCAGCGTTGGCTTCGCTTCCACGCCGCTGATCTTCGGCGCGCATTCACTGCGCAGCCACGATACCGTCACAGGCTCACCCGCCATCAGGCGCTTGACGCTGGGGACGATCTGTTCGCCGATCAGCATGCCCAGCAGGCCGATCAGGGCTATCGCGGGCGGCGCCGGCGAGCGCACTTGCAAGACGGCGTAGATGATGCCAACGAGCAAGCCCACGGCCAGCGAAATCACATATAACTTCATGGCGCATTCCTTTCGATGAAAAAAAACGCCGCGCGCGGTCAGGCGCGCGGCGCATGGCATAGCCGCGCGGCGATTACTTGGCCGGCACCGGCGCCAGGGTCGTATGGTCACCATGGATGCGCTGCGGCGCCTTGTGCACCATCGTGTAGGCGTAGTCGACGCCTATGCCGTAGGCGCCCGAGTGTTCGCGCACGATGGCCATGACGGCGTCATAGGTTGCCTTGTGCGCCCAGTCGCGCTGCCATTCCAGCAGCACCTGCTGCCACGTTACCGGCACCACGCCGGCCTGGATCATGCGCTGCATGGCGTAGTCGTGCGCTTCCTTCGACGTGCCGCCCGAGGCATCGGCCACCATGTAGATTTCGTAGTCGCCTTCGAGCATCGCGCACAGGGCGAAGCTGTTGTTGCACACTTCCGTCCACAGGCCCGACACGACGACTTTCTTCTTGCCGTTGGCGGCCAGCGCATCGCGCACCTTCTGGTCATCCCACGAATTCATCGAGCTGCGCTCGAGGATATCCTTGCCGGGGAAAACGTCCAGCAGTTCTGGATAGGTGTGGCCCGAGAAGCTTTCCGTTTCCACCGTGGTGATGATGGTGGGGATGTTGAACACCTTGGCGGCCTTGGCCAGGCCCACGGTATTGTTTTTCAGCGCCTGGCGGTCCATCGACTGCACGCCGAACGCCATTTGCGGCTGCTGGTCGATGAAGATGATCTGGCAATTGTCGGGGGTAAGGACTTCCAGTTTCGGATTGGTCATGATGTCATCCATGAAGGTTGGGGTTGAGTGGGTACTGCCGTGCATCGTATGCCTGGCGCCGCGCCCGCACCACTATCTAAATATAGGCTGGCATGTTGATTGCCTCTGGGAAATAGCTCCTACAGGAGGGCGGGCGCTGCGGTAAAATACCTTTTGCTTACCATGTTCCGACGACTCTTGATCGATAACTCTTCTTTGCCAGACAATATCATGCGCAGCGATACGGCACCGATACGCGTCCTCATCGCCGATGACCACCAGTTGCTGCTCGACGGCATCGCGGCCCTGCTGCGCGCCTTTCCCGGCGTGGTGCTGGTGGGCCAGGCGACCGATGGCCAGCAGGCGGCGCAGCAATTTGACGCGCTGCTGCCCGATGTCACGCTGATGGATTTGCAGATGCCGGTCATGAGCGGACTCGACGCGATCGGCGCCATCCGCACGCGCCATCCGCAGGCGCGCATCATCGTGCTGACCACCTACAAGGGCGACACGCAAGTGCTGCGCGCCATCCGCGCGGGCGCCTGCGGCTATGTGCTGAAAAGCGCGCTGCGCCACGAATTGCTGGCGGCGATACAGAACGTGCACGCGGGGCGGCGCCACATCACGCCCGAGATCGAGGCGGAGCTGGCGCTGTATGCGTGCAGCGACGTGCTGTCGAACCGCGAACTGGACGTGCTCAAGCAGGTCGCGCAAGGCAATTCCAACCGCGAAACGGGCGCCCTGCTGCAGATCAAGGAAGAAACCGTCAAGGCGCACATGAGCACCATCCTGGCCAAGCTGGGCGCCAGGGACCGCACCCACGCCGTCACCATCGCGCTACGGCGCGGCATCCTCGACGCCTGAGCGGCGCCAGCGCTGCCACCAGCGGCGCAGCGGGCCGTGCGCCACCGGCCAGGCGCGGCGCGCCGGCACCCGCAGGTGCCACTGCGTGCCGCCCCCGTCGCGCCCGCCCACCGACAGACGCGCGCCGAGCCTGGCGGCGCGCTCGCGCATGCCGGGCATGCCCCAGTGTCCGGGAATCTGTCCATTGGCCGCCACCACCGGCGGCAAGCCCTGGCCATCATCGCGCACGAGCAGTTCAATGCCGCCGCACGCATAACGCACCGCCACCTCGACCACCTGCGCGCGCGCATGCTGGAAGGCATTGCGCAGCGCTTCGCTGGCGATGCGGTAGATTTCATGCGCGGCGCGCGCATGCAGCATGCGCGGCTCGCCTTCCTCCGCATAGCGGAACACGATGCCGTGCTGCGCCGCCAGCCGTTCGCCTTCGCGCTGCAGGATGGCGCTCCAGCGCGCACCGGCATCGTCGCCGGCGCGCAGGTCGTGCACGTGGTCGCGTCCTTCGCCCAGCATGCGGTCGGCGTCGTCGAGCGCGCGCAGCATGGCGGCGCGCGCGGGATCATCCTCGGCGATGGCCATGCTGGCATTGTGAAAGTGCAGGATCATCGCCTGCGTTCCCTGCAGCAGGGTATCGTGCAGTTCGCGCGCGATGCGTTCGCGCTCGGCCTGCTGCGCCTCCATACGCGTCTGCAGGCGCGCGGCATGCTGGCCCAGCCGCCAGCGGCAAACGCCATACGCGGCCGCCAGCAGCGCCGCCGCGCACAGGCTGCGGAACCACCAGGTCTGGTAGAAGGCGGGCAGCACGCGGAACGGCAATTGCGCCACCGCGCTGGCCACGCCGTCGCCATTGATGGCCATCACCTGGAAGCGGTAGGCACCCGGCCCCAGGCCCGTGTATTGCGCCTGGCGCCGCTCGTCCGCATGCTGCCAGTCCCTGTCATAGCCTTCCAGCCGGTAGCGGAAGCGCAGGCGCGACGGCGCGCCCAGGCTGCTGGCGTTGTAGGCGAACTGCACGTCGCGCGTGCCGGCCGGCAGGCGCTCATAATCGGCGGCAGCGATGTTCTCGCCATCGACCATCAATGCGCCGATCTCGGCCTGCGGCGCCGGCAGCGGCGGCGCCGGCTGGCGCGGGTCGATCCAGAAGGTCGCGCTCTGGCGCGAAAACCAGATCCTGCCATCATCCGCTTCGGCAATCGAGTCGTTATGCAGCAAACTCATTTTGCCGTTCAAGCCATCGGCGCCATCGTACAACTGCGCCTGCATGGGATGCGATGGATCGCGCAGGGCCTGGGCTACTTCGGCGGCGGCCACGCGCACGGCGCCATTGCCCGTATTGAGCCACAGGCTGCCGTCGCGCGCGCGCAGCATGCCGACCACGCCGTCGAAAACGCCGGGCACCGCGGCACGCAGCGGCACGAAGCGCCCATCGTGCCACAGCGCCAGGCCATTCTGGCCGCCCGCCAGCAGCTGGCCGCCCGTCTCGATCAGCGCGGGCACCTTGCCCAGGTCCAGGCCCTGTGCGGGACCATAGCTGGCCAGGCGCCCGCCGTCCAGCACCACCACGCTGCCGTCCGGATAGGACAGCCACAGGCGGCCGGCCGCATCGGCCAGCAGCGCCAGCGGCACCTTGCGCCCGCCCTCGGGCAAGGCCGGTTCGCGCCGCCATGCGCCGTCGGCGTACTGGAACACGCCGGCGCCGCTGAAAATCGCCCACAGGCTGCCGTCGGGCGCGTTCACGGCCATGCGCACCCGCCTCAACGCGGCCGCTTCCGGCGGATAGGCAATCGTCTCGAGCACGCGGCCATCGTCGCCATCGAGCCGCAGCAAGCCAGCGCGGGTGCCGACGCGGATACCACCCGGCGCCGCCATGATGGCCGTGACGGGCCCCAGCGCAGGGGCGCGCAAGACCTTGCCGTCGGGCGCCGCCAGCATCAGCGGCGTATCGCCCTCCTTCGACAGCCACATGCGCCCTCCCGTGCCGGGCGACAGCTGCTGCGCGCGGAAGGCTTCGGGCGCCTCGGGTCCCGCGCGCGCGCTGAGGATCACGGGCGCGGCCTGGCGAAAGCGGTCCAGGCCCGCATACGTGGCAACCCAGGCATTGCCTTCGTTGTCGTCGCACAGGGAACCGATCAGCACATTGCTCAAGCCGTCGCGGGGCAGGAACGATTCCGTGTCGCTGCTGATGCCCAGCTGCTGCGGCTCCAGCGCGCCGGCGCTGCGCGTGCGGTGCAGGCCGAACTGGCTGTCGAACCACAAGGTGCCCTGGCGGTCGACCAGCATGCTGCCGCTGGTGCCGCTCGTATCGCGGTAGATCCAGCGATGGTCGAGCTGGTCGTAGCGCTCGAGCGAGTCGATGATGCGGATGCCGCGCAGCTCCAGCAGATACAGGCGGCCGTCCGGTCCCTGCTGCGGCGGCGCGCGCAAGTCGAGGCGGCCCACGGGCGGCGCGAAGCGCGCCTGGCCCGGCTGCCAGATAAACAGGCCCCGTTCGCTGAACACGCCCAGCCTGCCATCGCGGTCCGCGAACACGGCCGAGGCCTTTTGCGCCGTGTAGCCCTGCGCCGGCCCCATCGCCTGCCAGCGCCGGCCGTCGAAGCGCGACACCCCGGCCACGCCGGCGGCCCACACGGCGCCTGTGGCGTCGATGGCAAAACCCCAGATGGAACCGGGCCGCACGCCCTGCGCCTCGCCGTAATTGCGCACCACGCCATCCCTGACATGGCTGATGCCGCCCACTTGCCAGCCCACCCACATGCCGCCGTCGGCCGCGCGCTTGAGGGCCAGGGTCACCGTATCGGGAAACGCGCCCTGGCGCGCGCGCAAGGGCGCGAAACGCAGGCCGTCAAAACGCACGAGGCCCGAATGGGTGCCCAGCCACAGGAAGCCGTCGCCCCCTTGGGCGATGACGCTGATATCGTCCGGTGCGCCATCCCTGGACGTCCAGCTGGTGTGCTGCAGCTGGTGGATGCCGCGCGCCGCGTCGATGGCCAGCCCGGGAGGGCTGAACAGCAGCAGCAAGGGCAGCCAGCACAGCGCGGCCAGGACGGGCAGGCGCACGGCCGGTCAGGCGGCAGGCACGGCCGCGTGGCCGCTGCGGTGCTGCACGATGATCAGGCCGGCGAGCAGCAGCAGGGGCACGGCCAGCGCTACGAAGCCGAAAGCCAGGTAGGCAAAGGCGGCGGCGATGGCGCCCAGGGCGAAGGCTGCCAGCGGCCAGAAGAACTTGCCGCAGCGCGCATGGGTGGCGGCATCGGCCGCGCCGCGCAGCACGTCGACGGTGTCGATGACGATCTGCGTCACGTTCCCCGTCATCATGGAGGTGGGCGCCAGGTGCGCCAGCAGCAGCCGGCTGGTGGCGCTGTGCACGCCCATGGCGGCCGTGCCCAGCAAACCCGCCGCCATGGCCATGGAACTGACGTCCTTGCCGATCGGTTCGGCCAGGATGCCAAACACCATGAAGCCGGCCAGCAAGGCCCACTGCAGCAGCATGGCCAGGGTCAGCGACGGGCCGGCGCGGCGCTCGACGGCCAGCACCATCAGGCGCGTGACGGCGACGCCGGCGATAAAGGCGGGAAAAGCGAGAAACTTCAGCAGGATGGACACGCGCGATGCATCCGCCAGGGCGGCGCCGATCAGCACGAAGTTGCCCGTGACATGGGCCGTAAACAGGCCAAACAGGGCAATAAAACCCAGGGTATCGACATACCCGGCTAAAAATCCCAGGCTGGTGCCGAACAAGCGGCTGTGTGGTGGCTGATCCATCGAATGACTCCTGATACCGTGCAATGCACTAAAAAACAAAAAACGCGCCAGGGAAGCGCCCCGGCGCCACTGCCTGCATGGTAAGCCATGCGGCCGGCCTGCGCCCCCGTCCTTCGGCCAGTGCGCCACGCTTCACCTGATCTTTTGGCCCGTGTTCAAGCCTGGAACGTCCGCTACACTGGCCGACGTGACTTTCGCGCCGCGCACGCCGGCCCTCCCCGCACCGCAACCATGGAGCTGCACCATGCCAGAACATACCCTCCCCGCCGCCGCACCCTTGATACTGCTCAATGGCTGCTTCCATACCGTCGACAAAAGCTGCCCGCAAGCGAGCGCGGTGGCCATCGCCGACGGCAAATTCCTCGCCGTGGGCGACGCAGACGACGTCATGCGCCACCGCACGCCCGACAGCCGTGTGATCGATCTGGGTGGCCGCACCGTGATTCCCGGCCTGAACGACTCGCACCTGCACCTGATCCGCGGCGGCTTGAACTACAACCTGGAATTGCGCTGGGAAGGCGTGCCGTCGCTGGCCGACGCCCTGCGCATGCTGAAGGAACAGGCGCTGCGCACGCCAAACCCACAATGGGTGCGCGTGGTCGGCGGCTGGAACGAATTCCAGTTCGCGGAAAAGCGCATGCCGACTCTGGACGAGATCAACGCGGCCGCACCGGACACGCCCGTCTTCATCCTGCACCTGTACGACCGCGCCCTGCTGAACCGCGCCGCCCTGCGCGTGGTCGGCTACGATAAAAATACGCCGAACCCGCCCGGCGGCGAAATCGTGCGCGACGCTGCCGGCAATCCCACGGGCATGCTGATCGCGCGTCCGAACGCCATGATTTTATATGCGACCCTGGCCAAGGGTCCAACCCTGCCGCGCGAATTGCAAGTCAATTCCACGCGCCAGTTCATGCGCGAACTCAATCGCCTGGGCCTGACCAGCGCCATCGACGCGGGCGGCGGCTTCCAGAATTATCCGGAAGACTACGCGGTGGTCGAGGAACTGGCGCAAAAAGAGCAACTGACCATCCGCATCGCCTACAACCTGTTCACGCAAAACAAGGGCGCGGAACTGCAGGACTTCCAGAAGTGGACGGAGATGGTCACGCCGGGCCAGGGCGACGATTACTACCGTCATAACGGCGCCGGCGAAATGCTCGTGTTTTCCGCCGCCGACTTCGAGGATTTCCTCGAGCCGCGCCCGGACCTGGCCCCCGGCATGGACGACGAACTGGAAAAGGTCGTGCGCCACCTGGTGTCGAAACGCTGGCCCTTCCGCCTGCACGCCACCTACGACGAATCAATCGAGCGCATGCTGACGGTGTTTGAAAAGGTCAACCGCGATATCCCGTTCGACGGCCTGCACTGGATGTTCGACCACTGCGAAACCATCACGCCGAAAAACATCGACCGGGTCAAGGCGCTGGGCGGCGGCATCGCCATTCAGCACCGCATGGCCTTCCAGGGCGAATACTTTGTCGACCGCTACGGCGCGGAAGCGGCCAAGGCCACGCCGCCCATCGCGCGCATGCTTGCCTCTGGCGTGCCCGTGGGCGGCGGCACGGACGCCACCCGGGTCGCCAGCTACAACCCGTGGACGGCGCTGTACTGGCTGGTGTCCGGCCGCACGGTGGGCGGCTTGCGCCTGTACGACGCGGGCAGCCGTTTGTCGCGCGACACGGCGCTGGAACTCTGGACGGCGGGCAGCGCCTGGTTCTCCAGCGAGCAAGGCAAGAAGGGCCGCATCCAGGAAGGCATGCTGGCCGACCTGGCCGTGCTGAGCGCGGATTTCTTCAGCATCGATGAAGAGGCGATCAAGTCGATCGAGTCGGTGCTTACCATCGTCGGCGGCAAGATCGTCTACGGCCAGGCGGAATTTACCAAGCTGGCGCCGCCTGCCATTCCCGTGCTGCCCGATTGGTCGCCCGTGAAAAACGTGGCCAGCCACTACCGCGCCGCGCCGCCGCAAAAAACCAGCGTCATGCAGCAGCACCAGTGCCAGGGCGCCTGTGGCGTGCATGCCCACGCCCACGACGTGGCGCGCAAGAGTTCCGTACCCGTGTCCAGCCATTCCGGCTTCTGGGGTGCGCTGGGGTGCAGCTGCTTTGCGTTCTGAGGTGCGTATGGCGCGCGTGTTTTCATGCGCCGCCGGTGCCCTGGCACTGGCGGCAGCCCTGCCCGCCACGGCACAGGAAAATGTGCAGCTGTACGGCCGCCTGAACGTGGCGCTCGAAGCGCTGCGCTCGTCCGGCAGCGGCGACAGCGTGCAGCGCCTGTCCAACAACCGCTCGGTACTCGGTGTTCGCGGCAGCGAAGACCTGGGCGGCGGCTGGCAGGCGCTGTTCCAGGTCGAGGGCACCTTGTCGCCTGACACAGGCGCGGGCTCCCTCGCCGCGCGCGACACGCGCGTCGGCATTGCCGGGCCGTGGGGCACACTGTTTGCCGGCAACTGGACCCTGCCCTACAACAGCGCCACCTCCGCGCTCGACCCGTTCTATCCCACCACGGCCGGCTACATGAGCCTGATGGGCAACGGCGCGGGCGCGACCGAAAACAATACCAGCAACACGTATTCGTTCGACCGGCGCCAGCAGAACAGCGTGCATTACTGGACGCCGCAGTGGCAGGGCTGGTCGCTGCGCGTGGCGCGCGGCATGGCGGAAGAACGGCCGGCCAACGGTGCGCATCCGGCACTGACGTCGGCCGCCCTGCTCTACGACGGCGGCTCCCTGTACGCCACCGTGGCGCTGGAAGAGCACCGCGACTACCAGGGACGAGGCTTGAGCGACCGTGGCAGCAAGCTGGCCATCGCGTGGCGGATCGACAGCGCCACGCAGCTGGCGTTAGCCTTGGAAAGCCTGCGCTATGCCACGGCGACGGGAGAGCTGCGCCGGCGCACGGTGTATGCCTCCGCCACGCGCCAGTTCGGCCGCCACGGCCTGCGTGTCGGTCTGGCCCACGCGCAAAGCGCCACCGGCAGCGCGCTGGAAACCATCGGCACCGTGCGCGCGGGAGACGGCACGGGCGCCACCCACGCCACCATCGGCTACGACTACCAGCTGTCGAAACGCAGCAGCCTGTATGCCTACTACACGCGCCTGGCCAACGGCCGCAACGGCATCGCCGGCTTTGCCATCAACAGCTTGGGACGCGATGGGGAAACGACGGGCGCCACCTTGTCGGGCGTGGCGCTGGGCATCAAGCACAACTTCTGAGGCACGGTTTTCATGGACAGCCCTGCGCGCGGCGCGTACAGTCTTCGTTCCGCAACCAGGGCAGGCATCTGCGAACAGACACCATGAAGCGAGCATCAGCGCCGGCGCCTGGCGACTGGGTCAAGTGCGCCGAACCGGTACAGGGAATCGAACGCATCGAGGCGTGGTTCCAGGGCAAGGCCTATGCCATGCACCGCCACGACACCTACGCCATCGGCCGCACGCTGGCGGGCGTGCAGCGTTTCAGCTACCGCCGCGGCCAGCGCGACAGCCTGCCCGGCAATACCATGATCCTGCATCCCGACGAGGCGCACGATGGCCAGGCGGGTACCGACGCCGGCTTCCGTTACCGCATGCTGTATATCGAACCGGCGCTGTTCCAGGACGTGCTGGGCGGCCGCGCGCTGCCCTTCATCGAAGGCGGTGTGTCGACCGATCCCCGCCTGGCGGCGGCCACCTGCGCCTTGCTGCCGCACGACGGCCACCCGCTCGAAGCGCTGGAGCAGAGCGAGGCGCTGGCCGAACTGGCGCATGCGCTGGCGGAGGCGGCCGGCACGCCGGCGCAGCGTCCAAAAGGCGACTTCCTGGCGGCACGGCGCGCGCGCGACTACTTGCAGGCGCACTGCACGCGCGCCGTCACCCTGGAGGAACTCGAAGCGGCGACGGGGCGCGACCGCTGGAGCCTGTCGCATGACTTTCGCGTTTTCTATGGCACCAGCCCATACCGCTATCTGACGATGCGGCGCCTGGAGATGGTGCGGCGCCTGCTACTGGCAGGCAGGACGCTCGCCTCGGCCGCCATGGCGGCAGGCTTTGCCGACCAGAGCCACATGACGCGGCATTTCCTGAAAACCCATGGAATCACGCCCGGCCGCTGGCTGCGTTACGCTGGCGGCGCCAGCACACGCTGAAAACACCCACGATCGTTCAATACGGCCGGCAAGCACCTGCGTATTCTGGCTGCATCGCCACTTGAACGGAGCACAGCATGCAAGACACTACCACTACCACCACCACGCGCGGCCAGGGCCAATCCATCGACCTGGCAGGCAAGATCGACCTGATCGACGGGCACTGGCAACCGCGCGTCATCGCCGAAATGAACGACTACCAATTCAAGGTCGTCAAGGTACTGGGCGAATTCCAGTGGCACCGGCACGCCGACACGGATGAAACCTTCATCGTGCTGGACGGCGAATTGCGCATCGCCGTGCGCGGCCCTGGCTATGCGGAAGGACACGCCATCGTGCTGACTGCCGGCCAGATGGCCGTGGTGCCCAAGGGTGTCGAACACAAGCCGTGCGCCCTTGCCGAAACGAGGCTGCTGCTGATCGAACCGCGCGGCGTGGTCAACACGGGCGACGGCGGCGCGGGGGAGCGCACGGTGGAGAACGACCAGTGGATCTGAAACAGGAAAGCGACAAATAACAAAAAACCCGCTGACTTTTGCAAGTAAGCGGGTTTTCTGATGAAACTTGGTGCCGTTGGCCGGAATCGAACTGGCGACCTTCACATTACGAATGTGCTGCTCTACCAACTGAGCTACAACGGCGAAGACCCACATTCTACAAACAATGCACAAAATTTGCTAGTGTCAACGCGAACTTTTTTGCATTTTTTTAGCGGCCTGGCTGCGGGCCGCTAAAAATCGTGGAAAAGTGCGGTTTTTTTACTCAGCGTGGTAGGCCGTCACGCGGGCCACTTCGTCTTTCGAACCGAGGAAGACGGGCACGCGCTGGTGCAGCTTGTGCGGGGCGATGTCCATGATGCGCTGCTGGCCGTCGGTGGCCGCGCCGCCGGCTTGCTCGACGATGAAGGCCATCGGGTTCGCTTCGTACATCAGGCGCAGCTTGCCCGGCATCGACGTGTCGCGCAGGTCGGCCGGGTACATGAAGATGCCGCCGCGGTTCAGGATGCGGTGCACGTCAGCCACCATCGAGGCGATCCAGCGCATGTTGAAATTGGTGCCGCGCGGGCCAGTGTCGCCGGCCAGCAGTTCGTCGACATAGCGTTTCACGGGCGGATGCCAGTGGCGCGCGTTCGACATGTTGATGGCGAATTCCTTCGTCGTCGGCGGAATCTGCATATTGCTTTGCGTGAGGACCCACGAACCCATTTCGCGGTCCAGGGTGAAGCAGTTCACGCCATTGCCGAAGGTCAGCACCAGCATGGTTTGCGGGCCGTACACGGCGTAGCCGGCCGCCACTTGCTTGCTGCCTGCCTGCATGAAGTCCTGCTCGGTCGGCTGACCCATGCCGTCCGGCGCTTTCAGCACGGAGAAGATGGTGCCGATCGAGACGTTGACGTCGATGTTCGACGAACCATCGAGTGGATCGAACAGCAGCATGTATTCGCCCTTCGGATAGCGGTTCGGGATCGGGTGGATCGATTCCATTTCTTCCGACGCCATGGCCGCCAGGTGGCCGCCCCATTCGTTTGCTTCGAGCAGGATCTCGTTGGAGATGATGTCGAGTTTTTTCTGTACTTCGCCCTGCACGTTTTCCGTGTCGGCAGTGCCCAGCACTTCGCCCAGCGCACCCTTGCCGACGGCGTGGCTGATGGTCTTGCAGGCGCGCGCGACGACTTCGATCAGCAGGCGCAGTTCGGCCGGAATGCTGTTGTTCGAGCGCTGCTCTTCAACCAGGTATTGCGTAAGACTGATGCGTTTCATGAAACCCCTTCGTTAGTTTTAAATACGTCTCGTTCGGTGCCTGTCGGCTTACGCGCCCTGGCGCTAAGCCGACCTACAAATGATGAATGCCCATGCATGCGCGTAGGTCGGATTAGCCCGCAGGGCGTAATCCGACGTGCAATCAATTGGCCAATGCCTTGCTGACCACTTCCATCACGTCATTCGACAAACTGGCCTGGCCGGCGACTTTTTCCAGCGCGTCGCGCATGGGGCTTTGCAGCGCGGGCACGTAACGGCGCCAGCGGTCCATCGAGCGCGCGAGGCGGGCAGCCACTTGCGGGTTCAGGGCGTCGAGCGCGATGACCTGCTCGGCCCAGAAGGCGTAGCCGCTGCCGTCCTGTGCATGGAACTGCGATGGATTGCCGTTGGTGAAATTGAAGATCAGGCTGCGCGCGCGGTTCGGATTTTTCAAGGTGAAGGCCGGATGCGTCATTAACTGGCGCACGGCTTGCACATCGGTCGTGGGCGCGGCCGCCTGCATGGCGAACCACTTGTCGACCACCAGCGCTTCGTTCTCGAAATCGCTATAGAAGCTGGTCAAAGCCGCCTGCGCGTGCGGCTGCGAGCCGGAATGAATCAGCGCCGCCAGCGCTGCTGCCCGGTCCGTCATGTTGCCGGCATTGTCGAACTGCCGCCGCGCCAGGTCCAGCTCCGCCGCTTCGGGTGCGATCAGCAGATACGACAGGGCCAGGTTTTTCAGCGCGCGCTTGCCCGCCGACAGGGCGTCCGGGCTGTACTCGCCCGGCGTCTGGTTGGCGTGGTACTGCGCCAGCAATTCAGGCTTCAGGGCTGCCGCGATGGTGCGGCGCATGAACTGGCGCGCCGCATGGATCGCTTGCGGGTCGACTTGCGCCATGCGCTCGGCGATGATGGTTTCCGACGGCAGGATCAGGGCCAGCTCGCGGAAGGCAGGATCGAGCGTGTCGTCGGCCAGCAAAGCGCGCTGCGCTTCAATGAAGGTGTCGTCCAGCGCCAGGGTCTCGCCGGCGGCGACGGCGCCCGTCAGTTTGAGCAGCCGCTCCATGGCCAGGCGCTGGCCCGCTTCCCAGCGGTTCACGGGATCGCTGTCGTGGCGGAACAGGTGCAGCAGTTCCGCGTCGGTATAGCCGTATTCGAGCACCACGGGCGCGGAAAAATCGCGCAGCAGCGACGGCACGGGCGCTTCCGCCACGTTCGTGAAGCGGAAGGTCTGCGACGCCTGCGTCAATTCCAGCACGACGCTGGTGGCGCCATCAGCTGCCACGCCATCCACGTGCAGCGGCAGATCACTGCCATCGGCAGCCAGCAAGCCGACGGTAACGGGAATGTGGAACGGCAGTTTCTTCGCCTGGCCCGGTGTGGCGGGGCAGCTTTGCGCCAGGGTCAGCTCGAACGTCCGGCTGGCAGCATCGTAGCGCGTGGAAGCGGTGACGATGGGCGTGCCAGCCTGGCTGTACCAGCGCTCGAATTGCATGAAATCGCGGCCATTCGCATCGGCCATGGCGGCACGGAAATCGTCGCACTGGACGGCCTGGCCATCGTGGCGCTCAAAATACAGGTCCATGCCTTTGCGGAAACCGTCGCGGCCCACGAGGGTCTGGTACATGCGCACCACTTCGGCGCCTTTTTCGTAGATGGTGACCGTGTAAAAGTTGTTGATCTCGACAAAGGAGTCGGGACGCACGGGATGGGCCATCGGACCCGCGTCTTCGGGGAACTGCGCCTGGCGCAAGGTGCGCACCTGGTCGATGCGCGTGACGGCGCGGCCCGTGTCCGTGCCGATCATGTCGGCCGAGAATTCCTGGTCGCGGAATACCGTCAAGCCTTCCTTCAGCGACAGCTGGAACCAGTCGCGGCACGTCACGCGGTTGCCGGTCCAGTTATGGAAGTATTCATGACCCACCACCGCTTCGATGCCCGCGTAATCGACGTCGGTGGCAACGCGCGAATTGGCCAGCACGTACTTGGTATTGAAAATATTCAGGCCCTTGTTTTCCATGGCGCCCATGTTGAAGTCGCCCACGGCGACGATCATGAAGCGGTCCAGGTCCAGCTCCAGGCCGAAGCGTTCCTCGTCCCAGCGGATCGAGTTTTTCAGCGACTGCATGGCGTAGTCGGTCTTATCGAGGTTGCCCTCTTCCACCCACACTTGCAGCAGCACTTCGCGGCCCGACTTCAAGGTGTAGCGCTCTTCCTGGCACACCAGGCGCGCGGCGACGAGGGCAAACAGGTACGATGGCTTCTTGAACGGATCTTCCCACTTGGCGTAATGGCGGCCGTCGCCCAGGTCGCCTTCTTCGATCAGGTTGCCATTCGATAGCAGCACAGGATATTGTTCCTTGTCGGCGCGCAGCATGACCGTGTACTTGGCCATCACGTCCGGACGGTCCGGGAAGAAGGTGATGCGGCGGAAGCCTTCCGCTTCGCACTGCGTGAAGAAATTATGGTTCGATACGTACAGGCCCGACAGCGACGTGTTGTCCTGCGGCGCCAGCACGGTCTCGATATCGAGCAGCACCTCGTCCGGCGCCTTGGGGATGGTCAGCATGCCGGCCGTCAGCTTGTACTGCGACGGCTTCAGCACCTTGCCATTCAGGCGTACCATCACCAGTTCGATATGTTCGCCGTGCAATTCAATGCTGCGGCTGGTGCTGGCCGGGTTGTGGCGCATATGGATCCGGCTCGCCACCACTGTGCGGGCGGGATCAAGATCGAAACCAAGTTCGACGCTGTCGACCAGGAAGCTGGGCGGCGTGTAATCTTTGCGGTAAATCGTCTGAGGGCTGTCTGTGCGCATAGGGATTTGGGTGGGAGCGGAGGCAAAAGCCTATTTTACCAACACCAGCCCCCGATAGTCGCGATTCAGCTCAGGAATGTTGGATTCCCTTACACG
Organism: Janthinobacterium sp. LS2A; assembly: GCF_036543145.1. NCBI lineage: Bacteria > Pseudomonadati > Pseudomonadota > Betaproteobacteria > Burkholderiales > Oxalobacteraceae > Janthinobacterium > Janthinobacterium sp. LS2A. The sequence continues at coordinate 233,472 of NZ_JAZHPB010000002.1, forward strand.
CCGACATGCTCGGTAACATTCTGTAATAATGAATAGAAACAAATAGAACTATTCTTATAATACTAAGTGATGAATTGTGTCTACTATCTGGAGGTCATGCAATGAAACGTTATCTCACCATCATGATGGCCGCATTGACCGTGTTGTTGACCGGATGCGCCACCACCATACGCAGCGATGTCACCGTCTTTCATGAGTGGCCTGCGCAATTACAGGACAAATCGTATGCGTTTGAAGCGCCAGCGGCGGAAAACGACACGCTGGAATACCGCAGCTACCAGAACCTGGTGCGCGCGGAACTGGCCAAGCACGGCTTTGGCGAAGCTTCCGGCCCTGCGGCAGCCAATTTGCGCGTAGCGATGAATTTCTCCACCGTCGACTATCCTGAGCGCGTGCTGCAGGCCACCGATCCATTCTGGTATGGTCCAGGCTACTGGCCTGGCCGCTATGGCTACCGCTACGGCGCATGGCCAGGCTATGGCCGCTTCGGCTACAACCCCTACTGGTATGGTCCGCTGGACCTCGAAGAAAGCGTGCGCCATAAATACGAACGCGAATTGCGCATCACGATCAATGACCGCAACGGCAAGAAACTGTACGACGTGACCGTGCAATCGACCAGCAACAAGCGCGCCACGTCGCAAGTGATGCCGGCCATGGTGGCAAGCGCCTTTGCCGATTTCCCCGGCCAGAGCGGCGTACCCCGTAAAGTCGAAGTCAAGGTGGACTGAGAGCGCCAGCCAAAACCTACTGCGCGTCGCGATCTACGGCCTGCGATGCTCACTGTACCTTCGTACAGTTGCGCTTCTCGACCGCAGCTCCCTTCCGCTCGCTACGGTTTTGTCAGGCGCGGAAAGTCTGAAGTATGCTTAAAAAAAACCCGGCTTGTGCATTGCTGCATCAGCCGGGTTTTTCATGTCTGCATTTCATTCCTAAGAATAATACGCCTCGGCCGCAAAGGTCAGCGCGCCGATCAGGGCCACGGCCAATAACAGCACGATCAGCAGGCGGCCGAATTTCGGCGTGCCGTCACTGCCGCCGCTCATGGCACGATGATGGTCGAGCCCGTCGTCTTGCGCGCTTCCAGGTCCGTGTGCGCCTGGGCGATATTGTCCAGACTGTAGCGCTGGTTGATCTCGATCTGCACCTCGCCGCTGCTGACGACGCCGAACAGCGAGGTCGCCATCTCTTCCAGGTTCGTGCGGTTCGACGCATAGCTGAACAGGGCTGGACGCGTGAGGAACAGCGAACCGCGCGAGGCCAGTTCGCCGAGGGTAAACGCGGGCACGGGACCGGAAGCGTTGCCGAAGCTGACCATCATGCCCAGCGGCGCCAGGCAGTCAAGCGAGCCCGTAAACGTATCCTTGCCGATGGAATCGTAAACCACCGAGACGCCCTTGCCGCCCGTGATTTCGCGCACGCGCTCGACGAAGTTTTCCGTGTTGTAGTTGATGACGTGGGCCGCGCCGTGCGCCTTGGCCAGCGCCACCTTTTCATCGGAGCCGGCCGTGCCGATCAGGTTCACGCCCAGCACTTTCGCCCACTGGCAGGCGATCAGGCCCACGCCACCCGCGGCCGCGTGAAACAGGATGGTGTCGCCCGCCTTCAGGGCCACCGTGCGGTGGAACAGGTATTGCACCGTCAAGCCTTGCAGCATCATGGCGGCCGCCGTGTCGAAAGCGATACGCTCGGGCAGCACCAGCAGCAGCGCTGCCGGCAGGTTGCGCTGCTGCGCATACGCGCCATTGATGCGCGCCGCATACGCCACCCGGTCGCCGACCTTCACTTCCGTGACACCCTCGCCCACCGCCTCGACGATGCCCGCGCCCTCGACGCCGAGGCCATTGGGCAGCGGCTGCGGGTACAAGCCCGTGCGGAAATACACGTCGATGAAATTGAGGCCGATGGCCTCGTGCCTGACGCGCGCCTCGCCGGGACCGGGCGGCGGCAGTTCCACGTCCACATATTCCATCACTTCCGGGCCGCCCGTGCGCTGCACGCGGATAGCTTTGGTGGTAATCGTTGCACTCATGCTCATCTCCTTGTCTGGGTGAATCAGGCGGCCGCGTTGGCCCGCGCCTGCAGTTGCGACAGCACCAGGTGCGCCGACGACAGATTTGTTGCGCACGCCACGTTGTGCACGTCGCAGGCACGCACCAGGGCGTTGATGTCTGGCTCGTGCGGCTGCGGCGTCATCGGGTCGCGCAGGAAGATCACGCAATCGATCAAGCCTTCCACCAGCAGGGAACCGATCTGCAAGTCACCGCCGAACGGGCCCGAATGCTTGCGCTCGACGGCCAGGCCCAGTTCATTGATCAGGCGCCCGCCCGTCGTGCCCGTGGCCGACAGTTCGCAGCCCTTTAAAAAATCCAGGTATTCGCCCGCCAGGGTAATCATGTCATCTTTTTTCTTGTCGTGGGCAATCAGGGCGATGCGTGTTTTCATGGTGAGGACTTTTCAGTGGGTGGATGAATTATTTCTTTTTCGACAGCAAGTAAATACCGGCCAATACCAGGCTGGTGCCCGCCAGTTGCCAGTTGGTGATCGGTTCATCGAGAATCATGGCGCCCAGGAACAGGGTCGACACGGGGCCGATCATGCCCGCTTGCGAAGCGACGGGCGCGCCGATGCGCTCGACGGCGATCATCGTCATGAAGACGGGCATCACCGTGCAAAAGATGCCATTCAGCAATGACAAACCATACACGGGCATGGGCTGGATCAGCAGTTCGACGGGGCGCAGGATGAAGAATTGGGCGATGCAGGCAAAGCTGGCCACGCACATCGCGTAGGAAACCAGCCGCATCGAGCCGATGCGTTTCACCAGTTCACCCGAGCCCAGCAGATACACGGCATACGAGCAGGCCGAGCCCAGCACCAAAGTGGAACCCAGCGCCACATTGCTGGCGCCGCCCTGCAAGTCATGCACGAACACCAGCACGATGCCGCAGTAGGACGTGAACAAGGCCAGCCACTGCAAGCGGCTGATGCTCTGCTTGAAGTACACGGTGGTAATCAGGAGCACAAACGTGGGTGTGAGGAACAGGATCAATCGCTCGAGTCCCACGGAAATGTATTGCAGGCCCAGGAAATCCAGGTAGCTGGACAGGTAGTAGCCGACGAGGCCCAGCCCGACGAGGCGCAGCCGGTCGCTGTTTGATAACGGCGGCTCCGTGCGCATCTTCCACCAGGCGATGACGGCGAACACGGGCAGCGAAAAAATCATCCTGAAGGCAATCAGGGTGACGGCGTCGATCTGGTAGCGGTACAGCAGCTTGGCGACGATGGCCTTGGTGGAAAACAGCACCGCCCCGCCCACGGCGATGGCCAGGCCACCGAGGTAGACGGAACGGGGAAGCGAAGATGGGGTTGCTTGCGGGGAACTGGAGCTCATGTCCAGATTGTAAGGCAAAAGCCAAAGGCGGCTACAACGCCCATGCCGTTGGTAAAGGTGACGTAGGTCGGGTTAGCCCAAAGGGCGTAACCCGACAACAACCACATAGCAAGCAAACACCACCAACCGCGCCAACCATGTTGTCGGATTACGCGCGGCTTTGCCGCGCTAATCCGACCTACGCTTGCCCCCCAAAAGCGCACAGGTCAGGCGTAGGTCGGGTTAGCCCAAAGGGCTTAACCCGACAACATCCCAGTGCAGCATTTAGGAGACGACTACCGCCGCCGCGCCCGCCGTCACGGTCGCCGTCGTCACCCGTGCAATCACGTTCGCCGGCGCCGCCGTGCCGATCAGTTTATTCACCTGCTTGAACTGCGCCACCAGCTTGCCCGGCGTCAAGGTGACCACCGTGTAGCCCTGCGCATCCGTGTTCAGATGCTTGATCCACGGGTTGTTGCCCAGGCCAGACAATTGCTGCGCCAGGCCCAGCAGGGTCACACTGAAGTCAGTGCTCGCTTTCAAGCCCGCCTGCACGGCAGCGACCGTCGCCTCCAGTTGCGCTTCCGGCACACCCTTGGCGGCCAGGGCGCCGCGCAGCTGCACGCGCAATTGCTCGAGCAGGCTGTCGACGGTGGGCGCCGCCTTGCCCATGGTGTAGTCGAGCAGGTTGACGTCGAGATTGACCGTGCCCAGGCCCGTGATGGGAATGGCCAGCGGGTAGCTGACGAGGGTGCCGATATCGCCCATGCTGCCGGCGGCCGACTTCAGGTAGCTGAAGAAGGAGTCCGAGCTGACGCCGGCCGACACCAGGTCCACCATGACGGGCGTGCCGCCGCCTGCCGCGTCGAAATCGTCGCTGACGGTGCCGGCAAAGAACGAGTGGATATCGCCGGTCAGCGCCACCACGTTGCCGATGGCATTGGTTTTCAGGTGCGACATCAGGTTCTTGCGCTCGCTGTTGTAGCCATCCCACTGGTCGCAATTGAGCAGGAAGCGCGTGAAGAACGGCGCCAGCGCCGCTTGCTGGCCCGATGCGGCGACAAAGCTCGATGCGGCGCCCTTGGCCTGCACATCTGGCTTGATCCAGCCAAAGGCGATCACTTGCGCGGCGGCGGCCGGCGAAGCGCTGTTGTAGGCGGCCACCGTGATGCCGGCCTGGGCCGCGCTCAAGCCGGCGCCCACGGCAGCGGCGCCCTGGGCGCTGGCGTTCGCTGCCGCGCCGGCAATGGCCATGGCCGCCGCTTGCGCCACGTTTTGCGCCGCGCCCGCCGTGGAAGCTGCCACGATGGCGGACGCCAGCGGCACGCTGCCGCCCACCAAAGGAAGGGTGCTGGCGATGGCCTGGCCCACCTTGCTCATGGCGCTCAACGCCAGCAAGGTGGCGATCGCATCCGTGCCATTCAAGCCCATGCGCAGCAAGGACACTTCATTGCCCCACAGTTTCCAGGTCGAGGTCGCCGCCTTCATCTTGCTTTTCCACCAGTCGCGCTGCGTGCTGCCCAGCATGCCGACAGCGGCCAGCGGGTCGGCGCCAGCCTTGGTGGCGGCCGCCATTTTCTGCCCTTCCACGCTGTCGAACAGCGCTTGCGGCACCAGGTAGCGGCTGCCGATGCTGCCCAGCGGCTTGCCCGTGGCCGGGTTGACGGTCGACTCGGCGATCGCATGGTCGGCGCGGTACAGGCGCTCGTCCGTCATCACCAGCTGCATCAGTTTGCCGAACTGGAAATCGCGGTAGATCTGGATGTTCTGGAACGTCGTCGCGGCGCTATCGAACGTGACGTCGGCCGGCATGTATTCGAACCAGGCCTGGTTGGCGCTGCGGCGGCGGGCCGGCTGATGCAGATCGGAGCCGTCGGCGGCCACGATGCCTTCGTAGGTGGAGGCGTCCTGCCAGGCGTCGTCCGTGAATTCATGGTCGTCCCAGATGGCGATGAAGGCAAAGCGCTCGTGCACGGCCTGCAGGCGCGCATCGGTGCGGTATTTCTTGTACAGGTAGCGGTAATCGGCCACCGTGGTTGCGTATTTGGCGCCGGACGCGCCGCTTTTGAAGGTGCCGTCGGGCAGTTTCAGCTGGTCGTGGCGGCTTTCCACGGCGCCGCTCTGGAACGCTTCGCCCACCGTTTCATAGATGTAGTCGCCCAGGTGGACGATGAAATCGAGGCTTTCATTGGCGGCGATGTGCGACAGCGCACCCCAGTGGTTGATGCTCCAGTCCTGGCACGTCAGGTAGGCGAACTGCAACTGCGATACGTCGGCCGTGGCGGCGGGCGCCGTCTTGAAGCGGCCCACGTTCGAGCGCACGTCGCCGGCGATGAACTGGTAAAAATACACCTGGCCCGGCTGCAAGCCCGTCACCTTGTGGCGCAAGGTATTGTCGAAATCGGCTTTCAGGGGCAATTTCGCGTCGACGATGGGCGTGCCCGCCAGGGCCGTGTTGCTGCCCAGGGCGGCCGTATTGTCGCTGGCACTGACGATCAGGCGCACGGCCACGTCGGACTTGCCGGCCACGGCGGGCGCGACGGCGTCGAAACTGGCGGGCACGACGCGCGTCCACAGCATGGCGCTGTCGGCGCGCGGGTCGCCCGACGCGACGCTTTGCGGGAATTTCCAGTCGCCGCCCGAAGCGAGCGGCACGCCAGGATCGCTGTAATCGGTGCTGCCGCAGGCGGCCAGGCCGGCGGTGGCCACGGAGACGGTAATGAAGCCGCCCAATTTCAGAAATTGCCGCCTGTCCATTTGACTTGCCATGATGTCGCGCCCTCGATATGGTGAAAGCGCGTCACTTTAGCAACAGATTATGTCATCCTGATGACGGGGCCATGCCGCTTGCCAGGGGGCCGATATGCTAAAATGTCGGCCACAATTGAACACCCGTCTAAGGAAGATTCGACATGGCAGGACATAGCAAATGGGCCAATATCAAGCATAAAAAGGCTGCCACCGATGCCAAGCGCGGCAAAATCTGGACGCGCCTGATCAAGGAAATCACGGTTGCGGCTCGCATGGGCGGCGCCGACGCCATCACCAATCCGCGCCTGCGCCTGGCGGTCGACAAGGCGGCTGACGCCAATATGCCAAAAGACAACGTCCAGCGCGCGATCAACCGCGGCAGCGGCGGCGTCGATGGCGCCAACTACGAAGAAGTGCGCTACGAAGGCTACGGCGTGGGCGGCGCGGCCGTCATCGTCGAATGCATGACCGACAACAAGGTGCGCACGGTGGCCGAAGTACGCAACGCCTTCAACAAGAACGGCGGCAACATGGGCAACGAAGGCTCGGTCGCCTTCATGTTCCAGCACTGCGGCCAGTTGCTGTTCGCGCCGGGCACCGACGAAGACAAGCTGATGGAAGCGGCCCTGGAAGCGGGTGCCGACGACGTCATCGCCGATGAAGAAGGCGGCTTCGAAGTGGTGACCCCCGTGCACGATTTCGCCACCGTCAAGGAAGCGCTGGAAGCGGCCGGCTTCAAGGCCGAAGTGGCCGAAGTCATCATGAAACCGGCGACGGAAACCGTGTACTCGGGCGACGACGCCATCAAGATGCAAAAGCTGATCGATGCGCTGGAACTGCTGGACGACGTGCAGGAAGTGTTTACCAACGCGCTGATAGAGAATTAATCACTCTGTACTCAAGGGCGGCACCGCCGCCCTGCAACCCACATTGAACGAACGGTCCCTATGAAAATTCTGGTAGTCGGCTCTGGCGGCCGCGAACACGCCCTGGCCTGGAAACTGGCCCAGTCCGAACGCATACAGATGGTGTATGTCGCGCCGGGCAACGGCGGCACCGCGCGCGATGCGCGCCTGGTCAATCTCGACATCAGCGACCCGCAATTGCTGGCCGACTTCGTTCAGCAGGAACACATCGGCCTGACGGTCGTCGGCCCGGAAGTGCCGCTGGCAGCGGGCATCGTCAACCTGTTCCGCTCGCGCGGCCTGAAAATCTTCGGCCCGACCAAGGAAGCGGCGCAGCTGGAATCGTCGAAAGACTTCGCCAAGGCCTTCATGCAGCGCCACGGCATCCCGACGGCCGCCTACCAGACGTTCTCCGACGTCGCTCCCGCGCATGCCTACATCGACGCCATGGGTGCGCCCATCGTCATCAAGGCCGACGGCCTGGCCGCCGGCAAGGGCGTCGTCGTTGCCATGACCCTGGAAGAAGCGCACCAGGCGGTCGACATGATGCTGTCCGATAACCAGTTCGGCGACGCCGGCGCGCGCATCGTCATCGAGGAATTCCTCGCTGGCGAAGAAGCGAGCTTCATCGTCATGTGCGACGGCAAGAACATCCTGCCGCTGGCCACCAGCCAGGATCACAAGCGCCTGAAGGACCACGACCAGGGTCCGAACACGGGCGGCATGGGCGCGTATTCGCCAGCGCCGATCGTCACGCCGGCCATGCATGCGCGCGTCATGCGCGAGATCATCGTGCCGACCATCCAGGGCATGGCCAAGGATGGCATCACGTTCACGGGCTTCCTGTACGCGGGCCTGATGATCGACGACAAGGGCACGCCGAAGACGCTGGAATTCAACTGCCGCATGGGCGACCCGGAAACGCAGCCGATCATGGCGCGCCTGAAGACAGATCTGGTCACCGTCATGGAACACGCCGTCAACGGCACCTTGGACGCCGTGGAACTGGAATGGGACCGCCGCACGGCCGTCGGCGTCGTGATGGCCGCCGCCGGCTACCCGGACGATCCGGTCAAGGGTACGGCGATCGGCGACATCCCGGCCGAAACGCCGGACTCCGTCACCTTCCATGCGGGCACCCGCATCGACGGCGAACGCCTGGTCACCAACGGCGGCCGCGTGCTGTGCGTCGTGGGCCTGGGCGACAGCATCAAGATGGCGCAGAAGCAGGCGTATGAAACCGTGGAAAAAATCCATTTCGACGGCGCGCAATACCGCCGCGACATCGGCTGGCGCGGTTTGAAACACTGATCAGCCCTTTAGCGGCAAACGGCGGGGCCGGCGCGGAAGTCATCCGCCCCGGCCCCGTTTTAATTGGCGCGCCGGGAAAACGGGCTTTGCGCTAAGATTTTGCCTTTCAGACAAAACTGCCACCCATGCCCAGCCCCAGCCACATTCATCCCTCACTCGCCCAGGTACGCCAGCTCGGTCTGATCACGGACGATGAACTCGACGACGCCATCGCCGAACTGGAGATCATCGAACTGCAGCGCAAGCATAACGAGGAAGAAGGCATCGACGTGCCGGAACTGGCCGCTGGCGCGGGGCTTGTCGACACCCTGGCATGGCTGCTGCTCACGGACCTGCTGCCACAGGACGACTTTTTGCAGCGGGTGCGCGACCTGCCGCGCCAGCATGGCGGCGCGGCCCTGCTCGAACGCCAGCAACTGGCCGCCGACGCGCTGCGGCAAGTCAACCGCCAGGCCATCGACACCCTGTACGACGAAGACCTGATCGACCAGTGGCAGCGCGACGCCGCGCACGCCCGCTTGCCGGCGGACCGCCTGCTCGCCTCGCCGGTCGCCGCCCTGCGCGACATGCTACGGCAAGGTATCTTGTCCGCGCCCCAATTCGAGGCGCTGCGCCTGCGCACTCGCCAGCGCGGCTCGGAGCTGGGCCGCATCATCGTCGATGGCGCCGCGCAGCGGGCCCACCGCCCCGCGTATGCGCGCCCGGTGACATGGGTAATGCCCGCGCTGCTGCTGGTGGTGGTATTGGCCGTTGCCGGCCGCGCCATCGTGTCCCGGCAGGCCCCCGCTCCCGCCACCATCGCCGAGCAGGGCGTCGAACGGCCTGAGCTGCAGCAGAACGCCGCGCACGCCGTCGAAAGCGCACGCCTGCCCGGCGCCGGGCCGGACCTGTCCATCACCGTCGTGCAGGACGGCGCCACGCCGCCGGCGCCTTGAACCACAACGCACTTCCCGCGCAGGCGGCCATGATGGCATACTGCCGTTTTGCCACCAATGCGGGGAAGCCATGGCCTGGAATGAAGGATACGTGTCGGATATCGAGTACACCAACGGTTTTTACAGCGACCTGAGTCCACATCACCTCAATTTCAGCTGCATCCTCAACGGCGTCGAACCGGTGCCCCTGGACCAGCCCTACACCTACTTTGAACTGGGCTTCGGCCGTGGCCAGACGCTCAATGTCCTGGCGGCCGCCAATGCCAACGGCCGTTTCTACGGCAACGATTTCAACCCGGCCCATGTCGCTGGCGCACGCGCCCTGGCGGCCAAGGCCCAGTCGAGCAATCTAACCCTGCTGGAAAACAGCTTTGAAGAATTGGCCCAGGGCCACGTGCCCGATCTGCCGCAGTTCGACTTCATTACCCTGCACGGCATCTACACCTGGGTCAACCGCGAGAACCGCCAGCATATCGTCGACTTCATCGCACGCTACCTGAAACCGGGCGGCATCGTTTCGCTCAGTTATAACGCCATGCCTGGCTGGAGTTCCGCCCTGCCCCTGCAGCGCCTGCTGCTGGAGTTTGCCGCCAGCTTCCCCGGCCGCAGCGACTTGCAGATGCAGGCTGGCATCGCCTACGTGCAGCAGCTGCAGAACCTGCAGGCCGGCTACATCGCGGACAATCCCGCACTCGCGCCGCGCCTCAATGCGCTCATCAACAGCGATCCCCATTACAGCGTGCATGAATACCTGAACCAGAACTGGGAGCCGTTGTACCACACGGACGTGATGCGCGATGTGGCGCGCGCCAAGCTCGATTTTGCCGGCTCCGCCGACCTGCCTTTTGCCTTTCCCGCGCTGTATCTGAACGCCGACCAGCAAGCCACCATCGACTTGCTGCCCGACGCCGCCATGCGCGAAATGATGAAGGATTATTTTCTCAATACCAGCTTCCGCAAGGATGTGCTGGTGCGGGGCGCGCGCCGCATGGGGGCCGTGCGCCAGGCCGAGTGCCTCGCCAGCGTGCACCTGGCCATGCTGGTGCCGCGTGAAAAAATGGTCTTTACCTTCCATACCAAGGCGGGCGTCGTGACAGGAAACGAGCAGGTCTACGGCGCCGTCTGCGATGCGCTGGCGACCGGCCCGCATAGTCTGGCCGACCTGGCCGCACTGCCCTCCTTGCCCGGACAGAGCGTGCAAAGCCTGGCGGAGGTGGCGGCCATGCTGGTCACCGGCAGCCAGGTCGTGATGTATTTCCCGGCTGGGGCGCAGGACGGCAGCGGCGACGCGGCCGCGCGCCGCCTGAACCAGGCCATCGGCGCGCAGCTGCGCTACGGCGACGGCAATCGTGTCCTGTGTTCGCCATTGGCAGGCAGCGGCATCGACACGGAATTCATCGACCGGCTGCTGTTTTCGCTGCTCATCCAGGAAGGGGAACAGCCGGATCTGGCCACTTTGCAGGCACAGGCGGCCAGCGCCATGGCGCACTGCGGGCGCCGCCTGCTCAATGAGGGCGCGGCATGCGACGACGAGGCGGCGCACCAGCAGCTGCTCAACGCAGCCATCGAGGAATTCCTGCGTGAGAAACTGCCCGTGCTGCAGCAGTTGCGCATGCTGTAAGGGGCGCTGGCCGCAAAACCACAGCGCCAGCGCCGCCCTATCACAAAAACGCGTAACAGGGTACAATCCGTCCTTACTTTTTTATTTCGGCCTCGTCGGCCCACGCGATGTCGTCAACTCCCTCCCCTTCGGCCGTCAAGGCTTATTTGCTCGATTTGCAAAGCCGTATCGTGCAGGCGCTCGAAGCGCAGGACGGCAAGCCCTTCCTGACCGATACCTGGCAGCGCCCCGAGGGCGGCGGCGGCATTTCGCGGCTGATCGAGGAAGGCAATGTGTTCGAGCGTGGCGGCGTGAATTTTTCGCACGTCACCGGCGCCGCGCTGCCTCCGTCGGCAGCGGCCGCGCGCCCTGAACTCAGTGGCAAGGCATGGGAAGCGATGGGCGTGTCGCTGGTGCTGCATCCGCGCAATCCCTACGCGCCCACGGTGCACATGAATGTACGGTTCTTCAGCACCGTGAATGCCGATGGCGCACCCGTATGGTGGTTCGGCGGCGGCATGGATTTGACGCCGTATTACGGCGACGTGGACGACGTGAAGCATTTCCACCAGGTGTGCCACGATGCGCTGACGCCGTTTGGCGACGAGCTGCATCCGAAATTCAAACAGTGGTGCGACGATTATTTCTACCTGAAGCACCGGCGCGAAGCGCGCGGCGCCGGCGGGATCTTCTTCGACGACTTCAACGCCCTGGGCTTTGACGGCAGTTTCGCCATGATGCGCAGCGCCGGCGACGCCTTCATCGAGGCCTATGTTCCGATCGTGGCGCGCCGCAAGGACACGCCGTATGGCGAACGCGAACGCGATTTCCAGTGCTACCGGCGCGGACGCTATGTCGAGTTCAACCTGGTGTTCGACCGAGGCACCCTGTTCGGCCTGCAGTCGGGCGGACGCACCGAGGCGATCCTGATGTCGATGCCGCCCGTGGTCAAGTGGCGCTACGACTGGCACCCGGAAGCGGGCAGTCCGGAAGCGGCGTTGTATACTGACTTCCTCGTGCATCGCGACTGGCTGCAGGCGTGACCGACGGTAGTACGGCGTGCGTGGCGCTGCTCGGCGGCAGCTACGATCCGGTGCATATGGGCCATGTCGCGCTGGGCACGCATTTTTCCAGCCTGCTGCACGCCGATGAACTGCGCGTGATACCGGCGGGCGCGCCCTGGCAAAAGGGTAGCCTGGGCGCCACCGGCCAGCAGCGCGCCGAGATGGCCGGCCTGGCCTTTGCCGGCCTGCCCCTGCCCGTGGTGATCGACCGCCAGGAAATCGAGCGCAGCGAACATGGCCAGGCCAGCTACACCATCGATACCTTGCGCCAGGTACGCGCCGAGCTGGGACCGCGCGCTTCCATCGTTTTCCTGATGGGCGCCGACCAGCTGCAGCGGCTCGCGACATGGCGCGAATGGCAGCAATTATTTGAATACGCGCATATCTGCGTCGCGGCCCGCCCCGGCTTCGCGCTGAATGACACAGCAGTACCGCAAGTGGTCGCCGACGAATTTTCGCGCCGCCTGGGGTCTCTGGAAAGCATCCGCAACACGCCGCACGGTCTGACTTATCTGGCACAGGACTTCGCGGTGGATATCTCCGCCACCGAAATACGTGCGGCATTACAACGGGGGAATCGGGCAAACTCGCTTGTTTCCCCGCTAGTGCTAGACTATATTGAACAACATAATTTATACAAAAGCTAAATGGACATCAAAAAACTGCAAACCCTCGTCGTTGACGCCCTTGAAGACGTCAAAGGCCAAGACATCGCCGTCTTCGAAACGAGTCACCTGACCAGCCTGTTCGACCGCATCGCGATCGTCTCCGGCACCTCGAACCGTCAAACCAAGGCGCTGGCCGCCTCGGTACGCGACAAGGTCAAGGATGCCGGCGGCCAGATCATCGGCATGGAAGGCGAGGAGACCGGTGAATGGGTGCTGGTCGATCTGGGCGACATGATCGTCCACATCATGCAAGCGCCTATCCGCGCCTACTACCGCCTGGAAGAAATCTGGGGCGACACGCCGGTCAAGCTGGGTGCCGCCAAGCGCGCGCCGAAAAAAGCCGCCGGCGACGAGCCGAAAAAGGTCAGCGGCCATCTGGCGGCAAGCAAGGCCAATGTGGAAGCTTCGCCCGTGATCGAGAAAAAGACACCGGCGAAGAAAGCCACGGCCGCTACCGCCGCAAAGAAAGCCCCGGCGAAAAAAGCCACCGCTTCCAAAGCTGTCGGCAAGACCGTGAAAGTCGCGCCAACCAAGACCGAAGCGGCTGCCGTGAAAGCACTGAAAGCGCTGCCAGAGAAAAAAGTACGCGCCCCACGCGCGGCCAAGCCGGCAGCCGATGCTGCACCGGCAAAAACCGTGATCAAGCGTATCAAAAAAGTCGAAGCGTAAGCCTCGATGCAGCTCATCATCGCTGCGGTCGGCCATAAAATGCCGGCCTGGATAGAGACGGGCTTCGCGGAATACGCGAAGCGCATGCCGCCGGAATTGCGCATCGTGCTGAAAGAAATCAAGCCGGTGGAGCGTTCCGGCAGCAAGACCGCCGCCACGGCGATGGCGCTGGAACGCGAACGCATCGAAGCCGTCCTGCCCAAGGGCGTGCGCATCATCGCCCTCGACGAACGCGGCAAGGACCTGACCAGCGTCGGCCTGTCGCAGCAATTGATGGCGTGGCAGCAGGATGGCCGCGACACCGCCTTTTTGATCGGCGGCGCCGACGGCCTCGATCCGCAACTCAAGGCACGTGCCGAAGGCATGCTGCGCATTTCCAGCATGACCCTGCCGCACGGCGTGGTGCGCGTGATCCTCGCCGAGCAGCTCTACCGCGCCTGGTCGATCACGCAAAACCACCCCTATCACCGCGTCTGAACTCCTCCATGAAAACGGCTGATCACAAGATCTACCTCGCTTCCAAAAGCCCGCGCCGGCGCGAACTGCTGCGCCAGATCGGCGTCGATTTCGAATTGCTGCTGCTGCGCAGCGACGGCCCGCGCGGCGCCGACGTCACCGAGGAAGTCCTCCCCGGCGAATCGGCGCTCGACTATGTCGCCCGCGTGTCGAATGAAAAAGCCGCCTTCGCGTGGGACCTCGTGCGCCGCCGCCACCTGACCCCGCGTCCCGTACTGGCGGCCGACACCACCGTCACCATCGACGGCGCCATCCTCGGCAAACCGGCCGACCGCGCCGAAGCCGTGGCCATGCTGGAGCAGCTGTCGGGCCGCACGCACGAGGTACTCACCTCGATCGCCGTGCACTACAAAAACTTCGCCGAGCAGCGCACGCAGGTATCGCAAGTGCGCTTCGGCGTGCTCTCGCCCGCCTCGATCGCCGCGTATTGCGCTACGCCGGAACCGTACGACAAGGCCGGCGCCTACGGCATCCAGGGCAGCGCCGCCCTGTTCGTCGAGCATATCGAAGGCAGCCATTCCGGCATCATGGGCCTGCCCCTGTACGAAACCGCACAGTTGCTACGACTGGCAGGTTTGCCCCTGCCCTGATCCCGGGTATGATGTCATTCGTTGCCTCCACTCCCGCGCCTCCATGAACGAAGACATCCTGATCAATATCACGCCGCAAGAAACGCGCGTCGCCCTCATCCTGCAGGGCGCCGTGCAGGAATTGCACATCGAGCGCACGCTCACGCGCGGCCTGGCCGGCAATGTGTATTCCGGCAAGGTGGTGCGGGTGTTGCCGGGCATGCAATCGGCCTTCATCGACATCGGCCTGGAGCGCGCCGCCTTCCTGCACGTGGCCGATATCTGGGAAGCGCGCGGCCACGACGGCCAGAACGCCACGCCGGCGCCGATTGAAAAAATTCTCTTCGACGGCCAGGTGCTGACGGTGCAGGTGATCAAGGACCCGATCGGCACCAAGGGCGCGCGCCTGTCGACGCAGATTTCCATCGCCGGGCGCATGCTCGTGTACCTGCCGCAAGACAAGCACATCGGCATCTCGCAGAAGATCGAGAAGGAAGCGGAGCGTGAGCAGTTGCGCGTGCGCCTGCAAAGCCTGCTGCCGCCCGATGAAAAGGGCGGCTACATCGTGCGTACCATGGCCGAGGACGCGTCCGACGCGGACCTGAAGGCGGACGTCGACTACCTGCGCAAGACTTGGAGCACCATCACGCACGGCGCGCGCACGCGCCCCGCCACCAGCCTGCTGCATCAGGACTTGAGCCTGGCGCAGCGCGTGCTGCGCGACTTCGTCGGCGATGAAACGGCCACCATCCAGGTCGATTCGCGCGAAAACTATGTGAAATTGCGCGAATTCGCGGAGATCTACACGCCCAGCGAACTGACACGCTTGCAGCACTACACGGGCGAGCGCCCGCTGTTCGACCTGTATGGCGTGGAAGAAGAGATCTTGCGCGCGCTGGGCCGCAGGGTCGACCTGAAATCGGGCGGCTATCTGATCGTCGATCAGACGGAAGCGATGACCACCATCGACGTCAACACGGGTGGTTTCGTCGGCGGGCGCAATTTTGCCGACACGATTTTCAAGACCAACCTGGAAGCGGCGCACGCGATCGCGCGCCAGCTGCGCCTGCGCAACCTGGGCGGCATCATCATCCTCGACTTCATCGACATGGACAATGCCGAGCACCGCAACGCCGTGCTGGCCGAACTCAAACGCACGCTGTCGCGCGACCGCACCAAGGTTTCGGTGAGCAATTTCTCCCCGCTGGGCCTGGTGGAAATGACGCGCAAGCGCACGCGCGAATCGCTGGCGCACATCCTGTGCGAACCGTGCCCCGCCTGCGCCGGCAAGGGACAAGTCAAGACGTCGCGCACGATCTGCTATGAAATCCTGCGCGAACTGCTGCGCGAGGCAAAACAGTTCAACCCGCGCGAATTTCGCATCCTCGCGTCGCAGGAAGTCGTGGATCTGTTCCTCGAAGAAGAATCGCAGCACCTGGCCATGCTCGGTGATTTCATCGGCAAGAAAATCTCGCTGCAGGTGGAGAATGCCTACCACCAGGAGCAGTACGACGTGATTTTGATGTAGCCATGCCGGGCACCACCGCCTTCTGGCGCGACCCGGCTCTGCCCCACGTGGAAAGCCGGCGCGCCTGCCACAGCCGGGCGTGCTACAAGCCGCACAGTCATCCCACGTTTTCCATCGGCGCCGTCGACGCTGGTGGCAGCGTCTTTACGGGCAGCCAGGACGGCCAGGCCGTGCTCGCCAATGGCAGCCTGGTGCTGGTGCCGGCCGGCTGCGTACATGCCTGCAATCCCCTGCCTGACGCCCTGTGGAGCTACCAGATGCTGCATCTCGATGCACAGTGGCTGCAGGCACACGCGCCGGCGCTCGATGGCGACACGGCGACGGTGCTGCACTGCCCGCTGCTGTATGCGCAGTTTTGCGCCATGAATGCGCTGCTGTTTTCCACGGCCGGTGCGGCGGATAAAGATGCGGCGCTGCTGGCGTTCCTGGACGCTTGCGCCAGCGCCCGTGCAGACTTGCTGCCCTCGGAACGCAAGCCGGTGCCGCAACGGCTGGCGCCCGTACTCGCAACGCTGCAGGCGCGGCCCTCGGCCAGCCTGCGGCAACTGGCGCAAGCGGCAGGCCTGAGCCCGTATCAATTGATCCGCGCCTTTCGCGCCGCCACGGGCATGACGCCGCATGCCTACCAGTTGAACGCGCACGTCAACCGCGCGCGCAGCAGCCTGCAGGCGGGGACGGCGTTGGCGCAACTGGCGCATGAGCTGGGCTTTGCGGACCAGAGCCATTTTCAGCGCGTGTTCAAAGCCCATACGGGCATCACGCCGGGACGCTACCGCTAAGCTGCAATTTTCTTCAATACAGGCTGCCACCTGCCCCTGCATACTCGCGCATCGCCATTGCCGAAGCCGACTTATATGCAGGATTTCCTCTTCATCGCCGCCGCCCACTTTCTTTCCCTGCTGTCGCCCGGTCCCGATTTTTTCCTGATCGCGCGCACTTCGCTGGCCCATGGCTGGCGCGGCGCCGCCGGCACGTGCGTGGGCATTACGGTGGCCAATGCCGTGTTCATCGTGGCGGCGTTTGGCGGACTGTCGGTGCTGAAGGCGGGCAGTACGGCCTTCATGGTGGTGCGGCTGGCGGGATGCGCCTATCTGCTGTACCTGGGCTGGCTGTTCCTGCGCCATGCGGGCAAGAGCCGCCTGGAAGCCGCGCCCGCCACCGGCAAGGCGCGCTGGCGCGGCGGTGTCGTGATGGGGTTTGTCTCGGCCATCCTGAACCCGAAGAATGCGCTGTTCTACGTCAGCCTGGCCACCGTGCTGGCCGCCAGGCAAACGAGCCCCGCCGCGATGGCGGCGTATGGCGCGTGGATGGTCTTTGCCGTGCTGGCGTGGGATATGGCGGTGGCGCTGGCCATCGGCAGCAGCGTCCTGCGGCAGCGCTTTTCCCGCGCGCTGCCGTTGCTGGAACGGCTGTCGGGCGTGATGCTGATTGCGTTGGCGATAGGGCTACTGATTCAGGCCGGCAGCGGATCCAGGTAAAACACGGCATACACCTTCAAGGGCGTCGTTTCCGTCGCTTTTTCCGAGCGTACGACGGAGCAGTCGTCGGCGGCCAGGCTGCGCCAGTTCTGGATGCCGGCCTTGGCGAACATGGCATGCGCGGGCGCGTTCGCGGCCAGGTCCAGCACCAGGCAGGCGTTGCGCGGGCCGGCGCCGTAGTTGACGGCGCGGATCTCGATGCCGAACGTCGTCATCCATGGTTCCCACAGGCCTTTTTCCTTGCCGGCCGCCATGCGGTCGAGCATCTCGCCAAAGGTCAAACCTTTCTTGACAGTATCGCGCAATGCTTGCAGCGATGGCGCCAGGCGAGGATCGGGCTGCTTGTTGCCGGCGCGGATCTCGGCGATCGCCTTCAATTCCTTGATGATGGCCGCATCGCGCTCCGTGTAGTCGCGCATGCGTGCGTAAAACTCGGCGTCGAGGAAGGGATTGACGGTCAGCTTGGCGACGCCCTCTTCGCGGCGTTTTGGGGAAGGCGTGTTGGTTTTGGTCATGGCGGTAGAGGGCAAGAGAAACGATGAGGGGCGCCAGTTTAACATCATGGCGCATCGGCGGCGGCGTTAGCGCCGCTTTAATGTTGCGCCCGGCGGGTGCGGGGCGGCCACCGCGGTGCGCGCGACAGGCCGCATGAAGCCACGCCGTGGCCCGAACAGGAAGACGGCGCCCGCATACAGTCCCGCCAGGGGGAAGCGCACCTCCCTGAGCAACTGCTGGAAAATGGCGATCGACTGCGCGCGGGTGACGGGAATGTCGGCGCGCCACTGGCACAGCACGTCATGCACGAGGCTGGCGTGATAGGTCGCCGGTAAGCCCAGGTGCTGCGCGCCATCGGGCGTGCCCACATAAAACAGGCCGAGCACGCTGATACAGGGCGAACAGCCATCCCAGGCATAGCCGGCGCGGATGCGGATCGCCGATTCGCGGATGGTGACCCACTCGTTTTCAAACTCTATGCCGTCAAGCAAGGGCGAGCAATAGCCATAGTCGCTGTCCAGCGCATAGCGCCAGGCGTTGCCGGGCATGCCGAAATTCTTCGGCATCAGCGGCCTCCCTGCTGTGCTTGCTTGGCTCTCGTCTGCATGGCGTTGCCTTGATCATTATCAATATCAAGATTTAAACATACTCGGCAGAAAGAAGGGCAAGAAGGTGTCAGGCGCGTGGCGCGGCCGTCGATTCGCGCACCACCAGTTCGGGTTTCAGGCGCACGTCAAGCACCGGGGAATCGGGCGAGGCGATGGTTTGCAGGATCAGCCGGGCCGCTTCCGTGCCGATGCCGTGGTGGCGGATGCGGATGGTGGTGAGAGGCGGGCGGATCATGTCCATGTACGGCATATCGTTGTGGCCCACGACGGAAATATCTTCGGGGCAGCTCAAGCCCAGTTCGCGGATGGCGTCGTAGCAGCCGAGGGCCACCAGGTCGCTGCCCGTCACCACGGCCGTCGTTTGCGGCGACTGGCTCAGCAGTTCCAGCAGGGCCGCCTTGCCGCATTCGCGCGAATAGCCGCTGCTTTCAAACACGAACGCTTGCGAAGGAGCGAGTTCGCTGGCCTGGATGGCGGCCAGGAAACCGAGGCGGCGCACGTGGCCGGTGGACAAATTTTCCGGACCCGCGATGTGCGCGATGTGCCGGTGGCCCAGCGCCAGCAAGTGCTCGACGGCCAGGCGCATGCCGACCACGTCGTCGCTGACGACGCAGGACGCCACGCCGTTTTCATCGCTGCGGTTGACGGTCACGACAGGCACGTTCTGGTCGATGCACATCTTGATGACGGGATCGTCGCGGCGCGCCGTGGCCAGGATCAGGCCATCGACCTGCTGCCCCAGCAGGCGATTGATGACGAACAGCTGTTCTTCCTCGTCGGCGCCCACATTGGCGACGATGGCCAGGTAGCCATGTTTGCGCAAGCCTTCCTCGATGCCCAGCAGAATCGGCGGAAAAACCGCGTTGGTAATGTCGGGCAAGACCACGCCGATGATGCGCGACTTGCGCGTAACCAAGGTGGAGGCGGCGCGGTTGGGCCGGTAGCCGAGCCGGCCTGCCTCGGCCAGCACGCGCGCAGCCACCTCGGCGCTGACCATTTGCCGCGTTGCCGGGTTCATCACGCGCGATACGGTGGAAAAGTGTACGCCGCTGGCCCGCGCAACGTCACTTAAGGTGGGGTTCTTGTTTGTCATGGGCTTCCCGGATCGCAATACCGTGATTTTATCGCAAAAAATGCCCATTCCGTCAAAAACCGAGCAAACGCTTGCATTGAAATAATGCCGCTGGCCAAAGCGGTTTTGTTACGCTTAAGTACAATTCAGCCTTGACAGCGTGCAAACGCTTGCATACCATGGCTCGGACTTACCACTCGGGCCATGCATGCCCTTCCCAGAATTCCTATGTCTACTTCGCACAGCAAGCACGCCGAACAGAACGGCGAAACCTTCAACCTGAAAGAAGCCGCCCTCGCCTATCACGCGGAACCCCGCGCAGGCAAGATTTCCGTGACGCCCACCAAACCGCTGGGCGACGCCCGCGCCCTGACCCTGGCGTACTCGCCGGGCGTGGCGTTTGCCTGCGAAGCCATCGTGGAAGATCCGCGCACGGCCGGCATCTACACGTCGCGCAGCAACCTGGTGGCCGTGATCACCAACGGCACGGCCGTGCTGGGCCTGGGCGATATCGGTCCGCTGGCCAGCAAACCGGTCATGGAAGGCAAGGCTTGCCTGTTCAAGCAGTTCGCCGACGTTGATGTGTTCGACATCGAACTGGCCGAGAACGATCCCGACCTGTTCATCGACACCGTGGTGCGCATGGAGCCGACCTTCGGCGGCATCAACCTGGAAGACATCAAGGCGCCAGACTGCTTCTACATCGAACAGCAATTGCGCAAGCGCATGAACATTCCCGTCTTCCACGACGACCAGCACGGCACGGCCATCATCGTCGCGGCCGGCATCCTGAATGGCCTGGAACTGGTGGGCAAGGATATCGGCAACGTCAAGGTAGCCGTGTCGGGCGCGGGCGCGGCTTCGATCGCCTGCCTGGACCTGCTCGTCTCGCTGGGCCTGAACAAGTCGCTGCTGAAAGTGTGCGACAGCCAGGGCGTGATCTACCCGGGCCGCGATGCCAATATGGAAGAGAACAAGGCGCGCTACGCGAACGACACGAGCGACCGCGACCTGGCCGACGCCATGGCCGGCGCCGACATCTTCATCGGCGTCTCGAAGGGCGGCGTGGTCAGCGCGCAAATGGTCGAATCGATGGCCGCCAAGCCGTTGATCTTCGCCCTGGCCAATCCGCATCCGGAAATCGCGCCGGAAAAAGTGCATGCCGTGCGCGACGACGCCATCGTGGCCACGGGCCGCTCGGACTACCCGAACCAGATCAACAACGTGCTGTGCTTCCCGTACATCTTCCGCGGTGCGCTCGACGTGGGCGCCACCACCATCAACGAAGAAATGAAGCTGGCTTGCGTGCGCGCCATTGCCGCGCTGGCCAAGGAGCCGCTGCCGGGCCACGAGAGCAGCGCCCTGACGCCGCTGCAACTGATACCGTCGCCGTTCGACGAACGTCTGCGCAGCTGGGTCGCGCCTGCCGTATCGCAAGCGGCCATCGCCACCGGCGTCGCCACGCGCGTGCCAGCCACCGCCTGAGACGCATGACAGGCCTTGCGGCCTTGGCAAAATAACAGCAAGTTACCATTGCTTACAAAAAAACCATGGCTAAAAACCATGGTTTTTTTCATTCTTCCCCTTGAGACTGCTTAAATAGTTATCGAAGAGCAAATTCCCCCGTGGGCGTTTTTGCAGCCACCTTCGATTACAATGACGCCTACTTTATGTTGCTACAGTTGCCATAATGGCGACACGTGCGTTACCAAGGATATTATGCTCGGCCTGACCTCTGTTTGTGTTTTTCTCTTTTCGGCATTGGCGCTGGCTGTCAACAGCGGATATTCCCTTGGCGCGCTGGTGCTGCTGCTGGCCAGCAGCTGGCTGCTGTGGAAACGCCCCCGTCTGAACCTGCAGCGCCGCGATTATCTGCTGCTGGGCACACTGCTGCTGTACTTCGCCATCTTTACCGCCAATATGCTGTACCACAGCGATCCGGCACGCGAACTCGACATGCCATTGCGGGCATTGCTGGCGGTGCCCGTGCTGCTGCTGCTGCTCGCCTATCCGCCGCGGCCGGCGGCCTGGTGGAGTGGTGTCGCCATTGGCGCAATCGGCGGTGCCGCACTGGCGTTTTGGCAACTCACCGTATTGAATCTGGAACGCCCCCAGGCGGCAACAAGCAACGCCATCCATTACGGCAATGTGAGCATGTTGCTGGGCATGCTATCGCTGTGCGGCCTGGTCTGGGCCCGCGAACAACGCTACTGCGCGGCATGGTCAACACTCTTGCTAGCCGGCGGCCTGGCCGGCATCCTCGGCTCTGTCATCAGCGGCAGCCGCAGCGGCTGGCTGGCCTTGCCTGTTTGCGCTGGCATCATCGCCCTGCATTACGCGAAAAGAGATGGCAAACGCTATATTGCCAGCGCCGCCATCGCGATCATCGCCCTGGGTGCAGTCAGTTATTCCTTGCCTGATTCTCAGATACGCAAGCGCATGCATGCCGCTGTCGAGGAGACCCAGAATTTTGAACATGGCGCCGATCTCAAATGGTCATCCGTCGGACAGCGCCTGGAAATGTGGCGCACTGCCTTGCTTATATCCCGCGACCATTTGATGGTAGGCATCGGCCGTACCGGTTATCTGGAAGCGAAGCGCGTACTGGTGGCGGAAGGCAAGATGAGCAATATCATCAGCGACTACACGAATGCGCATAACGACTATCTCGACACGCTGGTCAAACGCGGCATCACTGGCGTACTGGCACTGCTGGCCCTGTTCCTGGTACCGCTGGTACTCTTCACCCGCATCTTACGGCGCGGTAGCGCTGCGGCGCAGCCCTATGCGCTGGCCGGCGTGGTGCTGTGCACTTGCTATATGATTTTCGGTCTGACGACGAGCTCGCTTACCCTGAATATCGGCATCATCATGCTGGTCTTTCCGATGGTGATACTGTGGGCCATATTGCGCCAGCAAGAGCGCACTGCTTGAGCTTGTTTTCCGCCTGACCGTTTTTGCTGTCCCTGCAAGGAACCATATCGATGCTGACGCCCGACCTGAAGCGCCTCACCGCGCTGCACGCGCCCTATAAGAAACATCTGGCCCTGGCCCTGCTGGCGATGGTCGTCACGGCGGCCACGGAGCCGCTGCTGCCGTATGCGCTCAAGTTGCTACTCGACAATGGTTTTGGCGGCAAGGTGAGTTTTTCCTTCTGGCTCGTGCCGCTGATCGTCATCGGCATCTTTGCCATGCGCGGCGCCTCGACGTTTGCCAGCAGCTACCTGATGAGCTATGTCTCCACGCGCATCCTCAACGAATTGCGGCGCAGGATGTTTGCCAGCATGCTGAACTTGCCCATCGACTTCTACAACACGCACACGGTGGGCAAAGTCATCAACTCCATCATGTTTGAAGTGCAGCAGATTATCGAAATGGTGACCAAGGTATTTACCTCGATCGTGCGCTCCTCGCTCACGGTGCTGGGCCTACTGGCATGGCTGCTGTACCTGAACTGGGTGCTGACCCTGGTGACCCTGGTGCTGCTGCCCCTGCTGACCATCGTCGTGCGCACCACGGGCAAGCGCCTGAAAAAACTCAACCGCGACTCGCTGGCCGTCAATGCCGAGCTGACCCAGGTCATCGAGGAAACCACGCGCGCCCAGCAAGTGATCAAGATCTTCGGCGGCCAGAACTACGAGAAAGCCCGCTTCGAAGAGCGCGCCGAACAATTGCGCCGCTACAGCATGCGCATGACGACGACCTTTTCCGCCACCGTGCCCATCACGCAGGTAATCACGGCCGCGGCCGTGGCCCTGGTCATCGTGATGGCACTGTTCCAGTCGGAACAGGGGCAGATCACGGTCGGCGGCTTCGTTTCCTTCATCACGGCCATGCTGATGCTGCTGACGCCCTTGAAGCAGCTGGCCGAAGTCAACGGCCCCCTGCAGCGCGGCATGGCCGCCGCCGAGGAAGTCTTCCAGCTGATCGACAAGACACCGGAACGCACGGGCGGCAAGCCGCTCGCTGGCCGCAGCAACGGCCGCATCGAGTTCAAGGACGTGAGCTTCGCTTACCCCGGACATCCGGAGCCGGCCCTGCAACACATTGACCTGAGTATCGCGCCCGGACAAACGGTCGCCTTTGTGGGCATGTCCGGCGGCGGCAAATCCACCCTGGTCAGCCTCCTGCCCGGCTTTTACTCGGCCAGCAGCGGTGAAATCTTGCTCGATGGACAGAATATCGATGCCATCGCCCTGACCAGCCTGCGCAGCCAGATCGCCATGGTCAGCCAGCAGGTGGTGTTGTTCGACGATACCCTGGCCGCCAACATCGCGTATGGCGATGCGGCCCCGGACCGCCAGCGCGTCGAAGCGGCCGCAGCAGCCGCCTTCCTGTCGGACGTCATCGACGGTTTGCCCGACGGCCTGGAAACGCGCCTGGGCGATAACGGTTCGCGCCTGTCCGGCGGGCAGCGCCAGCGCGTGGCCATCGCCCGCGCGATCTACAAGGATGCGCCCATCCTGATCCTCGATGAAGCCACCTCGGCACTGGATACGGAGGCGGAACGGGCCGTGCAAGCGGCACTGGAGCACCTGATGCAAGGAAAAACCACCTTAGTTATTGCTCATAGGCTATCAACAATTGAACGTGCGGACCGTATCGTGGTATTGTCACATGGGAAAATAATGGAAACCGGCAGTCACCAGCAATTATTGGATGCCAACGGCGCGTATGCCAATCTGCATCGCCTGCAATTTTCCCAGCAAGTGGTATGACACCATCGAATGAATACCTGAAATCGTACTGATACATGACGCCTTTGATTCCCGCCGAACTTCTACAAAAGTCGGAAAAAATTCTGTTCATCGCCCATCTGGCGCTGGGAGACTTTACCTACCTGCAAAACGGTTTCCGCGCCTTTGCCGCGGCTTACCCGCATATCCAGATCCATCTGTGGGTCGACGAAGTACGCCGCACGTCCGACGCCAAACAATGGGAAAGCTTGCGCACCTATTCGCTGTACGACTGGGTCGAACAGTCGGGCCTGTTTTCCAAGGTGTACCGCAAGACCTACAGCCCGGCGCTATACGAAGAGTCACTGCGCGAAGCCAAGGCAGAGCACTATCCTGTGGTCGTGTCGCTGGCCCACGTACGGCCGCAGCAATATGCGGACCTTGCCCGCGCGATCAGCCCGCACGGGCTCGTGATCGGTACGCGCAAGCCGTTCAGTCCGCTTCGCCCCTGGCATTATCTGGCCTACCGCAAGATCGATGCCGTGCTGGCCTCGTATGCGGGACAGGATGCCGGCGAGCACCATATCAGCAGCGTGTATGCGGACTGGTTCCATCAATTGACGGGACTCGACATTCCCGTGGCCGAACGCTATCCCTTCGTGCACATTCCCGAGCACGCATTGCAGCAGGCGCAGGAGCAACTGGCCGCCTGGGGCTTTGCCCCTCGCCAGGGTCCGCTCGTGCTCTTGAATCCGTTTGCCAAGTCGCACAAGCGCGGCTGGCCGCTGGAGCGCATTGCCGAGCTGATCGCGCGCATGCAGGCGATGCCGAAATGGCAGCATGCGTGCTTCCTGATCAATGCCATGCCGCAGGAACTGGCCAAGGTAAATGCCGTCGTGCAAACGCACAACTTGCCACGCACGCAAGCCTTCAGTGCGGTCGACAACTTTTTCCAGCTGCCGGCCATGCTGGCGCAATGCGACCTGATTATTTCAGTGGAAACATCGATCATGCATCTGGCGAACGCCGTGCATGTGCCCGTGGTGGCATTGATGCGCAAGAAGAATCCGGAATGGGCGCCTTTCGACAGCGCCAACAGCACCGTCATCACGGTGGCGCGGCGCAGCGACTGGGTCAAGGCGATTTCAAGCGATCAGGTATTGCAGACCATCGCCTAGAGAACGCTTCAGTTGCTAACCAGTACCCAGCATGCTGATGCGCACCAGGTCGGCCACATTATCGACGCCCAGCTTGTCCATCAGGCGCGCCTTGTGCACTTCCACGGTACGCACGGAAATCCCCAGCGCCGGGGCGATATCGCGGTTGTGCTGGCCCGTTACCACCAGTTGCATCACTTCGCGCTCGCGCGGCGTCAAGGCGCGCAGCAAGGCCAGCCCGTCCACCTGGCGCTGCAACTGGCCGCGCGCATGCGCCTCGTGCGAAAACGCTTCATCGATAGCGGCCAGCAGCTTGTCGTGATCAAATGGTTTTTCCAGGAAATCGCTGGCTTGCGCCTTGAAGGCCTGGCGTGCCAGCGCCACGTCGCCGTGCCCCGTGATGATGATGATGGGCAGCAGGCATCTGCGCTCCAGCAAGCGGCGCTGCAGGCTCAGGCCATCCATGCCCGACATGCGGATATCGATCAGCAGACAGCCGGCCCACTCGGGCCGCCAGCTGTGCAGGAAATCCTCGCCGCAGGAAAACAGGGCCGTGCGGTAGCCGCGTATGCCCAACAGCAAACCCAGCGCATCGCGCACGGCGGGATCGTCGTCCACGATAAACACCGTCAAATTACTTGTCACCATACTCTCCCGTAGCGCCTGCACCGGCGTGTGCCAGGGGCAGGATAAAACGAAACATGCCATGCTTGCCCACTTCGGCCCAGAGCTGGCCGCCATGCGCTTCGACGATGCTGCGGCTGAGCACCAGGCCCAGCCCCAGGCCGCTGGCCTTGGTCGAGACGAACGGTTCGAACAGGCGCGCGGCCAGGCTGTTGGAAATGCCGGGCCCGCTATCTTTCACGGACAGGCGCAGCCGCCCGCCCTCTAGCGGCTCGGCCGAGACCGTGATCCGGCGCTGGCCGCGCGGCTGGCCCATCACCGCATCCTGTGCATTGGCCAGCAGGTTACGCAATACCAGTTCGATTTGCAGGCGGTCCGCGTTGACGGCCAGCGGCGACGGCGGCGCCAGCGCCAGCTCGATGCCATGCTCATGAAACAGCGGCGTGAACTGGCGTGCCAGGCCCTCGATCAGCTCACTCGCCCGCACCGCCTCGAGCTGCATCGCGCCCGTGCGGAAAAAGTCGCGCAGGCGGCGCACCACGTCCGCGGCGCGTCCCGATTCGACGATCATGTGCCCGATGGCGCCTTGCAGCAAGACGCCGCTCTCGCCCCGTTCCAGCAGGTATTCACACGCCTTGCCATAGGTCGACAAGGCCGTCAGCGGCTGGTTCAGCTCGTGCGCCAGGGCGGCCGCCATTTCGCCGGCGGCAGCCAGGCGCAGCGTGTGTTTCAGTTCGTCGGCCACTTGCCGCATTTCATCGACGACGATACCGATAAAAAAGCCCACCAGCGCCAGCACGGCGTCGAGCAACTGCAATTCATAAAACTGGATATCGACGGCATGCGTCCATTTCACCAGGGTGATGATGCATAGCTGCAATACAAACACGGCCAGCATGGCGCCGTGCAAGCCCTGGCGCGATGCGGCCCAGATGACGGGAAGAAACAGGAAGTAGAAATGCTTGTATTCGGAACGCACGATGGAACCGAAGAGGCTCCACAGCACGAAGCTGGCCAGGGCCAGGTAGGCCAGGGTTTCCCAGCGCCAGACGGCGGCATGCAGGCGCTCGCGCCCGCGCTCACTGAACAGCACCCAGATCAGCGGCATCGACACCAGCATGCCGACCGTGTCGCCAATGCCGAAACGCCAGACGGCCGTGCCCCATTCGCCGGCCGGTATGCGCCCCGTGAGCGACAGCAAGGAAATGTAGCCGAGCGCATTGAGCGCGGTGCCCAGCAGCACGATGAGAACCCAGGCGCTCAGGCGGCGCCGGTTGTCAAAGATGTCGCTGCTGCTGAAACTGCGGCGCAGGACTGCGCCGATACCGCCATAGCCGAGCACCAGCCACGCCGAACAGAGCAGGGTCAGGGGCAGGCCTGCCGGCATGCCGCGCACCAGCACCTCGCCGGCCACCAGGGCGATGAACCATGGCAGCGCCGCCTTGCGACCATGGATCAGCCAAAATACGAGGCCCAGCGCCGGGTCGGGATTCCACGGGGTGATGTTCAGCCCGTACATCGGGTCGATATACGTGGCCCAGTCGAACAGCAGATACAGTCCGACAAAGGCGGGATACGGCAGGTAGCGGGACAGGAATGGACGCATAACGGTGTTTTTTTAACTGTCCCGCATTATGCATCGCAAGCGTGCGCCACGCCATGTCATCTTGCGTTATATGCACATGAAATAATTTTCATGCAATACGACGAGACCTACCGACGCAGTCAGGCTATGGCCAAGGGCAAGCGCACCTCCACCAGCAAGCCCAGGCCACCGTTACCGCTGTGTAGCTGAATCGTACCGCCATGCTGGCGCACGACGGAAGCGACGATGGACAAGCCCAGGCCACTGCCAGGCTGCGCCTGCTGCGGCGCGCGGAAAAAGCGGTCGAACACGCGCTCATACAGCGCCGGCGCGATGCCCGGTCCCTGGTCGGCCACATGCAACACGGCCTGGCCCCGCTCCGCATGCAGCGACACCGTCACGCTGCTGCCGCGCGGGCTGTACTTGATGGCGTTTTCCACCAGGTTGTCGATCAGCGAAACGAGGCTCTCGCGCTGTCCTGGCACGCTGAGCGAGACGCTGGCTTGCAACTCAAGCTCGATATCGCCCGCCTGGGCCAGTCCGGACAGGGCCGCCAGGCGGTCTTGCAGCAAGGTATCGAGCGCCTGCCGCCGCGGCAACTCGCCCGCGCCCGCCTGCACTTCGCTGCGCGTCAGCTGCAGCAGCTGGCCCACCAGGCGCGCGGCCCGGTTGCCGCTATTCAAGATACCGTCCAGCAGCTCTTGCTGGCGCGCATCATGTACCTGGCCCTGCAAGGCCTCGACATTCACGCGCATGGCAGCCAGAGGCGTGCGCAGCTCATGCGTGGCATCGGCGATGAAGCTGCGTTCGCGCGCGGCGCTGGCGTCGACCCGCTGCAGCAGTGCATTGATATTGTCGACCAGTGCCGCCAGTTCGCCATGCGGCGGCTTGAACGCCAGCGGCCGCAAATCCTGCGGCCCGCGCGCCGCCACCTCCTGCGCCAGCTTGCGCCACGGTCGCATGGCAAGGCGGATCGAGAGCCAGGCCGGCACCAGCAGGAACGGCAGACTGATCAGCAACGGCAGCAGGTAGTAACCGCGTGAATTGATCGTGATGAACAATTGCCATGCGCCTCCCGCTTCCAGCACCGTCACGCGCGTGTTGCCCTCGGCCAGGCTGCGGCTGCGCCAGGCCTGGCCCTTGATGTACACCACTTCCATCTGCTCCGGGCCGGCGCTGCGGATACCGCTGGGCGCATCGGGCGACTTGTAGACCAGCTTGCCTTCGCGCCAGACCAGGATGCGCGGCGCCAGTTCCGGCACCTGTCCCGTTTCAAACTCTTCGCGCAAGGCTTCGTCGATGGCGCGCAAGCTTTGTTCCTGGCGCTGCGGCTGCTCGGCCAGGTTATCGGCCACGCTGATAATGGCGTGCAGGACGCCGCGGCTCACATTGCTCGCTTCGTCCGCCCCCTCGACCATCACATACGCCACGGCCAGGCTCCACACCATGGTCAGCATCAGCATTTGCGCCATCATCAGGCGGCGCACCAGGGTAGGCCGGCGCAGCATGGCCCAGAAACGCCCCATCATGCGCCAGCACCTGGCGCGGTGGAAGGTTCGCCCTGCTGGTCGATGACATAACCGACGCCGCGCACGGTACGGATATACCCTTCGCCTATCTTGCGGCGCAGGTTGCCCATGTGCACATCGAGGGTATTGCTGGCATTGGCCAGCCCGCCGGGCAGGATATGTTCTTCCAGCACGCGGCGCGTGATGACCCGGTTGGCGCGCATCAGCAAGGTCTTCAGCAGCGCATATTCACTGGCGGTAAGTTCCACAGGCCGGCCATGCACGCTGACACGGCGCGTGGGTACCTGCAGCAGCAGGCCGCGCAACTCAATGGTGTCGCCGTCAAAGCCATAGCTGCGGCGCGCCAGCGCGCGCACGCGCGACAGCAGCTCGGCCAGCACGAAGGGCTTGACCAGGTAATCGTCGGCGCCGCCGTCGAGGCCGCGCAAGCGCTGTTCCAGCGTGTCGCGGGCGCTGAGGATCAGCACGGGCAGGCGAGCCGCGCGCAGCCGGGCCAGCAAATCGAGGCCATCGCCATCGGGCAAGCCCAGGTCCAGCAGCACCAGCTCGCAACTGTCGTGCTCGATGCTGCGCGCCGCATCCTCGAGGCTGCGCACCCAGACCACTTGCATGCCCTGGTCGCGCAAGGCGATCCGCACGCCGTTGCCCAGGTCCATATCGTCTTCAATCAGCAGTATCTTCATGGTCAGTATTAAACCACCGCAAGCTGAAGAAAGGGTAAAGACGCGCTCTTCATGCAATCTTAATAAAAGGCTCATTTTTCCTTCATGGCAAGGACAGATACTGTCCGCAGTCAATCGAGCCACTCCGGCCTCGGTTCTCCACCTGACGGAAAACTCCATGCACGCATCTACAACCTTGTTGACCTCGCTGGCGCTGGCCTGCGGCCTGAGCTTGAATCCCCTGGCTGCCGCGGCGGCCGAACCGGCTGCGGAAAATGTCTTCACCATCGGCGGCGGTGTCGCCGCCGTGTCCAGCTATTCCGGCGCCGACAAGCTGTCGGCCTCGCCGCTGATCATTCTCGATTACGCCATGGCCAATGGCCTGTTCTTCAGCACGTCGCGCGGCATCGGCTATGGCGGCCAGGCAGGCCCCCTCAGCTACAGCGCGGCGCTGGGCTACCGCGGCAACCGCGAAGACCACAAACGCAATGGCGCCAACGGCTGGGGCGGCAGCGATTATCTGAAGGGCATGGGCGAAGTCAAGGGCAACGCCAGCGCCCTGCTCAGCGTGGGCTATTCGCCATTGCCGGGCCTGTCGCTGAGCGTGTCGAGCGACATTCCCCTGTCGAACCGCGAAAACGGTGCAAACGTGCATTTCGAAGCGACGGGCCAGGTCTACGGCAGGTCCGATGCCAAGGGCGTGCAGAAGGATAGCGTGACCATCGGCGGCCAGTTGGCCTGGGGCGAGCGCAAATACGTGCAGACCATGTATGGCGTCACGGCCACCCAGGCCGCGAACACCTCGTTCAAGCAATATACGCCCAAGGCCGGTTTCTATGAAGCGCAAGCCACCGTCAACTGGGAGCACCGCTTCGATGCGCGCTGGGGCATCAATACCCTGGTCGGCGTCGAGAGCCGCCTGGGCGACGCGGCCAAGAGCCCCATCGTGCAGCGCAAGACCTCGCCAATCGGCGCCGTGTATGTCACCTACCGCTATTAAAACAGGGCTGGCATAAGGGGAACCCGTACGCTGTTTCGCCAATTTACAGGAGGAGATGGCGTGCATAAGATGACATGGTTTTCCGACCATGACCATCCCTCCCATGCATGCGGCACGCCTTGCCTTGCCTTGCCTTGTAACTCCACGCCACGATGATGCCAACTATTACCCTGTCTGACGGCTTGATGGCGATGCCGAGTGGCATGCGCCGCTGGCGCGAACTGCTCAAGCTGCATCTGCGCGCCCGCGTGCAACAGCGCCAGACCCGCCGCTGGCTACAACTGCTGAACTCGCATCCGGTGTTTCATGATCTGGTGCAAGCCTATCCGCACATGATCCACAAGGTCTACCGCCCGTACCTGAGCCTGACCTTGAATTGCCAGCAGCGCGTGGAGTTGCTGGCCGAGCACTACCATTTCATCTTGCAGCAGGGCTGGGGCAAGCTGATGAGCCAAGCGGCGCACGGACCCGTACGCCTGGGCACGGTGGCGGGCAAGTCGGGCGCGCCCTACCATTTGCAACTGTGTTCGCTGCATCCGATGGACCGCGAAGGCGAGATGGTGCTGCAATTGATGGATGACGACGATGTGCTCTATTCGATCGCCTTTTCCTTCTTCGGCAGCCAGCTGCGCGCCACCCTGGGCATGCGCATCGGCTGCCTGCAAGGCCCGAAGGGCGAGGATAGCGCGCACCGCGTGCGCGAGGCAACGCGCGACTTGCACGGCATGCGCCCCAAGACCCTGATGGTGCGCCTGGTGCGCCAGCTGGGATACGAACACGGCTGCCGCAAGATGCTGCTTGTCGGCAATATCAACCGCGCCGTGCACCACTCCGCCAAGAAGGGCCGTTTGTTCGCCGACTACAATGCGCTATGGCAAGAACTGGGCGCGCAAGCGCGCCAGGATGGCGATTTTGAGTTGGCGTGCGAAAATCTGCCCTTGCCGGCTCTGCAGGAAATCCCTTCCAAAAAACGCTCGGAAGCACGCAAGCGCCACGAACTGACACTGGCCATGATCGCCTGCCTGCGCAGCGGCCTCGACGCCCAAAGCAGCCCGCCGCAAGCCGCCACCGCAGGTGCTGCGGCCGCCGCCGGCGGGGTGCGGCAATCGGCCATGCTCGGCGAAGACGACGACTACGCTTCCGCCATCGCCTGAGCACCGCCCCTCCTGCGGCACACGCTACAACCCGTGCACGGCACAATCCTGTTACGCTAGCGCTATCGGCATGCACTGCGGTGCACCGGTTCCCCCAACGCTTACTAGGAGGCATTCATGCGCGTAGACATCTACCGCCGGGCCGAGCACGACGGCATTTTTTCCTACCTCGCCGTGCCGGAAGGAAAGCTCATTCCGGAAGAAGTAACCAATACCGACTGGCAGCTCGAAACACGCGCCAGCGAAGTGGCCGACGATGCCGAGATCTTGCCCGACTACCATATCGAACAGCCGCACCAGCAGATCGCCGCCAAAGGCTATGCGATCACGGGCCTGAAAGACATGTAAACGAAAAAAGCCAAACCAGCATGTCTGCGGTTTGGCTTTGTTGTATGCCGGGCGGTGCCGGTCAGTATTCGACCGCCACCTCTTGTGCGCCCAGCATTTGCTCGAGCGCCATCTGCAATTCATCCGATGGCGCCACTTTCCACTCATCACCAAACTGCAGCACGCAACTGACGCCTTGCGGGCTGACCCGCGCGGCGATCGGCAATCCCGTCTCGGCGCGGTGCGGCATGATCACGTCGCGGATGCGCTTGGCGTCCAGGGTGGCCGGCAAGGTCAGGCCCAGCTGGCGGCCATACTGCACGCGCGCGGCGATGATGTCGAAGGCGCTCTCGGCCGTGATACGCAAGCCGCCCGAAAAACGGTCTTCCGACACCTTGCCCACGACGGCAAGGAATTCATCTTCCTTGAAGATTTTCCTGTTCGAGTCGAACAGTTCGCCATACACCGTCACTTCCACCGTGCCGCTCTTGTCGTCCAGGGTGACGATGAGGATCTTGCCGCGTTGCGTCATCTGCGTACGCAAACCCGTGATGACGCCGGCCATCATGCGCGGTTCGCGCGACGGCGACAATTCCGACAATTTCGTGCGCGCAAAGCGGCGCGCCTCGGGCGCATACGAATCGAACAGGTGGCCGGACAAATAGAAGCCCAGCGCGATCTTTTCTTCCGTCAATCGCTGTTTATCGGTCCACACGGGCACTTTGACGTACTCGGGCGGCGCCACCATGTCGCTGTCGTCGCCGCCGAACAGGCTCACCTGGTTGGCCGCCTTGGCGGCCTGGTCGGCGCATTCCATGGCGAACGCGACGGATGCGAGCAGGATGGCGCGGTCGACCTTCAGGCAATCGAAGGCGCCGCTGCGGATCAGGGACTCGATGGTGCGGCGGTTGATCTGCTTCTTGTCCACGCGCTTGCAGAAATCGAACAGGCTCGTGAACGGCCCGCCCGCCTCGCGCGCGGCGATGATGGCTTCGATGGCGTTCTGGCCCGAGCCCTTCACGGCGCCCAGGCCATAGCGGATCTGCGTGACTTTCTTGCCGCTCACGGACGGCGGCGCGCCGCTCGGCGTAAAGCGGTAATCGGATTCGTTGATATCCGGCGGCAACAGGGTCAGCTTGCAGATTTCGAGCGAGTCTTCCACCAGTATCTTGATCTTGTCCGTGTCATCCATGGCCAGCGACAAGTTGGCTGCCATGAAGGCGGCCGTGTGGTGCGCTTTCAGGTAAGCCGTGTGATACGACAGCAAGGCGTAGGCGGCGGCGTGCGATTTGTTGAAACCGTAGCCGGCGAACTTTTCCATCAAGTCGAAGATCTCGTCGGCCTTTTCCGCCGTCAAGCCATCTTTTGCCGCACCGGCGCGGAAGATCTCGCGGTGCTCGGCCATCTCTTCGGCCTTCTTTTTACCCATGGCGCGGCGCAGCATGTCGGCGCCGCCCAGCGAGTAGCCGCCGACGATCTGCGCCATCTGCATCACCTGCTCCTGATACACCATGATGCCGTAGGTTTCGGACAGAATCGATTCCGTGCGCGGATCGGGATAATCGAAGCGTTCGCCATGCTTGCGCTTGCAGAAATCGGGAATCAGGTCCATCGGGCCCGGACGGTACAAGGCCACGAGCGCAATAATGTCTTCGAAACGGTCGGGACGCGCATCTTTCAGCATGCCCTGCATGCCGCGCGACTCGAGCTGGAACACGGCCACGGTCTTGGCCTTGGTCAGCAAGTCGTACGACGGTTTGTCGTTCAGAGGCAAGGTGGCCAGATCAAAATTGGCTTGCGCGGGATCGAGCTGCTTGATGTAGCGCACGGCGCGGTCGAGAATCGTCAGGGTCGTCAGACCCAAGAAGTCGAACTTCACGAGGCCGACGGCCTCCACGTCATCCTTGTCGTACTGCGACACGACGCCGGAATCGCCGCCCTGCGTGTACAGCGGGCAGAAATCCGTCAGCTTGCCGGGAGCAATCAACACGCCCCCCGCGTGCATGCCGATATTGCGCGTGATGCCTTCGACTTGCTGCGCCAGGTCCAGCAGCTGCTTGACCTCTTCCTCGTTTTCCAGGCGCTCCTTGAGCAGCGGTTCCTCTTCAATGGCGTCGGCGATCGACACGGGTTTGCCCGGCTTGAACGGGATCAGCTTCGAGATGCCGTCGCAGAAGTTGTAGCCGAAATCCATCACGCGGCCCACGTCGCGGATCGCGCCCTTGGCCGCCATGGTACCGAAGGTGGCGATCTGCGAGACCGCCTCCTTGCCATACAAATCCTTGACGTGCTGAATGACGCGGTCGCGCCCCTCCTGGCAAAAGTCGATATCGAAGTCGGGCATCGAGACGCGTTCGGGATTCAAAAAGCGCTCGAACAGCAGGTTGTACTGCAATGGATCGAGGTCGGTAATGAGCAGCGAATACGCGACCAGCGAACCCGCGCCCGAACCGCGGCCCGGGCCGACGGGCACGCCGTTTTCCTTGGCCCACTGGATAAACTCGGCCACGATGAGGAAGTAACCGGGGAATTTCATGTTGCAAATCGTATCCGTCTCGAATTTCAAGCGTGACTCGTAGCGCGGACGCTCCTTTTCACGGCGCTCGGGGTCGGGATACAGCTGCAACAAGCGTTTTTCCAGGCCCGCCTGCGATTCAGCGACGAGGAACTGGTCGATCGTCATGCCGTCCGGCGTGGGGAAGTTCGGCAGTTGCGGCTTGCCCAGGGTCAGGGTCAGATTGCAGCGCTTGGCGATTTCCACGGAATTGGCCAGCGCGGCCGGCAAGTCGGCGAACAGTTCCGCCATGTCGGCCTGCGACAGGAAGCGCTGGCTGTCGTTAAACCGTTTCACGCGCTTGGCATTGGCCAGCATTTCGCCTTCGGCGATACAGGTGCGGGCTTCGTGGGCAATAAATTCTTCAGGGGAAATGAATTGCACGGGATGCGTGGCCACCACTGGCAGGCCCAGCTTGGCCGCCAGGGCCACCGCATGGCGCACCTGCGCTTCCTGGTTGGCCTGGCCGCCGCGCTGGATTTCGATATAGAAATGCCCGGGGAAAATCTCGGCCCAGCGCTGCGCATTGCGCTCGGCCAGGGCCAGGTTGCCATTCTCGATGGCGGTACCGACATCGCCGAAGTGCGCGCCGGACAGCACGATCAAGCCATTGGCCGCGCTTTCGCCCGGGTACAGGTCGTAGGTATTCGTCGCCAGCGCCTGCAGCCACTCGATGCGCAACTCGGCGCGGCCCTTGTACTGGTTCGTCAGCCAGGCCGTCGACAGCAGTTCGCACAGCTGCAGATAGCCCATGCGGTTTTTCGCCAGCAACAGCAAGCGCGACGGTTTTTCGCGGTTATCGTCATTCGTGATCCACACGTCGACGCCGACGATGGGCTTGATGCCCTTGCCGCGCGCTTCCTTGTAGAACTTGACCATGCCAAACAGGTTCGACAGGTCGGTGACGGCCAGCGCCACCTGCTTGTCCTTCGCCGCCGCCTTGACGACGTCGTCGATGCGCACCAGGCCATCGACGATCGAGTACTCCGAGTGCACGCGCAAATGGACGAAAGCAGGACCGGGCTGCATCGCTTGCTGTGAACCTGCCGGAGCGCCGGCCTCTTGCATTACCATTTCCATCCTGTGTACCGTTTCGTGCAAAATTCAATGGGGTCTATTCTACCGCGTCGCGCGTACGGACCGGGTATCCTGCCTGGCCTGTCGGGCTTATAATATCGGCTGTTCAGTCTAAGCCGATCGCCATCATGCAAGCCATCACCCCAGCAACACCCGCCGTTTCCGCCGCCGCCAGCCCGCTGGCCGCCACGTTTGTCAATATCGCCGCGTATAAATTCATCACGCTCGACGATACGGAAGCCATGCGCCCCTTGTATCAGGAGCAATGCCTGGCGCTGGAGCTGAAGGGCACGATCCTGCTGACACCGGAAGGCATCAACATGTTCCTGTCGGGCACGCGCGAGCATATCGACAGCTTCCTCGCCTGGGTGCGCAGCGACGAGCGTCTGGCCGATCTGGAATGGAAGGAAAGCTTGTCGAACGAGCAATCGCACAAGCGCATGCTGGTCAAGCTGAAAAAAGAAATCATCACCATGCGCATGCCGCTGATCAAGCCGGAACTGGGCCGCGCCCCGTCCGTCGACGCGCACACGCTCAAGCGCTGGTTAGATGCCGGCGTCGACGATGCGGGCAAACCCGTGGTCATGATGGAAACGCGCAACGCCTTTGAAGTGGACGTGGGCACGTTCAACAACACGCTCGATTACCGGATCGACAAGTTTACGGAATTCCCTGCCGTGGCCGCCGCCCACAAGGACGAGCTGGAAGGCAAAACCGTCGTCACCTTCTGCACAGGCGGCATCCGCTGCGAAAAGGCCGCGATCCACATGAAGGAAATCGGCTACGACAGCGTGTACCAGCTCGACGGTGGCATCCTCAAGTATTTCGAAGAAGTGGGCGGCGAGCACTACACGGGCGACTGCTTCGTGTTCGACTACCGCACGGCCCTGAACCCGAAACTGGAACCGACGGAAACCGTGCAATGTTTCGTCTGCCGCGCCGTCGTTACCCCGCGCCAGCAACTGGCGCCGGAATATGTGTATGAGGTGTCTTGCCCGCATTGTCACGGGGAAAAGACGAGCTGAGATCGCTACGGCCCCAAGCTGGCCATAGCGATCTTAGCCTGACTAGGCAAAAATTTCAGCTAACCAACTTCTCAGACTATAGCGGCGATACATATCTTCAGGCAAGCGGACGCAGGGCGTGCGCAAGAAATCTACGGGCAAGTCGGTAGCCTGGCGATCCACCACCAAGATATTCTCGGGGCGGTAAAAATCATAACTGACGACATCGGCATTCGTCGTGATCATTTTTTTACCGGCCCCCAGACATTCGATTGTACGCATCGTCAAACCCGTCTGGCCAGGATGATGAATGTCGAGCACGATCTCGCTACGCGAAAACAAGTCGAGAATCTGTTGCTTGTTCAGCGAGTGCCATTGGACATCTTTCCACGGTATGGCGCGAAAATCCCGGTCAAACAATTTTCGGACCGCCATCACCCATTTGCTTTGATAATAAAAATGCGTGTAGACGGGCAGCGTCATGCCCACGCGTTGCGCCGCCGCCACAATGCGCCGGACTACGGCGTAGCGGTCGGAATGCACGGTGCCAAGAAACAGCATGCCAATATCGTTGGTGTTTTTTTCCGCCTGTTTGGCCGCCATCGCTTCATAGACACTGATATAAAACAGAGGCAGGTGCCGCACGTGCCGGATATTGACGGTGTCTAGCCGGTCGAAACTGTATGCCTTGTCAAAGTACGACAGCTTGACTTCGCCATTCTTGAAATTTTTTAAGGAATCCCACGAATAGTAAAGGAAACGTGCTGTTGGTTGGCTTTCGCGCAGCATCCTGAGCCGCTCCGCAGAGATAGCTTCGCCCTTGATGACAAACACGACATCATAGACAATGCCACGTGCGTCATGAATGATACGGTCGAAATAACGGTCGCACATGGTGGCCACCAACTCTGGCCGAAAACGTATCAATGCCTTTACCAGCGGCGTCGATGCTGGACGGTCATCATGCCAGTCGACTTGACAGCCCGCCAGTTCCAATTCAGCCTTGATTTCTTTCTCGTAATCGAACGTCCGCGGAGAAATAAATAAAACGCGCGCTCCCTGTTGAATCATGTGACTTCGCCTTGCCTGAGAATTTTTGCTGGAATACCGCCGACGGTGGCGCCTGCTGGGACATCGGCAAGCACCACGGCATTGGCGCCCACGCGGGCACCATTACCGATCATGATGCCGCCAAGAATCTTGGCGCCGGAACCGACGATCACGTTATCGCCCACCGTGGGACGCGAATGCTCGGAGAAATTCACATCGATTTCTCGCGCACCAAAGGTGACATTATGGTAAATCGTGGCATTTTCACCAATACTGTTTACGCCGATCACCGTGCCCTGCGTGTGCGGCAAATACAATCCCTTGCCGATATTGCAACGGATGGCAATCTCCAGCCCGAACACGACAAAATTCAGCAACGAGAACAGCTTGGCCAGCGGTGACAGCTTATGCTGATAAAACCAGTGGGACAGCCGAAAAATCACCACCGGCGCGAAGCGGGGCGACAGGGCCCCCAGCATCACGCCCATGATGCCCGGCACGCGGCCAGGCTGGCCATTGGCCGCATATTGCCGTGCCAGATCGGCCAGCAAGGTTTTTTTTAACGTCATGGTTGACGGCTGGAGCCCATCAGCCCCTTGTCGGCAAGTTCACTGACCGAACGCGCATAGGCGGCCTTGTCTTCTGCCGGCTGCTGCGAGGCCCAGGTCAGGAAATGCTTCAAGCCATCCTTGAACTGCACACTTGGCGTAAAGCCCAGGACATCAGCGGCAACCGAAACATCAGCGATATTATGGCGAATGTCGCCGACGCGGAATGCGCCAGTGACGGTGATCTCGCTATCGCTGTTAAAGAATTGCTTGATCTCTTGCGCGACGGTCATCACGCTGGTGGCTTGTCCGGAACCGACATTGAGCGCGCCGACAAAAGGGCCAGCGTGGTTGACACTGCGCACCGTTGCTTCAACAACATCGTCGATATACACAAAGTCGCGCGACTCTTCGCCATCTTCATAGATTTCGATCAGCTGATTCTGCCGCGCCAGATTCGAAAACACCGCCAGGATCCCGGTATACGGGTTCTTCAACGACTGGCCCGGGCCATACACATTCTGATAGCGCAGACCAAAACCGTTGATGCCGCGGGTACGCGCAAATAACAGCACGGCCTGTTCCTGTACCTGTTTGGTCAGGCCATACATCGACATCGGCAGGAACGGCGCCGTCTCCGTCGTCGGCAGCAGCGCCACCGGCTTGACGCAGACAGGGCAGACAGGCTCAAACATCCCAGCCGACAGGTGTTCGCGCGTACGCTGGTGCGGGAACACGGTGCCATGCGATGCGCACTGGTAAGCACCTTCTCCGTATACGGCGCGACTCGAGGCGACGACGATGGAACGCAATTCCTTGGCGCAATCTTCGTTCTGGAGCAAATCAAGCATCGTGGCGGTCCCCTGCACGTTGACGCTGAAATAACGGTCGATTTCATACATGGATTGACCGGTGCCTGTTTCCGCAGCCAGGTGCACGATGGCATGGACACCTGTCAGTGCCTGTTTCATCGCATCGCGGTCACGTACGTCGGCCTTGATCAGTTCAACCTTCCCGGCCAGATCGTCAGGCAGTACATCGCTCGCATGAATCTGCGGGCTGAAATTGTCCAGCACGCGCACCTGCATGCCTTGGCCAAGGAAGGTGCGGCACAAGCGTTGTCCGATAAAACCCGCGCCGCCCGTAATGAGTACTGTTTGGTTCATGCCATTCTTCTTTCTTACGTAATGAATCTGATAGTTGGAGTTATGCCCTGCCGAGCACTTTCAACAGGCAATATGCCCGGAACTGCATTTTCTTAAAGAAACTATTATTACTGGCACTACCGCCACTCGAGACGTTTGCACCGTGACGGCGATACAGGATCAACGGCTCCTCAATAAGTTCGACCCGATAATAAAGTTCGGCGACCAGGGTCAGCCACAGGTCGTGCGGGCACAGTTTTCGATTGCCGGGAAAGGGCAGCGCCTTGCGCAGAATGCTACGCTTAAAGGCCATGCAAGCGCCCAGATACCGGGATTTAAACAGATTTTTCCAGAACCCCTGGCCGCCGCCACGCAAGGAAAACAAAGTCGTATCCAGTGGTGTCAATACATCGTCCGTGAACTGCGCGTTGCACACCACCATGTCGCAACGTTCCAGAGCGGCCAACATTTTCTGTACCCGGCCGGCAAGCCAGACATCATCCTGGTCGGACAGAAAAATCACCTCGCCTGTCGCGTGCCGAATGGCATGTTCAAAATTGCCGCTATACCCCTTGTCGAGCTCATTGGCGATCATACGAATGCGTGAATCGCCACATGAGCGGATCTTCTCCAGCGTCAAGTCGGTCGACCCGTCATCCGATACAATCAATTCGTCGTCAGCGGACAGTTGTCCGAGTATCGATTCAATTTGCTCCAGAATATATTTTTCGCCGTTATATACGGCCATGCAAACGCTTATTTTTGGCATACGGCTATCATCTTATTCTAATTTTCAAGCGGTCCCAGGCGGCCAATGACACCATGCGCAAAGCCCCGGCAACAATACACAAGATTTTTCAGATGCTGATCACCAAACATACTGAACGCCACCATATAGCGTAACGATTTGAGAAAAATCCCCAGGCGCACACCCGCTCCCAGATATTTCTTGCCCAATGCAATGGCAATACCATTCCTGACAATATAATAATTGCGCTGCGGTGTATGCAGCGAATACGTCTTCGCTCCCACCTTCACGGCGCCGTCACCCAAGGTATGGCGGATGACCACGTTGCGGCAGCCGATGATACGATAGCCATGCGCACGCGCGCGCCAGCACCACTCAAAATCGACCCAATCGATAAACAGCTCCTCGTCCATCATGCCCACGTGGGCCAGGGCCGCATTATTGATGATCATCCCCGAGGCAATCACCTGCGCAACCTCGACCAAGGACTGGGTAGACGCCACCTTGACCGAGTTGACTCCCTGAAGCTCGAAAAAACCTTCTCCCTCGCCGCTGGCCTTGTTTTCCTCCTGAAAATCCGGGGCAATCGCCCCCAGGCGGTCAGCGTGGCCAAGACCGCGGTAGTTCTCAAGCATGTTTGCCACATAATCATGCGGATAGATAGTGTCCTGGTCGCTCAGCAAGGACAGCTGCGCGCCCTCCTCCATGGCCTTGGCCATGCCCATGTTCTGGGCCTTGGCAATGCCGGC
This sequence comes from Janthinobacterium sp. LS2A, assembly GCF_036543145.1. Classification (NCBI taxonomy): domain Bacteria; kingdom Pseudomonadati; phylum Pseudomonadota; class Betaproteobacteria; order Burkholderiales; family Oxalobacteraceae; genus Janthinobacterium; species Janthinobacterium sp. LS2A. The sequence continues at coordinate 274,603 of NZ_JAZHPB010000002.1, forward strand.
ATTACGCTCCAGCAGCAACAGGCGCACATTCGGCACCCTGGTTTCCAGCGCCCGCAATCTGTTGGCCACGTCAGCACTTGCCGAATTATCGACGATATAAACTGTGCGGACCTGGTTTTTTATACTATCCAATGCCTGTTCAAAGACAGAAAAATCCGGCCTATATGTTACAAAGACAGCATCGATATCATAAACCATCGATTTTCCTAAAAATTGAATAATTCATGCAAGATGACATTATTGAAAAATATGGCAAAAAGCCATGCATAAGTAATCAACAACACCTCATTGCGTCCCTTGATCTTGTGCACCAGCGCCGGGATGACAATGACAATCACCACTCCCAGCATTTCCGAGATACGCACAGCGACTACCGGCAGGAAAGACATCGCATAATAAATCCCCAGTGACCAGCCCAGTATTTTTATGCAAAGCACTTCATATTTCGAACTGAATTTATTTATATTAAAAATGCACAAATAATAAACAAAAAGCACGCTCAGGTAGTACAGGCTGAAAAGGTTAATGGGCGCCTTTTCCTCGCTCTCCAATAATGTCAGATAGATCGAAATCTTGTAACCCAGCACTTCCGGCAGCGCCAGCGCGAGAAAAGCCATTGCCTGCAACAGCAAACCATTCACCAGTGAAAATGCCAGCGTGGCCAGCGGCAGAATCGCATACAGCTTGAAGTCGAGCCTGTTCAAGCGGATCAGGTAAAGGGGAACCAGAATAATCGCCGAATAATGGAACAAGGTTGCCATCCCCACCTTGATGAGAAAATCCTTGAGGCGGCGATCCGCAATATCGGGGATCGCCAGCAACAACAGGCCACAAGCGATGCTGGCCCGAATTTGTGTCATGGTATGCAACGGGAAGTACAAAAAGGCAAAGCAAATCAGCGCCATGATGGGATATGGCGAGATTTTCTGGATGGCCTTGACGTTGATCGCCATTCCCAAAACAGCATACGCCAACAGGACCCAGCGGAATCCATCGCCGGGCAACATCTTGGCTATCGCCGTGATCAGCCAGAAGGTTGGCTCCCGGGTCCGCAAGTCAGCGCCCAGCAGTCCTGCAAATTCCTGGTAGCTCTCCAAATATTGCAGGGAATCACGGTCAAATCCCACTTGCCGAAAACCGGCGATGCATACCAGCAAAAATGCAATTCCCAGCAGCAGGCGGATTTGCGATTTGTCCGTCAAACGTATTGGCTTCATTTTTTCGCGTTGTCGCCAAACAGGGTACGCACGAAAATCGCCATCATCTTGGCCGAAACGGCTTTCCACGAAAACGCCTGTGCAGTCAGCAATCCGGCGGCGATCTTCGCCCGGCGCGCGGCGCCATCCCGGACCAATTCCTGTATGCGCTCGACAATGGTTTGCACATCCTTGTTTTTCACAAGCCAGGCAGTATCTTGCGTCGCACCCATATAGCCGGTTGTCACGACGGCCGCGCCCGTTGCCAGTGCCTCCAGCACGGGATAATGCGGCGCGCCATGCTGGACCGTACCAGGAGAAACAAGAATATCGACGCTGCGGTAATAGTCGGCCAGCTCCGCATCGCTTTTTGGCACAACGACTTCACATTTTTCGTGCTGCCATCCTTGTGGCAAATTTCCATACGCTACGCGCAAGCGGAAACGCGGATCGAGTTTCGCCAGTTGCTCAAATGCCCGCAATACGTAAATGGTGCCTTTTTCAGGTTCATGGCGCCCAATACAGCCGATGATGATGGTCTCGGTGCTATCGATATCGCGGGGCGCCGCCAAAGGTTTAAAGACGTCAAGATCCATTCCAGGTGGAACAAAATCGCTGGCCCGCAGATTTTTATAACGAAAATACACCGGCGCATTCACGATTTTCTTGAGTGGCAACTGGTATGACAGGGCGGAAATCGCTGCCAAAACCAGGTCCTTGGCGGTCTTCATGTTGACATAGTATTCCGCCTCATACGCTTGGACGTAGTAGGCCTTCTTGGCGTTGCCGCACGATGCCAGCGCCACGGGCCATGCCGTTAGCGATTGATTAGCCAGAATCAGCTCGTATTCCGCCCCCACGGCCTTCAGTCCCGCATACAGCGCTTGCAAATGATAGCGGCCACTTGGCTTGGCCAGTGGATTGCGCTCGGCCGCAATCTGTCCTTTGTCATTCACCCACAGGATGCGGGCAATGGTGGGAAAGTAGGGGGCGTCGCTACTGTCGGGACACAAGAACGCCACGTCGTTTCCTGATTTGACCCATTCATTCGCCAGCTCGGACAATACCCTGCTACCGCCTGAACGGGCAAAAATCAAAATAGGAATCAGAATCTTCATGTAACTTTCTCAGGGTATATATATACGAACGAATGAAAATGCACTACCTGGTATTACGCTCCAGCGGCGCGGTCTTCGGAACCGTCCGCTTTCAATTGAGCGGCGCAGTGCCTCTCAGCGGGAAAAATTCCGAACGTTTGCCCAGGCAAATATCAGGTAAAAAAAATAGCTGACCGCATAGGCAATGTTTGCGCCATGCGCGCCATATTGGCCAATCAAAAAATAGGACAACACGATAAAAAGCAGGGCAAAAATCACTTCGGCAGCCATGAACCAACGTGTGGCGCCTCTCGATACCATAGGATAGGCATACAGAAAAGACAGTATTTTTAACACGTCGCCGACAAGCTGAATGGCGAAAAGATCACGTGCAGCACGGAATGCTTCGGTAAACAACAAGGAGAGCGCGACATCGCGCAACACATAGACGCTCAGCGCAAGCAGCGCAACGATCGGCATGACGATCTTGGCGGTGCTGCGGATCTCTTTCAAGATGGCATCACTACCGGTGAGTGACACCAGCTTCGGCAAGAAATACGTGCTCAGCGCCATTGTGATCACCCCAAGATACACTTCGGAGATCTTCCACACCGCCTGCCATTGGCCGGCTTGCTCCCATCCCGTTTTGCTGACCAGAATGTTACGTACTACAAGCAAGGCCATCGGCATGGTCAATGCCGTTGTCACCGCCATCACCACATAGGCGCCAATACCACGTAACTCAGCCTTGCTGGCCCGGCCCCACCAGAATCGCAGGCGGCACCATGGCTGCCGTACTACACCGAGCAACATGATAAGGCCGGATATGCCGGAAAATAAAACTGCCGCAATCAGGGCGCCATTCAGGTTCTCGTGTACCACCAGCACAACCATAATCACCGTGGCAATCATCACGGAAACAATGCCCAAGCCCACGTAGCGACGATATTGCTGCTGGCCGTTGAGAATCGACGCGATCAAGGTATTCGCAGCAGAAAATGGCAAAGCCAGGGCCGCCATGATAACCAGCCAGAAATAGCGCGCCTCGCCGAACACCAAGATGGCCAATGGCTGCGCGCACAGGCAAATCACAGGAATCATGACGGCCATCAACAAGCAGATCCAGTTCAGCGCCGCCTTCCACCACGGTGCGCATGCCTGCGGACCAGCTTCATGGTGCTGAGCCGTATAGCGCACGACACCGTTGCCCGCAGGCGCCGCCACCACGCCATTGAGAGCGGCGATGAGGCTTTGAACTTGCCCGAGCATGGCGATGCCGCTCGGTCCTGTGTACACCGCAACAACCTTGGCAATGACAAAACCGCTGGCCATGCGCAGCAACGTCAGCAAGCCACTGAACAAAGTGACCGTCAGTAATTTCTTCACTACTGGATCATTTCAAACTGCTGATCACGGCATCGACGACTTGCTGAACATCCGTTTCCGACATGGTTGGCCCCATGGGCAAGCTGATAATCTGCTGGTGCACCTGTTCCGCGATAGGGAAATCGCCAGTCTTGTAACCCAGCTCGGCATAGGCGGGCTGCAGATGCGGCGGTACCGGGTAATGAATCATGGTGCCGATGGACTCCTCGCCCAATGCCGCTTGCAAGGCGCCGCGTTCTGGCGTGCAAATGACATACAGATGCCAGATGGGGTCGCACCACTCGGGCACATGGGGTAGGACGATGCCGGGAACATCCTTCAATTTGTCATTGTACATGCGGGCAATCTCGCCACGCTTGCTGTTCGACGCATCAAGATCCGGTAATTTGACGCGCAATAGTGCCGCCTGCAACTCATCAAGACGCGAATTGAAGCCCGCCACTTCATTGTGATATTTGATACGCGAGCCGTAGTTCCGATACACGCGCAGATTGTCCGCAAGGACGGCATCATTGGTCGTCACCGCGCCCGCATCGCCCAGCGCGCCGAGATTTTTCCCCGGATAGAAACTGAATGCAGCGGCATCGCCCAGGCTGCCCACACGGCGGCCCTTGTATAACGCGCCATGCGCCTGGGCCGCATCCTCGATCACTTTCAAGTCATGCTTCTGCGCAATGGCATTGATGGCATCCATGTCGGCAGGCTGTCCGTACAGGTGGACGACAATGATGGCCTTGGTATTCGCGGTAATGGCCGCTTCAATTTTCGCCGGATCGATGTTGTAGGTACGCGCGTCCGGCTCGACTGGCACAGGAACGGCGCCACAATGCGTCGCCGCCAGCCAGGTAGCCACATAAGTATTGCTGGGAACGATCACCTCGTCGCCAGGCCCGATGCCGTATGCCTTGAGGATCAGGAAGATGGCATCAAGGCCATTGGCCACGCCGACGGTGTGGTCCGCTTGGCAATAACGAGCAAACTCCTGCTCGAAAGCCTCGACTTCTTTGCCCAGCACATACCAGCCGGAATGCAGCACACGGTGAAATGCGCTTTCAAGTGCTGCTGCGTGTTCAAGATTAATTGCTTTTAAATCAAGGAAGGGGATAGCCATTATTATTTTTTCTGCTCAATCAGTGAAGATATCGGATCCGCACCGGATAAGGATGCGGTAATGCAAAGGAAATCGCTGTAATCGCGAATATAGTCGTCTGCATCATACACATGGGATGCGAAAACCAGTAACACGGCGTCCGGAGAGTATTTGTATTGCACCCCCCACGTCAGCGGCGGTAAATAAATACCCAGGTTGGGAGCGTCCAGCATGTATTCCTGGCGCACATTGCCATCATCTGCGACGACAGCGCAAGACCCATGAACGCAAATGAGGAATTGATGGCATGCATGGTGTGCGTGTTCGCCGCGCAGCTCCTTGCTGGGAACGTCAAAGACAAGGAAATAGCGTGCAGCATCAAAGGGGATTTCCTTCTGGAATTCACCCACCGACAAGGAGCCGCGAATGTCCTTAATCAAAGGAAACTTGTACAGACGCACACCATTGACGTGAGAAGGCGCTCCGTCCTTGGTAAATTCCGACGCGCCAGCGGTGCCAAGCAACGGCGCTTGCACTGCATTCGGACTAGCGTTTGTATATCCGACCACGCGCGCAGGGTTGCCCACAACGATGGCATGGGGCGGGACGTTCTTGGTCACGACCGCACCGGCACCCACCATCGCATTTTCGGCAATGACGATACCTGGCAGGATGACAGCGCCGGCGCCAATGGAGGCGCCACGGCGAATGCTTGTCCGCGCGACTTCTGCCAGATATTGTTTGCTCCTGGGGAATTTATCATTGGCAAAGGTCGCGTTCGGGCCGATGAAGACATCGTCGCCAATGGTGATCCCATCCCATAATTGCACGCCACATTTGATGGTGACCCGATCCCCTAGCACCACGTCATTTTCAATGAACACATGATCGCAGATATTGCACTCGGCACCAATGCGCGCACCGCCCAATACATGCGCAAACGCCCATACATTGGTCGCGGTGCCAATCGACGCTCCTGGCTCGACAATCGCGTGGGAATGGATATGTTTTTTTTCAGTCATTAAAGGCCTTGCAATCATAGTTGTCAAAAATGCCACTTCAATTCGTATCTACCCAATACGGCCGCCACTCGCACGCGGACGGCCTTGTGGGCATCAATGCATGCACAATCTTAGAGCATCGTCCCATGCAGGCAAATCACAAAATGCCTGTTTCAGGCGCTCGCAAGACAAGATAGAGTACGCTGGGCGAGGCGCTGGCAACGGATACGCATCGGTCGTGATTGCCGTGACAACTGGCGACTTGGGCAATGCGGCATTGTTCAGAATTTCCTGTGTAAAACCAGCCCACGTTGTTTGCCCCTGTGCCGTCAGATGATAAACGCCGGAATGCCGCTGCCACCAGGACTGCAGATCGTCACTGGCCTGTGTTTGAGCGAGAATATGCGCTGTCGTATCGGCGATGGAGCGGCACCATGTTGGCGATCCATGCTGGTCGCCAACAATACGCAATTCCTCGCGCTCCTGGGCAAGACGCAGCACGGTCAGCAAAAAATTCTTTCCGCGCATGCCATAGACCCAGCTCGTGCGAAAGATCAAATGGGGGATGCCAGCGGCCTGGATAGCTTGTTCACCAGCAAGCTTGCTGCGTCCGTACACATTAATCGGGCAAGTCGGGTCATCTTCCACGTACGGGCTGCATTTAGTGCCGTCAAAGACATAATCGGTCGAGTAATGGATCATTGCCGCGCCAAGCTTCCTCGCCTCCTGCGCCATGACGGCCGGAGCTTCCGCATTGATGCGCATGGCCAGTTCAACCTCGGTTTCCGCCTTGTCAACCGCAGTATATGCGGCAGGATTGACGATCAACCCAGGCTTTACCGTGCGAATGACATCACGGATCTGGTCGAGATTCGACAAATCAAGTTTGCCGCGGCCCAGGGCTACGATTTCGCCAAGCCCCTGCAAGCTGCGCTCAAGCTCATAGCCCAACTGGCCCGTATTTCCCGTAAGCAAAATCTTCACTCAAATACCTCGGCATCAGCCAACAACTTGCCAAGTTGATCCTTGGCGGACAAGAGAGGAACTTCTCCCTCATGGATTGGCCATACGATGTTCAGTGCAGGATCATTCCATAAAATACAGCGCTCGAACTCAGGTGCCCAGTAATCCGTCGTCTTGTAGAGAAATTCCGCGCTGTCGCTGGTCACCATGAAGCCATGTGCAAAGCCAGCCGGTATCCATAACTGCCGCTTGTTCTCCGCGGACAAGACTACGCCAACAGATTGACCGAAAGTGGGCGAGTTCTTGCGCAGGTCGACTGCAACATCGTAGACGCTGCCCGCCGTCACGCGAACTAGTTTGCCTTGTGGCTGGCGGATTTGGTAATGCAAACCACGCAGTACGTTTTTTGCGGACTTGGAATGATTGTCTTGCACGAAATGGGGCGCAATTCCCGTCAGTTTTTCAAACTGGGCGGCATTGTAGCTCTCGAAGAAGAATCCCCGGTCGTCGCCAAACACCTTGGGTTCAATAATCAGTACATCGGGTATTGCAGTCGTATGGATTTGCATAATCAGAAGATCTTTTCATTTAATAAACGCAAGAGATACTGCCCGTATGCATTTTTCTTGAGGGGCTGGGCAAGCTGAAGCAATTGCTCCGCATCGATATACCCCTTGCGATACGCGATTTCTTCAGGACAAGCCACTTTCAAACCCTGGCGATTTTCGATGGTGGCGATGAATTGGCCCGCTTCCAGCAGGGATTCATGTGTACCGGTATCCAGCCAGGCCATGCCACGTCCCATGCGTTCGACATTGAGCTGGGCGCGTTCCAGATAGACCCGATTGACATCGGTAATTTCCAATTCACCCCGCTCCGACGGCCTGATCTCAGCGGCGATATCACAAATCTGCTTGTCATAAAAATATAAGCCGGTTACCGCATAGGAAGACTTCGGCGCCGTTGGCTTTTCCACAATGCTGATTGCCCGGCGCTGCGCATCAAATTCCACCACGCCGTAGCGCTCCGGATCGTGCACATGGTAGGCAAACACCGTGGCGCCTTCATGACGGTTGCTCGCTGCACACAGCTGCGCCTCAAAATCATGACCATAATAAATATTATCGCCCAATATGAGTGCCGACGGCGCATCGCCGATGAAGTCGCGGCCAATGATGAATGCCTGCGCCAGGCCATCAGGCGTAGGCTGCACCGCATAGCTCAAGCTGATGCCCCACTGGCTGCCATCTCCCAGCAGCTCTTGAAAGCGCGGCGTATCCTGCGGCGTTGAAATGATCAATATTTCTTTAATGCCCGCCAACATCAAGGTGGTCAGCGGATAATAAATCATCGGCTTGTCATAAACAGGCAGTAACTGCTTGGACACGGCCATCGTCACGGGATACAAGCGGGTGCCGGAACCGCCTGCAAGGATAATGCCCTTGCGCGCCAACGCTGGCGCGCTCATGGCGCCTCCTTGCGCGCCGCATAATTCTTTTCCATCCAGTTCAGATAAGCACCCGATTGCACATCGGCCACCCATTCCTGATTAGCCAGATACCACTGCACCGTTTTTTTGATGCCGCTCTCAAACGTTTCCGCCGGCCGCCAACCTAATTCCCGCTCGATTTTACGAGCATCAATGGCATAGCGGCGATCATGGCCGGGACGATCCGCCACATACGTGATTTGCTCCCGGTACGATCCGCCAGCCGCCTTCGGCGACAGCTCATCGAGCATGTCGCATAGAGTATGTACGACATCCAGATTGGCTTTCTCGTTCCATCCGCCAATATTATAAGTCTCCCCCAAACGCCCGTCCTCGAGTACGCGGCGAATGGCGGCACAATGATCACTGACATACAGCCAGTCGCGAATCTGCTGTCCATCACCATAAATCGGCAGGGGTTTGCCTGCCCGCGCATTTGCAATGATCAAGGGAACCAACTTCTCGGGGAAGTGATACGGTCCATAGTTATTCGAACAATTTGTAGTCAGCGTCGGCAAGCCATACGTATGATGATAGGCGCGAACGAGGTGATCCGACGCGGCCTTGGAGGCTGAATAAGGACTATTGGGCGCATACGGGGTCGTCTCGCTGAAGGGCGCATCATCTGGTCCCAGCGTACCGTAGACCTCATCGGTTGAGACGTGCAGAAAGCGGAAAGTGGCACGCTCCTCGTCAGGCAGGCCAGACCAATAGGTGCGTGCGGCTTCGAGCAAGCTGAATGTGCCGTTAATATTTGTATTGATAAACTCACCAGGGCCGAGAATGGACCGATCCACATGGCTTTCTGCAGCGAAATGAACAATGGCGCGCGGCATGTTGTTAAAAAACAACGCCTCGAGCTGAGCGCGATCGCAAATATCGGCTTGCACAAACACGTGCCGGGCATCATCGCTCAGTGCATTTAGATTATTCAAATTTCCTGCATAAGTTAGCTTATCCAGATTAAGAATCGGCTCGTCGCTGAAGGCAAGCCAGTCATTTACGAAATTTGATCCTATAAAGCCAGCACCGCCGGTCACTACAATCATCTCTATACCCCATACGTCAGAAAAATACAACAATTTTAATACATGGAAGTGTCTTTTCAAGCAAAATACTGCGATCTCATGACACCTACTGGAATTACGCCGCCCCCGGACGACTGCAATATTTCCACGGCTTCATCAGGCCCTCTAGGGCCGACCCCACATTTTACGCAGCCACATGGAGTTGCGGCAAATACTTGCGCAGACATGGCCAAAGAAAATGCCACACCCAAAGCAATAATTCCAAAAAGAAAATATACTTACCCTGCAAAAGTACGCTCATTCAGATGAACAGCGATCCTGCGCACAATATCTTGCGGAATCATCCGCAGCAGAACACTTCGCATAGCGTAAAATATATACTTGATCAATCCAGGCGGTTGCTTTTTTCACATCGACGCAATTTACCACCTGATAACTCAAAAAAATTTTACGGAATTTACAACATTTTTAAATAAAATAAAAGCTTGGTTACGTCCAGTAACAACTGTATCCAATTAAATATTTTTAGAAATGAAGAAATAAAATAAATTACACACTATCGGCACTATCTGTTTTACAGTTCTTCTGCTCAACCGTAGAATCGGCTATGATCAGGACTGACTGGGGCATGGTATTTTTTCAATCCCGAACTTCGGATACCAGGCCTGGCGTGGCTGCGCTTTGACTGTTTCCGGGAACAGATCAATCTGTCGCATGCGCCCGAACAGGCAGTCACCGTCATGAACACGCAGGCCCTGGAACCGATGCAGGGAACGAGGCAAACAGATGCGACGTTAGCTACCCATCTCACAGCGCGGGCCTTGCCTACCTCAAGTCAGCTCCCCGCCACAGTCGCAAACTGCGCCGCGTGGCCGGTACGGCAAGCAGATTTATTGATTTAGTCCGCTCCATAAAGTTATAACGCCTGACAAACCGTAGCGTGCAGAGATGTTGCGGTAACAGCGTAACGGAACAAAGGTCCGCAGCAAGTTGCAACAGGCGCTCCCAGCCGGGGTTCTTAGTCATTTTTTAATTGGATATTATGCTTTCAGTTGTAGTCAGTTTCATCACCGCATTCTTTGCAACACTCTTTATTGTTAAGCTATCCAGAAACATGAAGAAGATGCTGGATCATGACCTGGCCAGTGTGCAAAAAATTCATGCCAGACCCGTGCCACGTATCGGTGGGCTGGCAATTTATGCGGCGACACTAACAGGCACTGCGGTCACTTTCTGGAGAACACCAGAGGTGGGCGCATGGGTGTTTCTGTTGGTCCTGTGTGCCAGTCTGGCATTTGGCTGCGGCATTGTCGAAGACTTCACCAAGCAAGTCAGTGCATTCCGCCGGTTGCTGCTGACGATGATATCCGTCGTCATTGGTTATTATGTAATGGATGCGAAGATCGTCCGTATCGACATTCCTCTGGTGGATGCCTGGCTCAAATATGCCTGGATTGCATTGCCGTTGACCGTGCTTGCGGTGGCCGGCATCGCAAATGCCATCAACATCATCGATGGCTTTAATGGCCTGGCAAGTGTCGTGTCGATTTTCATGCTTCTGTCCATGGCGTATGTCGCATTTCTGGTCGGGGACTTTCATGTCATGGCAGCCTGCCTGATACTGATTGGCGCGATTGCAGGCTTCTTCGTCTGGAATTATCCGAACGGACTGATTTTCTTGGGCGATGGGGGTGCGTATTTCATCGGCTTCATGCTCGGCGAACTGGCGGTATTGCTGGTTGTGCGCAACAAAGAAGTTTCTGCATGGTATGCGGTCTTGCTGATGATTTATCCCGTCTTTGAGACCATCTTTTCGATCTACCGCCGAAAATTCATTCGCGGCGTCTCGCCTGGATTACCCGATGGTATCCACCTGCACATGCTGGTATTTAAGCGTCTAGTGCGTTGGACGATAGGCAAGCGCGACGCTCATGCGCTGACGCGTCGCAACTCGTTGACGGCCCCCTACCTGTGGCTGCTGTCACTGACTGCCGTGATCCCTGCTACGCTCTTCTGGCGCTACCAATGGGTACTAGTCGCCTTTTCAATGCTGTTTATCGTCACCTACGTATGGCTGTATACGCAAATTGTGCGTTTTAAATCGCCGCAATGGATGATTCTAAGGCAGAGTTTACGCAAGAAAAAATAAGCCATTTCAGTGGGACATGGCACACCGCACCGCCGAGCTCACCCGGCGGCCTAACAAATCCTCACAATTTGTCATCCTGTCCCTGCCAGCGCCATTTATAATGTGCGCTTGCGGTATCCATGAGTACGTCCATATTGCGCCTCTCACTGCCACGCAGGACTGCGCAGAGCAGTTGTTTGACTGCCAGACTTGGCTCCGACGGGAAATGCCCGCAAGTCAGCAAGGTCGCTGAATGATCATTTTTGCCAACTGTATTGGACCGCTGCGCCCCAGCTCACCTCAAACGTTTTTATTAAAGAAAATTTCATGGACCAATCTTCGCAACTAAGGGAAAAAGGAAATCATCCTGCAGACGAAAGCATTAATTTCAACGATTTCCTGGCTTCCCTGTGGCATTCCCGCCGCATCATTCTTGGCATCACCATATTAAGTGCAACCATTGGGGCTGCCACTGTGTATGCTTTCCCAAAGTACCGCAGCGAAGGATTCTTTCAATTCGGTGGCCCAATCCCCGTTACCGTACAAAAGAGCGTCAAAGATCCAGAACCCAACCCTGGCATCAGCTTGGCGAATTACAAACGCTATGCTGCCGCGTTCAATACCAGCGGACGCTTTATCGAATTTTCGGAAAAAAACAAAACGCTTGATGCGAAGGATTTCGAAAAAATGCGCCGCGTATTTTCTGCGCGCGAAGGCATCAGTCAAATGATCGAACCTGTTTTTCCGTTTACCAAGCTCGATGCCAAGGAATTAGCCGGTGAAGTAAAAGACGGAAATAACAATGTCATCGGCCTGCGGATCAGCGCAATCAACGATACTCCAGAGGGAGCCCAGCGCATGGTTGCGCTGATGGGGCGCTATACGATCGATACGATCATTTACCTGATTTATTCAGATAATTTGCGCTTCAAGCAAACCGAAATTACCACAAAAATCACCAAGCTCGATAACGATATCATCGAGGAAAAAGAACGGCTGGAAAAATTCAAGCGCAAGGGTGGTGACCTGAAGCAGATCGTCAACCGCTATCCCGAGCCTGCCAGTCAGCCATCACGCCAGATCGTCACGATCAATGATGACAATGCCCGCTATCTGTCGCCAGTCACGCAATTAATGACCAGCGAAGTAGAGATTTCAGAGGCCAACGAAGCCATTCTGCAGGCAAAAACGGAACAAAGTAAAAATGTCTTGCTCCTCGAATACTATAAAAAGGCCAAAGACCTGATCGACAACACCCGCTCGGGAGAGGAAGTGCTGCGTGGACTGGAACCCCTGAAAATCGAAGTATTCAAGGGAAAAAATATGGATGACGAAGTGATCAAGCAAGTTTACAACTCCATCACGATCGACAATCAAAATGCACTGAATATTTACTTGGAAAAGAGCCGCTTTATTGCAGGTCCAAGCTTGCCAGAAAATCGTGCCGACCGACTCTCGCATGTCGTCGGCAAGGCCGCACTTTTCGGCCTGCTCCTTTCGCTGGTATTTGTTATTGGCCGCAACTGGTGGCGCGAAAACAACCTCAGTCTGCTCAAGTAAGCGCCCTATGTCATGCCTGTATTCTGCGAGATATACTTAGGCAAAACAGTCGCCGAAAGATGCACAACAGTGCCTCGCTCATGCAGAGGAAATGCGTAAGCTGCCTGATGCATGTAGCTTCCACCCCAGCAAAAAAACAGCCAGGTAAAACCTGGCTGTTCATCATTTCTCCGTAAAACGTTAGTACTTGTCTAACCCCATGCCATCCACGTTAATGTTTGACTAGTCCACCAAGCAAAGCAGCAATTTTCTGCTTCGGCTTGGCCGCGGCAGGCGCCATGCTGGCGGCAGCGGGAGCGGCTGCTTTGGCGGGCTCATATGGCTTCAGGAACCAGGGATCGGCCTTCTCGCGGCGGGCGCCAGGACCAAAGGCGGGACGCGCACCGCGCTCGGCGGAACGGCTGTCGCGGCTCTCGCCGGCATGGCGGCTCTCCGGGGCGCGTGCGGGACGCGCCTCGCCACCTTCGGTGCGGCGCGGTGGGCGGCGCTCGCTATCGCTGCTGCGGGCAGGAGCGGGATTGAAGCCCGTCAATTCGCCGCGCTTGATGCTTTGCTTGATGAGTTTCTCGATATCGGCCAGCAAGCGCTCGTCTTTATCCGAGTAAATCGAGATGGCATCGCCCGAGGCGCCGGCACGGCCCGTGCGGCCGATACGGTGCACATAGTCTTCCGCGTTGTACGGCAAGTCGAAGTTGATGACGCAAGGCAAGTCCGAAATATCCAGGCCGCGCGCCGCCACGTCGGTGGCCACCAGCACGTCGATCTCGCCCTTCTTGAACGATTCCAGCGCCGCCATGCGTTCCTGCTGGCTCTTGTCGCCGTGAATCGCCGTGGCGCTCATGCCTTCCTGTTCCAGCACGCGGGCCAGGCGCGAGGCACCGATCTTGGTGTTCGAGAAGACGATAACCTGCTTCAGGTCGCGCTGGCGTAGCAGATGGGCTACCAGGGCATGCTTCTGGTCTTCCGTCACCTTGTAGACCACTTGCGTGACCTTGTCGGCCGTCTGGTTGCTGCGCGCCACTTCGATCGTCAGCGGATCGTTGAGGAAGGTCGCGGCCAGCTTCTTGATTTCTGGCGAGAACGTCGCCGAGAACATCAGGTTCTGGCGTTGTTTCGGAAGCAAGTTGATGATGCGTTGCAAGTCCGGCAAAAAGCCCATGTCCAGCATGCGGTCCGCCTCATCCATGACCAGCATCTGCACCTGGCTCAGGCTGATGTTCTTTTGCTCGATATGGTCGAGCAGGCGGCCTGGCGTGGCGATGACGATTTCCACGCCGCCGCGCAGGATGACGGTTTGCGGCTTCATGTCCATGCCGCCGAAGACGACGGTCGAACGCAGCGGCGTGTGCTGGGCGTAGGCCTTGACGTTTTCGGCCACCTGCACCGCCAGTTCACGCGTCGGCGTGAGGATCAGCGCACGCACCGGGTGGCGTGCCGGCGACATGCTGCTGCTGGCATGCGCCATCAGCAACTGGATGATCGGCAAGGAAAAACCGGCTGTCTTGCCGGTGCCCGTTTGCGCGGCACCCATCACATCGCGGCCTTGCAGCACGACGGGAATCGCTTGTTCCTGGATCGGTGTCGGATGGGTGTAGCCCTGGTCGGTCAGTGCGCGCTGGATTTCAGGCGCGAGGCCGAAGTCGGCAAAGGTCAGGCTGGGAGCAGCGGATGCGGCAGGTGCTGGTGCAGCGGCGGCGGGCGCCGCTTCAGGGACAATTGCCGGGCTGGGCGTAGGAGTCGATTCGGTTTCAGACATAAATTTTCTGGTGTGCCTCCGCACTGCGGAAGCCATGCTTTCTCAATAAACAACATTTCGGGGCACAGGCAGCTCCGTCTTGCAAGCCATGGATCATTGTTCTTGCGGCACCTCTGTGCTCCGGGACATGCTGGAAGGCGTATGCGGGAGCGTCGAAGAGATGTGCTGCGATGGCGGCGGAGATCGCGCCGGCGGAACATCGCGCGCAGAAGATACAATATCAGTGCTGTAAACGATACCCTAATTCACCGCAACTGTACACGGAAACCGTGATTTTTGAGCAAAAAGCATTCCAGCAATGGCTCGCAGGAATGCCGTATGATGCCGTTCCAATGCCTGCTCCGATCCCTGCCGCTCCATCCCCTGCCCTCACCATGTCCCCCCCGCCCTTAGCCCACGATCCGCAACCGCAGCCCCCCAGTAAACCGGGCAATGACGAGTGCTGCCATAGCGGTTGTACCTTTTGCGTGCTGGAAATGTACCAGGAAGACCTGGCCGCCTACGAAGAAGCCCTGAAGGCCTGGCAACAGCGCCAGCAAGCCGCTGCCGCGCCCGCTGCCCCAGGCGTCAAGAAGCCGCGCAAGCGCGCTTGACTTCATTCACTTAAAAGCTTTCCCACTCATCGACTGGTGCCGCGCGACGCGCCGTGCTGGCCAGTTGACGCGGCGCCGGTACCGGCGTCACGGCTGCCGGCGTCTTGACGGTGACGGGTGCGCGCGGCCGGTTCGCGGCGGCGCTGGCCACGTCAAGCTTGAAGACGCTGACGACGGCGCTCAGGCTGGCAGCCTGTTCCTGCATCGATTCGGCTGCCGCGGCCGCCTCTTCCACCAGGGCCGCATTTTGCTGCGTCACCTGGTCCATCTGGGCAATGGCCTGGTTAACCTGTTCGATACCGGCGCTCTGCTCGCTGCTGGCGGCCGTGATCTCGCTCATGATGTCCGTCACGCGGGTGATGCTGGCAACGATGTCATCCATCGTGCGGCCCGCCTGGTCCACCAGTTTCGATCCCGCCTCGACTTTCTCGACCGAATCGCCGATCAGGACCTTGATATCCTTGGCTGCCGCGGCCGAGCGTTGCGCCAGGTTGCGCACTTCCGTGGCCACGACGGCAAAGCCGCGCCCCTGCTCACCCGCACGCGCCGCCTCGACGGCCGCATTCAGGGCCAGGATATTGGTCTGGAAAGCAATGCCGTCGATGACGGCGATGATGTCGACGATCTTGCGCGACGATTCGTTGATCGACGCCATCGTCCCCACCACTTCGCCGACGACCTTGCCGCCCTCGATGGCGATGCTCGACGAGGTCTGCGCCATGGTGTTGGCCTGGCGCGCATTGTCCGCATTCTGCTTCACGGTCGACGTCAGCTCTTCCATCGACGAAGCTGTTTCTTCCAGCGAACTGGCCTGCTCTTCCGTGCGCGACGACAAATCCTGGTTGCCGGCCGCGATCTGGCTCGACGCCGTGGCGATGGTATCGGTGCCGCTGCGTACCTGGCCCACCAGCTTTTGCAGGCTGGCATTCATGTCTTTCAGGGCCTGCATCAATTGCCCCGTTTCGTCTTGCGATTGCACAACGATATGCGCCGTCAGATCGCCGGCCGCCACCTGGCGCGCCACGCCGACGGCCTCGATCAGCGGACGCGCCACGCTGCGCGCCACCCACAGCGCCAGCAGCATGCCGATGACGACGATGCCCACTACCAAGCCGATCAGGCTGGCGCGCGAGGCCGCATAGGTTGCATCGGCGCTGGCGCTCGAGCGCACGCCGCCGTCCGTGTTAATCGACACCAGTTTATCCAAGGCTGCCATCATGTCCGTCATGACCTTGGCCGACGGCCCCACGGCCAGCGCGCGCGCCTCTTCCTTTTTCATCTCGCGCGACAGGCTCAGCATGGTTGCATGCAGGCGCATGAATTCATCGTTGAGCGCCAGGAAGCGCTCGAACACTTCCTTCTCGCCCGCTGCGGAAATCAGGCTGCGGTACTTGTCGGCATCGGCCTTCAGCTTGGCCTGGGTTTCCGTCATGCGCGTTTCGTTCTGCACCATGTCGGCATCCTGCGCGGCCAGCATGTGCGCCAGCTCCCAGCGGCGGAAATCACTGACATCGCTGCGCATATTCATGGCCGTCAGCACGCTGGGCATCCAGTTGTCGGACAGGTCGGTCGACGCGGTATTGATGCGCGCCATGGACAAGATCGCCGACACGCCCAAGGCCGCCGTCAATAACAGCACGGCGCCAAACGACAAGATCAGCTTGGTGGCAATTTTCAAATCAAAAAACCATTTCATGCGTTGCTTTCCTTCATTAAACGAACGGGACAAAAGTGAGCAGAGATGGAGAGCAAGCTCATACCGGCACACAAATCGAATTTCCGCAATGCAACATTTTATCACCGTCGTACTGCAGCGCAGAGTGGTTTGATCGCGGCGTGCAGCCAAAGTTCTCGCATAGCGGGCAGCACGGCATTTTTTTCCCAGCACGCTTGTTTCCACAAGGAAAAATGCAGTAGCAGGCGTAGGAGTCGGATGACACGAGGCAATGTTCCTAGCCTACATAAGCACGTCGGCTCATCCGATGCCCGCCGGCGCCCCCTGGTTCTATAGTGGATACAAGATTCAGCACAACGCTAGCAAGCCATAAAAGCAGCGCCATCCAACAAAATCAGAAGACGAGGCCCTACCATGTACAAAGCTTATAGCAACCTGACACCAGCAACGAATACCCACGCAGCCGCCCAGCACAACTGGCAAGCCGCGCCCGCCACACCCATGATCAGCATCACGGGCGCGCAACAGAACGAATTGCTGCGTGCCTTGTCGCGCGCCGATCTGGAGCGCCTGTTTTGCCAACTGGAATTGGTCGCTTTGCCTGCCGGCAAGCACCTGTTCGATTGCGGCGGCAAGATTGAATACACGTATTTCCCTACCAATGCCATCGTTTCCCTGCTGTATGTGATGGAAGACGGCGCCACCACCGAGATCGCCGTCGTCGGCCGCGAAGGCGTGGCCGGCGTGGTGCTGTACGAAGCCGAGCGCGCCACCTGCACGGCCATCGTGCAAACGGCCGGCTACGGCTACCGTCTGAAAACGGCCTTCCTGCGCGAAGTGTTCAATGAAGGCGGCGCCCTGGCGCAATTGCTGATGCGCTACACCAGCGCCATGTTTGCGCAAATGGCGCAGAACGTGGTGGGGGGCCGCCATTGCAGCATCGAACAAAAACTGTGCCGCTGGCTGCTGGATCGCCTCGACCGTTCCCTGTCGAACGAGCTGAAGGTGACGCAAGACACCATGGCCAACATGCTGGGCGTGCGCCGCGAAAGCATCACCGTCACGGCCCGCAAGCTGCAGGACGAAGGCTTGATCCAGTACCGCCGCGGCACGGTCGAAGTACTCGACCGCGAAGGCCTGGAAGCGGCCGCCGGCAATTGCTACAAGGCCGCCCGCGCCGGTTTCGAACAATTCCGCAGCGGCATCAGCGCACACAATTAAGCACCATGCTGGCAAACGGGCAGGCAAGCGGGTATCGTAGGCATTCCCGCTGACTTCCCCGGAGACTGGCCATGAAACTGATCGGCATGCTCGACTCGCCCTATGTGCGCAGGGTCGCCATCTGTTTGCAACTGCAGGGCATTAACTACGAGCACTTGCCGCTGTCCGTATTCCGCAACATGGATGCCGTGCGCGAAATCAATCCCGTCATCAAGGTGCCGACCCTGGTCCTGGACGACGGGCAAGTACTGATGGATTCCACCTTGATCCTGCAATATCTGTCGCTGCAGCGCCCCGCCACCTCCCTACCTGACCTCAACGACAGCGTGCACGCACTGCGCCTGACAGGCTTGGCGCTGGCCGCCTATGAAAAAGCCGTGCAAATCGTCTACGAACGCAAGCTGCGTCCGCTCGACAAACAGCACGCGCCATGGCTGGAACGGGTCAGCATGCAACTGCACGCCGCGTGGAACCTGCTGGAGCAGGAATGCGCGCGCCTGCCTCTGCCTGGCGAGACGGGCACCATCGACCAGACGGGCGTGACCATTGCCGTCGGCTGGAGCTTTGCCCTGCTGGAAACGCCCGATATCGTCAAACCGGCCGACTACCCGGCCATCCACGCCTACACGCGCTCGGCGGAAACCCTGCCTGCCTTCCTGGCCACGCCGCCAGTCTGAACCACCGGGCGAACTGCCTGCGCCAGCTGCGGCCCCAGCAGGCACGCACCCGGTACAATATTGGCATTCCCCTATCTGGCGCGCCAACAGCGCGGCGCGCCGGCACCATGAAAGAATGAATGGAAGACATCAATTGCGAAGGCTTGCCGCACATCCGCGTACTGGCAGGCGAAAACACCGACGGCCCCGTGTATGAGACCCTGCCGGCGCGCCAGATCGACGAGCACGTCTACGAACTGCTGGCCTCGCCCGGCCTGACCCTGAATTTGGCGCGCGGCGACATCATCAGCATCGCCGACCCGCTCGCTCCCGCCGAAGTGCTTAAGCGCGGCGGTAACTTCTGCATCCAGATCTATGCCGACGACGTGTCGCAAGAGGCAGTGGACCAGCTCGAACGCGATGTGCAAGAGCAGCTGGGCGGCACCATGGACGGCCAGTACAAGGGCAACCTCACCTTCAGCGTGCCGGGGCACCACGGCATCTACAGCGTCAACGGTCCCTTCGACGCCTTCCGCGAAGCGACGGGCGTCGAATGGTACTTCGCCAACATCTACGTCAACCTCGATGATGACGATGATGAAACCTTGCTCAACTGGTGGGTGGATATGTAAGGTTGCCCGTGCGCCAGGGCCATGACACGCGTCAATGCGTCGTATTGCCCTGGCGCACATCAAGATACTTGCCCGCATCTTGCGTACGCTCTCTCTACCGTCAACCACAGAGAGAACGCTATGCCCTACATTGCGCGTGCCGACTATGCAAAGCAAAAAGAGATCGTAGGAAATGGCGAGTGCGTCACCCTTGCCAGGCACCTCACTGGCGCCCGTGCCTCGTCGCTTTGATCGCCCCGAAATCTATTCGGTGGTCGAATGAAGCCGCTCGCACTGCTGGCATTGGCTATCGCGGTCACGACGATGCAGCCAACTGCAGCAGCCCCTTTTTCTTGCCCGCAAGCAGCTCCATTGACCTGGGACCTGCCAGCCGCCAGGCTCGACAGCGTGCGCGTGCTGTCCTATCCGGCGAATCAGCCGCCAGCGAACGGCGCCGCCTTGCCTATCCTGGCACCAGACAGGGAGTGGACACGTGCCGGCACCTTGTATCAACGCTGGAATATCAATTTCGATGCCCCCCACTATCTGTTTCAGGTGGACTGCCTATATACCGGTACCGAACGCTACCTGCGCATGGATTTGCCGGGAGTCAAACAGTGCACCGCAGCCATTCAACAGCGAACGAAGATAGTAAGTTTTCAGTGCAAATAGTACGCTGGGCCGAATTTCTCATGCATGCTCATGGGGAAAAACGGATTGCGTGTGACAAGTCTGGCAGCGGTTGTGGTGGATCGCCCTCACAGGGCACGGCCAACCGAACTCATCGCTACGTGCTACGATGCAAGACAAGTTCCTTTCAATGACACGCCATGAAATACAAGCTATTCCTGTTTGACCTCGACGATACCCTGCTCGACTTCCGGGCATCCGAAAAACGCTCGTTCCTGCACACCATGCACGAACTGGGCTTGCGCGACAACATCGACGCGCTGTTTTCCCAATACCAGGCGATCAACGTCGACCTGTGGAGACGTTTCGAAACGGGTGACGTGACCAAAGATTTCCTGAAAGTGGAGCGCTTCCGCAAGACGTTTGCGCTGAACGGCATCGCCATCGATCCGGAACTGGCCAGCCGTTTATATCTGGACTCCCTGCCGGACACGGTCGTGCTCATCGATGGCGCCAGAGAAGTGTGCGAAACGCTGTCGCGCATCGGCGAAGTGGGCATCATCACCAACGGCGTCGACTCCATCCAGAACCGCCGCATCGCCGCCTCCGGCCTGAGCGACTACATCTCCTTCGTCGCCACCTCGGAAGCGTGCGGCCACGCCAAGCCGGACGTGCGCTTCTTCGAATATGCCGCCAACATGGCGCGCGCATTCAGCAAGGATACGACCATCATCATCGGCGACCGCCTGGACGCCGACATCCTGGGCGCGAACCGCTACGGCATAGCCAGCTGCTGGTTCAACCCGGACAGCATGGCCAATACCTCGGCCGCCATTCCCACCTATGAAGTGGCCAGCCTGCATGACATCGTGCCGGCGCTGGACGTGATACCGGTGAACTTAAAACAGGCTTGATCGCCAACAAGCGCACCACCTGAAATACGCTGGCAGCGGCACGAAAACGCGCCGCTACTCGCGTACCATCAGGACTCGTCCATATTGGTGCCAGCTTATGCCTTCCTACACCGTCCTGCTCGCCATCGCGGCCTTGATCCTGTTCTTTGCCTTGCTGGTCACGCGTCAGGCGGCCAAGTCGCGCAAGCCGCTGAGGCTGCAAAGAAAACCCGTCATGACAGCGCGCGAACAACAGATGTACCACCTGCTGCATACGGCCTTGCCGGAGTGCACGGTACTGGCACAAGTGGCATTTTCCGCGCTGGTGACGGCGAAGGGATGGGCAAACAGAAACCGTTTTGACCGCAAGGTGGCCGATTTTGTTCTGTGCAGCCAGCAACTGCACGTCATTGCCGTCATCGAGCTCGACGACCGCAGCCACGCCGGCCGCGAACGCCAGGACAGGGAGCGCGACGCCATGCTCAGGCTGGCAGGCTATGTGACCTTGCGCTATCTCACCTTCCCCACCCAGCAGGCGCTGCGCGCCGACATCGAGCAACTGCTGCTGAAAAAGGCCGGCGTCGTATCTGCCTGATGACACCATCCAGGCATCAATCGCGCGTCAGCACTTCCAGCAATTCAATCTCGAAGATCAAATTGGAATGCGGCGGAATCAATCCCACCTGCCGCTCACCATATGCCAGCGCCGCCGGCACCCACAGCTTGCGCGTGCCGCCCACCTGCATGCCGTGCAAACCCAAAATCCAGCCCTGAATCACCTTGTTATTACTCAACACACAGCGGAAAGGCTCGCCCCGCTCGTGCGACGAGTCAAACTCCGTCCCATCTTCCAGCCAGCCCCGGTAGTGAGCAGTCACCAGCGCACCACGCGCCGCCGCCTTGCCATCACCCACCACGATATCTTCCATCTTCACTTCAGCCGTCATCTCGTTTCATCCTTCATCAATCGCTATGCCGCGATTGTACGACAGCACGAAAAAAGCCCCGGCAGTCACCTGTCGGGGCTCGTTCTATTCTTGCTAAATTCTGGTGGGCCTCCCGTGAGTCGAACACGGCACCAACGGATTATGAGTCCCTAAGACTAGGCTGCAATAGACCTGCTTTATCCATAAAATCAATGGCTTACAAAAACCAACCCAGCATTATCTCTGCATTGAACAGCTATGCCGTTGACAGTTAGTTGACGCCCTACGGAAGCCTGTATGGCCGACAAAGAAAGATCAACAATCATCGCTTATGAGTTTTTCCCGCCAAGGCACCCCGCTCAGAATCCAAGGACGACACAGCAAGACCACGTGCAAAAGACTCATGAGTCCGCGTCATGTACTTGCTAACGTTTTCCATATTTTTTTGAGACAGAAACGACCCAGAAGCTGACTTGGAAGCTTGCGAAAGGACTGATGCTGCGTGTGACCTGGATGCCTGTGCAACTACCGATCCCGCAAGTGACTTGGAAGCTTGGGCAAGTGCTGATCCTCCATGTGACTTGGATGCCTGAGCAACTACCGTTCCCGCAAGTGACTTGGAAGCCTGGGCAAATGCAGATCCTGCATGTGACTTGGATGCCTGTGCAACTACCGATCCCGCAAGTGACTTGGAGGCGTGGGCAAGAGCCGATCCTGCAACTGGCTTAGAAGTAACAGAAGTGCCTTTAACGCTATTGGCCTTAAATGCCGGTTTCGATTTCATGATCACCTCCCACTCCAATTCACAATATACCAAATAAGGGCAATACGTCACCCGTCAAGGCGCGACAGATTTTGCCAATCTAACAATTTTCTTACCTTTCGTCACTTCCTTGACGAAGCCAGCAGATTGATAGCGAGCCACAAGCGCGGAGACAGGGGAGTCTATAGCCGCTTCCCTACACCCCAAAGTAAGAGCAAGGACTTCCAAAAAGCGAGTCGCGATTAGAATGACCTTTCCACCTAGCGGGTTCCCTGTTGGGTTGCCTTCCAATAGATGTATGGTTGCCACGACACGACGGTCACTGATGCGCCCCAGTGCAAGCCCGCAGAGCGTATCACCCACCCAAATCGCCAACTCAAGTCTCCTTGAACGGCGACCAAATCGCCGCGCTTCTTTGTACCAATCCCAACCGGGCACATGAGCCAGCCTCCCAACATCACTATACGCCGCGCGCCAGACTTCAGTCGCAGCCAACGCAACGTGATCGATTTCCATCAACCTGACTTCAAGTCCTGTTAGATGCCGGACCTCTGGCTCCAAGGTCGCCATCGCGACCAGTCGCGCCTCACGGTACTTTTCCTCGGATTCGGCTCGACTCTTAGACTTCATATGCGTCATACATTGCCATTAATCAACATGAATGGAAATTCTAACGCACAACCTAGAGCATTTCGGGCTATTTCCGGCAAGCAGCCGTCCTCAACAGAAAATAACTGTATATTCATCCAGCAAAAGCAGTAAAATCCAACAGTCACATCCGTAGCTCTTGCATTCATCCATCTATTAGAAGGAGTAAGAACATGGTAAATAAGGTAACTGCCCCAAAAATCGCCACCAAGGCTTCAGGACTACTTAACAGTTCATCAACTGGAAAGAACACAAAAGCAGCGGCCGGAAGCGCTCTAGCTCAAGTTTCCCCAGCAAAAGTGACATCCGCAAAAGCAGCTACGGCCGCCTCACAGGTCCTGCGCGATGGCCGCACAAGCGCAGCGGCAAAAAGTGCAGCTGGCTCCACGCTAGCTCAGCGGGCGAAAAAGTAACAAGACACCAGCAGTAGGATCAGTATCGAGCACCAAACCGTCTCCGACGGCCCTACCGGGGGTCTCTCGCTTGCGAGGCGGCGGGGGCAGGGGTGAGTCCCCCCTGCCCCACCTAGAGCGTGGATCACTGCGAAGGCGTCAAGGGGCTTTCGCGGCATATCCTCGCCGATGAACCTGGCTGCGGTATTCCACGTCCCCTTGACCCCTTCTACGCTCTTTGCTAGGCGACGGAGCTTCGACAACCTTCAGGGGGTGACCAAAGCCTCCGCCAGCATCTATCTTGAATCTGAACCGCCAAGACTAACACCAAATCCGTCTTCGAGTGCGACGACAGATGTACCGAGGAATTTTCACGCATAAACACTCAGATCGCTAGAGCCGCTCGGGTTTGCCCCTGAAGGGCAGCTCGACTTCAGCGCCAACATCCAAGAATATAATCATGCGCGCAACCCGAGTCGGCGCAACTCAAATTTCAAGGCGACCTGCTGGCCTGACATCAAAACATGCTCTCCTTCGCGCCAATCGCCACAATACACATCGTCAGCATTTACACCAGCGGCGTGTAGCTCATGAGCCAGGTCAAGCAAATCGGAGCGCTCGATCCAACGCCCATCTTCCATCCTGGCGGCGAAACCGGCATCAGTCAGGCGAACATATGTTTTCATTATTTTCCCTTTGATCATTGGTACCGGGCAACGATTCCCCATCGCCTTGCTCGCTTCGGTGTCAGTGCCGACAGCTAGGTATTAGCGACTTTTCACGGCAAATTCTCGTTGATAAAACCGGTCAATGCCTTCAAAGTTTCCTGACGGACGAAGCCCAAAATATGTACGCATAAACACTCAGAAGTCGAGTGCGCGTCGTGATTGAGCCGAGTTGCCATCCTCACTTAGTTGAGCCATTACCCCGTTCAACCATCCCATGATAATCCCAGAATCGCAACAACATACGGCGATGAAACGCTCGTTATCAGCCTGTTGCAGCTGTTGCAAATCGCAACACAATTTACCCTAGTCTTCTAAAACCTTTGCAGATACCACGAGCACTAGATCGGTCTGAGTCTTGCTGTCCGACCCAGCGGACCAGGATGCAGGCAGGAAACTCAACCCAGATTTCGATTCCGACGACTGGGTATCCTGCAATCCTCCCAGCAGCATTACGTCACCATCTTTAAGACCTACGGTGGTGGTCAACTGGCGCAGGATGAGTGTCGGAGACCCGACAAGCCCGCTACTATTTGCTTTAAAGCTACTGATCTGCGCGTCCACGTCCAGGCTAATTTCTCCACTCCCCAAGACGCGAGGCAAGGCGTCAATGATGACCCCGGACGGCGTATACACGATGTTTTGAACCCGATTGCCTGCATTGTCGTTGCCACTACTGGAAACAGTGGCCGTCTTGTCACCCACCGTCAATTTAAGCTTGGTCCTGTCATAGCCAACAAGACGGCTGTTCGTAACCTGTTTGAAACGGGTATCGCTGTTCAGCGCATTGATGACCAGCTCAAAGCGTGTGTTCTTCAGACTAATGACCGAACCCGAATTAGTTGTACCGAGCGAGGCTCCCAGCTTGGCCCCCAGAAAGGAAGCCGCCAATGAAATGCCACGGCCAGAGCCGCTGCTGTTAGTGACTTCAATCCACGATGCCGAGACGTCGACCATCTTGGCGTGGGTGTCGAGACTGCGGCACAACGAAAGCATCTTGGAAACAGCTGCTTTAGAGCCAGTAAGCACCACTAATTCGCCAGCGACGGTGGCAGCCTTAGCACCGAAACCAGCGGCGACAACTGCGCTCACAAATTCGCTGGTCCGGTGAATGGGCGCAAAAAGTTCCGATTCTTCGTCTTCTTTCCGCGTTTGAAAACCTGCGGCATCTTGCACCACGCGACCATCGATGCCAATGGGCGCTATTTGCGGGCTAGTGGGGCTCAATGCCTGACCAGCCGAGTGCGCAGGTAGCTGCTGGCTCGCAATGACATCCTGTGCGCCGCTCTCACGGTTCAGCGACAGGTAGTAGATACCGCCCTTGAGCGTCGTCGCAATTCCTTCGCGCAGCAGCAGGTCTTCAACGAAGCGTGGTAGCTCGGCGACGTCGATGTTCTTTACTTTGATCGTAATTCGTTTGTCGATTCCGATAACGTCGGG
This sequence comes from Janthinobacterium sp. LS2A, assembly GCF_036543145.1. NCBI lineage: Bacteria > Pseudomonadati > Pseudomonadota > Betaproteobacteria > Burkholderiales > Oxalobacteraceae > Janthinobacterium > Janthinobacterium sp. LS2A. Next base: position 300,470 of record NZ_JAZHPB010000002.1, read on the forward strand.
TGATACCACGAAGTCCCGATGCATGATCGCCTTAAACATAGCTTCGCCGAACGCCATCAGCGGCGTGGCATCGAAGCTCAATGAAACCGGAGCCGGAGCCGGAGCAGGTGCGGCAAACGCCAAGACCGGGGCAAGGATCAGGGAAGACAGGAAGCGTCTCATTGCGCACCTCCTCTGACCCACAGCCCTGTCTCGATTTCAGCCTCCCAGCCGCTGGCACCAGACTTGAAGTGCAGCGGCGATACAACACGGCCATCGGAAAGAACCACGCTCACCGAACCGGAATTAGTGAGAAACCCTTTGCCGGTAACGGTCTCGGAGAACTTGGCAGGCTTGGCAGCATCGGCCACGGCGGCAGAGGGGGTGAAAAACATCGGTCCAAGGACATGAGAGCCTACGCCCCCGAGTACGAGGCCAAATATTAGAGCGATTGCGAGAAACTTGGTCATGTGCTTGTGCGGTGGTTTGGGAGGAATCGGGCGGACTGCGAGAAGTTCGTAGTCCTGGGGAATACGTACAGGGCCAACGAAGCCAGGACGGATGCCGGTGCGTGACTGCAAGTGCCAGCTAGGCAGCAAGCAATGGATAGCATGCGGGTAGCTGTCCGAGAAAACTTGTGTGGTGTTATAGGCCCGGTTCAGGTCATCACCCCGGAAGTGCCAGCGGTCGGCTACGACGCCATCCGGAGAGCAACCGAGGCGCACCACGCCGATATGCATGCGAGGCAGTGAGCCGTCGCTGAAGCCTGCCGTGATCAGCTTGAAGGCGGCCGAAACAAACGGCACTTTCATCCGGTCGAGGCGGCTCATGCGCACCACGTACTCGAACAGGCTGTCACGCAACTGCTTGTCAATCTGGCTGATGTTCTGGCAGATGAAGTACACATCCCATCCGTACTTACGTGCATGGATCGCCCACTCCAGCAGCTCCTTACGTCCGCCAGCTTGGAAGTCCCGGCTATTCAACCAGGACGCGCATTCGTCGAGGAATAGCGCCCCGTTGTGCGACTCATCGAAACCGGGGAGAAGCTGCGGCGCGGGCGGCGTGTACTCGAACCCATTGGCGGAGTATTTGAGCACAGGCTCGAAGTCGATGAAGCGGTTGCCTGAGCCGATGGCGTACAGGTCCGCCGACGTGGGTTTATCCGGCACGCGAATAACGGTCTGCTTCGACTGCCCCGGCATCATATGCTCCATGAACACGTCACAGTTTGTCGCAACGCGCTTGCCAGCGCGCAGGTAATCGCGCAACAGTTTCATTGCGCCCTTGCCCTTGCCGCTTCCGAGCTTGCCGGTGATAGCGTAAACGGCCATGTCAGATCAGCTTGTCGAGGATGGTCTTCTTGTACGTGTATAGGGCGCATGCTGCCCATACACTGCAATACACGCTGGCGAGCGTGTACGTGACCGGGTTGAATGCAAGCGACAAGCCTACCGCGAAGTTAGGGTGAGACTGGCTAATGCCTTGAATGACGGGACCGCAAACAACGTTTGCGCAGACCTGGCCAGCGGCCCACAACGCTGCGACCATTGCCGTTAGCGTGGTGACGGCCCAAACGCGCATCCCGACTTTGGCGGTGTTCTCAAAGCCGAGATAACCAATAAGAGTTGCCCACATTACGATGCTCCTAATTGACGGCCAGTGCGGCCCGAATTTGCTGGACACAGCCCAGCAGACAGAAGAAAGCCAAGACGCCATTAATGAACGTCTGAAAAGTGGCAAGCGGGGAGCAAATGTCCATCATCACAGCACCAATACCATTGGGGCCGTCGATCATGGGATTGACGCAGGCCGCAGTTGGAATTTTCGGTACAAACGACCAAGTGAAACGGTTCGATGCAACATTTATCTGCGACTGAGAATAAGTATTCCAAGAGCCGATATTGTCCGTGTTCGATTTCGTGTAATCGGTTGTGGCTTGATCGGCAGGTGCAGTGACTTGACAGCGAGGCTGCGAAGAGCCACCACATGCCGTGCTAGTGGTCTGCGCATTGGCCGAGGCTGTCACTGCAAGGCCTACGACAGACAAACCCAGCATTAGGAAAGGAAATCGTCTCATGATCAATCCCGAATGGCAGATTGAATTTGGTTAACACAGCCGTAAACACACAGCACACCAAGCACCGCGTTGATAAAGAACGAGAGACGGTCGAACCAGACGCAAATATCCATGCTCACGGTCACGTTGCCTATCGGACTTTTGAGCGATGGGTTTTTACAGGCTGCCGTGGGTATCGAGGGAATGAAAGACCAGTTGAACTGACTTGAGCTAATCGCATCAAGCTTACCTTTCATGCCTGTGTCGGCAGTCCGGTTGGCGGCGTTGGTATCACTGGACTTGACACTAGTGGCATCGTCGCGTGCAAACTCAACGCTACACGCGCTTTGACCGGGGCCACCACAACCCAAGCCGTTGTCGGGTTTCTCGGGAGGCGTAATGTTGACGTGAACGATGACATAGCCCCCGGTCCCAGGATCGTACACTCCGGTGTCGAGGCCCGTCTTGCTGCCATCCGACTTGGTAATGCTAATGTCGAAACCGTCTCCAGCATTGGCCCCCACTTCAATAGACTGCGAGCCGTCTTGGGATGTAAGCGTCAGATCCGTGGTGTCGGTCAACCCATCACATGCCGGGTTGGCCTTGTCCGTCATGAATGCCTTAGACGCCGGATCGAACAGAACCTCGCAGGTGGTGTCAGCGGGTTTCTTGACCTTGGTGGCGTCGGTAAGGCCGCACTGATAGTTACCACTAATGTCCTGGCCTCGATCCACATAGCCTGGATCGCAGACCAGCGTCACATTCGTGGCCTGATCGTAAAGGTAGGCGATGCTCACATACCGCATCGTCCCGGAGCAACACTCAATAGCTGCGGTATTGATGTACTTATAGCCGTTGAACTGGCCGAGATAGTTCTCGGTGGCCCGCAGAGGCGCAAGACAATCTGTCTTGGCCGCGCAGGTGGTGTGTATGGCGATGAACGGAATAGCCTTTGGCTGAGCCGGTGTCTTCTGCGGCACGACTTCGATACCGGTCACAGGACCGCCACGGGCCACGGAACCATTGTATTGCGCAATCTGAATGGCCGGGTCAACGCCAGCGGCTCCAACGTTGGACTCACGCGGGGCCTGGGTCAGTACGCCGATATCGCCAGGACCTACTGGAACGCCAGGGATACCCTGCGCGCTGGACGGCGGTCCCTTACCCGACGCGGCAATGATGGGCTTCGGCGTCACATCGCGCTTGCCACTACCTGGGGCCGGGTCGGAAAACTTCTTTGGATCAGGATTTTCTCGTTTTGCATCAGGCTTAAGGCTAACGGTGATAGCTGGCTTGGGAGCCTGTGCGGCAGGCATCGATGGAGGCTTGTTATTACACACACTCGTATTGATACTTCCAAACTTATTGCACTCATACCATAAAATTGCAGATATCGAACCAGTCATCCCGGCAACAATATCGCTGATGAGAATAGAACCGTACGTGATCTCTAAAAGCCAGCCCGCAATCAATGGAACAATCGCCTGAGACCGGATTGGCACGAACGCAAGCGTGGCAGATACAAACAGGATGACGACAGTTTTCTTGAACGATGCCATGGAGTGGATGCCATATAGAAACGGCCAGGTGATTAAACGCTGGCCGCAAGATAAATAGGAAAAAAGATTAGCCAGCTTTACCGAAAGCCTTCTTCATCATCTTGATACCCCAGAAGCCACCAGCGACCAGCACGGCGACCGCGAAAGCCGCAGTGATGTAGGTCTGGGCTTGCGCGGACAGCGCAGTAATGGCCTCGACGCCCGGGTCGCCGGCTGCGAAGGCTGCACCGGTAACGGCCATTGCGGAAGCGGCTACCAGTGCCTGTTTGATGATTACTTTCATATGTGACTCTCTAAAAAATGCCGTTAATAAAACCCCGGTTTGGCAACACCGGGGAGTACTACGAAAAATCTACTGTAGTAAGACAAGGGTTCAATCAAGAGCCTCAATAGCTTGACGTGCAATACGTCTAATCGCACCACCCGCATATCCCAAGCCGAATGCGGTAAGACAGTAGCCAACAACTTGATAGATGGTCATTTTTGATCAACGATCCGATGAATAACGTATTTAGCGAGGTACACAAAGGCGACGAAAAGTACGGTCAATAGAAGAATCGGCCAAAGTGATTTTAAGAGAATGCTCATTCGTCCCCCTCTCGGCATCGCGAGAAAACGCCAATTTTCCAACGTGACAAAAAAATAAACCGTGCAAATTTATAAAAAAATATGCCAAGAAGTGCTGCAAGCCAAGAAAATATAATCTGGGAAGCAAAAGCGCTTTTAAACCACTGAATATCAGCAGTCATCATCGTCATCCCAGCAACCCTATCAATCAAAAAAACAAAGATGATGGATACGGCAACAATCCCCAAGAAAAATTTTGGCGAATTAACTTCATAATTTTTCTTGTCATAGATTTCCTGCGCCAATTTCCTTTCCGGCACTGGAAGAGAATCAATACGCATAAATTGAGACATCGATTTTTCATAACGAAAAAAAAATGTACCAAAAAATCCCGCAAAACCAGAAAAAAAGATATTGATACCCATTAATCTATACAAAGCTTCAATTTCGACGGTGCTTATCGTCATCGTTGCCCCCCTGCAATCCAGCCTAGGGAGAAGATGACAACTACGGCAATAGCCAAAAAAAATTCCGGCGTTACTGAATCCACTTACACACCTCCGCACATAGGACCTGCGACACAAAATATCCCTCGTGGCAATTCACAGAGGCTGTATCGCAAGCTTCGTCATACCCGTCAAACTGTCCGGCTTCATGAAGCCAACGGGTAAAGCCTACGTCGCCCTGGATAGGAAGCAAAAAGCATCCAGATTCCTCATCTTGGACTACGTACTTAACCGCAACCTCATGCGGCAACATGCTTAGCACCCGGCGTAGCAGCCTTGGCAGCCTCAACCGGGCGCAGCGAGTGAATTACAGTTTTTTGGAGCTTGCCATTCGTGACGATTTCCATTTCGGCCAACGCCATGAAAGGAAACGCATCGGCGAGGTGCTTGTATTTTTGGTACTCGTCTGCTTTACCGAGGCCGTACTCTGCGCAAGCAGTTCCCATGGCAGAGTCCTTGCTGTTGTCCAGCGCAGTCTCGACATACACCTTGGTGCTGTCGTAAGACTGGCCGTTCTCCATTGTGCCCTTGCTGAACTTCATGCCGGTGACTTTGAGTGTTGAGCTAAATTTCATTGGATATCCTTAGTTTCTTGGCCTATGCAAAACCGTTCGCCCCGTTAGGCCGGAAGACGGGGACGGATTTAATAAAAATAAATTCGGGGATGTTTACCGGTGTTTCCTTATGCATTGGAACCGGTCCACTATCAGCAAAACTGAGAAATGGTTTAAGTCGCTTTGGAAAAGCGTTTTCGTCCTCATTGGTAATAAAATCGAGCGTTTCCTTGTCTCCGAACAACGCCCGAAAAACACGTATATATTTTCCGAACTGGCGCTTTGTAATCGCAATGGAGTCCTCAATCGTAATGCTCTGAGCGCGGGCCTTAACAACCAACCGCACTGGGGTCTGCCTGCTGTCAAACTGTGCCAAACATGGATATAACCCAACAAAGACACTACTTGGATTCAGTAAAACTGCCATGTCTATGATGGTGTTATTATTTTTCAACTCAGCTTCAGCACGCCCCCACAGAGATGACTTGTCACCTTCTTTTTTACCTTTTTCGTAAAAACGGAAATACTTGCTCGAAGTACGCTGACCAATTGTGAGCGTACGGCCCTTGCCACTAGGACGGTCCCAATTTCCAAGCTTCTGAATTTCAGGCGGGCGACCACCTTTTCTAAAGTTAAAACCGCCATCCTTCCACTGTTGATAAGCCCAATCTACGGATAGGTATGAGCCGTCAAAATCATCATGTGCGAGGTCTATACGAGAGATCGACGGACGTACAGCTACCTGCGTTAGGAAGTCATACAGACGCTTCTCCCAACCTGGGATTGCATTCATACAACCCTGGCCCGAAAGCATGATCAACATGGTTCTGTTTTGCTTTCCGAAGCCGACAAACCCCATACCATCGCCAAGTACCCACGAATCTGTATAGAAATTTAGCCTCTGACCACGATGCGTTGTAACGCCAAAACCAAAAATCTTTTCGAAATGACGACTGGCCTCTTCTACGTATTCCTCGTCACTAATCAGTGTTCGTCCAGCAGTCTTTGACCAGGTATCTTCTGATAACGTGAAATTCATCCAATCGATTACGCAGCATTGAGCTGACGATGGACGACGAACCAGCAAAGTCTTCGTTTCGCCTTTGCCAGCCAAAACTAGCTTCACTTCTCCGAAATCTTCATCACAGACGCTTTCCCAAGAGTCAGAATAGGCGCCTTCTAAGTTTTCCCCCATGTTATTTTTGGGGGAACATTCGGTGGCGCTTACATGCGCGATATTCGGCACTAACCCGGCGTTTCCGGCAATCGCGCTGCTCCGCACCGGCAGCGCTGGCGCGCTGTCGGCACGGTCAGCGCGACCTGGCGAAGGTTCGCCGACGCCATGCATTTGTGGCTCAACGACACGAGCTCGCGTCGAACACCCAGAAGCTTCTGCATAAGGGTTGTAGGTGCGATCAGACGCACGCTTTATCAGAGAGTGACGTGGCGGTCTCATGCCTTTGCCTCTTGGTGCGCATTGAAAAAATAGAGAACAAGAGCACGCGTGATCGAACCCAAGTTAGACGAGACGGAACATGCCTTTGCCGCCAAAACGCAGGTACTCAAAGCGAGAACTCCTGGGCACGTTGCGCAGCCAAGGTGCGTACGGCCTCCACGTTCACAAAGACGCGCTTACCGATTGTTATTTGAGGCCAATAGCCTCGTTCACACTGAGCCTTAAAGACACTCAGAGGTAAGCCGATAGCAGCTGAAAATAACTCTCTGGTCATCAAAGGGACCGGAGGAAATGTGGAATTTTGATGATTCATGTGAATAACACCCCAAATAGAGTGCAATACACACTCAATAAGCGAAGGCTATCACCAATAATGTTGAATTACAACTCTTTTTGGTGCATTACACACTAAACAGGTAAGATTGACATACGCAATGCATTCCTGTTGATGCATTAAATACAACAATCGGGGAGTCATATGATCGATACGCTTGCAGGTAGGATGAAATTGATGATCGATGCGCGAGCTGATCGTCGCGGAAAATTTGCGCAGCTCCAAGAGCTAACGGGCATTCCTGCGGAGAATTGGAAGAGCTTCTACTACGACCGCCAACGTCCGAACCCCGACATGATTGAAACAATTTGCCAGGCGTGGCCAGAACACGCCTTATGGCTCACTACGGGAATTACAGACTCCGCGCATGGTCAAATTGGTATTGCCGATGCATATCAGTCAGAAATTAATCTGGTTGAAAAACCAGAACAAATTGCTAGCATGCGGTACATAAAACGCAAGGCGGAAATTTTCAAAAAAATGACAGAAGAGAGTCGAACTACGATCACTAAAGATGAGCTCTCCGAAATCTATGAGTTGCGATGCGCACGTGATACAGAGCGCCTGGGATACCTAACAAGACGTGCCCAGACCAGTGAAGGTGGCATCAAGGGCTATTTCGACTCACGGCTACTACGGCATACTTCATTCAACGAAAATATGGACGGACCTGAAGACGATGGCAATAAGCAAAGCTAATGGTGGCTGGTTAGTAGACATTCAACCAGCTGGAAGGGGTGGGAAGCGCTTTCGAAAAACGCTTAAAACACAAGCGGAGGCCAAGGCACATGAGGCATGGCTAAAGTCCCAAGTAACTCAAAGTGCGGAATGGTTACCCAAGAAGAAGGACTTACGAAAATTATCAGAATTGATCGATCTATGGTATGAGCATCATGGTATAGGTCTAAGTTCTGGACGAGACACCAACCAACGGCTACTTGCAATGGCTGCGGCCATGGGCAACCCTATCGCAAGCTCGTTCTCCGCCAGCATGTTTGCCGAGTACCGAACTCGCCGAATCGAAGCGGGAATTTCGGCGAACAATATGAACCGCGAACACTCATATCTGCGGTCTGTATTCAACGAACTCGAAAGACTCGGCTACTGGAAAGCAGAGAACCCACTTGCCAAACTCCGTCAGTTCAAAATACAGCAAACCGAGCTATCATATTTAACACATGAGCAAATAGCTACGCTTCTTGCAGAACTTCAAACTGCACAAAATCCACACGTGAACCTAATAACACAGGTCTGCCTATGTACTGGGGCCAGGTGGAGTGAGGCAGAAGAATTACGAACGTCTCAAGTACGGGATGGGCAAATTCAATTCGCGAATACAAAATCTGGCAAGGTGCGCTCAGTTCCAATCTCAGATGAACTTCAAAGCGCCCTTAACGATCATTACAAATCCCATGGAACCGGCGCTCGCATATTTGGCTATGCCTACTCAGCGTTTCGAGACGGCCTTGATCGAGCGGGAATCGAGCTCCCGGATGGTCAACTTACACATGCCCTCCGCCACTCTTTCGCAAGTCATTTTATGATGAATGGAGGCAATATATTGGTGTTGCAACGTATCCTAGGCCATGCAAGCCTAACAATGACAATGCGGTATGCTCACTTAGCACCAGAGCATTTACAAGAAGCAAAACATCTAAATCCGCTAGTATTTCGTCAAGCTGCTTGACCCTGAACAGCCATTGTAAGCAAATTGATTCAGGCTGCTAACGTAGCTAGCAAGATCAACTGGATGCCCGTACCGGGCACTCCAGCTTATTGAAAAATTTAAGATGATGCCTTAGTTATGTTACTCGGATCGAGGACAAATCCCGCATTCCTAAGTCGATCAACAAGACGCGGAACCGCCTCTTTGACATGATCATTGAAGCCAAGGTAAAGAATTCCTTGGGCATCCGATGGAACATCGACATGGCCTTTTTTCAAAATAGCCACATTTTTTCGACCAATAGACGAAAGTAGCATACCCATTTCAAGTACAACGTTTTGCCTTGCACGAGGCTGAGCTTTATCTACACCATCAATTTTGGCGTAGCCGAAGTCATCAGGTGTCAGCAATACTATGCCAAATTTAACCTCAGCAGCCCCTGGACCAATTTCCTGCTCCAGCGCCTCGATAATGGTAAGACCAGCACCTCCAGTATTCTGAAGGACAAATGGATCAAGTCCAAGCTTGTGCAAAACTAACTCCAGCTGCTCACGTGACGCCTGATCATGGCCATGCACGACGAATACTTTACCGTTTGCCTCTACCTTCGCCGGTGCAATTTCAATCGAGGGAGGCAGCTTAGAAAAGCCTGTTGCAGTAGATGCAGCTGCAACCGCACCGCCAAGTATCGGTGACAATGCCCCCTCAAGCGCAGTACGAGCTTCTACATCCCCCTGATATTGAATAGTTCCGGTGCCGGGATACCAATTAATAATGGCACCATTTTGCGTTTTAATTTGCACACCCGAACCAATGTCTCTCTCCTCAAGCACATACCCAAGTGATTGAATTTTACTAATCAGATCTTCACGGCTTCCTTTGTATTTCACGACACAAATCTCCCATTCAAATCAAGAAATAAACATTAACTTTCTGAAAAGAAGTATAGCCTAGTTGACCTGCGTTGACACTTTGTTGACACTGCAAATGCAAAAGGACTTAGGTTTTCACCTAAGTCCTTGATTTAATTGGTGGGCCTCCCGTGAGTCGAACACGGCACCAACGGATTATGAGTCCGCTGCTCTAACCAAGCATGAGCTAGAGGCCCAGGGGACTGCGGCGTGGCGGCGCTGTTGATGCCCGCCTCGTGCGGCCGTTTTGGAAACGGACACGCGAGGATAGGGGTATCAGGGGCGTACGTCAAGCCCTATTGGCTTCTAGTTGCCTTCCAAGAAGCTTTTCAGCTTGTCGGAGCGCGATGGGTGGCGCAGCTTGCGCAGCGCCTTGGCTTCGATCTGGCGGATGCGCTCGCGCGTCACGTCAAATTGCTTGCCCACTTCTTCCAGCGTGTGGTCGGTGGACATCTCGATGCCGAAACGCATGCGCAGCACTTTCGCTTCGCGTGGTGTCAGAGAATCGAGCACGTCCTTGACGACGCCCCGCATGGACGCATGCAGGGCCGCGTCGGCCGGCGCCAGGGTGTTGTTGTCCTCGATGAAGTCGCCCAGGTGGGAATCGTCGTCGTCGCCGATCGGCGTTTCCATCGAGATCGGTTCCTTGGCGATTTTCATGATCTTGCGGATCTTGTCCTCGGGCATTTCCATCTTGATCGCCAAGGTGGCCGGATCGGGTTCCGCGCCCGTTTCTTGCAGGATCTGGCGGGAGATGCGGTTCATCTTGTTGATCGTCTCGATCATGTGCACGGGAATACGGATCGTGCGCGCCTGGTCGGCGATCGAGCGCGTGATGGCCTGGCGGATCCACCAGGTCGCATACGTCGAGAACTTGTAGCCGCGGCGGTACTCGAACTTGTCGACGGCCTTCATCAGGCCGATATTGCCTTCCTGGATCAGGTCGAGGAATTGCAGGCCGCGGTTCGTGTATTTCTTGGCGATCGAAATGACCAGGCGCAAGTTAGCCTCCGTCATTTCGCGCTTGGCCTTGCGCGCCTTCATTTCACCGGCCGCCATCTGGCGGTTGATGTTGCGCAAGTCCGGCAGCGGCAAGACGACCCTCGCCTGCAGGTCGATAAGGCGTTGCTGCAGTTCCTTGACGGTCGGAATGTTGCGGCCCAGGATGGCGCTGTACGCGTGTCCTGCGTTGACTTCGCCATCGACCCAGTCGAGGTTGGTTTCATTGCCCGGGAAAACCTTGATGAAGTGGGCGCGCGGCATGCCGCAGCGGTTCACGGCCACGTCGAGGATCTGTTTCTCGATATGGCGCACTTCGTCGACCTGGCCGCGCAGGGTGTCGCACAACTTTTCCACGACCTTGGCCGTGAAGCGGATGCCCAGCAACTCTTGCGAAATGGCTTCCTGCGCCTTGGCGTACGGTTTCGAGTTGTAGCCTTCTTTTTCGAAGGCGCGGCGCATCTTGTCGAACTGCTGCGAAATGATGGCGAATTTTTCCAGCGCCGTGCGTTTCAGGGTTTCCAGCTGTTCGGCCGAGAAACCGGCGGCGCCCGAAGCGCTCGCTTCTTCTTCCTCTTCTTCTTCCTCTTCTTCCGCTTCGCCTTCTTCCTCGTCTTCTTCGACGGGAGCGGCCACGACAGGGGCGGCGGCGACCGGTTCGTTTTCATCGACGAGGCCGTCGACGATTTCGTCGATCTTGATCTCTTCGTTGGCGATGCGGTCGGCGGCAGCGATGATCTCGGCGATCGTCACGGGGCAGGCGGAAATGGCCTGGATCATGTCTTTCAAGCCATCTTCGATGCGCTTGGCAATCTCGATCTCGCCTTCGCGCGTCAGCAGCTCGACCGAGCCCATTTCGCGCATGTACATGCGCACGGGGTCGGTGGTGCGGCCGAAGTCGGAGTCGACGGTCGACAGTGCGGCCTCGGCTGCCGCTTCCGCCTCGTCGTCGCTGGTGACGACGGCAACGTTATCGGACAACAACAACGTTTCCGCATCGGGCGCGTGCTCGTAGACGGCGATGCCCATGTCATTGAAGGTACCGATGATGCCTTCGATGGCTTCCGGATCGACGATGTTTTCGGGCAGGTGGTCGTTGATTTCCGCGTAGGTCAGGAAACCGCGTTCCTTGCCGAACTTGATCAGGGTCTTGAGTTTCTGGCGCCGGCGCTCGAGTTCTTCCTCGCTCGCTTCCGTATCGGACGAGAACGCGTCCTTCAGCAGCGCGCGCTCTTTCGCCTTGCGGTCCTTGGCCTTGGCCTTGTCGACGGCCTTCAGTTCGGCCCGCTCAACGGCATTCAGGGCGGCGACTTCATCATTTTCTGGCTGGAATTCTTTAGGCTTGCGGCCGCGGCGGCCTGGCACTTTTACCGACGGCAAGACATAACCGGACGTATCGATCGCGGCCAGAGTGGCTGCGTCGGTGGTCTGGCTGACCACAGGCGCGCTAGTGACGCGCGCTTCGGGCCGGTCGAGCGCCTTTTCGGCTTTCGTGGTAACTTTAGTGGGCTTTGCAGCCGCTTTGGATTCGGGTTTCTTGATTGGCACAGGCGCTTTCGATTACACAACGACTTGCTTTACGGTGGATTAGGATAAAGTTTGCTGCCAGTTCCCTGTCTACCTGCGGGAACCACCATCTTCGAACCTGCCGACTACGCAAATTCGACACTGTTACGTTACTTACACCTCATCGGCCACGATCCGCGGGAAGCGCAGCAATTCCTGTCCACCGGCTGTTGCCAGCCGCCTCGGCAAAAATTCCTGCATCGACCGCGTTGGGAGCGAGAGCCTGGCGCGGCTTGCCAGCGTCTGCGAGCCTTGCCCGCAACGCCGAAAGCGCCTGTTGGCCCTGGCTGCCGACACGATCCACCGCGCCGATCAAGAGCCTAACTTACTGAAAACAAATACTATTTACGAAACAGAACTAGCTTGCCAAAGCACACAATACTTAGCATTTAATTATAGCACGCGAAAAATGTTTTTCCAGTGCGCGCCATACCCTCAGAGCAAGGTTAGCGATTCACCAACTCGGCATCGCGCTCGCGTTCCAGCGCCCCCTGCTCCTGCATGATTTCGCGGTAGCGTACACCAATTTTCTCCGATGGCAAACCCGAGGCAAACAATTGCTGCAATTCCGCCTTCAAGGCATTCAATTTGATCTCGCGGATGGTGCTCACCAGCCACGACAATTCGCTGTCGTAATCGGATTCCGTACCGGCCGCGATCTCGCCGATGATCTCGTCGTACTCGCTGCCCAGTTCCTTCAACTGCTGCGCCAGCGCGGCAAAACTGCCGTGCTCGCCCAAGGCCTGGCCCACGGCCACCAGCTGCCCCAGGCTGTGCGCCGCGTCCGGCCCCAGGTGCTGGAAGGCGGCCAGGGCGGCCTCGTCGATACGCATCGTCAGCGGCGGATGCGCCACCAGCATGCGCATGATCTTCAATTCCAGCCCGACAGGCACGGGGCGGCCCGATTTCGGCGGCGCCCGGTGCGCCACGGCAACGGGCTTGGCCAGCTCGAACAGGGCTTCGATCTCGGCCGGCGTGGACTGCGTCAGCTGTGCCAGGCCGCGCACGATCTGCAGGCGCAAGGACGACGGCGCCATCAGCTGCAGCAGCGGCTTGGCATCGAACTGCACGCGGGCGCGCCCTTCCGGTTCCGACAGGTCATGCTCGCCCGACACTTCTTTCAGTAAAAATTGCGACAGCGGCATGGCTTCATGCACTTGCTGCTCAAACCCTTCGGCGCCGAATTCGCGGATATAACTGTCCGGATCGTGTTCCGAGGGCAGGAACAGGAATTTGATCGTTTTATTGTCCGACACGTGGGCCAGGCTTGCTTCCAGCGCGCGGCGGGCGGCACGGCGGCCGGCCTTGTCGCCATCGAAGCTGAAAATCACGTTATCGGTCTGGCGCAGCAGTTTTTGCACGTGGGTGGGCGTGCACGCCGTGCCCAGGGTCGCCACTGCTTGCGGGAAACCCATCTGCGCCAGCGCCACCACGTCCATATAGCCTTCCGTCACCAGCACGTAGCCGGCGTCGCGGATAGCCTGGCGCGCCTCGAACAGACCATATAGTTCGAAACCCTTGGAAAACAAGGGGGTTTCCGGCGAGTTCAGGTATTTCGGTTCGCCATGGTCGAGCACGCGGCCGCCAAAGGCGATCACTTGCCCCTTGGTATTGCGGATCGGGAACATGATACGTTCGCGGAAACGGTCATAGCGCTTGCGGTTATTGCCCTCTTCATCGACCTTGTCGATCACGAGGCCGGCTTCGGCCAGGGCTACCACGTCGTATTCGGGGAAGACGGAGCGCAGATTGTCCCAGCCGCCGGGCGCAAAACCCATGCCGAAGCGAGCGGCCACTTCGCCCGTCAAGCCCCGGTTCTTCAGGTAGGCGATGGCTTCGGGCGCGTGGCGCAATTGCCCGCGGTAATAATCGCACGCCTGCGTCATGGCGTCGGACAGGGCCAGGCTTTGCGCCTGGATCTGCGCGCGCTGGGCCGGCGGGATTTTATCGTCCGCTTCCGGCACGACCATGCCCACGTTCTGCGCCAGGTCCTTGACGGCGTCGACAAAGCCCATGCCCGAGTACTCGATCAGGAAGCCGATCGAGGTGCCATGCGCGCCACAGCCGAAGCAATGATAGAACTGCTTGGTGGGGCTGACGGTAAAGCTGGGCGACTTTTCACTGTGGAACGGGCACAAGCCCATGAAATTGGCGCCACCTTTTTTCAGTTGCACATAGCGCCCCACGACATCGACGATATCGACGCGGTTGAGCAAATCGGAAATGAAGGATTGAGGTATCACTGGCTAGGGCGGGTCTTGTTATAGGTCAGACTATACTACCGCACGTGGCCTGAGGTTGAGCCAGGTCAACGTGTGGGCTGTTAACAGGCTGCCAGCGCGACGGCTGGCAGCCCTTGCTACTATTGTTGCTTACGCTGCCGGCGTCAAGGCTTTCTTGACCAGGGCGGACACCACCGTCATGTCGGCGCGGCCAGCCAGCTTCGGCTTGACGATGGCCATGACCTTGCCCATGTCTTGCGGACCGGCGGCGCCCGAGGCGGCCACGGCGGCAGCCACTTCGGCCGCCACTTCTTCGTCCGACAGGCCGGCAGGCATGTAACCCGTCAGGTGTACCAGTTCGGCTTTTTCGATGTCGGCCAGGTCGGCGCGGCCACCGGCTTCGAACTGGGTGATCGAATCCTTGCGCTGCTTGATCATCTTTTCCACGATGGCCGTCACGTGGGCATCCGTCAGTTCGATGCGCTCGTCGACTTCCTTGCGCTTGATTTCCGCCAGCAACAGGCGAATCGTGCCCAGCTTGCCCGCTTCCTTGGCACGCATGGCGTTTTTCATGTCTTCGGTAATTTGTTCTTTCAAGCTCATGGCAATCCTCGTTGGTCAGTAGGTGGGTGCTCGTGCGCGGCTACCATCAGCGGGCCACAAAAGCGAAAACCCGCTGCGGCGAACCGGAGCGGGTATGCGACTCATCTGAAGTATCACTCCAGGCGAATCAAAACAAAACCCGTGGCGAACAATGCGCCGAACTACCCGGGTTGGTTCTGACTGAACAGTCTTAGAATAATTTTTTCGGCAGTTGTTGGCTGCGGATGCGTTTGTAATGACGCTTGACAGCAGCTGCCAGCTTGCGCTTGCGCTCAGCTGTTGGCTTTTCGTAGAATTCGCGAGCGCGCAATTCGGTCAGCAGACCCGTTTTTTCGATGGTGCGTTTGAAGCGACGCATTGCGACTTCGAACGGCTCGTTTTCTTTAAGGCGAATAGTGGTCATGTAAAATTCAAACCGTTGAGGTGGTGTATAGGAAGAGATAGATAGTAGCAGCTTTTATTCGGAAAGGGAAGCCCCTCCCCCACTTGCGTGCGGCATGCAGCCTGCTGTCGCTGCCGGAATGTGGCGTAAACCACGCACCGGGGCGGGCGCACGGGGCGCCAGAACCCCATCCTACAGACTTGCTTACTGCAAGGCAATACCTGCCGCCACGCCCGAAGCCCAGGCCCACTGGAAGTTGTAGCCGCCCAGCCAGCCCGTCACGTCAACCGATTCGCCGATGAAATACAGGCCCGGCACTTTATTGGCCATCATGGTCTGCTGCGACAGTTCGCGCGTATCGATGCCGCCGCGCGTCACTTCGGCCTTGCGGTAGCCTTCGGAACCGTTCGGCACGATGGACCAGGCATTGATGGCCAGCCCCAGCTTGCGCAGCTGCGCATCGGGCATGTCGGCGATGCGTGCATCCGCCGCCAGGCCGTTGACGGCCAGCAAACAGTCGGCCAGGCGCTGCGGCAGCCATTGGGCAACGATATTGCCCAGCTGCTTCTTCAGGGTGCCCTTGCCTTCGATCAAGGTCTGCGCCACGTCCACTTCCGGCAGCAAGTTGATGACGATGGGCTCGCCCGGCAGCCAGTAGCTGGAAATCTGCAGAATTGCCGGGCCCGACAGGCCACGGTGCGTGAACAGCAAGTCTTCGCGGAAACGCGCGCCCGTCGCCTTGCGGCCTTTCAGGCTGCCCGTTTCCACGTCCACTTCCAGGGCGATACCGGACAATTCCGCGAACGGCGCCCAGCTGGCTGCATCGAACGTCAGCGGCACCAGGGCCGGACGCGGTTCGACCATCGTCAAGTCGAATTGCTTGGCGATGCGGTAGGCAAAATCCGTGGCACCGATCTTCGGAATCGACAGGCCGCCCGTGGCGATGACGATGCTGGCCGTCTCGATGTCGCCGCTATCGGTCTGCAGCACGAAACCGCCATCCGCTTGCTGAGCAACATTGTCGATCTTGCACGGCATGCGCCAATGCACGCCGCCAGCGGCGCACTCGTCCTTGAGCATGTCGATGATCTGCTCGGCCGATTCATTGCAAAACAGCTGGCCCTTGTGCTTCTCGTGGTAGCCGATCCGGTATTTTTTCACCAGCGCGAGGAAATCCTGCGGCGTGTAGCGCGACAGCGCGCTCTTGCAGAAATGCGGGTTTTCCGAGAGGAAGTTCTGCGGGGTGGCGTTGATATTGGTGAAATTGCACCGTCCACCACCGGAGATGCGGATCTTTTCGGCCAGCTTGGCCGCGTGATCGATCAATACCACGCGCTTGCCCTGCTGGGCGGCCACCGCCGCACACATCATGCCGGCCGCGCCCGCGCCGATCACTGCCACATCAAATTGTTTTGCCATAAGAATTCCGGTCACCGCTGATTACAAAGACGCCATTGTAAACTGCGGCGACGCGGCTAGCGCGGCCGTGCCGCAATCTGCCGCGATGCCGTCAAGCATTGCGCCACCTGCTCGGCGATCGACGGCGGCACGGGCACCTCGCCGCGCAGCACGGCCGCGATCCAGGCCGCCGTGGTGGCCGCATCGCGCTCGGCCGGCAAATGCGGCAACTCTTCCACCAGCAACTGCTTTTCCACCAGCACCGTACGTTCCACGCCATGGAACCAGTCGATTTGCTGCGCCTTGTTGGCGTTGGCCACCGTCTCGCCCTCCGTGCCACGCATGAGGAAAGCGTCGCCGCGCGCGGGATCAGAGGCGGTGAGGAAATATTCGCCAAGCATTTCCAGGTATTCCGGATGCGTGTACGACACCAGCCGTAGGGCGGGACCGGCGAATGGCTGCATGATTTTCACCAGGGTATGCGTGGAATTGCGTACGCCCAGCACGCGCCGCAGCGACAGCATCCAGGCCAGGCGCGGCGCCAGGGCCTCGATGGGCAGGAAGGCGGCCTCCCCGCGCGCCATGGCGGCCTCGGCTTGCGCATGGTCCGTGGAAGCGGGCACGCCCAGCGCGGCCAGCACTTCGGCCGTCGTGATGCGGCCCGGGTCGCTGGTCACGCCATGCACGAGCACGGGTGCGCCCGCGCGCGCCAGCAGCAGCGCCAGCAAGGCCGTCAGGTTGGCCATCTTGCGCGCGCCGTTGTAGCTGGGAATGATGATCGGGGCAAATTCACCGGCCGGTGCGGCCAGCGGGGCAAATGAGGCTTCGGCAGCGTCGAGAAAGCCGGCGATCTCGTCCACGGACTCGCCCTTGATGCGCATCGACAATAAAATGCCGCCCAGTTCCAGGTCCGACACGCGGCCCTCGAGCATGGCGCGGTACAGGGCGCAGGCGTCGTCGCGCGTCATGCTGCGCGCGCCGTTCTTGCCGCGTCCTATTTCCTTGATGAAACGTGCTGCGGGGAATGGCTCACCGGCCACATCGGTATGGGGTATGGAAACAGTCGTCATGGCGCCAGCTTACACGGATTTTTCCCCTTGCAGACGGGCAGGCAGGCGGCTTAGGCGACTATGCAACAGTCTTTCAAGCTCTTTTTTGAATGAATCCGCATCGCGGCTGCATCCAAACGCGCCACCGCTGCGTATAAGACTGCACAGGGGGACTCATCATGGAACACGCGATCAAACGGGAAACGGCCTTCGTCGGCATCGAAACGAGCAAGCTGCTGCTGAAAGCCGTGCTGCTCTCGGGTAACGAAGTGCTGTGCAAGGTACTGGAAAACGACGTGGCCGGCTACCGCTGGCTACGCAGCTGGCTGCAAAGGAACGACGTGCCCGTCATCGGCTTGCGCGTCTGCATGCGCCTCGATATGCCATACAGCGAGGCGCCCGCCCGCATGCTGGCCGACATGGGCATGGTGGTTTGCGATGCCCAGCCCGCGCAACTGGACGACTATCTGCGCGGCCAGGGCTTGCCCGATGACGCGGCGCACAGCGCCGTGGTGCTGGCCAACTACTGCGCGCACAGGCGCCCCGCGCGCTGGACGCCGCCCTCGCCCGCCTACGTGGAATTGCGCCTGTGGCTGCGCCGCCTGCACGCCATCGAAGGCGTGCGCCAGCAGGAATCGGCGCGCCTGAATGTGCATCTGCAGGCTGGCCAGCATGCGCTGCACGCCTTGCTGCGCCAGCAGATCGCCTGCCTCGACGCGCAGATACGCCAGCACGAAAGCGCCATCCTCGAGCATGTGAAGCGCCATCCCGGCCTGCCCCGGCCGCCCGAGCTGGCCGGCAACTACCAGCGCATCGCCCGCTACAGCGTTGGCGCCAGCCTGGCCGGCGGCCATTGAACGCACAGGGCCGGCAGCGTGCCGGCCCTGCCATAAAAACAACTGAAGCATTGCCGTTTTGGCCCCATCCCCGCCGCCAGGCCGCATTTCCGCTACACTATTGCCTCTTAAAGAACGCAATCGCGAAAGCCGAACCAGAATCATGAATACGCCAGACATCGAAAATATCAACGTCACCTCTTTCGCGCCCATGCCGACACCGGCCGAACTGCACGCCAAGCTGCCCCTGTCGGAGAGCGCCTTCGACACCGTCAGCCGCGGCCGCGAAGCGCTGCGCAACATCATCGACCGCAAGGACCAGCGCCTGTTCGTCGTCGTCGGCCCATGCTCGATCCACGACCCCGTCGCCGGCCTCGATTACGCGCGCCGCCTGAAAGCGCTGCAAGAGGAAGTCAAGGACACGATGCTGCTGGTGATGCGCGTGTATTTCGAAAAACCGCGTACCACCACGGGCTGGAAAGGCTATATCAACGACCCGTACATGGACGATTCGTTCAAGGTCAACGAAGGCATGGAAAAGGCGCGCCAGTTCCTGCTCGACGTGTGCGAACTGGGCCTGCCCACCGCCACCGAAGCGCTGGACCCGATCTCGCCGCAATACCTGGGCGACCTGATCGCCTGGACCGCCATCGGCGCGCGCACGACGGAATCGCAGACGCACCGCGAAATGTCGTCGGGCCTGTCGACACCGGTCGGCTTCAAGAACGGCACCGATGGCGACATCAGCATCGCCGTCAACGCGATTTTGTCGTCGGCGCACCCGCACTCCTTCCTGGGCATTAACGGCGAAGGCAACGTCGCCATCGTGCGCACGCGCGGCAACGCGTATGGCCACGTGGTGCTGCGCGGCGGCGACGGCCGTCCGAACTACGATTCGGTGTCGATCGCCATCGCCGAACAGGCGCTGGCCAAGGCCAAGCTGCCGGCCAACCTGGTGGTCGATTGCTCGCATGCGAACAGCTACAAAAAGCCGGAGCTGCAACCGCTGGTGATGGGCGACGTGATCAACCAGATCCGCCAGGGCAACCGCTCGCTGGTGGGCGTGATGATCGAATCGAACATCGTCGGCGGCAACCAGAAGATCCCGCAAGACCTGTCGCAACTGACCTACGGCTGCTCCGTCACCGACGGCTGCATCGACTGGGACACGACGGCGACCATGCTGCGCGATGCGCATGCGCACCTGCTGAACCGCCCTGCGTAACTATCGTAGTTACTGCCAACAGTATTGTCGGATTACGCGCTTGCGCGCTAATCCGACCTACCCGGCCGGCCGCTTCAATGCGTAGGTCGGCTTAGCGCACAGCGCGTAAGCCGACACCACCACGAGGCATATCACGCCATCTGCACATGCGGCAGCAGCGCAAACGAGCCGGCCAGCGCCTGCTCGGCCTTGCTGGCCGGGACATTGAGCTCCTTCAAGTCCAGGTAGATGCGTCCGTCCAGGATGCGCACGGCGTACATGCGCGCCATGCCCTGCACGGGCGCCACCAGACGGCCCGAATCGAGCTCGATGATCCAGCTGTTCTTCGGCCCCATCAGGTTTTTCTCCATCAGCACCCCATGCGCGAGCGGGCCGCCCAGGCAGGGCACCGTGTCGAGCAGCGCGTACACCGTATCGTCAGCCGCGCGAAACAGCGCCACGCCCGGCAAATCCTGCCACGCCAGGCCCCGCTGCACCATGCGCGCACCCGCCAGCGGCATGTCCTTCAGGCGGCAAATCATTTTCCATTGTTCCGGCATCACTAGCTCCCTCGAGAAAGGTACACGCTTGCATAAGCAAGAGCGGTGCCAGTGCCGGCGCAGGCGGGGAATGGCCAAAATCCAGGAAAAAATAGCACCGCGCCGCACTGCGCAAGTGCACACTGCCGCTGAAATGGTGCACCGGCCGCACGGTGGACTGCCCGGCTTTCCTTTACAATGGCGGATTACTCCTCCCTATTTAGCACCTTCATGATTGTTCTTGGCGTCGAATCCTCCTGTGACGAAACCGGCCTGGCCTTGTACGACACGCAACGCGGCCTGCTGTCGCACGCCCTCTATTCGCAAGTCGCCATGCACGAGCAATATGGCGGCGTGGTGCCGGAACTGGCGTCGCGCGACCATATCCGCCGCGCCATCCCGCTGCTCGAAGAAACCCTGACCAGGGCCGGCATCACCCTGCCAGAGATCGACGCCATCGCCTACACGCAAGGCCCGGGCCTGGCCGGCGCGCTGCTGGTCGGGTCCTCCGTTGCCTGCAGCCTGGGCCTGGCCATCAACAAGCCGGTGCTGGGCATCCACCACCTGGAAGGCCATCTGCTGTCGCCCTTGCTGGCGTCCGAGCCGCCGGAATTCCCCTTCATTGCCCTGCTGGTGTCGGGCGGCCATACGCAGCTGATGCGCGTCGATGGCGTGGGCCAGTACACGATGCTGGGCGAAACGCTGGATGATGCGGCCGGCGAAGCGTTCGACAAGTCGGCCAAGCTGCTGGGACTCGGTTACCCTGGCGGCCCCGCCATTTCGCGCCTGGCCGAATTCGGCGACCCGCTCGCGTATAAACTGCCACGCCCGATGCTGCATTCGAAGGATTTCAATTTCAGCTTTTCCGGCCTGAAGACGGCCGTGCTGACGGTGGTGAAAAACCATGAAGAAAAAGTCATCGCGAATATCTGCGAGCAGGACAAGGCAAATATCGCGCGCGGCTTCGTCGACGCCATCGTCGACGTGCTGACAGCCAAATGCGTGGCTGCCCTCAAGCACACGGGCTTGAAACGCCTGGTGATCGCCGGCGGCGTGGGCGCCAACGCGCAGTTGCGCGCCTCGCTCAACGCGGCCGCCGCCAAGAAGCGCTTCAAAGTGTATTACCCGGAGCTGGAATTCTGTACCGACAACGGCGCCATGATCGCTTTTGCGGGCGCCATGCGCCTGCAAATCAATCCCGACGCCGCCAAGCACGATTACTCGTTCAACGTGCGCCCGCGCTGGCCGCTGGACGAGATCCGCGAAGTCTGATCACTTCAGCAGGAAGTTGCGCGCGCCCGCCAGGGCCGCGCCCTCTTCCACCGTTTCATCCTTCAATCCCACGCCCGATAGCTGCCGGCTGAACGCCTGCGACAGCAAATAATGCAGCCGGTACGCCGCCTGCGCATACGCCAGCCCTTCGGGGCGCACGTTCGAAATGCAGTTGCGGCGCTCGTCCAGCAAGCCCACTGCAGGTGCCCACGTCAGGTACAGGCCCAGGCTGTCTGGGGAACTCAAGCCCGGCCGCTCGCCGATCAGCACCAGCACGGCGCGCGCCTGCAATAATTCCCCCACCTCGTCGCCGACAGCTACCCTTCCCTGCGCAACGATGTGCAGCGGCGACAGCGTCCACGCCTCCAGCGCCAGCCGTTCGCGCAGGGCGGCCAGGAACGGTGCCGCGTGGCGCTGCACGGCCAGCGCCGACAGGCCATCGGCCGCCACCAGCGCCAGGTCAACTCCCGTAGCAGCGGTGGCCAGCCGCGCCCGTGAAGCATCGTCGAGCCGGCGCCCCAGGTCAGGCCGTTGCAGATAGTCGGCGCGCGTGGCGGCCGCGCTGTGCAGTTGCACGCAGTCTTGCCCCTGCGCGGCCAAGTCGCGCGCCAGGGCGTCGCCATCGAGCGCCAGGTGCACGGCGTCGCGCGCCTGCGCGTGGGCCAGCTGGAACGCCAACTGCGCCTTGGTCGGCACGCTGACGCCACGGCGCCCGAGCGCGATGCGCGCCGCCGTATGCGCGCGCAGGGCCTGCCAAGGGTTGGTTTCGTCCATGCGCCCTCCTAGTCGTCCAGGCGCAGCAGGGCCGCCTGGAAAGCCGGCGCCAGCGCTTCGCTCAAGCGGCCCTGCACATCAGTGATCCGCATGCGCGCCAGCCAGGCTTCGAATTCCGGCGCAGGGCGCAAGCCCAGCACTCGGCGCGCATACAGGGCGTCGTGGAACGAGGTGCTCTGGTAGCCGAGCATGATGTCGTCCGCCCCCGGCACGCCCATGATGAAGTTGCAGCCGGCCACGCCCAGCATGGTCAGCAAGGCATCCATGTCGTCCTGGTCCGCTTCCGCATGGTTGGTGTAGCACACGTCGCAGCCCATGGGCAGACCAAGCAGCTTGGCGCAGAAATGGTCTTCCAGCCCCGCGCGCATGATCTGCTTGCCGTCGTACAGATATTCGGGGCCGATGAAGCCGACGACGGAATTGACCAGCAGCGGCTGATACGCGCGCGCCACCGCATACGCGCGTGCCTCGCACGTCTGCTGGTCCATGCCGTGGTGGGCGCCGGCCGACAGCGCGCTGCCCTGCCCCGTTTCGAAATACATGACGTTGTTGCCCACCGTGCCGCGCCCCAGCGACAGGGCCGCCGCCCGCCCCTCGGCCAGCAGCGCCAGGTCGATGCCGAAGCTGCGGTTGGCCGCCTGCGTACCCGCCACCGACTGGAACACGAGGTCGACGGGCGCGCCGCGGCGTATCGCCTCGATGGTATTGGTGATGTGCGTGAGCACGCATGACTGCGTGGGAATCCGGTACTGGTCGATGACGGCGTCGAGCAGGTGCAGCAGCGAGACCACCTGTGCCACATTGTCGGTGGCCGGATTGATGCCGATCACGGCGTCGCCGCTGCCCAGCAGCAGGCCATCGACGACGGAGGCGGCAATGCCTGTGGCGTCGTCCGTCGGGTGGTTCGGCTGCAGCCGCGTGGACAAACGGTTTTCCAGGCCCAGGGTATTGCGAAAGGCCGTGACGACCCGGCACTTGCGGGCCACCAGCACCAGGTCCTGCAAGCGCATGATTTTTGAGACGGCGGCCGCCATTTCCGGTGTGATGCCGGCGGCGACACGCGTCAGCGTTTGCGTATCCGTTGCATCGTCCAGCAGCCAGTCGCGGAAATCGCCCACGCACAGGTGCGCAATCGGCGCAAAGGCGGCGCGCGCGTGCGAGTCGATGATCAGGCGCGTGACCTCGTCCTCCTCGTACGGCACCAGCGCCTCGCTGAGGAATAGCGGCAGCGGCACGTCCGCCAGCGCCAGCTGCGCGGCCACCCGTTCCCGCGCGCTGGCAGCCGCCACGCCGGTCAGCACGTCGCCCGAACGCAGCGGCGTGGCCTTGGCCAGCAGCTCCTTCAGGCTGGCGAACGCATAGGTATGGCTGTCTATCGTATGGCTGAATGAGGACATGGGCGTCTCCTGATGGGGTCAGACCCGGCGGGTCTGACCCCGGAGCATGCCTCATTCTACGCTCAGAACGGCGGCTACAGGCTGCGCAGCGCCCCTTCCAGCTGCGGATAACGGAAGACAAAGCCGTCGGCCAGCAAGCGGCGCGGCGCGACCCTTTGGCCTTCCACCAGCAAGTCGGCCTGCTCGCCCAGCAAGGCTTGCATGACGAAGGCCGGCGTGGGCATGAAGCTGGGGCGGTGCAGCACGGCGCCCGCCACTTGGGCGAAGCGGCGCTGCGCTATGGCTTCCGGCGCGCAGAAGTTATACGCGCCACTGACTGCCTGCTCTTCGCTGCGGCGCGCCAGATGGGCAATACCGCGGATCACGTCGCGCACGTGCACCCACGTGACCCATTGCTTGCCGCTGCCCAGCGGGCCGCCCACGCCGAAGCGGACCGGCAGCAGCATTTGCGGCAGCGAACCCTGGTGGCCAAAGACGAGGCCAAAGCGCATGCAGCCCACCTGCACGCCAAATTTCTCCGCCTGGCGCGCGGCCGCTTCCCACTCCTGGCACAGCTGCGACATGAAGATGGCTTGCGGCGCGCTCTCCTCCGTCAATTCCGTGTCGTCGCCCTGCGGCTGTACACCGTAGTAGCCGATGGCCGACGCCGACAGCAGCACCCGTGGCTTGTGCTGCGCGCGGGCGATCCACGCCACCAGTGCCTGCGTCAGCGCGACGCGGCTGCGGCGCAAGGCGGTCTTGCGCGCCTCCGTCCAGCGCCGCCCGACGATGCGCGCGCCGGCCAGATTGACGACCATGTCGATGCGCTGCGCGTCCGCCAATTCGTCGAACGACTGGATACAGCGCACCTGGCCATCAAAGGTCCACGCGGCCTGCTTCGGCTGGCGCGTCAGCACCGTCACGGCATGGCCGTCGGCCAGCAAGGCGGCAACCAGCTGCTGGCCGATGAAACCCGTGGCGCCCGTCACCAGCACGGATTGCGGCGTGCTGGCAAAGCGCAGGTGCTCCTCTTGCTCTGCCGTCTCTTGGACCTTGCGTCGTCCCAGCTGCCACACGGCATACGCGTCGCGCAGGCCGGACAAGCCCACGCCCACACCGCACAGGGCGAGGAAGACGCTGAGCCAGCCATACGGTTGCCACACGAGGGCCGTCGGCAAGCTCGCCCATTCGCTGCTGTTCAGAGCCAGCAGGGCGATGAAGGCGCCCGCGTTAATCGCCAGCACCGTGTGCGTGACCCGCTCCGTGGCGGGCAAGAGGCGCGTCCGGTCTTCGACGACGAAGTCCCACAAGGTCAATACGATTTCCACGCCAAACACGATCACCAGCACCCAGGCCCAGGCGCCATGCCACTCCCAGGCCGCCAGGCCCACGAACAGCAGGCTGTAGATCAGGGCGCGCGTCGCGTGGATCGTCAATTCGAGGCGCGCCGACGCCTTTTGCGGCAGCGCCTCCGTAATTTCATGGTGGTAGATGGTGTCGAAGGCGCCCAGGCAGCCTTGCGCCGCCATCAGTTGCAGGGCCAGCAGATGCGTATTCATGGTGTCTCCTTCATTTCCGGTGCGGCCGATTCGCGGAACACGCCCGCCTGCGTGAACGTGGTGCCGAACAGCGCGTGGCGAATTTCGATGCGGATGTTGAACTGCTGCGGCGTTTCATTGCGGTGGCACAGAAAGGTCTTGCCGGGCGTGAGCACGCCGGGCAGCGGCATGCGCCAGCCGAAAAGATCCCAAAAATAGCCGTCGCTGGTGAAGTGCAGATTGCCGTCTTCCACGTGCAACACCAGCTTCATGCCCAGGCCCATGCCCACGTATTCGAGCACTTCGCCCTTCGCGCTTTCGGCCATGTAGGAGGTGAAGCGGATCGGCGCGCGGCCATGCAGGCGGTAGGTGCGCTGCTTGAAAATGAACGGGCAGCCGGGGCGTGAATAGACTTCGATATCGACGGGGAAGTCGTGATCGTCATGCGGAATCAGGGCGCCATCGATGAAAGGGCGCGTCAGCCAGCCGAGGAATTTTCCCAGGCGCGAGCTGGTGAGTTCACTGAGTTCACCCCGGTAATACAGGGGCTGGCCCGGCGCGGGATTTTTCTCGAAGCGGCGGCGGATATCGGGGTGCAGCGTGAGCCATTGCGCGCCCATCACCTTCTTGAACAGTTCTCCTTCCGAAGGGCCGTTCATGATTTTGCGCGCTTGCCAGGTTTGTCTTCCGGACTGAGGAACTTGGCCACCTTGCCGCCCATGGACAGCATACGCTGCAAGGTCGCCGGCGGCAAATTCTTGTAATCGCTGTAGGTGCTGCTGAGCATTTCCAGAAACGCCAGCACTTCGCCCATGCGCTCGAGCGTGGCCGGTGGAATGGCCGCATCGTGCTCGCCCTCGATCGCGCATTCGCGCAGCACCGTCAGGGTGGGGTCGATCTCGCGCCGCTTGCGCTCCTCCATGATGACGCGGAAGATTTCCCACACATCCTGCAGGGCGACGAAATGGTCGCGCCGGTCCCCCATCACGTGCGTACTGCGCGCCAGGCCCCAGCTTTGCAATTCCTTCAGGCTGTTGCTGACGTTGGAGCGGGCCACGTTCAGGCTGGCCGCGATGTCTTCCGCCGTCAGCGGTTCATTCGCCAGGAACAGCAGCGCGTGGATTTGCGCCACCGTGCGGTTGACGCCCCAGCGCGTGCCCATTTCACCCCAGTGCAAAATGTACTTCTGCGTGGTCGGACTCAGTTCCATGATTTTCTCTAATTTCTGTCGTTACAGAAATGTAAGACAGAACGGAAACCGAGTCAAGCACGATTCGTCAGGTGCGGGCGGGCGGCTGGCCCATGGCGCGCAGGAATTGCTGCTGCGACTCTTGCAGCTGGCCGTAACCGAGTTCGCGGTAGACGAGGCCGTGGCGCGGCGCCAGTTCGGCCAGGATGCGCGCCAGCGCCGGGTAGTGGCGGTGATTCCAGGTGGGGAACAGGTGATGCGTGAGGTGCAGGTTCAGGCCGCCCAGCCAATAGCCGAGCCAGCGCAGCGCACGCGGTTTCGGCGTCCAGTCGCAGGCCGTATAAAACGTGTGCTGGTACCAGTCGTGCGGCAAGGTGCCGTCCGCGCCCGGCTGGAAGAATTCCACTTCGGCCCAGTGGGTGCCGAGGATCAGCGCCACCAGCGCGCACGAGGCGATCATCTGGCCCAGGAAATACGCGCCCAGCACCACGCCCCAACCTATTCCATGCTGCTGCAGCACCCACATGGGCAGCGCCAGCACCAGCGCCACGTGGCCCAGCTTCCAGCCGAAGAACGACAGCCAGCCGCGCCAGCCCTGCAAGCGGCTATGCGCGGCCACGGGTGTCTTGCCGAAGCGGTCCAGCCAGTCGCCATACCAGTTCAGGTACGGCAGCGACAGAGCCGCCACCACGGGCCAGTACAGGTATTGATAGCGGTACTGGGGCGACCAGCTTTGGTACGGCGTCTGGCGCAGGAAGGGGTTCGGCTCCGTGTCGAGGTCATAGCCTTCCACGTTCGCATACGTGTGATGGAAGTGCACGTGGCGGATGGTCCAGAAATCCGTGTCCACGCCCACGGGCAAGCCCACCAGGCGTATCAGCACGCGGTTCAGGAATCCCCGGCGGAAGATGGCGCTATGGGCCGCATCGTGCAGGGTATTCATGGCCAGCGCCATGGCCGCGACCAGGCAAGCGACATAGCTGGCGACAAACGGCCAGGTGCTGCCAGCATTCAGCGCCAGCGCATACAGGCCCACCGTCAGCGCGGCCAGGAACACGGTTTTCGCATGCAGGCGCGCGTCGCCGAAGCGGTGCGTTCCTTCATCCGCCAGGTAAGCGTCGGCGCGGGCGCGCAATTCGCGGCGGAAGGCGGAATCGCGGGCGGGCTGGAAGCGCAGCGGCGGCAGCGAAGGCACAGGCTGCGTCACGCGCGCGTCCCCGCTGCCGCCGGCCACCACAGGCGGCGCGCGCCATCGAGGCCATGCGCCAGCAGCGCGGCCAGGAAGACCATGCCCCACACGTCGCGCGCGCCATACCAGCCCAGGTAGAGGGCCGGCATGGCCAGCGCGATGGCGACCCAGGCGATGGCGCCCCAGCGGCGCGCATCCGACAGACCGCCCAGCGCCAGGGTGCCGCCAAAGATCAGCGCGAACAGAATGGCCTGCTGCGCACCGGCCAGCACCGCTTCGTGGTTGACGTAATAGATCACGAGGCCGAACAGGATCACGCCGCCGATGCCGATGAACAGCTCGGGCACGTGGAAAGTGCCGCGCGACTGCCAGTGGGGGAAATGCGCGCGCAGCCATTTGAACAATTTCCCGTTGCTGGCCAGCAGCGGGTTGTGCGTGGGTGTCATGCCCTTCACGCCATAGCGCATTTCCACGCCCTCGAGTTCGGGCTGGAAGCTGCCGAACAGCCTGTCCCACAGCAGCAGGGTGCCGCCGAAATTGCGGTTGATATAGCGTTTATCGGTGCCGTGATGCACGCGGTGGTGCGAGGGCGTGACCATGAAACGATCGAGGATGCCGGACTTGTTCACCAGCGCATTGTGGTTGTAGAACTGCACCGTGTAATGCAGCGACGAGACGACAAGGAAGATTTCCAGCGGCACGCCCAGCACAGCCAGGATGGCGATGAAGGGGAAATTCGTCAGCGACGAATACCAGGAATTGCGCACGCCCAGCGACAGGTTGAAATGCTCGCCCTGGTGATGCACCACGTGCACGGCCCACAGCAAGGGGATTTTATGGTGCAGCCGGTGCATCCAGTAAAAGCACAAGTCCCAGGCAAAAAACGCGAAGATCCATTGCGCCGCCACGGGCCACTGGTCGACAACGTGCAGGTTCGCATGGCGCAGCAGCAGGGCGAAGGCCGCCACTTCCACGCCGCGGAACACCCACATCAGGATGTGGCCGGAATTGAGATTGAAGATCACGTCCTTCCACGGCACGGGCGTCTTGCGTACCCATTTGAGTATCAGCAGTTCGGCCAGCACGAAGGCCAGCATGATCAGGAACGACAGGGCAAATGGATTCATCATGGTGCGGTTTTGATGGAAACGGCGCGGCGGGCAGCCAAGGATACCTGCATTTTCGCCAGCATGCCGCCAGCGATGCCAACAAACAGGCCGGCGGCCAGGTCGATGCTCACGTGCCGGCGCAGCGCGATGATGGCGTAGCAGATAGCCACGCCCAGCACCACGGCCAGCGCGGAACGAACCAGGTGGCGTTTGTCGCACAGGGCCCATACGCACAGCAGGGTCAGGGCGCCGTGCAGCGACGGCAGGCAGTTTTGCGTGGAATCCGCCGCCTGCAGCATGCGCAGCGCCTGCGTGCTCCACGCATTGCCCTCGCCCACGGGCGGGTAGGCGAGCGTGGTCGGATACAGCAGGAAGACCACGCCGCACAGGACGGCGGAAAGCGCCATGGCGCGCGCCAGCCAGCGCACGCGGGCCGCATCGGCCGCCAGGTAGGCGTACGGGATCAGGATGAAGAAGGACAGGTACAGCCAGATGGCAGAGTCGCTGTAGGGAATGGCGCGGTCGATGGCCGTTTCGGGCAGCAGTACCCCCTGCCCTTGCAGCAAGTCGCTGGAAAAATACACGAGGCCGACGCTGCCCCAGCCGGCCAGCAAGTGCAGCAGGCGGGAATACAGCGTCATGGTGTCTACAGATTTCATGCGGTGGCAAGGCGCCGGATGCGGCGCCGTTTCATGGTGGGGTCAAAGGAAGGCAGTTCGCCGCTCATCGTCCAGGCCAGACCGTCGGTGGCCACGCCCAGGCCCCGCAGCACCGTTGCCAGGTGCGCGCGCAGGGCGGCCAGGCCCGCATCGTCCAGCGCCGCATGCAGCTGCAAGGCGCTATCGCCCGTTTGCACCAGGCGGTAATCGGCATCGGCCGGCAAGGCTTGCGCAAACGCGCGCGTCAGCACGTCGGCAAACACGGCAACCGGTTCACCGCCGCGCGTGGATGGCAAGAGCAGCATATCGTCGCAGCGCCCTTCGATGCCATCGATGGCGCGCGTGGCGCGGCCGCACGGGCATGGCGTGGCGCGCGCGATCAGGATGTCGTCCAGGCGGTAGCGCACGATGGGCTGCGTGATGCGCGTGAAGTCCGTAATCACGGGTACGAAACGGCGCGGTTCACCGTCTTCCACATCGAGCCACTGCGGTTCGATATGCACGTATTCCTCGTTCAAATGCAGCACGCCATGTTCGCAGCTGCTGGCAAGGAAACCTTCGGTGGCCTGGTAGATTTCATGCACGGCGCCAAACGCCTGCACGATCAGCGCGCGGTCCTGCGCTTCCAGCACTTCGGCTACGGAGATGACTTTTTTCGGCGCCAGCGCCAGGCTGCCGTCGATGACGCGCAGGGCCAGCTGGCGCAGCACCTGGGCCGGCGCGACGATGACGGATGGCCGGTATTGCGCCAGCCGCGCGCACAGTGCGTCGAACGGTTCGAACAGATCGTAAAACGCAAAGGTCAGCCACGGCGAACGCACGGCCGTGTACAGATTGCTGTTCGCGCGCAGAAACAGGGCCACACGCTCGCCGGAAAACAGGCCGTCGGGCAGCGCCTTGGCCAGCATCACGCCCGCCCATTGGGCCTTTTCGCGGGGGCTGACGGTAAACACGGCGCGCCGCGACGAGGTGCCCGACGACAGGCCGACCGTGATGTCGCCCACGGCCGGCGTGAAGTCGCGGCTATGCTCGGCCGCCATGGCCGCGTCCATCGCCTGCGCCAAAGTCACCCCTTCCGTGTTCATGGCATCGAAATGCTCGAGCATCAGCGCTTTGTTCATGGTCGGCCACTGCGCCAGCGGCAAGTTGCGGTATGGGGCAAAGTAGCGGCTGCGCGCGCACAGCACATCGATGAAACGGGCCAGCTGCCGCTGCTGGTAGGCGGCCAGCTGCGTGCGATCCGCAAAGCGCAAGCGGCGCGTGCGCCAGTACGACAGCAACAGCCAGAAAATACGCTTCACGGACGGCCCGCCACTGCAATGTAGTCGACCGTGTCTTCATGCGTGATGCGGATCTGCGCATTGCCCGACCGGTGCAGCTGATGCAGCCGGTTCAGGGTGGCGTAATACGGCGCGCGCTTGTGCTGGATGATGAACGACAGTTCCGACGGTCCGCGCAGCTGCTGGAAACTTTCCGGCACCCAGGCCGCGTCCGACGCCAGCAGGGTCCAGCCGCCGTCCTGCAGCACGAAGGCGCCCAGATGGCCGATGGCGTGGCCGGGCAAGTCGACGATGTAAATCTCGCCCGTGCCGCTGACGTCGCGCCCGTGTGTAAACGGCAGCAGGGCCGCCGGTAGGGACGTCTCGGGCACGCTTTCCACAAAGGCGAGGCGGTCGGCAATGTCGGCAGGCAGCAGCTCGGGCACGAAGGCCTGGCGCACGGCGGCCACACCGGACAGTCCGCGCACGGCGTCCCAGCCCGTCTTGGACGCCATCAGCCGCGCGCCGGGAAAGTCGCGCATGCCGGCGATATGGTCGGCGTGGAAGTGCGACAGCAGCAGGGTGTGGATGTCGCCGGGCGATACGCCATGCGCGCACAGCTGGCCCTGCAGCGACTCGTTCTCGTCGAAGAAAATCGGCGTCACCCATGCATACATGCGGTACACGCCTTTCGACGTGGCGGCGCGGAAGTGTTCGGCGTAACCGGTGTCCCACAGGTACAAGCCCGCGCGCGTCTCGATCAGGTAGGCGCGCGAGGGGAAGCAGCGGCTGGCCAGCCCGCTGCCTTTCAAGACCATGCACGAAGGATGCGTACAATGGCCGACGCGAAACGCGGTGATGCTAGCCATTGCGCTCCTTGCCCACCTTGTGCGCCGCCGCTTCCTGGCGCATCCACTGCGCAGTGCGGGCAATGCCGTCCTGCAGGCTGACGATGGGACGGTAGCCGAGCACCTTGCGCGCCTTGGCGTTATCGAGCGTCATGTCGAAACTGAGCGCGCCGATGCTGTAGGGCGTCAGCGATGGCTCGCGGCGCGTAAAACGCGAGGCGAACTGCATCAGGCGCGCGACCGCCGCCAGCACGCGGTAAGGCACGCTGACGATCTCGAACGGCTGCTGCAGATGGTCGCAGAACAGGGTGCGCAAGATGTCGCACAAGCGCGCCGGCTCGCCATTCGTGATGTTGAAGGCGGCGCCGGAAGCGATGGTCTTGTGCACGGTGGCCAGCCACATCGCATGCACGACGTTGTCGACATAGGTGACGTCGATGGTGGCCGCGCCGCCATTGGGCAGCGGCAGCTTGCCGCCGCGCTCCTGCAGCACCCTCGCCAGGCGCGGGATCAGGACCTGGTCGTGCGGGCCGAAGATGGCGCGCGGTCGCAGGATCACGCACGTCATGCCGCGCTGGCGGTCGACGCACTCCTGCACCAGTTTTTCCGCCATCGCCTTGCTGCGCGCGTAGGCGTTGACGAAGGCGTCGGGGCGGAAGGATTCCGGCACCTCGTAGTGGTTGCGGTAGTCGAAATAGATGGCCGGGGTAGAGATGTGCACGAAGCGCGCCACGTGCAGGCTGGCGGCCGCGCGCAGCAACTGGGCCGTGGCCGTGACGTTGGCGGCGATGAAGTCGCGCTCCGCGCCCCATGGCGACGACAGCGCTGCGCAGTGCCAGACGGTGTCCATGCCGCGCACGAGTTCGTCGACCTGGCGCGGCGTGGCCTGCGCCAGGTCGAGCGCGACGAATTGCGCGCCCATGCGTTCGAGTTCGCGGCCCACGGCGGCGTTGCGGCCCGTGGCGCGCACTTCCACGCCCTGCGCCAGCAGGGTGCGCACGGCATTGCGTCCCAGCCCGCCCGTCGCTCCCGTGACCAGTATCCGCCTCATTGCCCCACCTTCACAGGTCAAGTATCATGCCGCCGATGGTCAGGCCAGCGGCCGTGCCCATCATCAGCAAACGCTGGCCTGCCACGGCACGCCCCGTCATCACCGCCTCGTGCAGGGCGGTGGGCAAGGACGCGGCCACCTGGTTGCCATGCGTTTCAAAGATCTTGATGATTTTAGCATCGGGGACGTCGAGGATGCGCGCCGCATGCGCGAGGCCCAGCGGGCTGGCCTGGTGCGGCACGACGACGTCGACCTTGTCCAGTCCCGCGCCCGACTCCTGCATCAGTTCCGCGAGGAAATCCGGCATCACCTTGACGGCCAGGCGGAACACGGCCTTGCCATCCATGCGGAACAGGTAGTCGCCCGGTTCGCAGCCGTTGCGCGGGTTGCGCTCGGTGCCGCCGCCGCGGATTTCGCAGTAGCGCCGCCCTTCCGGATACGTGCCCATCTTGTAGGCGCGGATGCCGGCGCTGCCGTCGCCCCGCTCGACGATGACGGCGGCGGCGCCGTCGCCAAAGATCATCGACGCTTCCGGCTCGCTCCAGTCGACCCCGCGCGACGCGAGGTCGGACGAGACGATGGCGATGCGCCGATAGGCGCCGCCGGCCAGCATGGACGCGGCCACGCGGAAGGCAGCCATGAAACTGAGGCAGCTGGCGTTGACATCGAAGCTTTGCGTGCCAGGCGGCAAGCCCGCATGTTCGGCCACGAAGCAGGCCGTGTTCGGCAACGCCTGCTCGGGCACGCCGCAGGCGCAGATCAGAAGATCGATGTCGGCTGGACGCAGGCTGGCATTTTTCAGCGCGTCGAGCAGGGCGGCGGCGCCCAGCTGGCTTTGCGATTCGTCGGGCGCGGCGACAAAGCGCGACAGCACGCCGCTCTTGCGCAAGGTGTAGCCGGTCGGATGACCCAGTTTCAGGTCCAGGCTGGCGGAGGTAACGCTGTGCGACGGCACGGCCTTGCCCGTCGCGATCAGGCGAACTGGAATCATGTTGGCCTTAAAAAAGTAAAGTAAAAACGGTGGATGAAGGGTTCAGGCGCTAATCGCGGGCCAGCGGCGGCAATGCGACACCGCAGTTCTTGCAGAAATTGGCATCGTCGTCGAGCCCTTCTTTCAGGCACGTGGGGCAGGTACGCGTGGTGACCAGCTTGGAGCTGCGCTGTACCGTCATCTCGGCGCTGATAATGCCGGTGGGCACTGCCAGGATGCCCCAGCCCAGCAACATCATCAGCGAGGCGATGGTGCGGCCGATGTCGGTCTTCGGCGTGATATCGCCGAAACCCACCGTGGTCATGGTGCTGATGGCCCAGTATATCGACGTGGGGATACTGCTGAAACCGTTTTCCGGCCCTTCCACCACATACATCACTGTGCCCAGCAGAAAGACTACCATCATGACGAACGACAGGAAGATGAGGATCTTGCGCCGGCTGGCCAGCAAGGCCCGCCCCAGCACCGTGTATTCATGCACATACGACGTGAGCTTGAGGATACGGAACATGCGCAGCAGGCGCAAAATGCGCACGTCGATCAGTACGTGCGCGCCCGGCAACAGCAAGCCGATGTAGGTTGGCACGATGGCCAGCAAGTCGATAACGCCGAAGAAACTCTTGGCGTAGCGCACCGGATGCTGCAGGCACGCCAGGCGGGCGAAGTATTCGATGGTGAATAAAATCGTGAAAAACCATTCGAGCGCCGTCAGCCAGGTGCCATAGCGCTCGGCCACAGAGGCGACACTGCTGAGCACGACCACCGTCACGCTGATCAGGATGGCGGCGATCAGCAGCAAATCGAAGGCGCGGCCCGTGCGCGTTTCCGCCTCGAAGATGACGGTGTACACCTTCTCGCGCCAGCCCCGCTCGGGCTTGCCAAATTTTTGCTGCGTTTCCTGCGCCGCCAGCTGCTGCGGCGTCAGGGGCGCCGCTCCGCTTTTCGTCGCGGCTTTCATGTGGTTGATGTGCTCATATACTATTATTGTATAGATAATTGACAAAGCACGGCGACACGCACTGTTGCGCTACGGCAGCACTATGACAGCTTTTTCGCCAGCAGCACGGCATTGCGCCGGTCGCGCTCGGCTTGCACGATGTCCGTCGTGCGCGCTTCCGACAGGCCTACCTCGTGCAATACCGTGGCCGTCAGCTGCAGCGCCGACTCCAGCGCCTCGGGCACGACCAGGGTGGCGCCCGCCAGTATCAGGGCCACGGCATGCGCCTCGTCACGGGCCCGCGCATACACGGGCAGCTGCGGATATTCGCGGCGGATCGATTTCACGGCATGCAGCACGGAGGCCGCATGGTCCATCGTCAGCACGACGGCGGCAGCCCGGTCCGCATTCACCTTTTGCAACAGTTCCGCGCGCGACGCATCGCCGAAATACACGGGGAAACCGCGCGGATGCAGGGTCGTCACCAGGCGCGCGTCGTTTTCAATCGCCACATACGCGATATCCTGCTCCGTCAGCACCTTGGCCAGCAACTGCCCCACCCGGCCGAAACCGGCGATGATGACGGTGCTGCCCTGCGGCGGCAGCGCGCCGTGCGCCAGGTCGGCCAGCTGATGGTGGTGGCGCTGTTCCCACCAGTTGCCGAACGCGCGCGCCGCCTTGGCCAAGGCCGGCGTGGCAAACAGGCTCAGGCCCACCACCAGCATGACGAACTGCGCCACCTGCGGGCCGATCAGCTTGGTGCCGAGCGCATACGCGACGACGATGAAGGCGAATTCGCCGCCCTGACCCAGCAGCACGCCCGTTTCCACGGCGCGCCCCCAGTGAAAGCCGCCGATGCGGAAAATCACGCTGATGACCAAGGTCTTCAGCGCAAACAGGCTCAGCACGGCCAAGGGAATCAGCACGGGCGACTTGAGGATTTCACGCACGTCGATCTGCATGCCCACGGACATGAAGAACAGCCCCATCAGCAAGCCCTTGAAGGGCTCGATCGTCACTTCCACTTCGTGGCGAAATTCCGTTTCCGCCAGCAGCAGGCCGGCCAGCAAGGCGCCCAGCGCCATCGACAGGCCCGCCAGATACGTCAGGCCGGCGATGCCCAGGGTACTGAGCAAGGTCAGGGCCATGAACACGTCGGGCTGGTGCTTCTTGACAAAGAACTGGAACAGCGGGCGGATCACGCGGCGTCCCAGCAGATAGATCAGCAGGATGGCACCCGCCGATTTCACGGCCGCAAAGCTGAGCAGATACGCCAGGTCGTCGCTGCGCCCGCTGGCGAAGACGTCGATCAGGATGAACAGCGGCACCACCATCAAATCCTGGAACATCAAGATGGAAAAGCCCGCCTGCCCGGCCGGCGTCTGCAAGGAACGCTGATCGGTCAGCAACTGCATCACGACGGCCGTCGACGACAGCGACAGCACCAGGCCCAGCACGATGGACGCTTCCAGCGACAGGCCAAAATAATACGCCACGCCGCCGATCAGGCAAGCGCTGACGGCCACCTGCCCCACGCCCGCGCCGAACACCCAGCGCCGCAGCGCCCACAGCCGTTCCGTCGACAGTTCCAGGCCGATCATGAACATCAAGAACATCACGCCCAGCTCGGCCAGGCCGCTCACCTGCTCGGCCCGCACGAACGAGAAATACGTCAGCCACGTAAAATCGCCGGCCCACAGGCCGAAGCCGAACGGGCCGAACAGGGCGCCCACGGCCAGGAAGCCCAGCACCTGGTTGACCTTCAGGCGTTGCAATAGCGGGATAAAAATCCCGGCCAGGGCGAGAAACAGCAGGGTTTCTCGCAAATACGGTAAGGCGTGCTGCTCTTCCAAAATAGTCCTAACTTAATGATATCCATGCCGAATTGGCAATTATTGCATGCTGGGTCGTGGCAAAACAGGCGCACCCGCGATATTTTTTGCCTAAAAGCAACACAGCCGTTCTCTATTTCGGCGGCGCCAGCATGTCCGCGCGGGGACGGTCCCAGCCCGGCACATAGGCGGGGCATGGCCGGCTGCGGAACTGTTGCAATTCGACGGTCGTGAAATTGGGCTGCATGCCAGGATTGAAACGCACGTCCGTCAGCTTGTCCGCATTCAACCTGGGCATGCGCGCAAAGCGGAACCAGGCGTCGACATAGCAATTGTCTTCCTGCAAGGCACGCAAGGCGGCCAGGCTGCCCTCCGCACGGGCGGACACGGCGATGCCGGGCGCCAGTTGCTGCTCCTTCTTGCCCGTCTCGGCCAGCCCGGCCGGGCAGGCGGCGGGCGCCAGCGATGCGGGCAGCAGGCTCAGGGTGCCGCGCCGCAGGGTGTACACGTCCGTCTTGCTGTCGAGCGAGACATAGATCCAGCACAGCGGATTGCTGGGGAAGGCCGTCATCGACACGTCCCACACGCGCGTGCCGGGATCGAGCCGCTGCACGGCCGCCTCGATGCGCGTACGGCCGAGGGCCGACGCCACGCCCTGCGTACCGATGAAGGTGGCGGCCAGCGCGAAAGCCAGCAGCAATGGACCGCGTCCCCGTTCGCCGGCCCGTCCCTGCAGCACGGCCAGGATCACGCCCAGCCCCAGCAGCACGGCCAGCGAGGCGGGCGCCAGATAGGTTTTATAGGTGAAGAAACACAGGGCCGCCGCCAGCCCCGCCAGCAGCACGCTTTTGACGATGCCATAGCGCAAGGACATGATCACTGGCACGCCCAGCAGCACCCAGAACATCGGTTCGACAATGAAGACCATGTCGCCATACAGCCAGCGGCTGTCAAACGGATAGAACGGGTGCAAGCCATAGGAATTGAGGAAATCCATGCTCATGTGCAAGCAGAATCCCAGCAGCAGGCAAGCGGCCAGACCGATGCGGGCGGGCACGCTTTCCTTCAGCAGACGGCGCGCGCCCGGCCATAACAGCCACAGCAAGGCCAGCAAGAGCAGCGCCTGGGGCAAGGCCAGCAGCAAGGTGTGCGTGTGGCCACGGTGGTGCAGCATGTAGCCGAAGGGGCGTGGCAACAACTTGGTCAGCACCAGGTCGAGATCGGGCGCGTTGCTGGCAAACCATGCTGTAAAGAGAAACAGCGCACGCCGGGTGCGCTGTGCGGGGGCTTGCGGCTCGGGCGGCAGGCTGCGGTGTACCAGTTCGCCGACCCCGAGGCCGATGACCGAATGCGTAATATTATCCATCGGGCAATTTTACAGGATGCGGCCACCCCAAGAGCAAAGGCTGGGGTCGTACCCTCAGGTTACGACCCCGGATTCTGCCATTGGGTTTGTTCAATCAAGCGGCTACAGCGCCTGTAAATCTTCCCCGCGCATGCCCACCAGCAAGGCGCGGCCATCGGGCAGCACGCGGAACTCGCCATAGCGCGCCTTTTCCCAGCGCGCCGCTTCGCCTTCCTTGAAGAACCAGGCATCGCTGACCAGCACCCAGTTCCCATCCTTCGGCGTCAGCTCGAGCAGGAATTCGCCGGGTGCCAGCGCTTCTTTGGTGTACGGGCGCAGCAGTTCCGCCACGCCGCGCGCATCGCGCCTGGCCACGACAAACGGCCGGCCGGGCGCCCGCTCCACGCTGGCCAACGTGCTCAGCACGCCAAGGTTGACGAAATTGAGGCGCATGTAGTCGCCCTGCATCAGCGAGCGGGGATCGACGGGTTCCAGCGCCACGAAGATTGCTTCCCCCTTGGCAATCAGCTGCTCTTTTTGCCAGATGCCGCCATTGGCGACGAACAACACCAGCAGCAATCCGCCCAGCACGCCCAGGCGCAAGAAGCGGCGTTCGACCGCCACGCCCGCCGGTTTGCTTTCCACCAGGTGCAGCACGGCGCCGCGCGTGGCCAGCCACGACAGGGCGCACAGCACGGCGCCCGCTATCGCCAGCAGCGCCGCCTTGCTGGCCAGCGGCCAGGCCAGTTGGTAATAAAAGCTGCCGATGATCCACGCCGCCGCCAGCGCGGCTGCCACGGCCACGCGCGAACGCCCGCTCGTCACGCAATACGCAAGGATCAGCAGCACCGGACCCAGCGCCGGCATGAACCACGCCAGCACGATCAGCACCAGCGCCACGCCGATGGCGGGCAACTGGCGCAATGCGGGCCAGCGCCACCCCGTCCAGGCAGCGGCCGCCACGGCCAGCACGAGCGACACGCCATTCAAGGCCTGCGCATACCAGGCAATACCCTGATGCCGGGTCACTTCGCGCGCCACTTCGCCGGCAAAGCCACCGCCCAAGGCACCGCCCAGCATGAAGGTCATGCCCGACCAGAAGACCAGCCCCAGCAAGATCGCCAATACCCACCCCGTCGACAGCGATTCCAGGAAAGCGGCGACGGGCGCGCCGCGGCCATCATTGAACGCTTGCTTCTGCAGCCAGTGGGCGGCCAGCCACAGTGCCAGGGCCAGCATCCAGGCGAAATACAGTTGCGTGGGGTCGTTCTCGAAAATCCAGTCGCGCGTGCTATCGACGATGCCCAGCCCCAGCAAGCCGCAGGCGACCAGTCCCAGCAGCACGCGCAGCCAGTCGCGCGGCAAGGCGGCGGCCACCACCAGGCACGCCAGGCACAGCAGCAGCGACGCCGTCTGCGTGGAATAGTCGCGATACAGGGCATAGCCGAGCAAGCCGCCGCCCACGAGCAGACAGGGCACGGCCAGTTGCTCGACAAACAGCGCCACGCCGCGCGTGCGGATCAGCAGCACGGCCACCACCAGCACGATGGCGGCCACAACATACGCGCCGGGACCGTGGCGCACGATGCTTTCCAGGCCCACGCCCAGCGCAATCATCAGGGGAATGGCGGCCAGCCAGGCGCCGAAGGCCGTCATCAGCACCAGCGGCCACGGCCGAACATCCTGCACGGGGCGGGTGGCGTTGGGCGGCAGCAGGCCGGCGCGCGTGGCGTCGTCGATCAAGGTGGCGAGCGCATCGGTTCGTTGAGTATTGATATTGCTCATGCCGCCTCCCGGCGCGTGCGCCACAGTATGCCTTGCACGGTCAGCGCCAGCAGCACGGCGGCCAGCAAGCCCAGCACGGTCAGCGCGCCGACGCCGTCGCCATGGCCGTTGAACAGCACGTGCGTCAGGCCGCCCACCAGCAAGGTGTTGATACCGAGCGCCACGGCGCTCAGGCCGAACACGTCAAAGAACCGGCCCGTGGCCAGCAGGACGCCGGCGACGAGCAGCAAGCCCAGTCCGGCCCAGTACGGCGACTCGATCTCATTGCCGAACAGGGCGCTGACGGCCGTGCCCGTGATGAGGATGGTGGCCAGCACCAGGCCCAGGCGCAGGGCCCAGCTGCCCGCGCCCGTCCAGCGCGCCAGCAGGGGGGAGACAAACGCACAGGCAAGCAGCACGGCCAGCCAGCCGCTGAGGAAAATGCTCAGGTCGGACGAATCGATGCGCCAGCTATGGCGCACATGGGCCTGCATCCACAGCGTGACGGCCGTCGACAGTACCAGCATCCACGGCGTCCACAGCACATCGCTGCGCGCGACAAAACACAGGGGCAAGGCCAGCACGGCCCACAGGGCGAACAGCTGCCACGGATCGGCGCCCGTCTGGTAGGTCTGGCCGAAATACGCGAACAGGCCGCCGATGGCCAGCAAGGCCAGCAGCAACAAGGGAACGCGCGCCTTGGGCACGGCAAACGCGCCCAAGCAGGCGGCGGCAAACATGCCTTGCAGCAGGGCAAAGCGGCCCATGCGGCCGAAGTCTTCCCAATTGGCGGCCACCCAGCAGATCAGGCCCATGCCCAGCAAGGCGGCGCCCAGCACGGCCACGCCGCGCGGCAGCCAGTAGGCCAGGCGCGCCGGTTCGCGCTGGAAACCGGCCACTTCCTGCAACTGCCGGGTTTGTTGGGCATCGAGCGCATGGGCCGAGGCGAGTTGGTACACGGCGAGGCGTAAATCCATCGTCTGCTTTCTATTGATTTTTAGTATGGAAAGAAAGTGTCAGCGCTCGACGCTGACGCCGCGCCAGAAGGCGACGTGGCCAGCAATTTGCTTGGCGGCATCCTTGGGCTTGGGGTAATACCAGGCCGCGTTGGCATTGACCTGGCCGTCGACGACGAGGTCGTAATAGCTGGCCGTGCCCTTCCATGGGCAAACGCTCGTGTGGCTGCTGGGACGCAGGTAGTCCTGCGTCACCGCAGACAAAGGAAAATATATATTGTTTTCAACGACTTGCACCTGCGCATCGGTCGCTTGCGCGATGACGGCGCCATTCCAGCGGGCTGTTGGCATTTGGCTATCCTCCTTCACTGCGGAGTGTAGCCGAAATTAACCGTCATGGCGCGCGCCATTGGCGCCCGGTTCAAGCGCCGGCGATGATCTGGCGCAAGGCTTGCTCGAACACTTCAGGCGGCTGGCCGCCGGAAATCAAATGGCGCTC
Source organism: Janthinobacterium sp. LS2A (assembly GCF_036543145.1). Taxonomy (NCBI): domain Bacteria; kingdom Pseudomonadati; phylum Pseudomonadota; class Betaproteobacteria; order Burkholderiales; family Oxalobacteraceae; genus Janthinobacterium; species Janthinobacterium sp. LS2A. Next base: position 341,447 of record NZ_JAZHPB010000002.1, read on the forward strand.
GTTGATGATGACGGCCGGCACCGAGTTGATGCCGTTCTGCTGATAGAACTGTTCCTGCGCGCGCACCTCGTCCGCATAGGCGCCGGATGCCAGGACGTCGGCCGCTTTCACGGTGTCAAGCCCCACCTTGCCGGCCACGGCCAGCAGCACCTCGTGCGAGGATGGGTCCTGCCCTTGCGTGAAATAGGCATCGAACAGCGCCATCTTGAGTTCCTTCTGCCGCCCTTCCAGAGCGGCCCAGTGCAACAGACGGTGGGCGTCAAACGTGTTGTAGATGCGGCCACGCTTGTCCATGGCGAAGGTAAAGCCCAGCTGTTCGCCACGCGCGCGGATCGCTTCGCGCGATTGCGCCATCTGTTCCGGAGTGGAACCGTATTTGCGGGCGATGTGTTCGCCGACATCCTCGCCTTCGGGCGGCATGTTGGCGTTCAGCTCGAAAGGCTGGAAGTGGATGTCGGCCTGGACGGTGTCTTGCAGCTTGTCCAGCGCCTGCTCCAGCGATTTCAGGCCGACCACGCACCAGGGGCAGGAAACGTCGGAAACGAAATCGATACGGACGGGAGTGGGAGTGGAAACAGTCATGGTGGGCAGCCTTTGCGCGAGTCGGTGGCGGCCGCACCGCGCGGCGCCGCAAGGTTGGGGTCAGACCCGGCGGGTCTGACCCCGGCATTTTACTTTTTCTTGACGGGCGCCTTGGCCGCATCCTTCTTGCCGCCGATCTTGCTTTCCTTGCCAGAGAGCAAATTCGCGATGTTCTGGCTGTGGCGGTAAGCGAGCAGCACGCTCATGACGATGACGGACAGCAAGATGGGATCGACGCCGAACAGCAAGCCATAGTAAAACGGCGCGAACAGGGCCGCCACCAGCGCTGCCAGCGAAGAATAGCGAAACGCGTAGGCGATGATCAGCCAGGTGGCCAAGGTCGCCAGGCCCAGCCATGGGTTGATGCCCAGCAGCACGCCGAGGGCCGTCGCCACGCCCTTGCCGCCGACGAAGCGGAAGAACACGGGCCACAGATGGCCGAGGAAGACGGCGATGGCCACCAGGGCCACGGCCGTGTCGCCCACGCCCAGCGCGCCGGCAAAATGGTCGGCCAGGAACACGGCCAGCCAGCCCTTGGCGCCATCGCCCAGCAGGGTCATGATGGCGGCGCCCTTGTTGCCGCTGCGCAGCACGTTGGTGGCGCCCGGATTTTTCGAGCCATAGGTGCGCGGATCGGCAATGCCGTAGACCTTGCTCATCACCACGGCAAACGATATCGAGCCGAGCAAGTAAGCGGCCACTGTCATTGCCACGGTTGTGATTACTGGATTCATTTCTTCCCTTTATTGTGTTTATTACACCAACATCGAGGCTGGCGCAGCAGAATATACACCAGCGCCCCGCCTACGGACAGGGCGGGGACTGGTTTTCTTAATCCTGCAAGGCGCACTGCACCGGCTTGGCTTGCAGCAAATCAACAAGCACCTGCGGCGCCAGCGAGACGAGGAAACCGCGCCGCCCGCCATTGATGTAGATGCGCGGCAAGTCCAGGATCGATTGCTCCACGTACACGGGCATGGCCTTCTTCGTACCGAACGGCGACGTGCCGCCGATCATGTAGCCAGAATGGCGCTGCGCCACGTCGGGCTTGCACGGCTCGACGGATTTGCAGCCGATGGAGCGCGCCAGGTTCTTGGTCGACACCTTGCAATCGCCATGCATGAGCACGATCATCGGCTTGGCCGCCTCGTCCTGCATCACCAGGGTCTTGATCACGTCGTGTTCGGGCACGCCAAGTTCGCGCGCCGACACGCTGGTGCCGCCGTGCTCTTCGTACGGATACGGGTGTTCTTCGAAGGAAACTTGATGCTTGCGCAGCAACTGCGTCGCCTGGGTTTCGGAAATATGCTCTTTTTTAGCCATGCGTGATACGCTGATCGTTCAGTGAGGAGTGCTAATTATGCAGGAAGAAATCCGCTTTGCCACATTCAATGTCTGCAACCTTGCCCCCGCCGGGGCGAAATTGTATGACAACCTGGAACCGTTGAGCCCGGCGCAATACGCAGCCAAGGCGGAGTGGACGGCGCGGCAGATCGACCTGCTCGACGCCGACGTGATCGGCTTCCAGGAAATTTTCTCGCAAGCGGCCCTGCGCGACGTGCTGTCGCGCACGCGCCATTACCGCGAAGCCGCCGTGGCCGGTTACGACGCGATGGATATTGCCGGACGCATGCTGCCCACGGTGGCGCTCGTGTCGCGCCTGCCGCTGGTGGGCGCCGGTGTGGCCTGGGCGGACTTTCCCGCCGGCGTGAGCGTCTCCGCCGAGGACAACGCCTGCCGCTTCGCCCGCGCGCCCCTGCACGTGCAGGTCATCTTGCCTGGCGGACAACTCACGGACGTGGTCGTCGTGCACTTGAAATCGCGCCGGCCCGACTACCGCCATGGCGATGGCAACGATGCGGCCGCCTACGCGCTGGCCAACCTGCGCTCGCTGCAGCGGCGCGGCGCGGAGGCCGTGGCCCTGCGCGTGCTGGCAAGCGAACTGGGCCGTAGCGGCCGTCCCCGCATCGTGCTGGGCGACTTCAACGACATCGCCAATGCCGTCACCACGGCCATCGTCATGGGCGCGGGCGCGCCGTGCGAACCGCATGGTGACATGCCGGAAATGCGCGCGCGCCTGTACGACGCCAACGCCATCCAGCTGCGCCAGGATGCCTTGCGCCACGTGGGCTACACGAATATCCACGACAGCGCCTACATGACGATCGACCACATCCTCGTGTCCGAACATTTTCATCCTGCCTCGCCGCGCGCCATCGGCGTGCTGCAGGAAGTGACGTATCTCAACGACCATTTGCTGCTGGGCTTGCCGCATGCCTCCGACCATGGCCAGGTGCTGGCGCGCATCAGGCTGCTGGGAAATGTCCACTAATTAACTAATGCAGCAACCTCGCCAGCGCGCTGCCCTCGACTTGCGCGCTGGCAAAGCGCCCCTGGTATTGCTGGCAGCCCTGCCCCCGCAGATACGCGAGTTGCTGCGCCGTTTCCACGCCTTCGGCGATCACCGTCAATTGCAGCTCGCGCGCCATGGCGATGATGGTGGCGGCGACGGCCGTGTCGGACTCGCCCGCCGCGCCGTCCGCGGCGGCGGGCAGGAACGACGGGTCGATCTTGAGTTTGTCCACCGGGTAATGGCGCAGATTGGCCAGCCGCGAATAGCCGGTGCCGAAATCGTCGATGGCCAGCCTGGCGCCCAGCGCACGCAGCTGCGCCAGCACGCCGGCCAGGCGCGCGCCGCCCTTCATCAGCAACGATTCCGTCACTTCCAGTTCCAGGCTGGCGGCAGGCAAACCGGACACAGCCAGCGCTTCTTGTACACTGAGCAATAAATTATTGTGCAGGCATTGCGCCGGCGACAGATTCACGGCTACGCGCCAGGCATGGCCCGCATCGTGCCAGGCGCGTGCGCGCAGGCAGGCGTGGCGCAGCACCCAGTTACCGATCGACACCATCAAGCCGCATTCCTCGGCCACGGCGATGAAGCGCTCGGGCGGCAGCACGCCCAATTGCGGGTGATGCCAGCGCAGCAGCGCTTCGGCGCCGAGGATCTGCCCGCTGGCAACATCGAGTGCGGGCTGGAACTCGAGCACGAATTCATCACGGCCCAAGGCTTCGCGCAAGCCCTGCTCCAGGCTGGCCCGCTCGACGATTTGCGCATTCATTTCGGCATTGAAAAACTGAAAATTGTTACGCCCGTTTTCCTTCGCGTGGTACATGGCGATGTCGGCGTTGTGCACGAGGGTATCGATGCCGTCGCCATCGCTGGGAAAGATGGCCACGCCGATCGACGTCGACACGTGCAGTTCATATTCGCCCAGCTGGTACACCTGCGTCACGGCATGCAGCAGGCTGGCCGCCACGTGGGCCACCTGGTCGATGCCGCCCACCTCGGCCAGGATAATGACAAACTCGTCGCCGCCATGCCGGCTGACCGTGTCGACGCCGCGCACGCAGCGCACGAGGCGCCGCGCCACTTCCTTGAGCAGCAAGTCACCCACGTGGTGGCCCATGCTGTCGTTGATGTGCTTGAAGTGGTCGAGGTCCAGGTACAGGATGGCCAGCATGCTCAGCTTGCGCCGCGCGGCCGCCAGCGCCAGCGACAGCCGGTCCAGCAGCAGCACCCGGTTCGGCAAATCGGTGAGGAAATCGTGCTCGGCCAGGTGGCGCGTGTGTTCCTCGTTTTTCTTGCGCTCGCTGATATCGCTGAGGATGGCCAGGTAATTGCTCAATTGGCCCTGCGGGTCGCGGATGGCCGTCAGCGACAGCCAGGCCGGGTAGCGCCCACCCGCCTTGCGCTGGCCCAGGATGTCGCCTTGCCAATAGCCGTTCGCCTCGACCTCATCCCACACGTGGTCGAAAAACGCGGGCGCGTCCGGCTCCACGCCGTGCAACACAAAAGGCTTGCCCAACATATCGTCCAGGCTGTCGCCGCTGATCTCGCTGTACGCGGGGTTCATGCTGACGACGCGCTGCTGCGGATCCATCACGACGATGGCTTCGCGCGCATGTTCGACCACCTGTGCCGACAGGTACAGGGCCCGCTCGGCCAGTTTGCGCGAAGAAATATCGCGGATCACGGCATAGAACAGATAGGTGTGGTCGAGCGTGACGGACGTGAGCAGCACTTCGCCCCAGAACAGCTCGCCGGTGCATGTCTGATAGCGCCAGTCGTAGCGGCAGTTGCCGTCGGCATGGGCTTGCGCCGCCAGCTGCGTGCCGCGCAACGAGGACAATGCGCCATCGGGCTGGCGCAAGGGCGAAAAGTCGCTGAGGCGGCGCCCCAGCAACCGTGGCCGGTCTTCGCATCGGAACAGGGCAATGGCGGCCGGATTCGCTTCGGCGATATGCTCGTCGCGCAGCAGCAGGATGGCGTCGGCCGATTTCTCGTACAACTGGCGGAAATTGTCGCCCATCAGCAACAAGGCGCCCTGCGCGGCGCCGTCGTGGCCACCGGCCGTGATGTCGACATCGACACAGACCACTTGCCGCACACGCCCGGATTGAATGACGGGAAACACGGTGGAACAGATGCAGCGCGGCGTGGCCCCGTCTGCAGCGAGCTTCCACAGGCGCGTACTGCGCGCCTTGCCGCTTTCCCACACGGCCGCCAGTTCGCCCGCCGCCGCCTCGGCCACGCTGGCGGCGCCGGGCAGCGCGGCGGCCACTGTGGCCCACGGCTGGCCCAGCGCCAATTCGGCCGCCACGCCATACAGGCGCGCCGCGCCAGCGCTCCAGTAGCGCACCATGCCGTCGCGGTCGATGCCGCGTACGGCCAGGCCGGGCGCCTGTTCGATCGCGGTAACAATGATCGACAGCAAATCGAGCGCCTTGCCGGCCGGCCCCGCCTGCGGTTCGGCCGCGGCCAGCAAACGGCCCGGCGACGGGGCGGCTCCGGCAATCCGATCAGACATCAGGCCCCCTGTGGCGCGGCCGCGCGGCAACCGGCGGGCGTATGGCCTGTCCGGTGGCGCAACCATCCCGACCATTCTTGCGCGCCGGCGAATCGGCTTCTTGAGGATGCGCAAGCATCGTGACGCGCATGGCGCGCATGCTGGCCGTGGTCTCCGGTCGCCGTTTTTTGCATTCCAGCCCCGATTTTGTGCAATCTGTCGCACAGCGATGGCGGCAAGCCTTGAATCTTCCTAAAGTGGCAACATGCGCATCGCCGTGAACGGCCGCAGCGGCAGGCGTGCTGTCTGCGGCCGCCACGGTGATGCGCTACCCGAATTCCCCCGGCCTGCCGCAGGCCGGCCGCACCGAGACCTGGCGCCGAACCCCTGCGCCGCTCCTGACTAAAAAACCTATGAAAAACGAGACCCTGCCCCCCGCCTCCCCCCTTGCCGCCACGCGCCGCCGGCGCTGGCGCACGCCCGTCTTGATCCTCGTCGTGCTGGGCCTGGCCGGCGGCGGCTGGACGGTGATGCAGTCGAAGCAGCAAGCCGCCAAGGCGGCCGAGCAGCAGGCGAGCAAGAAGAAGGAGCAGGAAAAGACGCCCGTGCATGAACTGGCGCAGGGCGACGTGGCCGCCATCGATGCGCGCGCCCTCAGTATCAGCCTGCCCCTGTCCGGCTCGCTGGCGCCCGTGACCCAGGCCACCATCAAGGCCAAGGTTTCCGGCGTGATCGAGGCAACGACCTTGCAGGAAGGCCAGCACGTGGCCAACGGGCAAATCCTCGTGCGCCTGGACGCGGCCGACCAGCGCGCCCGCCTGACGCAGCAGCAAGCCATGCTCGACGAAGCGCAGGCGCGCTTGTCGATGGCCAGCAAGAATGAAGCGAACAGCCAGGCGCTGCTCAAGCAAAAATACATCTCGCAGACGGCCTACGACACGACGCAAAATTCCGTCGACCTGGCGCGCGCCAACGTCAAGTCCGCCGCCGCCATGCTCGACATCGCCCGCATCGCGGTGGCCGACACGGTGATCCGCGCACCGATGGCCGGCATCATCAGCAAGCGCCACCTGCAGGCCGGCGAAAAAGTCTCGCCCGACATGCCCGTCTACACCATCGTCAATTTGGCGCAGCTGACCCTGGAAGCGCCCGTGCCCAGCGCGGAAATCCCCCGCATCAAGCTGGGCCAGGATGTGCACTTCAAGGTCGACGGCTTCGGCGCGCGCGACTTCGCCGGCAAGGTCACGCGCATCAACCCCACCACCGAGAGCGGCTCGCGCGCCATGCTCGTCTACATCGCCGTCGACAATGGCGATGGCGCGCTGCGCGGCGGCATGTTCGCCAAGGGCAGCATCGTCACCGAACGCTCAATCGTGGCGCCGCTGGTGCCCCTGACGGCCGTGCGCAATGAAAAGCAGGGCCCCGTCGTGTATGCGCTGGTGAACAACAAGGTCGTCGCCCAGCCCGTCACTCTGGGCTTGCGCAACGAGGATGAAGGCTATGCGGAAGTGACGTCGGGCCTGGTGCCGGGCGCGAAAGTCATCGTCGCCAAACTCGATGGCGTCAAGCCGGGCCACAGCGTGACCTTCGCCGCACAGCCAGGCGCGCCCGCCGCGCCGGCAGCCGTGCTGGCACGGAAGGATTAAGCCATGTGGATGACCAAAGTCAGTATTCAAAACCCCGTCTTCGCCACCATGGTCATGGTGGCGCTGGTGGTGCTGGGCATCTTCTCCTACCGTGGCCTGGGCGTGGAAAGCATGCCCAGCGTGCAGTTCCCGTTCGCCGCCATTGAAGTGAACTACCCGGGCGCCTCGCCCGAAGCCGTGGAAAACGACATCACGCGCCCCATCGAGGACGCCGTCAACACCGTCAGCGGCATCAAGACCATCCGCGCCAACTCGTGGGAAGGACGCGCCGGCGTCTACCTGGAATTCGAGCTGTCGACGAATATGGACAAGGCCATGCAGGACTTGCGCGACAAGGTGGCCCTGGTGCGTCCGCGCTTCCCGAAAGAAGCCAAGGACCCGTTCATCGCCCGCGCCGAAGGCGACAACGAACGCCCCATCGCCACCATCGTATTGACATCGACCGGACATGACCTGCGCTCGCTGTCGACCATGACGGAGCAAATCATCAGTAAGCGTTTCCAGGGCGTGGCCGGCGTGGGACAAGTCAAGCTGCGCGGCCTGCGCGCGCGCCAGATCCTCATCAGCATGAAGCCGATCGAACTCAATGCCCAGGGCATCGGCGTCGATGAAGTGATCCGCGCCATCCAGGCCACGAATACGAATTTGCCGGCCGGCTCCATCAGCCATGGCGCGGCCGAGCAATTGGTGCGCGTGGAAGGCAAGATCAAGGATGCGCGCGAATTCGGCAAGATCATCGTTGCGCGCCGCGCCGTCGGCCCCGTCTACCTGGACCAGGTAGCCACCGTCGTCGATGGCGAGCAGGAAGAACTGTCGATCTCGCGCATGAACGGCCAGCAGGCAGTGACCATGGAAATCACCAAGGTGCAGGACGCCAACGTGGTGGAAGTAGGCACCGGCATCCTGAAAGTGGCGGCCGACCTGCAAAAGACCTTGCCGCCCGATATCACCCTGCGCGTGCTGGACGACGAATCGGAACGCGTGCAAAGCCAGCTCAATAACGTCAAGCGCACCATCATCGAAGGCGCCGTGCTGACCATGGTGATCGTCTTCCTGTTCCTGCACTCGTGGCGCTCGACCATCATCACGGGCTTGACCCTGCCGATTTCCGTGCTGGCCAGCTTCATCGCCATGAAGGCTTTCGGTTTTACCCTGAACTTTTTGACGCTGATGGCGCTGTCCCTGTGCATCGGCCTGTTGATCGATGACGCCATCGTCGTGCGCGAAAACATCGTGCGCCACCTGGGCATGGGCAAGAACCACTACAAGGCGGCCAACGACGGCACCAATGAAATCGGCCTGGCCGTGATGGCCACTACGTTCGCCATCGTCGCCGTATTCGTGCCCGTCGCCTTCATGGACGGCATCATCGGCCGCTTCTTCCTGCAGTTCGGCATCACCGTGGCGGTCGCCGTGCTCGTGTCGCTGTTCGTCAGCTTCACGCTCGATCCCATGCTGTCGTCCGTCTGGCGCGACCCCGTCAAGGACCGCTTCAAGTACGTGCCGTGGCTGGGCCGCTTCATGGCGTGGATCGAGACGGGCATCGACCGCCTGCACGTCTGGTACGGCAAGGTGCTGGCCCTGGCCCTGCGCTGGCGCAAGACGACCCTGGCCACGGCCGTGGCCCTGTTCGCGGGCAGCCTGATGCTCGTGCCCATGATCGGCGGCGAGATGTTCCCCGAGACGGACCAGGGCTGGGTCAACCTGCGCTTCAAGACGCCCGTCGGCTCCAGCCTCGAATACACGGATAGCAAAGTGCGCCAGATCGAAACGGCCCTGAAGGAATTCCCCGAGATCGACAGCCTGGTGGCCAATATCGGCACGCCCGATGGCCGCAACGCGGCCGAGGTGAACCTGAAACTGACGGACATCAAGACGCACAAGCGCCGCTCGCAGCAGGAACTGGAAAAGCTGATCCGCGAACGCCTGGCGCCGATTGCCGGCATCACCCTGTCCGTCGGCCAGCGTCCCATCTTCATCGCCATCCTCGGCACGGACGAAGGCAAGCTCGATGCGGTGGCGCACACGCTGATGGACAAGATGCGCAACATCAAGGGCCTGGCCGACATGGAATACAGCCAGGAAGGCGCCAATCCGTCGACCACCGTGAAGATCAATAACGAACTGGCCAGCGACCTGGGATTGTCGGTGCAGCAGATCGGCAATGCCCTGCGCCCGTTTGTCGCCGGCGACACGGTCAGCCACTGGCTGGCATCCGACGGGCAGAACTACGACGTCAACGTGCAGCTGCCCAAGTCGGGCCGGCAAAAGGTGGCCGACCTGGCCGACCTGTCGCTGGCGTCCAGCAAGCTTGACGCGAACGGCAAGCCCGTCATGATTCCGCTGCGCCAGGTGGTCGACTTCGTGCCGTCATCGAGCCCGCAAGTGCTCAAACGCCAGGCCTTGCAGCGCCGCGTCGCCATCTATGCGGGCGTGCAGGGCCGCCCTGCCGGCGACGTCGACGCCGACGTGCAAAAGGCCATCAAGTCCATCGATCTGCCGCCGGGCGTGCGCTTCGACGTGGCCGGCAATGCGCAGCAGATGGCCGAAACCATGGGCGGCGCCATGATGGCGCTGGGGATCGCCGTGATCTTCATCTACCTGGTGCTGGCCTCGCAGTTCGGCAGCTTCTTGCAGCCGATCGCCATCATGGTGTCCCTGCCGCTCTCCTTGATCGGTGTGCTGGCCGCGCTGCTGATCACGGGCAGTACCTTGAACATCTTCTCCGTGATCGGTTTCATCATGCTCATGGGCCTCGTCACCAAGAATGCGATTTTGCTGGTCGACTTCACCAACCAGCGCCAGCGCGAAGGCCTGGGGCAGTTCGAGGCGCTGATGGAAGCGGGGCAAGTGCGGCTGCGTCCCATCCTGATGACGACCCTGGCGATGGTCTTCGGCATGCTGCCGATGGCCATCGGCATGGGCGACGGCGGCGAATCGCAGGCGCCGATGGGCCGCGCCGTCATCGGCGGCGTGATCACCTCGACCTTGCTGACCCTGGTGGTGGTGCCCGTCGCCTACACCTACCTCGATAGCCTGGGCAAGCGCGCCGCGCGCTTCTTTGGCGGCGGCGAGCATGCCCACGCCGATGCCGACGACGCCAAGGCACACGCCCACTGATCCACCGGTCGCCTTCACCGTCCCCGCATTGGCGGGGACGACGCGGCGGCTTCCTGAAGAGAGCTTCAGTTGACCAAAGCAGCCCCACTGGCTAGACTGTCCCCGTTATCAATGATATGGAGTGACTCGTGGGTGCTTGTTCCAGTGACAGTAGTCGATTGACCATCGGCGATCGGCCTTAGGCAAGACGCGCGCATTCCGCCCGCCTTGCCCTCGGCAAGGTGCGGCTTTACCAGCGGCAGTACTCTCTCGCCGCCACTTCCCCCCTCATCGTTCCACCGTTGTCGTCTGCTGCCCCAATCCGGGCGGATAGTCTTCGCCTTATGCACTCGCCTGTTCCTCCCCAGCCGGGAGAAATAATGGTGGTATTTGACTTTGCGCTGCGCGTTGCCGCGGCATTGACCCTGGGCGCCATGATCGGCGCCGAACGCCAGCTGCGCCAGCGCATGGCGGGCCTGCGCACGAACGCGCTGGTGTCCGTCGGCGCCTCGCTGTTCGTGATGGTTTCCGTGCTCGAAGGCGATGCCTCTGGCCACATGCGCATCGCCGCGCAGGTGGTGTCGGGCATCGGCTTTCTGGGCGCCGGCGTCATCATGCGCGAAGGCATGACGGTGCGAGGCTTGAACACGGCCGCCACCCTGTGGTGCTCGGCCGCCATCGGCATCCTGTGCGGCCTGGGCTTCGCCCTGGAAGCGGCGATCGGCACGGGCTTCGTGCTGATCGCCAACCTCGTGCTGCGCCATCTGGCCCAGCGCATCAACGCGCACGGCAGCGAAGCGGGCATCGAGACGGAAAGCATCTACCGCGTGACGGCCGTATGCGAGGCGGAGCAGGAAGTCCAGGTGCGCAAGCTGATGCTGCGCTTGATCAGCGGTATGCCGGCCCTGATGCTGCAATCCTTGCACAGCGAGGATGCCGCGCACGCGGGACGCATCGAAGTGCGGGCCGACTTGCTCACGCCCCTGTCCAGCCTGGGATTGCTGGAGCAGATCGTCAGCCAGGTGAGCCTGGAAGGCAGCGTCTCGGCCGTGCGGTGGGCGCTCGTCAACAACGCGGAATTTGTCGCAGAACGGGGAGTGTGATGATGAAAAAATTCTTACATTGGTTTGCCCGGCGCGGTCCCGTCGTGGCCACCTACCGCCTGACCGTCACCTGCCCTGCGGCGCAGGCCGACCACGTCGTGCGCCTGCTGCTGGCCGAACTGAAAGGCGCGGGCCTGGCCCCGTCGCAAATGCTGCGCAGCTGGGACGAAGCGCGGCAAGTGGTGCAGCTGATCGCCACGGTGCTGTGCCAGGCCGTGCAGCGCGTCGTGCTTGTGCGCTTCGTCAACCGCGCCGGCGCCTGGCCGCAAGTGCGGCAAGTGCGCTGGGAAGGTGTCGCGTCCTCAATCTGACGCCGGCAGGCGCATGAGGAACAGCGCGCCGCCTTGCGGGCGGTTCTGCGCCTCGATGCTGCCGCCGTACGCGTGCACGATGGCTTGCGACAGGGCCAGGCCCAGGCCGAAACCGGGCGCCTCGCCCGCGCGCGCCTGGGCGCCACGGTAAAAACGCTCGAACAGATGCGGCAAGTCTTCCACGCCGATGCCCGGCCCCGCGTCCGCCACGCCGACGACTGCATGCGCGCCATCGCGCGCCACGTGCACGGCGATGACGCTGTCGGGCGGCGAAAACTTCACGGCGTTATCGAGCAGGTTGGCCAGCACCAGGTCCACGGGACCGGCCGCCACCCGCGCCTGCACGGCCACACTGTCATCGAAGACGATGCGGATGCCGCGCTGCGCCGCCGCCTTTTCCAGGCGCTGCGCGGCCGCCCGCACGAGGGGATTGAGCGCGATGGTTTCCACGGCATTGCGTTCCTGGCCCACGTCCAGGCGCGTGAGCATCAACAACTCTTCCACCAGGGTCGTCAGGCGCTGCACTTCATCGAGGCAGGACGCCAGCGCATCGACATACTCGGGCGCTTCGCGCGGGCGGCGCAGGGTGATTTCGATTTCCGTGCGCAGGCGCGACAGGGGTGAACGCAATTCGTGCGAGGCGTCGGCCGTGAAGCGGCGCTGCGCATCGTAGCCGTGTTCCAGGCGATCCAGCATGGCGTTCAGGGTGTCGACCAGGCGGCCGATTTCATCGTGCGTGCCGGGATGGGGCAGGCGCTGGTGCAGGCTGGCTTCGCCGATCGAATGGGCCTGGTCCACCACGTCATCGATGGCGCCCAGCACGCGGCGAGTGAGCATTTCGCCGGCCAATCCAACGGCCGCCAGCAAGGCCAGCGCCATGGCGCCAAACAGCACGGTGGCCGCGGCCAGCACGTGGTTGGTGTCGTCGAGCGAACCGGCCACCTGCACCGCCAGGCGCGCGCCGGACGAGGGCACGGGAATCGACACCATGCGCAGCGGCTCTTCGCCAAACTTGGGCAGGGTCTCGAAGACGGTCTCGCCGGCCGCCAAGCGCGTGAGCAGGGCGGCAGGCGCGGGCAGCTGCGCCGCCTCCAGGTTGCGGCTGCGGGCCAGCACGCGGCCTTCGCCATCGATGATCTGCACCAGGCGATCCAGGCGCGTCAACGACGGCGGCGCCAGCCCCGGCGCCACCTCGTGCACTTGCACGGGCTGGCGCGGCGCGGCCGGCAGCATGGCCATTTCCGTTTCGCCCAGCGCCAGCAGGGCCGCATCAAGCTGGCCGTGCACGGCGCGCGACAGGCCCCAGTAGCCGGCCAGCGCCGTGCAGGCGACGATGGCGAGGATGACGGCCAGGTGCACCAGCAACAGGCGTTTGCGAAAGCTAGCCACCGTTGTTTTCCGCCAGACGGAAACCGCGGCCGCGCACCGTGTGGATCAAGGGCGGCGAGCCCGGCGCATCGACCTTGCCCCGCAGGTTGCGCACGTGGACGTCGATCAGGTTATCAATGCCGATCAGGTCCGCCTGCCAGATCTGTTCGGCCAGGCGCGCGCGGCTGACCACCTCGCCCGCCTGGCGCAGCAGGATCAACAGAATCGCGTACTCCTTGGGTGTCAGCACCAGCGGCATGCCGGCCCGCGTGGCCTGGTGGCTGACGGGATCGAGCGTCAAATCGGCCAGCGCCAGCACCAGCGGGCGGCTGATGTCGGAGCGGCGCAGCAAGGCGCGGATGCGCGCCAGCAGTTCCTCGAATTCGAACGGCTTTGTGAGGTAATCGTCGGCGCCCGTGTTCAGGCCCGCCACGCGGTCGGCCGTGGCGTCGCGCGCCGTGAGCATCAGCACGGGCGTCTGGATGCCGCGCGCGCGCAAGTCGCGGCAAAAATCGATGCCCTGCTTGCCCGGCAACATCCAGTCCAGCACGATGGCGTCATAGTCGACGGCGTAGCTTTCATCCTCGCCCTCTTCCGCGCTGTGCGCCACGTCGACAACAAAGCCTTCTTCCTGCAAGCCGCGGGCCAGCAGGCGCGCCGCCTTGCGGTCGTCTTCCACCAGGAGGATTCTCATGCCTGCCTTTCGCGTCGCGCCTTGTTTTCCATGCTGGCATTTTACCGCGCCGCAGCGTGCGCACACGGAACATGAAGAATGATTCAGGCGTTCTTGGGCGCTTCTTCAGGAGCACATTGCTATGCTTTCCCGGCGCTGTACTGATACTGCCCGCGCCCCTCTGACCGCCCGCCTGGGCACGGCATCCACGCATGCCCCATCACCATCAATAACAAGGAAACACGGGATGAACACGACCACCCGCAACGCCCTGGGCGCCAGCTGCGCCCTCGCTCTCGCCTGCTCGGCCCTGGCCGGCTGCGCCAAGCCGACACCGGCGGCCACGCCGCCCGCCCAATCGATACACCTGGATGACGGCAGCATCGCCGTCGACAAGATGTCGCCGCTGCGCCAGCGCCTGCAGATCGCGCCCGTACAGGAACAGGAGATCGCCACGCAAACGGAGGCGCCCGGCAGCATCGAGGCCATGCCGGAAAAACTGGTGAAAATCACGCCGCCGCTGGCAGGCCGAATCACGCGCTTGCAGCGCGCGCTGGGCGACAGCGTGAAGGCGGGAGACCCGCTGTTCACGCTCGATTCGGCGGAACTGAGCGCCGCCTACGCGGACGACAGCAAGGCGCGCTCCGCCCTGCTGCAGGCGCGCCAGGAACTCGAGCGTCAGAAAACGCTGTTCGAAGCGGAAATCGCCGCGCGCAAGGAGTACGAAGCGGCCCAGGCGGCCTACGACCAGGCCGGCAGCGACGCCCGGGCCAGCGCCGACAAGCTGACCCAGTACGGCGCCGGCGCGCGCGGCACACGCCACGCCCGACGCGATTACGTGCTGCGTTCACCGATCGCCGGCACCGTGATCGCCATGGAAGGCGCCCAGGGCGGCTACTGGAACGATATCAACGCACCCGTCATGACGGTGGCAGACCTGTCCACCGTGTGGCTGTCGGCCAGCGTGGCCGAGCGGGACCTGGCTCAGGTGGCCGTGGGACAAACGGCCAGCATCACCGTCGACGCCTGGCCCGGCAAGGCTTTCGAGGGCAAGGTCGCCTATGTCGGCGCCGTGCTCGATCCCGAGACGCGCACGGTGAAGGTGCGCGTGGCCATCGACAACCGCGCCGGCGCCTTCAAGCCGGGCATGTTCGCCCACGCGGGATTCGCCGGCGCCAGCCGCCGCGCCCTGCTCGTGCCCGCGTCCGCCGTGCTGCAAAGCGGACCATCGACGCGCGTGATGGTCGAGCGCAGCCCGCTGGTATTCACGCCGCGCACGGTGCAGGTGGGCGCCAACCATGGAGACCAGGTGGAAATCGTCTCGGGCTTGCGCGCGGGTGAACGCATCGTCGTCAAGGAAGGAGTGCTGCTCAATGATTGACCGTTTCATCGCCACCTGCTGCCAGCGGCGCGGCATCGTCTGGCTCGTGCTGCTGTTCGTCGCCGCCTACGGCGTCTATTGCTGGAAGCAGCTGCCCATCGAAGCCTATCCCGACATCGCCGACGTCAGCTCGCAAATCGTCACGCAGGTGCCGGGGCTGGGCGCCGAGGAAATCGAGCAGCAGATCACGATTCCATTGGAACGGGCCCTGCTCGGTACGCCCGGCATGCACGTGCTGCGCACGCGCAGCCTGTTCGCGCTGTCCTTGATCACGGTCGTGTTCGAGGATGGCAGCGACGGCTACTTCACGCGCGAGCGGCTGCAGGAACGCCTGGCCAGCGTGAACCTGCCCTACGATGCCAAGCCGGGGCTCGATCCCTATACCTCGCCCACGGGCGAGATCTACCGCTATACGCTGGAATCGACAACACGGTCTTTACGCGAACTGTCCGAGCTGCAGTTCTGGACCGTGATCCCGCGCCTGCAGCAGGTGCGCGGCGTGGCGGACGTCAGCAATTTCGGCGGCCTGACAACGCAGTTCATGCTGGAACTCGATCCCGCAAAGCTGGACAGCTACGGCTTCTCGCTGGCGCAGGTCAAGGACGCCATCAATGCCAACAACATCAGCGGCGGCGGCAGCGTGATCGACCGCGGCCAGCAATCGTACGTGGTGCGCGGCGTGGGCTTGCTGCATTCGCTCGACGACATGGGCAACGTCGTCGTCAGCAGCAAGGATGGCGTGCCCGTGCTGGTGAAGGACCTGGGCAAGCTCGCTTACGGCAACGTGGAGCGGCGCGGCATCCTCGGCAAGGACAGCAACCCCGACACCATCGAAGGCATCACCCTGCTGCTCAAGGATTTCAATCCGTCCGAAGCGCTGGCCGGCATCCATGCGGCCGTGGACGACTTGAACGCCCACGTGCTGCCGAAGGACGTCAAGATCGTGCCCTACCTGGACCGCAGCTCGCTGATCGACGCCACCCTGCACACGGTGGGATTTACCCTCGGTGAAGGCATGCTGCTCGTCGCCCTCGTGCTGCTGCTGTACCTGGGCAGCCCGCGCGCGGCCGCCATCGTCGCGCTGACGATCCCGCTGGCCCTGCTGATCGCCTTCATCTTCATGCACCATTTTAGGATTCCCGCCAATTTGCTGTCCTTGGGGGCGATCGACTTCGGCATCCTCGTCGATGGTTCCGTGGTGGTGCTGGAAAACATGCTGCGCCGCCGCGAACGGGAACAGGAACGGCCCCTCAGCCTGCAGGACGCCATCGACGCGACCCTGCAGGTGGCGCGCCCCATCATGTTCGGCATGGCCGTCATCATCGCCGCCTATCTGCCCCTGTTCGCTTTCCAGCGCATCGAATACAAGCTGTTCTCACCCATGGCGTATGCGGTGGGCGCCGCGCTCGTGGGCGCGCTCGTGGTGGCGCTGGTGCTGATCCCGGGCCTGGCCTGGCTGGCCTTGCGCAAGCCGCGCCGCACCTTCCACAACCGCGCGCTGGACACGCTGGCGGGCGCGTATGGCCGCTTCCTCGAGCGCATGGTGGGCAGCAAGCGCTGGGTGGCAATGGTGTGCGCAGGATCGCTCGCAGCGCTTGCCATCCTGGGCGGCAGCATCGGGCGCGACTTTTTACCGTACCTCGATGAGGGCTCCTTGTGGCTGCAGGTGCAGATGCCACCCGGGATCACCTTGGATAAGGCGTCCGAAATGGCCAGCGAACTGCGGCGCGCCGCGCTGGAATTCCCGGAAGTGTCGACCATCGTCACGCAGACGGGGCGCAACGACGACGGCACCGATTACTGGACGCCGTCGCACATCGAAGCGAGCGTGGGGCTGCATCCGTACAAAAGCTGGAAATCGGGCATGAGCAAGCAGCAGCTGATCGCGAAAATGAATGCACGCTTCGCCCGCATGCCTGGCATCACCGTGGCCTTCATGCAGCCGATGATCGATGGCGTGCAGGATAAATTGTCGGGCGCGCACAGCGACCTGACGGTGAAAATCTTCGGCAACGATCTCGATGAAGTGCGCGCCATCGCCGGCAAGGTGGCCAATGTTTTGAAAACCGTCCACGGCGCCTCCGACGTGGCCGTGGACGTGGAGCCGCCCTTGCCCAACCTGAAGGTGGAACTGGACCGCGCCAAGGCGGCCCGCTACGGCATCAACGCGGCCGACGTGGCCGACCTGATTGCCACCGGCATCGGCGGCGCGCCCATCGGCCAGGTGTATGTGGGCGAGAAAAGCTACGACATCGCCGTGCGCTTTCCGCCCGCCACGCGCTCCAGCCCGGACGCCATCGCCAGCTTGAAGCTCACGGCCGCCAACGGCGCGAAGGTCCCGCTGGCGCAGGTGGCCACCATCAGCACCACCTCGGGCGAGAGCGTGATCGTGCGCGAGATGGGGCGGCGCCACATCATCGTGCGCCTCAACGCCCGCGGGCGCGACCTGGCCGGCTTCCTGGCCGAGGCGCGCCCGCTGGTGGCGCAAACCGTAGCAGGCGAGCACCAGCGCATCAGCGTCGAATGGGGCGGCCAGTTCGAAAACCTGCAGCGCGCGCAAAGCCGTTTGGCGCTGATCCTGCCGATGACCCTGGGCGCCATGTTCCTGCTGCTGTTTGGCCAGTTCCGCAACCTGCGCCAGCCCGCGCTGGTCTTGCTGGCCGTGCCGCTGGCCATGCTGGGCGGCCTGGCCGCGCTGCATTTGCGCGGCATGACCTTGAATGTATCGAGCGCCGTCGGCTTCATCGCCCTGTTCGGCGTGGCCGTCCTGAATGCCGTGCTGATGCTGGCGCAGATCAACCGCTTGCGCAGTGAGGAGGGCAAGAGCTTGCGCGACGCCGTGCTCGAAGGCACGCGCGACCGCATGCGCCCCGTGCTGATGACGGCCACCGTGGCCGCCCTGGGCCTGACGCCGGCCATGCTGGCGACGGGCCTGGGCAGCGACGTGCAGCGCCCGCTGGCGACCGTCGTCGTGGGCGGCCTGGTGACGGCGACGGCACTGACCTTGTTGCTGTTGCCGGCCCTGTATTACCTGATCGAGGCGCACCTGCAAAAACGCCAGACGCATACCGAAGGAGAGACCCATGACACGTTTTAATGTATTGCTGGCGGCCTGGCTGATCGCGCCCTTCGCCAGCGCCGCTCCGTTGACTTTCGAGACCTATCTGTGCGCCGTGGAAAGCCACAGCCTGGAGCTGCGGGCGCAGCAGGAAGGCATCGTCTCGGCCAAGGCCGGCATCGGCATCGCCGGCCTGCGTCCCGACCCGGAGTTCACTCTGGGTGCCACGCGCGAAACCGTGCGCAGCGCCGAGCACCGTCCCGTCACGTGGAACCCGGCCATCAGCATGGCCATCGAGACGGGCGGCAAGCGCGCCGCGCGCTTGAAGGCCGCGCACAGCAGTGTCGCGCTGGCCGAGGAAACGGTGGCCGGCTTCAAGAGCGAGCTGTATGGCACGGCCGCCGCCGCGTTCACGGAAGCGTGCCGCACGCGCGACGTCGCAGCGCGCAAGGAGCAGACCATGGCGGCCCTGTCAAAAGTGGTCGAGGCGAACGCCGTGCGGCGCAAGGCGGGCGACGTGGGCGGCATCGAGCTGCTGCAGTCGCGCGTGGAACGCGACCAGTTCCAGGCCGAGCTGGCGCAGGCGCGCAGCGAGGCGGACAGCGCCATGTTGAATTTGTCGCCGCCCTTGGGGCGCCAGTTCGATGCGCTGTTTCCGGACGCGCAGCTGGCCTGCGACTTCGCCGCGCATGCCGACAAGGATGCAAAGGTGCTGGTGCCGCAGGCGCTCGAGGCCCGCAGCGACGTGCGCATCGCCCGCGCCACCGTCGACAATCTGCGCGACGGCGCGGCCCTCGTGCGCGCCAACCGCGCCGTCGATCCGACCGTCACCGTGGGCCTGGCCGCCGCGCGCGGCTACCATGACGGCATCGATGGCAGCGGCAATCCCGTCGAAGGCGCGGCCCGCTCGCGCGCCCTGTCCATCTCGCTGGCCATTCCCATCCCCCTGTCGCGGCGCGACACGGGCGATATCGTGCAGGCGGAAGCAAGTGTCACGCAGGCGATGCTGGCCTTGCGCCAGGCGGAACTGACGGCGGAAACGCAGGTGCGCACGGCGCAGCGGCAATTGCGTTCGGCGCAGGACAGGCTGGCGCGCTACCGCGACGGCGTGCTGGTCGATGCGCAAAAGGTGGTCGATGGCATGCGCCTGTCTTACGTCAAAGGCAATGCGTCGCTGCTGGAATGGCTGGCGGCGCAGCGTTCGGCCGATGAGGCCTACCAGGGCTATGTGCAGGCGCGCGCCGATGCGGCCATCGCCAGCACGCAGCTGCAACTGGCGATCGGCCAGCGGCCGAGCTTGTAGCGGGGAGAAAGTAGAACGAGGAGATACCGGCGCGGCAATGGTGCCGCACCGGTCGTCAAGCATGGGGAATTACTGGGGCTGGGCAGGCGCGTCGGTAGCGTCGTCCGCATCGTCCGCTTCGGGCTCTTCACCCTCGGCACCCTCTTCGCCATCGGCCGGCTTCGGATTGTTCTTCGCTTCCAGCTTGCGCCTGGCTTTTTCCTCGGCTTTCTTCTTCTTTTCCAGCTCTTTTTGCCGTTTTTCGTATTGGAAATTTGTCTTGGCCATTTACTACCTCTTTAGTTTTTAGATGTTACAGATAAGCATATAAGGCACATTATGACGTAGTTGGAGCAAACACCAAATGTTTAGCCGCGCGGATGATGCTGCGCATGCAGCAGTTTCAGCCGTTCGCGGGCCACATGCGTGTAAATCTGCGTGGTGGAAATATCGGAGTGTCCCAGTAACAATTGCACAACACGCAAGTCCGCGCCATGGTTGAGCAAATGGGTGGCGAACGCGTGGCGCAGGGTGTGCGGCGACAGCGGCGCCGTGATGCCGGCGCTCAGCGCATGTTTCTTGATGATGACCCAGAACATTTGCCGCGTCATGGCGCCCCCGCGCCGCGTGACGAACAGCGCGTCGTCCATTTGCCCGTCGAGAATGATGCCGCGCGCCTCCTTCAGGTAGCGCTCGATCCACAGCCGCGCCTGTTCACCGAACGGCACCAGCCGCGTCTTGCTGCCCTTGCCCGTGATGCGCAGCACGCCATCGTTGAGGCTCAGTTCCACGGATTTCAAGTCCACCAGTTCCGACACGCGCAAGCCGCTCGCATACATGAGTTCGAGCATGGTGCGTTCGCGCAGGCCCAGCGGCGTGCTCACGTCGGGCGCCGCCAGCAGCGCTTCCACCTGCGCTTCGCTCAGAGTATGCACGAAGCGCGCGGGCTGCTTGGCCGAGACCATCTTCAGGCACGGGTCCGCGGCGATATGCTTGTGCCGCAGGGCCAGCTGGTAAAACCGCTTGAGCACGGACAGGCGCCGGTTCGACGACGTCGCCTTGCTCTCGCCGTGACGGGCCGCGAAATACGCTTCGATGTCGGCCGTGGAGACTTCGTACAGGCCCTCGCGCCCGGGCCGCGCCACTTCCAGCCAGCGCGCAAACAGCCGCATGTCGCGCCGGTAGGCGTCCAGCGAGTTTTTCGACAGGCCGTCTTCCAGCCACAGGCTGTCGCAGAATTCATCGATCAGGGTAGCGTTGTCGGGCGCCAGCAGGCTGTTCATCATAGGTAAGCCGCCACGCCTTCGTGCGCCAGCAGCCAGCGCTTGACGCCCAGGTGGAAACCCGTCGCATCGTCGTGGTGGGCAAAGCCGCCCAGGCCGCCAGCGGCCGTGACCCGGTGGCAAGGGATCACCACGGGAAACCAGTTGGCGCCGCAAGCCTGGCCCACGGCGCGCGGCGCCGAGCCGATCAGGCGCGCCACGTCGCCATACGTGCGCACCTGGCCGCGCGCAATGCCGCTGATCGCCGTCCACACCCGTTGCTGATAGGCGCTGCCCGAAGCGGCCAGCGGCAGGTCGAAGACGTAATCGGGATCGCGGAAATAGCGCGCCAGTTGCTGGCAGGCCCGCTCGGAGACGGCATCCTGCGCGTCTTTCTCGGCAAAGTGCGGCGGCAGGTAGACCAGTTCGCATATCTGGCCATCCTGCGCGCGCACGCCCATGGCGCCGAATGGCGCGGCCACGATGGCGCTGAACAGTTCACTGCCCTGTTGTTTTTTCATCTGCTGATCATTATTCAAGTGTGGCATATATGCAACCTGCCGGCGCGGGAAGCGGCGCCACGGGAATTATGCACCGACTTTGGGCGTGCCGGCGGACGTTTCCTGCGCACGAAAAAAAAGCGCACCAGTCGGTGCGCTTCAAATATTGCTTCACGTTCCCGGTCATTTGGGTCCGCCGGTGCCGGCTTGTGGCCGCAGACAGCTATGACTCAACAACTTCTGTGAAACGTGTGTCTCCTCAATATATCCCCGGTATCAATACCGTTTTTATAGACCACTCCCCCACTAACCTTGTTGCCAATTCTGTATTTCAGCCTTGCTACCGGGGCGCATATGCATATACGTGTTTCCCCTTAAGGCTGCCCATCATAGCGCATTTATTCGGCCGTATCGACTTTTTTTGCACCATGACGGGGACAACTGTTTTAGTTGTAAATTAAATTTGGCAGCCACAGCGAGATTTGTGGTACGTAGGTGATCAGGCCCAGGAAGGCCAGCATCGTCAGCAGCCATGGCATCACGGCCACGGTCAACTCCGAAATGCCCATCTTCGTGATGCCGGACGCCACATACAGGTTCAAGCCCACGGGCGGATGGCACATGCCCACCTCCATGTTGACCACGATCAGGATGCCGAAATGCACGGGATCGATGCCCAGCTTCATGGCGACAGGGAACAGGATAGGCGCCATGATCAGCACGATGGACGACGGTTCCATGACGTTACCAGCCAACAACAGCAGCACGTTGACCACCAGCAGGAAGCTGATCACGCCCAGGCCCTTGCCCGTGATCCATTCGGCCATCGCTTGCGGGATGTTTTCACTGGTCATCAGGAACGAGAACAGCACGGCATTCGTGATGATGTACAACAACATCGCCGACATGGCGGCCGAATCGAGCAAGACCTTGCCCACTTGCTTGATCTTCAAGTCCTTGTAGACGAAGACGGCGATGATGAAGGCGTACACGGCAGCCATGGCGGCCGCTTCCGTCGGCGTGAAGGCGCCCGAATAGATGCCGCCCATGACGATGACGATCAGCAGCAGGCCCCAGGCGCTCTTCTTGAACGTGACGAAGCGCTCGCCCCAGCTGGCCTTTTTCATGCGCGGATAGTTGTGCTTGCGCGCCAAAAACCACGTGGTCAGGCCCAGCAGCATGGCCAGCATCATGCCGGGAATCACGCCCGCCATGAACAGTTTACCGACCGAGGTATTCGTGCTGACGGAATACATCACCATCACGATCGACGGTGGAATCAAAATGCCCAGCGCGCCCGAGGTGGTGATGACGCCGGCGCCGAAACCGCGCGGATAGCCCTGCTTGACCATGGCCGGCAGGATGATGGAGCCGATCGCCACCACGGTGGCGGGGCTGGAACCGGACACGGCCGCAAACAGCGCGCACGCCATCACGCCGGCCAGCGCCAGGCCGCCATGCCAGTGGCCGACCATGGAGCTGGCGAAGTTGATCATGCGCCGCGCCACCCCGCCATGCGTGAGGAAGTTACCGGCCAAAATGAAGAACGGGATGGCCATGATCTCGAATTTCTCGATGCCCGTGAAAATCTTCAGGGCCACCGATTCGATGGGCACGCTGGTCATGGTAAACAGGAACGTCAGTACCGTCAGGCCCAGCGAAATGGAAATCGGCATGCCGGTCAGCATCAGCGCCAGCAGCAACACAAAAATGATCAGCGCGTTCATGCCTTGGCTCCTTTTTCTTCAGCCGTCAGTTCGTCTTCCAGCCCCTCGACATGCGAGTGGTCGTGTTTCGGCAAGGCGCCCGTCTTGATGAAATGCACCATCACTTGCAGGAAGCGGAAGCACATCAGATAGGAACCGAGCGGCACGGCCAGATAGACCAGCCACATGGGGATTTCCATGTCGGCAGAGGTCTGGTCCGTGTGGCCGATCGACCACACGAAGCTGGCACCCAGGGTCCCCACGATGCCCGTAAACAGGGCGCCGGCACCGAGGCCGAAGACGATGAAGCGGTCGCGCCAGCGCGGGTTCATACGGTTGATCAGCACATCGACACCCACGTGGATGCCCGTGCGCACGCCATATGCGGCGCCGAACTTGGCCATCCAGACGAACATGTAGATACACAGTTCCTGGGCCCAGCTGGTATTGATTTGAATCAGGAAGTCTTGCAGGCCCGGTATCGGCAGGCCCGCCAGGTAGCGGTGCACGACCGCAACGAAGATGATGAAGGTGGCCGCGCCCATCAGGGTCGCGATCAGCCACTCTTCCAGGTGATCCAGAAATTTCATGGTGGACTTTCAAAGAATGCGGGTACGCTGGCACCCGCGCAGGACGCGCAGGTGCCGTTGCTGCAGAAAGACAGGAATATCCCTGACAGCCGCGCCGGGTGGCGCGGCCAGCGCGCTTACTTCGCGCTTTCCTTGTTGATGGCCGAGATCAGATCCTTGCCGATGCGCGCTTCCATGGCCTTTTGCACGGGCGCCAGCGCCTTGCGCCACTCGGCCTGTTCCTGCACCGTCAGCGTATAGATCTGCGTCTTGCCCGCTTTCTTGATGGCGTCGAGGGCCTGGTCGTTGTCGCGCTGGGCGATGGCTTTTTCAAACGTCGTCGCCTCGCGCATGGCTTTTTCCAGCTGGCCGCGGATATCGGGCGGCAAGCCATCCCAGAATTTCTTGTTGACGATGACGGCATAGCCCAGGTAGCCATGGTTCGACACGGTCACGTGCTTTTGCACTTCATGCATCTTTTGCGTGTACATATTCGATGGCGGATTTTCCGTGCCGTCGACCACGCCCGTCTGCAGCGCCTGATACACTTCCGAGAAGGCCAGCACTTGCGGATTGGCGCCCAGCGCGCGCATTTGCGCGTCGAGTACCTTCGACGACTGGATGCGCATTTTCAGGCCCTTGAAGTCGGCCGGCATGTGCAGCGGCTTGTTGGCCGACATCACCTTGAAGCCGTTGTCCCAGTAGGCCAGGCCCGTGATACCCTTGGGTTCCAGTTTTTTCAGCAGGCTCTTGCCGATTTCGCCTTCGGTGACGTTGTACAGCGCCGTCTTGGTGGGGAAGATGTAGGGCAGGTCGAACGCTTCGAATTCCTTCACGCCCAGCGGGCCGAACTTGGCCAGCGACGGCGCCAGCATCTGCACGGCGCCCAGCTGCAACGCTTCGAGTTCTTCCTTGTCCTTGTACAGCTGGCTGTTCGGGTACAGTTCGATCTTGACCTTGCCGTTCGTGGCTTTTTCGGCCAGCTGCTTGAAGCGCTCGGCGGCCTGGCCTTTCGGCGTGTCGGTCGCCACGACGTGGCTGAACTTGATAACGATGGGGGCTTGCGCGTAAGCGTGGACGCCGGCGGTGGCGCCAATGGCCGCGCACAGCGCGACGAACATGGTTTTCATCTGCATTGTTGTCTCCTGAGTGGTTTTTTAAAAAACTTTATTATTTGTCTACTTGAATATTGTGCCAAAGAAACTGCTTCGGCTATTGTGGTTAACCACAATAGCCGGTTCCCGATAAGCCGCTACCCTGCCAGCCATGCCGACTCCCCCCACCCTTGCGCGCCGCTTCAAGCTATCGAGCCCGATGCGCTGGCTGCTGCCCGTCATCCTGCTGCTGCTGTTCCTGTCCATCCTGTTCTGGCTGCCCTGGCAGGCGCGCCAGATGGAGAGCAACGAGCGCCAGGAGCAGCTGATCGCCGATACGCTGTGGGTGGAGCAGACCATCCGCTTCCAGCTGGCGCGCAACGAGGAAAGTCTGTTCAACCTGGGCGTGGACATCGCCAGCGGCTCGCTGGGCGCGGAAAAAGTGCACGAACGGCTGCAGCAGATGTTGCGCAATGGCCGCGAATTGCAGCGCGTGCTGTGGCTCGACACCAGCGGCAAGGTGCTGGCCACCAGCGACAACAGCCTGCCGCACGCGCTGTCGTTTTCGCCGGCCTCGCTGACGGCGGCCGACAATGCGCGCCGTTTGCACCGGGGCCAGTATGCCCAACCTTCGCAGCAGACGGGCTTTCCCGACGCGCCGCCGGGCGCCATGCTGATGGATTACCACCAGCCCCTGTTCGATGGCCAGCGCTATGTGGGCAGCCTGGTGGCCACCTACCAGATCAGCAGCCTGCTCGATGAAATGGTGCCGTGGTGGTTTGCGCAGGATAACCAGATTTCGCTGATCGACCGCGACGACAAGGTGCTGGCGCGGCGCGCCGCCGCCGGCCCCGGCCACGGCGTGTACACGCACAAGCGCGCGCTCGACGTGCCCGGCGCCAGCATCACCCTGTTTACCGACAGCGTGAAAAGCCAGCCCAAGCTGCTGCCCAATCTGCTGGTCGGCTCCGTCATCGCCCTGTCGCTGGGTTTGCTGTGGAGCTTGCTTGCCCTGTGGCGGCATATTTCGCGCCGCCTGGTGGCCGAAGGCGCGCTGCGCCAGCAGATGCTGTTTCGCACGGCGATGGAAAACTCGCTGGTGACGGGCATGCGCGCGCGCGACCTGGAAGGCAGGGTCACGTATGTGAATCCCGCGTTTTGCCAGATCGTCGGCTATCCGCCCGAGGAAATCCTCGGACGCCTGCCGCCCATGCCCTACTGGGTGCCCGAAGCGCTGGAGGAATACCAGCAGCGCTTCGTCAAGGCCCTGGCCGGCAATCCCACGCCGCAGTTCGAAACCTATTTCCAGCGCCCGGACGGCACGCGCGTGCCCGTGCTGATATTCGAGGCGCCCTTGGTGGACAAGAACGGCCAGCAGACGGGCTGGATGGGGTCCGTGCTCGACATCTCGGACCGCAAGCGGGTCGAGGAACTCAATCGCCAGCAGCAGGAAAAGCTGCAAACGAGCTCGCGCCTGGCCACCATGGGCGAGCTGGCGTCGATGCTGGCGCACGAATTGAACCAGCCGCTGGCGGCCATTTCCAGCTACACGACGGGCGCCTTGAATTTGATCCGCCGCGCCATCGACCATGACGCCCCCGTCGATCCGGGCACCTTGAAGCCGGCGCTGGAACAGGCCAGCGCGCAGGCGCAGCGGGCCGGCCAGATCATCCGCAGCGTGCACGATTTCGTGCGCAAGAGCGAGCCGCAGCGCCAGGATATCGCCATCCGCACCCTGATCGACGGCATCCGCGCGCTGATCGACCTGCAGGCGCGCAAATACTATGTCACCATCCAGGAAGAGCTGCCGCCGGACCTGCCGCTGCTGCGCGCCGACCCCGTGATGATCGAACAAGTGCTGCTGAACCTGACGCGCAACGCCATCGAGGCCATGCAGGATGCGGCGCCGGGACGGCGTATCATGCGCCTGCGGGCCAACCACGACGCGCAGCAGGGCATGGTGACGGTGGACGTGATCGACCATGGCCATGGCATTCCCCAGGACGTGGCCGAGCGGCTGTTTTCGCCGTTTTTCTCGACCAAGTCCGAAGGCATGGGCATGGGCCTGAACATCTGCCGCACCGCCATCGAATTTCACGGCGGCGCGCTGACCTTCGGCGCCAACCCCGCCGGAGGAACGATCTTTACCTTCAGCGTGCCGGCCGCGCCAAGCACGCCGCACTAACGAATAACTAATAACGCATAACGACAAGCCGGAGACCCCATGCTACACATCATCGACGACGAAGAGGTCGTACGCGACTCCCTGTCCTGGCTGGCCGCCTCGCGCAGCATCGAGGCGCGCAGCTACGCCAGTGCCCAGCAATTTCTCGATAGCCTGGACGGCAACTTCGACGCCGCCGGCGACTGCGTGCTGCTCGACGTGCGCATGCCCGACATGAACGGCATCGCCATGTTCGACCAGCTGGTCAAGCGCGACCTGACGGCGCGCCTGCCCGTGATCTTCCTCACCGGCCACGGCGACGTGCCGATGGCCGTCGACAGCCTGAAACGGGGCGCATTCGATTTCTTTGAAAAGCCGTTCAACGACAACGACCTGATGGACCGCGTGCAGCAAGGCCTGGCCAACTCGCGCCAGGCCGGCGAACTGGCCGCCGTGCACGCGCGCCTGGCCACCTTGTCGACACGCGAACGCGAAGTGCTGGACCTGATTTTGGCGGGCAAGATGAACAAGGTGGTGGCCGACAAGCTGGGCATCAGCATGCGCACCGTGGAAGTCCACCGCGCGCATATCTTCGACAAGATGCAGGTCAAGACGGCGGTGGAGCTGGCTGGGTTGTTGAAGTAATAGACGCTGATGTTGGATTACGCGGCGCTGGCGCGCCGCTAATCCAACCTACACCACTTGCAAAGCAGGCCGGCGTAGGTCGGCTTAGCGCTCCGCGCGTAAGCCGACACCACCACTCAAGACGAAGGTAAAGCGGGCGCGGTTGTTGGCGACAACGGAAACGGGGCTTACCGCGTCAGCATGACCGTCGAGACCTTGCCATCCGCCACCGTCACTTCGGAGGTCAGCGTACCGCCCTGCTTGCTTTCGACGGGCGTGAAGGCGCCCGGATAGAACACCGACCACGTCACGTTGGTGGTGACGTAATAGGTGCCATCGGGGACTTCCGTGAATTCGAACCGGCCGTCGCTGTCGGCCATGGTCGTGCGGTCATAGTCGCGGATCTTCGGGCTGACGGTGCCGACCACCTGACGCTTGTACAGCGAGGCAGGCAGCATGGCCAGCTTGCGGGCATACTCCGTCTTCGGACGCAAAGTGACCTTCTCGCCACCGGCCTTCTTGAATTCGCCGCCCTTGGTCTTCATGAAGGCCTGGCCTTTGACACCGCCAGTACCGGTTTTTTGCAAGGCGTCATATTCCGCCTGCTGGAATTCCGGCATGACAACGGGTGGACGCGGCGTCGAGCATCCCATCAGCACTGCGGCCAGCACGCTCAAAGACAGTAATTTCAACATTTCCCCCTTGAATATTATTTCTATAAAAAAATATTATATGCAATTGGAAAGTTAAAAACCAGGCAATCGTCTCATGCGCGAAGCGGGCCGCCGGCTGGCGCGGCACATCAGGCGTAAGCCGACACCACCCCTATCACTCATCGTGATGTTCATGATGCTCCGCCGCCCCATGTTTCCAGTAACTGGCCACGTGCAGATGCTGCTTCGGCACCCCGGCGTCGATAAAATGCCCGCGCAAGCCCTGCACCTGCGCATGCTCGCACGCCACCCACACATAGCCGTCGCCTTCTGACGGCAGCGTGACCTGACGCAGCGCGTCCAGCAGCAGCGGCCCCTTGCGGCCATTGCGCGCGACCCAGCGCACGTCCAGCTGCGCCGCGCAATCGAAGGCGATCTGCTCGCCGTCTTCGACGATCTCGATCACGGCAATGGCCCGTGCCGTGGCCGACAGCTGCTCCAGGCGGCGGGCGATGGCCGGCAAGGCCGTCTGGTCGCCCACCAGCACATACCAGTCGAAGTCGAGCGGCACCAGCATCGAGCCGCGCGGACCGCCCACGCCCAGGGTCTGGCCCGGCTGCGCTTGCGCCGCCCAGCTGGCCGCGGGGCCGTCGCCATGCAGCACGAAGTCGATTTCCAGCTCGCGCCGCGCGGCGTCGTAGCGGCGTGGCGTGTAGTTGCGGGCGATGGGACGCGCGCCTTGCGCGTACTGGATGGGATTCGGGCCATTGCCCAGCACGGGGAACACGGGAGTAGTCTGCCCCGGGGCGGGGAAGAACAGTTTCACATGGTCGTCGTGCGCCGGCGAGACAAAGCCATCGAGGTCGCCGCCCGCCAGCGTGATGCGGCGCATGTGCGGCGTGATCTGCTCGGTGCGCACGACGGTGAGCACGCGCAGTTTCAAGTCATGCCGCACGCGTTCGATGGCGTGCGGGCGTGGCGTTGCAGTTGATACAGTAGTCATTGGGTATCCTTGTAAAGTGGGCTCAGTGGCCGTCGACGATGGCGTTGGCCGCCTGTTCCAGCACGGCGGAGACGCGCTCGGCTTCCGCCTCGCTCCAATTGGTCTTGTTCAGCAGCAGCGCATGCTTCAAGGTGTGCATGGCCTGGTGCACGCGCTCGGGCAAGGCCTTGCGCGCCTGGACGCGGGCAAACATGTCGAGGCGGGCCAGGATGCCGTCGACCTGGGCGCGGTTCTCGTCGAGATATGCGCGGCCCAGGTCCGTGATCGTGTAGAGCTTCTTGCCGCTGGCGCTTTCGGACGACGTCACGTGGTCCTGCTCTTCCAGCAGGGTCAAGGTGGGATAGACGGCGCCCGGGCTGGGGGCGTACGCGCCGCCGCAACGCTCTTCGATGGCCTTGATGATTTCATAGCCGTGGCGGGGGCTGATTTCGATCAGCGCCAGCACGATCAGCGGCAAGTCGCCGCGGCCGAAGACGCGCTCGGCCCGCTCGCCGCGTCCACCGCGCCCGCCAGGACCACCGCCCATGCCGTCACCGCGCTCGTCGAAGCCGCGCGGGCCGCGGCCATGCATGGAGTATTCGTGGCGATGCTCGCCATGATGGTGGTGATGCTGGCCGCAATGGCCGTGATGATGATGACCGCCGTGGCCGTGTTCTGTATGGTGTGAGTTTCTCATGTTTTCTCTTTAAAGATATATCGTTAGTAGGTATCGCTATTTTATAACGATATATCGATAAGTCAAGGAGAAATTTGTTATGCTCGTCTTTCCCCACTCCACACGCCGATGCCATGTCCGAAAAAACCTTTGCTGAAAAAATGTATGTGAAAAATGCCACGGCCCTGGCCGTGCTCAATGACGGCGGCGAGCATGAGGCATTGCTGGCGCAGTTGCCGGCCGAGCGGGTGGTACGGGAAGGTGAAAATGCGGACTGGATACTGCTGTTCGCGCGCAGCCGCGCGGAACTGGAGCAATTCCTGCCAGCGGCGCAGGCGCGCCTGGCGCCCGGTGGCGCACTGTGGGTGGCGTACCGCAAGGGTGGAATCAAAGCGGGCAGCGATATCCACCGCGACGATATCCGCGACTTTGCGCAAACCGTGGGGCTCGACAGCGTGGCGATGGTCGCCATCGACGCGGACTGGTCGGCGCTGCGTCTGAAGCAGGTTTAAACGCAGATCAAGCGATGCCGTGCAGCGCCAGCGCCCATTCCACATGTTCGCGCACGATGGCCGACGGGTGCTCGCGGCGCGACAGCAGGGCCGCGACGATGTCGGCCTGGCCTTTGGCCTTGGCGGCCGCATTGCCCATGCCGACGGCCAGGTTGCGCAGCCAGCGCTCGTGGCCGATGCGGCGGATCGCGCTGCCTTCCATGCGGCGGTTGAATTCCTCTTCCGTCCAGGCGAACAGCTCCACCATGCCGGCGCTGCCCAGGCTGTGGCGCTCGTCGAAGTCCGGCACGACGGCGCGCTGGGCGAACTTGTTCCACGGGCAGACGGTCTGGCAATCGTCGCAGCCATACACCTTGTTGCCGATCAGGGGGCGCATCTCGACGGGAATGGCGCCCTTCAATTCGATGGTCAGATACGAGATGCAGCGGCGCGCGTCGAGCTGGTACGGCCCGAGGATGGCTTGCGTCGGGCACACGGTGATGCACGCCGAGCACTGGCCGCAGCGCGGCGTTTCCGGCGGGTCGACGGGCAGCGGCACGTCGATGAGGATCTCGCCGAGAAAAAAGAAGGAGCCGCCCTGGCGGTTGATGAGCAAGGTGTGCTTGCCGCGCCAGCCCAATCCCCCTTTTTGCGCCAGCTCGACTTCCATCACGGGCGCCGAATCGCTGAAGACGCGGTAGCCGAAGTCGCCGATCTCGCCCTTGATGCGGTCGGCCAGCTGCTGCAGGCGCGAACGCATGACCTTGTGGTAGTCGCGGCCGCGCGCATACACGGAAATTACGGCCGCTTCGGGATCGGCGTCGCGCGCCGCCTCATGCGTGCGCCAGTCAGGGCCCAGTGCCGGCGGCAGATAATTCATGCGCGCACTGATGGCGCGCACCGTGCCCGGCACCAGTTCGGCCGGGCGCGCACGCTTCATGCCGTGGCTGGCCATGTAATCCATTTCACCGTGATACCCTGCAGCTAGCCAGGCTTGCAGCGGCGCTTCCATGTGCGACAGGTCGACGTCGGCGATGCGCACCTCGGCAAAACCCAGCTCGCGCCCCCATTCTTTGATGGTGCGCGCCAGGACGGCGAGATCGGTGACGGTGGCGGACATAGGGGACTTTACGGAAAACGGCAGGCGCGCGGGCGGTTACAATGACAGCAGCCTCCATTTTATGCGATACCGAAGATAATGACCGAACACTTCAAAGCCCACCTCCACGACGAAGCTGGCACCGCCGCGCTGGGCGCCGCACTGGCGCGCGCGCTGGCGCCGGGCCTGGCGATCTACCTGCACGGCGACCTCGGTGCCGGCAAGACGGCCCTCACGCGCGCCCTGCTGCACGCGGCCGGCCATGCGGGCCACGTGAAAAGCCCTACCTACACCCTGTCCGAACCGTACACGGTGCAGCTCGATGGCCAGAGCGTCAACGTCATCCATTTCGATCTGTACCGCATGGGCAGTGCCGAGGAATTCCTCGACGCGGGCTTTCGCGAAGACTTCGACGGCCGCAATATCTGCATCGTCGAATGGCCGGAGAAAGCCGAACCGGTGCTGCCGCCGGCCGACCTGAATATTTATTTGAACGTTGCGGGTACAGGACGTGATGTAGAATTGCAAGCGTCTTCTGAATTGGGTCTGTCATGCCTTCACCGTCTCAAATTCGCCCCGAACCTTTGATCTCCTCGCCCATCACCCGGCGCACGGTACTCAAGGCCGGCGGCACCCTGCTGTTGTCCGTGTTCGCGCCCATGTCGGCGATGGCGGCGCAAATTCTCGCCGTGCGCGTCTGGCCGGCCGAGGACTACACGCGCGTCACCCTGGAAAACGACAGCATCCTTAAGGCGACCCACTTCATCGTCAAGGACCCGGAACGGCTGGTGGTCGACATCGAAGGGCTGGAACTCAACCCCACCTTGAAAGGCCTGGTGGCGAAGATCCAGTCGAACGACCCGTACATCAAGCAGGTGCGCGTGGGCCAGAACCGGCCCAACGTCGTGCGCCTGGTGTTCGACCTGAAAGAGGAAGTCACGCCGCAGCTGTTTACCCTGCCGCCGGCCGGCTCCTATAACCACCGCTTGATCTTCGACCTGTATCCCGTGCGCGAACCGGACCTGATCGCGCAGATGATCGAAAAGGGCGACTGGTCGAGCGACCCGGCCAAGCCACCGATGGCCGACACGCACACACCGCCGCCCGCGCTGCCTCTGCCCGAGAGCGGCAAGCCGCCCGTGGCCGCCGTCACACCGGCAACGCCGGTCGTGCCGCCCGTGTCCGACGTACGCCCGGAACAGCGCCCCGAAGCGCGCCCCCAGCCTGGCCAGAAAGTGGTGCGCATGATTACCATCGCGCTCGATCCCGGCCACGGCGGCGAAGACCCGGGCGCCATGGGCAGCCGGGGCAGCCGCGAAAAAGACGTGGTGCTGGCCATCGCCAAGCGCCTCAAGACCAAGCTGGAACTGCAGCCTAACATGCGCGTCATGCTCACGCGCGACGCCGACTTCTTCGTCCCGCTGGGCATGCGCGTGGAAAAAGCGCGCAAGGTGCAGGCCGACCTGTTCGTCTCGATCCACGCCGACGCCTTCATCCAGCCGACGGCGCGCGGCTCGTCCGTCTTCGTGCTGTCCGAAAAAGGCGCCACCTCGACGGCCGCGCGGTGGCTGGCCAACAAGGAAAACCAGGCCGACCTGATCGGCGGCGTGAACGTGAAGAACCACGACAAACAGCTGGCCAGCGTGCTGCTCGACCTGTCGACGACGGCGCAGATCAATGACAGCATGAAGCTGGGCAAGGCCGTGCTGCGCGAAATCGGCGGCATCAACCGCCTGCACAAGGGCTCCGTCGAGCAGGCCGGCTTCGCCGTGCTGAAAGCGCCCGACATCCCTTCCATCCTGATCGAGACGGCTTTTATTTCGAATCCGGAAGAAGAAGCCAAGCTGACCGACAACGGCTACCAGGACCAGATGGCCGACGCCATCGTCACGGGCATCAAGAATTATTTTGCGAAGAATCCGCCGCTGGCGAAAAGCCGCCTGACCTGACATGAAAGCCTAGCATGAGCGAGAGTATCTTTGGCGAGCTGCCGGCCGTGACCATCCGCGCGGCCGATGGTGCGCAGGCGACCGTCACCCTGTACGGCGGCCACCTGGTCTCGTGGCAGACCAGCGATGGCCAGGAGCGCCTGTTCTGCAGCCGCGATTCCGCCCTCGACGGCAGCCGCGCCATCCGCGGCGGCGTACCCGTGATCTTCCCGCAGTTCGGCGCGCGCGGCACGGGCATGCGCCACGGCTTTGCGCGCGTGGCGACGTGGCAGCTGGAATCGAGCGGCGACACCGATGGCGCCGCATGGGCGCAGTTTGTCCTGACCCAGGCCGACTTGCCCGAAGCGATCGCCGCCAGTTGGCCCTGGGCTTTCACCCTGCGCCTGCGCATGGCCGTCAAGGCGCAGGCGCTGGAACTGGACCTGTCCGTGCACAACACGGGCGAGCAGGCGTTTCCGTTTTCGGCCGCCCTGCATACGTATTTTTCGATTGATGATTTGAGCGAAGCGCGCATCAAAGGCTTGCAGCGCGTGCGCTATTCGGACGAGACGCCGCAAGATGCCCTGCAGGCGGAAGAAGTGCTGCAATTTTCAGACAAGCTGGACCGCATCTACTACCAGCTGCCGGGCGCCTTGAGCCTGCAGTCTGGCCGCCACACCCTGCGCCTGGAGCAGCAGGGCTTTACGGACGCCGTCGTGTGGAACCCGGGCGCGCAAGACGCGGCCGCCCTGCCCGACTTGGCCGACGACGAGCAGCCGCGCTTCATCTGCATCGAACCGGCCCTGATCCAGCCCGACCTGCTTGCCGCCGGCGCCGAATGGATCGGGCGCCAGCGCCTCGCATTCGTTTAATTCGATTCCTTGATGATGCGGCCATTGGTCGGCTGAACCGGGCGCGCATTCAAGGGATACAGGCGGCTGAACAGCGCCATCTGCGCCGGCGATGCCTGCACCGGTTGCTTCATCACCATCCACAGCACGCCTTCGCTGCAAGGCGGCTCCGTCATCGATCCCATATACGTGTAGTAGTCGCGCCGCGCCGGCAGCATTTCGGCCGGGTCGAGCAGGATGGTCGGCTGCATGGTCTCGAATTTTTCCAGCGGCAGGTTGTTCCACACGGTCTGGATGGTCGCTTGCGGCGCACCGCGTTCGAGCAGCAGCGCCAGCACGGCTTGCCGGCCTTCCGCGTCTCGGTGCACCAGGTGCACCACCATCTCGAACGCCTTGCCATTGATACGCTCTTCGGACGGGCGGTGGAAATGGAATTGCTGCAGCTCGAACATGCGGTTCTGCACCGTGATGTAATTGCCGCCGCTCACGCCCACCTGCACCGTGTGGCCATTGTCGACCACGTTGAACGACGACGGGCGGTAGTCAAAGCTGATCTGCTCGAGCTCCACCTTCATGCCGTCGCGGATATCGATCGGCGACTGGCGGCTGCCATTGCCGCACTTGCCCCAGTCGACATTGATCTTGCTCCAGTTGGCCGGACCGCTGTCGCCCTCGTACGACCAGTGCGTGCCGCGCGGCACGGGTGGCGGTGGCGGCGGCGCGGCCTTCACCACGGCGGCGCGCTTGGCGCGGGCGGCGGCGCGGGCAGCTTGGGTGGCGCGCATTTCCGCCAGGCGCGCGGCGATGCGTTCGGACAGGTCGACTTCGGCCGCTTCCTCCTTTTCGCGCGCCGTGGGCGCGACGACGACAGGCGCCTTGGCCTCCTTGCCCTTCACCGATTCGGTCAGGGTTTTCATGGCGGCCGCGCGCGCCGACGCCGACATGGGCGCGGATGCGGTGGCGCTCGCCGGGGCGGGGGCATCTTTGGCGCTTGCCATGGCCGTCATCACGGCAAGGCTGCAAGCTAACAGGGCGCTCAAATGTCGCATGGAAATCCAGAAAGTAAGAATACCCTCTGGTTTACGGCTGGAAAGCAACAAAACTTGAATCAGGGCAGGAGCAAAACAGAAGTACCGAAGAGAAAGCGGGATCCAGGGCCAGCTGCGGACGGCGCCGCAGCATGCTTGCCCTGGATCTTTGCAGCAATTACGCCGACTTGCCGACCATGCGCTTGTAGAGTTTCCACATGCCGCCCAGTACCACCGGCACGACAGCGGCGCCGACACCGA
Source organism: Janthinobacterium sp. LS2A (assembly GCF_036543145.1). Taxonomy (NCBI): domain Bacteria; kingdom Pseudomonadati; phylum Pseudomonadota; class Betaproteobacteria; order Burkholderiales; family Oxalobacteraceae; genus Janthinobacterium; species Janthinobacterium sp. LS2A. Next base: position 376,688 of record NZ_JAZHPB010000002.1, read on the forward strand.
TCAGCACGATCAAGGTCAGGTGGTCGCGAATCCACGGGATATTGCCGAAGAAGTAACCCGCCGTCACCAGACCAACCACCCACAACAAGGCGCCCGTGATGTTGTACATCTGGAAGCGCGCATGCGTCATGTCGGAAATGCCGGCCACGAACGGGGCGAAGGTGCGCACCACCGGCACGAAACGGGCCAGGATGATGGTCTTGCCGCCGTGCTTTTCAAAAAATTCATGCGTGCGGCGCATGGCGTCCTTGTTGATCCAGCGGTAATCGTGGGTAAACACCCTTTGCCCGATGGCCTCGCCTATCCAGTAATTGAGCGTGTTGCCCGTGACGGCCGCCGTGACGAGCAGGAAGATCAGCAAGCCCAGGTGCATCTGTCCCGTCGCGCAAAACGCGCCGGCGATAAACAGCAAGGTATCTCCAGGGAAGAAAAACAGCACCACGAGGCCTGTCTCGCAAAAAATAATGGCGAACAGCACCGCATACACGAGGGTGCCGTACTGCTCGATCAAGATACCCAACGTCTTGTCGACATGCACGATCATGTCGAGGAATTGCACAAAATCCATATATTTTTCCCTAAAGGTAGCGGCGGAATCATACACCACCCGGCCCGCGCAACGGCAGTCCCCGGGCCGATATTTCTGGATTAATTATGCGGCGCCCTTGCGCGTGTGGCAATTTAAGTAAAGGTTAAGGAAACACCATATCGGCAGGCAACTCTCAGGATTACGGTATGCAATGTTTTTACGACGAAATATTGCCATTCCGGTATACACTTTCTGCACGGCGCAACCCGCGCCGACCAGGAGAAAACATGTATCGACACCCACTGAGCGGCCTGACCATGGCCACCGTACTGGGCCTTGCACAGCTGGCCGCCCACGCGGCGCCCGTCCAGATCAAGGCGTCCGCCGAACTGCCCGCCAAGGCGACCTTGGCCGACGTGATCAAGGCCTCGAAGCCGTCCGACTGGCGTCCGCTGGACCCGGACAACACCCTGTACCTGGACATTCCCGCCGGCCGCGTGGTGATCGAATTGGCGCCCGACTTCGCGCCGAAACACGTGGCCAACATCAAGGCCCTGGTGGCGGAACAGTATTACGACGGCCTGGCCATCACGCGCGCTCAGGACAACTGGGTGGCGCAGTGGGGCGATCCGAACGAGAAGAATCCCAAGCCGATACAGCATGCGCAGCGCACCCTGCCCGGCGAATTCACGGTACCGCTGAAAAATATCAAGAGCTTCACGCGCCTGCCGGACGCCGATGGCTATGCGCCGCAAGTGGGCCATTCAAACGGTTTCCCATCGGCGCGCGATCCGAAAACCGGCACAGCCTGGCTCACGCATTGCTATGCCACCGTCGGCGTGGGCCGCGACAGCGCCAGCGACAGCGGCGGCGGCACGGAGCTGTACGCCGTCATCGGCCAGTCGCCGCGCCACCTGGACCGCGACATCACCGTCGTCGGCAGGGTCGTCTCCGGCATGCCATTGCTGTCCACCCTGCCGCGCGGCACGGGGCCCATGGGCTTTTATGACAGCCCCGAGAAAAACGTGCCGATCAAGGCCATCCGCCTGGCCGCCAGCGTGCCGCCCGAGCAGCGCAGCAAGCTGGAAGTGATGCGCACCGACAGCGCCGCCTACCAGGCCGTGCTGGAAGCCCAGCGCCACCGCGGCGGCCCGTGGAGCAAGGTCACGGCCGGCCACGTCGACGTGTGCAATGCGCCGATACCGGTGCGCGAGGTGGGGAAGTAGGCCAACTTTTAGCCCAAGAGCAAGGGCTGGGGTCAGACCCGACGGGTCTGACCCCGGTATAATTACCGCATGAACGCTCCCATTACGCCCCACCGCCCGATCCAGGCCTTGCCTGACCAGTTGATTTCGCAAATCGCCGCCGGCGAGGTGGTCGAGCGGCCATCGGCTGTCGTCAAGGAACTGCTGGAAAACGCGCTCGACTCGGGCGCCACGCAGATCACGGTGCGGCTGGAAGAAGGGGGCGTGAAACGCATCGCGATTACCGACAACGGCCGCGGCATCGACAAGGATCAGCTGCCGCTGGCCCTGGCGCGCCACGCCACGTCGAAGATCGCCTCGCTGCACGACCTGGAAAACGTGGGCACCCTGGGCTTTCGCGGCGAGGCGCTGGCCTCGATCGCCTCGGTGGCCGCCGTCACCGTGACGTCGCGCACGATGGATGCAGCCCATGCGTGGGAAATCGTCGGCTCGCACAATGGCAGCGTCTCGCCATCGTCGGGCGCGCACGGCACCACGGTCGACGTGCAAGATCTGTACTTCAACACGCCAGCGCGGCGCAAATTCCTCAAATCCGAGCAGACGGAATACGGCCACTGCGCCGAAGTCGTGCGCCGCATCGCGCTGGCGCGGCCGGACGTATCGTTCTCGCTGTCGCACAACGGCCGCACCATCGACCAGTGGAATATCAGCGAACTGGCCAAGCGCAGCGCCCACATCCTCGGCAACGACTTCGCCGAAGCGCGTTTGGCACTGGACGAATCGGCCGGCAGCCTGCGCATACACGGTTTTGCCGGCTTGCCGACGGCATCGAAGGCGCGCGCCGATGGCCAGTTCTTTTATGTCAACGGGCGCTTCGTGCGCGACAAGCTGCTGGTGCACGCCGTGCGCATGGCCTACCAGGACGTGCTGCATGGCGACCGTTTTCCATCGTACGTGCTGGCGCTCGACCTCGACCCGGCCCTGGTCGACGTCAACGTGCACCCGTCGAAGATCGAAGTGCGCTTCCGCGACAGCCGTTCCGTGCACCAGTTCGTCTTCCACGCCGTGCAGCGCGCGCTGGCACAGACGTCGGCCACAGCGTTTGGCAGCGTGCCGGCGCCTTTGCCAGCTGCTTCCAGCCTGGGCGGCGATACCGCCAGCGCGGGCTTGGGTGGCCCCGGCATCTGGCGCCGCGAGCAGACGCAAACGTCGTTCGGCGCGCAATTCACGAATACCTTTGCGCCCGCCTCGCCCGGCGCGAACCTTCCCTTCTTTGCCGACGCGCCGGGCGTGGCCCAGGACACGGCGGCCTATGGCTCCCTGTTCGGCGGCGGTGCTGCATCCTCGCCGATCACGCAGGTGGAGCCGTACATCGCCTCGCCCGAAGCGATGGCGCGCGAAGAGTATCCGCTGGGCTTTGCCCTGGCCCAGCTGCATGGCATCTACATCCTGGCACAGAACACCAAGGGCCTGGTGCTGGTCGACATGCATGCGGCGCACGAGCGCATCCTGTACGAGCAGCTGAAAAACGCGCTGCAGGCGCAGGTCTCCGGCCAGGACATGCAGGTGCAATCCTTGCTGATCCCCGTCACCTTCTATGCGGACGCCATCGAAGTATCGACGGCGAATGAAAACCAGGACACGTTGAAAGCGCTGGGCTTCGATATCGCCGCCCTGTCGCCCACCACTCTGGCCGTGCGCAGCGTGCCGACCCTGCTCAAGAACGCGGACGCGCAAACCCTGGCGCGCGACGTGCTGCGCGACGTGCGCGAATACGGCGGCTCGCGCGTGCTGATCGAGCGCCAGAACGAATTGCTGGGCACCCTGGCCTGCCACACGGCCGTGCGCGCGAACCGGATCTTGTCGGTGCAGGAAATGAACGCCCTGCTGCGCCAGATGGAGAGCACGGAACGCGCCGACCAGTGCAACCATGGCCGGCCGACGTGGGTGCAGGTCGAGATCAACGCGCTCGATAAATTATTCCTGCGCGGCCAGTAGGTCGGATTAGCGCAGCGTAATCCGACACTGCAGCGGCGGCATCACGTCGGATTACGCTTGCGCTAATCCGACCTACGCATCACCTTACACGAGTCAACATGCAAAACATCTCCTCCCTCCCCTTGGCCGTCGCCATCATGGGCCCCACGGCCAGCGGCAAGACGGCCAGTGCGCTGGCCATCGCGCAAGCGATTCCGTCCGAGATCATCTCCGTCGATTCCGCCCTCGTCTACCGCGGCATGGACATCGGCACGGCCAAGCCGTCGAAGGAAGAACTGGCCGCCGTACCGCATCATCTGATCGACATCATCGACCCGCTCGACGCCTATTCCGTGGCGCAGTTCCGCAACGACACCCTGCGCCTGGTAAGCGAAATTTCCGCACGCGGCAAGCTGCCGCTGCTCGTCGGCGGCACCATGTTGTACTTCAAGGGCCTGGCCGATGGCCTCGACGATCTGCCCGGCGCCGATCCCGTGCTGCGCGCCCAGCTGGAAGAAGATGCGGCCGCCATCGGCTGGCCCGCCATGCATGCGCGCCTGGCGCAGCAAGATCCCGTCACGGCCGCGCGCCTGGCGCCGCAGGACGCGCAGCGCATCGGCCGCGCGCTGGAAATCATCGCCCTGTCCGGCCAGCCCATGTCAGCCCTGCTGGACCGCCGCGAAAAGACCGTGCTGCCGTTTCAATTGCAATCGTTCGCGCTGGAACCGTCGGACCGCGCCGTGCTGCACGCGCGCATTGCCGCGCGTTTCGACCTGATGCTGAAAAACGACGCCCTGCTCGATGAAGTGGATGGGTTGCGCCGGCGCGGCGACCTGCACCCGGGCCTGCCGTCGATGCGCTGCGTGGGCTACCGCCAGGCATGGGACTACCTCGATGGCCGAATCGACCGCGCCGCCTTGCGCGAGACGAGCATCATCGCCACGCGCCAGCTTGCCAAACGACAGCTGACCTGGCTGCGGGCTATGCCGGAACGCATCGTCATCGACTGCCTGGGCCCTGAACCGGCCGCGTCCATGCTGGCGCAGATCGTCCCTTTGCTGAAATAAGCATCGCCACACACCCACTGGCCAAGCGCTAGGCTCGACTTAGGTTGCGCTCCATGCCCGAACGCATCGTCATCGACTGCCTGGGCCCTGATCCGGCCGCGGCCATGCTGGCACAAATTGTCCCTTTGCTGAAATAAGCATCGCCACACAACAACTGGCCAAGCGCTAGGCTCGACTTAGGCTACGCTCAATGTCGGAACGCATCGTTATCGACTGCCTGGGCCCTGATCCGGCCTCGGCCATGCTGGCACAGATCCAGCCGTTATTGAAATAATCATGCCTGCGCCGGCGCGTGAAAAAACCGCACATTTTTTTGCGCCGGCATTGACAAGGAAATGGGAAGACTGGATAATGCTCGGCTGTTGGGTGATATAGCTCAGTTGGTTAGAGCACAGCATTCATAATGCTGGGGTCGGTGGTTCAAGTCCACCTATCACCACCAAAGAACATCGATCAGGTTTCCCCTGGTCAAAACGAGCATCCGGTCTGACCGGTCTGTTTGGTGATATAGCTCAGTTGGTTAGAGCACAGCATTCATAATGCTGGGGTCGGTGGTTCAAGTCCACCTATCACCACCAAGAATTTGCAATATGAAGAACCCGCCCCTGCCCCGTGCAGCGGCGGGTTTTTTCATTTCCGGCAGCACCACGCATGCGGCCTGCGCGCAACACCAGCCCCATCCACATGCAATCGGGGATTGTGACAAGTCGCCTCTGCCGCTTACAATGAGAATAATTCTCATTTATATTATTCATCCCCCATGTCCGCCATCCAGCCCAGCCTGCAACAGCAAGTGCACACGCTCTACAGCGAGCATCACGGCTGGCTGGTGGGCTGGCTGCGCAAGAAACTCAGCTGCCCGCATGGCGCGGCCGACGTGGCGCAAGACACTTTTTTACGCATCATCGCCTCGCGCGACGCCCTGTTCGGCATGCGCGAGCCGCGCGCCTATCTGTCGACGACGGCCAAGCGCTTGCTGCTCGACCGCGCGCGCCGGCAAGTACTCGAACGCAGCTACCTGGCGGAACTGGCCCTGCTGGCCGACAGCCTGCCCGGTGCGCCCTCGCCGGACGAGATCCTGATGGCCGTACAGGCGCTCGGGCAGATCGCCACAGCGCTGGACGGAATATCCGCCAAGGCGCGCGAGGCCTTTTTGCTGCACTACCTGGAAGAACAGCCGCAGGCCGCCGTCGCCGCGCAGCTGAACGTCTCCACGCGCATGGTGCAAAAATACTTGGTGCAAGCCTTGCTGGCCTGCCGCCACGCCTGCCCGGCCATGGCGGCATGAGCGGCACGCGCACCGATATCGCCGCCGAGCAGGCCGCCCGCTGGATCGTGCAGCTGAGCGCCGACGACACGGCCGAGCGCGACATGGCGCGGGCCGGCTTCGCCGCGTGGAAGGCGGCCGATCCACTGCACGCGACAGTGGCCGCCGGCATGGAAAACCTGCTGCGCCAATTGCATGCCGTGCGCGAGCCGGCCGGCGGCGACCATCGCCCCGCGCGCGCCGCCCTGGCCGCCATCGCGCCCAAGCGCCAGCGTCTGCGCCAGCTGGCCGCGGCCAGCGCCGTGGCCGTGCTGGTGCTGACCGGCGCGCTGGTCCTCGGCGAGCGCCCCGCCTATCTGCTGGCCGACCTGCGCAGCCCCACGGGGCAATGGCAGACGCACACCCTGGCCGATGGCAGCCGCCTGACCCTGGCCGGCGACAGCGCCGTCAACGTGCGCTTCAATGCGGGTGAACGGCATGTAGAACTGGTGCAGGGCGACATTCTCGTCGACGTGGCCAAGGATGCGCAGCGCCCCTTCATCGTCGACAGCAAGCAGGCGGCGATCCGCGCGCTGGGCACGCGTTTTGCCGTGCGCAGGGAAGACGGTGCCACCATCCTCAGCATGCTGGAATCCAAGGTGCTGGCGCAGGTGCCGCAGCATCGGGCCGTCTTGGTGCAGGCAGGCCAGCGCACGCGCATCACCGACGATGGCGTGGGCCCCATCACGGCCATCGATGCGGCCAGCGTGCAGCAAGCGTGGCGCGCGCACCAGCTGGTGGTCGACGACTTGCCGCTGGCCGACGTGCTCGACGAGCTGGCCCGCCACCGCCCCGGCCAGCTGCATTACGACCGCGCACAGATCGCCGGCATCCGCGTGGCGGCCGTGCTGCCGCTGGACGACACGGACAAGGCGCTGCAGCTGCTGATCGACAATTTCCCCCAGCTGCGCATCCGCATGCTGACGCGCTACCTGGTGATGGTGGACGCCCCCGCCAAAAAGTAAATATTTTTTGCATTCGCGATTCCACTTTGCGCATCTCGTGCGTCAAGGCAGCTGAGATCAATCAAAAAAGGCTGTCACCATGTCCGCTCGTATCCTTACCGTTTCCTCGCCGCGCGCGCTGCGCACGCGGCTCCATCCCCTGGCCCTGGCCGCCCTGCTGCTCGCTGGCGCCGGCATGCACGTCCAGGCAGCCGCCCAGGCACAGGCCAGCCTTGCCACCGCCAGCTACGCCATTCCCGCCGGCCCGCTGGCCGGCGCCCTGAACCGCTATGCGCAGCAGGCGGGCGTGTCCATCGTCATCGACGCGTCCAAGGTGCAGGGACTGCAGACGGCCGGCCTGCAGGGCAGCTACGCCATCGACGACGGCTTTGCCGTGCTGCTGCGCGGCAGCGGCTATGCCATCGGCAAGACGGCGACCGGCTATGTGCTGGTGGCCGCGCCGGCATCCGCCCCCACGGCAGCGGCAAGCGCCGCCTCGGCGGCCGAGCGCACCATGCCCTCGATTACCATCGTCGGCCAGGCCGAGCAAGGCGCCACCACGGAAGGCAGCGGCTCCTACACGGCGCGCAAGATCACCCTCGGCAAGGGCGAGCAGTCGATGAAGGACATGCCGCAATCGGTCAGCGTGCTGACGCGCCAGCGCCTGGACGACCAGGGCATCACGGACTTGCGCGAAGCCGTCAACAACGTCACCGGCGTGGTCGGCGTGCATGGCGTGGGCGCGGGCGTGGTGATCACCTCGCGCGGCTTCCAGATCGACCAGTGGCAGTACGATGGCGTGCCGATCGACCGCAACACCTATGCGCTGGGTAACTGGGGCCAGGAAAACATGGTCATCTACGATCGCCTGGAAGTGCTGCGCGGCGCATCGAGCCTGCTCGAAGGCACGGGCAGCCCGGGCGGCTCCGTCAACCTGGTGCGCAAGCGCCCGCTGGCGACGCGCCAGGTCGCACTCACGGGCCGCGCCGGTTCGTGGGACCACTACGGCGCCCAGCTCGACGTCAGCACGCCGCTGAATGCGCAAGGCACTTTGCGTGGGCGCGCCATCATCGATGAAGACGACAGCCACTCCTTCATCGACCAGGTCTGGAGCAAGAACCGCACCGTGTATGCGGCGCTCGACTACGACCTCGGTCCCGCCACCACCGTGGGCCTGGCCGTGAGCAACGTCAATGGGCGCGGCCGCCCGATGTTCATCGGCCTGGCGCGCTACGCCGACGGCAGCGAACTGGGATTGCCCCGCTCGACCTATACGGGCGCCGACTGGAACCGCAGCAAGGTGGAACAAACCACCGTCAACCTGGACCTCGAGCACCACTTCAACAGCCGGTGGACCTTCAAGACGGCCGCGCTGGGCGTCAATGAACGCACCAATTCGACCCACCAGCGCATGGCCGGCACCATCAAGGCCGATGGCAGCGGTTCCATGTACGGCGACTTCTCCACCGATTTCAAGAACCAGAAGCGCGGCATCGACGCCTTCGTGCGCGGCAAATTCGATGGCCTGGGCATCGCGCAGGAAGTCGTCATGGGCGCCAGCTATGTGAAGTTCCACTCCGACGACCGCTATGCGCGCGCCTGGACGCAAGGCGCGCAGATCTTCAATATCAACCACCACCGTCCATGGCAGGACTTCGACACCATCGCCGCGCGCGGCGTGAGCTCCAGCAGCACCTACGACATGCGCCAGAAAGGCCTGTACGGCACCTGGAACGGCCAGCTGACCAGCAACCTGAAAGCCCTGCTGGGCGGGCGTTTCAGCTGGTATGACTTCGAGTATGCACCCAAGGGCGGCACGGCGGACAGCACCAGGGTCACGGCCAAGTTCACGCCATCGGCGGCCCTGATGTATGCGCTGACGCCGCAATGGTCCACCTACGCCAGCTATGCGGGCGTGTTCCAGCCGCAGACGAACCGCAACGCGGCGGGCCAGGTCCTGAAACCGGTCACGGGCGACAGCTATGAAGCCGGTGTCAAGGGCGAGCTGCTGGACGGCAAAGTCAACACCTCGCTGGCCGTCTTCCGCTACGAGCACAAGGACCGCGCCGTCAACGACTACGCCGCCGGTTTCGCCTGCGACGGCTGGTACTGCTCGCGCGCCTCGGGCAAGGTGCGCAGCCAGGGCCTGGAAGCGGAAGTGTCCGGCGAAGTGGCGCGCGGACTGCAACTGTCGGCCGGCTATGCCTACACGACGACGACCTACCTCGACGACCCGGACAATAAGGGCGAGGTCTTCTCGACGTGGACGCCGAAGCACATGCTGCGCCTGTGGTCCGGCTATACCCTGCCCGGCGAGTGGAGCAAGTTCAGCGTCGGCGCCGGCGTGAACATGCAAAGCCACACGCTGGACTTCGGCCGCTCGTTCGACGTGGCCGGCTTCTCGCTGTGGAACGCGCGCCTGGCCTGGCAAGCCACGCCGCAGCTGTCGCTGGCCGTCAACGTCAACAACCTGTTCGACAAGCGCTACGTGATCCCGTCGTATAACGACACGGGCGGCAATAACCACTTCGGCGACCCGCGCAACGTGCAGCTGACCCTGAAGTACACGCCGAAGTGGTAGGCTGACGCGCTGCGCTGACAGCACAGGCGGGCCGGCATTCAGCCGTGCCCGCCTTTTTTTCCGCTTTTTTTCGTTCAGTGCTAGGCTGGCGTACGAGAAATATTCACCACGAAAAAACCATGCCCTTACTGCTACCCCTGTCCAGCACTGCGCTGGCCCTTGCCCTGTACGCCAGTCCCGTCCTGGCCATCGAAGGCCATTACCAGACCAAGACGCCATATGCGCCGCAGCAGGACCCGGCCACCTATGCCGCGCCGCCGGCCGGCTTCCAGCCCATCTACACGCAACTGGTGGCGCGCCACGGCTCGCGCGGCTTGACCGGCATGAAGAGCAACGCGGCCATGTATGCGATGTGGCAGCAGGCCGCCGCGCAGGATGCGCTCACGCCGTTGGGGCGCGAACTGGGTCCCGACATCCTGGCCCTGATGAAGGCCAACGCGCTGCTTGGTTATGGCGTGGCCGGCATCGAGAAACCCGGCTACGGCAATCTGTCGCAGACGGGCATCGAGGAACATCGGCAGCTGGCCGTGCGCATGCTGGCGCGCCTGCCCGCCCTGTTTGCGCAAGTGGGCCAGGACGCGGCGACGGCGCCGCGCCAGCTCGTCACCATCGATTCCGGCGTGGACCGCGCGCGCGACAGCGCCCGCTTTTTCACGCAGTCGCTGCTCGAGCACGCGCCCGCGCTGGCGCCCTTGCTCTACCTGCCGCCCGCGCCGGCGCCGTATCCGCAGGGACGCAAGGCGGTACCGCAAGCGGATGGCGTCAACCGTTTCCTGCTGTACGCGCACAAGCTGGCGCCGCAGACGGATCTTGTCGCCGATCGCGCCAACCCGTATTACGCCACCTACGCCGCCAGCCAGGCCTACCAGTACTACGAAAGAACCAAGCAGCTGCACGCGCTGATGGATGCTCCCGCCAGGCTGCCTGCGGCGGCTGCGCATGCGCGCCACGTGCTCGAACGCCTGTTTGCACCCGTCTTCCTCGACCAGCTCGAGCGCGGCGCCGCCAGCTATGCGGACACGGGCAGCTACACCTTCACCAGCGCGGACGGCCAGCTCACGCGCACCATGACGGGCAGCGGCAAGACCGCCATCCGCAGCCTGAATGCGGCCGCGACAAAACTATATGAACTGTATGCGATCGCCGCCGGCATGCGCCATGAAGTGCCGGCCGATTTCAGCCGCTACATGCCCGCCGAGGATGCGCGCTACTACGCCGATATCGCCGACCACGAGGATTTTTACCAGAAAGGACCGGGCAGCACGGCCAGCGCAGGCGTGACCTGGCGCTTCGCGCTGGCTTTGCGCGACGATTTTTTCAAGGAAGTCGATGCGCTGGCCAACGGAGATGTGCGCCACGCGGCCAAGCTGCGCTTCACGCACGCCGAAATGATCATCCCGCTCGCTTCGGCCATGGGCTTGAAAGAGGCGCTGGCACCGCTGCCGGCATCGGCCGGCGACAGCCATGACGGCCCTCGATGGCGCGGCCAGAGCATCTCGCCGCTGGCAGCCAATATGCAGTGGGATGTGTACCGCAACGGTACAGGACAGCTGATCGTGCGCCTGCTGTACAACGAAAAGGAAACCGATTTCCAGGCCGCTTGCGACGGCGCGCGCATCGCGCCCGGCAGCGTCTTCTACGACTATGCGGGACTGAAAGCCTGCTACGGCCACGTGGCAACGCCGTAGGCACAAAAAAAGCCGCCAGCTTATGCAACTGGCGGCTTTCGAGCATCGTGTAGCAAGCAGTTACTGCCAGGCTTCCTTGCCCTCGCGCGGCTTGCCCACCATCAGCAGCGCGCCCAGGGTCAGCACGGCCGCCAGCGACAGGTAGTAGCCCACGTATTGCAAGCCGTAGTTGGTGGCCAGCCAGGTGGCGATGTACGGCGCCAGCGAGGCACCGAGGATGCCGGCCAGGTTGAACGTCAGCGAAGCGCCCGTATAGCGCACTTCCGGCGGGAACAGCTCGGACAACATCGTACCCAGCGGTCCGTAGGTCATGCCCATCAGGCCCAGGCCGACGGCCATGAAGACGGTCACTTCCCACGTCACGCCCGAACCGAACATCGGCGCGAGCACCAGGCCGAAGATGGCGATGGCGACAGAGACCCAGATCAGGGTGGCACGGCGGCCACGGCGGTCGGCCAGCACGGCCGAGAATGGAATCGTCAGCGCGAAGAACAGCACGGCAAACAGCTGCACGATGAGGAATTCCTTGCGCGTGAAGCCCAGCTTGGTCGTGCCCCAGCTCAGCGCGAACACCGTCATCAGATAGAACAGCACAAAGGTGGCCAGGGCGATGATGGTGCCCAGGAACAGCATGCGGCCATGCTGGCGGAACACGGTGGCGACAGGCAGCTTGACGACTTCGTTCTTGTCGATGACTTTCTGGAAGTCCGGCGTTTCCGTGATCTTCAGACGCACGTACAGGCCGACGATGACCAGCAGTGCGCTGGCCAGGAACGGGATGCGCCAGCCGTAGCTGAAGAACTGCTCATCGGTCATGGTTTCGCTGAGCAGCAGGAAGATACCACCCGACAGGAAGAAGCCGATCGGCGCGCCCAGCTGCGGGAACATGCCGTACCAGGCGCGTTTGCCCGGTGGCGCGTTTTCCGTGGCCAGCAGCACCGCGCCGCCCCACTCGCCGCCCAGGCCCAGGCCCTGGCCGAAACGGCACAGCGCCAGCAGCAGCGGCGCCAGGGTGCCGATGGCGGCATACGTCGGCAGCAAGCCGATGATGACGGTGGAGATACCCATGGTCAGCAAGGCTGCGACCAGGGTGGCCTTGCGGCCAATGCGGTCGCCGAAGTGGCCGAACACGGCCGAACCGATGGGGCGGGCGAAGAAGGCGATGGCGAACGTGGCCAGCGACTGCAGCACGGCGGCCGACGGATCGCCGGCGGGGAAGAACAGTTTCGGGAACACCAGCACGGCGGCGGTGGCGTAGATATAAAAGTCGAAGAACTCGATGGTGGTGCCGATCAGGCTGGCGAACAGCACCGTGCCGGGGGAATTTTTCTTGGGGGGGGTGCTCATTTACTGCGCTCCTTGGGGAGGGTGTCTAAAGGCCATTCTCTGGATGTTTTTTCAGGCAGCAGCACAGCACGTTGTCTAGGCGCGCGGTTCACATATCATAGCTGTGCTCAGGCGTAATTGCTGCGAATTTGCTATTAAATTCGCAAACAAATTCCACGCCGCAACACGCCGTTGTTAACGGCAGACAACGGTGTACCAACGCGCGCTATCGCGCCGCGATCAGTGCTGATTTAGAGAAACAACGGTCGTGCGCCATCCGGTTACCCGGGGCACGGCAGGAAAGGCGTCAGGGGGTGGGCGACGTGTATCAGGCCCGGCGTATCGCCAGGCATTCCGTACCAGACCCGCGCGTCGGCATCGCGGCATCGGTCATTTGTGGTGAGTCCTTGCCTGCGGCCCCTCCGGGTGGAGCGGGCCGGCGATCATCGCGCTGCATCACTCAGGATGCGGTTGATCTTGCTGTAAGCGGCTTATGATACGCGCAGTGGTGCGGTGCGGCAAGAAGTTGTGATGGAGCATGTGCGGTGGTGTCGGCTTACGCTGCGCTAAGCCGACCTACGCATCAATCAATGCAAAAGCCTGCTCAATCTCGCGGCTGTCGAGCGGGCGCACGAGGCGCGCCACTTCCTGGCCATCCTTCAAAAAAACCAGGGTTGGCCACAGCTTCACCTTGAACGAACGCCCCAGGGCGCGGCCGGGGCCGTCTTCGACGCGCAGGTGCGGCACGCCGGGATGCTGCGCAAACGCGGCGGCCAGCGGCGCCTGGGTGGCGCGGCAGTGACCGCACCAGCCCGTGCCGAATTCCAGCAAGGCCGGCCCGGTCAAGGCGTCGATCTCGGCGCGCGTCGGTTGTGTTACGGAATACGTGTCGTTCATCATGTCAGTCTCCTTGAGAACTTAGACCACTTTCACGCGCAAGGTGCCCAGGCCATCGATGGCGCCCACCAGCTCGTCGCCGCGCTGCACGGCCGCCACGCCGGCCGGCGTACCCGTGTAGATCAGGTCGCCCGGCTGCAAAGTGAAATAGGTCGACAGGTCGGCGATGGTTTCAGCCACGTTCCAGATCAGCATGTCGATGGTGCTTGCCTGGCGCAGCTCGCCGTTCACGTGCAGGGTGATGGCGGCATGGTTGACGTCGCCCGCCTGCGCGGCCGGGGTGATGGGGCCGATGGGCGCCGAGTGCTCGAAAGCCTTGCCCGTGTCCCATGGACGGCCCAGTTTTTTCGCCGCGCCCTGCACGTCGCGGCGCGTCATATCCAGGCCGATCGCATAGCCCCACACGTGGCTCAGCGCATCGGCCACGCCGATGTCGCTGCCGCCCTTGCCGATGGCCACCACCAGTTCCATCTCGTGCTGGAAATCCTGCGTCTGCGCCGGATACGGCAGTTCGCCCGTCGTGCCGGCAGGCACGGGCAGCACGGCATCGTTTGGTTTCATGAAGAAAAACGGCGCCTCGCGGCCCGTGTGGCCCATTTCCTTGGCGTGGTCGACGTAGTTGCGGCCCACGCAATAGATGTGGTGGACGGGAAAGCTGTCGGCGCTGCCCGTGACGGGAACGCTGGGCTGGATCGGTGCGGGAATGACATACGACATGAAAACTCCTGATCGGCACGATAAAAAAGCGGTGATGAAAAAGGGACACCGCAGTGTCCCCCCATTTTACGACAACGTTACTTCAGCAGTCCCGAGCGGCTCGGGTCCGGCATGCGGATGGCGACGATGAAGGAAATCAGGCACATGACGGTCACGTACCAATAGAAATACTCTTCCACGTGCCAGGCCTTGAACTGCAGCGCCACGTACTCGGCCGAACCGCCGAACATGGCGTTGGCGACCGCATACGACAGGCCCACGCCCAGCGCGCGCACTTCGACGGGGAACATTTCCGCCTTGATCAAGCCGCTGATCGACGTGTAGAAGCTGATGATGGCCAAGGCGATGACGATCAGGCCAAACGCCGCGTACGGGCTGGTGATGTCTTTCAAGGCATGCATGATGGGCAGCACGCACAGGGTGGCCAGGCCGCCGAAGAACAGCATCGAGGTACGGCGGCCGATGCGGTCGGACAAGGCGCCGAACACCGGTTGCAGAATCATGTAGACGAGCAGAGCGCAGGTCATGACGGCGCTGGCCGTCTTGGTGTCCATGCCGGCCGTGTTGACCAGGTATTTCTGCATGTAGGTGGTAAACGTGTAGAACACGAGCGAGCCGCCGGCCGTAAAGCCCAACACCGTGATAAAGGCGCGCTTGTGCTTGAGCAAGCCGCGCAAGCTGCCCGCATCCTTGTCCTTGCGCTCGCTGGCGGTAGTCGTTTCCGTCAGGGATTTACGCAGGTTCAGCGACACGAGGGCCGCCAGGGCGCCGAAGACGAACGGAATGCGCCAGCCCCAGGCACGCAGCTCTTCCAGGGTCAGCAGTTGCTGCAAGACCACCAGCACCAGCAAGGCCAGCAGCTGGCCGCCGATCAGGGTCACGTACTGGAACGAGGCGAAGAAGCCGCGCTTGCCCGATTCCGACACTTCGCTCATGTAAGTGGCGCTGGTACCGTATTCGCCGCCCACGGACAGGCCCTGGAACAGACGCGCCACGAGCAGCAGGAACGGGGCGAAGGCGCCGATGGTTTCATAGGTCGGCAGCACGGCGATCATCAGGGAACCGCCGCACATCATCAGCACGGAAATCATCATCGACTGGCGGCGGCCGTATTTGTCGGCGATGCGGCCGAACAGCCAGCCCCCCACGGGACGCATGAGGAAGCCGGCGGCGAAGATGCCTGCCGTCTGCAGCAGCTGCGTCGTCGGGTTACCGGACGGGAAAAAGGCGTGCGAGAAGTACAGCGCGCAGAACGAGTAAATATAGAAGTCGAACCATTCGACCAGGTTACCGGAGGAAGCGCCAATGATGGCCTTGATGCGCTGCTGGGAAGTCAGCTGCGCAACGTCATGCGGAGTATCGTGGGATGTCATATCAGTCTTCTTGTTCGTGTGAAAAAGCCAACGCCGGCCCGGTTTCCCGGGCTGGTTTTGCATCATACGCCCTTGATCAGTGTCAAAAAGCCGCCCGGCATACGGGTTAATACGTATCGCCCGCAACTATTTTTCGTCTGCGGGCCTGCGGAATCAGACCCGTTCCAGCACCAGCGCAATGCCCTGCCCCACGCCGATGCACATGGTGCAGAGCGCATAGCGGCCGCCCGTGCGGTGCAGCTGGTTGACGGCCGTCATGGCCAGGCGCGCGCCCGAGGCGCCCAGCGGGTGGCCGAGGGCGATGGCGCCGCCGTTCGGATTCACGCGCGCATCGTCGTCGGGTAAACCCAGCTGGCGCAGCACGGCCAGGCCCTGGGCGGCAAACGCTTCGTTCAGTTCGATGACGTCGAAGTCGGCCAGGGTCAAACCCGTCATGGCCAGCACTTTCAGGGTGGCGGGCGCGGGGCCGATGCCCATGATGCGCGGCGCCACGCCGGCCGTCGCCATGGCCACGACACGGGCCCGCGGCGTCAGGCCAAAACGGGCCGCGTTCGCCTCGTCGGCCAGCAGCAGCGCCGCCGCGCCATCGTTGACGCCCGATGCGTTACCGGCGGTAATCGTGCCGTCCGCCCGCACGACAGGCTTCAATTTGGCCAGGGTGTCCAGCGTGGTGGCGCGCGGGTGCTCGTCACGGGCGACAACGATGGGATCGCCCTTCTTTTGCGCGATGCTGACGGGACAGATTTCACTGTCGAACACGCCCGCCTGCTGCGCCGCCAGCGCCTTGACCTGGCTGGCCAGCGCGAACGCATCCTGGTCCGCGCGGCTGATGCCGAAGTCGGACGCCACGTTTTCCGCCGTTTCCGGCATCGAATCGACACCGTACTGCGCCTTCATCAACGGATTGATGAAGCGCCAGCCGATGGTCGTGTCTTCCATTTTCATGCCGCGCGAAAAAGCGCTGTCGGCCTTGCCCATGACGAATGGCGCGCGGCTCATGCTTTCCACGCCGCCGGCGATCATCAATCCCGTTTCGCCGCTCTTGATGAAGCGCGCGGCGCTGCCGATGGCGTCCAGGCCCGAGCCGCACAGGCGGTTCAGGGTGGCGCCCGGCACACTGTCGGGCAAGCCGGCCAGCAGGGCGGCCATGCGCGCCACGTTGCGGTTGTCCTCGCCCGCCTGGTTGGCGCAGCCGTACAGCACGTCGGTAACGGCAGTCCAGTCCACGTCGGGATTGCGCGCCATCAAGGCACGGATGGGCACGGCGCCCAGGTCGTCGGCGCGCACGCCGGCAAGTCCGCCGCCATAGCGGCCAAACGGCGTACGCTGGGCGTCGCAGATATAAGCGTGAGTCATGTTCTTTCCTCCAAGAAAGTCGTTTGCGTATTGATGGTGAATTAACGTCCGTCCGTCAGCGGCACGGCCGTCAACGCTTGCAGCTGTTCAAAACTCAAGCCATCGACCAGTTCGACCACCACGGCCCCGGTGGGCGACAAATCGAGCACGGCCAGGTCGCTGTAGATGCGGCTGACGCAGCCGATACCGGTGAGCGGATAGGTGCAGGCCTGCACCAGCTTGCTTTCACCGGTCTTGGTCAGCAATTCCATCATGACCCAGGTTTTTTTCGCGCCGATGGCCAGGTCCATGGCCCCGCCCACGGCGGGAATGGCGTCCGGCGCGCCCGTGTGCCAGTTGGCCAGGTCGCCCGTAGCGGACACTTGAAACGCACCCAGCACGCAGATGTCCAGGTGGCCGCCGCGCATCATGGCGAAACTGTCGGCATGGTGAAAATAGCTGCCACCGGGCAGCAGGGTGACGGGCTGCTTGCCCGCGTTGATCAGGTCGTAGTCTTCCTCGCCGGGCGCCGGTGCGGGGCCCATGCCGATCACGCCGTTTTCGCTGTGCAGGATGATGTCCGCGCCAGCCGGCAAGTGGTTCGCCACCAGGGTCGGCAAGCCGATACCGAGGTTGACGGCACTGCCTTCATGGATGTCGGCCGCCACGCGGGCCGCCATCTGATCTCGATTCCATTTGTTCACTTGATACTCCTCAGGCTGCTTTGAAGCCGGCGGGGCCGGTGGCCGTGCGCGGCACTTGCACGATGCGCTGCACGAACAGGCCCGGCGTGACGACGTGCTCGGGGTCGATGCTGCCCAAGTCAAGCACCTCGTGCACGGAAGCAATGCTGACTTTCGCGGCCATGGCCATGATCGGACCGAAGTTGCGCGCCGTCTTGCGGTAAGTCAGGTTGCCCCAGCGGTCGCCCTGCTCCGCCTTGATCAGCGCGAAATCGGCGTGGATCGGCGACTCGAACACATACATGCGGCCATCGATCTCGCGCGTTTCCTTGCCCTTGGCCAAGTCCGTGCCATAGCCGGTCGGCGTGAAAAAGCCGCCGATGCCGGCGCCGGCGGCGCGGATGCGCTCGGCCAGGTTGCCCTGTGGCACCAGTTCCAGTTCCAGCTTGCCCGCGCGGTACAGGGCGTCGAACACGTGCGAATCGGCCTGGCGCGGGAACGAGCAGATGATCTTGCGCACTTGCCCGTTTTTCAGCAGGGCGGCCAGGCCCGTGTCGCCATTGCCCGCGTTGTTGTTGACGATGACGAGGTCGCGCGCGCCCTGGGCGATCAAGCCGTCGATCAGCTCGGCCGGCTGGCCCGCGCCGCCAAAGCCGCCAATCATGACGGTGGCGCCATCGTGGATATCGGCCAGCGCATCAAGCACGCTGGAACGCAGTTTGTCGATCATTGCGGTCTCCTTCACATCAAATCCGTCTGCCATTTGTTCGCATAACGAACAAATATTCGTATTTAGAACTTATTCGTGAGAATATGCCTGATCGGGGCACTTGTCAATTTGCCGTTTTCGCCAGCGCCATGGCTATAATTGCCACCTTGACCAATTGGAATTGCCATGACCGCACGCAGCAGCACCTCCGTTCCCGCCGAAGAAACCGTCGATGCCGACGGCGCGCCGCGTCCCGGCGACAGCTATGTGCAATCGTTCGCGCGAGGTCTGGCCGTGCTGCGCAGCTTTGGCGCGGACGCGCCGCAGCAGACCCTGAGCGAAGTGGCGGAACGGGCGCAGCTGACGCGCGCCGGCGCGCGGCGCATCCTGCACACCTTGCTGCATCTCGGTTACGTGGAAGCGGATGGGCGGCTGTTCCGTTTGACGCCGAAGGTGCTCGACCTCGGTTACGCCTATCTGTCATCCTTGCCCGTGTGGACGCAGGCGCAGCCGCTGCTGGAAGAATTGATGCAGACCTTGCGCCAGTCGTGCTCGGCCACAGTGCTCGACGGCGACGACATCGTGTATGTCGTGCGCCTGTCCGCGCACCGCACCATGTCGATCAACCTGGGCATCGGCAGCCGCCTGCCCGCCTACTGCACCTCGATGGGCAGAGTGTTGCTATCGGGTCTGGCGCCGGACGTGCTGCGCGAACGGCTGTCGAAGATGGCGCTGCTGAAAATCACGCCGGCGACCAAGGTCGATATCGACGTCTTGATGGAAGAGATTGCGCAAGTGCGGCGCCAGGGCTGGTGCCTGGTGCAGGAAGAGCTGGAACAGGGCTTGATCGCCCTGGCCGCGCCCGTGTTCGACCGGGCCGGCAAGGTGGTGGCGGCGATCAACGTCAGCGGCCAGACGGCGGGGCCGTCCGTGGCGCACCTGCTGGAACACAGCTTGCCGAAACTGCTCGATACGGCAAGCCGGGTCAGCGCCCTGGTGCGGGTGCAGCAGTAGGCTTATTTCTTGAACCTTATTTCTTGAACTTGGCGCAAGGATCCGGGCGCGGCTGCGCCGGCATTGTTTGCGTCAGGTCGAACGTGCCCTTGTAGCCGGTGGTCCCCTGCTCCAGGTAGCCGATGCTGCGCACGTTCAGTTGCGGGTCGGCCAGCTTCAGCCAGCGGGGCACACCGATGTCCTTGCGCACATGTTCATTGCCGGCGATCAGCACCACGTCGCGCGGCGCCTGGTCGCGGATCAGCTTGGCCATCCAGATATCGCGCGCCACCTGGGCGTTGACGACGCCACCCACCATCATGTCGGGCAGCATATTGCAGCGGGCCGCCTGGACTTCCTTCTTTTGCCCTTCCAGGATATCGGCCGGCACGGGCGCGGCCAGGTACGTGGCCACCATGGCGGGCGGCATCGACCACTGGATGCCGTCGCGCACGATGCGCGAGGCATCGGCCGGCGACAAATTGCCGGCGACCAGGGTCAGCTGGTAGCTGATGACGAGGTCCAGCACGGGCCGGTACACGCTCCAGTCCCAGCGCGGCTGTTCCATCACGCGGATGATGCAATCGGGGTCGGCGCATTCGCGCGCGGCGCGCGTCAGCAAGGCCTGGTTTTCGCGGTCGAACTGCTCCATGATGATCACGGGACGCCAGCCGGCCGCCAGCCGGCGGCGCAATTCCTCGACCCGCAGGCGCTGGCCTTGCGCATTGTCAGGGACTTCACCAAGCAGCAGCACTTGCGGATTGGGCAAGGCGTCGGCCACGGGCGGGGGTGGGGGCGGCGCCTCCTTCTTCAGCAGGCTGCCGCAGGCGGCCAGCGCCAGCATGCTGCACAGCAGGGCGGCGCGCGCGCCGGCACGGAAAATCACGGTGGTCATGTAAGCGGTATCCAAAGTGGCGATGCGCCAGATTGTACCGTCTCAGGCCGGCGCGGGCAGCTTGCGGCGCTCCAGCACTTCAAACACGGCCATGCCTGCCAGCATGGCGCCGGCAAACATCCACGCCTTCGGCTGGCCCGCCAGCAGCGACACGAGGGCGGGACCGGGACAGAAACCGGCGATGCCCCAGCCCGCGCCAAAGGCCAGGCTGCCCAGCAGCAAGCGCCGGTCGATGCGCCGCGATACCGGCAATTGCATGGCTTCGCCCAGCAGCGACCTGGTGCGCCGCCGCGCCAGCCAGAAGGCGGGCAAGGCCACGCCGATGGCGCCGCCCATCACCAGCGCCAGCGACGGATCCCAGGCTCCGGCCAGGTCGAGGAAAGCGAGCACCTTGGCTGGATTGGACATGCCGGAGACGATCAGGCCCAAGCCAAAGACAAGGCCGCTTAACAGGGAAAGAATCAGTTTGTTCATAGGTGGCGCAACAGATAGACGGTGAGGAAGCCGGCCGCCATGAAAGCGCAAGTGGCCGCCAGCGAGCGCGGGGACAGGCGCGACAGCCCGCACACGCCGTGGCCGCTGGTGCAGCCGGCGCCATAGCGCACCCCGACACCCACCAGCAAGCCCGCCACGATCAGGGCCGGTGTGCCCGCGTCGATCTGCACGGACGGCAAGGCTTGCCACAACGGGTACAGCAAGGGCGTGCCGATCAGGCCGGCAAGAAAGGCGATGCGCCAGCCGAGGTCGCCACTGCGCGGACGCAGCAGGCCGCCGACGATGCCGCTGATGCCGGCGATGCGGCCATTGAACAGGATCAATAGCGCAGCCGCCAGGCCGATCAGCATGCCGCCGGCCAGCGAGGCCCACGGCGTGAAGTGCTGCCAGTCTATCGTCATGGCAGGGTTCAGTCCGCTTCGTCGTTGAACGGGGCGCGCGGCGCGCAAAATTGCGCGTACAACACTTGCAGCACGGCCAGCACGGGCGCGCTGGCGACGCGGTAATAAATCTGCTTGCCGTCGCGCCGCGTGGCCACCAGCATCTCTTCGCGCAGCACGCCCAGCTGCTGCGACAGGGTCGGCTGGCCGATGCCCACTTTTTGCTCGAGGTCGCTGACGCAATGCTCGCCCTGCGACAGCTGGCACAGCAGCATCAACCGGTCGGCATTGCCCATGGCCTTGAGCAGCGAGCTGGCCTTGTAGGCCGAGCCACGCATGGCGTCGAGGTTGTATTCGGCGTGTTGTGTTGCGACTGTCTCCATCTTGCCCTCCCACAGGCGGTCATGTTGAATAGCGTGCGATAAACAATATACTAATCAATATATTGTTTTCGTGCTGACGATTCGCACAAAAAAACAACAGTGTTTTTTCGCCGATAGCGTGCTTATGCAAAGTGTGCGGCAGCGATCACGTTTACGCTATCAAAATGACAAATATTCGTAATAAAGAGGAAATAAGCGTATCAAAATTGTCACGATCTATGCTGTAATGGGAGAACAGCAGAAAAACCATGATACGCCCCCGTACAGGCGAATTGTCCGTCCATGCGCTAGCCGGTTTCGGCTGCGCCGCGCGGTGAACAACAGGGAGAGCACGATGAGAATCTATCAGTCGCTATGCATGGCCTTGCTGGCGCTGTCGGCCAGCACATGGAGCATGGCGGCAGTCAGCGACACGACAGCCGGCAAGCTGCACGAAGCCGGCGAACGCGTGATGATCGATGAAAGCATCAGCTTGAATAATAATCCCGGCTGGGAAACGCCGGACTTGCCGTATGCACGCCTGCTGGCCAGCAGCAGCGCGACGGCGGCACCGCACTGGAGCACCAGTGGCGCGCGCCATGTGGCCCTGGCGCCGCCGAGGCCCATGACGGCCGCACCCGCACAGCAAGCCAACGTACCGGCCCCCGTGCCTGAAGCGAGCATGTACTCGATGTTGCTGGTGGGATTGGGCCTGGTGGCCTTGAGCCTGCACGGCGAAAAACAGGAAAAATTCGATAACTGACGGCGCCTGCACTGGCAAGGTGCTGCTGAAGAACATTCCGCCTGGTGCGGAATGTTTTGTTATGGCGCCATCATTTGTCGAGCAGGCGGCAGACCCGTTCGATGTTCCCCACCGGAATGCCGGACTTCAGGGCCCGCGCGATGCAGCCCGCCTTGTCCGGGCCCGAGGCGGAAATAAGCACGAAGGCCGTCACCACCACGCTGATGGCGACGAGGACAATCAGGACACCCTTGACGATATCCCAGTTCATTGCGTCTCAACAATGTCATACGTGAAATCATAATAATGCTTGCCGTCCTCGATGCGGATGGCCAGGCTGCCCCTGAGTCCTTGCAACTGCTCCGTCCCCGTATCGGGCACCACCGTCACCGACAAGGCGGGCGCGCCGCGCGTCATCGTGCCGCTGTGCTGCAAATAAAAACTGCCGCGGCGTCCGTCCAGAGTACCCTCCACCCGTTCCAGCGC
Organism: Janthinobacterium sp. LS2A; assembly: GCF_036543145.1. Classification (NCBI taxonomy): domain Bacteria; kingdom Pseudomonadati; phylum Pseudomonadota; class Betaproteobacteria; order Burkholderiales; family Oxalobacteraceae; genus Janthinobacterium; species Janthinobacterium sp. LS2A. The sequence continues at coordinate 399,378 of NZ_JAZHPB010000002.1, forward strand.
CACATAGCCTGCCGAGCCGCTCACGCTGGCGCGCGCGCTCAGCATCTCGCCCTGCGCGCTGGCCTCGAGCGCGCCGTGGTAGCGCTTGTCGAGCGACAAGCGTCCCAGTCCCGATTGCGCGGCCGTGTCCGACAAGGTTTCCGGGGTGATGGTGACGTCGAAGGTACCGGTAATGGAAGGCATCAGTGCTCCTTGGAAAATGAAGATGTGGCTGGCGCATCGGGTTCGCTCAGCAGCGCATGCAGTTTTTGCATGGTGGCCCAGTTGCGCGAGGTGACGCCGTCGCCCAGCAGCACGCCCAGCGCCGCCACCACCTTGCTGGCCAGCACGCCATCGGGACACCACGCATATGCGGCCCAGCGCCCCAACGCCAGCGCTTCGGGCTGCCACGACTGCTGCAAGAGCGGCGCCAGGCGCTGGACGTCGGCCGGATTGTTCAGCACCAGGGTCAGCAGACGGGCCGCATCGGCCGCCGGCGCCAAGGTGTTTTGTTCGACCAGCTCGGCAAACTGGCTGGCCGACAGCACCGTCACCCTGGCCGCCACGCCCAGTTTCAGCACCAGCGCTTCCTCGATGCTGGCAGCGGCCTCGGCCGGCGCTACCTTGCCCCCGTCATACACGACGTTGCCGCTGTTGAGCACGGTGCGCACGTGCGCAAAACCCAGGTCGCCCAGCAGCTTGCGCAGGTCGGCCATGGCCACGCGCTTGGCGCGGCCCACATTAATCCCGCGCAACAGCGCCACTTGCTGACTGTTTTCTATCTGTGCCATGCTGTCTCCTTGCCTATGCCTGGCTGTTGCTGCTTTCCGGCAACGGCGTCACCGTGGGCAGGCGCAGCAGGAACGCCGCACCCTGCCCCAAGGTGCTGCTGACCGTGATGGTGCCGCCAAACTGCTTGGCAATCAAGTTGAACACGATATTCAAGCCCAGTCCCGTGCCGCCCTGCCCGCGCCGCGTGGTGACAAACGGGTCGAACACGCGGTCGAGCATGTCTGGCGCGATGCCGCGGCCGTTGTCGCGCACCTGCATGGCGATCGCGTCCCCATCGCGGCGCACGCCGATATGGATGTTACCGGCCGTGTCCGCATCAAACGCATGCTCGACGCAGTTCAACACCAGGTTGGTCAGCACCTGCGCCAATGCGCCCGGATAACTGTCGAGCATGATGTCAGACGGGCAATCGATATCGATGCTGATGCGCGTCTTTTTCAGGGTCGGCTGCAGGCTCGAGATCACCTCGCCGATATAGTCGCGCAATTCGAACAAACGGCGCGCCTCGCTGACCTGGTCGACGGCGATCTGCTTGAAGCTGTGGATCAGATGGGCGGCGCGGTAGGCATTGTTCATGATCAGCCGCGCGCTTTCGCCGGCCGTTTCCAGGTAGCGCACGATGTCGGTCTTCTTCACGCTGCCGCCGGCCACGGCCGCGCTGATGTCATCGGTGGCTTCCTTCAGCACCGAGGCGCTGGTCAGCGCGATGCCGACCGGGGTGTTGATTTCATGCGCCACGCCGGCCACCAGGCTGCCCAGCGAAGCGAGGCGCTCCGATTGCAGCAACGATTCCTGCGTGCGGCGCAGCTCGTCCATGGCCTGCGCCGTTGCCTGCTGCGAACGGCGCGCCATGTCTTCCGCCTCGCGGCTGCCCTCGATGATGGACTTGAGCTTGCGCTGCACGGCATTGAAGCCGCGGATCACGTCGCCCAGTTCGTCGCGCCGATTCTCCGGCAGCTCTTCGACCTCGTCGCTGCCGCGCGTGGCCAGGTCGAACAAGCCGTCGCGCAACTGTTTCAGTGGCTCGAAGACGATGCGCAGGCTCAGCGCCAGGGCGCCCACAAGGATGATGTCAAGCAGCAACACTTCCAGCACCTTGCGCCGCACTTCGGCATGCAGGGCCGCATCGATCTGCGCGCGGCTGAAATTGACGATGACCTTGCCGACGATCACTGGCTTGCCTCCCGTGGCCGCCGCCACGGCATCGCGGAACACCAGCGGCGCCTCGACGGGCGTGCCGCCCATGGCCACGTCGGCGCTCAAAGGCACCAGGGTGCCGCCCGCGTCGCGCACTTCGCCCGCGAACAGGCCGACCGACGCGTCGTAGACGCGGATGCCGACCAGTTCCGGCGGCAGCATTTCAGCCGCGACGATGCTGTCGACCTTGGATTTATCGAGGTCCCACAGGGCCGAAGGCAAGCTGGTCTGCAAGCGCGTCAGCACGCCGCTGCGCAGGCGCGCGCTGCCCGATTCGAGTTCTTGGCTCAGTGTATATTGGGTATAGCTGCCGGAAATGCCCAGCACCAAGGTGACGATCACGACAAAAAGCAGGGTCAGCCGGACTTGGATACTCGCCATCAATCAACACTCCCCGGGCCAGGCCTGCCGCCGGCCCGCGGCGCGGGCGCAGATACGTCGGCAATACAAGGGCCTGAATCAAATGTACGGTATGACATGCTTATTGGCAAGATTTACAGTATTTCCACTTTCGATAGGGACTTTGATGCAGGTTGAGACATTGCGGCATGGCAATGGTAATATCCCGCAATCATCTAAGGAGTCGTCATGGCGGTCACGCATCAACATCTACCCCTGGAACAAGTTCGTCCCGGCATGATCTTGTCGGATGTCTTGCTCGATGCGCATGGACAAGTGCTGTTGCCGCAAGGCGCCGTATTGACGGAAAACATGCTGGCCCTGATGCCCCGCCACAACATCGACATGCTGCCGATCCAGGCGCCGCCCCCTACTCCGGAAGCCATCGCCGCGCAGCAGGCGGCCGACAGCGAACGGCTGGCCTACCTGTTCCGCAAGCATGATCCCGACGATCCCCTGGACGCGGCCACCACCTTGCTGCGCAGCTATGTCACGGCGTACCGCCTGGGCACGGGAGAGGCCGCATGAGCACGCAGCTGACGCTCGACGATATCGTCGCCCATCTCGATGACCTGCCTTCCTTGCCCGCCGTCGTCATGGAGCTGCTCAACAGCATCGATCAGGAAGATGTCGATATTTCCGTGCTGGCCAAAAAAGTGTCGTACGACCAGGCATTGACGGCGAAAACCCTGCGCCTGGCCAATTCATCCCACTATGGCTTGCAAGTGAAGGCCACCACCATCCAGCAGGCGATCACGTACCTGGGCTTCCAGACGACGCGCAGCCTGATCACGTCGGCCGCCATCACCGGTTGCTTCCCGGAAGGACGCTGCCCCGGTTTCGACGACAAGGCCTTCTGGCGCCATTCGGTCGCGACGGCCGCCTGCGCCAAGGTGCTGGCGCGGCAGATCCGTTTCAACCAGGATTACGCGTTCACGGCCGGCTTGCTGCACAACATCGGCCGCCTGGTGCTGGTCAGCAGCTTTCCCGCCCACTACGCGCAAGCCATCGCGCACCAGGCCGCGCACGATTGCAGCCTGCTCGAAGCGGAACAGGCCGTGCTTGGCGTGGACCACGTGCAGGCGGGCGTGGCCCTGGCCGAACACTGGAATTTTTCCGACACCATGCGCCTGGCGCTGGGCAACTATCTGCAGCCGGAAACGCCGGGGGCAGGCTTTCTCGCATCGCTGATCCACGTGGCCAATGCGGTTGTTTGCGCGCTCGACCTGGCGCAGGCGGGCGACGATATGGTGCCGCGCGTCTCGCCGGTGGCCTGGGATGCGCTGGGCCTGGGCGAAGACGCGTATCTGCAGCTGTTCCGCGAAACGGAGCTGCGCTACGACGAAATCACCTCGGCACTGCTGAGCTAAGCAATATCCTCACAATGCCGCAAACGCAAACGGCCCTCGCTGGGAAGCGAAAGCCGTTAGGGGTATGACGGTACGTCCATGCTGCCCGGTCCACGCCAGCCTGTTGCCGCCAGTAGCTACGCAAGCGGCACAGTCAGCGTACAACCGCCACATCAGTGCGCGTAATTCGATTCTTGCGCATCGCCGCGGTCTTCCGCTTTTGGACGGCCCTGGGCGTCGGACAGACGGTACTTGGTGCGGCGATCGCCCATCAAGTCGCGCAGGTCGCGGATGCTCATGCCCGTTACTTCGTGCATGCGGATCAGCAGCGAGGCGCCGACCGGCAAGCGGTGGTGGCGGATCTTGCTGATGACCGGTGGCGCCACTTCAAGCAGACGCGACAGGGCTGCATCGTTCTTCAGCTGCATCTTGCTCAGCAGAATATCCAGCAGGTGGTTCGGGTTGTAACTCTCTTGCGATGCTAATGCATGATGTGCCATGATTTTTCCTCGTCTGGTGAATGTAGAAAATAATGCCGATACGAACTTAAGGCTGGCTTAGAGTGTTTAAATAAACGTCTTTCCCACTGATTCAGCCTTCCCCCGCCCTTCCTCCTTATCGCACTGCCCGCACAGGACTCGCACAGCCACGCCCAGCCAACGTACGCAACTTGCCGCGTGAGTAAACAGCACTGCAACCCACCACAATGAATTGCATATAAGACAATATACTAGCCCAAACACGCGGCATCTGCGCCTCGCGCAAACTTCCTGATTGTTAAATATCAATCACGCTGCTGGTTGGCTTGGCAACGATGCTATTTCAACACATTAGGATGCCAGCGGGCGCACACAAGGCTTTGCAGCAACTTGTTACAAATCAATGGTGACGTACGGCAATAAATGCTTTTGAGCATCACGACACATGGCGGCATATACAAGCGGCAACCTTGTCGGCAAGGTCAGCACGACATGGCCCGTGCCCGCGATTTACGCTAAACTATGGCCTGAACTTGCAGCGAGCCTGCCACCGGGCAGCCAGAGGCGCCCGGCCGGTCATCCACCGCCTCCCGCCCCGAGCGGCGCACGGCGCAAGCCGCCTGCCCAGCTTATTTTCCGCCACACTTATTTGCAGCCACATTTACCGATAAGCGCCTGACTCCATGCAGAAAAAAGTATTCATTAAAACCTTCGGCTGCCAGATGAACGAGTACGACTCGGACAAGATGGCCGACGTGCTGGGCGCCTCCGATGGCCTGGTGCGCACCGACACGCCGGAAGACGCCGATGTGATCCTGCTCAATACCTGCTCCGTGCGCGAAAAGGCGCAGGAAAAAGTGTTTTCCGACCTGGGCCGGCTGCGCGAGCTGAAACTGGCCAAGCCGCACCTGTTGATCGGCGTGGGCGGCTGCGTGGCGTCGCAGGAAGGCGACGCCATCGTCAAGCGCGCGCCGTATGTCGACATGGTCTTCGGCCCGCAAACGCTGCACCGCCTGCCGCAGATGATCGAACTGCGCCGTGCCAGCGGCGATGCGCAAGTGGACATCAGCTTCCCGGAAATCGAAAAGTTCGACCACATGCCGCCAGCCAAGGTGGAAGGCGCTTCGGCGTTTGTCTCCATCATGGAAGGCTGCAGCAAATACTGCAGCTACTGCGTCGTGCCCTACACGCGCGGCGAGGAAGTGTCGCGCCGCTTCGAGGACGTGCTGACGGAAGTGGCGGGCCTGGCCGCCCAGGGCGTCAAGGAAATCACCCTGCTGGGGCAAAACGTGAACGCCTACCGGGGCGCGATGGAAGGCGGCGAGATCGCCGACTTCGCCCTGCTGCTCGAATACGTGGCCGACATTCCCGGCATCGAACGCATGCGCTTCGTCACCAGCCACCCGAAGGAATTCACGCAGCGGCTGATCGACGCCTACGCGAAGATCCCCCAGCTGGTCGACCATTTATATCTGCCGGCGCAACACGGCTCCGACAAGGTGCTGGGCGCCATGAAGCGCGGCTACACGGGCCTCGAATACAAGTCCATCATCCGCCGCATCCGCGCCGTGCGCCCGAACATGGCCATTTCGTCCGACTTCATCGTGGGTTTCCCCGGCGAGACCCAGGCTGACTTCGACGCCATGATGAAGCTGATCGCGGACGTGGGCTTTGACAACAGCTACAGCTTCATCTTCAGCAAGCGCCCCGGCACGCCGGCCGCCAGCCTGGAAGACGACACGCCGCACGAGGTGAAACTGGCCCGGCTGCAGCAGCTGCAGGCGGCCATCGACGCCAACACGCGCAAGTACAGCCTGGCCATGGTGGGCACGGTGCAAACCATCCTCGTCGAAGGCCGCTCCAAAAAGGACACCGATGACAGTGAACTGCAAGGCCGCACCGAGAACAACCGCGTCGTCAATTTCGACGCGGGCCCGGACGCGCTGCAGCTGGTCGGCCAGCTGGTCGACGTACGCATCACCGAAAGCCATTCCTACACCCTGCGCGGCGAATTGGTCGCCAGCGCACCCGCATTGAAAAGAGCCAGTTGAAAACCAAAGCCCCGATACAGCCGCATTACTTCATCCCCGAGCCGCTCGATAACACGCGCCTGGCGCACCTGTGCGGACCGCTCGATGAAAACCTGCGCCAGATTTCCGCCGCCCTCGACGTGACGATTTTCCGCCGCGGCGAGAAATTCATCGTCGGCGGCAGCAATGCCGAACGCGCCGTGGAAATCCTCGAGCAGTTCTACGCCATCGCCAACAAGGTCGTGCCGCTCGAAGAAGTGCAGCTGGCCCTGGTGGAACAGCGCGCGGGCCTGTCCGCCGCCTCCGAACACCACGCCAACGCGCCCGCCAGCACCTTTGTCGAACCGGACATCGCCAGCCCCGTGCTGAAAACACGGCGCTCCGACCTGCGCGGGCGCACGCCGCACCAGATCGCCTACCTGCGCGACATCCTCGAACACGACATCAGCTTCGGCGTCGGTCCTGCCGGCACGGGCAAAACCTATCTGGCCGTCGCCTGCGCCGTCGACGCGCTCGAAAGGGACGCCGTCAAGCGCATCATTTTGACGCGCCCCGCCGTCGAAGCGGGCGAGCGCCTGGGCTTCTTGCCGGGCGACCTGGCGCAAAAGGTCGACCCGTATTTGCGTCCCCTGTACGACGCGCTGTACGACTTGCTGGGTTTTGACCGCACGCAGAAGCTGTTCGAGAAACAGGTGATCGAGATCGCCCCGCTGGCCTATATGCGCGGACGCACCTTGAACCACGCCTTCGTCATCCTCGATGAAGCGCAGAACACCACCGTCGAACAAATGAAGATGTTTTTGACGCGCATCGGCTTTGGCAGCAAGGCCGTGGTGACGGGCGACGTGACGCAAGTCGACCTGCACAAGAGCCAGACGAGCGGCTTGATCGACGCCGTGCACGTGTTGAAAGATGTGCGCGGCATCGGCTTCACGCAATTTAACAGCACCGACGTGGTGCGCCATCCGCTGGTCGCACGCATCGTCGACGCCTATGAAACGGCGCAGGCGGCCAATGCCGATGCCGCCCACTTGCCCTCCTTATTGAAACCAGCTGCCGCCAAAAATGTCCGAAAAAAATAAACTGTCCTTGTCCGTGCAATACCCGGACACCCGCCTGGAAACCCTGATCACGCGCCCGAAAGTTCGCCGCTGGGTCAAGGCGGCCCTGTTCGCGCCGGCCGAATTCACGATCCGCTTCGTCGACGCGGAAGAAGGCCGCACCCTGAACCGCGACTACCGCGAAAAGGACTACGCCACCAACGTGTTGACGTTCGCCTACAACGAAGGCGAAGAACTGGGCGACGACGAGCCGACGCGCGCCGACATCATCCTGTGCACGGACGTGCTGGAAAAGGAAGCGGCGGAACAAAAGAAAAGCGTGGAAGAGCACACGGCCCATTTGATCGTCCACGGCGTGCTGCATGCGCAGGGCTACGACCACATGGATGACGAGGAAGCCACCGAGATGGAGGGCCTGGAAACGGACATCCTCGCAAAACTCGGCATTACCGACCCGTACAAGGAGTAAGCGCATGGGAACCTGGGCCACCGACGCCTTCGGCAACGACTACGCCATGGATTGGGCGCAGGATTTGCACGAATATAAAACCCTGGAACTGGTCGAGACGACGCTCGACAACGTCATCGACAGCCAGGAAGCGGAACTCGAGGCGCCGTTCGCCGCCGAAGCGCTGGCCGCGCTGGACGTGATCGCGCGCCTCCTGGGCAAGCCGGGAGAAAACGACCCGGCCACCGCGGAAGTAGACGAATGGGTGGCCGCCTGCAAGAAGAAAGTCACGCCGCCGCTGCTGGAAAAAGCGCGCCTGGCCTTCGAACGCATCACGGCCGAAGCGTCGGAACTGCGCCAGCTGTGGCAAGACAGCGAGCATTTCGCCGACTGGCAGGCCGACGTGGCGGCCTTGCGCGCGCGCGTGCTGGGCCCGGAAGCGGCGTAAAAGATCGCGCAACGGCGCACTTCAACGTATTAAATTTGCATCAAAAGCGGGGAAATCCGGTATTACCCCACTTTTGGTGTATCCTATATCCCTTCGCAACAACGGCTCACGCCTCCTATGCCCGAGCACCCTAGTGGCGTCAGAACTGACGTCAAGCCCCACCGGTCACTGTTTGAACGCCTGACCGCACTCATTTCCCCCGAGCCAGAGAACCGTGCAGAATTGCTCGAAGTTCTACACGATGCGCATGAACGCAAGCTGATCGACGCCGACGCCCTGTCGATGATCGAAGGCGTGTTCCAGGTATCGGATCTCTGCGCGCGCGACATCATGATTCCCCGTTCGCAAATGGATGTCATCGACATCAGCAAGCCGATCGAGGAATGGATGCCGGAAGTCCTGTCGACCGCCCACTCGCGCTTCCCCGCGATCGAAGGCGAGCGCGACAAGGTCATCGGCATCTTGCTGGCGAAAGACTTGCTGCGTTATTACGCAGAAGAAACTTTCGACGTGCGCGACATGCTTCGCCCCGCCATCTTCATCCCCGAATCGAAACGCCTGAATGTGCTGCTGCGCGATTTCCGCGCCAACCACAATCACATGGCCATCGTCGTCGATGAATACAGCGGCGTCGCCGGCCTGATCACCATCGAAGACGTGCTGGAACAGATCGTCGGCGACATCGAGGATGAATACGACTTCGACGAAGCCGAGGACAATATCCTCTCGCTCAAGGAAGGCCAGTTCGGCCCCCGCTGGCGTGTCAAGGCATTGACCGAGATCGAACAGTTCAACGAAGAAGTGGGCAGCCATCTGGTCGACGACGACGTCGACACCATCGGCGGCCTCGTGTCGAAGTATCTGGGCCGCATGGCGCACAAGGGCGATATTTTCGACCTGGGCAATCTGCGCTTCGAGGTACTGCGCGCCGATGCGCGCCAGGTGCACGTGCTGCTCGTCGAGCGCCTGCCCAACGTGCCGGAACTGGAACTCTGACATGCGCGTGCTGTAAATGCGTTTCAGACGCGCCGACCCCAACGCCCCCGCCAAACCGCCCCGCAGCACGTGGGCGCGCATGCTGACTGCAGCCATCGCCGGCGCCGTCGCGGTGCTGGCGTTCGCCCCTTTCGGCTACTGGCCCCTGCAAATCCTCAGCTTGGGCGTGCTGTTCTACCAAGTGCTGCGCGCGGCGAACGTCAAGGCCGGCGCGCTGATCGGCTGGGCCTACGGCTTCGGCTGGTGCGCGGCCGGCACGCACTGGCTGTATATCTCCATGCACCGCTATGGCGACATGGCCGCACCGATCGCCGCCATCGCCGTGGCCCTGCTGGCCCTCTTGATGGCCATCTACGTGGCCCTGGCCATGGGTGCGGCCGCCTGGCTGCGCCAGCGCTGGGTGCTGTCCCTGCCCGCCATGACCTTGCTGGTGCTGCCCGCCACGTGGACCCTGTTCGAATGGACGCGCGGCTGGCTGTTTACGGGTTTCCCGTGGCTGGCCACCGGCTACGCCCACAATACCAGCCCGCTGGGCGGCTTTGCCCCCATCGTCGGCTCGTATGGCCTGGGCTGGCTGGCGGCGCTGTCGGCCGGCGCCCTGCTCTTGCTGACGCACCGCACGCGCTGGTTTGCGCTGGGTGGCGTCATCGCGCTGTACGCGGCCGGCATCGGCTTGCAGTACGTGGCGTGGACCCACCCTGTCGGACGCCCGATCACCGTGCGCCTGCTGCAAGGGAACGTGCCGCAGCAGCAGAAATTCGACCCCGGCTTCGTGCTGGGCGCCCTGCAGATGTACCAGAGCGCCATCACCAGCGCGCCGGCCGACCTGATCGCCACACCGGAAACGGCCGTCACCGTGCTGCCGCACCAGCTGCCGCCAGGCTATCTCGATAGCCTGGGCACCTATGCACAGCAGACGGGCAGCACGATTTTGGTCGGCATGCCCGTGCTCGACGAGCAGCAGCGCTTCTACAATGCGGCCGTGGGCATCACGCCCAACGGCACGCCGGGACCGTACTACCAGTACCGCAAGCACCATCTGGTGCCGTTCGGCGAATTCGTGCCGCCCGGCCTGCACTGGTTTGTCGCCATGATGGCCATCCCGCTGGGCGACATGGGCCGCGGCGCGGAAGTACAAGCGCCTTTGCCCGTGCGCGACCAGCTGGTGCTGCCGAATATCTGCTACGAAGACTTGTTTGGCGAAGAAATCGCCGGCCAGCTGGCCAGCGCTCACCGCCATGGCAAGCAGTCGGCATCCGTGCTGCTCAATATCTCGAACCTGGCCTGGTTTGGCGACTCGATCGCCATCCCGCAGCATCTGCAGATTTCGCAGATGCGCAGCCTGGAAACGGGCCGCCCCATGCTGCGCTCGACGAACACGGGCGCCACCGCCGTCATCGACGGCAAGGGCGTCGTGCAAAGCCTGCTGCCGCCGGAGCAGCAAGCCACGCTGGCGGCCAAGGTGCAAGGCATGGGCGGCATGACGCCATACATTCTGTACGGCAATAAACTGGTGCTGGCCCTGGCCGCGCTGGCCCTGCTGACGGCCTTCCTGCTGGCGCGCGCCGCCCGCCGTGGCCGCGCCGCGCAGCAATAAGCGGCCGATATTGCCCGAAGAGTCACAGTGGGCCCGTAAAAACCGCTAAAATTAGCAAAACCCCGGCCCGGACGCTTGAACAACAGCGTCCGGGCTTCAAGCAAACCTTAACAAAGCGCAGCCTCCCGCGCGGCGAACTCATACGATGCTCACATTTCAACAAATTATCCTGACCTTGCAAACCTATTGGGACAAGCAAGGTTGCGCCCTGCTCCAGCCTTACGACATGGAAGTCGGCGCCGGCACTTTCCACACCGGCACCTTCCTGCGCGCGATCGGCCCGGAACCTTGGCGCGCCGCGTATGTGCAGCCGTCGCGCCGCCCGAAAGATGGCCGCTATGGCGAAAACCCGAACCGCATGCAGCATTACTATCAGTACCAGGTGGTGTTGAAGCCGGCGCCGGAAAACATCCTCGACCTGTATCTGGGTTCGCTGGCCGCGCTGGGCCTGGACTTGAAGCAGAATGACGTGCGCTTCGTCGAAGACGACTGGGAAAGCCCGACCCTGGGCGCCTGGGGCCTGGGCTGGGAAGTCTGGCTGAACGGCATGGAAGTGACCCAATTCACCTACTTCCAGCAAGTGGGCGGCCTCGATTGCAAGCCCGTGCTGGGCGAGATCACCTACGGCATCGAACGCCTGGCCATGTATCTGCAAGGCGTGGAAAACGTGTATGACCTGGTGTGGACCGAGTGGGAAGAGAACGGCACTACGAAAAAACTGACCTACGGCGACGTCTTCCACCAGAACGAAGTGGAGCAATCGACCTACAACTTCGAGCACGCGAATACGGACCTGCTGTTCGAACAGTTCGGCAACTACGAAGCGGAAGCGAAGCGTTTGATCGAGCTGCAACTGACCCTGCCCGCCTACGAGAAAATCATGAAAGCGTCGCACAGCTTCAATATGCTCGATGCGCGCGGTGCCATCTCGGTGACGGAACGCGCCGCCTACATCGGCCGCGTGCGCACCCTGTCGCGCCTGGTGGCGCAAGCGTATTACGACTCGCGCGAACGCCTCGGTTTCCCGATGCTGCCCGCCGCAGACCAACCCGCCGCCGCTTGATCGCCTAGCTCATACACCGCCGTACCAGACAAGAACACCATGAACCAAACACTGCTCATCGAACTGCTGACCGAAGAACTGCCGCCGAAAGCGCTGGCCAAACTGGGCGCCGCCTTCACGGCCGGCATCGTCAACGGCCTGAAAGCGCGCGACTTCCTCGAAGCCGACAGCGTCGCCACCAGCTACGCCTCGCCGCGCCGCCTGGCCGTCTCCATCACCAATGTGCGCGAAGTCTCGCCCGATAAATCGATCCGCGAAAAAGTCTTGCCCGTCTCCGTGGCGCTGGACGCGAACGGCAACGGCACGCCGCCGCTGGCCAAGAAACTGGCCGCGCTGGGCTTCCCCGACCTGACGGTAGCCGAGCTGGAACGCGCCGCCGACGGCAAGGCTGAAAGCTTCTTCTACACGTACACGGCGCCAGGCAGCCAGCTCGCCGCCGGCGCGCAAGCTGCGTTGACCGAATCGGCCGCCAAGCTGCCGATTCCAAAACTGATGAGCTATCAGCGCCCGGACGGCACCACCGTGCAATTCGTGCGCCCTGCCCACAGCCTGATCGCCCTGCACGGCATCAATATCCTGCCCCTGACCCTGCTGGGCCTCACGGCCGGCCGCACCACACTGGGCCACCGCTTCCTGACCGACGGCGAGCCGATCGCCATCGCGCACGCGGAAAACTACGCGCCATCGCTGATCCTCAACGCCAGCGTCATCGCCAGCAACGAAGAACGCAAGGAACGCATCCGCGCCCAGCTGCTGGACAAGGCCGGCGCCGACCAGGTGCTGATGCCCGAAGCGCTGCTCGACGAAGTCACCGCCCTGGTCGAATGGCCGGTCGTGTATGAATGCCACTTCGAGGAAGAATTCCTGGCCGTGCCGCAGGAATGCCTGATCCTCACCATGCAGACGAACCAGAAGTATTTCGCGCTGACCGACAGCGAAGGCAAGCTGCGCTCGCGCTTCCTGATCGTCTCGAACATCGAGACGGACACGCCCGAGCACATCATCGGCGGCAACGAGCGCGTCGTGCGTCCGCGCCTGTCCGACGCCAAGTTCTTCTTCGAGCAGGACAAGAAGAAAACCCTGGCATCGCGCCTGCCGCTGCTGGCTAACGTCGTCTACCACAACAAGCTGGGCACGCAAGCGGCACGCACAGAGCGCGTCAAGTCGCTGGCCGGCGCCATCGCCGCCAAGCTGCAGTACGACGTGGCACTGGCCGAACGGGGCGCCCTGCTGGCCAAGGCCGATCTGCTGACCGACATGGTGGGCGAATTCCCCGAACTGCAAGGCATCATGGGTACGTACTACGCGCGCCATGACGGCGAGCCGGAAGAAGTGGCCTTGGCCGCCTCCGAACACTACCAGCCGCGCTTTGCCGGCGACGCCCTGCCGTCGACCGCCACCGGCACCGCCGTGGCCCTGGCCGACAAGCTGGAAACCCTGGTCGGCATCTGGGCCATCGGCCTGGCGCCGACGGGCGACAAGGATCCGTTCGCGCTGCGCCGCCATGCGCTGGGCGTGCTGCGCATGCTGTTGGAAAAACGTTTGCCATTGTCGATCCAGGGCTTGCTGGCGGATGCGGCAGCGCAGTTCGCAGCGGTGCCCGGCTTCAAGGACCCGGTCGCGGACGTCACCACCTTCATGCTGGACCGCCTGCGCGGCATCCTGCGCGAGCGTGGCTTCTCGCCGAATGAAATCGAAGCCGTCGTGGCACAGAATCCGGACCGCCTGGACGACATCGTGCAGCGCCTGGAAGCCGTGCAGGCGTTTGCCGCCCTGCCGGAAAGCTCCTCGCTGGCAGCTGCCAACAAGCGCATCACGAACATCCTGAAAAAGAACGAGGAAGCCCTGAGCCAGGTCGCCGCCGGCGGCGTCAACGTGGCGCTGCTGCAGGACGAAGCGGAGAAAAAACTGGCCGCCGCCGTCTCTCGCGTGCAGCCGGAAGTCGACGCGGCCTTTGCCAAGGGCGACTTCACCAGCACCCTGCAAACGCTGGCGCAGCTGCGCGACGACGTCGATGGCTTCTTCAATGACGTGATGGTGATGGCCGAGGATGTCGCCCTGCGCAACAACCGCCTGGCCTTGCTCTCGTCCCTGCACGGCATGATGAACCGCGTGGCCGACATTTCCAAGCTGGCGGCATAATGGGTACTCCGGCGCTGAAACTGATTATTCTCGACCGCGACGGCGTCATTAATCATGACTCGCCGGACTTCATCAAGTCGCCGGCCGAATGGCTGCCGATCCCAGGCTCGCTCGAAGCGATCGCCCGCCTGAACCAGGCTGGCTATCGCGTGGTGATCGCCTCGAACCAGTCGGGCATCGCGCGCGAATACTTCGACATGACGGTCCTGAACGCGATCCACCAGAAGATGCACACGCTGGCGCAGCAGGTGGGCGCCGATATCGACGCCATCTTCTTTTGCCCGCACGCGGGCGCGGACAATTGCGACTGCCGCAAGCCGAAACCGGGCATGTTCCATGAAATCTCGCAGCGCTACAACACCAGCCTGAAAGGCGTGCCCACGGTCGGCGATTCGCTGCGCGACCTGCAGGCCGGTTTCATCAGCGGCTGCGTGCCCTACCTGGTATTGACGGGCAAGGGCGACAAAACCAACGAGACGGGTGGCCTGCCGCCTGGCACCCAGGTCTTCCCCGACCTGGCGGCCGTCGTCAGCCACCTGCTCAAGGCGCCAGCCACACCGGCGCCCACCGTAGCATTCAGTATCTAATCTTCGGAGAACCGCATTGCGTAATATTTCCCTGTTCCTGCGATCACTGCTGTTCATGATCATCATGATCGTGGCCACCATCGTCTGGGCCTGCGTGTGCTTTTTTGCCGCGCCATTGAGCTACAACAAGCGCTATTGGGTCACCTCGCGCTGGAACGTGTTTATCCTGTGGTGCGCCAAGGTCATTTGCGGCATCCGCTATGAAGTCAAGGGCGCCGAGAACTTCCCCGACGCGCCGGCCATCGTGCTGTCGAAACACCAGTCGGCATGGGAAACCATCTTCTTGCTTCCCAGCCTGCCACGCCCGCTCGTGTATGTGTTCAAGAAGGAAATCCTGTACATCCCCTTCTTCGGCTGGGCCATGGCGCTGCTGCGCATGATCCCCATCGACCGCAAACAGGGCAAGCATGCGTTCAAGAGCGTCGTCGCGCATGGCAAGCGCCGGCTGGCCGATGGCCAATGGATTATCATGTTCCCTGAAGGGACCCGCATTCCCGTGGGCCAGGCGGGCAAGTACAAGAGCGGCGGCACGCGTTTGGCCATTGCCACGGGCGCCGTGGTGGTGCCGATTGCGCACAATTCAGGCGAGTGCTGGCCCAAGCAGTCATTCCTCAAACGCCCGGGACTGATCACCGTCTCGATAGGCAAACCGATTTCGCCGGAAGGGCAAACCCCGGACAGCATGATGCAACAGGTGGAAAATTGGATAGAATCAGAAATGCGCGTCATTTCGCCTCACGCCTACAACGCTGGCTAGACGGCATCAGCGCGGTCATCCAGGAGCCGACACTGCGCCAGCAGATGAAGACCATCAAGGTCGGCGACCAGCAACTGGATTTGTTCGCGCATGACGTCTCGACCAGCACGCCCCCGGCGGTGCGCCCCACGGCACCGCCAGCGCCGCCCGTGGCGCCACCGGTAGTGGCGCCCGCGCCGCCCATCGTTCGTCCTGCCCCGCCTCCCCTGCCTTCCCCGCCACGCACCGCCGATGGCCCGCCATTGCGCCAGCTGCAGCTGGGCAGTCACCTGGTCGAATTCGCGCTGCGCCGCTCCACGCGCCGTTCCATCGGCTTCATGATCGACGATAACGGCTTGCGCGTCACGGCCCCCAAGCGCGTCACCCTGGCCGAAATCGACAACGCCATCCGCGCCAAGCAAAGCTGGATCGTCTCGAAGCTGCTGGAACGGGGCGAGCGCAAGGTGCAGCGCCAGCAACGCCCGCCCGTGGCCTGGGTCGATGGCGCCGTGCTGCCCTACCTTGGTGGCGAGATCACCTTGCGGTTGCACCAGGCGCCGCGCCACCGCGCCAGCTTCCAGCGCGAGACGAATGAGCTGCACGTATGGGTCACGCCCACGGGCAGCGAACAGCAATTGAAGGAAAAAGTGAAGGGCTGGTTCCAGCACGAAGCGCGCCAGCTGTTCGAGGCGCGCCTGGACGTATATGCGGACAAGCTGGGCGTGCGCTACGATTCGCTGTCGCTATCGTCGGCCGGCACGCGCTGGGGCAGCTGCACCATCGAGCGCAAGATCCGCCTGAACTGGCGCCTGATCCACTTCGCTTTGCCGCTGATCGACTACGTGGTGGCGCACGAGCTGTCGCACCTGCTGGAAATGAACCACAGCCCCCGCTTCTGGGCCACCGTGGAATCGATTTATCCCGATTACGATGGCGCCAAGCAGGCGCTCAGAAAGCGCTCGCAAGAGCTGCCGGTGCTGTTTACGTAGGCGCCTGTCGGATTACGCTCTACAAGCTAATCCGACCTACAGCCACGTAGGTCGGATTAGCGCAGCGCGCGTAATCCGACGCCATTGTTGGCCGCGCGCCCATCACGGCAGCAAAGGCTTGATGGCCGCGATGGTCCGTGGCGTGGCCCCCCGGTGCTGGTTGGCAAACGCCAGCGCTTTTTCTCCCATCAACGATAAACGCGACGGATCCTGCAGCAAGGCCGACGCCTGCGCCATCAGTGCATCGGCGTCCGCCACCAGCGCGGCGCCGCCGGACGTAATCGCCTGCTCGGTGACCAGCGCGAAATTGAAGGTGTGGGGACCGATCAGCACGGGCTTGCCCAGCGCCGCCGGCTCGATCAGGTTTTGCCCGCCCAGCGGCAGCAGGCTGCCACCGACGAAGGCGCAATCACAGGCCGCGTAATACGCAAACATCTCGCCCATCGAGTCGCCCAGCAGCACCTGCGTGCCCGCCGCAACGTCGTCGCCTTGCTGCAAAGCCGATCTGCGCTGCATGGCCAGGCCCTGCGCCGCGATCAATTTTTCCACCTCGTCGAAGCGCTGCGGATGGCGCGGCACGATCAGCAGCAAGGCATTCGCGGGCAGGCCCGAGCGGATATACGCATCGAGGATCAGCTGCTCTTCCCCTTCGCGCGTGCTGGCGCACAGCAGCACCGGGCGCTGGCCGATGGCGCTGCGCAGCGCCGCCCCCGTCGCCAGCGCCGCTTCGGGCACAACGACGTCGAACTTGATGCTGCCCGTGACGACCACGTCCCGCACGCCCAGCTGGCGCACGCGATCGGCGTCGTCCTGCGTCTGCGCCGCCACCAGGGTGATGCCGCGCGCCGCGTCGGCAATGAGTTTGCCCAGTCGCTGCGCCTTGCCCAGCGAGCGCTGCGACAGGCGTGCATTGGCCAGCACCACGGGCACTTTGTAGCGATTGCATTGGTGGATCAGATTCGGCCACACTTCCGTCTCCATCAGGATGCAGATGCGCGGCGCGAAATGGCGGATGAAACGGGCCGGCATGGCGCCCGTGTCGTAGGGCAGATAGCTTTGCACGAGGCGCGCGCCGTGTTTGGCGAACAGGGATTTACCCGTGGCGCGCCCCGTCGGCGTCATGTGCGTGAGGACGATGCGGCACGCGGGCCAGGCGGCCAGCAGCGCATCGATCAGCGGCTCGGCCGCGCGCGTCTCGCCGACGGAGACGGCGTGCAGCCAGATGGTGTTTGTAGCAGACGCCGGCTGGCGCCCGTAAAAGCCCAGGCGCTCGCCCCAGTGCTGGCGGTAGCCGGGTTCCTGGCGTCCGCGCAGCCACAGCCGCGCCAGCACCAGGGGCAAGGCCAGCCACCAGGCGAGGGTATAAAGAAGTCGCATGTCTATTGAATGTTAAAGTCAGGCGGGAGGATAGTCTGCCAGCAGGCGCCGTGCCGCGGCCAGCACTTCCGGCACGCCGGGCGGCGCACCCTTGTCGCCCAGGTTGATGATTTTCGGCGACCAGTTGCCTTCCGTTTTCCACAGCGGCGAATCGGCATAGATTTCCACCGTCGGGCGCACGAAGGCGGCCGCAATGTGCGTCAAGCCCGTGTCGACGCCGACCACCAGCGCCGCATGGCTCGCCAGCAGGGTGGCGTCGCCCATCGACAGTTTCGGCAGCAGGCGCGCGTTCGGCAGGCCGGCCGCCAGCACTTCCGCTTCCGCCTTTTCCTTGGGCGAACCCCAGGGCAGCAAAATCGGCATCGGTGCCAGTGCCTGGCCCAGGGCGATCCAGTTTTCCGGCGCCCATTTCTTGGCGTCGCGCGCCGTGCCGTGGAAATACACGCAGTAGGGCGCTTCGCCCATCCAGTCCGGGCGCGGCTCGCTACGCGACACTTCCGGCAAGCCGAAATCGGCCGGCGTGTCGACCGTGTAGCCGAGCGCCGCGGCGGCCACCAGGCGGCCGCGCGCTACTGCATGCGTGCGCGGATCGAGAGGAATGCTTTGCGTGTGAAAAATGCGCGAGATGCCTTCGTATCCCGAGCCTTCGCTGCCATTGGCCAGGCCGACCTTCTGTCCTCCCGGCGCCAGGCGCGCGGCGCCCATGATGATGCCCGTCTTGAGCAAGCCCTGGGTATCGAACACATAATCGTAGTGCGTCTGGCGCAGGCTGCGGAAGAAGGCGGCGATTTCCGCGCGCGTCTCTTTCTTGCCCAGGCTCTTGCGCCAGCGCCGCAGCGCGAACGGGAAGATGGTGTTTACACGCGGGTTCAGGCGCACCAGGCTGGTGTAGCCCTCTTCGACCACCCAATCGATGGTCGCGTTCGGGAAATGGCGGGCGATGTCCGCCACCATCGGCAGGTTATGCAGCACATCGCCCAGCGAAGACACCCGCACCAGCAGGATTTTCAAGGGCGCCTGTGCGCCAGGTTGACCGGCCATGCTATCAGAACGGCAAGACGGCGTCAGGCTTGGCGGCCAGGATCACGCTCTTGAACTGGCCCTGGATGCGCGCCAGCGCTGCCGGCGTTTCCGCTTCGAAGCGCATGACGATCACCGGCGTGGTGTTCGACGAACGGGCCAGGCCGAAGCCGTCCGCGTATTCCACGCGCAAGCCGTCGATGGTGATGATCTGTTCATTGCCGGGGAAGACGGCGTCGCGGCGCAGCATGTCCATCAGCGCGACGTTCTCGCCTTCCTTCAGTTCCAGGTGCAGTTCCGGCGTGCTGTCGGACTGCGGCAGGGAGTTCAGCAGGCTTGAGGGATCCGCTTCGCGCGTGAGGATTTCCAGCAGGCGCGCGGCCGAATACAGGCCGTCGTCGAAACCGTACCAGCGGTCCTTGAAGAAGATATGGCCGCTCATTTCGCCGCCCAGCGGTGCACCCGTTTCGCGCAGCTTGGCTTTCACCAGCGAGTGGCCCGTCTTGTACATCAGCGGCACGCCGCCATGCTTGCTGATCCACGGCGCCAGGTGGCGCGTGCATTTGACGTCATACAAAATCTGCGCGCCAGGGTGGCGGGTCAGCACGTCAGCGGCAAACAACATCATCTGGCGGTCAGGGTAGATGATCTGGCCATCCTTGGTGACCACGCCCAGGCGATCGCCGTCGCCGTCGAAAGCGATGCCGATTTCCGCATCCGTCTCGGCCAGGCAGCGGATCAGGTCTTGCAGGTTTTCTGGATGCGCCGGGTCCGGATGGTGGTTCGGGAAATTGCCATCGACTTCGCAGAACAGTTCGATGACTTCGCAGCCCATGCCGCGGAACAGGTCGCCCGCGAATGCGCCGGCCACGCCATTGCCGCAGTCGACGGCGATCTTGATCGGGCGCGCCAGCTTGACGTCGCCCAGGATGCGCTCGATGTAGGCGGCGCGGATATCGTGCGTGGCATAGGTGCCCGGCGTGGCGCTGGCGCTGCCGTCGTGCGCGACGATGCTGTGGTACAGCGCCTGGATCGCTTCGCCGTGGATCGCTTCGCCGGCCAGCACCATCTTGAAGCCGTTGTAGTCGGGTGGATTGTGGCTGCCCGTGACCATGATGCCGGAGCGCGTATCGAGCACATTCGTGCCGAAGTAGACCATCGGCGTGGCCACCACGCCCAGGTCGATCACGTCGACGCCTGCCGCTTGCAAGCCCTGCGCCAGCGCCGCCGTCAATTCCGGTCCCGACAAACGGCCATCGCGGCCGATCACGACCCGCTGCTCGCCCTTGGCCAGGGCGGCCTGGCCAAATGCCTGGCCGATCTTGTGCGCCACGCTGGCATCGAGGGTTTTAGCGATGATGCCGCGAATATCGTAGGCCTTGAAGATCGTTCTGGACAATGGAAGCATGGTGTGGGCGGTATAAGTAAGGGGCGAATAAGGAATAAATAGGGTGCCTGGCAAGGTGCAGCGTGCGGCTGGCAGCTTGCTACTGCGCCAAGAGTATACCGAATTATACGCGCAGCAGATCGATCGACTTGCCCGATTCCACCCACTGCCTGACCCACAGCGGCTGGCGGCCGCGGCCTGTCCATTGTTCAGCGGTATTGTCAGGATGGCGGTAACGTACCGCGACTTTGCCCGTGCGCGGGTGCAAACCATCGAGTATCAGCTGTTTCAGCGGAATGCCCGCCTGCTGCGCGATGGCCATGATCTGTTCGCGCGCCTTGTTCAAGTCTTCGCGCTCGCGGCTGTTCAATTCCTGTTTGACATTATCTTCCAGTTTGCGCAATTCCAGCATCGTCATCGTAGACAGATCCATTGGTACATCCTTTATATTAATTTAAATAATAAAATCACGTGGAATATACTACATTGCATAAACATTTGCGCACCATTGCATAATCCGTCGCCAATTGAATCACGGCTCCCGGCTTATTTAGCGGCCCAACATTAAGATTAAATGAAGAATATAACGGAAGCGCGCATGGAGGTGAATAAACATGAATGAAATGGCATTCCGGCATGCCGGCAAGGCTGGCGTGGCGCGGCGATTCATTCCGGCAGCCGTGCCGGCGGATTATGAGCGGTATATGACCGCAGGGAATGCGGCCAATTCAAATCCCCATCCAACATAATCGGCACCGGCTTTTTTCTTCCCGCCCGCCATGCGCGCAATCAGTCATCTGCCGGCAATGTCCCAACATCAAAGGGCAGGCATGCTTATAATGCAGGCGCGTAGTCCACTTCACCCCGGCACATATGAAAACTTACTTTATCGGCGATCTGCAAGGCTGCCATGACCAAACCGTTGAACTGATCGAACGGATCCAGGCGGCGGCGGATGGTCCGTACCGCCTGCTGTTCGCGGGCGACTTGATCAATCGCGGCCCGGCCTCGCTGGCCACCTTGCGCCACATTCATGCGCTGGCGCGGCAGGGCCTGGCCGACAGCGTCCTGGGCAACCATGACTTGCACCTGCTGGCCGTGGCCAACGGCATCCGGCCCGAGCATGCGTCCGACACCCTCGCCGAAATCCTCGCTGCCCCCGACCGTGAGGAGCTGATCGACTGGCTGCGCCAGCGGCCACTGGCACTGGAACATGACGGCCATGTGCTCGTGCATGCGGGCCTACTGCCGCAATGGAGCGCGGCCCAGGCCCTGTCCCTGAGCGGGGAAGTGTCCAGCATGCTGCGCAGCGATGATTGGGTGGCCTTCCTGCGCACCATGTACGGCAACGAGCCGGCCGCCTGGCGCGACGACCTGCAGGGCGCCGACCGGCTGCGCTGCATCGTCAACGCCATGACGCGGCTGCGCTTTTGCACGCCGGACGGCGTGATGGACTTCAAGATGAAGGAAAGCGGCAGCCCGCCGCCCGGCTCCGGTCTGCTGCCCTGGTTCGACGTGCCGGGACGGCGCAGCGCCGGCGACACCATCGTCTTCGGCCACTGGTCGGCGCTGGGACTGCAATTGCGGCCGCACCTGATCGGCCTCGATAGCGGCTGCGTGTGGGGCGGAAAACTGTCGGCCGTGTGTCTGCAAGACCGCTCGCTGCTGCAAGTCGACTGCCCCACGTTCCAGCAGCACAGCGGCAAACGCTAAGTGGCAAGCGCGGCGCGCATATGCTTAGTCGAAATCGGTCGTTGGCCTTGCCGCGCCTGGCCCGTATGATGGAGCTTTTGCCTTTGCCATCCCATGCATCCTGATACCGACAGACTGGCGCGCTGGCTGCTCGGCAGCCTGGAACTCGACACCGCCGTCCTGCATGTGGGCCAGTACTGCGGCCGCTGGCGCGCGTCCACGGCGGGCCGGGAACTGGGCAGCTTTCATCTGGTGCTCGATGGCCACTGCTATCTGCACCTCGATGGCGCAGCGCCGATTGCGCTCGGCCCGCGCGACGGCGTCTTCCTGCTGCGCGACTTGCCGCATTTTCTCAGCCCCCACAGCGACCCGCTGCAGGCGGTCAGCGCGCAAGCGATGCTGCCGCTGCAAACGCCCACGGAGCAGCCGGCGACGGCGCTGGCCTGCGGCTTCTTTCAATTTCGCGGCGCCCTCTCCGCGCTGATCGTCGACTCGTTTCCGCCGTATCTGCTGATACGCGGCGACGCGCCCGCCTTCAGCGCGGCCGCCGCGTTGTTCGACCTGATCCTGGCGGAGGCCGGCGGCGATCCGGAGCAGCCGTCGCCGCTGATCGCGCGCCTGGTCGAGTTGCTGTTCTTTTACCTGATCCGCCATGTGGCGCAGGGCGAGCAGGTGGCGGCCGGCCTGCTGTCGCTGCTGCACCAGCCCGCATTTTCGCCGCTGCTCGAACGCATGCTCGACACGCCCGCCGCCGACTGGTCGATCGAGAACATGGCCAAGGCGGCGTGCATGTCGCGCGCCAGCTTCTGCAAGCATTTCGCCAGCGCCAGCGGCCACTCGCCCGCCCAGTTCCTGCTCCTGCTGCGCATGAAGATCGCCGCGCGCCGGCTGCACGACGGCGTCTCCGTCGAACGCGCGGCCGAACTGGTGGGCTACCGCTCGCACGCCGCCTTTACGCGCGCCTTCAAAAGGGTCACGGGCGAGCAGCCGGGCGCCTACCGGCGCGACCAGCGATTGCGCCAGCTGGCCAGCTAAGCGCCTGCCGAAATCAAGGATCACACAATCGCAGACGAACGAGCACAAAAGGACGACGCTGACGTCTGTTGCGTGCACGGCATGGCCGATATAATGGCCGGGTGACTTACTAACTTAGCAAGGTACCCCATGTCCCGTCTGACGCTGCACACTCTCGATACCGCCCCGGCCGATAGCCGCCCCTTCGTGGAAAAGGCCATCGCCAACAATGGCTTCCTGCCCAACCTGATCGGCGTTCTGGCCAATGCCCCGCTGGCACTGGAAACCTATCTGACCGTCTCCGGCATCAATGCGCGCGCCAGCCTGACGTTAATGGAACGCGAAGTGGTGCAGATCACGGCCGCGCGCATCCACGGCTGCGATTTCTGCATCGCAGGCCATAGCGCCATCTCGCTGAAAAAAGCGGGCCAGACACCCGACACGGTACGCGCCCTGCAGCACGGCCAGCCGACGAACGACGCCAAGCTGGACGCCGTCGCCGCCTTCGCCACGGCAGTCATCGCCACGCGCGGCGCCCTCAGCGACGTGGAATATCAAGCCTTCCTGGCCGCCGGCTACAACGAGCAGCAGGCGCTGGAAGTCGTGCTGGGCATCAGCCTGGCCACCCTGTGCAATTTCTCCAACAGCCTGGCCGGCACGCCCGTCAATCCGCAATTGACGCCCTACCTGCCTGGCGCCGTCTGACATGGCGAACCTCACTCACTGGCTGCACATGCATGCCGACCAGCTCGACCAATCGCCGGAGCTGGCTGAAACCGTATTACCGGCCCTCGCTGGCGACAAGCTGCTGGCTATCGGCGTGCAGCAGGAACACGGCGGCGCGGGCGGCGACGTGCGCGACGCCATCGACGCCATCGCCAAAGTGGCCGAGCAATCGGTGACGGCGGCCTTTGTCTTCTGGGGCCAGCGCTGCTTCATCGAATTCCTGCTGCAAAGCGAAAACCGCGCGCTGGCCGAGCGCCGCTTGCCCGGTCTGCTGGCCGGCACGCAGGCAGGCGCCAGCGGTTTGTCGAACGCCATGAAATTCTTGTCCGGCATCGAGCAGCTGCAAATCACGGGCGCGCGTCACGGCGACGGCTTGCTCGTCGACGGCGGCCTGGCGTGGGTGACGAACTTGCGCAAGGCGGGCTTTGTCGCGGCAGCGGCCGTGGCGCCGGACGACGGCGCGCCCCCCGTCATCATCGCCTTCGACAGCGGCACGGCGGGCGTCACGCGCAGCGACGACCTGGACCTGATCGCCCTGCGCGGCAGCAATACGGCCTCCGTCAAGCTGGCGCAGGTGCACATCCCCGCCGCGGACATCATCAGCGACAATGCGCCCGCCTGGCTGCCGCAGGTACGCCCATCGTTCCTCGGCATGCAGTGCGGCCTGTCGATCGGCCTGGCGCGCGCCAGCCTGGCAAAGGCGGCGCAAATTTCCGCCGGCTCGCGCAACCAGCTCACGCCACGCATCGAAGCGCTGCAAGCGACACTGGAAAACGCCGTCGCCACCCTGCTGGCCGGCGTGCACGATGGCCGCTTCAAGACGCAGGCGCCAGCCATGTTCCGCCTGCGCATACAGCTGGCCGATGTGCTGCAGCAGGCCCTGATGCTGGAACTGCAGGCGATGGGCGGACGCGCCTACCTGAACGCCGAGCAGCAGGGCTTTGCCCGCCGCTGGCGCGAATCGTCGTTCATCCCCATCGTCACGCCCAGCCTGACGCAATTGCAGGCGGCCTTGCAGCTGTTCGACAGCCAGCAGGCGGCCAAGGCGGCGGGAGCGCAAGCATGAGCGTTGCCGATTGGGCCCTGCAGGCGCAGGATCTGAGCTTCTCGTATGCTGGCGCCGCACCCGTTTTCCAGCACGTCTCGCTGGGCGTGCGCAAGCGTGAAATCGTCTGCCTGCTGGGAGGCAGCGGCTGCGGCAAATCGAGCCTGCTGCGCGTGCTGGCCGGCTTGCAGCCGCCGTCCACGGGCGAGATTCAGTTCCTCGACGCTCCCATGCGCGAACCGGACCCGCGCAGCGCCCTCGTCTTCCAGCAGGCCAGCCTCTTGCCCTGGCTGAACGTCACGGGCAACGCCGGCTTCGGCCTGGACTTCAAGCACCAGCCGCAGCTGACGCGCGAGGCGCATCAGGCGCGCGTGGCGCAAGCCATCGAAGCGGTGGGCTTGAAGGGCCGTGAAAAGCTGTATCCATCCGCGCTGTCGGGCGGCATGGCGCAGCGCGTGGCCCTGGCCCGTGCGCTGGCGCGCGAACCGGAACTGCTGTTCGCCGACGAACCGTTTTCCGCCCTTGATGCCATCACGCGCGCCGAGATGCAATCATTGCTGGTCGACGTGGTGCACCGCTGGCACACGGCCGTGCTGCTCGTCACGCACGATATCGACGAAGCGATCCTCGTGGCCGACCGCATCTTGCTCATGGGCGGCAAGCCGGGCAACATCGTGCGCGAATGGCCCGTCGCCATCGACCAGCCACGCATCGGCCACAGCGCCGAGGTGATCGCCCTGAAGATAGACATTCTCGACGCCCTGCAGGCGCTGCAAAAGCAGGATCAAGCGCCCGCCTTTGCTCCCCATTAATTGACCGGAACATTCCCATGACATTCGAAGACCACAACAAACCCCTGCACATCTGCGCCTCGTCCGATTGCGACTGCGGCCTGACGCGGCGCGACTTCCTGCGCATGTCGGCCCTGGCCACGGCCAGCGTCGCCTCGCCGCTGCTGTTCGCCGGCGACGCCATGGCCCAGCAAGGCCCGAAAGGCGACGACCAGCCCGTAAAGATCGGCTACCTGCCGATCACCGACGCCACCCCGCTGCTCGTCGCCCACGCCCGCAAGCTGTTCGAAGCGGAAGGCTTGCAGGCGGAAACGCCGCGGCTGTTCCGCAGCTGGGCGCAGATCATCGAAGCGTTCGTCGCCGGCCAGGTCAACGTGATCCACCTGCTGTCGCCGGCCACCCTGTGGGTGCGCTACGGTGCCAAGTTCCCCGCGAAAGTCGTCGCCTGGAACCACGTCAACGGGTCCGCGCTGACGGTGGCCAACGAGATCAACAAGGTCTCCGACCTGGGCGGACGCACGGTCGCGATCCCGTTCTGGTACTCGATCCACAACATCCTGCTGCAGCAGATTCTGTCCTCGAATGGCTTGACGCCGGTCACGCGCGCGCGCAACGCCGCCATCAAGCCGAATGAAGTCAACCTGATCGTGCTGGCGCCGGCCGAAATGGTCTCGGCCCTGGCCAGCAAGTCGATCGCCGGCTACATCGTGGCAGAGCCGTTCAATGCGGCGGCGGAAAACGCCGGCATCGGCAAGATCCTGCGCTTCTCTGGCGACGTGTGGAAGAACCACGCGTGCTGCGTCACCTTCCTGTCCGAGCGCGACATCAACACGCGTCCGGAATGGGCGCAAAAGGTCACCAATGCCATCGTCAAGGCGCAGCTGTGGACGCGCACGAACCAGGTCGACACGGCCAAGCTGCTGTCGAACGTGGGCGAGCACCGCTACACGCCGCATCCGCTGCAGGTGCTGACCAAGGTGCTGGCCACCACCGATTACGCCGGCTACGAAAAGCAGGGCCTGATCGTGCACAAGAACTGGCAGCAGCGCCGCATCGACTTCCAGCCGTATCCGTTTGCCTCGTACACGGAAGAACTGGTGCGCGCCATCGGCCGTACCAAGGTCGAAGGCGATACGCGCTTCCTGGCCAACCTCGATCCGAAGTTCGCCGCGCGCGACCTGGTCGATGACCGCTTCGTGCGCAAGGCCATCACGGCGGTCGGCGGCCCTGCCGCCTTCGGCTTGCCGGCCAACCTGCTGCGCAGCGAAACCGTGGCGGTCTGACAATGGCGAGCAAGTTGTTCACGAAGTTCGGCCTGCCCCTCGTGGGGCTGGCCTGTGCCTTGCTGCTGTGGTCGATGGGCGTGACGGCGCTGGAGAAATCCACGCCCATCGCCACCGCTTTTGCGCCCTTGCCCACGGCGTTGGCGTTCCAGGAGATGGTGGGCGGTACGGATATCTGGCTGCACGTGGTATTGAGCCTGCAACGGGTGGCCGTGGGCCTGGGACTGGCCATCGTCATCGGCGTGCCGCTCGGTGTGCTGGTGGCCATGTCGAAGAGCTTTTCCGGCGCGGCCATGCCGCTGTTCCAGCTGCTGCGCATGATTTCGCCGCTGTCGTGGATGCCGATTGCCGTGATGGTGCTCGGCGTCGGTGACGCGCCCGTATACTTCCTGCTGGCGTTTGCGGCCGTCTGGCCGATTTTGCTCAATACGGCGGCCGGCGTGGCGCGGCTCGATCCGAACTGGCTGCTGCTGGCGCGCAGCCTGTCGGCCACGCGCAGCGAAATCGTCTTCAAGGTGATTTTGCCGGGCATCACGGCCGACATTTTGACGGGCGTGCGCCTGGCCATCGGCATCATCTGGATCGTGCTGGTGCCGGCGGAAATGCTGGGCGTATCGGCGGGCCTCGGCTACTTCATCCTCGATACGCGCGACCGCCTCGCGTATTCGGAGCTGATGGCCGCCATCGTGCTGATCGGGATTTTAGGCTTTATCCTCGACTACCTGGCCCGCGCCGCGCATGCGCGCTGGCTGCATGTGAAGAATTAAGCGGCCTTCTCCAGCGGCAGCGTAGCGGCCACGGCCGCCTGCGTTGCCGCCGCCAGTTCGCGGCGGTGCGCGTCCAGCGTCGCCACTGGCGCCAGGCAGGTCAGGCGCGCCGTGATGGGCGGGCCGCTCAAGATCGCCACCATGCTTTGCGCAAAGCTCATGTCGCCGATGAAATCGACGGCGTGATGCAAGGCCCCCTTGCCATCCACATACACGAGCGCAAACGGCTGCACCGGCACTTGCGCGTCGATGGCCGCCTCGAACAGGTTGGCGTGGAACGGCAGGATCTGACCTTGCGCGGCGGTCGTCCCTTCGGGGAAGAACGCAATGCGCTCGCCCGCCGTCAATTTATCCACCAGACCCTGGAAGATCAAGCGCAGATCGCGCTTGCTGCCGCGCGAAATGAAGATGGTGCCCGCACGTCCCGCCAGCCAGCCCAGGATCGGCCAGGCGCGGATTTCCGCCTTGGCGACGAAACGGCACGGGTGGACGGCATTGATGACGAAGATGTCGAGCCACGAAACGTGGTTCGCCACCACCATCGCATGGTCGAGGGCCGGCACGCTGTCGGCCGGCTGCGCCACGTGCACGCCGCAAATGTCGAGCAGCTGCGTCGACCAGCGGCGGATGCGCCGGTTGCGTCCCTCCAGGTCCAGCCAGGGAAAGAGCACGGCGCTCTTGGCCATGCCGCAGCTCAGGTGAATGGCGATGCGCGCGAGGCGGTAGGTAAGCAGAAGTTTCAAATGACACCAAGGTTGGAAGCAGATCCATACAGCCGCGTAGGTCGGCTTAGCTGCGCCGGCGAGGCGCTGCGTAAGCCGACAGGAGCCGCCATGGACTTGTCGGATTACGCGTAGCGCTAATCCGACCTACGGCTCCGATACAACAATTAACGCTGAAACGCCACCTGTCCGGCAACGATGGTCGCCTTGACGATGCCGCTCAGCTCATAGCCGAGGAAAGGCGTGTGCTTGCCCTGGCTGGCCAGCGACGCCGACGACACGGTCCAGCGCGCGGCGGGATCGAAGACGCAGATGTCGGCCGCTTCGCCCACGGCCAGGCTGCCGGCCGGGATGCCGGCGACACGGGCCGCGTCGGCCGTGACCTTGGCCACGGCGCGCGCCAGCGGACGTGCGCCCGCTTGCGGCTGCTCCAGTGCGTAGTCGTCGGCCCATTTCAGGGCCAGCGACAGCAGCAGTTCCAGGCCCGTGGCGCCGGGCGACGCTTCGCCGAACGGCAGCAGTTTTTCATCGTCGTCGACGGGCGTATGGTCCGAGCACATGGCGTCAACCGTGCCATCAAACAGGCCGGCACGGATCGCATCGCGGTCGCGCTGGCTGCGGAATGGCGGCGTAACCCTGGCGTTCGGATCGAAAAAGCCGATGTCGGCGTCCGTCAGGTGCACATGGTGCACGCCCACGTCGCAGGTGACGGGAAGACCTTCGGCTTTGGCCGCGCGGATCAGTTCCAGGCCCGCCGCCGACGAGATGCGGCACAGGTGCACGCGCGCGCGGCTGGCGCGCATCAGTTCGAAAATCGTGTGCAGGGCGATGGTTTCGGACATCACGGGCACGCCGGACAAGCCCAGGCGCGACGCCAGCGGGCCGCTGTGGGCGATGCCGCCACGGCCGATGTGCGGGTCTTGCGGGCGCAGCCAGACCGTGTAGCCGAAGGTGTTCGCGTACTGCATGGCGCGCAGCAGCACGGTCGTGTCTTCGATCGGCTCCTCCGCCTGCGCGAAGCCGATGCAGCCCGCTTCCGTCAGTTCCGCCATTTCCGTCAGCGACTTGCCCTTCAAGCCCATGGTCAGTGCGCCCAGCGGATGCACGTGGGCCTTGTTCTGCGTCTTGGCGCGGTATTTCAGCATCTCCACCAGGCCCGGCTCGTCCAGCACGGGATCGGTGTCGGGCGGGCAGACCAGGCTCGTGACGCCGCCTTGCAGCGCCGCCTGCAGTTCCGATTCCAGGGTCGCCTTGTATTCGTAGCCCGGCTCGCGCAGGCGCGCGGACAGGTCGACCAGGCCGGGGGAAACCACCAGGCCGGCCGCGTCGAACGTCGTGTCGGCCTTGAAGCCGGCCGGGGCGCTGCCCACGGCCAGCACCTTGCCATCGGCGATAAACAGGTCTTGCAAGCCATCGATGCCGTTGGCAGGGTCGATCAGGTGGCCGTTCTTGATATGTAGTGTCGTCATGCTCGCTTACTCGTCCTTGGGCTATCAGCCCTGATTACCAGCCAAAATACTCATCACCGCCATGCGCACGGCGATACCGAACGTCACCTGCGGCAAGATCACCGCCTGCGGACCGTCGGCCACGGCCGAATCGATTTCCACGCCGCGGTTCATCGGGCCCGGATGCATGACGATGGCGTCCGGTTTCGCCAGCGCCAGGCGCTCGGGCGTCAAGCCGTAGCTCTTGAAATATTCCTGCGCCGACGGCAGCAGCGCGCCGCTCATGCGTTCATTTTGCAGGCGCAGCATGATGATCACATCGACGCCTTTCAAGCCTTCATCCATGTTGGTGAAGGTGCGTACGCCCATCTGTTCCAGGCCGCCCGGCAGCAAGGTGTGCGGGCCGATGGCGCGCACTTCCGGCACGCCCAGAGTGGTCAGCGCGTGGATGTCGGAACGGGCCACGCGGCTGTGCAGGATGTCGCCCACGATGGCCACCGTCAGGTTGGTGAAATCCTTCTTGTAGTGGCGGATCGTGTACATGTCGAGCAAGCCCTGGGTCGGGTGCGCATGGCGTCCGTCGCCCGCGTTGACGACGTGGACGTGCGGCTGCTTGGTGTCGATCAGGTGCTTGGCGATCAGGTAGGGCGCGCCCGACTGCGCGTGGCGCACGACGAACATGTCGGCATGCATGGCCGACAGGTTGTCGATGGTGTCGAGCAGCGACTCGCCCTTGCTGGCCGACGAGGCCTGGATGTTCAGGTTGATGACGTCGGCCGACAGGCGCTTCGAGGCGATCTCGAAGGTGGTGCGGGTGCGCGTGGAGTTTTCAAAGAACAGGTTGAAAACGCTTTTGCCGCGCATCAGCGGCACCTTTTTCACGTCGCGGTCGGAAATGCCGACGAACGAGGAAGCCGTGTCGAGAATGTGGTTGACGATAGACTTCGGCAAGCCTTCAATCGTCAGCAGATGTTGCAGTTCGCCGTGTTTATTCAGTTGCGGATTAAGCATGGTGGGTATCTATGGTGAGCGTGAATTTTCCATCGTCGGCTTGCTTCAGGACCAGGGCCTGGCCCGGCGGCACGGCAGTGAAGGCGGCCACGAAATCGGCGGCCACCGGCAACTGGCGTTCGCCGCGGTCGACCAGGGCGGCCAGCATGATCTTGGCCGGGCGGCCATAGTCGAACAATTCATTGATGGCCGCGCGCGTCGTGCGGCCCGTGTACAGCACGTCGTCGACCAGCAGGATGGTGGCGCCGGCCACGTCAAAGCTGATCTGCGTCGGCTTGACGTCCGCATGCAGGCCCTTCTGGGCGAAGTCGTCGCGGTAGAACGAGACGTCGAGCACGCCCAGGCGGTCGAGCAGATTCAGGTCGCGCGCCAGGCGTTCGGCCAGCCAGGCGCCGCCCGAATGGATGCCGACGATGGCCACGTTGGGGATGCCCGCCAGGCCGCTTTGCACTTGCTGCAGCAAGACCCCGTACAGGGCCTCGGCGTCGAGTTGGGATGGATTCGTAGGATGCGGCATAGAGTTCTTAATCATTCAGGGAGGGAGTCTAGGGTCAGATTAATAATTCGCGTCGAAATACTGTTGCAGGATGATGGCGGCGGCGCGGTCGTCGATGACTTCGCCGCGCTTGGCGGCGATGACGGCCGAGGAATAGCGCTCGTCGACCAGCTCCACGGGCAGGTTGAAGCGGCCATGCATCTGGTTGGCGAAACGGCGGCAGCGCGCGCTCATCTCGTGTTCCGTGCCATCGGGATGGCTGGGCAAGCCCACCACGATGCGGCTGGCGCCCCACTCCTTGATCAGGCTATCGATGGCGGCAAACTTCGGCTCGTTTGCCGTGGCCGTGATCACGCTGAGCGGCTTGGCCTGGCAAATCATGGTATTGCCGATGGCAACGCCGATGCGTTTCAAGCCGAAATCGAAGGCGAGGATGGTGTCGATGGCGTCACCGCTCATGCGTGGCCAGCCTCGCTCGCCAGCATGAGGGGATCGATACCGAGCAATTTGATGGCGGCCACGTAGCGCTGCTCGATGGGGAAATCGAACAGGATGTCGGCCGAGGCGCCGACCGTCAGCCAGCCATTGCGGCCGATCTCGTCTTCCAGCTGGCCCGGGCTCCAGCCCGAGTAGCCGATCGAGACGAGCATGCGCTCGGGACCATCGCCCTTGGCGACGGCTTCGAGCACGTCGATCGAGGTGGTAAACGCCACTTCATCGGTCACCGTCAGCGACGAGGAATAGCGCGCGCCCGGCGTATGCAGCACGAAGCCGCGGTCATCCTGCACGGGGCCGCCGAACATGATCGGTTCATTGATGATGGGCGTGTCGCTGCCGGCCGCCAGTTTCAGGTCGATGCGGTCGAACAGCACTTCCATGGTCATGTCGGTGGGCTTGTTGATGACGACGCCGAGCACGCCGTTTTCATTGTGTTCACACACGTACACGACCGTGCCGCCGAAGATCGGATCTTGCATGGCCGGCATCGCAATGAGGAAATGGTTGGCCAGATTCAGGGTGGAGGAACCGGTCGCGGCCGGTTCTCCCACACCCTGCATCAGACGATGTCCTGGTAGAGTCTGGTCGATTTTACTCTTTTTCATACGCGATGCTCTCTCTGTGGGCTTGCTGGCAAGTCTCGCTTACCCCGCTATCGTACGCCTGGCGCAAGCTGCCGCGAATCTTGGGCGGCACGCACCGTGGTGCCAGGCGTTATTCTTGTTATCTTATAAATTAATGATCAATTCGCTATGCCTGCCGGCGCATTTCGATGCCAATTGTAAAATTGATTGCAAAATCGCTGTCGCACATAAAGTACCGCGAACATACCCGGTAGTTTACACTGAATTGCCGCCGCAGCGACGCCAAAGGCGCGACGCGAGCGGCCATAAAGCCCTGTTGGCGGCAAAAAATCGCCTATCTTTGACCCTGAACACGCGAAATAATGACAATCAAGACTTCCCTGGTGTGGTTCCGGCGCGATCTGCGCGCGTTTGACCATGCTGCACTGCATCACGCCCTGCGCCAGAGTCAGGCCGTGCATTGCGTCTTCGTCTACGACACCGCCATCCTGGCTGCGCTGCCGCGCCGAGACCGGCGGGTCGATTTCATCCATGCCAGCGTGGCCGAGCTGGCCGCCGAGCTGCGCCAGCTCGGCGGCGACCTGATCGTGCTGCATGCGGACGCGGCCGAAGCCATCCCGCGCCTGGCCGCCGAATTGAACGCCGACGCCGTCTTTGCCAACCACGACTACGAGCCGCAAGCGATCGCCCGCGACGCCACCGTGGCCGCAGCGCTCACGCATGACGCACGCCTGTGGTTCAGCTTCAAGGACCAGGTGATCTTTGAAAAGGACGAGGTGCTGACCTTGTCGGCCAAGCCGTACACCGTCTACACGCCGTACAAGAATGCCTGGCTGAAGAAAATGCGCGCGGAACCCGCCTGCCTGGCGCCGTTCGATATCGAGCCGCATGCGGCCAGCCTGGCGCCGCCGCGCGCCGGCACGCCCGCGCCCCTGCCCACCTTGGACGAACTAGGTTTCGAGGCCAGCAACCTGGCCGAACTGGCCATCCCCACCGGCATGTCGGGCGCCAGCCAACTGTTCGAGGATTTTTTGCCGCGCGTGGACCGCTATGACGTGGCGCGCGATTTCCCCGCCCTGAAGGGACCGTCGTATTTGTCCATGCATCTGCGTTTCGGCACCGTCTCGTTGCGCTACCTGGTCCGCACCATCGTCGACCTGATGGACCGGGGCGGTGGCGGCGATGGCGCGCCCGTCTGGCTGGCGGAACTGATCTGGCGCGATTTCTACGCCATGATTTTGTACCAGAACCCGCACGTGGAAGGCGGCGCCTTCAAACCGGCCTACGATGCCATCGCCTGGGAAACCGGGCCTGACGCCGATGCCGCGTTTGCCGCCTGGTGCGAAGGGCGCACCGGCTATCCGCTGGTGGACGCGGCCATGGCGCAGCTGAACCAGACGGGCTATATGCACAACCGCCTGCGCATGGTCACGGCCTGCTTTTTGATCAAGGACATGGGTATTGACTGGCGCCGCGGCGAAGCGTATTTCGCGCTGCACCTGAACGACTTCGACCTGGCTTCGAACAACGGCGGCTGGCAATGGGCTTCGTCGTCGGGCTGCGACGCGCAGCCCTACTTCCGCATCTTCAATCCCATTACGCAGTCGGAAAAATTCGATGCCAGCGGGCGCTTCATCCGCCGCTACCTGCCGCAGTTGAAGGCGCTGGGCGACAAGGAAATCCACGCGCCCTGGCTGGTGCCGCGCATGCTGCTCGATCAAAAAAACATCGTGCTGGGACGCGATTATCCGGAACCGCTGGTGCAGCACGACGAGGCGCGCAAGGAGACCCTGGAGCGCTATGCCGTGGTGAAGGTGGTGGCGTAATCGGGCCCGTGGTGGCGTCGGGTTACGCGCTTTGCGCTAACCCGACCTACCCGATCTATCCCGACCTACGCCACGCCGTCGCCCAACAACCGCCCCACCTCCGCCAGCAATTCCTCCTCCTGGAACGGCTTGCCGAAATACGCATTCACGCCTAGCTCGAACGCGTGCGCGCGGTGCTTGTCGGCGCTGCGCGAGGTGATCATGATGACGGGGATGGCGCGCGTCTTGTCGTCGCTGCGCACATTGCGCGTCAAATCGAAACCATCCATGCGCGGCATTTCCACGTCGACCAGCAGCAGGGCCGGCATGGCGGCCGGTTCCAGCGCATGCAGCTGTTCCAGCGCATCGAGGCCATCCTTGGCCAGCAGCACCTGGTAGCCTTCACGCTCGAACAAGCGCTGCATCACGCGGCGCACCGTCAGCGAATCGTCGACCACCATCACGCGCACGGCCGGCGTGGCCAGCGCGCTGGAAGCGGCATGCTGCTCGCTGCTGGCCAGCGCATATTGCGACAGCAGTTCCGGATGGTGTTCCAAGTGCTGCGCCAGCGCCACCGGGTTCAGGATCAGCACGATATCGCCCGTGCCCAGCACCGTGGCGCCGGCGATGCCCGGCATGCGCGCCAGTTGCGGGCCCACGTGCTTGACCACGACTTCGCGGTTGCCCACCACGTCATCGACCTGCAGCGCCAGCCTGTCATTGCCATTTCGCAGCAGGAGCACGGGCGCATAACGCTGCGTGGCCTGCGCCGCCGGCGTCTCGCCCAGCATGGCCGACAGGTGGTGCAGCGCCAGCGACTGTCCGTGCGACTCGATGCGTCCGGCCGCCCGCACCTGCTCCAGCTGTTCGCCTTTCAGGTGCAGCACCTGCTCCACCAGCACCGATGGCAAGGCATACGTCCTGCCGTTCGCCGCCAGCAGCACCACTTGCGTGACGGCCAGGGTCAGCGGCAGGTGAATGGTGAAGCGCATGCCCAGGCCAGCCTGCGTCAGCGTTTCCACGCGCCCGCCCAGGGCCAGCGCTTCGGAGCGCACGATGTCCATGCCAAAACCGCGACCGGCCAGTTCCGTCAGGCTGTCGGCGGTGGAAAAACCGGGCGTGAAAATCAGTTCGGCCGCCTGCGCGTCGGTCAATGGCGCATCCGTCGCCACCAGGCCGGCGCCGTGCGCCTTGGCGCGGATGCGTTCCAGGTCCAGGCCCGCGCCATCGTCGGAAAAGGCGATCGCCACTTCATTGCCCTGCTGGTTGACCTGCACCAGCAGCTCGCCCGTCTCGCTCTTGCCTGCGGCCAGGCGCGCGTCGCGCGGCTCGACGCCATGCACGATGGCGTTGCGCAGCAAATGCTCGAAGGGCGCGGCCATGCGTTCGAGCACGCTGCGGTCGATTTCCACGCCACCGCCGCGGATGTCGAGGTTGACGCGCTTGTCGACTTCCTTGGCGCTTTGCCGCGCCACGCGGAACAGCCGTTCGGCGATGCTGGCAAACGGCACCATTCGTATCTGCATCAGGTCGCGCTGCAGCTCGCGCGTCAGGCGTGCCTGCAGCACCAGGTCGTCCGTCACCGCATCGACGCTGTGACTGAGGTTTTCATGGAACGACGCCACGTCGTTGACGCTTTCGGCCATCATGCGCGTAAGTTCCTGCAGGCGCGTAAAGCGGTCGAATTCGAGCGGGTCGAATTCGCGCTCGCTGCCGACGGCCATGCGCGAGGCGATCTGCGATTCGGCCTGCATTTCCACTTCGCGCAGCTGGCGCCGCAAGCGCGTCAGGTTGTCGGAAAACTCGGACAGCGAAGCGCCGAGCACGCCCACTTCATTTTCCATTTTGGAACGCGTGATCGACACTTCGCCAGCCTGGTTGACCAGGCGGTCGAGGATATCGGCGCGCACGCGCACCAGCGCCGCCTTCGGTTCGGCGGGCGGCGTGTCTTCCATGCCCGGCAAGGGCAGCAACGGTTGCTGCAGCTGCTCGAACAAGTGCAGCGCATGGTCGTAATGGGCCAGCAATTCCTCGAAGGCCTGCGGCGTGGCGGTGCCCGCGTGCAACATGTTTTCGATGTGCGTCTCGATTTCATGCGCATGCTGGCCCAGGCGCATGGCGCCGGCCATGCGCGCGCTACCCTTGACCGTATGCAGGGTACGCAGCAGCATCTGCGCCTGGCCGCTGTCGTGCGGCTGCTGCTGCCAGCTGCGCAACGCCTCGCCGATCTGCGGCAGCAAGTCGGCCCCCTCCTCTAGGAAGACGGACAAGAGATCGAGGTCAAGTTCATCGCTGATGCCGGCGCTGGCCGCCAGCAGCGCGGCCGCATCGGCCGGCATGATGGCGGGCGCCGGCGCTTCCGGCGCCGCATGCTCCAATGGCGGCGCGTGTTCGAAACCAGCGTCGAACAGGTCGTCGCTGGCGCCAGTGTCCTGCGCTGGCGACGGTGCCGGCACGTCGGCGGCCTCCGGCTGCAGCGCGTCGGCGACGATGCTTGCATACGTCGCTTCGAACAGGGTCTCGAGCTGGGGCAGCGGGACTTTAGCGATCGGTTCGGCAGGCCGCGCCAGCGCGCCGACGATGCTGGCGTAAGCTTCCGCGAACAGGGCGTCGAGGCGCTCTTCCTTGCTCTCGCCGGGCGGCGCCGTCAAGGCGCGCCACAAGGTGTTGAGCGCTTCGATCATGTCCGGCTGCGTTGGCGCCAGGTCGCCCAGCGCGAATGCCTGCAGCATTTGCCCGATGCGCTGCGTGGCCTGTTCCAGCACGTCGTGCTGTTCGGCGCGCAAGCCGGCCAGCGGCGGCACTACCGTTTCGATGACCGTTTCCAGCGCATGCGCCAAGTCGCGCAAGGACTGGAAGCCGACCGTGCCCGACGTCCCCGCCAGGGTATGCACGGCTTGCAGCGCCTCAGCGCTGACGGCACGCTGTTCATGGCGCCATTCGCCAAAGTCGCGCGTGAGCACGCGCAGCAGTTCATCCGTCTCGGCCAGGTAGATGTTGTACAAGGGAAGGCTGATGCGCAGTTCGCCCACGTGCTTGAGGTGATCGTCCGGCGCTTCGTGGAGCGTCGGTGCCGTGGCCAAGGGAAGTCCGATCACATTGCCATTGCTGGCCACGGGCGCGGCCGATGCCGGGCGAGGCTTGCGCAGTTCGAACGGGCCGCCTTCGCGCACGCGCTCGGCCGCCAGCAGCAGCATGCCGGCCTCGCGCTCGCGCCCCGCGCCGGCTTCCAGTTCGGCCACCCATTCGCTGAGCTGGTACCAGCCGTAATTGAGCAAGGTAAACAAGTCGTCGCTGACGGGGCGCGATTCGGCCAGCCAGGTATTCATGACGCGTTCGATGGCGCCAGCCGCTTCGGCAAACTGCGCCAGGCCGATCATGCGGCTGCTGCCTTTCAGGGTGTGGAACGAGCGGCGCAGCATGGCCAGGTGGTCGCCGCTGGCGGCCTGCTCGCGCGGCAAGGCCAGGGTGGTGTCGATGAAGGCCAGCACTTCGCGCGCTTCAGCGATGAAGATGTCGAGCATCTCCGCGTCGACATCGGTCACCGCCGGCGCGGCATCCATGCCGGCGGGCGCGGCGGGCGCCAGGGCCTGGTCGAGCAAGGGCACGGGGCCGGCGGCGGCGACTTTTTCAAATGGCAGCGCGCGGAAGGTGCCGGCGGCCGCATCGAAATGGAAACGCCCGCTGGCCGCCTGCGCGTTGCGGCCCAGCATATCGGCAAAAAAGCCCAGCGCGCTGACATTTTGCGCGATCTCGTCGAGCGCCTCGGCGCGCGCCTCCGCATTGGCATCCGCCTTGGCGTCGGCACCGGCCAGCTGCCGCACGGCCGCATCGACCTGCAGCACGGCGGCGCGCGCATCTTCCTGTTCCAGCCCGGCCAGCTGCTGCTGCAACTGCTCCAGCACGGGCGCGACGCCATTGAGGGCTCCCGTCCCCGTACCCGCCGCATCCGCGTAATATGCGTTGAGCACCTTTTCCACCTGGCGCAAGCCCGTCTTCATTTCCTCGGCCAGCGCGGCCACCGTCTGGCCCTGTTCGATCTGACGCGACAGCTCGCCCGCCGTGACAGGCGGCGGCGCTTCGCCAGCCAGCAGCGCCTGCAGGCGCGCGGCGATGGTTTCCGCGTTGCCCGCGAAATCGTCGGGCAGGCGGCGCAGCTGCTCCAGGCCCGTGTCGGCAAACAGCAGCGCCATGCCGATTTCATTTTCCAGGGCCGCGCTGCGCCCGCTGGCCACGGCTTGCCGCGCCACGGCCGCGCATTCGCGCAGCAGGCTGGCCAGGGCCGGCTGCTTCAGCGTATCCACATATACGGCCACCTGTTGCAGCGACGCGTCGAAATCCGTGGCCA
This sequence comes from Janthinobacterium sp. LS2A, assembly GCF_036543145.1. NCBI lineage: Bacteria > Pseudomonadati > Pseudomonadota > Betaproteobacteria > Burkholderiales > Oxalobacteraceae > Janthinobacterium > Janthinobacterium sp. LS2A. Next base: position 437,684 of record NZ_JAZHPB010000002.1, read on the forward strand.
GGGCTGGATCGAGGTCGGCTTGCGCCAGCCGGCTCCAGCTGGCGCGCGCCTGCGCCAGGGCCGCGCGGGCGCCTTGCAAGGTGTCCTGGTCGACCTGGCCGTAGCGCCGCGTTTCCACGTCGACGGGCAGCATGCCTTCCAGGGCGAAAGCGGCGCGCAACTGGCGTGCCTCCGGCGTCGGCTCGCGTGCGGCGGCGATGAAGAACAGGGCGTCGCGCAGCATCGCTTCGGGCAGGCTGGCCGTCCCCTGTGCCAGGCGGCGCAATTGCAGGTTAATCAGGCCGAACAGCTGCTTGACGTTGAGCGTGCCCATGCCTTCGCCGCTGGCCGCCAGTCCCGCAAACGCCTGCATGGCGAACCAGAAGGTGCGCGCGGGAGCGTCCTGCTGCGCGTCGGCCACCAGGGTCAAGGTGGCGTGCAAGTCGCCCGCATGCTGGCGCCGCGCCGCGTCATCCTGCGCCTTCAGGAAGGGCAGCAAAGATTTTTCAAAGCGCCCGCGCCAGGCCGGGTAATCGGGCACCGGGGGTGCTTCCGCCAGCGCGATGGCGTGCCCTTCCAGCGTCGACGCCGGAGGTAAAAACAGGTCGGCCGGGTGGATGCGCTCGGCGCCCAGCATGGTTTGCAGGTCGCGGTAATAGGGGAACAAGCGCGCCGGCTGCGGCGGCGTGCCGGCCACCAGGTCTTCCAGGTATTCGCTCAAAGCTTGATACAGTTCGGCGACGACTTGCGCATGGTCCAGCGTGTATTCGAGGCTGCCGTCGCGAAAGCGCGCCAGTGCCTGTTCCGCAGCGTCCGTCAGCAGGCTGGCGCCGGCCACGTCCACCATCACCAGCGCGCCATGCGCCTGGTGCAAGTGCGAGCGCGCATGCTGCAGCGCCGTGGCGCGTTCCTCGCGCTCGCGGCCACCCGCTTCGAACAGGGCTGTTTTCGAGCGGCCCAGCGCTTCGCGGATTTCCACCATCACCCACGACAAAGGCTCGCTGTCGAACGGCTTGGACTGCTGTGGACTATCTGGTGTGCTCATGCATGCCTCGGTAAAGAATTCGCCCTGGACTGGCGCGGCGTTCAGGGGGCGACGCGGAAGCGCGACACCGAGTTTTTCAGTTCCTGCGCCAGCATCGACAGTTTATGGATCGACTGCGCCGTTTGCTGCGTGCCGTCCTGGGTCTGCTCCGTCACGCTCAGGATATGCTGGATATTCAAGGCCACGCCGCTGGCCGAACCGGCCTGCGTGCCGGTGGCGAACGAGATGCCCTGGATCAGTTCCGCCAGATGTTTCGATACCTGGCTGATGTCGTTCAAGGCCGCGCCGGCCGCGTCGGACAGGCGAGCGCCCTCGACCACGCCCTGCGTGGACGTTTCCATCGCCCGCGTCGCATCCTGGGTATCGGCCTGGATGGTGCGCACCAGCGCGCCGATCTGCTTGGCGGCGGCGGCCGAGCGTTCGGCCAGGCGCTGCACTTCCTCGGCGACGACGGAAAAGCCCCGTCCCGCCTCGCCGGCCGATGCGGCCTGGATGGCGGCGTTCAGCGCCAGCACGTTGGTCTGCTCGGTGATGTCGGAAATGAGCTCGGTGATTTCGCCGATCTCCTGCGACGATTCGCCCAGGCGCTTGATGCGCTTGGACGTATCCTGGATCTGCTCGCGGATTTCATGCATGCCCTTGATGGCGTTTTCCACGGCCGTCGAACCCTGCTGCGCCGCCGCCACCGACTGGCGCGCCACGTCGGCCGAGACGCTGGCCGACTTCGACACGTCGGTAATCGCATTGGCCATCTTGACGACGGTGGCGCTGACGCCCTGGATTTCGCGCGACTGCTGCTGCGACGCGATCAGCAGCTTGCTCGAGATGCTTTGCGCCTGCGTCGAGGCGCGGTTGACCTGTTCGGCCGTCGCCGTCACCCGCCCCACCAGGCCGCGCAATTCCTCGACCGTGTAGTTGACGGAATCGGCGATGGCGCCCGTGATGTCTTCCGACACGGTGGCCTGCACCGTCAGGTCGCCGTCGGCGACCTTCTGCAATTCGTTCATCAGGCGCAGGATGGCCGCCTGGTTCTGCTCATTCCTGGCCTTCGCCACTTCCTCTTTCTCCTGCGACTGCAGGCGCCGGATTTCCGCTTCCTGGCGCCGCCGCTCGGCGTCGCGCGTGCGGTTGACGGAGTCCTGCAGCAGCACCCTGCCGATGCCGGCCGCCGCGATCAGGGTCAGCAACACGCCGCCGACCATCATCCAGAAGGCGATGCCCAGGGTTTCCTGGTTCGCGTGGTACATCTGCTGCAGCAGGGTCAAGCGCTGGCGCAGGTCTTCGTTCTCGTTGAAGATCAGCTGTTCGGCGCTTTTCGCCGAACTGAATTTATCCAGGCGGTCGAGTATCGAGGAGACCAGCTTCTGGTACGTGTCGAAACTGGCTTTCAACGCCACCATCCGGTCGCGCAGTTCGGCGTCGCGCGTGGGCGCCAGCTGCAGCGACACGCTACCGTTGAGCAAGCCTTCGACGGCGGTGCGGAAATACGTCGTGTCGCGCCCCAGCGAAAACGCCGTTTCCGAGCTGATGCTGCCCGACGAGAGGAACTCGCTGGCGCTGCGGCTCATGCGCTGGCTCAGCATCATCAGGCGGCCGATGACGGCCAGGTCGCGCGCATTGCCGCCGCGCTGCACCTTCAGGGCCGCGATTTCCTCGGTCTGCGCCAGCAGCGCCGGCGACAGCGCGTTCAATTGCTGCAAGGTCTTGTCGAATTCGCCCAGCTCCGGCTTCAGGCGCAAGATGGTGCTGGCCGCGCGGTCGCTGCTGGCCCATTTTTTACGCGCGTCGGCCACCGCCGCCAGCAGGGCGGCACGCGACTCGCCGATATCGCGGCCGTGATACGTTCCGCCGCGCAGCATCAGGCGGAAATCCTGGTTCAGTTCATTGCGGCTTTCCTCAAGCTGGCGGAACGCTTCCGGATTGCCCTGCACGGCGTTCGGCGCGGCCTTGCCGATGCGCTGCGAATGCATCAGCGCATCGCTGGCCAGCTGCGTCTGCGCTGAGGCGATATTGCCGCTGCGTGTATTGAGACCGACGAACAGCAGGCTGGCGGCCAGGCTCAGGGCCATCACCGTCGACAGGATGCTCAATTGTTTTTGCAGCGGGAAATGGCCGATCAGCGGCAGCCGCAAGTCGCTGACCGGCGCGCTGGCCAGCGACTTGCGCCGTCCCAGCGCATCGCGCAGGCGCAGCGGCAGGTCGGCCGCCGACGCCGGCTCGCCGGGCGCGTGCTCCGCTTCGGGCATGCCAGCGGCCAGGATGGGAGAATTGGCGCCCATCAGCCAATATCCTTGTGGACGGCAAGGCCGCCAAAGCCGGCATCGAGGAAGCGTTCCGATTGCGCCAGCTGCGCCAGGTCCAGGCGCAGCCACTGCTGCCCTTCGCTGTCGCGCAGCGCCTGCGCCGCCCACGATGGGAGCACACCGTGCGCCGCATCCTGAACGGGCACCGATTGCATCGCGCGCAGCTGGCGCAAGCCCAGTACGCGCTCGACCAGCAGTGCGCAATTGAGGCCCAGACGCGGAGAAAACGTGATGATGCGGCAGTGATTGCCGGGCGTGCAAGCCGGTTCGCCCATGTAGCGGGCCAGGTCGACGACCCCCGTCAGGCGCCCGCGCATGGCCGCCAGGCCCAGGTACCAGTCCTGCGCCAGCGGCACGCCCTGGATCTGCACACCGGCGGCAATGACGATTTCACCGAGCTGCGTCAGGTCGAGCAGGCACGGGCGGCCAGCGAGCATCACGCCCAGTTCCTTGCGCGCCGCCAGCGCGCCGCTGCGCGCGGCCTGTATCCGCTCGATCAATTGCAGCTGATACTGGCGCAAGCGCCCCTGTCGCGCGCCCGTCTCGAAAGATGGCATGGCGGCAGCGGCGGGCGGAAAGGCCGCTGTAGGCACGCCGTGACCTGGCATCGTGTGCATGCTCAGGAAAGCGCGGCGATCTTGGCCAGCAGCTCGGCTTCCACCACCGGCTTGACCAGGTAATCGCGCGCGCCCTGGCGCAAGCCCCAGATGCGATCCGTTTCCTGGCTCTTGCTCGAGCAGATAATCACCGGCACGTCCTGCAGTTCCGGATCGCGGGCGATGGCGCGCGTGATCTGGAAGCCATTCGCACCGGGCATCACCACGTCCATCAGGATCAGGTCGGGCCTGGCCTGCTTCAGCTGCGCCAACGCGTCGGCACCGTCCTGCGCCGTGAGGACGGCATAACCGGCACGCACCAGCATCTCGCTCAGGTAGTAGCGTTCTGTCGGCGAGTCATCGACGATCAGAATTGTGTGTATGGCCATCTGCTTCCTTGCTGCGTTGTCAATCAATAAATCACTACTCAAAATGCCCGGCCAGGTGCAGCCGCACGGCCTCCAGCAGCGCCTCGCGCGCCAGCGGCTTGACCAGGCAGGCGCTGGCGCCTGCCATGGCGCCGCGCGCGCGGTCGAACAAACCTTCCTTCGACGACAGCATCAGCACCGGCGTGGCGTGATACGCGGCGCTGGCCTTGATCAGCGCGCAGGTGCGGTAGCCGTCCAGGCGCGGCATCACGATGTCGCACACGATCAGCGCCGGCTGGCAGTCGGCGATCTTGGCCAGGGCCTCGAAGCCATTTTCCGCCACCACCACGCGATAGCCGGCCTCGCCGAGTATCTTCGCGGCCGCGCTGCGTATCGTCGCGCTGTCGTCGATGACGAGTATCGTGACGCTCACGCACACGGCATCGGATGGCGTCTCGGGCAAAAAAGGACGCGTCATGTGATTATTCGACAATTTTTCATACCATAGCACAGGCAGCCGCGATACCTGTGTGCGGCAGCGGCATCCCGTGGGCCTGATTGATTACAGCGCGACCATCTCGAAATCGTCCTTGCGCGCGCCGCATTCAGGGCAGGTCCAGTTCATCGGAACATCGGCCCAACGCGTGCCGGGAGCGATGTCTTCGTCGGGCAAGCCGGCCGCTTCATCATAAACCCAGCCGCAAATAAGACACATCCACGTTTGGAATTGCTGCGTTGTTTCGTTGCTACTCACGTTCTGCCACCCTTCAATCAAGTAAAATGCTGAATTAGGTATCTTAATCTACCCGCCGTGCAAAACCAAACTTCTCCCCTCATATTAAGCTTCGGCGTGTCCGATCCGGTCGGCGCGATCGGTATCCAGGCCGACCTGGCCACCTTTTCAGCCTTCGGCTGCCACGGCCTGTCCGTCACCACGGGCCTCTTGATCAGCGATACGGCCCGCGTGGAAGACGTGCAGGCGGTCGACCCGGACTGGGTTTCCGACCAGGCGCGCGTGCTGCTGGAAGACATGTCCGTGGCCGCCATCAAGATCGGCGCGCTGGGCAGCGTGGAAAACGTCACGGCCATCGCCGAAATCGTCTCCGACTATCCGGACGTGCCACTGATCCTCGATCCATTCATTTCGGCGCTGCCGGAACAGGGCATGGACGACGAAGACATCCTCACGGCCGTGCGCCAGCTCCTGATCCCGCAAACGACACTGCTGGTGCTCTCGCCGGTGGAACTGGAACGCCTGGCCGAGACCTGGCGCGACGCCGATCCGGACGACACCCTGCAAAACGACGTCGACTACCTGGTGGCCCTGGGCTGCGAATACGTGCTCGTCACCGGCATGCCGGCCGACGCCAGCAAGTCCGGCACGGCCGAAGGAAAGTTGCGCGCCAATACCCTGTTCGGCGAAGACGGCGTGGTGCGCCACGACGAATGGCAGCATCTGCCCGGCATCTTCAACGGCGCCGGCAGCACCCTGTCGGCGGCGGCCACCGCCCTGCTGGCCCTGGCGGAAAACGAAGACGATGTGCCGCAGGTGGTCGTGGCGGCGCAGGAATTCACGGCCGGTGCGCTGGCCCACGCGCAGCGCCACGGCATGGGCAAGCTGGTGCCGAACCGGCTGTTCCGGCAGCAGCGCCAGCGCGGCGCACAATAAGACCAGACGACACAGACAACGATCCACTTTCAAGGCACGATTATCATGACGACGACTTCACAGAACGACATCCTGTTTGCCCGCGCACAAAAAACCACGCCAGGCGGCGTCAATTCGCCCGTGCGCGCCTTCCGCTCCGTGGGCGGCACGCCGCGCTTCATCACGCGCGCCGAAGGCCCGTACTTCTGGGACGCGGACGGCAAGCGCTATATCGACTACATCGGCTCCTGGGGCCCGGCCATCGTTGGCCACGCCCATCCGGAAGTAGTGAAAGCGGTGCAGGATGCGGCCGCGCTGGGCCTGTCGTTCGGCGCGCCGACGGAAGGCGAAGTGCTGATGGCCGAGGAAATCACGCGTTTGGTACCGTCGATCGAGCAGGTGCGCCTGGTGTCGTCGGGCACGGAAGCGACCATGAGCGCCCTGCGCCTGGCGCGCGGCGCCACGGGACGCGACAAGATCGTCAAGTTCGAAGGCTGCTACCACGGCCACGCCGATTCGCTGCTGGTGAAAGCGGGCAGCGGCCTGCTCACCTTCGGCAACCCGACGTCGGCCGGCGTGCCGGAAGACTTCGTCAAGCACACGCTGGTGCTCGACTATAACAACGTCGAGCAGCTGAAAGACGCCTTCGACAGCTTCGGCGCGGACATCGCCTGCGTCATCGTCGAACCGGTGGCCGGCAATATGAACCTGGTGAAAGCGACGCCGGAATTCCTGCAGGCGATGCGCGAACTGTGCACGCAGCACGGCGCCCTGCTCATTTTCGATGAAGTCATGTGCGGCTTGCGCGTGGCTCTGGGCGGCGCGCAGGCGCTGTACGGCATCAAGCCGGACCTGACGGCGCTGGGCAAGGTGATCGGCGGCGGCATGCCGGTGGCGGCCTTCGGCGGCAGTGCGGCGCTGATGCACAACATGGCGCCGCTGGGCGCCGTCTACCAGGCCGGTACCTTGTCGGGCAACCCGGTCGCCGTGGCGGCCGGCATGGCCACCTTGAAACTGATCCAGCAGCCGGGCTTCTACGAGCAGCTGGGCGCCACGGCCAAGCGCCTGGCCGAAGCCCTGACCGCCGCCGCCAAAGAAGCGGGCGTGGTCTTCTGCGCCGACTACATCGGCGGCATGTTCGGCATTTATTTCAGCGAAACGCCACCGACCAGCTATGCGGAAATGATGGCCGGCGACCGCGGCAAGTTCAACGCCTTCTTCCACGCCATGCTCGACGAAGGCGTGTACTTCGCGCCCGCCGCCTTCGAAGCGGGTTTCGTCTCGGCGCAGCACGACGATGCCGTCATCGACGCCACCATCGCCGCCGCGCGCAAGGTGTTTGCTAAGTTAGCCTAAACGCAGTCAGACAGTCGCGGTGTCCATCACCGCGGCCACCAGCGCCGGCAAACTGGCCATGTCGCTGAACACGACATGCGCGCCGGCCGCCTTCAGACGCGCTTCCTGGCCGGGCGCGATATGCCCGCCGCCGATGAATCCCAATACCGTCATGCCCGCCGCCACGGCGGCCGTCACGCCCGTGACGCTGTCTTCCAGCACCAGGCACTGACTTGGCGGCACGCCAAAGGCGGCTGCCGCCGCCAGGTAGACGCCCGGATGTGGCTTGGCGTGGCCGACCAGGTCCGGCGTGAACACGCGCTTGTCGAACAGCGGCGCCATGCCAGTGCGCTCGAGCGCCGACAGCACGCGCGCGCTGACGCTGTTCGAGGCCACAGCCTTGGGCAGCGGAATGGCTGCCAGCGCCTGCGCCACGCCGGGCACGGCGCGCAATTGCGCATCGCAAGCCGCATCGACGGCATTGCCGATGGCCATGATCTCGTCGGCCGGCAATTGCGGCAAACCCAGTTCCTTGTAGATATCCTGCATCAGCGGCACCAGGCGCTGGCCCAGGCGCGGCTCGATCAAGCCTTGCAGGGTGACGCCGTCGGGCAGGTTCGGCAGGCGCGGCCCCAGCAACTCCAGCAGCGCTTGCAGGGCCACGGCTTCACTGTCGATCAGCACGCCATCGCAGTCGCTGATCAGATGGGTAAAGCGCGGTGGGGTGGTGGCGGTATCAGGCATGGACTCTCCAGAAATCAATAGTGACGGGAAATGCGGCGGCCAGCCGGCCAAGGCCGGCATCGTAACGATCATAGGTGGAACAGGCGGACGCTACCACGCAGAAAATGTCCGAATGACGATACTTTTCTGCACAGCAGGCGGCAGGCATCAATCGGCAAATACACAATACCAATTCAATACCACGCAATACCAGTGATTATCGCCGATTTTTGAAATTGCTGCGCTCGTCCTGAAACCGGGGCGCGGAGCACCCCGGCGATACTGCGATACGGCTTATTTCAGCCAGCCGCGGTGGCGGAAGTACAGGAACGGTGCGATGGCGCTGGTGATCATGAGGCCCCAGGCCCATGGATAGCCGAATGACCATTCCAGTTCCGGCATCAGCTTGAAGTTCATGCCGTAGACGCTGGCGATCAGGGTCGGCGGCAGGAAGGCCACGCTGGCCACCGAGAAGATCTTGATGATCTTGTTCTGGTTGATGTTGATGAAACCGACGGTGGCATCCATCAGGAAGTTGATCTTGTCGAACAGGAAAGAGGTGTGACCGTCCAGCGATTCGATGTCGCGCAAAATCTGCCGCGCTTCCTCGAACTGCTCGGAATTGAGCAAGCGGCCGCGCATCAGAAAGCTCACGGCGCGGCGCGTATCCATCATGTTGCGGCGGATACGGCCATTCAAATCTTCCTCGTGGGCAATCGCATTCAGCGCTTCGGCCGCGTGCGCATCGGTAAATTCCTTTTGCAGCACGCGCGTGCTGACTTCTTCCAGGTTCTGGTAGATGCCTTCGAGCACGTCGGCCGAATATTCGGCATCGGTGGCATACAGGTCGAGCAGCACGTCCATGTAGTCGGCAATCGAGCCTGGCCGCGAACGGGCGCGCATGCGCACCAGGCGGAACACGGGCAGGTCGTCCGTATGCATGGAAAACAAAATCTTGCGGGCAAGGATGAAAGCCACGGTGATGACGCGCGACGGGCCGTCGTCCTCTTCGCGCAGGAAATCCGTGCGCAGGTGCAAGTCGCCGTTTTCCGCTTCGTAATAGCGGGCCGACGCTTCGATATCCTTGACTTCGTCTTCGCCCGGCAGGGTGACGTTGTAGATGGCCTTGACCCAGGCCCGTTCATCATCGGTAGGGTCGGTCAGGTCGACCCACACCGGTTCGGCATTTTCGAGGTCTGCGCGGCTGTCGATCGGCACCTGGTTGAGCCGGCCATTCTGTAATACAAAGACATTGATCATGCGCGCTCTCAGCCGGATGTGGGGTTATCGTGATGTGCTGGCGCTGGCGCCAAAAATGAAAACAGCGCAAGTGTACCCGCAAAGGCCTTTTCACGACCACCCCCGGCACCGCTTTTTCACGGAAAAAGTGCGGCGTTGCACCAAGCGGGGCCGATTAAGATGCTGCGCCGCAATAGTGCCAATCAGGCAGCTTTAACTTTATGAAAAGAAAGCCCGCTGCCCTCAGGGCAATTCCGCCGCCCCCATGCGGCGCAGGATCACGCCCGTGCGCCGGTTTAGGTAGCCCGTATCGCGGTGACGGTCGTAAAAGCGGGGATTCGGCAGCATCACGGCCAGTTTCGCCGCCTGTCCCGCACTCAGGCCCACCGCGCTGACCCGGTAATAGTGGCGCGCGGCCGCTTCGGCGCCAAAGGTGCCCGTGCCAAACTCCACCACGTTCAGATAAATCTCGAAAATGCGCTCTTTTTCCATCAGGTTTTCCAGCATATACGTGATGATCAGTTCCTGGCCCTTGCGCACATAGCTGCGCGAACCGGACAGGAACAGATTCTTCGCCAGCTGCTGCGTGATGGTGGAGCCGCCCGCCACGACCTTCTGCTTCTTGCTATTCTTTTCATATGCCTTTTGCAAGGCTTCCCAATCCACGCCTTCGTGCTCGGAGAAATTCGCGTCTTCCGAGGCGATGATGGCCCGCTTCAGGTTGTTCGAGATGCGGTTGTACGGCACCCACGTGTGCTTGATCGTGGCGTTCGGGTTCTTCTCCTGCAAGACCGACAGCTGTTCGCGCATGAAGGCCGTGCTGGACGGGTTATGGTCGACCCACCACCAGATTTGCAGGAAGAAATACAGTTGCACGACGATAAAGGCCAGCACGGGCACGATGAACAGCCACTTGATCCAGCCGTAGCGGCCACCGCTTTTGCGGGCGCCCTTCTTGCCGGCGCTCACAGGGCACTGCGCAGCTGCGCCAGCAAGTCCTGCGTCTGCGGCCGCACGCCGCGCCACACGTAAAACGCTTCAGCCGCCTGCTCCACCAGCATGCCCAGGCCGTCGCGCACCTGCGCGCCATGCTGTACGGCAAAGTCCATGAAGACGGTGGGCTGGGCGCCATACATCATGTCCAGCGCCAGGGTATGGCTACCGAAGATACCGGGCGGCACGGGCGGCAAGTCGCCCGCCAGGCTGGCCGAGGTGGCGTTGATGACGATATCGAAGACGTCATCGGGCTGCGCGAAGCCGCCGGCGCGCAACTGGCCGGGGTGCGCCAGCGCATCGGCAAACTGCGCCACCAGCGCCTCGGCCGTGGCCACGGTGCGGTTGGCAATGAAGATTTCCTGCGGTCCCTGTTCCAGCAAGGGCAGCACGACGCCGCGCGCGGCACCGCCCGCGCCCAGCAGCAGGACGCGCTTGCCGGCGATGGCCACGCCCGCGTTGCGCACGATGTCGGCCACCAGGCCCGCGCCATCGGTATTGTCGCCAAGAATGGTGTCACCATCGAAACGCAAAGTGTTGACGGCGCCGGCCGCCTGTGCGCGCGGCGTCAGCTCGGTGGCCAGCGCGCACGCGTCCAGCTTGAAGGGCACCGTCACGTTCGCGCCCTTGCCGCCCTCGGCAGCAAACGTACGGGCCGCCAGCGCAAAGCCGTCGAGCGGCGCCAGCCGGCGGTCATAGACGATGGGCTCGCCCGTCTGCAGGGCAAACGCGGCGTGGATCAGGGGGGACTTGCTGTGGGCGATGGGATTGCCGAAGACACAATATTGATCGGGATTCATTGCTTGCTTGTTCAATTGCTGCCGCCAGTCAGGTTAGCTTCCATTTTTTCTTCGCGCGTAAATTTGAAGCGGGTAATCACCACCCACAGGTCATCCTTGTCACTCGACAACATGTTCGGTGGGAAACGGCCAAACGGCGCCGCGCGGCGCACGATGGCCAGGGCCGCCGCATCGAGAGCCGGATTGCCCGAACTTTTTTCCACGCGGGCGCCGCCTTCCTTCTGGTAAATCGTGCCGTCCTGGAAGATGGGGATGTAGACGACCAGTTCGCCATACATCTTGCGGCCATTCTGTTGCGGGAAATTCAGAGTGCCGATTTCCTCGATACGCTTTTGCAAGGTCTTGTAATACATGGCATAGCCGACCTCTTGCGTACTGGGTGTAATGAAGGTCTTGCGCGGACGCTTGTTCTGGTCTTCCACGGTCTGGCTGATCTCGGCCGCCATGCGGGCAATGGCCTTGCTGCTTTCCATCAAGTCCGAGCCGGTGGCCAGGGGATTGGGCTCGTCCTTTTCCGTGACGGGCGCGGCGCTGTAAGGCGTCGGCCTGGCCGCCTGCGTCAGCAGTTCCTGCTGTTTTTGTTCCAGTTCGGCGATGCGCCGGGCGCTGGCCTTGACGCTGTCGCCCTCTTCCACCTTGCGCATGTCGGGCAAGGGCGACTTGGCGCGGCCCTTGTCGGCTTGTCCGCCACCGTCGAGGTTGGCTTGCGCCAGAGCGTCGGCCTTCAGCGGCTTGTTCGCATGCTTGGCGTTGACCAGGATCACTTCCAGGCCGGGATCGGTGGCCACGGCCCGCTGCGGGGCAGGGGCGACAAAATGCATCGCCAGCAAGGCGCCGTGCGCCAGCAGCGATACCGCCACGGCTATCATCAGGAAACGATTCTCTCGGAAAGACTTCACGCGCAACCCAGTTCGCAACAAGCACACCATACAAGATGGCTGAATTCTACGTCAAAGGCGGTGCCGGCAACAGTTTTCAGCACCGCCTGGATGACGTGAGGAACGCCTTACTTGACCTCGGGCTCGCTGACCACGTCTTCGCTGGCCAGTTCCGCCACTTCCGCATCGGCGTCGCTGACCTGGTTCGCCGCGTCCGGCGATGGCTCGGCCGCCACGTCGCCCTCGTCGGCAGCATCGTCGCCCGCCTCTTCTTCGTAGTCGAGCTCGGCATCGGCCGCCGCATCGGGCACGGCGGCAATTTCCAGCAGGCGCGCTTCGATGCTCAGGTCGACTTCATCCCAGCGCAGCAAGTCCAGTTTCACCTGGGCGCCGCGCGCCACCGACGGCATGCCCGGCAGCTTGATGACCAGCGGAATGTCGACCAGGCGCAGGATTTCGTCTTTCAGCACGACGGCGTCGACCTGGCGCGCATTTTCCTGGTGCAGCCAGCGCAAGCACCAGTAACGTTCCATGTTCGACTGGAAATCGCCATACGCGGCATACGCGGCGTCAAACGCTGAAACGATGGCGAACAAGTTCGCGTCGCGCGGCTTGAACGGCGCCACCAGCGGCGCCGTCACGCCATGCTCGGCGCAGGCAATGATTTGCCACTGGTTCACCAGATCGGTATAGCGGCGCAGGGGCGAAGTGCTCCACGCGTATTGATCGACGCCCAGGCCCTGGTGCGGCGCCGCATGGGTAACCATGCGCACCTGCATCTTTGCCGCCCAGCTATTGCCGCTGCCGCCGCCCTGGCTGCGGTAGATGCCGGGCACGCCATGGTCGTGCAGCATCTTGCCCCAGGTACTGTTGGCAAAAATCATCAGCTCGGCGACGATCTTGTCGAGCGGTGCGCCACGCTTGCGGCGCGCCACGGTGACGATGTCGTTTTCCACATAGAAGTTGAAATCGACACGGTTATTCTGTTCCGGCTTCAGGCCAAACGCTTCGCGTTTCTTCATGCGGCCCTGTTCCAGCTGCTGCGCCCATTGCCACAGCACGGCAAAATCGGCCTTGTGCGGGTACTCGCCTTCGCCGCTGGCCAGGGTTTCCTCGTTGACCAGGTCGTCGAGCTGGTTATGGCGCAAGTTGCTGGCAATCGGCACCAGCTCGGCGCGCGTCTGCGTGTTGACTACGGCCCAGTCCGCTTTCGGGTCCAGGGTCGCGTACAGCGACAGGGCCGGGCACGTCGTGCCTTCCGCCAGCGTAAACGCGTTGACGATTTCGTCCGGCAGCATGGTGATCTTGTCGCCCGGCATGTAGACGGTCGACATGCGCTGGCGCGCCATCTTGTCGATCACGTCTTCCGGACGGATGCCCAGGCCCGGCGCGGCGATGTGGATACCCACTTTCACGGTGCCATCGGGCAAGGGTTGCACGGAGAAGGCATCGTCGATCTCGGTCGTGGTCACGTCGTCGATCGAGAAGGCGGCCACGTCGGCCAGCGGCAACTTGGCCGTCACGGACGGCACGGGCACGTTCGGGAAACCGGCGCCTTTCGGGAAATTTTCAAACAGGAACTTCGACAGGTGCAAGTCTTTCGGCGAAGCAATACCACCGACGGCCAGCATCAAGCGCGGCGGCGTCGTGTGCAACTCCGTACACGCCGCTTCCAGCGCCTTGTATTCAATCGTGTTCTTGTCCGGCTTGAACAGCAGTTGCAGCACCATGGGCTGCATCGAGGCGGGCAAGCGGTTCTGTTTCAGCTCTTCCACATAGCCTGCCTGCACCAGCGCCTGCTGCTTTTTCTTTTCGATACCGGCCAGAGCCGCCTTCAAGGACGCTTCCGGCGCCGCCTTGTAGCGGCCACGGCCCTTCTTGTAGAAATACACGGGCGCCGAATGCAGGGCCAGGATCAGGCCGGCCGCTTCCGGCGGCAACGGTGCGTGGCCGAAATACTCGGCGCCCAGCTCGGCAAAGCCGAACTCGTCTTCGCCCGCCACTTCCCACAGGAAATCGAGGTCGATCTCGGCGGCAACCGCCTTGGCCTGTTCCAGCAGCTCGGCCGGGGCCGGCTTTTCATACTGCAGCAGCACGTCCTTGACCTTGACCTTGGTGCGCTTGCCGCTGGCCATTTCGACCTGGTACGCTTCACCCGCTTGCGACAGGACCGTGCCGACCTTGAAATCGCCGGATTCTTCAAAAAATAGATTCATTGTTATGCTTTGTTTATTAATGTGTCGGTTGCAACGGTGCGAGTGACGGGCGTCAACTCCAGCACCGCCGGCAAAAATACTTCCGTTACCAGCAGCAATCCCTGGTGACGCTGATACAGGCAGCGGCGGGCAAAAAACAGCGCCTGCCCATCGGCGCGCCGCCCTTCCCGCGCCAGCGCCGCCTGCGCCCGCTGCACTAGCGGGTGGCCGGCGCGCAAGCGGGCAAATTCCAGTTCACCGCGGCGCACCATGCGGTCGCCAAACAGGGTCGTGCCCAGCGAACGCTCGCCCAGCGCGGAAAACAAGGGCCAGTCCGTGGCCGTCGCCTGCATGGGCACGACGGTATGGCCAAACACGGCCGGTCTGTCATCACAACGCAACAGCACTTCACGTTCCCACACGCGGCCCGCGCGGTGCAAACCAATGATGGCAGCCTCGTCGCTCAAGCAACGTGCCGTTTCCTGATGCAAACATTGCACGCGAAATGCCTGGCTATGCACTTTCAGCTTGGCCGTCAGCGAACCGCCGCCCGTGAGCCAGTGGCGCAAGGCCGGCGGCGCATTGACGGCATTTACGTGCGCATGCCATTGCGCCTGCCGCAGCGAACCCGGCCTCACTGGGCAGCGTCCGCATCGATGCCGCAAAAGGCCAGCACGGGCGCCACATAATCGGCAAATTCGCTGATGCCATGGTCGCTGCCGTCGATGACCAACTGCCGCGCCCCCTGATAATGCGCCACCATGTCGCGGTAGTCGAGCACTTCATCGCCGGTGGCGGCAATCAGGAAATAGCGTTGCGACTCAGTAATTTTCTCTACGGCAAACGTGCGCAGCTCGTCGATGTACTCGCGCTTGAACTCGAACGGCTTGTCCGAATGGAATTCCGTCGTCACGCCCACATGCTGTTCCAAGTCGATCAGGGGAACGATGGCAGGATTGAGCAATACGGCGCGGCAACCGAGCTGCTCGGCCAGCCAGGTGGCGTAATAGCCACCCAGCGAGGAGCCGATTATCGTCAGGTCAGCCGCCGCCACGTCCTTGACCAGCGACAGGGCGAGCTCAATCGCCAGTTTCGGCGAAGCCGGCAATTGCGGGCACAGCCACTGTCCTTCGCGGCCCAGCGCCTGCATCTGCGCGGCCAGCAGGCGCGACTTCATCGACAGGGGCGACGAGCGGAATCCATGCAGGTACAGAATCATCGGCCCAGGGCCTCCAGCAATTTCTGGTGCACGCCGCCAAAGCCGCCATTGCTCATGACCACGATCTGGTCGCCGGGACGCGCGCTGGCCGCCACGGCCGCCACCAGGGTATCGATGTCTTCGTAGGCGCTGGCAATCTTGCCCAGCGGCGCCAGCGCGTCGCCCAGGCTCCAACCCAGCGCTTGCTGGCTGCCGAAACCGAAGACGAGGTCCGCATCCTTGAGGCTGCCCGGCAGCGCATCTTTCATGGCGCCCAGCTTCATCGTATTCGAGCGCGGTTCCAGCACGGCCAGGATGCGGGCGCTGTTGCCTATCTTCTGGCGCAGGCCGCCCACGGTGGTGGCAATGGCCGTCGGGTGGTGCGCGAAATCGTCGTACACGGTGATGTCGTTGACGACGCCGCGCACTTCCATGCGGCGCTTGACGCTCTCGAACGTGGCCAGCGAGGCGCACGCCTGGGCAATGGGCACGCCCACGTGGCGCGCGGCGGCGATGGCCGCCAGCGCATTGCTGCGGTTGTGCTTGCCCGTGAGCGCCCACGCCACATGGCCTTCCTGCTTGCCATTGAAGAACACGTCGAAGCTGCCATCGGCCTGTTCTTGCAGTTGCCAGTTGGCATCTTGACCAAAACTTTCCTTTTCGCTCCAGCAACCGCGCGCCAGCACGCGCTGCAGCGATGCTTCATTGCCGTTGAACACGAGACGGCCAATGCCGGGCACGGTGCGCACCAGGTGGTGGAATTGCGTCTCGATCGCGTGCAGATCGGGGAAGATGTCGGCGTGATCATATTCCAGGTTATTCATGATGGCCGTCTTCGCGTGGTAATGCACGAACTTGCTGCGCTTGTCGAAGAAGGCCGTGTCGTATTCGTCCGCTTCGATGACGAAGAAGTCCGATTCGGCGCTCTTGCCGTCGATTGTGCCGCTGAGGCGGGCGGAAATGCCAAAGTTCATCGGCACGCCGCCGATCAGGAAGCCTGGCGCGTAGCCCGCATCTTCAAGTATCCAGGCCAGCATGGCCGACGTGGTCGTCTTGCCATGCGTGCCGGCCACGGCCAGTACCCACTTGTTGCGCAAGATATGTTCGCCGATCCATTGCGGGCCGGACACATACGGCAGGCTGCGGTTGAGGATCTCTTCCACCAGCGGGTTGCCGCGCGAGACCACATTGCCAATCACATACAAATCCGGGTTCAGCTTGGTCTGTTCCGGATCGAAACCCTGGATCAGTTCGATTCCCTGCGATTCCAGCTGGGTGCTCATCGGCGGATACACGTTGGCATCGCAACCGGTAACTTTATGGCCGGCTTCCTTGGCCAGGACAGCCAGGCCGCCCATGAAGGTACCGCAAATGCCGAGAATATGAATATGCATGTGATCAGTGCGAAAGGCGCACGCTTAAGTAAGTAAGACGGTGAGATAAAAAACAGCAAGTGCAGGATTTTACCTGACGCCATGACTTTTTCCGCTTCGGAGTATCATCTCGCTCATGACGAACGATGCATTTGACGATAGCGCGCAGTTGCGCCTGGAAATCGCCGCCGCTGCCGCGCGCCTCGTGGCGCAGGACGGGGCCGACTATGGCAGCGCCAAGCGCAAGGCGGCGCGGCAAGTCCTGGGCGACGCGCCGAACCGGCCCAACATCCTGCCTGACAACGACATGATCGAGGAGCAGGTGCGGCAATACAATGCCCTGTTCCTGGCCGACAGCCAGCCGGCGCGGCTGTTCCAGCTGCGCACGATCGCGCTGCAGGTGATGGAAGCGTTGCAACAATTTCATCCCCTGCTCAGCGGTCCCGTGCTCAATGGCACGGCCGGCCCGCACGACGAGATCTATTTGCAGCTGTTTGCCGAGAGCGCCAAGGAAATCCACATCTTCCTGCTGAATAAAAATGTCGTGCTCGACATGTCGGAAAGCCCGCATTTCAAGGGGGCGCGTTATGATGCGGTCGAGACCGCCAGTTTCTTGTGGAAAAACGAAGGCGTGCACGCGGCCATGTATGAGCTCGACGATATGCGCGGCGCGCTGAAAGCCAAGGCGGATGGCAAGGTGCTGCGCACCGACATCGCCGGGCTGCGCAGCCTGCTGGCCGCCAGCCTCGCCGATGGTATGCCGGCTGCCGACTAACATTGATATAGATAAAGTTATGACAAAAAAGAATTGGATCGCGTGCGCCATCGTGGCGCTGATGTTTGGCGGCATGGGCGCTTACGTCGGTTTGAGCAAGGAAAAAGCCAAAGCAGCAGGGCCGCTGACGACCACCATCGCGCCGGGCGCGACGGGCCCCGTCACCGAGCTGTATGCGCTGTCCCTGCCGGACGCGGCCGGCGCCACGCAAGCGTTGTCGCAATGGAAAGGCAAGAATGTGCTGGTCAATTTCTGGGCGCCGTGGTGCCCGCCTTGCGTGGAAGAAATGCCGGAGTTATCCGAAGTGCAAGGCCACTATGCGGCGAAAAACCTGCAGGTGATCGGCATCGGCATCGATTCGGCCAGCAATATTGCCACCTTTGCCAGCAAGTTCAAGATCGCCTATCCCGTGTATGTCTCCGGCATGAGCGGTACCGACCTGTCGCGCCATTTTGGCAATGCCACGGGCGGTTTGCCCTTTACGGTGCTGATCGGCGCCGATGGCGAAGTCAAAAAGACCTATCTTGGCCGCTTGAAATTTGATCAATTGCGCGCCGATCTGGATAAATTGTAAATTCGGAGCGTGCTTTTTTCTCTTGCCAATGCGTATCTTTGGCGGCAAAATGCGGAACTTTCGCTAAAACGGTCTTCCATACATGGCAAAAAACCTCCTTCTGCTCAACGGTCCCAACCTGAATTTGCTGGGAACGCGCGAGCCTGAGGTCTACGGCGCCAGCACCTTGGCCGATATCGAACAGGCAGCAATGGCGCAAGCCATGGCGGCCGGCGCCGACCTGGTCTGCTTTCAAAGCAACCACGAAGGCGCGCTGATCGACCGCATCCATGCCGCGCGAGCGGAAGGGATCGATGCCATCGTCATCAATCCGGGCGGCCTGACCCATACCAGCGTTGCCTTGCGCGATGCGCTGGCCGGGGTCGCCATCCCGTTCGTGGAAGTCCATATCTCGAATATTTATCAACGCGAGACGTTTCGACATCACTCATTTCTCAGCGCGATCGCGCAGGGGACGATCTGCGGGCTGGGTATCGATGGATATCGGTTTGCCATCGACTTTGCGCTTAAAAAACGTTAATCTACGCGATCTGCACGCATTTAGCGCGGCGATAGGTTCTTGGACATCACCGCATCACTCAAAAAACAAACTACATTCCTAGGGGTTTTACATGGATCTACGAAAACTCAAGACCTTGATCGACCTGGTCGCCGAATCGGATATCGCAGAGCTGGAAGTTACCGAAGGCGAAAGCAAGGTTCGCATCGTCAAATCGTCGGCCATGCCGCAAAACCAGATGGTCATGATGCAGCCGCAAGGCATGCAAGCCCAATACCAGCCAGCCGCGCCAGCCGCCGCTCCCGCTGCGGCAGCCGCCGTCGTGGTCGCCGCCGAGCCAACGGGCTATGTGGTCAAGTCGCCGATGGTCGGTACCTTCTACCGCTCGTCCGCTCCTGGCAGCGCCGCCTATGTTGAAGTGGGCGCTACCGTCAAGGAAGGTGATACCCTGTGCATCATCGAAGCGATGAAGCTCCTGAATGAAATCGACTCCGACAAAGCCGGTGTCGTGACCCAGATCCTGGTCGAAAACGGCCAACCGGTCGAATTCGGTCAACCCTTGTTTGTGATCGGCTAAAACCCAGTCCACACGGCCGGCAACGGCCGTTTGCAGTTTTAGCCCCTCACACTTGTTGTTTCGCCGGCTCGCCGGCTCTCACAGACATACGCGAACCTACCATGTTTGAAAAAATCCTGATTGCCAACCGTGGTGAAATTGCCCTCCGTATTCAGCGCGCCTGCCGCGAAATGGGCATTAAAACGGTTGTAGTCCACTCCGAAGCCGACAAGGACGCGAAATAC
Source organism: Janthinobacterium sp. LS2A (assembly GCF_036543145.1). Taxonomy (NCBI): domain Bacteria; kingdom Pseudomonadati; phylum Pseudomonadota; class Betaproteobacteria; order Burkholderiales; family Oxalobacteraceae; genus Janthinobacterium; species Janthinobacterium sp. LS2A. The sequence continues at coordinate 457,006 of NZ_JAZHPB010000002.1, forward strand.
GTCAAGCTGGCCGACGAATCCGTTTGTATCGGCCCGGCACAGTCGTCCCTGAGCTACCTGAACATGCCCGCCATCATCAGCGCCGCTGAAGTGACGGATGCGCAAGCGATTCACCCAGGCTATGGCTTCCTGTCGGAAAATGCCGACTTCGCCGAACGCGTCGAGAAATCGGGCTTCGTCTTCATCGGCCCCCGCTCCGAATCGATCCGTTTGATGGGCGATAAAGTATCGGCCAAGCAAACCATGATCAAGGCTGGCGTACCGTGCGTACCGGGCTCGGAAGGCGCGTTGCCCGACGATCCGAAAGCGATCGTGCAAATTGCCCGCAAAATCGGCTACCCAGTCATCATCAAGGCCGCCGGTGGCGGTGGCGGACGCGGCATGCGCGTCGTGCACACGGAAGCGGCCCTGATCAACGCCGTGGCGATGACCAAGACGGAAGCCGGCACGGCTTTCGGCAACCCTGAAGTGTATATGGAGAAGTACCTGGAAAATCCGCGCCACGTGGAAATCCAGATCCTCGCCGACGAACACAAGAACGCCGTCTGGCTGGGCGAGCGCGACTGCTCCATGCAGCGCCGCCACCAGAAAGTGATCGAAGAAGCACCAGCGCCGGGCATCCCGCGCAAGCTGATCGAGAAAATTGGCGACCGTTGCGCCGAAGCTTGCCGCAAGATCGGCTACCGCGGAGCCGGCACGTTTGAGTTCCTGTACGAAAACGGCGAGTTCTATTTCATTGAAATGAATACCCGCGTGCAGGTGGAACATCCGGTCACCGAGATGATCACCGGCATCGACATCGTGCAAGAGCAGATCCGCATCGCCGCCGGCGAAAAACTGCGTTTCCGCCAGCGCGACGTCTTGCTGTCTGGCCACGCCATCGAGTGCCGCATCAACGCCGAAGATCCATTCAAGTTCACGCCATCGCCAGGCAAGATCGTGTCGTGGCATGCACCGGGTGGCCCTGGCATCCGCGTCGATTCGCACGCCTACGCCGGCTACTACGTGCCGCCGCACTACGACTCGATGATCGGCAAAGTGATCGCTTACGGCGCCACGCGCGAACAAGCGATCCGCCGCATGCAGATCGCCCTGTCCGAAATGGTGGTCGAAGGCATCAACACGAACATCGCCCTGCACCGCGAACTGATGATCGACGCGCGCTTCATCGAAGGCGGCACCAACATTCACTATCTGGAACAGAAACTGGCCGACATGCCGGATCTGGGCAAGAACCTGAATGGAGGCAGCCCCAGCATCGCCAAGAAGTCCGAAATCAAGGCGGGCGCATGAGCTGGACGGAAATCGTCATCGAAATCGCCCGTGACAACGCCGAGGCCATGTCCGACGCGTTGATGGAAGCGGGCGCCCTGTCGGTGTCGGTGGAAGACGCCGATGAAGGCACGGATGCCGAGCAGCCCCTGTTTGGCGAGCCCGGCATGGAACCGAAGGAAGCGGCGTGGGAACGCAGCCGCGTGGTGGCGCTGACCGACGTCGATGCCGACCAGGCCGCCATCGTGGCCGCCGCAGCCCAGGCTGTCGGCATGACGGAAGTGCCCGCCTTTACCATGCGCCCCGTGGAAGAGCAGGACTGGGTGCGCCTGACCCAATCGCAATTCGCACCGATTCACATCGGCAAGAATATCTGGGTCGTGCCCAGCTGGCACGAGGCACCGGATCCTGACGGTCTGATCCTGGAACTGGACCCTGGCCTGGCCTTCGGCACGGGCAGCCATCCGACCACGCGTCTATGCATGGAATGGCTGGAAGCGAACCCCGCTCCAGGCAAGACCGTGCTCGACTACGGTTGCGGTTCCGGCATCCTGGCCATGGTGGCCAAGAAACTGGGCGCACAAACGGTGGCCGGCGTCGACATCGACCCGCAGGCGATCGAATCGGCGCGCGACAATGCCGAACGCAACCAGTGCGACATCGAATATTTCTTGCCAGACACGTTTGCCACGTCGGCACACGCCACGGCCAAGTTTGACATCGTCGTCGCCAACATCCTGTCGAGCCCATTGAAGCTGATGGCGCCGATGCTGTCGGGCCGTGTCGCCGATGGCGGCGCGCTGATCCTGTCCGGCGTGCTGGCACGCCAGGCCGAAGAAGTGGCCGCTGCGTACGCACCGTTCATCGAGCTCGGTGTGTGGGCCGAGCAAGACGGCTGGGTGGCGCTGCATGGCCGCCTGGGCAGCACGCAAGCGCCTGCGCCCCGCGCGGAAGGTGCATAAGCACAGCAATGGCCCTCGCCACCAAATGCCCCCATTGCAACACGATATTTCGGGTCGCTGCTGACCAATTGAAGTTACGTGGGGGCATCGTACGCTGTGGCACGTGCAGAGAAGTGTTTGACGGCAATGCCGCGCTGGTCGATCCAGCTGCGGCATCGCCGTTTTTAACATCGGCCCCCGGCACTGCCGCCCCGCTGCCAGACAGTTACCCTGCCGACAACAGCCTGCCGTCCGCCACGGACGACGAACCCATCTATTCCCTCGACTTCGACACTTCGTTCGACCCGTTCGGCATCTTGCCGGAAACGGCGCAGCTCAAGGACGATGAAGACGATGGCGAGCACATCGAGCTGGACCTCGACGTGGCCCTGCCCGAAGAGGTACCGGCCGCCACACCACTCGACATACCGCTCGATATACCTGAACCTGAAGAAACACCGGCGGAACTGCCCGAACAGCCCCTGCCCCAGCCGATGGCGCCTTTCAAGCGCCGCCAGGTCGATGACGTGCCCGCCTTCGCCACGTATTTGCGCGACAGCCGCCGCGAACCGAACCTGGAAGCAGCGGCAGCCCCAATAGTCCCAGCCGAAAAAGTCAGCCTGGACAAGCCCGCGCCCGCGCGCCGTGAACCGACGCTGGCCGACCACTCGTTCGAAGCGCTGCCCGCCGCCCACGTCGCGCCGGAACCAGCCGAAGAGCAGGAAGAACCTGTCCTGCCGCCAGCCGACGACGAGCCGGCCTTTGTGACCTTGGGACGGCGCCGCGAACAGAGCGGCAAGGCCTTGCGCATGGCCATGGCCGCCGGCTCGGCAGTACTGCTGCTGCTATTATTCCTGCAAGTAATGACCACCTTCCGCAACCCGCTGGCGGCGCAATTCCCGCAGTGGAAGCCGACCCTGGTCGCGCTGTGCAAGCTCAGCGGCTGCCAGGTCGACTTGCCTGCGCAGATCGAGGCGCTGGCCATCGAGCAAGGCGAATTGCAAACCATCAAGGACCAAACCTTTTCCTACGTCTCGCTGCTGCGCAACCAGAGCCGCAGCATGCAAGCCTGGCCCAGCATCGAACTGATCCTCAACGACGCCAACGACAAGCCCGTCTTGCGCCGCGTGATCGCGCCGCGCGACTACCTGCCAGCCAATATCGACGTGAGCAAGGGGTTTGCGCCGCGCTCGGAACAAACCATCAAACTGTATTTTGCATTAGACCAGCTCACGGCGTCTGGCTACCATATCGCCATCTTTTACCCTTAACAGACACTATCATGACCAAAACATCGCTGATCTGCGGCTCGCTTGCCACCGACACCATCATGCAATTCCCCGGCCGCTTCGGCGAATCCCTGCTGGCCGACCAGTTGCACAAGGTGAACGTGTCCTTCCTCGTGCCAACCATGCGCACGGAGTTCGGCGGCTGCTCGGGCAATATCGCCTACAGCCTGAAAATGCTGGGCGGCGACCCGCGCATCGTCGGCGTCATGGGGCAAGACAGCGCCGCCTACCTGGAGCGCCTGCAAAAGCTGGGCATTTCCACCGCCAACATCCTGATCAAGGCCGACAGCTACAACGCGCAGTGCTTCGTCACGGCCGACGCGGACAATAACCAGATCAACGCCTTCCACCCGGGCGCCATGTCGTTTGCGCATGAAAACCCGATCGCCAACGCAGGCCCGGCCAAGGTCGCCATCATTTCGCCGGACGGCGACCAGGGCATGCTCAAGCACGCCGCCGACCTGGCCGAGCTGGGCATCCCCTTCATGTTCGACCCGGGCCAGCAGTTGCCACGTTTCAATGGCGAACAGTTGATCGACTTCATCAACAAAGCCACGTATGTGTCGGCCAACGATTATGAGATGGAAATGTTGATGGAACGCACGGGCTTGACCCTGCAGGACATCGCCAGCCGCCTGGAAGCGCTGATCGTCACGCGTGGCGAAAAAGGATCGGAAATCTATACGGACGGCAAGCGCATCGACATTCCTGTCGTGACCGCCAAGGAAGTGCTGGACCCGACCGGCTGCGGCGACGCCTACCGTGCCGGCTTGCTGTTCGGCATCACCAACGACCTGGGCTGGGAAACCAGCGGCCGTCTGGCCAGCCTGCTGGGCGCCATCAAGATCGCCACCCAGGGCGCGCAAAACCATGTGTTTACGTCTGAGAGCATCGCCGACCAGTTCGAAGCGGCGTTCGGTTACCGCTATTAATATGCAGGTCGGATGTGCGCGGCGCGGCCGCGCGTCATCCGACAACATCATTGGCATGGCAAGTGCTGATGCCGGGTTACGCTACGCTAACCCGACCTACGCCACCATCATCGCACCACGATAATCATCCCCACCAGCACTTGCGCGATCTGCAGCAGGATCAGCGCGACCAGCAACGACAGATCCAGGCTGCCGATCAACGGCACGACCTTGCGGATCGGACGCAGCAGCGGCTCGTTCAGGGCCCGCACGAACGGCGCCAGCGGCGCATGCGGATTGACCCAGCTGAAGATGGCTTCGATGATCAGCAAGGCCATGAAACCGTAGAGTATCCATTGCAGGAAGCGTTGCAGCGACTTGAGCAGCACCACTTCGACGGGATAGCCGGAAATAAACAGCACCGAGCTGGCCAGCAGCACGATCAGGAAGGCGCCGATCAGGCTGGCCCAGTCATACCCGCCCACGCCCGGCACCACGCGGCGCAGGGGGCGCACCAGCCAGTCGGACAATTGAAACGTGAATTGCGCCACCGACGAGGGCGGCCGCACGCGCACCGCCTGCATCCAGAAGCGCAGCAGCAACACGCCGCCCAGCAAGGTAGCGATGGTATCAACGATCAATGTAAGGATAACGATCAGCACGACTAATTCTCCAAAAAAAAACCGCTGTGTGATTGAGTCACACAGCGGCGTGTTGCCTCATCCAGGCACCCGTATCGTGGAAATTACGATGGGCGGGTGCTGGTTGGGAATGGCCAGGCTGCAGCCGGTGCCAACACGGTTTTTGCTACAGGTGCGATAGGTGCCGATGGCTTGGCGACAGGAGCTGCCTTCTTCGGTGCGGCCTTTTTAGGCGCGGCCTTCTTGGCGGCTGGCTTGGCGGCCACGGCGGCTGGTGCCGCTGGAGCTGCTGCCGGCGCTGCGGCTGGTGCGGCTGCCACGACTGGCGCTGCGGCTGGCTTGGCGGCAGGTTTCGCTGCTGCTTTCGCTGCCGGCTTCGCTGCGACCTTGGCGGCTGGCTTTGCTGCGACCTTGGCGGCTGGCTTCGCTGCAGCTTTTGCTGCTGGCTTGGCTGCCGGTTTTGCTGCGACCTTGGCAGCAGGTTTCGCTGCTGGCTTGGCTGCCGCTTTGGCTGCTGGCTTCGCTGCTACCTTGGCTGCTGGCTTCGCTGCTGCCTTGGCCGCTGGCTTCGCTGCTGCTTTTGCTGCCGGCTTCGCTGCTACCTTGGCCGCTGGCTTGGCTGCCGCCTTAGTTGCTGGCTTGGCTGCTACCTTGGCTGCTGGCTTGGCTGCCGCTTTGGCCGCTGGCTTCGCCGCAGCTTTTGCTGCTGGCTTGGCTGCCGCTTTGGCTGCTGGCTTCGCTGCTGCCTTGGCGACGACTTTTTTCGCTGCTGGCTTGGCTGCCGCTTTGGCGGCCGGTTTCGCTGCTGCCTTGGCTGCAGGTTTCGCTGCGGCTTTTTTCACTGCTGGCTTGGCTGCAGCTTTTGCTGCTGGCTTCGCTGCTGCTTTGGCGGCCGGCTTGGCTGCCGGTTTTGCTGCGGCTTTTTTAGCTGCTGGCTTGACTGCTGCCTTGGCGGCAGGTTTCGCTGCGGCTTTTTTCACTGCTGGCTTGGCTGCTGCTTTGGCGGCTGGTTTTGCTGCGGCTTTTGCCGCTGGCTTGGCGGCCGGTTTGGCTGCGGCTTTTTTCGCGACAGGCTTGGCTGCTGCCTTGGCGGCCGGTTTCGCTGCGGCTTTCGCTGCTGGCTTGGCTGCCGGCTTGGCTGCAGGTTTCGCTGCTGCCTTGGCCGCTGGTTTCGCTGCGGCTTTCGCTACTGGCTTGGCAGCCACTTTTGCTGCAGGCTTGGCTGCGGCTTTGGCGGCTGGTTTTGCTGCTGGTTTCGCTGCGGCTTTGGCAGCTGGTTTAGCGGCAACCGTCTTCGCTGCGGCTGCCGGCTTCTTCGCGGCAGGAGCAGCCTTGGCGGCTGGTTTCTTTACTTCTGATTTCTTAGCGGCTGTTGCCATTTGTCTCTCCTTCATCTGAGATGAGAAATTTAAGCTACAAGATTTAAACCCGTCCGACCCACCACAGGGATAGGCCAGGCGAATTATTCATCGGCGCAAACGGTCGTTTGCGCTAATGAATTCGGCACCAGCTGAACTGCTGCAACTCCTCACGTTTGCAGCACTTCAGCCATCGTCGGTGCCACCCTGCTTTATCTCGCAGCTGGTGGCAAAGTCTGAATTCGGTCATTCGTTTTCGATGCCGTGCGTTTTTTCGCTCCTCGCATCGCGCTCGCCACAACACCGATACGTCAAATAAAAAACCGCCATGCCTGAAAAAATTCGGGCACGGCGGCAGACGAAAACGGTGTGGTTTTGTGCATATCCGTGTAAATCTGTATCCCTGTTTTGCGAGGTTTTTTCGCTACCGCGCTGGTTAAAAAACCCCGCATTCTAACGCTCGCATTTGCAATCTCATAAAGTACACGAAAACCTTGTCAATGCGCAACCGGCACGACACGTTTTCGTCCGCTTTTTTGCACGATACGCGTGCTATCGCACAATCGCGCGGCAAATGCCGCCGCCAGCGTGTGCGGAAACGATATTTACACCCCGCCCCGCGCGCATTGGCGCCATCAAAAAAATGCGTCGCGGCGTGCGCGATGCGGCAAAAAAATGGCCGCACTTTTCTGCGCCGCCGCGCCACTGCGCGCCATGAAAAAGCAGTGCGAAAAAAACGCGGCAGGCGATGCCGCAGCCGGTCTCCAGGATGATGGCGGCAGGCTGGAAAAAGCAGGCGAGGCTAGCGCGTGTCGCCGGAAGACGCAGGCCGGGAAAGCGCCAGCGCCGTATCGATGAAGGCGCGCAGTTTGGGCTGGCTTTGGGTACGGGCGGGAAAATACAGGAACAATCCGCTCGTCGGCGGCACGTAGTTTTCCAGCACCCGCAGCAAGCTGCCGCTGGCCAGGTCAGCTTCGATTTCCACGTCGGGCATATACGCCAGGCCCAGACCCGAGCGCGCGAAATCGGCGATCAGCGTGGTGTCATTGACGACCAGGGGCGCGCCGGTTTCCACCAGAAACTCCTCGCCATCGCGCATGAAGCGCCAGCGGTGCAAGGCACCGGAAGTGTGGAAGCGGTAGGCCAGCGTGTCGTGGCGCATCAGGTCTTCCGGAATCAGCGGCCGCCCTTTCCGCTCGAAGTAGCCGGGCGCGCCAACCACGGACCAGCGCAAGTCCCCCGTCAGGCGTACGGCCACCATCTCCTGCTCCACCGACTGTCCCAGGCGGATACCCGCATCGTAACCGTGCGCCAGCAGATCAACGGCGCCATCGTCGAGCGACAGGTCGATGGTCACGTCAGGATAGCTGCCGCGAAAACGCGGTATCAATGCGCGCATCACCAGCGCGCCCAGCGCGCGCGGCACCGTCAGCCGCAAATGGCCGGCGGGCCGGTCGCGAAACATGGTCAGCGCGGCGAAGGCGTCATCGATCTGCCGGGTGGCGCCGGCCAGGCTGGCGTACAGGCCCGCGCCGGCTTCGGTGAAGGCGACATTGCGCGTATTGCGCTTGAAGAGCGGCACGCCATGCTGGCGCTCCATCACCTTGACCGCCTTGCTGACGGCCGTCACCGTCACGCCAAGCTGCAGTGCCGCGGCGCTGAAACTTTTACGCTCGGCGACCGCAAGAAAGGTACGGATGCCATCGAGAGAGTTATTTTTCATGCGCGATCACGCCGCCAATAATGAACCTGAAGTGTAAAGCCTATCAACCCTACTCTACTTTTTCTCTGCAATTGAAGGCCATATGATGGTCGTTCCCTGCCTCTCCACCGAAAGGAAGCACCATGTCTCTCCTCATGCCGGCCATCATCGGCGATTACTTTAGCGCCGACAACCATCACGATAGCAAGGCCGTGGCGCAATGCTTCGCCGCCGATGGCGTCGTTCACGACGAAGGCCGGACCCACGCGGGCCATGCCGCCATCCAGGCCTGGAAAGAAGCTGGCAGCCAGCAGTACGGCGCCACCGTCAGCCCCATCGCGGCCGACACCCAGGGCGCGCGCTGCGTGGTCACCGGCAGCGTCAGCGGCAGTTTCCCCGGCAGCCCGCTGGCGCTGCGCTTTGCCTTCACGCTCGCCAGCAATCGCATCCAGACCCTGGAGATCGGCGCATGAATACCGATTTCAAGGACAAGCGCGTGCTGATCACGGGCCGCACCATCCCGACCGTGTGAGCCCGATGCAATAAGCTCGCCAGATAGCAAAAGGCCCCGCATTTGCGAGGCCTTTGTTACATACATGACTTGTGACGCTATCGGCTGGCTTATTCCCAGTTCAGCGCGCCGCCGGTCTGGTATTCCGTCACCCGCGTCTCGAAGAAGTTACGTTCCTTCTTCATGTCGATCATTTCGCTCATCCACGGGAATGGATTTTCTTCCTGGGCGAACAGCGGCTCGATGCCGATCTGCTGCGCGCGGCGGTTGGCGATGAAGCGCAAATAGCCCTTGAACATCGGCGCGTTCAGACCCAGCACGCCGCGCGGCATGGTGTCTTCCGCGTACGCGTATTCCAGTTCCACGGCCTGCATGAACAACACTTTAATCTCTTCGCGGAATTCGGCCGTCCACAGCTGCGGGTTTTCCATCTTGATCGTGTTGATCAAGTCGATGCCGAAGTTGCAGTGCATCGATTCGTCGCGCAGGATGTACTGGTACTGCTCGGCCGCGCCCATCATCTTGTTCTGGCGGCCCAGCGCCAGGATCTGCGTGAAGCCGACGTAGAAGAACAGGCCTTCCATCAGGCAGGCAAACACGATCAGGGATTTGAGCAGCTTCTGGTCGTTTTCCACCGTACCGGTGACGAACGCAGGGTCGGTCAGGGTGTTGATGAACGGGATCAGGAATTCATCCTTGTCGCGGATCGACTTGACTTCATTGTAGGCGTTGAAGATCTCGCCTTCGTCCAGGCCCAGCGATTCGACGATGTACTGGTAGGCGTGCGTGTGGATCGCTTCCTCGAACGCCTGGCGCAGCAGGTACTGGCGGCACTCGGGCGCCGTGATGTGGCGGTAGGTGCCCAGCACGATGTTGTTGGCGGCCAGCGAGTCGGCCGTCACGAAGAAGCCCAGGTTGCGCTTGACCAGGCGGCGCTCGTCGTCCGTCAGGCCGTTCGGATTCTTCCACAGCTCGATATCGCGCTGCATGTTCACTTCCTGCGGCATCCAGTGGTTGGCGCAGCCGGCCAGGTATTTGTCCCATGCCCATTTGTACTTGAACGGCACCAGCTGGTTGACGTCCGTCTTGCCATTGATGATGCGCTTGTCGTCGGCATTCACGCGGCGCGCCACTTGCTCGGCGTTCGCTTCGGACGGCTCGGCACCTGCCGGCAGGTTCAATTCGGTATTTCCCAATGGCGCTTGCTGCGCCGGACGCGGCACAGCTGCCGACGTGGTTTCATCATCCCAGGACAACGACATATTCTTCTTCCTTTCCATGCCGGCGAGCCGGCGATCCGCAACAGGCCCGTTGAATCGGACAATGCGGATATTGACAACATTGAATCAGCCCAGACGCTCTGGGCTGACAACTTTAAATTTTTTAAAAACCGTCGCGAGCAAGCCCGATATCGGGTCGAGTAGCGCAGCCGTACTTTAGTACGGTGAGCAACACAGAACCCGAGAGGGGGCTGCGCAGCAGGTTTTTACTGGCAGGCTTCGCACTCTTCAAAGCCGTCATCACCTGGGCGCAGGTAGCAAGCTTCGCCATCGGCGTCGTCCGCTGCCGCTGCCACCACTGGCGCCACGGCCACCGCTGCTGCCGCCACGACCGCTGCCTGGGCGCTTTGCGCGCTGGCCGACATGCCGCCGTCGACTGCCACGGCATTCAGGGCGCCCGTCTTGGAGGTCGATTTCTCCATGTGGGTAGCAGCGATGGTACGCAGGTAGTACGTGGTTTTCAGGCCACGCAGCCATGCCAGCTTGTAGGTTTCGTCCAGTTTCTTGCCCGATGCGCCAGCCATGTAGATGTTCAGCGACTGGGCCTGGTCGATCCACTTCTGGCGACGCGAAGCCGCTTCCACCAGCCAGCTTGGCGACACTTCAAAGGCGGTGGCGTAGATATCGCGCAGGTCTTGCGGGATGCGGTCGATCTTCACCAGCGAGCCGTCGAAGTACTTCAGGTCGGAGATCATGACTTCATCCCACAGGTCGCGCGCCTTCAGGTCGCGCACCAGGTAGCCGTTGATCTCGGTGAATTCGCCCGACAGGTTCGACTTCACGTACAGGTTCTGGAACGTCGGCTCGATACAGGCCGACACGCCGATGATGTTCGAGATCGTCGCCGTCGGGGCGATCGCCACGCAGTTCGAGTTGCGCATGCCGAACTTGGCGATGCGTTCGCGCACCGGGGTCCAGTCCATGGCCGACGAGGAATCGACTTCCAGGTAGCCGCCGCGCTCTTCGGCCAGCAGTTTCACCGAATCCTGCGGCAGGATGCCGCGGTCCCACAGCGAACCGGCGTACGATTCATAGCGGCCGCGCTCTTCGGCCAGTTCCGTCGACGCCAGGTAGGCGTAGTAGCAGACGGCTTCCATCGAGGTGTCGGCAAACGACACGGCGGCGTCCGAGGCGAACGGCACGCGCATCATGTGCAGGCAGTCCTGGAAGCCCATCACGCCCATGCCGACCGGACGGTGGCGCATGTTCGAATTGCGCGCCTTGTCGACGGCGTAGTAATTGATGTCGATGACGTTGTCGAGCATGCGCATGGCGGTGCGGATGGTCTTGGCCAGCTTGACGTGATCGAGCTTGCCTTCCTTCATGTGCGCCGGCATGTTGACGGAACCGAGGTTGCAGACGGCGATTTCGTCAGGGCCCGTGTTCAGCGTGATTTCCGTGCACAGGTTGGAGCTGTGGACGACGCCGACATGCGACTGCGGGCTGCGGATGTTGCAAGGATCCTTGAACGTGATCCATGGGTGGCCCGTTTCAAACAGCATCGACAGCATCTTGCGCCACAGGTCCAGCGCGGCGATCTTTTTGAAGACGCGGATTTCGCCAGCGGCGGCCTTGGCTTCGTAGCCCAGGTACGCCTGTTCAAAAGCCTTGCCGACCTTGTCGTGCAGGTCTGGCGTGTCCGATGGCGAGAACAGGGTCCAATCGCCTTTTTCCATGACGCGCTTCATGAACATGTCGGGAATCCAGTTCGCCGTGTTCATGTCGTGCGTGCGGCGGCGGTCGTCGCCCGTGTTCTTGCGCAGGTCGAGGAATTCCTCGATGTCCATGTGCCAGGTTTCCAGGTAGGCGCAGACGGCGCCCTTGCGCTTGCCGCCCTGGTTGACTGCCACGGCCGTGTCGTTGACCACTTTCAGGAACGGCACCACGCCTTGCGACTTGCCGTTGGTGCCCTTGATGTGGGCGCCCAGGGCGCGCACTGGCGTCCAGTCGTTGCCCAGGCCGCCGGCGAACTTGGCCAGCAGCGCATTGTCCTTAATGGCGTCGTAGATGCCTTCCAGGTCATCCGAGACGGTGCTCAGGTAGCACGACGACAGCTGCGAGCGCAGGGTGCCCGAATTGAACAGGGTTGGCGTCGAGCTCATGAAGTCGAACGAGGACAGCAGGCTGTAGAACTCGATGGCGCGCGCTTCGCGGTCCGCTTCGTTCAGCGCCAGGCCCATGGCCACGCGCATATAGAACGCCTGCGGCATTTCGATGCGCACGTCCTGGATGTGCAGGAAGTAGCGGTCATACAGGGTTTGCAGGCCGATGTAGCCGAACTGCAAGTCGCGGTCGGCGACGATGGCTTTGGCCAGGCGCTCCAGGTCGAAGCTGGCAAGTACCGGGTTCAGCAGCTCAGCGGCGATACCCTTGGCAATGTATTGCGGGAAATACGTCAGGTATTCGGCGGCAGCGGCCGCTTGCGGCACTTCCTTGCCGAACACTTCCTTGCGCACCGTGTGCAGCAGGATGCGGGCCGTGACCTGGCTGTAGGCCGGATCTTTTTCCATCAGCGCGCGCGCCGCCAGGATGGCCGACTTGTGCAGCTCTTCGACAGGCACGCCGTCGTACAGGTTTTTCACGGTTTCAGCCAGGATGGCGTCGGCATCGACGTGCTTTTCCAGGCCGGCGCAGGCGGCGTTGATCAGGTCGCGCACTTCCTGCATGTCCAGCAGGCGGCGCACGCCGTTGTCGGTGACGTTCAGCTGGGGCGCGGTCACTTGCGCGGACGCGCCTTGCGCTTCCTTCTGCAGGCGGCGCTCTTCCATGTGCTTGGCGCGGTACAGCACGTAGGCACGCGCCACGTCGTGCTCGCCCGAACGCATCAGCGACAGTTCCACCTGGTCTTGCACGTCTTCGATATGGAAGGTGCCGCCGCCCGGATGGCGGCGCACCAGCGCGGCGACGACGCCGTCGGTCAGCTGTTCCACCAGTTCGCGGATGCGTGCCGAGGCTGCGCCCTGGCCGCCGTTAACGGCCAAAAACGCCTTGGTCATGGCGATGGCGATCTTCGAAGGCTCAAATGCCACCACCGCACCGTTGCGGCGGATGATGCGATAGTCGCCCAATGCCGCGCCCGTGCTCGCCACGCTGTTGGCCGCGCCTGGCGCTGGCGATACTGGCGTTGGATGGATGGAAATATCTTGTGGTGATTGCATTGAAGCTCCCGTTGTCAGCTAAAGTCAGCCTGCAGTTTTGCTGCCGCGTGTGTTGTTGAATAGAACGCCCGATGGTCAGGGTTTCTTCAGGTATTTGTTGCTAAATAGTAAATTCTTAATGCATAAAACAGAGTCAGACGCCATATCGCCACACCGTACTGCCCGGCTGGCGCGAAACACGATCAAGGGTGATAAACCGCCAGTTCCAGTGCTTTATCAGCAATCCGGGTAGCTTTGACAATAATTCTGAAAACGTCTGTGATGGCACTAGATATAGTCTTTACATCCAACTTCTGCACTAATTGTAGTACCCATCGGAGGGTGATGCAATAGTTTTCCGGCATCCGCCAGCGTAATTTTTTGTATTTTCATATACGATTTCGGTTGACTTTTCAGGGTGTGGATGGAAAGCCCAATCCCCGCGAAGTAAGCGCTAACGCAGGCTGCACGCGCAAGGTTTCCAGCCAGCATTTTTGATAAAAATGCCAGTCAAAAAACGGCCCCGGATCCGTCTTCCTCCCCGGCGCGATATGCTCGTGGCCGCGCACCTGCGACAGCCCGTAGCGCGCCACCAGCGCCGCCGTCAGCGCCGCCAGCACATGGTATTGCCGCCGCTGGAAGGGCACATCGTCCGCGCCTTCCATTTCGATACCGATGGAATAGCCATTGCACTGCGGGCGTCCTTCGAACATGGACGCGCCCGCATGCCAGGCACGTTGATCAGTAGAAACATATTGCAACAACGCACCATCGCGCCGCACAAAAAAGTGCGCCGACACCTGCACGCCACGCAGGTCGGCGAAAGAAGGATCGGCATTATAATCTACCCGGCCCGTAAACAAGTCCGACACATGCGGCCCGCCAAAATGGCCGCCCGGCAAGCTGATGTTATGGATCACCAGCAAGTCGACTTGCACATCATCCGGGCGCGCATCGTGGTGCGGCGAGTCGTAGCGCAGCGCGCCGTCGCACCAGCCGTCTTCATCTATCGTCCATCCGCTCATCAAGTAAAGCTTCCTGTATCGTCAATTTCTGCATGCGGTAACGCAACTGGCGCACGCTCAAGCCCAGCTGGCGCGCCGCCCTTGCGCGGTGGTAGCGCGCCTGTGCCAGCGCCAGCATGATCATGTCGCGCTCGGCCTGGCGCAAATACACGTCCAGCGGCAGGACGGGGGCCACGCCATGCGCGGCCATGCCGGGCAGGCACAGTTGCCGCTCCGGCAAGTCCGGCAATGCCGGCGCCTCCCGCAAGGGCATGCCGCCCGCCGTGGATGGCAAGGCCAGCCCGTCGAGCGCGATCACGCCGCCGTCGGCAAACGCCAGCGCCCGCTCCAGCACGTTTTCCAGTTCGCGCACATTGCCGGGAAACGCATACGCACCCAGGGCCGCCAGCACCGGCGGCGCCAGGCTCACGGTCCGGCGTGGCGACAGGCGCGCGAGGATCACCTCACATAATACCTGCAGATCGCCGCGCCGCTCGCGCAGCGGCGGCAACGCCAGCTCGATCACGTTGAGCCGGTAAAACAGGTCCTGGCGGAACGTGCCGGCGGCCACGCCGCGCGCCAGGCCATGCTGGCTCGCGCACAGGATGCGCACGTCGACGGCTTCGTCATTATTGCCGCCCAGCTTGCGCACGCGGCGCTCCTGCAGCACGCGCAACAGCTTTACCTGCATGGCCAGCGGCAGGTCGTCGACTTCATCGAGCAACAAACTGCCGCCATGGGCCGCCTGGAACAAACCCTGGCGTTCGTGCAGCGCGCCCGTATAAGCGCCCGGGCGGCAGCCAAAGAATTCCGCTTCCATCAGCGCTTCGGGAATAGCGCCGCAGTTGACGGCGATAAACGGGAAGCTGGCGCGCGCGCCCTGGGCATGGATGGCGCGCGCCGCCAGTTCCTTGCCCGTACCCGATTCGCCGCGGATGGCCACCGGCGCGCCACAGCGGGCGATGCGGCCGATCTGCGCGCGCAGCGCCTGCATGGGCAGCGAGTTGCCGCTCAGTTGCGGCGCCGGCGGCATGCCGGTGGCGGTCACGGTATCCGGACCAGGATTGGGACGGGACATGGAAGCGCGCCTTTCCGCAATGGCGGCGGCGAACCGCCTCTTGCAGATGCTACGCCGGACGGAGGCCGGAGGACGTTACGATACGGATGAGCAACGGCGCGCCGGCCCGCCCTTACAAGGTGGCGTGCGCGTGGCTGCAGTAATCGTGGCCCTTGGCCTGCACGTTTTCGGAGGCCGGGTAGTACACGCCGCAGTGGGCGCAGCACAGCATCAGCTCGGCATCAGGCAATTCCTGCGGCCGGCCGGGCGGCGCAAACGGATTCGGCTGCTGTTGTTGCTGCGCGCGGGCGCGCTGCTGCATGCCACGGATCTTGCTGCGGATCGCAAACAGCACCAGGAACACCAGCGCCAGCCAGAATAAAACACGTGTCATGCGAATCCTCGGTGTAAAACCACTTCCAGTACAAAACGGCTGCCGACATAGGCCAGCAGCAAGGTGGCGAAACCGGCCAGGGTAAAGCTCAGGGCCGTCTTGCCGCGCCAGCCGCGGAAGCGCCGGCCTGCCAGCAGCGAGGCAAACAGCAGCCACGACAGCATGGTAAACACGGATTTGTGATCCCAGTTGAGGGCCTTGCCGAACAGTTGCTCAGAAAACACGATGCCCGACAGCACGGTCAGGCTGAGCAAAATAAAACCCAGGCCGATCATGCGGAACAGCAGTTTTTCCATCGTCAGCAGGGCTGGCAGCTGGTCCAGCGCCGTGCCGATGAAGCCGCGGCTTTCGCTGCGCGTATGCAGACGCGATTCCTGCAACGCCATCAGCACGGCGTGAAAAGCGGCAATCGTCAGGGTGCTGTAGGCGAGCACGGCCACGGCAATATGCCAGCCGAAGACGGCCGACTTGCCTTCCATGCTGACCTGGCTGCCAGGAAAGGCCCAGGCCAGGCCAATGGCGAGGACGGCGCTGGGCATGACCATGCGGCGCAGTCCGTCCAGGCTGAAATTGCGGTTCTCTATCCAGTAGGCGCCCACGGAAACCCACAGCGCGGCCGACAGCATGGCGGAAAAACCGAAGCGCAAGGTGCCCGGCGCCATCAGGTCGAACCACAGGGTGGCGGCGTGCGCCAGCCAGGCGACGCCGGTCAGGCCGGCAATGAGCCGGGCACGGGACGAGGGAAGCACCGCGCACGCCGCATACAACAGGGCGGCGATGAAAAAGAAATAGATCTGCATAGTTTAAGTTTACACCATAGCCGGCAAGCGCGATTCAAGCGACAGTATGGGCTGCAGGCAATTCGCCGCCAGCCGACACCGCAAGCCTGCCATGATATCGCGCCTCGGCCACGACAGGGTGGCGCACCCTCAAGATTTCAGCAATCTTTCCTGCGGCGCACTGCCGCCGCGTCACGGCCACGTTGCCATCTGGATGAGCCAGCCCTATAATTATGTCCATAGAGCAACAATCTTTCACTTTTCGCCACTCGCCCCCACCGCCATGTTTTCTTTCAAAAAAATTTCCTGGACCTGTCTCCTGCTGGCCGCCTGCACCGTATTAAGCGGTTGCATGAAAGATGCGCCCTCGCAATCCACGTACGAGGAGTATTTCCGCACGTCCATCCAAAGCTATGACCTGTACAAGGAGTACTTCGACATCGCGAAGCTGGAAAAGCTGAACGGCTGGAAAGAGAACGAACAATACGAAATCAAGGGCTCGGCCGTGCTGCGCGCCAAGGTGGGCTACCTGGAATTGCTGGCCGACGTGGCCGACAAGCTCGAGGCTGAGGCGAAAACGGACGGCACCGTGGGCATGACCATGGGCCTGGGCCTGATGGCGCGCGGCATGGGCGGCGAAAACAAGGTCTTCCGCGAATTCTGGGTGCGGCAGCAGGAAAAGAAGGCGATTCCCGCACCGCTGCTGGCGCGCCAGGCGGCGATGACGGCCGAGCGTTTCGACAACCTGATGCAATGGTCGGACCAGCTCGTGCAAGACAATTACGGCGCCATCATCAGCCGCCAGCTGAAGAAAGGCGATGAACTGACCCGCATCTACACGCTGAGCTTCCGCCAGACGGAAAAAGGCTGGATGGGTTTTAACGCCCGCTAAGGCCACCCTGCCATAAAAAAAACCTCCGCGCCATCGCTGGTGCGGAGGTTTTTTTCATGGTTGCCTGATTTACTTCACGTTCAGGCTCTTTTTCGCCTGCTCCAGCAAGTCCGTCTTGACCCAGTCCTTGGCCACAGGCGGTTTCGTCATGCGGCCCACGCCCGTTTTCACCATCACGTCCGTGGTGATCTGGATATGCTCGGGCGAGATGTCATACGAGTACGGCGAATTGCTGATCGCGTCGTCGAAGTCATCCTTCGTGATCTGGCCGCGGAACACGACTTCGCGCACATATTTTTCCGCCGTCGCCTTGTTGTCGATAAAGGTCTTGGTCGCTTCGACGAAGCAGCGCATGAATTTTTCCGCCACGGGACGGCGTTCCTTGTAAAACTTTTCCGTCATCACCATGGTCCGTACGGGTTCGCCGATCGGCGTATCGTACGGTTTGATGACTTCGGTGCCAAAACCCTTGTTGATGGCCTGCGACGATTGCGGCTCGGACTGCATCATGGCGTCGATATTCTTGCCCATCAGCGCCTGATTCAAGTCGGCGTAGGCGAGGAATACCAGTTGCACATCCTTGCCCTTGGTTTCGGAATACGTCAGGCCCGCCTGCGACAGCTCGGCCAGCAGCAGCACTTCCTGGATGCCGCCGCGCGTCACGCCCACGCGCTTGCCCTTGAGTTCCTTGACGCTGGTGATCTTTTGCCCCGCCCCGCCCACCAGGCGCGCGCCGCCCTTGGCAAAGCCGGCCACCACGTAGATGGGCGCGCCGCCAGCACGGCCGGAAATGGCCGCCTCGGACGCCGTCGCGCCAACGTCCAGCTCGCCCGCGATAATCGCCTGCATCACGTCGAGGCCCTTGGCAAAGATATGCTCTTCGACCTTGATGCCGCACTTGGGCGCGATTTCCTTGATGTACGACACGGCACCGTAATGGGCGAATTTCAAATTGCCCAGGCGCACGACTTCCTGCGCCTGCGCCTGGACGGCGCCCATGCCGAAGGCCAGCATGAGGGCGGCGGCGATACCGGTCTTCAAAGTTGATTTTTTCTGCATCGGGTTCTCCTGTGGTGGTTGGTGTGTGCCCGCAAGGGCACGCGAAACACTGCTTTTTTATTATGGGAAGATAGTACCGTGTGTTGAGCCAGGAGCAATCTTTTTTATTTCACGATGCTACATATACCCAGTATGGCGACATACATAAAGCACTGCACATCACGCAATGCCACCGTCAAAGCGGAAACAAGTTCTGCGCGATGAAGTCCACGAACACCCTGAGCTTCGGCGACAGATGTTTGCTGGAGGGCCACAATATGCGGAATGTGGTGCAGTCCTGGTTGTATTCGTCCAACACAGTGACGAGCCGGCCGTCGTCCAGCTGACGACGCACGGCGATATCAGGCACGCAAGCAATACCGAGGCCTTGTTCGGCAAAGCAGATCTGCGGGTCCAGCGAATTCGTGACCATGCTGCCCGGCAGATCCATGGAGAGGGGCTGACCGTTCCTGCTCAACGGCCATGCGTCCATTTTGCCCGTCGTGGGATAGCGGTACAGCAGGCAGGCGTGGCTGGCCAGGTCTTCAGGGTGCTGCGGAAGTCCAGCCCGTTGGAAGTAGCTGGGAGCACCGACGATGACTCGTCGATAAGCGCCCAGCGTGCGTGCCATCAAGCGGGAATCGCTGGGCTCTCCGGTACGGATCACGGCATCGAAGCCTTCTTCGATCACGTCCACCAGGCGATCCGAGCAGTCGATGTCCAGCGCGACAGCGGGATAGCACCGCTGAAAGGCCGCCAGCTTGGGCATGAACAAGGTGCCGAGCGATGGCAGACTGATGCGCAGCTTGCCATGCGGGGCGCTTTGCGTTTGCAAGAGTTCGGCTTCGGCCAGCTCCACCTCGCAAAGGATACGGCGGCAGCGCTCCAGGAACAACGTGCCTTCCGATGTCAGGCTGATGGTGCGCGTGGAGCGGTGGAACAGACGAACCCCCAGGCGTTCTTCCAGCCGCGCGATAGCCTTGCTGACGGCAGATGCGGAAATGCCCAGCTGCTGCCCGGCCGCAGTGAAGCTGCGGGCCTCCCCCGCGCGTACAAAGAGGTCGAGAGAACCAAGATTTTCCATTGAAGCCCGTCGATTAATGACTGCTATGTCACATATATTGTTCACTGTAGCCTATTTTTCTTTTGTTGGTCAGCAGGCAGCATACGTACTGATACTCCACACCAGAACGACTTCAACTTGAGGAACCTAGTTTATGCATCAGACAACAGCATCTGCTCGACACAAGAGCGCCGAGCGATTGCCCTTGGGTGGGCTGCTTGCCTTGGCAATGGCAGCCTTTGTCACGCTGCTGACCGAGATCATGCCGGCCGGCCTGCTTTCTTCCATTGCGCAAGGCTTGAGCGTCTCTGAAAGCCTGGCGGGCCAGTTCATTACCGCCTACGCAGTCGGTGCACTGGTCGCCGCTATTCCGGTCACCATGCTTACGCAAGGCATACGGCGGCGTCCATTGCTATTGACGGCGATCTTCGGCTTTGCGCTTGTCAATCTCGTCACCGCGCTGTCCGATAGCTATGGCGTCTCTCTGGTGGCGCGCTTCTTCGCCGGTGTCTTCGGCGGAATCGTCTGGACGCTGCTGGCTGGCTATGCGGTGCGCATGTCGCCGTCGCATCTCGGCGGACGGGCGATTGCGATATCCGGTGCCGGCGCGACCATCGCCTTGGTGCTCGGTGTACCGCTGGGAGCGCTGCTCGGCCGCGCCATCGGCTGGCAAGGCGCGTTTGGCCTGATGAGTGCCCTGGCACTCTTGCTCATGCTGTGGGTCATTGCCATCGTTCCCGACTTCCCTGGCCAGAGCAAGGGGCAGCGCCAAGCTCTTTCCAGCATATTTTTCAAGACCGGTATTCGCGCCGTGCTGTTCGTGGTCTTCACCTTCGTTGTTGCCCACAACATTCTCTACATCTATATCGAGCCATTGCTCGCGCCTTCGGGCTTGTCGGCGAATGTGGAGACCGTCCTGTTCGTCTTCGGACTCGGTTCGATCCTCGGCCTATGGGTCGTCGGTGCGATGGTCGATAGGCGGCTGCAGTTTCTTGCCGTGGCAAGCGTCATGGTCTTCGCCGTCGCATCCACGCTGCTGGGTCTTTGGGGCGACCTGTCGCAGGTGGTCTACCCCTCCGTGGCGGTATGGGGCCTCGCTGTGGGCGGCTTTGCCACGATCACTCAAACGGCATTGTCCCGCTTTGCCGGCGAGTCGGTTGATGTGGCGCAATCGATGTACACGACGGGCTGGAACACGGCGGTGGCCAGCGGCGGCGTTGTCGGCGGCATTTTGCTTGATCGCTCAGACGTGGCGTCGTTCGCATGGACCGTTATCGGCTTTCTCGCCGTCTCGTTGCTGGCTACAGTCTTCGCCATGAACAAGGCGCTGGCATTCAGGAGTGAAAGCCGAGGTTGATACCTGTAGCCCCGCAGCCCGCCCTTGGCGCCGGCGTTTTTACAACAGCCGGCTTACTGTCCAGCCAGCGCCACCACCGGATCCAGGCCCGACGCCTTGCGCGCCGGCATGAAGCCAAACACCAGCCCCGTCACCACGGCGCAGGCAAACGCGCCGGCGATGGCGCTCAGGGAAAAAATCACGGGCACGTCCCATACCAGCAGCAAGCCGGCCACCGTCACCCCGACCACGATGCCGGCCACGCCGCCCACCACCGACACCAGCACGGCTTCCGTGAGGAACTGGCGCAGGATATCGCGCCGGCGCGCCCCCGTCGCCATGCGGATGCCGATTTCACGCGTGCGCTCGCGCACCGTCATCAGCATCACGTTCATGACGCCGATGCCGCCCACCACCAGCGAGACGGCGGCGATCAGGCTGAGCATCATGGTCATGTTGTCCTGCGTCTTGGCTTCGGCGGCGATCGACGCGGCCGCGTTGCTGATGCCGTAGTCGCGGATGCGGTGGCGCTCGAACATGGTGGCGTCGACGGCCGCCTCCACCTCCGTCACGCGCTTAACGTCGTCCACCGCCATGACGGTGTACGTGGGCTCGCGCTGGCCGAAGACGCGGATGCCGGCCGTGGAAAACGGCAGCAGCAGCACGTCGTCTTCATCCTTCTCGCCCGTCAGCGCGCCCTTCGCGCTCATCACGCCGATCACCTGGAACGGCACGTTGCCGATCAGGATGCTTTGCCCCACGGGATTGGGCACGTCGGGCATCAGCTTTTCGGCCAGGTGCGCACCCAGCACGGCCACGGTGGCCATCTCGCGCTCGTCTTCCTCCGTAAAGAAGCCGCCCTTGGCCACGGGCCAGGTCTGAATCTGCGGCAGGGCCGGCCCCGTGCCGCGCACATAGGTCTGCACGTCGAGGTTGCCGTGGCGTATCACCTTGTTGCCCGTGACATTCGGCAGCACGTGGGAAATGCCCGGCACGTCCTTGAGCGCATCGAGGTCGGCCAGGGTGATGCTGCGCCCGGGGATGCGCGAGCTTTCGCCGCGCGACGCCATGTACAGCAGATTCGAGCCGAACGCCCCCAATTGCGCCATCACCTGCTGGCGCGTGCCCAGGCCGATGGCCAGCATGACGATGACCGAAGCGACGCCGATGACGATGCCGAGCAGGGTCAATCCCGTGCGGAAGCGGTTGATCCACAGCACGCGCCAGGCCGCGCGCGCCGCGTCGAGCAATTCCGTGCCCAGCGCCGCGCCCGTATCGTGGGCGGCACGCGACATGTCCAGCGGCGGCAGAGCCGTCGACGTGGCGGGAATGGCGATGGCGCCCGAGTCTGCGACGATTTCGCCATCGCTGATCTCGATCACGCGGCGCGCCTGGGCCGCCACCTTGCGGTCATGCGTAATGAGGATAATGGTGTGGCCCGCGTCGGCCAGCTCGCCCAGCAGGGCCATGACTTCGGCGCCGCTGCTGCTATCTAACGCCCCCGTCGGTTCATCGGCGAGGATGATGCGCCCGCCATTCATCAGCGCGCGCGCGATCGACACGCGCTGCTGCTGCCCGCCCGACAACTGGTTCGGCCGGTGGTCGAGCCGCTCACCGAGGCCCAGGCGCTTGAGCAGCGCTTCCGAGCGCGCATGGCGGGCGGCGGCCGGCATGCCCGCGTACAGGGCCGGCACTTCCACGTTTTCGCGCGCCGATTCGGTGGCGATCAGGTGATAGCCCTGGAAGACGAAGCCGAACGCTTCACGCCGCAGCCACGCCAGTTCATCAGGGTTCAGGCTGGCCACGTCCTGGCCGGCGAAGCGATAAGTACCGTCGCTGGGCCGGTCCAGGCATCCAAGAAGATGCATCAGGGTCGACTTGCCGGAACCGGACGCGCCCACGATGGCGACGAATTCGCCGGCGCCAATCGACAAGGTCAGGCCGCGCAGCACTTCCACGGCCGGCGCGCCATCGTGGCCGCCGTAGCGCTTGCGGATACCCTCCAGTTCAATCAGTGGCGCCGGCTGGCCAGATTTTCCGGGTTGCCCCAGCGACGCGGCCTCGCTCATCGCGCTCACAGCTGGAACCTGCTGCTGCCGCTGCCCGCCGGCTGCTCGCCCGTGACCAGCAATTCGCCTTCGCGCAAGCCTTGCAGCACTTCCGCGCTAAGGCGGTTGCGCACGCCGACGGTGACGGCGCGCGTATCGACCTTGCCGTCCGCATCCATCACGCGGGCCGTGAACTGCCCCGGCTTCGCGCCTTCTTCCGTCGACGGTTTCAGGGCCGGCAAGGGCACGGCCAGCACATTGTTCGCCGCGGCCGTGACAAACACCACTTGCGCCGTCATCTGCGGCATCAGTTCGCCGTCCGCGTTATCGACGTCGAACAGCACTGTATACAAGATCACCTTGCTGGTCGACGGCGCCAGGGCCGTGCCGGCGGCGGAACCGCCGGGCACTGGCGGCGCCGGCAGCACTTGGCGCACCTTGCCGCTCCAGCGCCGCTGGTCACCGCCCAGGGTGGTGAAGTACACGGGCATGTCCGGGCGCACGCGGCGCACGTCCGCTTCCGACACTTCCGTCCATACCGTCATGGCCGACAGGTCGGCGATGCGCAGGATGTTCGGCGTCTGGTACGTGGCGTTCAAGGTTTGCCCTTCCTTCGCGTCCAGGCCCACCACCTTGCCGGCCATCGGCGCATAAATGCGCGTGTAGCCAAGGCGCGCCTCGTCCGCCTTCAGGCTGGCCTGGGTCTGGTCGATCTGCGCCTTCAGGTGGTCGATCTTGGCGCCGGCCGATGCCAGGGTGGCTTCGGCCGTTTCCAGGTCGGCCAAAGGCGTCGAGTCAAACTTGGCCATCTGCTTCTGGCGCACGTGCTGCTGGCCCGCCAGGCGGTGCTGCGCCTGCTGGTCGGCCAGCTGCGCGCGCAAGCCCGCCAGCGCGGCGCGTCCCGCATCGACCGTGGCTTGCTGCACGCTGGGGTCGATCTCGGCCAGCAGCTGGCCTTTATCGACGTCGCTGCCCGGCTGCACGTGCAAACGCGTGATCTGGCCCGACACCTGCGCGCCCACGTCGACATAGGTTTGCGGCTGCAAGGTGCCGATGGCCGTGACGCTCGCTTCGATATTGCCGCGCTTGACGGGCGCCGTGTCGAACACGGTTTTCGGGCCGCGCGTGGCCCACAGTGCGCCGGCACCGAACAGCACCAGCAAGACCACGCAGCCCAGGATGCGGGCGCGGCGGGTAGGCAGGCGGGCCGCCATCAGGCAGCCGCTTTCAATACATTCAAAACATCAATCTGTGTCGCCAGGCGTGAAAAGTGCATCGGTCTATCCTTGAAAATGGCGGTGAATATCACCGCAGGAACGTCACAAGACCTGCCAGCGCGGCGACGGCTGCCAGCAGGGAACTACGAAACAGCAAGCGGGGCGCATACGGCAGCAGCAGGGCCACCAGCAGCGCGCCGGCCGATATGAAACCGAGCCAGGCGACGACGCCGACGGTAGCGCTCCAGCCGGCCACGCAGGGCCAGATGGCCAGCGCCAGCAGGACGGTACCTGCCAATTGCAGCGCGCGCCGCACGTTCGGCGCCGCGTCCCTGCCCCAGACCTGCCCATGGTGGCGGTCCATCGCCAGCGAGAGGCTGGCCATGCCCGCATACGACAGGCCCAGCGCACAGAGGATGGTAGGGATCATGACTGTCCCTCGGTATTGATTTGCAGGCTGGCCGTGGGCGCAGCGCTTTCCCTGGCCGCGGCCTTTTTCACGGGTTTTTCCTTGCGCTTGTGGACTTTCCACGCGCCCCAGGCGGCCAGCAGGCCGAAGGCCATGCTGCACAGTTCCACGCCGGCGCTTTCCCAGTCGCCGCGCGCGACCTGCACCGCCAGGTTGTCGCCCGTGCTCAGTACATTGAGGACGGGCAGCAGCAGGCACAGGGCGGACAGCAAGCCCAGTTGCTCGACCCACGCGCGCTTTTCCGCGCGCAGGCAGGCGTGCAGCAGCATCACAAACCACACGCCAAAGAAGGCGCGCAATTCCCAGCCGGCGCGATGCTCGATGCCGACGGGGATCAAGCGGTTGGCCCACAGGAAGCCCACGCAGGCGATGGACAGGCCGGCAATGGCCGCCACGTTCAGGCAAGCGACGGTGCGGTACACGCGCTGCGTGTAGGCGCCGAACTCGCCGCCAGACTTCTGGCGGCGCTTGACCATGAACAGGATGGCGCCCGTGCCCATCATAGCCGTGCCGGCCAGGCCGCAGAAGAAATACAACCAGCGCATGGGCGTGCCGCCAAAGCCCACCATGTGCAGGTTCGACATGACGGCGCGCGTCAGGCCCGCGCCGCCCGTATCCGACTCGCCAGGTCGGCGCAAGGCGACCTGTTCGCCCGTGGCCAGCGCATAGCAAGCCTTGCCCGTGTTGGCGCTGATGCGTTCCATCGTGTCCGTCTCTTCATTCCAGCCATACATGCACACGCGCATGGAGGCGTCGTTCGGGTTGTCCAGCACCACGGCGCGGATTTCCTGGCCGATGGCCTGTTCGGCCCGCAGCGCGAACGGTTCCAGCGCGGGAATGGCCAGCGGCTGGCCAGTCTTGACGGGCTTGCCCACATCGTTCCAGTCGGCCAGGAAGGCCTTCTTGGCATTGTCCATGCCGTATTGCGCCACCACGGGGGCCGGCACATAGTCATCGCTGAAGAAGGCCAGGCCCGTGTAGGCGATCATGAACTGGAACGGCAGCGTCAGCACGGCCACCGCGTTGTGCGCGTCGAGCCACGAACGCTGGCCCTTGGTCGGGCGGAAGGTGAAGAAATCCTTGAAGATACGCTTGTGCGTGATGACGCCGCTCACCAGCGCCACCAGCATGATCATGGTGGTGATGGCGACGATCCACACGCCGATGCGTCCCGCGTGCAGCTCGTAGTGGAAATCGACGAAATGGTGGCCGCCGATGGTGTCGCGCTGCGTTGCCTCGCGCGCATGTTCGATGACGGCACCCGTCAGCGGGTCGAGGTCCGCCGAGCCATAGCCGCCGGCGGGCTGGAACCAGTAGGCGGACAGGCCGTGACCGGGACGCTGCACGGGCCAGATTTCCCACATGTCCGCCTTCGGGTGCTCCTTCGCCATGAAGTCGAGCGCCAGTTCCAGGCGGTGCCCACGATCCGTCACCTTCGGCAGCGGCGGATCGTTCGCATGCGCCGCCTCTTCCAGTGCATGTTCAGGCGTCATCCAGTGGGTGATCGGTTCGTCGAAGACGGCCAGGGTACCGGTGAGGAAAATGGCGAACAGCAGCCAGGAAATCCACAGCCCGCTCCACGTGTGCAGCCAGGCCATCGCCTGGCGCAAGCCGCCCTGCTGCGACGTCTTGATCACTTTGTCTACCTTGACGGCGTTCATGCGGCCCCCCGCGACAGCAACAGGCCAAGGCCGCCGCAGACGATGGCCGGCAACAGCATGCCGAGCCAGGCGCGGCGCAGGTCTTGCACGGCAAAGACCCAGATCACGGCGCAGGTGTAGACGACGAAGGCGCTCAGGGTGGCCGTCAGCACGGCTTCGGCGCGCGACAGCGGCAGCACGGCCGACAGCAGCACGGCCACGCCGGACGTCAGTGCATAGCCGCCAAAGATGGCGGCGAGCACGCGAGAGAACAACATCATGTGGGCCGATTTCATCATCGCGGCGCTCCCTGCGGCATACGCTGGCACGCGCCATCGCGGGCCAGATTCAACTGCACTTCCATAAGCCATGCATCCTTCATCAAGATAGATCATTCAAAAGCGATTATTTACAGTGTGTAGTTCAAGGTCAGCATCAGGTTGCGCGGCGTGCCCACCATGTTGCCGAAGACATCGGAATAGATGCTCTGGTAGTAGTGCTTGTCGAGCGCATTGTTCACGTTCAGGCGCAGCTCGGCGCGGCTGTCGATCTGCCACGCCGCGTTCAAGCCCACGATCGCGTAGCGGCCCTGGCGCAGATGATAGGTACCGTCGTTCGACTCCGTCGCGCCCTGCCCGTACACGGAAGCGCCGACGCGCCAGCCCTGCGCCGCGCCGGACAGCCGGTAACTGGTGGCCAGCTTGAGCTGCTGGCGCGGATAGCGGCTGTTGAAATCCTTGCCGATATTGGCCGGATCGCTGTCGCGCTTGAATTGCGCCTTCACATAGGTAAAACCGGCCGACAGCTGCCAGTCGGGCGTCAGCGCGCCCGCCACGTCCAGCTCCACGCCTTCGCTGCGCACTTCGCCCGACGCGCGCTGGCAATAACCCCACGTGCTGCCGGGGCAGGGGTTCGGACCGGCCAGGTCGTCCACGCCCCGGTTTTGCTGGCGGATCTGGAACACGGCCGCGCTGGCATTGAGGGCGCCGCCGAAGTATTCGCCCTTCACACCCGCTTCATAGTTGGTGCCGCTGATCGGCTTCAGAGGCTGCGCATGGGCGTCGGTGGACGCCTGCGGCTGGAAGATCTCGGTCCAGCTGGCGTACACGGAATGCTGCTTGTCGAGGTCATACACGACACCGGCGTACGGCGTGAATTCGCGCGCCACCGAGTAGCCGGCATCGTCCTTGTACCAGCTCACACGCCCGCCCAGCACCAGCGACAGCGGATCGGCCAGGCGCATGCGCGTGCCCGCATACACGCCGCTTTGCTCGGTGATGCTGGCCGTGCGCCACTGCGCGTAGTTGATGACGGGGCGCGCCACGCTGCCCGCATCCCAGTTGAATGGGTCGAGCACGGGCGCCGCCGCGCCCCAGCTGTATGGCGCCCAGCCGCCATAGCTGTTTTTCGACGAACGGCGGTGGCTGGCGCCGACCGTCAGCTCGTGCTGGCGGCCGAACAGGCTGTAGCTGCCGCTCGCATACGCGTCATAGCTGGTGTTGGCCAGCTCGGCGCGGTAGCTTTGCGAATTGAAACGCAGTGTGTCGCCGCGGCGGCTGATGCCGGAAAACGTCGTGTCGATCTCGGGCGTCTTGCGCGTGGCCGCCAGCTTGGCCTTCCAGCCATTGGCAAAGCGGTGTTCCAGTTCGGCGAAAATGGTTTTATCCGTCTGACGCCAGCCGTCGAAGTCGGTACCCAGGTAAGTCGAGCGGGGCAAATTCAAAAAACGGCCGTCGGCGGCCGTCACCACGCCCGTCGAGACGCCGTCGTTGTCCGTCTTGCGGTAGTGGGCGCCCACGGTCAAGGTGGTATCGGGACGCAGGTCCGCTTCGATGATGCCGTACAACTGGTGGTTGCGGCCATGCAGCACGTCGACAAAATCCTTCTTGTCCTGCACCGTCACGACGATGCGCCCGCGCAGGGTCTTCGCTTCGTTGAGCGCGTTGGCCGCATCGGCTTCCAGGCGGTAGTTGTTCCAGCTGCCCACGCTGGCCGAGAATGACGCTTGCGGCGTGGCCGTCGGGCGCTTGCGCACCATGTTGATGGCGGCGCTGGGCGTGCCGCTGCCCGTCGTCAAGCCCGTGGCGCCGCGCACCACCTCGATACGGTCATAGATGGCCAGGTCGTCATTGTCGCCATTGAAGGTGCCGTTCGCGCCCAGGCTGGTAGGCAAGCCGTCGAACAGGATGTTATCGACAGGGAAACCGCGTGCGCTGAAACTGCCCGAATCGCCCGTAAAATTACCTTTTTGCATGACCAGCCCCGTGATCGACTGCACCGCGTCGTCCAAGGTCGTGATGCCCAGATCATCGATCTGCTGGCGCGTCAGCACGCTGACCGACTGCGGCGTCTCGCGCAAAGACATGTTCAGCTTGGTTGCCGTGTTGCTCACGCCCGTCGTATACGAGCCGCTGCCCTCTGTTGTCGCATCGCGCCCCGCCGTGACGGACACGCCGAGCATGGTCTGTTCGGTGGCAGGGGTGGCTGGCGCCTGCTGCGCGATGGCCGGCAGGCTGGCGGCCAGGCACAGGACCGCAGCCGCTTGCGCCAGCGGACGCAATGCGCAGTGATGAGATGGCAAACTGACAAAATTCAAAGCGTGAGACATGCAAGTTCCTGATAGTAGTGGCGTCATCAGACGGTGAAAAACAGGCGCCCTACTCTGTAGGTGCCGCGAAAACAAAAAACGGGCAGCCGGATGGCTAAATATTTTTTAATGACATGGCCGGCTCGACCGTCACCCAGTAGCGCGTGCGGCTGCGCACCTGCACGGGCAGGGAGTTGGGCAGCATGTTCAAAATGCGCTGGGTGTCGGCCAGCGGGAATACGCCCGACAGGCGCAGCTGGGCCACTTGCGGCGCGCAGTCGATCACGCCGGGGCGGTAGCGGGCCAGATCGGCCAGGAAATCGCCCAAGGTCACGTCGTCGACGATCAGCTGCCCGCGCGACCAGGCGTCCGCATACGCACCGATGGCGTGCGGCGCGTCCAGCGCGTGGCGGGAAAATGCCACGCCGCGCCCGGCCGCCAGCAGCAAGGGTGCGCCGCCGCCGTCGCGGGGACGGATTTCAACGGCGCTGTCAAACACGTCCACGGTGCTGTAGTCATCCTGCTGGCGCACGGCAAAGCGCGTGCCCAGCGCGCGCACCAGGCCTTCGTGCGTGGCCACCACCAAAGGCGCGTCGCTGCCGATGCCATGGCCGCTGGTGACGAGGATTTCGCCAGCCAGCAGCTCGATCAGGCGGTGGCTGGCATCGAAATGCACGTTCACGGCCGATCCTGTATTCAGGCTGAGCACACTGCCATCGTCCAGCACCACCTCGCGCCGCTCGCCCGTGGCCGTGCGGTAGTCGGCGCGCAGGACGCGCACGCCATCCCAGGCATCCGTCTGCGCGGCCAGCATGCCGCCGCCGGCCGCCACGCCCAGCCACGCCAGCAACTGGCGCCGCTTGCCGCTGACGGCTTTCTGCTGCGTGCCGGCCAGCGCCTGCGCAGCCGCACCGCGGTGCAAGCCGTTGAAGCGCTGCGACACGGCTTCGATATGCCGCCAGGCCCGCTCATGTTCCGGGTCCGCCTCGCGCCAGCGCTGCCAGGCGGCCTGTTGCGCCGCGTCCATCTCGCCCGACATCAGCATGGTCAGCCATTCGGCCGCCTGCTGCTGCACGTCCTCGCGGATGGCCGCCGGGGCCGCAGCATTGCCCACCTTGCTCATGCCGGCAGCGAGAAAAACACCTGGCGGTTGGCGCGCGTCAGGTATTGCTTGACCGAGCTGGCCGACACGTTCAGGCGCGCGGCGATCTCGGCATAGCTGAGCCCTTCCAGTTGCGCCAGCAGGAACGCCGTGCGCACGGGCGCGGGCAGGCCCTCGAGGGCCGCATCGATTTCCTGCAAGGCTTCCAGCGCCAGCAGCCGCTCTTCCGGCGCGGGCGCCACTTCGGGCGGCAGGCAGGCCAGCGCTTCCAGATAGGCGTCTTCCAGCACTTGCCGGCGGTGGCGGTGCGCCACCAGGCGGCGCGCGATGGTGGCCAGGAAAGGCCGCGCTTCACGGATCTGCGGCGCGGTATCGGCCGTCAGCACGCTGACGAAGGTGTCTTGCGCCAGGTCCGCCGCCTCGCCCGCATTGCCCAGCTTATGCCGCAGCCAGCCCTGCAGCCAGCCGTGATGGCTGCTGTAGAGCGCGTGCAGGTCTTGTTGCTGTGCAAAATCGGCGGCCGACATGGCATCCCTTTCCGCCCGGACGTGCGGCGCCCGAGAATGTAAATAAGAATTATTCTCATTCTAACCGCGTTCCTGCCATTCATGCAATCGCGGCATTGCCAGAAATACCAACTAATTCAAACGCCGGCCAACCGCCAGGCGGTGCAGCGCGGGACCGCCAGCCACCCGCGATGGGGTAAAATGGCGCCCATCGTCCGGCTTTCGCCGCCCACTCCCAAGCTTTTCATTGCAGGTTCATCATGCTAGATAATCTCACCCAACGGCTTGCCAAAGTCGTCAAGACCATGCGCGGCGAGGCGCGCCTGACCGAAGCGAACACCGCCGACATGCTGCGCGAAGTGCGCCTGGCGCTGCTCGAAGCCGACGTCGCCCTGCCCGCCGTGCGCGAATTCATCGCCAAAGTCAAAGAAAAAGCCATGGGCGAGGATGTCATTTCCTCGCTCACGCCAGGCCAGGCCCTGGTGGGCGTGGTGCAGCGCGAGCTGGCCGCCCTGATGGGCGCCGACCTGGGACCGGAAGCGTCGCAGATCAGCTTTGCGCAGCAGCCGCCCGCCATCATCCTGATGGCCGGTCTGCAGGGTGTGGGTAAAACCACCACCGTCGGCAAGCTGGCGAAATACCTGAAGGAAGAAAAGAAGAAGAAAGTGCTGACCGTCTCGGCCGACGTGTACCGTCCAGCCGCGATCGCCCAGCTGCAATCGGTCACCGCCCAGGTGGGCGCCGACTTCTTCCCGTCCACCAGCACGGACAAGCCGGTCGATATCGCGCTGGCCGCGCTGGACTGGGCGAAAAAGCATTACCACGACGTGCTGATCATCGATACGGCGGGCCGTCTAGGTATCGACGAAGAGATGATGCGCGAAATCGCCGCCGTCCACGGCGCCGTGAAACCGATCGAAACCCTGTTTGTCGTCGACGCCATGCTGGGCCAGGACGCCATCAACACGGCCAAAGCCTTTAACGATGCGCTGCCGCTGACCGGTATCGTGCTGACCAAGCTCGATGGCGATGCGCGCGGCGGTGCGGCCCTGTCCGTGCGCCACATCACGGGCAAACCGATCAAGTTTGCCGGTGTCTCGGAAAAACTCGACGGCCTGGAAGCGTTCGACCCGACCCGCATGGCCAACCGCATCCTGGGCATGGGCGACATCCTCGCCCTGGTGGAAGAAGCGCGCAAGGGCGTCGACAGCAAGGCGGCGGCCGATCTGGCGCAGAAGATCAAGGTTGGCGGCAAGTTCGACATGAACGACTTCAAGGCGCAACTGGGCCAGATGAAGAAAATGGGCGGCATGGCCAACCTGATGGACAAGCTGCCGGCCCAGTTCCAGCAGGCGGCAGGCGGCAAGAACATGGATCAAGCCGATAAACAGGTGCGCCGCATGTGCGGCATCATCGACTCGATGACGCCGCAGGAACGCGCCAAGCCTGAACTGATCAAGGCCACGCGCAAGCGCCGCATCGCCGCCGGCGCCGGCGTGCAGGTGCAGGAAGTAAACCGCATGCTGACGCAATTCGAGCAAATGCAGACGATGATGAAGAAATTGTCGGGCGGCGGCATGATGAAGATGATGCGCTCCATGAAGGGCATGATGCCTGGGATGAGGTAAGGCGTCGAAGTCCCCGCTCGCGGGGACTTCGACGGCATTCATTACGCCGCACACCCAAGTAAAAACATCGTTCTAAATAATGCCGGATTGCATTTTCATGTGTCCGGCATCCTTTCTTCCCTCCCTCCGCAGCGCCCCTCCCCGCATAGCCAGCAACCATGCCATTTACGGGCAAAAACGCCAATCCGCGCCCCCAAGCGGTGCGCCCGGGCGACAGCATTGCCATTTCCCTGCTTTTTCCTCGTGAAAACGTGAAAAACACTTGCATACTAGGTAAATCCACACCAATATTAGCCGTGCGATTAATTGCGCAATTTCCCATGTGTTTGTTAAGGAGGCTCGAAGATGGCAACAGCCAAAAAAACCCCAGTAGCAGCGCCAGCCAAAGCAGCAGCAGCCAAGCCTGCAGCCGCCAAGAAAGCAGCACCCGCAGCCAAGGCAGCAGCTAAACCAGCAGCGGCGAAGAAAGCGGCAGCACCGGCAACACCACGCAAGCCAAACGCAGCATTCATGAAAGCAATGACGCCATCGAAAGATCTGGCCGCCGTTGTTGGCGCAGCACCACTGCCGCGCACGGAAGTGACCAAAAAGGTATGGGATTACATCAAAAAACTCGATCTGCAAGATCCGGCCAACCGCCGCATGATCAATGCGGACGACAAGCTGAAAGCAGTTTTCGGCGGCAAAGCCCAAGTCTCCATGTTTGAAATGACCAAACTGATCTCCGATCATTTGAAATAATCAGATACGCACAGGGCGTCTACGCCGTGTGAGTGCCCCGCCGCTTTACTGCGAGCGGGGCATTTTTTCTAGCATTTTGGGGTCAGACCCTCAACACCGTTAACACAGAGCTCTGCGCCAACGCTGCCGGGGGTCTGACCCCAGCCTTCATTTGAATTCCCACTGCCGCCAAGCCGCCCGCACGGCATTCGGATACTCGGCCCTGCCCCGGCTGCCGTTATACCGCCCCAGCGCCAGGTACAAATCGCCCTTTTCCATGTCCAGGTACATGCGCAGGATCGCGCAGCCGTAGCGCAGATTCGTCTGCATATGAAACAGCTTGCTGCGGTCATGGTCGCCGATGACGCCCGTCCAGAATGGCATCACCTGCATGTAGCCGCGCGCGCCGGCCAGCGAGACGGCGTATTTGCGGTAGGCCGACTCCACCTGGATCAGGCCCAGCACGAGGGCCGGCTCGAGGCCCGCGCGGCGCGATTCGTACCATACGGTTTCCAGGAATTCCGTGCGCAGCTGGGCGTCCGGCAGCTTGCGCTGCAGGCGCGACGACATCTGCGCCAGCCATTGCTGGTAGCGCTGCAAGTCGGCGGGCGTGGCAAATTTTGGTTGCGGCGGGCGTTCGTCGCGGATCGCGTGCGACAGGGCCAGGCGGACGGAGTCGGCCAGCGCCTCCTCCTTCTGGTTGCCGGCCTGCGCCGGAGAGACGCAGGCCAGGCAGGCGGCCAGCGCGAGCGCGCCAGCCGTCTTGCTTACGGATAGACGCTTCACTGCGCCATTTGGCCCTGGATGAAGGCGACGATCTCTTCTGGCGCCACGCCAGTTGCTTCCGCGTCGCGGCGGCCCTGATATTCCAGCTTGCCTTCTTTCAGGCCGCGCTCGCCGATGACGATGCGGTGCGGCACGCCGATCAGCTCCCAGTCGGCGAACATGGCGCCTGGACGCAAGCCGCGGTCGTCGACGATGACGTCCACGCCAGCGCCTTGCAGGGCCGCGTACAGCTTCTCCGTCTCTTCCTTGACCAGTTCGCTGCGATCCATGCCCATCGGGCACAGCACGACCTCGAACGGCGCGATCGACGCGGGCCAGATGATGCCCTTGTCGTCGAAGTTCTGTTCGATGGCGGCGCCCAGGATGCGCGTCACGCCGATGCCGTAGCAGCCCATCTGCAACGGCGCAGGCTTGCCGTTTTCGTCGAGGAAGGTGGCTTTCATGCTTTCCGAGTACGCCGTACCCAGCTGGAACACGTGGCCCACTTCGATGCCGCGCTCGATCGCCAGTGCGCCCTGGCCGTCCGGCGAAGCGTCGCCGGCGACGACATTGCGCAAGTCGGCCACGATGGCAGGTTCGGCCACGTCGCGCCCCCAGTTGGCGCCCGTGTAGTGGAAACCGGCGTCATTCGCGCCGCACACGAAGTCGCTCATGTGGGCAACCGTGCGGTCCGCCACGACGGTGACGGGGGCCTTGGTGCCGATCGGGCCCAGGTAGCCGGGAATCGTGCCGTAGACTTCCATGATTTCCGCTTCCGTCGAGAAACGGTGACCGGCCAGGCCGGCAACCTTGCCCACCTTGATCTCGTTCAATTCATGGTCGCCGCGCAGCAGCAGCATGAAATGCTGTTTCGTGACTTTCTCGTCCTTGCCCGTCGTTTCCACCGTCAGGGCGATGGTTTTCACGGTGCGCGACAGCTCGATACCCAGCAGGGTAGCCACGGTTTCGCACTTGACGGTGTCCGGCGTGGCCGTTTTCGTCAGTGCCTGGGCGGCGGCCGGGCGCTCGCCCGCTGGCGGCAGCGCTTCGGCCGCTTCCATGTTGGCCGCGTAGTCGGACGTCGGGCAGTACACGAGCGCGTCTTCACCCGTGTAGGCGATGACGTGGAATTCGTGCGAACCGGAACCGCCGATGGCGCCGTTATCGGCTGCCACGGCGCGGAATTTCAGGCCGAAACGCGTGAAGATGCGCGTGTAGGCGTCAAACATGACCTTGTACGACGCTTGCATGCCGGCCAGGTCGCGGTCGAACGAGTAGGCGTCCTTCATCGTGAATTCGCGGCCGCGCATCAGGCCGAAGCGTGGGCGGCGCTCGTCGCGGAACTTGGTCTGGATATGATAAAAGTTCAACGGCAGCTGGCGGTAGGACTTGATTTCCGTGCGCACGACGTCCGTGATGACTTCTTCCGACGTCGGCTGAATCGCGTATTCGCGGCCGTGGCGGTCTTTCACGCGCATCAGTTCGTCGCCCATCTTGGTCCAGCGGCCCGTCTCTTGCCACAGTTCGGCCGGCTGCACGAGCGGCATCAGCAGTTCGATACCGGCGGCTTTGTTCATCTCGTCACGGATGATGGCTTCCACCTTGCGGATCACGCGCAAGCCCATCGGCATGTAGGTATAGATGCCGGAACCGAGGCGTTTGATCATGCCTGCACGCATCATCAATTGGTGGCTGACGATTTCCGCGTCAGAAGGTGCATCTTTAAGTGTGGAAATAAAAAAACGGGAGGCGCGCATAACGGTGAATTCTTTTTAAAAAGAGAGGGTTATAATCAACCTAATTTTAAAGGATTAGCTGGCTGATGCGTCCATACTTTACACAAATGCGCTCAATTGGTGCGATTCCGGCGCTTTTCGCACCCCGAAAAGGTCACCGGCTTGCGAAGTTGTGGGTAATTATGTAAAAAAGGACGCACTGTCGCAGAAAGTTTGAGGTGCATTATGCTCGACCGTGAAGGGTTTCGGCCCAACGTCGGCATCATCCTGCTAAACGCCCAGAACGAGGTGTGGTGGGGCAAGCGGGTGCGCGAGCACTCATGGCAGTTTCCGCAAGGCGGTATCAAATATGGCGAAACACCGGAACAAGCCATGTTTCGCGAACTTGAAGAGGAAATCGGACTCAGACAGGAACACGTCAAAATTGTCGGCCGCACCCGCGACTGGCTGCGCTATGAAGTGCCAGACCACTTCATCAAGCGCGAGATTCGCGGCCATTACCGTGGCCAGAAGCAGATTTGGTTTCTGCTGAGAATGTGCGCGCGCGATAACGACGTCAATCTGCGCCTGACCGACCATCCCGAGTTCGACGCCTGGCGCTGGCATGAATACTGGGTCCCGCTCGATGTCGTCATTGAATTTAAACGCGATGTGTACCAGCGCGCCTTGCAGGAGCTGTCCCGCTTCCTGACCTGGCCCGTGCATGGCAACGCACAGCAAGCGCACCGCCACACGTCGCGCTACCTGCGCCAGCCCCATGCGCCGCGGGCACAGGACGGTACGGCTGTGGCCAAGCCTTGCGACGGCATTGCCGCCGAAGGGTGTACGCCGGAGCTGATTCTGCCGGGCAAGGAGTAGTCCGCCGCAATGAACGCACTCTCCCACGCAAAAGGGGCAGCCTGAACAGGCTGCCCCTTTTTTCATGCCGGCAGGAAACTCCCCTGCCGGTCAGGCTGGCTTAGTTTGCTGCAGTAACTGGCGCAGCGGCGGGAACATCCAGGGTGATGGCTTTGAGGCCCAGGATATTGCTGCTGTAGTGGCGGATCTTGTTGGCCAGGGCCGGGTCGTTGTTCAGCTTTTGACCGTACGACGGCACCATTTCC
Source organism: Janthinobacterium sp. LS2A (assembly GCF_036543145.1). NCBI lineage: Bacteria > Pseudomonadati > Pseudomonadota > Betaproteobacteria > Burkholderiales > Oxalobacteraceae > Janthinobacterium > Janthinobacterium sp. LS2A. Next base: position 493,132 of record NZ_JAZHPB010000002.1, read on the forward strand.
ACCATCTTCGCTTGCCATTCCGGCGTGGCCAGGCGGCTCTTGAATGCCGTTTGCAGCACCTTGATCATGATCGGCGGCGCGGTCGAGGCGCCTGGCGAGGCGCCCAGCAGGGCAACGATGCTGCCATCGGCGGCGCCGACGACTTCCGTGCCGAACTGCAGCAAGCCGCCTTTGACAGGGTCATCCTTGACGATCTGCACGCGCTGGCCGGCGTTTTGCAGGGTCCAGTCTTCCATCTTGGCGTTCGGCAGGTATTCGCGCAGGGTCTTCAAACGGTCTTCCGGCGTGTTCATGACCTGCTCGACCAGGTATTTCGTCAGCGGAATATTGTCGTAGCCGGCTTGCAGCATCGGTTTCACGTTGCCCGTGCCGATCGAGGCAGGCAAGTCGATCCACGAACCGTTTTTCAGGAACTTGGTCGAGAAGGTGGCAAACGGGCCAAACAGCAGGGCTTTCTTGCCATCGATGATGCGCGTGTCCAGATGCGGCACGGACATCGGCGGCGAACCGACGGAGGCCTTGCCATAGACCTTGGCCGCATGCGCCGCCACCAGTTCAGGATTGGTCGTCACCAGCCATTGGCCGCCGACCGGCACGCCGCCGTAGCCCTTGGCTTCAGGAATGCCCGATTTTTCCAGCAGCGGCAGCGAACCGCCGCCGGCGCCGATGAAGACGAACTTGGCGCGCATGGTCTTTTCCTTGCCTGCGTTCAAGTCTTTCACCGTCACGTTCCACACGCCATCGGCGCCGCGCTGGATGTCTTCCACCTGGTGGCGCAGGTGCAGGACCATGCCGTGGCTGTCCGTCAGGTATTTCACGAGACCGCGCGTGAGGTTGCCGAAATTGACGTCGGTACCGATTTCCATGCGCGTCGCGGCCACTTTCTGGCCCTTGTCACGGCCTTGCATGACGAGCGGCGCCCACTGCTCGATCTGCGCCTGGTCTTCCGAGAACAGCATGCCCTTGAACAGGTTTTCCTTTTGCAGCGCGGCATAGCGCTTCTTCAAAAAGGAAATATTGTCGTCGCCCCAGACAAAGGCCATGTGCGGCACATTGTTGATGAAGGTTTGCGGCGCGCCCAGGTGCTTGTTGGCCACCTGATAGGCCCAGAATTGCTTGGAGATTTCGAATTGCTCGTTGATGGCAACGGCTTTCTTGGTCTCGATGCTGCCATCGGCCGCTTCCGGCGTGTAGTTCAATTCGGCGAATGCCGAGTGGCCCGTGCCGGCGTTGTTCATCGCGTCCGAGCTTTCGGCGGCCACCGAATCGAGGCGCTCGACCATTTCCATCGTCAGCGACGGATCGAGTTCCTTGAGCATGCTGCCCAGGGTGGCGCTCATGGTGCCGGCGCCGATCAGCAGCACGTCGACCGGTTTTTCGGACGAGGCCGGAGGGGTCTTGTTACATGCCGCCAGGATCAGGCACGACATCAAAAGTAATAGCGATTTACGCATACGTAACTCCGTTTATGAATACTGAAGGATGATTCTTGCGCGCCACCGTGGCGGCACCATCGCTGTATGGAATGCAAACAGCCCGCCAGCCGGAACGCCAGGGCGGCCGGACAGCTCAATGTCGATGGTGATAGGCATGCTGCCGCGCTCCGGGATAAACCAGGAGCAAGATCTGGTGGCAAAGGTGCGGGCAATGGAAGCACGGAGTGACAACAAAATCGTCATCGTGTCCAGAGCAAATATCAAGAGCGGCGATTTTATCACCGTTATTTGGCGCCGCCGGGCCATGGCGGTAGTGGATAATACTTACTGCAGGGTATTAAATTTCGGTGACTATCGGGTCATGAAAGCGGGCGCCAGACGGCAAAAAGGGCATCCTCGATGCCCTTCGTTGACGTACGCGGTACAATGCTGGCTGCCCTTTAGCCATAGCCATTCAGCCATGTTCAACCCTTCTTCCGACGACGTGCGCCGCTTCTTTTGCGACACCTTGCGCAAGCACCGCGCCCATGAAATCCTCACGCCGATGGAAGCCATCGCGCTCGACTGGATACTTGAACACCCCGAGTATGAAAACGAGCTCTCCGACGTCGAAGCGGCGCTGGCACGCGACTACTCCGTCGAAGGGGGCCAGGCCAACCCCTTCCTGCACCTGTCCATGCATCTGTCGATCACGGAGCAGGTGCAGGTGGACCAGCCGCGCGGCATTCGCCCGGCCGTCCAGCAGCTGACCCAGCGCCTCGATTCGGCCCATGCGGCCCAGCACGAAGTGATGGAATGCCTGGGCCAGATGATCTGGGCTTCGCAGCGCTCGGGCTTGCCGCCGGATACAGAGGCATATATCGACTGCGTGCGACGCCGTTAACCGGGCTGCACCGCCTGCGGCTGCAGTACAGGAGCTTTCGGCGCCTTGTCCATCAAGCCCAGCACCACCTGCAGCGCCATGGCGATGGCGCCGCCGATGAAGACCACGTCGCCAAAGGTGCGTATCCAGCGCAGGTTCTGCAACAGCGGCTGCTGCATGAATTCCTCGCTGCGCGCATACCACAGGCCTTCCGTCACGCTGGCGTGGAACTGGATAATGCCTATCGGCAGCAAGCTGGTAAAGATCATCAGCACCAGGCCCACATTCAAGCCCCAGAACGCCGTCTTCATCAAGGCAGGACTGAAGCGGTAGCCGGGACGCAGATAGCGCAGCACCAGCAAGGTAAAGCCCAGCGCCAGGAAGCCATACACGCCGAACAGCGCCGCATGCGCATGCACGGGGGTCGTGTTCAAGCCCTGGATGTAGTACAAGGCCACGGGCGGATTGATCATGAAGCCCAGCACACCGGCGCCCAGCATATTCCAGAAGGCGACGGCGACAAAGCACATCATGGGCCAGCGCAGGTTTTCCATCCATGGCGCGCGCTCCTTCAGGCGCCAGTTTTCCCACGCTTCATGCCCCAGCACGATCAGCGGCACCACTTCCAGCGCGCTGAAGCTCGCGCCGATGGCCATCACGGGCGTGGTGGTGCCGGCGAAGTACAGGTGGTGGAAAGTGCCGGGTATCCCGCCCAGCATGAACAGCGAGGCAGAGGCCAGGCTGGCCGCCGTGGCCATGCGCACCGACACCAGGCCCAGGGTCGAGAAGATGAAGGCCAGCGCCGTCGTGGCGAACACTTCAAAGAAACCTTCCACCCACAGATGCACCACCCACCAGCGCCAGTACTCCATCACGGACAAGTGCGTGCGTTCGCCGTAGAACAGGCCGGCGCCGTAGAACAGGCCGATGGCGCCCACGGATGCGGTCAAGAGCGCTAGCAAATTCTTGTCGCCGCCCGGCTTGCGCAGGGCCGGCACGACGCCGCGCAGCATCAGCACGAGCCACAGCAGGATGCCGATGTATTTACCGATCTGCCACAAGCGTCCCAGGTCAACATACTCATAACCCTGGTGGCCGAGCCAGAAATTCCACTCGGGCGGCATCACTTGCGCGATGGCCAGGTAATTGCCGATGAAGGAGCCGACCACCACGGCGACGAGGGCCCAGAACAGCACGTCGACACCGAGGCGCTGCCACTTGGGATCCTTGCCGCCATTGATCAGGGGCGCGAGGAACAGGCCGGCGGCCAGGAAGCCGGTGGCGATCCAGAACAGCGCGGCCTGGATATGCCAGGTGCGCGTGAGCGCATACGGGAACCAGCGCGACACGTCAATGCCATAGAACTGCTGCCCTTCCACCGTGTAGTGCGCCGTGAAGCCGCCGATGAAGACCTGGAAGATGAACAGCGCCACCACGAGGAACAGATATTTTCCCAGTCCCCGCTGCGAAGGCGTCAGCGCGAACGTGGTGAGCGGGTCGCGCGGACCGGCCGCCGGCAGCGCTTCGTCATGGTCGCGCAAGAAGGCCCAGCCCCAGACGAGGAAGCCCACGCCGGCCAGCAGCACCACCACGCTGGCAACCGACCAGACGAGGTTTTCGCCGCTGGGCTGGTTGCCGATCAGCGGTTCATGCGGCCAGTTGTTCGTATAGGTCACTTTCTGGCCAGGACGTTCCGTCGCGGCAGCCCACGCCGTCCAGAAGAAGAACTGCGTCATCTGCGCGCGCCGCTCGGCGCTGGGCAGGGTGTTTTCCTTCATGGCGAAATGCTCGCGGCTTTTTTGCAGCGCCGGCGCGTCGGAGAACAGCTGGTCGTAATAATGCGCCGTGTTGGCGATCGCTCGCACGCGGCGCGGCGACAGGCGCAGCACTTGCGCATCATCGGTGCGGTTGCCGCGGTATTCAAGCTTGAGCGCTTCGCGCAGCGCCGCCTGCGCGGGGCCGTCGAGCGCCGCGTAGGCCTTGCCATGCTGCTCTTGCGCGGCCAGTTCCAGCCAGGCCGTCAGTTCGCGGTGCAGCCAGTCGGCCGTCCAGTCGGGCGCCTGGTAGGCGCCGTGGCCCCAGATGGAGCCCAGCTGCATGCCGCCGACCGATTGCCAGGCCGTCTGGCCATCGAGGATGCCCTCGCGGTCGAACAGTTGCCGGCCATCCTGCGCCAGCACTTGCGCGGGGATGGGCGGCGCCTGCCGGTACACTTCGGCGCCGTAGTAGCCGAGCAGCGAAAACGTCACGATCAGCACACCGATCAGGGTGAACCAGAGTTTTTTGTAGGGACCCATGGGTCTTTCCTTTGTCAGTGCACCACGGCCGGCGCAAAGCGCTCGAACAGGATATTGTTTTCAGTATGGATGTGCGCCATTAGGTCTTCGCGGAAGGTGCGCAAGCCCGTGTACAGCGCGCGCCAGGTGGTGCAGGCGCCGGCCGGCGCGGTGATGTCGTTCGTCATTTCCTCCATCGCGCGCAAGGCCACGCCATGGTCGTCATGCTCCATGCGCATCACGTTGATGGGCGCGCCGGCCCGGGGGCCCTGGCCACGCACTATCATGGGGAACAGCACGTCTTCTTCCTTGCGCATATGGCTTTCCAGTTCCTGCGCCATGGCCGACAGGTGTTCCGCCAGCCCGTGCGGACAGTCGGCGCGGTCGCCATGCACCTGCTCGACCTTGCGCGCCAGGCGTATCAGCTCGGGCAGCTGCTCGCGGTGCACGGCGTGGTAGCGCGACAGGATGTGTTCCACCAGCTCGGTGGCCGAAGCTTCCTGCCAGTCACGCTCGCCGCTGGCGTCAGTCCGTCCTGCCAGCACTTGCAGTTCCTTGACGATGGGCGCCGTGTCCACGCCGGCCGCTTCGGCCGCCGCGCGCAGGGTCTTGTTGCCGCCGCAGCAGAAATCCAGGCGGTGGGCATCGAACAGGCGCGTGGCGCCAGGGATGCGGCGGGCCAGCTGGCCCAGGGATTGGTCGATCATTTCCATAATGGTTCCTTGAGGATGAATGGGGTTTATTGATGGGCGCCAGCGTGATAGACGCCGGGCACGGGTTCGCCAGTCACTTCCAGCACGCCCACGGCGCCCTTGCCTGCGCGCGACAGCGCATGGTCGACCAGCAGATAGCTGCCAGGATGCTGTACCTTGAGTTCGACGATGGTCGCGCCGCCCGGTGCCACCAGGGTGGTTTGCACGTCGTGTTTCGGGCTGCTGATCGAGCCTTCGCTGTACACCTTGTCGAAGATCTCGCCGATGATGTGGAACGATGAAATCTTGTTCGGACCGCCGACGCCGAAATAGATGCGCACCGTCTCGCCGACTTTCGCCTGCAGTTTGTGCGTTTTGCTCAGGGCGCCCACTTCGCCGTTGAAGACGTAGTAGTCGGGCAGCTCATTGGCCATTTTTTCCAGGTTCGCTTCCTGGTGCACGGGTGCGCCGTGCGGACGGCCCGTGTACATCTCGCCCTGCATCACGTAATACTCGCGGTCGACTTTTGACAAGCCGCCTTCCGGTTCGACCAGGATCATGCCGTACATGCCGGCCGCGATATGCTGCGGCACCAGCGGCGTGGCGCAGTGGTACACGAACAGGCCGGGATTGAGCGCCTTGAAGGTGACGGTTTTTTCCTGGCCAGGCGCCACCTGCGTGTGCTGTCCGCCGCCATGGCCACCCGTCACGGCATGCAAGTCGATCGAGTGGATCATCTTGCTGTCCTTGGCGTTGAACAGGGTCAGTTCCACCGTGTCACCCACCTTCGCGCGCAGCATGGGGCCGGGCACCTGGCGGTTGAAGGTCCAGTAGGTAAAACTGGTGCCGTCATCGAGCTTGCCCGGCAATTCCACCGTCTCCATCCTGTATTTCAGGGTTTGCGGCGCACGCGCGCCGATGGCGGTCGGCACGGAGGCGGGGTTGGCCGCCACGTTGACGGCCGAGGGATCGGGGCCGCGCATCGGCGATGGCGCGGGCGTGTACAGGGCCAGCGCCGCGGCCTGGCTCGATTCGCTGGCAGCGCTGCCGGTGCCAGCAGCCTTCGGCGCGCCGGCTTCGGCCAGCGAGGTACCGCTCACTTCCAGCTTGCCTTCCATGCCGATCTGGCGGTGGCCGGGGATCGAGCAGTAATAGGTGAACGTGCCGGCGCGCGTGACCTTGAAGCGTACGGTGGTGCTGCCGCTGTTGGCGCTGAACTTGGCCGAGGCCACATTCAGTTCCGGGATCAGCAGATCGTGCTCGGCGCCTTCGCCGCTTTTCAGCACCAGTTCCACCGTGTCGTCCACCTTGGCCGCCAGCACGGGGTTGACCTGGCCCTTGGCGTCGATGAACACCATCTTGCCGTCGACGATATTGGTTTGCAGTTCATAGCGCTTGACCGCGGCGACGGCCGGTTTGGCGGCGGTGGCGGCGGCGCTGGCAGGGAGGCTCACCTGGGCTTGCACGGACAGGGGCATGGCCAGTACGCAGACGGCGGCGGCGATGGCGCGGAGGGAGGGAGTCGTTTTCATCAAGCTTTCCTTGGTCTTGTATGCCGGTTCGGCACCCTTACCTAGGCAATCCGTGTGCCAGGAAAAACTTGTTTTAAATCAACGATTTGAAAAATGCAGGGTCGGTTTGACCCTCTTTCGACGTGGTCCGTTGTACCCTGCATGGTACTTATGACCACCACTGCCATCCACCTGCTGTTACTCACCGACCTGGTCGCCGACCTGCCCGTGGCCGTGCGCCTGCAGCGCCTCGTCGGCAGCCTGCGCGCCCACTTCGGCTGCGAGGCCGTGGCCTTGCTGAAAATCGATGGCGAGCATTTGCGCCCCGTGGCGATGGCCGGCCTGGCCAACGACGCGCTGGGACGCCGCTTCGCCGTCGCCGACCATCCGCGCCTGGCCGCCATCCTGCAGCGGCGCGGCGTGCTGTGCTTCCATCACGACAGCTCGCTGCCCGATCCCTACGATGGCCTGATCGCCGAGCGGGCCGGCGAGCCGCTGCCCGTGCACGACTGCATGGGCATGGCGCTGGACCTGGAAGGCGAACGCTGGGGCGTGATCACGCTCGACGCGCTGCAGGTGGGCACCTTCGATACGCAGGCGCAGCGCGACCTGGGCGAACTGGCCTGCGCCATCGAGGCGGCCGTGCGCGTGACGCGCCTGGAAACGGAAATCCGCGCCCTGCGCCTGTCGGGCGGCGCCATGCTGGCCGATGCCCAAGTGCCGCGCGAGGAACACGATTTCGTGGGCCAGAGCAGCGCCATCACGCACTTGCTGCACGAATTGCAGGTGGTCGCCGATTCCGAACTGCCCGTGCTGCTGCTGGGAGAGACGGGCGTGGGCAAGGAATTGTGCGCGCACCGCCTGCACCGGCTGTCGCGCCGCGCGGGCAAGCCTTTGATCCACGTCAATTGCGCGGCTTTGCCGGAATCCTTAGCAGAAAGCGAATTGTTCGGCCATGTGCGCGGTGCGTTTTCCGGCGCCGTCAGCGACCGGCCCGGGCGTTTCGAGGCGGCCGAAGGGGGCACCCTGTTTCTCGATGAAGTGGGCGAATTGCCATTGTCGATACAGGCCAAGCTGCTGCGCACCTTGCAAAATGGGGAAATCCAGCGCCTGGGCGCGGACCGGCCGCGCCGGGTCAACGTGCGCGTGATCGCCGCCACCAACCGAAGCTTGCGCGAACATGTGCGCGACGGCTCGTTCCGCGCCGATCTGTATCATCGTTTATCCGTGTATCCCGTGCCGATTCCGCCGCTGCGCGAGCGGGGCAATGACGTGCTGCTGCTGGCCGGCGGATTCTTGGAACTGAACCGCGCGCGCCTGGGCTTGCGCAGCCTGCGCCTGTCCGCCGCGGCGGAAAACGCCTTGTGCCATTACCGCTGGCCGGGCAATGTGCGCGAACTGGAACATGTGATCAGCCGGGCCGCGCTGAAAGCCGTGATACGCGGCGCGGACCGCAAGGACATCGTGACCCTGGAAACGGATATGCTCGACCTCGATGCGCTGGAAGCGCCGGCCGGCACGGACGCGCTGCCGCTGGCGCCAGCCGCGTGCGGCACGCCGGCGGCGCCGCTGCTATCGATGCATCAGATCGTCGAAGCGAGCCAGCGCCAGGCCATCCGGCAAGCGCTGGTCCTGCATCAGGATAACTGGGCCGCTGCGGCGCGGCAGTTGGGACTCGATGCCAGTAACTTGCACAAGCTGGCGCGCCGCGTCGGCTTGAAGGCCTGAGCCGGCGTTACCGCTCAGCGGTGAGTGACCAGGCTGCTCGGCAAGCTGTGCAGGTAGGCGGCCAGGTCCTTGATGTCCTGGTTGCTCAGCGGTTTTACCTGGCCCGTCATGATGGCGTTGTTGCGGCCGTTGGCCTTGTCGCCCCGTTTATACGCGGTCAACGCATGTTCCAGGTAATCCTTGTGCTGGCCCGCCAGTTTCGGGTACGACGGGTCGATGGGCGAACTGTAATCCTTGCCGTGGCAGGTGGCGCAGCTGTATTTTTCGGCCAGGGCCTTGCCCGTATTGATATTGCCGGCGGCGCTGGCGGAAAACGAGACGGTGGCGCAAACGAGGGCGGCGAGTAGTTTTTTCATCGGGCTGGTCCTCAGTTCGTCTTGGCTTGTTGCGCATAATACGCGGCGACATCGGCGATATCCTGGTCCGACAGGCTGCTGGCGATGCCCTTCATGCTGGGGTGCTTGCGGTCGCCCTTCTTGTAGGCTTGCAGCGCATTCTCGATATATTTTGCCGGCTGGCCGCCGATCATCGGCACCTGGAATACTTCAGGGAAGGTTGCCTTGTAACCGGGAATGCCGTGGCAGCCGATACACATTTCCACCTTGGCAGGGGCTGCCTTGGCGTTTCCTACAATGTCAGCCGCTGTGACGGCATTTGCTATGCCGGCAAGCACGAGAAGTGCAAATATTTTTTTCATAGTGGCAATGTGAACAAAGGTAATCGGAGAAACGCCAGAGCTGGTTTTTTTTGATTTTATGTGTTGACAATTAAGGTTGCCAATTAATCTGCTGCTTGCCGATTCTAGCCAAGATATTCTTGCAAGTCCACCTATAAAACCCGCATTGTAGGCACGCAGGCACAGGCCGTCCGCGTGACGCTGGGCCACAGTTCTGTTTATACTCACCATTTCCCCACTTTGGCAGACCGCTCATGCAAGCACAGCACACCCAGCAAGGCCAACGCTTCGAAGGTTCCGACAGCTATGTCGCCACCGCCGACCTGAAACTGGCCGTGAATGCGGCGCTGACCCTGCAACGCCCGCTGCTGATCAAGGGAGAACCGGGCACGGGCAAGACCATGCTGGCCGAGGAAGTGGCCGCCGCGCTGAACATGCCGCTGATGCAATGGCATATCAAATCGACCACCAAGGCGCAGCAGGGCCTGTACGAATACGACGCCGTCTCGCGCCTGCGCGATTCGCAGCTCGGCGACGAGCGCGTGCGCGACATCCAGAACTACATCGTCAAGGGCGTGCTGTGGCAGGCCTTCACGGCGCCCGAACCGGTGGTGCTCTTGATCGATGAAATCGACAAGGCCGACATCGAATTCCCGAACGACCTGCTGCGCGAACTGGACCGCATGGAATTCTACGTGTACGAGACGCGCGAAATGGTCACGGCGCGCCACCGCCCGCTCGTCATCATCACCTCGAACAACGAGAAGGAATTGCCGGACGCCTTTTTGCGCCGCTGCTTCTTCCACTACATCAAATTCCCGGACAAGGACACGATGGAGCAGATCGTCGCCGTCCACTACCCGCACCTGAAACAGGAATTGCTGGCACAGGCGCTGCAAACCTTCTATGAAGTGCGCGACGTGCCGGGCCTGAAGAAAAAACCGTCGACGTCGGAATTCCTCGACTGGCTGAAACTCCTGCTGGCCGAGGACATCCCAGCCGAAGCCTTGCGCAGCAAGGACAACAAGGCCGTCGTGCCGCCGCTGCACGGGGCGCTGCTGAAAAACGAGCAAGACGTGCACCTGTTCGAGCGCCTGATGTTCATGTCGCGCACCAACCGCTAAGGAGCGCCGGTGAACGACATCAGCCCCGACAAGGTCTTCGTCCCCCTGGAACTGCACGGCATCCGCCTCGAAGCGCTGGCGCCGCACCATGCGGCCGGCCTGCGCGCGGCGGCCATGGATGGCGAACTGTGGAATCTGCGCGTCACCTCCGTGCCCGAACCGGACCAGGTGGACCAGTACATTTTCAAGGGCATCGAGATGCGCCCCACGCGCTTCGCCTTTGCCGTCGTCGACGCGGCCAGCGGCGAGGTGCTCGGCACCACCAGCTACCACGACGTGGTGCCGGCCATCGGGCGCCTGGAAATCGGCTACACCTGGTATGCGAAGCGCTGCCAGCGCAGCCACGTCAACACCACCTGCAAATTGCTGCTGCTGGCGCACGCCTTCGACACGCTCGGCTGCGCGCTGGTGGGCCTGCGCACCGATAATTTCAACCACGCCTCGCAGGCGGCCATCGAACGCCTGGGCGCGAAAAAGGATGGCGTGCTGCGCCACCATGCGCTGCGCCGCGACGGCACCGTGCGCGACACCGTCATGTACAGCATCACGCGCGGCGAGTGGCCCGAGATTGCCGCCCATCTGCGCTACAAGCTGGCGCAGCGCCCCATCGCCGCACTGCCCCGTGCGGGAGAGCGGTCGCCATGCTGATCGATTTCTTCTTCACGCTCAAGGACGCGAAGATTCCCGTCTCGATCAAGGAATTTCTGACCTTGCTCGATGCGCTGCAAAAGAACGTCATCGGCGCCTCGATGGACGATTTTTACTATCTGTCGCGCCTGACCCTGGTCAAGGATGAAGCCCATTTCGACAAGTTCGACCGCGCGTTTGCCCAGTATTTCAAGGGCGTCAACGCGGCCTTCGACACGAACGCGGCGATACCGCTCGACTGGCTGCTCAAGCGCATGCAGCGCGAGCTGTCCAAGGAACAGAAGGCGCAGCTGGAAAAATTCGGCTACGACAAGCTGATGGACCGTCTCAATGAGCTGCTGAAGGAACAGAAGGAGCGCCACGAGGGCGGCAGCAAGTGGATAGGCACGGGTGGCACCTCGCCGTTCGGCAATGGCGGCACGAACCCGGAAGGCATCCGCATCGGCGGCAAGGGCGGCAACCGCACGGCCGTCAAGGTATGGGAAGCGCGCAGCTACAAGGATTACGACGGCGAGCGCGAACTGGGCACGCGCAACATCAAGGTGGCGCTGCGCCGCCTGCGCAAGTTCGCGCGCGAAGGCGCGGAAGACGAACTGGCGCTGGACGCCACCATCGCCGCCACGGCGAACAACGCGGGCTACCTCGACATCAGGATGCGGCCCGAGCGCAAGAACCGCATCAAGGTGCTGATGCTGTTGGATGTGGGCGGCAGCATGGACGACCATATCGAGCGCACCGAGGAACTGTTCTCGGCGGCGAAGACGGAATTCAAGAACATGGAGTTCTTTTACTTCCATAACTGCGTCTACGACTATTTGTGGAAGAACAACCGGCGCCGCAACGCCGAGCGTTTTCCCACCTGGGACGTGCTGCGCAAATACCCGCCCGACACCAAGCTGATCTTCGTCGGCGACGCCACCATGAGTCCCTATGAAATCCTGCAGCCGGGCGGCAGCGTCGAATACAACAACGAGGAAGCGGGGTCGACGTGGCTGGCGCGCTTTACCCAGGCGTTCCCGAAATTCATCTGGTTCAATCCAGAGTCCGAGGGCTTGTGGCAGTACCGCCAGTCGATCGGCGTGATGCGGCAGTTGATGAACGACCGCATGTTCCCCCTGTCGATCGACGGGCTGGAGCGGGGCATGCGCCTGCTCAGTAAATAAAAGCGCCTAACAAAAAGTCCATGGCGGCAGGGGGCCGCCATGCCGTACACTGCGACACGGCACTACCGTGCGGAGCATCTCCGCCGCGGGCGGGTACCATACGCTGGTACCAGTCCTGCCCTACCCTGCTGCATCCTGTGCGCGGCCGCCATGGCCGCGACACTGTTCGATTGCGCACATCGTGCGCGCCTTCTGCTCCGGTAGAATCGGCGCATCGCTCTGCGCAAACAATGCACCATCGCTGCACCACGACATTGCCGCGCCAGCCCCCGTGCTGCCGGCCGGTGCCAGCGCCATTTTCAAAGGAATGAGCATGCAAAGTCTGATCTCGATCGCCGCCGACCTGTCCTGGCCGTTCGCCATTACCCTGGCCTGGGTAGTGGGCGAATTCGGCCACCGCTGGACGGGCCTGCCGCGCATCAGTTTTTACGGCGTGATCGGCTTCGTCCTCGCGCAGACGCAGGTGGGCATCCTGCCGCAGACGGACGCCGGCCCCATGCTGGTGCTGGCCGACGTGGCCTTCGGCCTGATCCTGTTCGAGGTGGGCTACCGCATCAACCTGCGGTGGCTGAAGAACAACCCGTGGATCGCCGTCACGGGCCTGGTCGAGTCCCTGCTGACCTTTACCGTCGTCTACTTCATCGGCATCGAATTCGGCAGCACTTCGATGACGGCGCTGCTGCTTGCGTCGCTGGCCATGTCCACCTCGCCGGCCACCATCATGCGCGTCATCAACGAGGAACGCAGCTCGGGCCAGGTCACGGAACGCATCGTCCACCTCACGGCCTTGAATTGCGTGCTGGCCGTCTTCACGTTCAACATCATCGTCGGCTTCTGGATGTTCCAGAGCTCCACCGATTTGATCGAGGCGAGCAGCAGCAGCGCCGCCGTGCTGGCCGCCTCGGTGGCCGCCGGCACCGTCTTCGGCATTGTCGTGCCGGCCATGCTGCGCCGCCTGGGCAATATGGCGCAGGACGCCACCGTGGCGTTCGCGCTGTCGGTGATGCTACTCGTCGCCCTGACCTACACCACCAGCCTGTCGCCGCTGCTGGCCACGCTCACCTTCGGCCTGGTGGCGCGCCACCGCCGTGTCGCCTTCAGCCAGGCGCAGCGCAATTTCGGCGCCATGGGCGAGCTGCTGACGGTGCTGCTGTTCGTGTATGCCGCCTCGACCCTGGAATGGGCCAGCGTGACGGCCGGCGCGGGCCTGGCCCTGGCCGTCGTCGGCGGACGCTTGCTGACGAAGGTCGCCGGCGTGGCCGCGTTTTCGCACGTGAGCGGCATTTCCTGGCGCAAGGGCGTGCTGACGGGCGTGGCGCTGACGCCCGTTTCCGTCTTCATCATCCTGCTGCTCGAACACGCGCGCCAGCACGGCGTGAACTTCGGCGACGAATTGAACGCCCTGGCCGCCATCACCCTGGGCCTGGAACTGGTCGGCCCCGTGCTGGTGCAGCGCGTGCTGATGCTGGCCAAAGAAACCCATGAAATCAAGGAGCGCTAAATGCCGCTGGAACCCTTTGGCCAATCGGCCGCGCTGACCTTCGGCGTCGAACTCGAACTGCAACTGGTGAACCTGTCGGACTATGACTTGACGGCCGCCAGCCCCGACCTGCTGCATCTGCTGAATAAAAAGCCGTTCCCCGGCAACGTCACGCCGGAAATCACCGAGAGCATGATCGAGATTAACTCGAGCGTGCACACGCATCACGGCCCCCTGCTGGCGCAGTTGCAGGAAATCCGTGACACCTTGATCACGGCCGGCGACAAGCTCAATATCGGCATCGCGGGCGGCGGCACGCACCCGTTCCAGCAATGGTCGTCGCAAAAGATCTTTTCCAAGCCCCGCTTCCAGGAAATCTCGGAGCTGTACGGCTACCTGGCCAAGCAGTTCACCATCTTCGGCCAGCACGTGCACATCGGCTGCGCCTCGGGCGATGACGCCATGTTTTTGCTGCATTCGCTGAACCGCTACATCCCCCACTTCATCGCCCTGTCGGCTTCCTCGCCCTACGTGCAGGGGCGCGACACCCTGTTCGACTCGGCCCGCCTGAACTCCGTGTTCGCGTTTCCCATGAGCGGGCGCGCGCCGTTCACCCTGAGCTGGGACCAGTTCTCCAACGAGTATTTCGCCAAGATGGAGAACACGGGCATCATCAAGAGCATGAAGGATTTTTACTGGGATATCCGTCCCAAGCCGGAATTCGGCACCATCGAACTGCGCGTGTGCGACACGCCGCTGACGGTGGAGCGTGCCGCCGCGCTGGCCGCCTACCTGCAGGCCCTGTGCCGCTACCTGCTCGAACGCAAGGAGGTGCCGCCGGTCGAAGACGATTACCTCGTGTATAACTACAACCGCTTCCAGGCTTGCCGCTTCGGCCTCGATGGCGCCATCACGCATCCGAAAACCTACGAGACGATGTCGCTGCGCGAAGACATCATGACCACCCTGCGCAAGATGGAACCGCACGCCGAGGCGCTGGGCAGCACGCCGGCCCTGAAACACCTGTCGGACGTGGCCAAGCAATGGAGCGACGCGCAATATCTGCGCAAGCAGCACAGCTTGCAGGGCAGCGCCGAGGGCATGGTCGATTCGGCGATCCGCTGCTTCCGTGGCGAAGCGATGAACTACTAAGGACTAGCCCGTCCAACCCAACACCTGAACTTCCGGGGTCGGACCCTGCAGGGTCCGACCCCAGATCTTGCTTCTGGGGTTTAAACAACGCCAGCAACGCGCTAAAAAACCACACCCCACATTTACACCTTATCCCCCGCTTGCTACAATAGTTGAGAATGATTCCTATTAACTAAATTGATCTGGCTGGCCCGGTCACGCTTGCAAGGGGAATGCGATGCCGCTGGCAAAGCCGTTACAACGCCAGGACATCGCGACACTGTATGCCGACCACCACGGCTGGCTGCAGGGCTGGCTGCGCAAGAAACTGGGCAGCACGGCGTGCGCGGCCGATGTGGCGCAGGACACCTTCATGCGCCTGCTCGACCGCGAAGACGCCGTCGCCGCGCGCGAGCCGCGCGCCTTTCTCGCCACCGTCGCCCAGCGCGTGCTGTTCAACCATTACCGCCGCCAGAAACTGGAACAGGCTTATCTCGACGTGCTGGCGCAGCTGCCGCCCCTGCATGCGCCGTCGCCCGAGGATCGGGCGCTGCTGCTGGCCACCGTGTTTGAACTCGACCGCATGCTCGACGGCTTGCCGCCTCCCGTGAAACGGGCTTTTTTGCTACGCCAGCTTGACGAACTGCCGCAGGAAGACATCGCGCGCCAGCTCGGCATCTCGCTGGCCACCGTGAAACGCCATCTGCAGCGCGCCGGCAGCGCCACGCAGGCGTGGCAGCAGCTGCAAACGCAGCACGAACACCTGCCGTCCGCCGTGCACGCGACCCTGCTGCGCGCCTGCGTGCAAGCGAACGCGCCGCGCCGCCACGCCGTCAAGACCCTGGCACTGCTGCTGGCCTGCGGTGCCTCGCTGTATGCGTTCGAACGCCGCAGCCCATGGCGCGGCTGGATGGCCGACTACCGCACGGCCGTCAACCAGCGCCGCGTGGTGACCCTCGATGACGGCACGCAGCTCACACTCAATACCAATAGCGCAGTCAATATCGCTTACGACGGCGCACAGCGCCGCATCGAACTGCTGGCCGGTGAAATCTTCATCGCCACCGGCAAGGATGCGGTGCAGCGCCCCTTCTTCGTCGGTACGCCGCACGGCAGCCTGCAGGCGCTGGGCACGCGTTTCACCGTGCGCCTGCACGAGCAATACACCAGCGCCGGCGTGCTCGAAGGGGCCGTCGCCGTGCTGGCCGATGATGGCGCGCAGCGCCTGGTGCTGCGTCCCGGCGAAGGCGCCCATTTCGACGGCACGGGCGTGCACCGCCAGGCCCTGGCGCCGTATGGCGGCGCGTGGCTCAATGGCATGCTGGTGGCGCGCGACATGCGCCTGGCCGATTTCCTCGCCGAGCTGTCGCGCTACAGCGACCATCCATTGAGCTGCGCGCCCGCCATCGCCGGCCTGCGCGTCTCCGGCTCCTACCCGCTGGCCGATGTCGATGCCATCCTCGACGCCGTCGGCGCCAGCCTGCAGCTGCGGCGCCATACCGTCACGCGCTTCTGGGGTCATCAAGTCGTCAGGATAGAACTGGCGGCCCGCTGAAAAATATTTTCTGCAAAGTGAGCTGTTTCGCCGTGCTTGCGTGACCTGGAAGATAGGCAGTCTCCATCTTGCGCATCCACGAAAGGTTTTATTCCATGCACCACGCTTCGCGTTCCCTCCTTACCCGCACCGTCCTCGCCTGCGCCCTGTCGCAGATCGGCATGACCCTGGCCCTGCCGGCAGCGGCCCAGGCGCAAACCCGGCAAGTGCGCACCTACAGCATTCCCGCCGGTGCGCTGGGCGACGTGCTGACGCGCTTCGGCAGCGACAGCGCCATTTTATTGTCGTTCTCCAGCGATGCCACGCAAGGCTTGCGCAGCGCCGGCCTGCAAGGCAGCTATGGCGTGCACGATGGTTTCCGCGTGCTGCTGGCCGGCAGCGGCCTGCAAGCCGTGCCGCAGGCGAATGGCGGCTACCTGCTGCAGAAAATCCCCGCCAGCGCCGGCGCCCCTTCGGCGAACAGCCGCGGCGTGGCCGTCATGGGCGGCGTCACCGTGGTGGCGGCAGCCGAACGCAGCGCCGTCACCAGCGGCACGGGCAGCTATACGGGCGGCCCCGCCAGCGGCGCCACGGGCCTGGCCCTGACGCAGCGCGAAACGCCGCAATCGCTGACCATCGTCACGCGCCAGCAGATGGATGACCAGAACAGCAATGCCGTCTCCGACGTCATGAAGAACGTCAATGGCGTCAACGTGCAAAACTATGACAGCGACCGCTGGAGCTTCTGGGCGCGCGGCTTTGCCGTCACCAATTTCCAGTATGACGGCGTGTCGGCCATCTATGACGGCGTCTACGACTGGGGCACGACGAACAGCGACATGGCCATCTACGACCGCATCGAAGTGCTCAAGGGTGCAACGGGCTTGATGAGCGGCTCGGGCGACCCGTCGGCCACCGTCAACATGGTGCGCAAGCGCCCTACCGCAGCCTTCGAGGGCTCGGCCACCCTGGGCGCGGGATCCTGGGACAACTACCGCGGCGAAGCCGATGTTTCCGGCCCGCTCAACGACAGCCGCACGGTGCGCGGCCGCCTGGTGGGCGCCTACCAGGACAAGCATTCCCACCTGGACCGCTACACGCAGCAGAAGTCCATCGCCTACGGCATCATCGAAGCGGACCTGACACCCGTCACCCTGCTGACGGCCGGCTTCACGCACCAGGACTACAAGCCGCGCGGCTCGACCTGGACCGGTTTCCCCGTGCTGCTGGCCGACGGCTCGCGCACGGATTTCCCCACCTCGTGGAACCCGGCCACGGACTGGAGCCGCCGCGACATGCAGAACACCACGCTGTTCTCGTCGCTCGAACATACGTTCGCCAACGAGTGGAAACTGAAATTGAGCGCCAACCAGCTGCGCAGCAAGCATGACAGCGTGCTCGGTTCGGCCAGCGGCGGCAATCCCGATCCCGTCACGGGCGAAGGCGCCTACTTCTTCATGGGAAAATACAAGGGTAACCGCCGCCAGACCACCGTCAACGTCGACGCCAGCGGACCATTTACGGCCTTCGGCCGCCGCCACGAAGCGATGATCGGCTATTCCCACTCCAGCGCGAAGCAGGACGGTCCCGTCTACGAATCCGTCTACCCGCCGGTGGAAGGCAGCTACTTCGACTGGCGCGGCCAGTACGCGGAACCGGCGTTCACGCGCCTGGGCAACGACAACGACAAGACACGCCAGAGCGGCCTGTATGGCGCGCTGCGCCTGCGTCCCCTGGAGGCGCTGTCCGTCATCGTCGGCGCGCGCGTCAGCAACTACAAGCAGGACCAGGACCGTATCTTCTTCGACAGCGGCACAGCGCGCATCACCTCGCGTATCGACGAAAGCAATGTCATCACGCCGTATGCGGGCGTCGTGTATGACCTGGACAAAACCTATTCCCTCTTCGGCAGCTACACGAGCATCTTCGCGCCGCAAAGCAACCGCGACAGGAACCGCAACTTCCTCGCCCCCGTGCGCGGCAAGGGTTTCGAGGCGGGCGTGAAAGCCGAATTCCTGGAAGGTAAAGTCAACGCCAGCGCCTCGCTGTACCAGATCCGCCAGAGCAACGTGGCCAACTATGTGGGCGAGGTCAATGGCGAGGAAGCGTATGAAGGCATCGACGGCATCAGCAGCCGCGGCCTGGAAATGGAAGTGACCGGCGAAGTGCTGAACGATGTGAAACTGAGCGCCGGCTATACCTATACGCGTATCCGCGACAAGGATGGACAGGAAGTGTTTTCCACCATGCTGCAAACGACGCAGCCGCCGCACCTGCTGCGCGTGCAGGGGACATGGCGCCTGCCGGCCAGCCTGAATAAAATCACCGTGGGAGGTGGCGTCAACTGGCAAAGCGGCTTCTACGGCCATATCTGGAACCCGGCCGCCAATGACTATGCGCGCATTGAACAAGGCGGCTTTGCCCTGGTCAACCTGTTGGCCCGCTACGAAATCAGCAAGAACACAACGGCCAGCCTGAACGTGAACAACCTGACGGGTAAAAAGTACTTCACGGGCCTGGGCCTGTTCCAGACGGGCTTTTACGGCGAACCGCGCAATGTCATGCTGACCTTGCGCACGAAGTTTTAATCAGTTGCCGTACAGCGCCAGCGCCCAGGCTGGCGGACGCAGTTCCAGCGCCAGGGACAGGTAAGCGGGATCGAAGCGCGCCGCCAGCAAATACACATTGGCGGCGCCCTTCGGTTCCCAATTCCCCGTAAAGCCCTTTTCGCCGGCCGCCACGCGCTTGCGGTCGAAGGGCACGGCGCTTTTCGCGAATTCCTCGTGCGTCTTTCTACCCTGCGCATACGGTGACAGCCAGGCCAGCGCCTCGGCAAGGCGCTTCGCTTCCGGCGCGCCATACCAGTCGTCGCCATGCGCCTGCGCCATCAGGGCCGTCGTCAGCAGCGGCTCCAGGCTGTAGGTGGTGTAATGGAGGGCGTCGCGCTGCTCGAAGTCGAAGGGCACGCCGCCGGCGCCGATATTGCGCGGCACGTGCGCCAGGAAGCGCTCCTTCGCGCGCGCGATCAGCAAGGCGTCGCCCGTGACATACGCGGCGGCCGTGCCGATCTTGATGCGGTGGCTGTGCCAGTTATTGCGCGCCGTGGACGGGCCGCCCACCTTGATGGGGTCATTCAGATACCCGTTCGCCAGGGTGCGGCAAAACGCCTGCACCTGTTCGCGTTCGACGCCGTTCAAGCGTTCCTGCACCAGGTCAAATCCCATCAGCAAGCTGGCCAGCTCCGTCTCGTCGACGGGACTGAACGAAGGCTGATAACTGCCGCTCCAGGCCAGCAGCAGCTGGCGCGCCGCCTCGAAATGCGCCATCTCGCCAGACAGCCGCCAGGCCAGGGCCTGCAAACGCGCCTGGCGCCAGTCTTCCTGCGCCTGCTGGCTGGTCTCGCGCCCGCCCTCGCCCTTCAGCAAGCCGCCCGTGCGCACTTCGGCCATCAGATGCACGGGCCGCGCCGCATCCTTGCGCGCCGCCTTGAGCACCTGTTCCGCGATGGCCGGCGCCACCTTCGCCTTGAGCATGCGCGCCCGCGCGGCGGAGGTCAACGCAAACGGCAGCGGGCCGTCATGCGGACGCGGCGCCGCGCGCAAGCCCGCCAGGGGCAGCGCCAGCAGGCCGGCCAGTACCATGCGCCGGCGCATCAGGTGCTTACTCAAAACCGCGTCTCCCGCGCCGCGCGCAAGAAATTATCGAGGATAGGCGTGCAATCGAGCAGCTCGACGCCGCCCGCCGAATGGAATTCCGGGTGCCACTGCAAGCCCATGACGAAACGCGCCCGCTGGTAGCGGATGGCTTCGACGATGTTGTCCCCTTGCGAATACGCTTCCACGGTGACGTCGCGCCCCAGGTCCTTGACCGACTGGTGGTGGATAGAATTGACGAGCGCCTCCCCCGCCTTCGGGAACATGCCGGCCAGCGACGAGCCTTTCGGGAAGACGATGGTGTGGCGGTGGCGGTCATACAGGTCGTTGACGTGCGAGGTGGCGCCTTCCACGTCCGAAGCGATGTCCTGGTACAGGGTGCCGCCAAAACCCACGTTGATCAGTTGGCAGCCGCGGCAAATTCCCAGCACGGGTTTGCCCGCGTCGACGAATTCGTGCAGCAGTTCCAGTTCGTACAGGTCGCGCGCGCGGTCGCCGTTCCATTCCGGCCGCGTGGCCGCCTCGGAATACGTCTGCGGCGAGACGTCGGCGCCGCCCTGCAGCACCAGGCCGTCCAGGTGGCGTGCATAGTGGCGCAGGGTGATGTTACTCGGGTGTAGCTGGCCGCTCGTATTGACGGTCGGGATCATGAACACCAGCACGTCGCGCGACATGACCCACTGCGCGATCGACTCTTCCAGGTATTGCAGGTTCTTGCTGCGCAGCCCAGTGGCGCCCGGCTCGGGGTGGAAAATACGCGCCGAGATGCCGATGCGCAGGGTGCGCCGCATGAAATCGCGGCTGGCCTTGTCGCGCATGGAGCGGTAGCGCGACGAGATCACCCGCCAGGCCAGCGCCAGCGGCGTATCGTTATCCTTCAGGTAGCGGGGGGCGGCGTCGCGCGCGCGGTGCTCGTCATCGGGTGCCCGGCGGCCGACCCGGTCGGGCCGCGCCGGTGCTGGCTCTGGCGGCGCTGGGTCGGTGGACGGGGACTGCTGGGGATCTTTTTCGTCTGACATGGCGGGGCTGACTGAAAGCGGAGAACGGTTTCAATATAAACCCCTGCCTTCAAAAGCACGATTCAATTTTGTAACAAAAGCATACCTACGGTGCGTCCACGCAACACGCCGGCGGCAAACGCATACGCCCCGTTTACGCCGGCGGCCCCGCTTTTTAGAGAATCTTTACGCCCCCGCTGCTAATCTTGAACGTACCTCAACCACCGCTGCAAAGCCACCATGGAACCCCATTCACGCCTGTCCGCACGTCAAGCCCTGCCCCACCGCCACCCGCGCCTGCCCACTTTCCTCATGCATATCACGGTCGACAAAGCCTGCCTGGCCGAGCTGCGCCAGCTGGTCGTCAGGACGTGCGGCGGCATGCTGTCGTTCATGCGCGTCGAGGCGGTCGACCACGCCGAGCGCATGAAAGTCTGGCTGTGCGTGACGGAACCGGCCCTGCGCCTGACGATGGACGCCGTCATGCGCCTGCTGCCAGCGGCGGAATTTGGCCGCATCAGCCAGGGGAAATCGCTATGAACCAGTATTCCTGCGAGCAGGCGATGTCCTCGATGCGCATCACCGCGCACTTTCAGGGCATCTGGGTGCCGATGGTCACGCCCTTCCGCGATGGCGACGGCGACATCGACTTCGACGCGGCCCAGCAGCTCGCGTGCGAACTGGCCGCCAGCGGCATCGACGGCCTCGTGGTGTGCGGCACCACGGGCGAAGCGGCCATGCTGAGCGCCGCCGAACAGACCATGCTGCTCGATAGCGTGCTCGAAGCCGTCGGCCCCCGCTTCCCCGTCGTGATGGGGATAGGCGGCAGCGATACGCGCAATGTCGTCGCCACGGTGCAGCGCTACAACGACCATCCGCTGGCGGGCCTGCTGGTCTCCGCCCCCGCCTATGTGCGCCCGTCGCAGGACGGCATCGTGCGCCACTTCCAGGCCATCGCCGGCGCCACCGACCAGTCCATCGTGCTGTACAACGTGCCGGCCCGCACGGGCGTCAATATCGAACCGCAGACGGCCGCCCTGCTGGCGCGCGACTCGCACTTCGTCGCCATCAAGGAAGCGGGCGGCAAGCTGCAGCAGCTGGGCGAACTGCTGCTCGACACGCGCCTGGACGTGCTGTGCGGCGACGATGCGCTGCTGCTGGCCAGCCTGTCCATGGGCGGCCATGGCGCCATGTCGGCCGCCGCCCAAGTGCGCCCCGACCTGTATGCGCAGCTGTACCACCTCGTCAGGCAGGGCCGCCACGGCGCCGCCGGCGCCCTGTTCAAGACCATGCTGCCCGTCATCCGCCTGCTGTTTGCCGAACCGAATCCCGCGCCCGTCAAGGCAGCGCTGGCCATGCAAGGCAAGGTGTGCAACGCCTTGCGCCTGCCGATGATGCCCATGTCGGCCGCCGGCCAGGCCGCCCTGGCCGCGGCCCTCGAGCCCCTGCTGGAACTGCCCGTATGGACGGCCAGCGACAGGGACGAGCCGCGCGAAGGCTGTCTGCTGCAGCTGGTTTCCCCTGCCAACATCATGCCAGCCGTGCGCCAAGATGATCATCGCCATCACGGATGAACGCGGAGGGATGGAGAAATCCATCGTGGCCGGGCGGCTGGCCGCTTCGCGCGCGCTGGCCGGACGCAAGGTATTGCTGCTCGATGCCGATCCGCGCCAGGGCGCCATGGCGCAGGCCAGGAACATGCACGACGGCGCCATGCACGGCAGCCTGACGCGGCCGCGCCTGATGGCGCGCGCCATCAGCGCCAAGGGTTTGCAGCCGGAGCTGGAACACCTGGTGCACTGCTACCACGACATCGTCATCGACAGCGAAGGCCGCGACTCCATGGGCAGCCGTTCGGCCCTGGTCGCCGCGCGCGTACTGGTGGTGCCGCTCGACGGTGTCGTCAACGCCGCCGCGCAATCGGGCCTGGCGCGCCGCATCGCACATGCGCGCAGCATCAATCCGGGCCTGCGCGTGCTGCTGGCAGCGGACACGCAAGCGGTGCCCGCCCATGCCCTGGCCGCGCAGATCCCGGCCGCCCGCGTGGTCAGCCTGGGGCAGCTGTACTGCGCCGTTTTCAGCCTGCCCGCCTAGCCGGGCCGGGCACGCAAAAAAAGGCGGCGCATGCGCCGCCTCTCTTCTCTGTCAATTAAAACGTCTTGCTGACCGTCAGTTGCAGCGCCGTCTTGCCCATGAATTTGCCATTCACGGGCGAGGCATAGGCCGATTTTCCCGCGTTCGTGCCGATCACGGCCAGCGCGCCCGAAACAATGCCGAAGTCGCGCGTGACGCCCACTTTCCAGTCCGTATAGCGCGATGCATCATTGTTCTTGACCTTCTGGTGGCCCGCGTGCAGGTTGCCGGTCCAGCCGTTCGTCAGGTCGATATTCGCGCCGATGTCCAGGTAGCCGCTGTTCTTGCTGTTGACGATGCCGAACAGGTTCGAGACGGCGTGCGAATACTTGACGTAGGCAGGGCCATACGACAGCTGGCCGTAGACTTCCTGCGTGTCCGCGTCGGCCAGGCCGGCGACGTGCTTCAAGCCGTTGTCCGCATACACATAGGCGAGCACGCCCACGTCATAGCCAACATCGCTGCTCAACTGGCCGCGCTTGCCCGCATACAGGTCCACTTCCACGTCGCCGCTGCCGCCCGCGTCCTTGGTCCACTTGATGGTGGAAGCCCAGGCGCCTGCATACAGGCCCGTCGGATTGTTGACGTAGTCGACGCCGCCCTGCAGCGCCGGTTTCAAGCGCGTCTGCGAGATGCCGCGGTAGCGGTAGTCGGATACGCCGGCCACGTTGAAGCTCACTTCATTATCGGGCTTGGCCTCGTCTGCGTGGGCCAGGCTGCCCGTCAAGGCTGTGGCGACGGCAAGTGCAAGTAGCATTTTGTTCATGGTTGTTCTTCTTCATTGGTGGTATGGGCCTTTGCCAACATGGCGCAGCTGGCCCGCCGCTGCAAAAATTTTAAGTAAAGCATCCCCCTGGCGCGCGCGGCGCCTGTTTTCAAACAGGGGATATAAAGTTGGCTAGAGCGGCAGCAGCAGCCGGTAGCCGACGGCCGTTTCCGTCAGCAGGTACTGCGGCTGGGCCGGATCGGCTTCCAGCTTCTGGCGCAGATGGCCCATGTAGATACGCAGGTAGTGGCCGTTTTCGCTGTTCGACGGTCCCCACACTTCACGCAGCAGTTGCGGATTGGTGACCACCCTGCCCGCGTTTTTCACCAGCACGGACAGCAAGCGGAATTCCGTCGGTGTCATGTGCACCAGCTGCTTGTTGCGCGTGACCAGCCGGTCCTTCAGGTCGACGCGCACGTCGCCGAACTGCACCACGCCATCGTCGCTGGTGGCGGGCTGGCGCTGGCGGCGCAAGGTGGCGCGCACGCGGGCCAGCAATTCGCCCACGCCGAACGGCTTGGTCAGATAATCGTCGGCGCCCGCGTCGAGCGCGCGGATCTTGTCCTGCTCGTCGACCCGCGCCGACAGCACGATGATGGGCACGGCCGACCATTTGCGGATGTCGGCGATGAAATCGATGCCATCACCATCGGGCAGTCCCAGGTCCAGCACAATCAGGTCGGGCCGGCGCGTGCCCGCATCGATCAAGCCCCGCTGCATGGTGGCGGACTCGAAAATCTGCCAGCCCTCGTCTTCCAGCGCGGCGCGCACGAAGCGGCGGATTTGCGGCTCATCCTCGACCAGCAAGGCGGTGGCGGAAGGTTCGTTCATATTGATTTTCCTGTTTCACGGTCGTTGGCGTCATCGAACTCGAGCTCGGGCGGCGCCGGCGGCGTACCCAGCGGCAGGCTGAAGACGATGGAGGCCCCCTGTCCCGGCACGTGCGGCTGTGCATGGATGGTGCCGCCGTGGGCTTCGACGATGGCGCGGCAAATGGCCAGCCCCAGGCCGACGCCAGGCTTGTTCGATTCGCGTTCGCCGCGCGTGAATTTTTCAAAGATGGCTTCTTCGCGGCCGGGCGGCAAGCCCGGGCCATCGTCCAGCACCGTCACCTGCAGGAACTGGCCGTGCACTCCAGCCGCGACCGTGATGGTGCTGCCGGGCGGCGTGTACTTGGCCGCGTTTTCCAGCAGGTTGCACAGCACACGCTCGACCAGCACGGCGTCGTAGCGCACCAGCGGCAAGCCCGGTGCCAGCTGCGTCTGCACGGCATGCTGCTGCAATTGCGGGCCGCTGGCGCGCAGCGCGCTGCCCACCACTTCTTCCAGCGCCTGCCATTGCAGGTTCAGGCGCACCTGGCCGCTCTCGATGCGCGCCATGTCCAGCAAGTTCGCCACCAGGGCGCTCATGCGCACGGTTTCGGACTGCAGCGAGCGCGCCATGTCCAGCTGCGCGGGCGACAGCGCGGGCCGCGACAAGGCCAGCGATTCGGCCAGGCCCACCAGCGACGTCAAGGGCGTGCGCAAGTCGTGCGACAGGGCCGCCAGCAGCGAATTGCGCAGCCGCTCGGACTCCATCTGCAGCAGCGCGCCCTGGGCCACGTCGATGTAGTGCACGCGCTCGAGGGCGATGGCTGCCAGAGCGGCAAAGGTATCGAGGTGCTGGCGCTGTTCCGGCACCAGCAGCCAGCGTCCGCGCTGCGCGCCCTCGAGCGGCAGCAGCGCCAACACGCCGCGCGTGCGCATCGGTGCGATCAGCGGCAGGTAGAAAATGGGTGACGCCGGCAAGGTGTCGGTACCCGTGCCTGCCGCCTGCGCATGGTCGAAGGCCCACTGGGCGATGCCGATATCGAGCGCCTCGCCGCCGTTCGCAGCTTGCAAGCTGCCTTCGTCATCGGGCAGCAGCAAGGTGGCACGTGCGCGGAAAGCCCGTTCGATGGCGCTTTTCGTGATGTCGAAAATCTGCTCCGTCTGCAGCACGCCGGACAACTCGCGCGAAAATTCGTACAGGGCGCGGGCGCGCGCTTCGCGGTGCGAGGCCACGCGCGCCTGGAAGCGCAGGCCGGCCGTCAGGTGGCCCGTGATCAGGCCCACGGCCAGCATCACGCCAAACGTGATCACATACTGGAAATCGCCCACGGCAAACGAGAAACGGGGCGGCACGAAGATGAAATCGAAGCTGGCCACGCCCACCAGGCTGGCCAGCGCCGCCGGCCCGCGCCCCAGGCGCACGGCCACCAGCACCACCGTCAGCAGGGACAGCATGGCGATATTGGCCAGGTCAAGATAAGGCTGTAATGGAACCGAGGCGAGGGCCGTGGCCAGGCTGACGCCGGCGGCCACGATGTAGCGCCAATGGCGCGAGGACCGGCGCGGCGCTTCCGCATCGTCGCCGCTTGCGCGCCGGGGCGCCGCATCGGCTGGCGGCAAGCCCACCTCGATCAGATCGATATCGGGCGCCAGACTGGCCATGCGCGCGGCCGGCGGCGCCTGCCACAGGCGCGCCAGCACACCAGCGCGGCCACGGCCCACGATGACTTTGGAGATATTCGCGCTGCGCGCATACTCGACCACGGCGCCGGCGATGTCGGCGGACGGCACAATGGCCGTGCGCGCGCCCAGGTCCTGCGCCAGTTTCAGGGTTTTCAAAATACGTTCGCGCTGGCCCGCCGGCAGGCGCTGCAAACGCGGCGTTTCCACGTACAGCGCATGCCATTCCGCATTCAGCTGGCTGGCCAGGCGCGCCGTGCTGCGGATTACGTGTTCGCCCCCCGCGTGCGGTCCCACGCAGGCCAGCAGCGCGGCGCCCGTCTTCCATACGGGGTTGATCGATTTCTCGACGCGGTAGGCCTGCACGTCGTCCTGCACCCGGTCCGCCGTGCGGCGCAAGGCCAGTTCGCGCAGGGCGATCAGATTGCCCTTGCGGAAAAAATGCTGCGACGCCCGCTCGGCCTGCAACGGCTGATACACCTTGCCCTGCTTCAGGCGGCGCAGCAGTTCATCGGCGGGGATATCGACGAGCACCACTTCGTCGGCGCGGTCGAACACCGTGTCGGGCAGGGTTTCGGCCACGCGCACGCCCGTGATCCCCCCCACCACGTCATTGAGGCTTTCCAGGTGCTGCACGTTGACGGTCGACAGCACGTCGATGCCGGCGGCCAGCAATTCCTCGACATCCTGCCAGCGCTTCGGATGGCGCGATCCGGCCACGTTCGAGTGGGCCAGTTCATCCATCAGTATCAAAGACGGCGCGCGGCGCAGCGCTTCGTCGAGGTCGAACTCGTACAAGGTCTTGCCCCGGTACTCGATGGCCTTCAGGGGCAGCACGGGCAGCCCGTCAAGCTGGGCCGCCGTATCCTGGCGCCCATGCGTCTCCACCACGCCCACCAGCAAGTCCTGGCCATCGGCCAGCAATTTGCGCGCGGCCGCCAGCATCGCATAGGTCTTGCCGACGCCAGCCGAGGCGCCAAAATAGATGCGCAGCCGGCCGCGCGCGGCTTTCTTTTCCTGCGCCTGCACTTGCGCCAGCAGGGCATCAGGGTCGGGGCGTTGGCTGTCGTTGGGGAGCATGTTGTATTTTAATCTTCTTGCGTAATGCTATCTTGTTATTTTGCCGTGGCGTCAAGCGGCGACGTAAGCACGTAGGTCGGATTAGCGCTTGCGCGTAATCCGACGACATTGTTGGCCTGGCTGGTGGTGGTGTCGGCTTACGCTGCGCCAAGCCGACCTACGCCGACCTACGCATCTTCGCCAGCTTACTTCGCCATCGCATCGAGCGCCAGGTTCAGTTCCAGCACATTCACGCGCGGTTCACCGAAAAAGCCGATATACGCGGTTTTCTGCACCTTGGCGATGGCGTTTTCCACCTGCGCCAGCGGCATGGCGCGCACGCGGGCCACGCGCGGCGCCTGGTACAGGGCGCCGGCCAGGCTGATTTCCGGATCCAGACCGCTGCCCGACGCCGTTACCAGGTCGACGGGAATGGCGCGCGTGTTGCCGGGATCCGCTTCCTTCAGGGCGGCGATGCGCGCCTTGACGGCGTCCGCCAGGGCCGGATTGGTCGGCCCCTGGTTCGAGCCGCCCGAACCGGCGCCGTTATTGGCCATCGGCGCGGTGGCCGATGGACGGCCCCAGAAATACTTGGGCGAGGTGAAGGACTGGCCGATCAGGGTCGAGCCGACGGGTTTTCCGCCACGTTCGACGATGCTGCCGTTGACTTCATCGCTGAAAGCCAGCTGGCCGATGCCGGCCGTGGCGAATGGATAGACGACGCCGCAGATCACTGTCAGCGCGGCAAACAGGACCAGGGCGGGACGTACGATGGTGCTCATGATGGTTCCTTTAGACTAAATTGAGTGCGGACAGCAGCATGTCGATCAGCTTGATGCCGATGAAGGGCAGGACGATGCCGCCCAGGCCATAGATCAGCAAATTGCGGCGCAACAGGCTGGCCGCGCCGATGGCCCGGTATTGCACGCCTTTCAGGGCCAGCGGAATCAGCACGACGATGATCAGGGCATTGAAGATCACGGCCGACATAATGGCCGACGCGGGGCTGGCCAGGTGCATGATGTCCAGCGCCTTCAGCTGTGGATAGGTGCCCACGAAGGCGGCCGGAATGATGGCGAAGTACTTGGCGATGTCGTTCGAAATCGAGAACGTCGTCAGCGAGCCGCGCGTCATCAGCATCTGCTTGCCGATTTCAACGATTTCCAGCAGCTTGGTCGGATTCGAGTCCAGGTCGACCATATTGCCCGCTTCCTTGGCCGCCTGCGTGCCTGAATTCATGGCCACGGCCACGTCGGCCTGTGCCAGCGCCGGGGCATCGTTGGTGCCGTCGCCCGTCATTGCCACCAGGCGGCCTTCGGACTGGTAGCTGCGTATCAGTTTGAGCTTGTCTTCCGGCGTCGCTTCGGCGAGGAAATCGTCCACGCCCGCCTCGGCCGCAATCGCGGCAGCCGTCAGCTTGTTGTCGCCCGTGATCATGACGGTCTTGATGCCCATGCGGCGCAATTCCGCGAAGCGCTCCTTGATGCCGCCCTTGACGATATCCTTGAGTTCCACGGCGCCCATGACCTTGCCATCGTCGACCACCACCAGCGGCGTACTGCCGCGGCGCGCGATGTCGTCGACGGCACGCGCCACTTCATCGGGATACGGCTGGCCCAGCGCTTCCACATACTTTTTCATGGAATCGGCCGCGCCCTTGCGCAACTGGCGCACCTGCTGTTCGCCCGCGATATCGACGCCGCTCATGCGCGTTTGCGCCGTGAACGGTACGAAGGTAGCGTGCAGGCTGGCCATCTCGCGTTCGCGGATGTTGAACTTCTGCTTGGCCAGCACGACGATGCTGCGCCCTTCCGGCGTTTCATCGGCCAGCGAGGCCAGTTGCGCCGCGTCGGCCAGCTGCTGCTCCGTCACGCCGGGCGCAGGCACGAAGCTCGACGCCTGGCGGTTGCCCAGGGTGATGGTGCCCGTTTTATCGAGCAGCAGCACGTCCACGTCGCCGGCCGCTTCCACGGCGCGGCCCGACGTGGCGATCACATTGGCCTGCATCATGCGGCTCATGCCGGCCACGCCGATGGCGGACAGCAAACCGCCGATGGTGGTCGGAATCAAGCACACGAGCAGCGCGATCAGCACCGTGATCGTCACGGGCGTGCCGCTGCCGGCCGCCGCCACGGAAAACAGCGAATACGGCAGCAGGGTCACGGTGACGATCAGGAAGACGATCGACAGGGCCACGAGCAGAATCGTCAGGGCGATCTCGTTCGGCGTCTTCTGGCGCTTGGCGCCTTCGACCATGGCGATCATGCGGTCGATGAAGGCTTCGCCGGGGTTGACGGAGACGCGCACCAGCAGCCAGTCGGACAGCACGCGGGTGCCACCCGTCACGGCGGAAAAGTCGCCGCCCGATTCGCGGATGACGGGCGCCGATTCGCCCGTGATGGCGCTTTCATCGACGGAAGCCACGCCGGCCGTCACTTCGCCGTCGGCGGGAATCACGTCACCCGCTTCGACCAGCACCGTCATGCCCTTGCGCAGGTCGGTGGCCGGCGTGGGCAGCCAGGAAGTGCCGTATTTCGGCGTTTGCATTTTCTTTGCCATCACCGTTTGCTTCAGGGCGCGCAGCGAGGCCGCCTGCGCCTTGCTGCGGCCTTCGGCCAGCGCTTCGGCGAAGTTCGCGAACAGCACGGTAAACCACAGCCACACGGCGACGGCGACGATGAAGCCGAATGGCGCTTCGCCCTGGCCGCCGCTGATCCCGGCCTGGGTCGCCAGCAGGCTCGTGATGATGCTGCCGACATAGACGACGAACATCACGGGGCTGCGCCACTGCGTGCGCGGGTCGAGTTTTTTGAACGCATCGACGACGGCGGGGCCAATCAGTGCGGAATCGAACAAAGTCAGGCTTGTGCGTGACATGGTAGCCTCTTATTTGATGAAAAGTTGCAGGTGTTCGACGATCGGGCCCAGGGCCAGCGCGGGAACGTAATTCAATACACCGACGAGCACGACGACGCCGATCAGCAGGCCGATGAACATGGGGCCGTGCGTGGGCATGGTGCCGGCATTGGCCGACAGGCGCTGCTTGGCCGCCAGCGAACCGGCCACCGCCAGCACGGGCACGATCACGCCGAAGCGGCCGAACCACATGGCGATCGCCAGCATCACGTTATAGAACGGCGTGTTGGCGGACAGGCCGGCAAACGCGCTGCCGTTGTTGTTGGCGGCCGATGTGAACGCGTACAGGATTTCGGAAAAACCATGCGCGCCCGGATTGGCCACGCCGATCTTGCCCGGTTCGACCATCACGGCGATCGCCGTGCCCGTCAAGACCAGGGCTGGCGTGATCAGGATGGCCAGCGAGACCATCTTCATTTCATAGGCCTGGATTTTCTTGCCCAGGTATTCAGGCGTGCGGCCTATCATCAGGCCGGCGATGAAGACAGCCAGGATGGCGAACATCAGCATGCCGTACAGACCCGTGCCCACGCCGCCGAAAATCACTTCGCCGAACTGCATCAGCAGCAGCGGCACCATCCCGCCCAAAGGCATGTAGGAGTCGTGCATGGAATTGACGGCGCCGCACGATGCGGCCGTCGTCACGGCCGCGAACAGGGTCGAGGAGCTGATGCCGAAGCGCGTTTCCTTGCCTTCCATATTGCCGCCCGATTGCAGGCTGCTGGCCTGCTGGTCCACGCCCAGCGCTTGCAAGGATGGATTGGCTTGCTGCTCGGCGCTCATCACGCCGGCCGTCATGACGACAAAGATCACGGTCATGGCGGCCAGCACGGCCCAGCCCTGGCGCATGTCGCCCACCATGCTGCCAAAGGTGAAGCACAGGCCGGCGGGAATGATGAAGATGGCCAGCATCTGCAGGAAGTTCGACAGGACGGTCGGGTTTTCATACGGGTGCGAGGAATTGGCGTTGAAGAAGCCGCCGCCATTCGTGCCCAGCAGCTTGATCGATTCCTGCGACGCGACGGGACCCATGGCGATCGTCTGCGTCGTCGCCACTTGCGCTTCCATCACAGGCTTGCCGGCCGCATCCAGCACGGGCTGGCCGTCGGCCGTCATTTTCGGCGTTTCATACGCCACGTGGTCGAGCAGGGTCACTTCCTTGTAGGCGGAAAAATTCTGGATCATGCCTTCGCCCATGAAGACGACGGACAGGGCCAGCGACAACGGCAGCAGGATGTACAGGGTCGAGCGCACGAGGTCGACCCAGAAATTGCCGATCGATTTGCCCGAGCGCGAGGCGAAGCCGCGCACCAGCGCGAAGATCACGGCGATGCCGGTGGCCGCCGAAAAGAAGTTCTGGCATGCCATGCCCAGCATCTGGGTCAGGTAGCTCATGGTCTGTTCGCCGCCATAGCCCTGCCAGTTGGTATTGGCGACGAAGCTGACGGTGGTATTGAACGAGGAATCGGGGCTGACGGCGCCCAGGCCCTGTGGATTCAACGGTAAAAAGCCCTGCAGGCGCTGCAGGCCGTAGACGAAGACGGCGCCCACGGTATTGAAGACGATCAGGGCGATGGCATAGCTTTTCCAGCCCATGGCCTTGTCGGCGGGCAGGCCGGACCAGCGGTACAGCAGGTTTTCCAGCTTTTGCAGCCAGCCCAGGCCGCGCACGGGCGCATCGCCGGCCACCTTGGCCATGTACAGGCCCAGCGGATAGCCGGCGGCCAGCAGCACGGCCAGGAAAGCCACCAATAACAGTATCGATTGCGTCGTCATCACAGTTCCTCCGCCTTCAGCAGCGCCACCAGCAGGTAGACGAGCAAACCAGCCGAGACGACGGCGCCCAGCACATAAAACGCGTTCATTTGACGCTCCCTAATTTGTCGCAGGCGACGGCGAAGCCGGCCGCCAGGACGAAAAACACGGCAATCAAGCCGAGATACACGAGATCCATTCCCACCCTCATTCAGGTTTGTTTTGATAGTGAGCAGATTAGCCAAAAGGGTCTAAAAAATTCGTAAAGACTGGGGAGGCGCATGTAAACAAGATGTAAAAACGGGGGCTTTACCGCATAAAATCCAGCACAATTGGCGCAAAACCACGCCTGAGGCGCACTGTTGTTGCCCTGGAGTAGCGCTATTGCTCGCGGGACAAGATAGAATGCGCGAGCGTCCGCACAAGGACGCTTGGCCTGCCGCACTGCCCTCCCCCAGTGACGCTGGACGGGATATACTGTATATTCATACAGTTATCGCCGCCGCTGTCATTGCGCCCGCAGTGCCCTGGCCTGGCGTTCCAACCACTGTCTTTACTTAGCTTGAACACGTATGGCCACTAAAAAACCAGCATCCGACTACAGCGAATCATCCATCCGTGTCCTGAAGGGACTGGAACCCGTCAAGCAGCGCCCGGGGATGTACACCCGCACTGAAAATCCGCTGCACATCATTCAGGAAGTGATCGACAATGCCTCCGACGAGGCACTGGGCGGTCATTGCACGCACATCGCCGTCACGCAAAACACGGATGGCAGCATCACCGTGGAAGACAATGGCCGCGGCATTCCCGTCGGCCTGCACCCGGAAGAAGGCGTGCCGACCGTGGAAATCGTGTTTACAAGGCTGCACGCGGGCGGCAAGTTTGACAAGGGTTCGGGCGGCGCCTACGCGTTCTCGGGCGGCTTGCACGGTGTCGGCGTGTCCGTCACCAATGCGCTGTCGACGCGCCTGGAAATCACCGTCTGGCGCAAGGAAAGCGACGGCAACGGCTTGCACCACATGGTGTTTGCGAATGGCGATGTGATCGAGCCCTTGAATTCCCGCCCCGCCCCACGCGACGGCAAGAAGTCCGGCACGCGCGTCACGGCCTGGCCCGATGCAAAATACTTTGATTCGCCGAACATCTCGCAAACGGAGCTGCAACGCCTGCTGCGCTCGAAAGCCGTGCTGCTGCCGGGCGTCACCGTCACCCTCACCAACGCGAAAACGGGCGACACGCAGACGTGGCAGTACGCGGAAGGCTTGCGCGGCTACCTGACCGAAACGCTGGCGCAGGTATCGAATGGCGAAACCCTGATTCCCCTGTTCGAGGGCGCGCAATACGCGGGTCCAGACTCGGAAGGCTTTGCCGAAGGCGAAGGCGCGGCGTGGGTGGTGGCGTGGACGGAAGAAGGCGCCATCGTGCGCGAATCGTACGTCAATCTGATCCCCACCTCGAATGGCGGCACGCACGAATCGGGCTTGCGCGACGGCCTGTTCGGCGCCGTGAAAAACTTCGTCGAAATGCACTCGCTGCTGCCGAAAGGCGTGAAGCTGCTGCCGGAAGACGTATTCGCGCGCGCCTCGTTCGTGTTGTCGGCCAAGGTGCTGGACCCGCAATTCCAGGGCCAGATCAAGGAGCGCCTGAACTCGCGCGACGCCGTGCGCCTCGTGTCGACCTTCACCAAGCCGCCGCTGGAACTGTGGCTGAACCAGCACGTCGACTACGGCAAGAAGCTGGCCGAGCTGGTGATCAAGCAGGCGCAGTCGCGCCAGCGCTCGCTGCAAAAAGTGGAAAAGAAAAAATCGTCGGGCGTCGCCGTCCTGCCCGGCAAGCTGACCGACTGCGAATCGTCCGACATCGCGCGCAATGAACTGTTCCTCGTCGAGGGCGATTCGGCGGGCGGTTCGGCCAAGATGGGCCGCGACAAGGAATTCCAGGCGATTCTGCCCCTGCGCGGCAAAGTCTTGAACTCGTGGGAGACCGACCGCGACCGCCTGTTCGCCAATAACGAGATCCACGATATCGCCGTGGCCATCGGCGTCGATCCGCACAGCGTGGGCGATACACCCGACCTGTCCGGCCTGCGCTACGGCAAAATCTGCATCCTGTCCGATGCGGACGTGGATGGCTCGCACATCCAGGTACTGCTGCTGACCTTATTCTTCAAGCACTTCCCGGTCCTGATCAACAAGGGCCACATCTGCATCGCCCGCCCGCCTTTGTACCGGGTCGATGCGCCCGCGCGCGGCAAGAAGCCGATCCAGAAAATCTACGCGCTCGACGACGGCGAACTGGTGGCTATCGAGGACAAGCTGCGCAAGGAAGGCGTGAAACAGGGCGCCTGGTCGATCTCGCGCTTCAAGGGCCTGGGCGAGATGAACGCCGAGCAGCTGTGGGAAACGACGATGAACCCGGACACGCGCCGTTTGCTGCCCGTGACCTTGGGTGAAGTCGACCACATGGCCTCGGCCTTGCGCTTCAATATGTTGATGGGCAAGGGCGAAGCGGCCGGACGCCGCGCCTGGATCGAAGAACACGGCAATGAGGCGGAGGCGGATATCTGATGATCATCGGCATCGACCTGGGCACCACCAACAGCCTGGTCGCCATCTGGCGCGACGGCAAGGCTTCCATCATCCCGAATGCGCTCGGTGAACACCTGACGCCATCATGCGTGAGCATCGATGACGACGGCACTGTGCTCGTGGGCCGAGCGGCGCGCGAGCGCCTGCAGACGCACCCGCAGCTGACGGCAGCCGTCTTCAAGCGCTACATGGGCAGCGAAAAGAAGATCGCCCTCGGCACGCAGCAATTCCGCCCGGAAGAACTGTCGTCGATGGTGCTGCGCGCGCTGAAGGAAGATGCCGAAGCCTTCCTCGGCCACAAGGTCGAGGAAGCAATCATCACCGTGCCCGCGTATTTCAGCGATGCGCAGCGCAAGGCCACGCGCATCGCGGGCCAGCTGGCGGGCTTGCGCGTGGAGCGCCTGCTCAACGAGCCGACGGCCGCCGCGCTGGCCTACGGCATCCGCGACAAGGAACAGGAAAGCAAATTCCTCGTCTTCGACCTGGGCGGCGGCACGTTCGACGTGTCGATTCTCGAGTTGTTCGAAGGCGTGATGGAAGTGCGCGCCTCGGCCGGCGACAATTTCCTCGGCGGTGAAGACTTCGTCACCGTGCTGGTCGACGCCTTCCTGGAAGGCAGCGGCCTGCGCGACGCCGTCGGCAGCCGCCTGCTCGACCCGCGCCAGCAGCAGTTGCTGCGTGATGAGGCCGAGCGCGTCAAGCGCCTGCTGTCGGAGCAGCCGTCCGTGCGCATGGCCACGCGCTACCAGGACAAAGAATACAGCTGGGAGATCGGCGAAGACAAGCTGGCGCAATTGTGCGAGCCGCTGCTGGCGCGCCTGCGCCTGCCCGTGGAACGGGCGCTGCGCGACGCAACCATCCGCGCCGCGGAATTGAATGAAGTGGTGCTGGCCGGCGGCGCCACGCGCATGCCGCTGGTGCGCAAACTCGTGTCGCGCATGTTCGGCCGCTTCCCCGCCATCCACCTGGACCCGGACGAAGCCGTGGCGCTGGGCGCCGCCGTGCAGGCGGGCCTGAAAATGCGCGACGCGGCCCTCGACGAAGTGGTCATGACGGACGTGGCGCCATACTCGCTGGGCATTTCCATTTCGCGCCAGGTCGGTGCGAACCAGTATGAAGGCGGCCATTACCTGCCCATCATCGAGCGCAATTCCGTGGTGCCCGTCTCGCGCACGGAAAACATCACCACCATCTACGACAACCAGAAGGAAATCAACGTGGCGATCTTCCAGGGCGAATCGCGCCTGGTGGCCGACAACGTCTTCCTTGGCAAGATCAGCTTCCCGATCCCCGCGAAAAAAGCGGGCGAGATCGGTATCGACGTGCGCTTCACCTATGACATCAGCGGCGTGCTGGAAGCGGAAGTGACGGTGCTGGCCACGCAGGAACGCCACAAGATGATCATCAGCGACAACGCGGGCGTGATGACGCCGGAACAGATCGAGCAGCGCTTTGCGGAACTGGCCGACCTGAAGATCCACCCGCGCGAGCAGCTGGAAAACCGCACCCTGGTCACGCGCGCCGACCGCCTGTACGAACAGTCGCTGGGCGACGTGCGCCAGTATCTGGCTGCGCACACGGCCAACTTCCAGGCCGCGCTGGAAACGCAGGACCCGAACACCATCCGCAAGGCCCGCCAGGCATTGGATGACGTGTTGCGCCAGGTCGAGAGCGAGAGCTTCCTGTAAATGGACGGCGGCATGGACAACGGACAGCGCAGCCTGTGGACAATCCTGGGCACGGAGCCGACGGGCGACGAGCGCGCGCTGAAGCGCGCGTATGCGAAGCGCCTGAAGGTGACGCGCCCCGAAGACGATCCTGCCGCCTTCCAGGAACTGCGCGACGCGTATGAATACGCGCTGCGCCATGCGCACCTGTTTGCCGAGGAATTTCCGGAACCGCAAGAGGTCGAAGCGCCAGAAGCGCCGGCCATCGAAGCGGCCGAGCTGTGGGGCGTCATCGACGAACCCGCGCAGGAAGCGCAGGAGCCGCCTGCGGAACTGTGGGGCGTCATTGCCCAGGAGCCCGCACCGCCGCCGGAACTATGGGGCGTGGTCGCCATCGATCCGGCGCAGGAAGCGGCCAGCCTGTGGCAGGCATTCCTGGAACAGTCTCGGCACACGGATGGCGGTGAGGTAGTGGCCGGCATCCTGCAGGACGACGCCATGCTCAACCTCGACGTGCGCGAGGAATTCGACTTGTGCGCGCTGCGCTACTGCGCCAGCGCCGGCTATGACATGGCGCTGCGCCAGGCCCTGTTCGAGCAGCTGGGCTGGGACCACGATTTTTCCTATCTGGCGCGCAGCCATGGGGATCTGGTGCGCAGCGCCGTGCAGCGCTACCGGGCCGACCGCTCGTTCGCCCACTTCAGCGATAACCGCGACAGCTACCCGGGCCTCGATTGCATCATGTCGCAGCAGCCGCCTTCGGCCTACGCGCGCCAGCTGTTCGACCAAAAATTCACGCTGCAGCTGCGCGAACTGCTGCACACGATACGCTGGCAGCACGGCGAGATGCTGGCCTGGAAGCTCGATACGGACCTGTTCGAGCAATGGGAACACGCCGTCCATGCCAAGCGCTACTTCAAGCAGACGGCGCTGGCCTCGGGCGGCCTCGGTTTCGTGCTGCACTTCATGCTCGCGGGCGTGCTCGATGCGGCCGGCTTCAAGCTCGGCGACACGGCGGCCTATGCCAGCCTGCTGGGCTTCCAGGCGCTGGCCTTTTCCCTGCTGGCCATGCATGCCTTGCGCTGGCCGGCGGCCCTGTTCACGCGGCTCGACTCGCTGCAGGAAGCGCTGCAGGAACGCCTGCCCGCGCTGTGGCAGCGGCCCGGCTTGCGGCAACTGGGCTGGATCGCGCCCTACCTCGTGCTGGCCTTGCTGCTGTTCCTGCCCGAACGCAGCGACACCATGCGCCTCGTCACCGCGGCCGGCTTGTGCGCGTCGGCCCTGCTCGCGTATGCGATGAACCGCCAGCTGCTGCATGGCATGCTGCTGCTCCTGTGTCTGGGCCTGTCGCTGTTCGCGGCCATGTTCATGAGCGGCAAAGGCCCGTCGGCGCTGGCCATCGGCGATGCCATGCCGATGATGTTTTGCCTGGCGGCGCTGGCCCTGCGCAGCGCCACCGGCCTGTATGGCGATTGCGGCTTCCCCGAGGCGCTCTTGCCCCGCCTGCGCGCCGCATGGCTGATCGGCTGCGCAGGCTTGCTGTTACAACTGTATTTGCAATTGCTGCCGGCCGCCCTCGTCGGCGCCGCGCTGTATGCCTGGTCGTGCGCCGGCTTGCTGTTTTCCCCCACCGATTTCAAATGGAAGACGATCTGGCCGGTGGTGCTGGTGCCGTCCCTCGCCAGCGTCGTGCTGGCCGGCCACGCCCCGGCCATCCGCGCCATGCCGATGATGCATCACAGCGTCGAACTGGCCCTGGCCGTGCTGTATCTGACCTTGCGCTATATGTATCTGACGTACGGCAAGTCCTTTTCCAAATCCCGGCTGTCATAATCAGCCCCACGAATTCAACCGCAACCACTCAACACCGAAACAAGCGCCATGTCCACACAAACGAATTTATTTGACGATGCCCAGCCTGAGCCGATCGAGCCGGATGAACCGGTATTCGACGGCGAAGCGCTGACCCTGTCCACCTTTGCCGAGCGCGCCTATCTCGATTACGCCATCTCCGTCGTCAAGGGCCGCGCCCTGCCCGACGTGTGCGACGGCCAGAAGCCCGTGCAGCGCCGCATCCTGTATGCGATGAACGAGCTGGGCCTGAACTCCACGGCGAAGCCGCGCAAATCGGCGGCCGTGGTCGGCGACGTGCTCGGTAAATTGCATCCGCACGGCGACCAGTCCGTGT
Source organism: Janthinobacterium sp. LS2A (assembly GCF_036543145.1). Lineage (NCBI taxonomy): Bacteria > Pseudomonadati > Pseudomonadota > Betaproteobacteria > Burkholderiales > Oxalobacteraceae > Janthinobacterium > Janthinobacterium sp. LS2A. The sequence continues at coordinate 531,608 of NZ_JAZHPB010000002.1, forward strand.
ACGACGCGCTGGTGCGCATGGCGCAGGATTTCTCCTTGCGCTACCCGCTGATCGACGGCCAGGGCAACTTCGGCTCGCGCGATGGCGACGGCGCGGCGGCCATGCGCTACACGGAAGCGCGTCTGACACCGATCGCCAAGCTGCTGATGGATGAAATCGGCATGGGCACGGTGGATTTCCAGCCCAACTACGACGGTTCGACGGAAGAACCGAAGCTGCTGCCGGCGCGCCTGCCGATGGTGCTGCTGAACGGCGCCTCCGGCATCGCCGTGGGGCTGGCGACAGAAATCCCGTCGCACAATCTGGCGGAAGTGGCGAAAGCGGCCGTCGCCATGATCCGCGATCCGAAGATGACGCACGCCGAGCTGATGGCCATCATTCCCGGCCCCGACTTCCCCGGCGGCGGCCAGATCATCACGCCGCCATCGCAGATCCAGGACATGTACGCGAGCGGCCGTGGCAGCATGAAGGTGCGCGCGCGCTGGAAGATCGAAGAGCTGGCGCGCGGCCAGTGGCAAGCCGTCGTAACGGAACTGCCGCCCGGTACTTCCTCGCAAAAGGTGCTGGAAGAAATCGAGGAGTTGACGAATCCGAAGATCAAACTGGGCAAGAAGGCGCTGTCGCCGGACCAGGTGGCCCTGAAAGCGCTGATCCTCAATTCGCTCGACACCATCCGCGACGAATCGGGCCGTGCCGCCCCCGTGCGCCTCGTATTCGAACCGAAGTCGAAGAACCAGGACCAGACGGAATTCATGCTGATGCTGCTGGCGCATACGTCGCTGGAATCGTCGACCTCGATCAACCTGGTGATGATAGGCGGCGACGGCCGTCCGCGCCAAAAGGGCCTGGGCGACATCCTGCGCGAGTGGATCGACTTCCGCTTCGAGACCGTCACGCGCCGCACCGGCTACAAACTGGGCAAGGTCAAGGACCGCATCCATATCCTGGAAGGGCGCGAAGCGATCCTGCTCAATATCGACAAGGTGATCCAGATCATCCGCAATTCGGATGAACCGAAAGCGGCCCTGATCGACGCGTTCAAACTGTCCGAACGCCAGGCCGACGACATCCTGGAAATCCGCTTGCGCCAGCTGGCGCGCCTGGAAACGATCAAGATCCAGCAGGAGCTGGCCGAGCTGCGCAAGGAAGAAAAGTCGCTGCAAGACCTGCTCGACAATCCGGGCTCGATGAAGCGCGCCATCATCCGCGAAATCGAAGCGGACGCCAAGCAGTTCGGCGACGCACGCCGCACCCTGATCGAGGAAGCGCAAAAAGCCGTGGCGGAACAAAAGGTCGTCGATGAACCGGTCACCGTCATCATTTCGGAAAAAGGCTGGGTGCGCGCGCGTACCGGTATCGGCCACGATGCGGCGCAATTCACGTTCAAGGCGGGCGACAGCCTGCATGGCGCCTTCGAGTGCCGCACGGTCGACACCCTGCTGGGCTTTGGCAACAACGGCAAGATTTACTCGGTTCCCGTTTCGGCGCTGCCCAACGCGCGCGGCGACGGTGTGCCGATCACGACCTTGTGCGACCTGAGCGGCGGTACCCCGGGCAATGCCGTGCGCATCTTGCACTACTTTGCGGGCAATGGCGCCACCAATTTGCTGCTGGCGTCGAGCGCCGGCTACGGCTTCATCGCCAAGGCGGGCGACATGGTCAGCCGTCTGAAAGGCGGCAAGGCCTTCATCACCCTCGATGACGGCGACGTGCCGCTCGAACCGAAGGTCATCGCCGAAGCGGCCAGCGCCCTGGCCTGCCTGACGGAAGGCGCGCGCCTGCTGGTGTTCGGCCTCGATGAAATGAAAACCCTGTCCAAGGGCGGCACCGGTGTCAAGCTGATCGACCTCGATGCCAAGGACAAGCTGCTGGCCGTGCAGCCGATCACCCAGCGTGGCGTGGTCGTCTCCGGCATCGGCCGGGCGTCGAAACCGCAGGATGCGTCGCTGGGCGCCACGGCCCTGGCCGACCACTTCGGCAAGCGCGCCAAGAAAGGCAAGGCGCTGGCGGCCAAGCTGAAACCGGTGTCAATGGCGGCCATCGGCTGATCACCATCGCGCCACACGAAAAGACAGGTTCGCCTGTCTTTTTTTTCGTCTATCGCAGCGTATCGAAGCAGGAAAAATAGTTTTACAGATACGCCCCGTGCTCCCGTTATCCCTGCAGGCATGCCACCGGCATGCCGCCCACGGACAGGAGAACAGCGATGACAAACAACGTTTCAGGCAGGCCGCCATGCAGCGTTTGACACCGGCCGAGCGGCTGGTCGCGGCCATGGCGGCCGAAGGCTTGCCCTACAAAAGCATCGCCAGGGAACTGGGCAAGTCGCCGGCCACCGTGCGCAACCAGCTGCACGCGATTTATCAGAAGCTGGACGTGGGTAACCGCACGGCGCTTGCGCACAAGCTGCGCGGCCAGCCTTAGCGCCGCGACAGGCGCAGCACGTCGGGCGTCGCTTCGACGATATCGATCACGTCCTGTGCCCCGGCGCCATCACCGAGCGCATAGCGGCCCATGCCCAGGGGTACAAGCCGGGTCACGGGGCCGGCGCGGGGCCGGTCGTCGGGGCCGGGCACCATCGGCGTCAAGGTCGCCGCCCCTTGCGCCATGGCGCCGGCGGGCGCGCCGAATTCGAGCACCTTGCGCCCCTTGCGGCTGGGAGGAAAGACGAACGTGGCCGTGGGCCGGTACACCTCGATGCCGTCCGCATCCTCCTCGAACGAGTGCGTCCAGCTGCCGCTGGGCAGTGCCGTTGTCATGCCATGCATGGCGATCCCTCCCTCAAAAGCACGATACCACGCCGCCCAGGTTTTCATAGCCCGTCACGGAGGGCGACCAGGCCGTGCCGTTCCACGCCTTGTGGAACAGCGCGCCATTCGTGCCCGTGACAAACACGTCGAGGCGGTCCGACGCCCAGGCCGTGGCGCGCGGACGCGAAGTACACACGCCGCCCAGGTTATCAAAGCCGCTCAGGGAAGGCGACCAGGCCGTGCCATTCCAGGCCTTGTGATACAGGGCGCTGTCCGTGCCGATGACGAACAGGTCGAGCCGGTCCGGCGCCCACGACACGGCTTCCACCTCGCCCACGCAGATACCGCCCAGGCGCTCGAAACCATCGTTGGAAGGCCCCCATTTCGCGCCATCCCACCATTTATGGTACAGCGCGCCGTCGGTACCCGTGACAAAGACGTCGAGGCGGTCCGGTCCCCACGCCACGGCCTTCGGCGACGAGGTGCAGATGCCGCCCAGCCGTTCATAGCCCGTCAGCGACGGTCCCCAGGCCGTGCCGTCCCACCACTTGTGGTACAGGGCCCGGTCCATGCCGACGACGAAGACATCGAGGCGGTTCGGCCCCCAGGCCACAGCTTCCGGCTGGCCCAGGCAGATGCCGCCCATGGCTTCGTACCCGGTCAGCGACGGCCCCCAGGCCGATCCGTTCCACCATTTGTGATACAGGCCGCGGTCCGTGCCGACGACAAACACGTCGAGGCGGTTCGGCCCCCAGGCCACGGCGCGCGGGTCGCCCACGCACAGGCCGCCCATCGCTTCATAGCCGGTCAGTGACGGTCCCCAGGCCGTGCCGTTCCACCACTTATGGAACAAGCCGCTGTCGGTGCCCGTGACGAACACGTCGAGCCGGTTCGGCCCCCACGACACCACTTGCGGCGCACTGGTGCAAATGCCGCCCTGGGCTTCATAGCCGCTGACGGATGGCGCCCAGGCCGTGCCATTCCAGGCCTTGTGATACAGGGCGCGGTCCATGCCAACGACGAAGACATCGAGGCGGCTTGCCCCCCAGGCCACGACGGGAGAGGAGCTTTGGCGCGGCGTGGCGCCTGCGCCAGTACCGCCCGTGCCGATGCTGGCGCGCGGGCCATCGAGGCAAGCCTGCATACGCGCCACCTGGCCCGCCGTGAACATGAACATGGCGGGATCGTCGACGTAATCCATGTAGTTCATGAACATGTCGCCATTCGGTCCGTTATTGCACGACACCTGGGGAAATGAAGGCTGGCCCGTGTTCGGCCCGCCCTGGTTCGGCGTGTCGGCCACGTTGTCCGTGCCCGAGCATCCGGTGCCGTCGTCGCCCCAGATATGGTTCAGGTTCAGCCAGTGGCCGATTTCATGCGTTGCCGTGCGCCCCAGGTGGAACGGCGGCGCCGCCGTGCCCGTCGTGCCAAAGGCCGATTGCAGGATCACCACGCCGTCGGTGGCGGCCGGGCCGCCGGGAAACTGCGCGTAACCGAGCAAGCCGCCACCCAACTGGCATACCCAGATATTCAGGTAACTGTCGGCCGGCCAGGCATCCATGCCACCCGTCGCCTGCGACTTGACGGCATCGTTCGCGCCAAACGAGGCTACCGTCGTCTGGCGCCGCTCGATGCCGCTGGTGGCCGCGCCATGCGGATCGGTCGTGGCCAGCGCAAACTCCACGCGCGCATCGGCCGTCAGCGGCAGGAATGGCGCCGGCGTGCTGTTGACATCGGGATTCACGCGCCGGAAGTCGCGATTGAGCACATCGATCTGGCTGGCGATCTGCGCATCCGAGATATTCTGCTCGGCCGTATTCCACACCACGTGCACCACCACCGGAATGTGCGTCACGCCGGAACGCCCGGCAATGCTGGCGTCGCCCTCGTACAGTCCCGCCAGGTTTTCAATATCGGCGCGCACGTTCGCGTATGCCGGATCTTCGGTGAGCAGGCGGCGATGCACGTCCATCGTGGCGCAGGTGCGCTTCTGCGGAGTGCCGCCCCCCTGCCCGCCGCCCTGTCCTCCATCACCGCCCATGCCGCCACCATCGCCTCCCATGCCGCCGCCAACGCCCACCTGCATGCAACTGGCGCCCGCCATGCCCTGCGATGGCTGCTGCATGCCGCCGCCCGGCATGGCACCGGCATACACGGCTGCCGCGCCCTGGGTGAGCGCCGCCTGGTCCGCGTACGACACGCCCAGGCGCGACCCCGGCAAGGCATCCGCCGCCTGGGCATCGGCCTGCACATCGCCCTCGACCGGCATGGCTGGCATGCTTTCGGCCGAACTGGTGGCCGGCGTTTTTTTCGTTTTAGCGGTGCTCATGATGTCTCCTTCGTCTATGTGCCAATTCACTATGGCACGGCGAAAAGAGGAGCACTTGCGCGAGATCAAGACTGGCAAGCGGTGCCAGGCAAAAGTGGCGGACGAAAAAAAAGACAGCCGAAGCTGTCTTTTTGGCTTGCAGGCCATGGCCTGCAAACGGTGCATTACTTGGCGGCGGCGGCCTTGACTTCAGCGTCGGCCTTAGCCTTGACTTCTTCCGTCTTGGTGGCGGCGATGGCTTTATCCTGGTTCGCTTCCACTTTTTCCTTGGCGACCTTGGCGTCCGCTTTCACGGCGGTTTTACCCGCTTTCGCATCGGCCTTGGCGGCGGCCTTGTCAGCCTTGGCTTGCGCCTTCATCTTGTCTTCCGGATCGGCGTCGACCACTTTGTCGTGAGCCTTGGCCTTGGTTTTATTTGCCTTGTGCTGGGCGTCGGCTTTCTTTTCGTCGGCCTTCATTTCAGCCTTGGCGACGTTGGCGTCAGCTTTGGCATCGACTTTGGCTTCCTTGTTGGCAGCCTTGTTGATGTCATGCTGCGCAGACGCCTGGGCGCTGGCAACGGCTGGGGTAGTTGGCGCCGTTTGCGCGATGGCAGCGGTGGCAAACAGGGTAGCGATCAGGGTGGCGAGTAATTTGTTCATGATGAGACCTTTCAATATGGTTTAATTTTATTCTTACTAAAGGCGGGCAAAATGCTCAAAATTTGCCAGGCATCGCGCTGTTTCTTGATGTAGCGCAATGGCATGACTTCATAGTAAAGATATCCGGCAAACCACACAGTGCGTTAGCGCACTCAACGGAAAATATGTGCAAATCAGCAAATTTCCCATTGGGTGCGATGCAGGTCTCAGTTCCTCATGCGCCCACGGCCAGGGCCAGGGCCGCGTGGCGGGCAGCCACCCACTCTTCGTTGGCAGGCTCCACACCCACGACGATGCGGCTGGCATCGGTGGAGATACGGCTGGCACTGCGCGCATTCGCCTCCCCGTCAAGCACGGGGCCGATAAACCCCAGCTCGTCGCAGATGCGCTGGCGCAGCTCGGCGCTGTGCTCGCCGATACCGGCCGTAAACACCAGCATGTCCAGCCCACCGAGCACGGCCGTCAAGGCGCCGATCTCGCGTACGATGCGGCGGATATACAAGGCCAGCGCGGCGCGGATGCGCTCGCCCGTGGCATCCTGCCGGTCCTGCTGCGCCAGCAAGACCGGCGGGTCGGCCGACACGCCCGATACGCCCAGCAAGCCCGACTCGTGGTACAGCACGTGCGCCACTTTTTCCAGCGACAGTTTTTCGATCTCCATCAGGTAGATGACGGCGCCCGGATCGAGCGAACCGCAGCGCGTGCCCATCATCAGGCCATCGAGCGCCGAAAAGCCCATGGTGGTGGCCACGCTGTGCAAATTATCCATCGCGCACAGGCTGGCGCCGCTGCCCAGGTGGGCCACGATGACCTTGCCGCGCGCGGCACTGCCAAAACGCTGCTCCAACACCAGCGACTGGTATTCGTACGACAGGCCGTGGAAACCGTAGCGGCGCAAGCCCCGCTCCCACGCATCGTAAGGCAGGGCCAGCATCTGCTCGACCTGCGGCACCGTGTGGTGGAAGGCCGTGTCGAAGCACGCCACCTGGGCGATGTCAGGCCGCGATTCGAGCAGCACCTCGATGGCTTCCAGCGCGAACGGCTGGTGCAGGGGCGCGAGCGGCACATAACTTTTCAGGTCGGCCAGCACGGCAAAATCGATGCGCACGGGGGCGAAATATTTGCTGCCGCCATGCACCACGCGGTGCGCCACGGCGCGCAAGGGGCGCCCGTCCAGCTGCGCCACCACTTGTGCACGGATGTATTCGAGCGCCGCGTGATGCGGCTGCTGCGGATCGAGCTGCAGGGCGACGGCAGGCAGGCCGCTGGCGCGGTAGGTGGCGTTTTCGCGGCCGATGCCTTCGACCTTGCCGCTCCATTGCGCCTGCTGCGGCAGCACGCCGCCCGCCTGCTCAAACAGGGCGAACTTGATGCTCGACGAACCGCAATTGAGCACCAGGATCAGGGCGCCATCGGCATGTGTGATTGGTGCGTTCATGGCGGCGTGCTCCGGTAATGGTTGGCCAGCATCACGGCGATGGCGCACGAGGCGATGCGGCTGGCGCGCGAGTCGGCGCGGCTGGTGAGGATGACGGGAATTTTCGCGCCCAGCACGATGCCGGCGCTGTCCGCGTCGCCCATGTATTCGAGCTGCTTGGCCAGCATGTTGCCGCTTTCCAGGTCGGGCACCAGCAGGATATCGGCGCGGCCCGCCACTTCCGAGACGATGCCCTTGACGGTGGCGGCGGCGATCGACACGGCATTGTCAAAAGCCAGCGGGCCATCGAGGATGGCGCCCGTGATCTGGCCACGGTCGGCCATCTTGCACAGGGCGGCCGCGTCCAGGGTGGCGGGCATGTCCGCATTCACCGTTTCCACGGCAGCCAGGATGGCCACGCGCGGACAGGCCACGCCGATCACGTGGGCCAGGTCAATGGCGTTGCGCACGATGTCGGCCTTCATGGCCAGGTTGGGCGCGATATTGATGGCCGCATCCGTGATGATGAAGGGACGCGGATACGCGGGCGTCTGCATCAGGAAGCAGTGGCTGATGCGCCGCTTGGTGCGCAGGCCGGCACTGGCCGACAGCACGGCCGACATCAGTTCATCCGTGTGCAGGCTGCCCTTCATCAAGGCTTCCACTTCGCCCTTGCCCGCCAGTTCGGCGCCGCGCGCGGCGGCCGCATGGCTATGCTCGACGTCCTCGATGGCAATGCCGTCCAGGCTCAGGCCCGCTTCGGCCGCCACCGCTTCCAGGCGCGCGCGCGGCGCCACCAGCACGGGCGTGATCAGGCCGGCCGCATGCGCGTCGAGCGCGCCGGACAGGCTCAGTTCATCGCAAGGATGGATCACGGCCACCCTGATCGGTCCCAGAGTGCGCGCGTGCTCGAGCAGGCGCCGCGTACCGTCGCCGTTATGCAGGCGTACTTCGGGCAAGGTGGCGCGCGCCCGCTCGATCTGCTCGGCGGGCGCGATCACCTGCGCCTCGCCTTCTAGCACCACGGCGCCATGCTGGTTGACGCAGCGGCAAGCCAGGGTCACGTGGCGGCTGCGCGGTTCCAGCACCGTGACGGTGACGCTGATGGCCAGCGTATCGCCCACGCGCACCGGTTGCAAAAAGCGCAGGGTCTGGCCCGTGTAGACGGTGCCGGCGCCGGGCAGGCGTGTGCCCAGCACGGCGGAAATGAGGGACGCGCCCCACATGCCGTGCGCGATCACGCCCTGGTAGCGGGTGGCGGCGGCAAATTCCGTATCGAGGTGCTGCGGGTTGTCATCGCCCGACATCACCGCGAACAGGGCGATATCGTCCATGCTCAGGGTGCGCGCGATACTGGCCGTGTCGCCGATAGCGATCTGGTCGAAGGTGCGGTTGCGTACGATATTCAGCTCATCGTCTTGGGAAGTAGTCATCGTGGTCTTCTATACAGGGGTAATGTGTTTGGCCGGTTTGGCTTTGGGGCCGGGAGCGGATGTGCGCGCGTCCGGCGGCAGCGCCTTCGTTTGCGCCTTGACCGCCCGGTCGAAGACGTCCAGCATCTGCTGCAGGCTCGCTTCCTCGTCCGGCGTCGGCGCCTCGGGCACTTGCAGCACCTGCTGCAGCCACGCGGCCAGTGCACCGATGTCGTCCGGGTCGGCGCGCGACAGCAAGGCCGGCAAGGCGGCGATGGCCGCGTCGAAATCATGCAGCATCAAGCGCGCCTGCTGGCGCACGATACCGCGGAACTCCTCCATGCCGACGTCCTGCCGGTATTGCGGCTTGATCAGTTTGAGGGCCAGGTTGACCCTGCGCTCGTCGGCGATCATGCGGAAGCGGTAGATATAGAACAGCGCGCGCACGGCCGCTTCCACCAGGCCGCCCCGCTGCATGTCCTCGTCCATCTTGCGCGTTTCGCAGCGCACGTATTCGCAATGCTCGGGCGAGATGCCGGGATGGGGGCGCGGCGGTGTCGTATCGCCGATCGCTTGTCCCGTCAGCGCCTGCACCAGCGGCGAACCGTACACCAGGTCGAAGGTCGTTTCCTGCACCGTATCGCGCCAGTCGCGCCAGCCGTTCAAGCCGGCCGTGATGGCGCCGGAAATGGCTTCCTGCATGGCCAGCAGCGGGTTGTCGGGCGCCACCGGCTGGCGTTGGGCGCGCACTTTTTCCGCCTCCTTGGCCACCAGGCTGGCCAGAGGATTATGGTCGGTCCAGCGCTCGTACGACACGCGCAGCGGGTGTGCCAGCTGCAGGAAGCGCGCCGTCTGCGGCGTGACCATGGCGCGCACCCACGGCTGCGCAAACGTGCGGTACAGGGCCAGGTTCACTTCGGACACGCGCGCGGCGGCGGCAAACTTGCGGTCGTTTTCCACGCTCGGCTGCACGATGGCGCGCACGTCGTCGATGCCGCGGTGCTCGACCTGCAGCACGTAGTCGCCGCTGGCCAGGTCCGCGTTCGGCGTATCGGGCGTCTTGTCGACGATCCGCGCTTCGTAGATACCGGCCGGCAGCAGGTTGATCAAGTCGATATTACTGGCGAATTTCTGGTGTTCCTTGTGCCCCACCTTGGCCGATACAAAGATGCCCAGGTGGCCAATGCTGTCATGCACGGCGTAGACGATGGTCTGGTCGTGCATCAGTACGTCCTTGTCGTCGCGGTACAGGTCCGTGATCCAGCCCAGCGCCTGCGGCGGCGGCGTGATGTTGTCGCCATTCGAGCAGAACACGACGATGGGCGAACGGATATTGCGCAAGTCCAGGCGCACGCCGTCGGAGGTGATCAATTCGGCCGTGGCCAGGCGGTTGCCGATGAACAGATTGTCGACGATGTACTGCATCTCGACGTCGTTGAGGAAGACGTGGCCGCCCCAGTATTTTTCAAATTCCAGGTAACGGGGCGCTTCCGTATCAATGTTCGCGTACAAGTTGTACTGCTTGCTCCACAGCGTGTTGGCCGGGTTGAGCTTCTCGAAATTTTGCACCAGGCTGGCGCCGTCGAAGCGGCCGTTGCCCAGGTCGCCCGCCAGCGCCGTGGCCCAGCTGCCGCCCATCAGGCCGCCCGCGTAGCGCATCGGATTGCGGCCATGCCAGCCGGCCCAGTACGAGACGGGCGCGCCTGCCACGATGATGGGACCGAACAATTCCGGGCGCATGGCCGCCGTCATGAGGATTTGCCAGCCCGCCTGGCAATTGCCGATGACGACGGGTTTCCCCTCGCTGTGCGGATGCAGGGCGATGACTTTTTCCAGGAAGGCCGCCTCGGCGTGCATCACGTCTTCCACCGTCTGTCCCGGCACGGGATCGGGCAGGAAGCCGATGAAGTAGCATGGATGGCCTGCGCGCAGGGCCACGCCGATCTCGCTCTCGGCCTTGAAGCCGCCGATGCCGGGACCATGGCCGGCGCGCGGATCGACGACGACGAAGGGCCGCTTCGATGGATCAGGTTCGGGCGCATCGGGCGTCAGGATGCGCGCCAGGCCGTAGTTGACGGGACGCGCCAGTTCCAGGCCCGACATCACCAGTTCGGCGGGGAAGTCGAGCACGTTCGGCACTTCCTCGGCCATGTGTTCCTGGTACTGGTTGCCGCGCCGGCGCATCACGTCCGCGTACAGCACGATGCGCTGCCACGAATCGCGCGCATAGTCGCCCAGCACGCCCAGCGACGGCAAGCCGCCAGTGGAGAAAAATGGTGCAGCTTCGGTTTTCATGGCTATCCTTTTCATGCAAAAAACGCCGGACCATTCCGGCGCGGGAGCTACGCCATCTGGCTGATGGTCTTGCGAAAACGGGCAAGGGCAAACGTGAACAGGGCCGTGCCGATGGCCAGCAGGGCCAGGAACGGTTTCCACACCACGTCGATGCCGGCGCCCCGGTACAGGATCGCCTGGCTCAATTCGACGAAATGCGTGGTCGGGGCGATCAGCATGATGTTCTGCACCAGTTCAGGCATGCTTTCGCGCGGCGTGCTGCCGCCCGAGAGCATCTGCAGCGGCAGCAGCACGAGGATCAGGAGCATGCCGAACTGCGGCATGCTGCGCGCCACGGTGGCGAGGAAAATACCCATCGACGTGGTGGCGAACAGGTGCAGCGCGGCGCCGCACAGGAACAGCGCGATCGAGCCTTCGATGGGCACGTGCAGCATGCCGCGCACCACGAGGTTCAGCGACAAGGCGGCGGCCAGCAGCACCACGAGGCCCATCGACCATACCTTGCCCAGCATGATTTCGGCAGGCGTCACGGGCATCACCAGCAAGTGCTCGATGGTACCGTGTTCGCGCTCGCGGATCAGCGCCGCGCCCGTCAAAATGATCGACAGCATCGTCACCTGGTTGATGAGCTCCATCAGCGAGCCAAACCAGGCCTGGCTCAGCGACGGGTTGAAGCGCGCGCGCATCACCAGCTCCACGGGCGAGACGGTTGCGCCCCGGTAGCGCTTGGCGAATTCCGATATCTCGCCGGCGACGATCTGCTGGATGTAGCCGCTGCCGCTGAAAGCCTGGCTCATGCGCGTGGCGTCCACGTTCAGCTGCAGCTCCGCCTGGCGTCCGCCCAGCACGTCGGCCTGCAGCTTGGGCGGGATCGTCAGCACGAAGGTGTACTGGCCCGCGTCGAGGCCCGCATCGACCTGGCTCTGGTTGATCATGGCCGGCGGCGTAAACTGGGGCGGGAAGAAGGCCGAGGCGATGCGCCCGGACAGCGGCGAACCATCCTCGTCGACGATGGCGATCGACGCCATGTGCAGCGTTTCCGGCTTGGCCGTGGCGGCCACGTAGATGGCTAACGTGAACGTGTACAGGATCAGGATCAGCATCATCGGGTCGCGGATCAGGCTCCAGATTTCCTTCACGCCCAGGCGGTAGATATTTTCAAGGTGGCGCATATCAGCTCTCCTGCTTCTTCAGCAGCGCCACGGTCACGCCGAGGATCACGGGGATGGCGATGATCAATGGCCAGAACGAGGCGTGCAGGTCGCTCAGTCCCAGCGCCTTGTTGAACACGCCGCGGCTGATATTGAGCATGTGCGTGGCCGGGTACATCAGGCCGATCGCCTTGCCCACGCCTTCCATCGACGAAACGGGATTGAGCAGGCCTGAAAACTGGATGGCCGGGATCATGGTGCCGATCATGGTCACGAACAGCGCCGCGATCTGGCTGCGCGTAAACGTCGAGGCGAACAGGCCGATGCCGGTAGCGCAGATATTGAAGATGAAGGTGGCGCCGATCAGGGTCGCCAAGCTGCCCTTGACCGGCACGCCAAAGGCGGTGACGGCCAGCAGCGCCATGAGAAGGAAGTTGAACATGGCCAGCACGACGTAGGGCACCTGCTTGCCAAGCAAGAATTCCAGGCGCGTGACGGGCGTCACGTACAGGTTGATGATGGAACCCAGTTCCTTTTCGCGCACGACGGACAGCGCCGCCAGCATGGCCGGCAGCATCAGCAGCAGCAAGGGAATCACGGCCGGCACCATGGCGGGCAGGCTTTTCACGTCGGGGTTGTAGCGGTAGCGCGTCTGGATGGCGACGGGGTTGCTCATCGTGATGCCATAGCGGTGCAAGGCCTGGTCGGCCAGCCACAGCTGATGCATGCCCTGCACGTAGCCTTGCACGGTTTCCGCGCGCATCGGCATGGCGCCGTCAATCCACGCGCCCACCTGGGCCGGCGCGCCGCGCTGCACGTCGCGCGCGAAGCCGGGCGGGATCTCGATGGCCAGCGACAACTCTCCGCTGCGCATGCGCTTGTCGATATCGGCATAGTCGCGCAGCGGCGGGCGTTCGATGAAATAGCGCGAGCCGGCCAGGTTGTTCGTGTAATTCTGGCTCAACGTCGTCTGGTCGTGGTCGAGCACCGCGTAACTCAAGTCTTCCACATCGAGGCTGATGCCGAAGCCGATGACGAATAGCAGCAGCACGGAGCCGCCCAGCGCCAGGGTCAGACGCACGGGATCGCGGCGCAATTCCAGCGTTTCGCGCCACATGTAGCTGAGCATGCGGCCCAGGCTGAAACGGCTGCGCCTACGCTCCTGTTGCGGTGCGACCGCTTCCGCCTTCTGCACGGGCGCCTCGCTTTCCTGCGCCGCCGGCGCCGTGCCGCCGCCCGCCTCTTCCAGGTAGGCGATGAAAGCCGCTTCCAGCGAGGGCGCGCCCTTCTTGCGCACCAGTTCGGCCGGCGCATCGCTGACCAGCACTTTCCCCGCATGCATCAGCGAGATACGGTCGCAGCGCTCGGCCTCGTTCATGAAGTGGGTGGAAATGAAGATGGTGACGTGGTCGCGCCGCGCCAGCTCGATCATCAGGCGCCAGAAATTGTCGCGCGCGATCGGGTCGACGCCGGACGTCGGTTCGTCGAGGATCAGCATTTCCGGCTTGTGCACCATGGCCACTGCCAAGGACAACCGCTGGCGTATGCCCAGCGGCAGGCTATCGGGCAAGTCGTCCATCACAGCGCGCAAGTCGAAGCGCTGCGCCATCTCGTCGATGCGCGCAGGTATCTCGCCCTCTGGCACGTGGAACAGGCGCGCGTGCAGCACGAGGTTCTGGCGTACCGTCAGTTCGCTGTACAGCGAGAACGCCTGCGACATGTAGCCGACCCGGCGGCGCGTATCGATGTCGCTGGAATCGACCTGCTTGCCGAATAGCCAGGCCTTGCCCTCGGTCGCCGGCAGCAAGCCCGTGAGCATCTTCATGGTGGTCGACTTGCCGCAGCCGTTCGAGCCCAGAAAGCCGAAGATTTCGCCGCGGCCGATGCGGAAATTCACATGGTCGACGGCCGTAAAATCGCCGAAGCGCATGGTCAGGTCCTGCGCCTCGATGGCGACATCCTGCGCGCTGGCGGCATCGAGCGGCGTGATGACGACGGGCTGGTGGCCCGCGCGCTTCGCTTCCGGCAGCAGCTTGATGAAGGCCGCTTCCAGGTTGCCGCTGTCCGTGCGCGCCAGCAGTTCGGCCGGCGTGCCCGTATCGAGCACCCTGCCGTCATCCATGGCGACCAGCCAATCGAAGCGCTGCGCCTCGTCCATGTAGGCCGTGGCCACCATCACGCTCATTTGCGGGCGCTGCACGCGGATGCCGGCGATCAGGTCCCAGAACTGGGCGCGCGCCAGCGGATCGACGCCGGTGGTCGGCTCGTCGAGAATCAGCAGGTCGGGATCGTGGATCAGCGCGCAGCACAGGCCCAGCTTCTGCTTCATGCCGCCCGACAGCTTGCCAGCCGGGCGCGCGAGGAACGGTTGCAAGCCCGTGCTGCGGGTCAGCTGGTCGATGCGGCGGCGGCGCTCGGCCGCGTCGTGGCCGAACAGGCGCGCGAAAAACTGCAGGTTTTCCTCGACCGACAGGGTCGGATACAGATTCTTGCCCAGGCCTTGCGGCATGTAGGCGATGCGGGGGCAAACGTCGTCGCGGTGGCGCGCATCGCGCATGTCGCCACCGAGCGCCATCACTGTGCCCTGCTGCACGGCGCGCGCGCCCGCCACCAGCGACAGCAAGCTCGATTTGCCCACGCCATCGGGACCGATCAAGCCCACCATGCGGCCGGCCGGCACATCGAGGTCGATGCCGTCCAGCGCCACCGTCTTGCCGTAATGCTGGCTGACGCCGCGGATGCTGACGACAGGGGAAGTGGAAGCCACAGTCACTGCGGAACCTTCGCCGTCAATTCAGCGGGCCAGGCCTGCTTGGTATCGAGACGCACCCAGGCCACGCCGGGCAAGCCCACTTTGACGAGGGCCAGATGCTTTTGCAGCAGCTCCCGGCTGATCTGCGCTTTCACGCGGAACATCAGCTTCTGGCGTTCGCTGGCCGTTTCCACGGTCTTCGGCGTGAACTGCGCGCTGGCGGCGACAAACGAGATCGTCGCGGGAATCACGTACTGGGGCGCCGCGTCGAGGATGATGCGCACTTCACCGCCCAGCGCCACCTTGCCGGCCGCCGTCTCGGGCAGGAAGAAGGTCATGTAGACGTCCGACAGGTCGACCAGGTTGAGCACCTTGCCGCCACCCGCCAGCACTTCGCCCTGCTGCGCCACCAGATATTGCACGCGGCCGTCGCGCGGCGCCGCCAGCTGGCCATCGGCCAGGTCGGCATCGATGCGCGCCGTCGTCGCCTCGGCCGCCACGACGGCGGAACGCGAACCGACCACCTGCGCCTTGGCCGCGTCGATGGCCGCCTGCGCCGCCGTCACTTGCGCCCTGGCCGCATTCAGGGCGGCGGCCACGCTGCGCACGCGGGCACGGTCGTCGTCGAGTTCCTGCACCGAGGAAGCGCCTTCTTCCGACAGGGTCTCGGAGCGGACCAGGCGGCGCTTGGCCGCATCGAGTTCGCTTTCGCGCTGCGCCACCATGGCCAGCGCGGCCGCCTTGTCGCTCTCGCGCACGGCCACCTGCGCCTGCGCGCCGACCACCGCATCGGATGCCTGCTGCTGGCGCGCGCGCGCCTCGTCGCGCTGGGCCGCCAGCGAGTCCACCTGCATGGTGGCCAGCGGCTGGCCCGCCTTGACGAAGTCGCCCTCGCGCACAAGGATCTCCTTGACCCGGCCGGCCAGCTTGGTGGCGACGTCGATTTCCGTCGCTTCGATGCGGCCATTGCCGCTGACAAAACCTTCGCCAGGACCCGTGGGACGCATTTTTTGCCAGGCCACATAGCCCAGCACGAGAACGGCCACGACGAGTGCCGCGGGGATGAGTTTTTTCTTCAGTTGAGCATTCATGGTATCGGGGCGATCAAATTAGTGGGTGGAAGCGACGGCGGAGGCGACGGGCGCGCCGCCGCCCAGGGCCGCATACAGGCTGACTTGGCTCGAGAGCAGAGCGCGGCGCGTCTGCACCAGCTGCTGCTCCACCGTCAGCAGGTCGCGCTGCGCGTCGAGCACTTCCAGGTAGGGCGCGGCGCCATTGTCGTAGCGCAGCTTGGCCAGGCGTGCCCGTTCGCTCTGCGCGGCCAACGTCGTCTTGCCGATGTCGACCTGCAGCGCCAGCCAGCGCCGGTTCGACAGCGCGTCGGCCACTTCGCGGAACGCGCCCTGCACGCTCTTTTCGTAATTGGCCACGGCCACGTCGCGGCGCACTTCGGCCAAGTCCATATTGGCGCGCAGGCGGCCCGCGTCAAAGATAGGCAGCACCAGGCGCGGCGCGAGATTCCAGGCGCCGCTGCCCGAATCGAACAAACCGCTCAATTCCGCGCTGGCCGTGCCGTAGGCGGCCGTCAGCGAAATCGTCGGGAAGAAGGCGGCGCGCGCGGCGCCGATATTGGCTTGCGCGGCGCGCAACTGGTGTTCGGCCGCGATCAGGTCGGGGCGCTGCGTGAGCAAGGCCGAGGGCAAGCCCGCATGCAGCGGCTGCAGCACGCTGGCGTCGTCGAAGCGGCGCACCTCACCAGCCACCGGCGTCAGATCGACGGGGCCGCCCACCAACTGGGCCAGTGCGTGCGCCTGCACGGCGCGTGCCTGTTCCAGCTGGGCCGACAGCGAGAGGGCCTGGCTGAGCAGGGTTTCCACCTGCGTCAGGTCCAGCTTGGAAATCGATCCCACTTCAAAGCGGCGCGTGAAGATGCGCAGCGATTCGGCGCGGCTGTCGACGGTGGCGCGCGCCAGTTCCACGCGCTCATCGAGTTCGCGCAAGCCCAGGTAGCCATTGACCACCTGCGCCACGAGGGCCACGCCGACGGCGCGGCGCGCCTCGTCGCTGGCCAGCAGGGTTTGCAGCGCGCTGTCTTTCAGGCTGCGTACCCTGCCCCAGAAATCGAGTTCCCACGCGCTCACGTTCAAGCCCGCCTGGTACTGCGCGCTCGTCATGGCGCGACCCGTCGGACTCAAGTCATCTGGCACGCGTGCACGGCTGCCCGAGGCGCCCAGCGCGATGGTGGGAAATTGCTCCGCGCGCTGGATGCCATACGCGGCGCGCGCCTCTTCCACGCGCAACGCGGCAATCCGGATGTCGCGGTTGCTGGCCAGCGCCTGCGCAATGAGCGCCTGCAGGCGCGGATCGGCAAAGTAGCTTTGCCAGGCGACGTCAGGCGCGTGCGCGCCGGCCGGATCGGTTTCCGGGTACTGCACCGCCACGGGCAGCGGCGGGGGCGCATACGGCGGCGCCATCGAGGCGCAGCCGGCCAGGGCCAGCGTGGCTGCCAGTGCGGCCAGCATGGCGCGGTGTGGCAAGGTAAAAACAGCCATGGTCATCATCTTCCAGTCAATTCAGGATGTTGTAGCCGCCATCGACGTACAGGGTGCCGCCCGTGATGGCGCGCGCGCCGTCGCCGGCGAGGAAGGCGCACAGCGCGCCCACGTCCTCGATGGTGGCCAGGCGGCGCATGGGCGAACGTTCGATGGCGTCGGCCATCAGGCGGTCGAAATGGGCGATGCCGGAAGCGGCCCGCGTTTCCAGTGGCCCCGGCGAAATGGCGTTGACTCTGATGCCTTGCGGGCCCAGTTCGGCGGCCAGGTAACGTACGGACGCTTCCAGCGCCGCCTTCACGGGCCCCATCAGGCCGTAGTCGGCGATGACTTCCTCGGCGCCCAGATAACTCATGGTCATCAAGCTGCCGCCGTCCGGCATCAGCGGTTCGGCCAGTTTCGCCATGCGCATGAAGGAGTGGCAGGAGACATCCATCGCCTGCGCAAAGCCGTCGGCGGAACTGTCCGTCACGCGACCATGCAAATCGTGTTTCGGCGCATAGGCGATGGAATGGACGACGAAGTCGATGCGTCCCCACTGCCGTTCGATCTGCGCGAACAGCGCCTCCAATTGCCCCGGCACGGCCACGTCGAGCGGCGCCATGATCGACGCCTGCACTTGCTGCGCCAGCGGTTTCACGTGCGTTCTCGCCTTGTCATTGAGCCAGGTGACGGCCAGTTCCGCGCCGGCCGCGCGCAGGGCGTTGGCACAGCCCCAGGCGATGCTTTGCGCGTTGGCGATGCCCACCACCAGCCCCAGCTTGCCCTGCAAGGGCAGGTGCGGCAAGGGGGCCGTCATGCCGGCACTGGACGCAGGGCGGGCCACGGCGTGGCCGCCTGAACGCAGCGCACGGCGCCCGCATGCATGGCGGCGGCGCACATGGCCAGCGTAACGCCGCCGGCGCGCGCATACGGCAAGGCAATCGGAGTGTGGGGATGGAGGGTACTGCACGCGTCAGGCGCGGGGGTCTGCATCTTCATGAATCTGGCTTCCGTCACTGAAATTCGAGGCCGGCACCAGTGCATTCTCGGGGAACTGGTACAGGGCGAAAATTACTCTACAGCATTTAGATACGTGATTCGCGATGAGTCCGGTCCGCATGCTTATCGTTTTGAGCTAGGTCAACTATAAGTGCGATTGCGGCAATGCAACATTGATATACATCAAATTCTACATCAATATTATTTAAATGAACTAATTGACAAGCAAGCGAATCGCGGTACCTTTTTGATAACTCCGTGGGGCTGGCGCACAGAAAAGCAGCCGTGCAAAAAGAAAGGGGGATTGCCTGGAAAACAAGCGGTGGGGCGACTTGGCGCGAGGCGCCAGGCGGGGAGCGGGAAAAATCGGGGCCATGCTATTGCGATGCAACATGGCCCCATGCACTACTGGAATGACAGGAGCGGCCTTATTTGCCTGGCGCCGGGGCCGGACGCGAATACAGGTCGATGATGGTGCTGATACCATCCTGGCAAACGGAGCAGAACGTCTCGCTGCGGTCGAACATGATGCACTGCATCTCGGGCCGGTAGTAGCCGGACGACTCGTAGTGCGCGCCTTCGAAGGCGCCCACCGCATGGCGCTGCGGCGCTTTCGAGAACAGCTGCTGCGTGTACGCCAGGTCGGCCTTGAACAAGGTGCTCATTTCGCTTTCCGGGCGGTTGGCCGCGCGCAAAGCCGCGCGCTGCTTCTGGTATTCGCGCGCATGGCTGTCGTACGCTTCCTTCGGCCATGGCGTCGGCAGCGGCGTGCCCGCCTTCACATGGTTTTTCCATTTCAGCTTGGCCGGATCGCGCAGCGCCGTGGCGTTCGGTTCCCACGGTTCCTGGCGCTCGCCATTCGATTGATAGGCCACGGGCGAAGTGTAGTACTCGTCGGCCAGGCCGGCGAAATGGTGGCCGAATTCGTGCACGAACAGGTAGTTGGCCCAGTCGCTGTTGGCCGCCGCCGTGCTGAACTGGCCGAAGATGCCGCCACCGCCGTAGGTATCGTTATTGACGAGGATTTCGATGAATTCATACGGCGCGTACTGCGCCAGGTCGCGCAATGCGCGGTTGTCCGTCGTCAGCACATAACGCTCGCTGCCGAAGATGTCGTAGCGCGTGCCCAAGGGCGAAGCGTGGTGCACGCCCGTCGATGGACGCGACACGCCCGACTCCGGCGTCGGCGCGGCCATGGCCCACACATTGAAGTCATTGGCCCGCTCGCGGAACGGCGACACCGTGAAAAGATGCTCGGCCAATTTGCGCGCCGTCGCTTCGAACTTGCCCATTTCGGCTGCCGTATAGCCATCGCCCATGATCAAGAGGTCGACCTTGTCGCTGGAAGGTCCACTGATGCGGATCGGGATCGGCTTGACGGGCGCCGGCGGCTGCTTGCGGATCACGTCCTGCGCGGCCGGATCAACGTCCGTGCTCCACACAATGGAAAACAGGCCGCGCTCGTCGCGCTTGAGAATGCGCACGCGCACGGGCTGCTCGGGCTGCGGGAAGCGCACGGATTCCTGGAACGCGCGCGTGGTGGTTTTCGCTTCATCCGTGCTGGCCCATTCGCCGAAGATGGTGGAAAAACCGCGCGAATACAGCACCTTGCCCGACTTGATGTCGACCACTTCCAGCATATTGTTGCCGCGGTTGCTGTCATCGATGGGGCGCGCCAGGTTGCCCGCCCATGGCAGGGGCTCGACCAGCACGCGCTCGACCGCATAATGCTCGCCCAGCGCATTGCCGCTGTGCTGGTAATCGAGGCGCATGGTGGCCGGCTGGGCGGCACT
This sequence comes from Janthinobacterium sp. LS2A, assembly GCF_036543145.1. Taxonomy (NCBI): domain Bacteria; kingdom Pseudomonadati; phylum Pseudomonadota; class Betaproteobacteria; order Burkholderiales; family Oxalobacteraceae; genus Janthinobacterium; species Janthinobacterium sp. LS2A. Next base: position 551,681 of record NZ_JAZHPB010000002.1, read on the forward strand.
GGCCGCTTGCGCGGCAGGGGCGATGCCGGCGGCCAGCGCCAGCGCGCAGAGGAAGGATCGAATCGGGGTCTGCTGCATGTCATTCCTAAAACGGTAGAAAAACAGGTGAAGGGAACGGTTTTCCAAACAATCGGCGGGCCTGCCGCCAGGCGCTGAAAAAAACCGCTGCGACACATTGTAGCGACAGGAAGGGGACGTGCAAAGTGGCCAGCTTGACCCGGCAAGGCAATCGGTTTATATTAGACTGACCAGTCGATTAATTAAAAGTAAGTCATGCGCACCATCGATCCCGATAAACACGCGGCACGCCGCGACGCCATTCTCGCCGCCGCGCGCCACTGCTTCGCGCACAAGGGCTTTCACCAGACCAGCACCGCCGCCATCTGTGCGCAGGCGGGCATGAGCCCCGGCAACCTGTTTCATTACTTCCCCACCAAGCAAGCCATCATCGCCGCCATCGTCGACCAGGAAGGCAGCGAGACGGCCGCCTATTTCGCGGGCGTGCAAGGCAGCGCCGATGCCTACGGCGCCCTGCTCGACTTCATGGACGTGGTGCTGGCGCTGGCGGCCGACGCGGACTTTGCGGGACTGGCGCTGGACATCGCCGCCGAAGCGATGCGCGATACGGACATCGCGGCCAGGGTGGCGCGCAACGACGCCAGCCTGCGCGGCGGCGTGCAAACCTTGCTCGAAGAGGCGGCCGCGCAGGGCCAGGTCGACGCCGCGCTGGACCCCGCGCAAACGGCCGGCTGGATCGCCGCGCTGATCGATGGCATCTTCAACCGCGTCGCCGTCGATCCCGATTACGCGCCGCTGGCGCAGCGGGCAAGCCTGCACCTGTTATTGGCGCGCTTCCTGCGCCCTGCCCTGGCATGAGCGGCACCATGAGCCGCTCACCGAGTACGCCGCCCGCGCGCATCGCCGACGTCGACGCCCTGCGCGGCTGCGCCCTGTTCGGCATTTTGGTCGTCAATATCGGCGCCTTCGCCACGCCCTGGTTCGGCCTGGGCCTGACCGATCCCGCCTTCCACGGCGGCGTGGACCGCGCCACGCACTTTCTCGTCGCGCTGCTGTTCGAAACCAAGTTCTACCTGCTGTTTTCCTTCTTGTTCGGCTATAGCTTCACCTTGCAGATACAGGCGGCCGCGCGCGCCGAGGCGCCGTTCGTGCCGCGCATGCTGCGCCGGCAAGCGGGCCTGTGGCTGATCGGCGCCCTGCATGCCGTGCTCCTGTTTCATGGCGACATACTGACCACCTACGCTCTGCTGGGCATCGTGCTGCTGGCGCTGCACCGCTGCGGCGAACGCCAGGCATTGTCCCTGGCGTTGACGCTCGTCGCCGTCTGCGTGGCGTTCTGGGCAGGCATGGCATGGTTGCAAAGCCTGCAGCCGGCCGGCGACGACGCGCAGCTGGCCGTGGACATGGCGCAAAAAGCGGCAAGCGCGCTGGCCGCCTACCGCGCCACGCCGGCCGCCGTCATCCATCAGCATCTGCGCGAACTCAGTGACATCTGGCTCGTCCTGCTGCTGGTGCAGGCCCCGTGCGCGCTGGCCATGTTCCTGTGCGGCCTGGCCGCCGGCAAGCGCGAGATGCTGCTGCATGCGAGCGACTATCTGCCGCTGCGCCGCCGCCTGCTGCGGGCCGGCACGCTGGCGGGATTGCCCGGCGCCACCTTCTATGCGTGGACCTCCGTGTATGGCGACAGCCAGGCATGGCAGGTGGCGGGACTGGCCGTGGGCCTGGCCACCGCGCCGCTGCTGGCGGGCGCCTACCTGGCATTGGCGCTATCTCTGTTCGAGCGTCTGCGCGACGGCACGCTGTTTGCGCTGCTGGCCGACACGGGCCGCATGGCCCTGTCGAACTACCTGCTGCAGTCAGCCATCTGCGCCGTGCTGTTCCTCGCGTATGGCGCGCGGCTGATGGGCAGCGTCTCGCCGCTGGGCGCCCTGGCGCTGGCCGCCATCATCTTTGGCGCGCAGCTGCCATTGAGCCGCTGGTGGCTGCGCGGCCACGCTTATGGCCCTGTCGAGTGGCTGCTGCGGGCCCTGACGGTCGCCGCGTGGCCGCGCTGGCGGCGCTAACGCGCCGCTTACTTGTAGCGGTACAGGGGCTGGCGCAGCTGGATCGGGCGGATATCGAGGCGCAGCTTCAGCACCGAGTACGCTTCCGCCTCGGTCGAGCTGTAGCCGACGCTGTTGACGGTTTTACTGAAGCGGAACTCGAAGCCCAGGTCCGGGTACGGGTCGCGCGGATTGCCGAAGGCGATGCCGATGGCTTCCTGCTGGGCGTTGTCGATCAAATTGCCCATCAGGTCGAGTACGGCGTTGTTGCCGAGGATATCGTTGGTGAAGACAGGTTCGCGCATGTCGGGCTGGTTCGGATCGAGCTTGTTGTCGGCCTTGTCCGGCGACGGCGTAAACACGCGCGTGACAAGATTGAATTTGTCGCCACGGTCCAGATAGCTGATGGCCGCGTTGCTGATATTGAAATTTTTTACGCCACGGTCGCTGATGGCGCCCGACAGGTCGATCAGCAGGGCGCCGCTGTAGCCGATGACTTCCACGTCGCGCATGGCGTCGACCACCATGGCGCTGTTTTCATCGATGCCCAGTCCCAGGTGATAGCCTTTTTTCAGCATCACGGGAATCATGCGGGCAAAACGCCCACGCACCAGCAGATGCTGGTCCACAAAAACGTCGCTGCCGATGAAGCCCAGGCCCGGCGCGATCTCGCGGCCATCCGTCACGCCCATCTTGAGCATGTCGAGCACGGGTTTGGCGTCGTAGAACATGGTCGTGCTCATGATGGCCGCGCCGGCGCTGGAACCGGCGATCACGCCGCCGTTGCGATAGACCGACCAGATGGCTTCCAGCGCGGCCGTGCGGCTGCCGTCCGGGCGCAGCAGGGCTTGCGTGATGCGTCCCTGATCGCCGCCGGCAAAATAGATGCCGGTGGCCGACTTGATCTGCGTGACGATGGCAGGGTCTTCGGCCGCCTTGCGGTAATCGCGATTGGCCAGCTTGACGGCCAGCGGCACGAAAAAGGCCTCGGCGCCATATTGATTGAGTTTCTTGATGATGTTTTCACCGGATTTTTCCGGGTTCATCGCGGCCGACGCCAGCACGGCGATGCGCGCGCCCGGCCCGCCCGACAGCTTGACGATACGTTGCCAGACTTCGGCATTGTCGGCGCGCAGGCCGCCGCCGATGATGACGAGAGTGCCCTGCGGCGCGCTGCCGATGGCACTGCCGGCCGGCGCCGCCACGGCATGGACGCTGCACAATGCCAGCACGAACAGCAGCGCGGCGCGGAAGGTGTGGTACAGGCTTGAAGATGATTTCATGGTGCCTTTCGAATACAAGAAAAGTGGCGCGCACTTGTCGATACCGGCGCGCGCCCTTGCTGCCAAACTGCTGCTTGCAACCCGACTCCAGCGAACGACGATACTACCTGCCGCATATGACAGCGTTGTTGCGGCATCCCCGACTTTTTTTACTTGAAGCTGTAATTGGCGCTCGCATAGAAGCGCCGGCCGCGCGGGTCCGTGTAGCTGGGATCATAGCCGGACAGGAAAAAATAGGCCTGGTTCGAATATGGCGGACTGGTATTGAACAGATTCTGTATGCCCGCGCGCAGCTTGAACTGCTGGCTCACCGCATAGGCCGCCGACATGTCCCACAAGGTGTACGCCTTCACCCGGTTCGGCTTGACCACGCTGCCGTCATCGATGTTGATGGCCGAGTTCTGATCCCGGTAGCCGCTCGAATACGTGTTCGACAGGCTGGCCGAATACGGGCCGCTATCCCAATCGAGGGTGATCGTGTGGCGCCAGCGCTGCACCACGCCGTCCGTGACGAAGCGATTGAGATTGCTGATGAAATCGTCGCCGGGACTGGTCTGGATTTTTGAGCCCAGCACATACGTGCCGCTCAGGTGGCCGCCAAAGCGTCCCCACGCCGTTTGCACGCCATGCAGGTCTGCCGTGATATCGATGCCCGCAGCTTTTTGCGCACCGCGGTTTTCCTTGCGCAGCTCGATATAGTCGATTTCATTGTCCTCGTTGCGGTGCACGAGGTTGCCGTACTTGGCCAGGTTGCCCAGGATGATGTCGTCGCCGATTTCGCTGATCAGGTTCGTGCGCCTGATGTTCCAGTAATCGGCACTGAAGGTCCAGTGCTGGCTCGGTTCGAGCACCAGGCCCACCGAGAACTGGCGGCTGCGTTCCGGTTTCAGCTTGTCGTTGCTGTAGCGGCGCGTATCCCAGTCTTGCGCGCAATCGGCATAATTGTTGTCCACGGTGGCGCACAGCACGGGATCGGGCAGGGTCGCCGTACTGCTGTAGACGGTAGGACGGTGCAAGTCCGACATCGACGGCGCGCGGAAACCCTTGCCGGCCGAAGCGCGCAGCAGCACCTGCTTGCTGGGCATGTAGGTCAGGCCGACCTTGGGACTGAGGGCGCCGCCCACCTGCTCGTAATGGTCGTAGCGGCCTGACAACTGCGCCTGCCATTGCCTGGTCAACGGCAGCAGCAATTCGCCATAGACGGCTTGTACATTGCGGCTGTCGCTGGTACCCCTGCCTCCTTCCGGCGCCGCATCGTTGCTGATGTTGTCGCTCATGAGCAGCGCCGACGGACGGAACTCGGTGCGTTCGCGCCGCACTTCGCCGCCCACGGCCAGCGCCATGTCGCCGCCGCCCATGGGCATCAAGGCGCGCGACACCTTGAAATCGAGCGAGTCCATGACGCCGCGCGCATGGCGCACCTCGTCGTCGACCTGGATGCTGTCGAGCAGCGCCCGGCCTTTCGCGCTGGAGGGCCCGAAGGGATTGATGTCGCCGGCCGCGATCCCTGCCTGCAGCTTGTCGTACAAGACGTAGCCGTGGGTATCGCGGTCTTTCACCACATTGACGCTGTGATTGAAGCCCACGTCGTAATCCCAGCCGGCGAGCGTGCCGGTGGCGCCCACGACGTAGCGCTGGCTCTCGCTGGTCAGCTGGCTGGTGCGCATGCCCGCCTCGTTCAGCCGCATGCGCAGTTCCAGTTCGCGCTCCACCTGCTTGCCATCGTCATCGAGCAGCGTGTCGAAACCCGCATTGGCCAGCTGCGGCACCTTGCTGTAATCGAGGTAGCCGATCACGCGCGCCGACGACCCCACGTAATGGCTGCGCGAGCGGCTCAGCGCCACTTCCGCATACAGCTGGTGATCGTTATTCAATTTCAGCACGCCGCGCGTGAGCAGGTTCTGCTTGTCCGTCTTCGGATACAGCTCCGTGTCGCCCATATAGTTATAGGTACAGGCATCGACGCCACCCGTGCCCGCCGGCAGGTACAAATTGGCCGGCGGCGCGCAGTTCGGAATGCCAAAATTGATCTGGCGGTTGGTGATCGGCTGGCCATTGAGCAGGAAGCCGTTGTCCTGCAGGTGCTCGCGCTGGGCGCTGGACAGGCGGATATTCGCCGGGCTGGTAAAGTTCGACAGCAAATGCCCGAGGCGCTGCGGAATCTGCAGGTTCGGGATGAACTTGCGCTGCGAGGAGCGCAAGCCGTCCGTTTTTTGCAGGTCGACCACGGCGAAGATATTGTAGCCATCCGCAGCCAGGTCGCCCGTGCCGGCCGTGATGCTGGCCGTGCGCTTGCCCGCGCCGCCTTCATCGGTGCGGCTGCCGTAGACGTTCAGCTCCACGCCCTGGTAATCCTTGCGCGTAATAAAATTGATGACGCCGCCGATGGCGTCCGTGCCGTACAGGGCCGAGGCGCCATCGAGCAGCACTTCCACGCGCTGCAGGGCGGCGGCCGGGATGTTGTTCAGGTCCACGCCCGCATCGTCGCCGGGCGAGGCAAAGTTGGCCATGCGCCGGCCATTGAGCAGCACCAGGGTCGACGAAGTGCCCACGCCGCGCAGGTTGGCGCTGTTGAAGCCGCGCTGGTCGCCGCCCACGTTGATGCTGGCGCCGTCCGTCAGGCCGCCCACGTTGGCCGACACGCGCGCCATCAGCTCGGCCGCCGTCGTCACGCCTGCCTTTTCGATTGCGGCGCGCGTGATGATCTGCACGGGCAGCGCCGTTTCCGATTCCAGGCGCTTGATGGCCGACCCCGTGATCTCCACGCGCTGCATTTTTTTCGGTGCAGGTTCTGTCTCCTGCTCCTGCTCCTGCTCCTGCGCCTGCGCACCATTGCCCAGCATGCCCAGCGCCGCCGTCACGCTCAGGGCGCCCAGCGCCACGCGCACGCCTTGCGCCAGCACCGACTCGCGTGGCAAGGCGCCGTCCTGTCTTTTCATGTGCATTGTCACTCTCCCCTGATGTTGATGCCTGATTCTTATAATGATTTTGGCACTGCCTTGCGCTGCTTCGCCGCTGTTTTTCGTGGGCCCTGCACGCCATGTTCGCCGCCATACAGATAGGCGGCGATGACGTCGCTCAAGCGGGCCGCTTTTTCTACGTTCTTTTTGTTCGATACCATCAGCGCCACGGCCAGCGCCTCGATCATGGCCAGCGCCGTGCTGGCGCTGCTGGGCAGGACAGGATGCGTGCTTTGCGCGTACAGCGCGTGGTCGGCCAGTTCGGCCAGCGGCGACGCGGGCGAGTCGGTGAGCGCCACGATGCAGGCGCCGCGGTCGCGCGCGAAGCTGGCCAGGCCGATGCAGTCGAGCGTATAGCGGGGAAACGCGATCACCACCAGCACGTCGTGCGCCGTCAGGTTGACCAGGTGGCCGGCCGCTACTTCCGAGCCGCCGATGCCCACCACTTCCACCACATGCGGGCAAAACGGCTGCAGGTGCTGCACCAGCATGCCCGCCAGGTTGGCCGACAGGCCAAAACCCATCACATACACCACCCTGGCGCGCGTCAGTCGGCGCACCACGGCCTGCATGGCGGGCGGCGACAGGGCATCGGACGTGGCGGCGATATTCGCGGCCGCATATTCGAGGCTTTGCGTGATGGGCGAGGTGGCGCGCGCGCGCCGTTCTATCGTGCGGCGCAGTTTGTCGACCGGCTGCAACAGCGATTGCAGGGTTTCGGCCATGGCGCCGCGCATGGCAGAATAATTCTTCTGGCCGATATCGCGTGCGAAGCGGCTGATGGTGGCCGTCGACACCTGGCAGCTGTCGGCCAGTTCCTCGATGCCCAGCGCCGTCACGCGCATCTGGTTGCGCAGCAGGTAATCGGCGATCTGCCGCTGCGAAGCCGAGCCGCCAGCCAGCACGTGCAGCAGCGCCTGCCCCAGCGGCGATTGCGCGAACGCGGCATCGGGCGACGCCAGCGTGGTGGCAAATGGCATGGGGGCGTTGCTTCTGGCAGGACTGGCGGATGCTCTCATATCACTGGCGGCCTGTATTCTTGGGCACTGCGGATCACTGGCGGAAGGCGAAATCGGGTCGCTGGAACTTACTGTACTCATATCAAAAAGAAAACTCAACAAATATTTGTAAAAGGATTTTCATTGATTTACTTCGTGAAAATATTGCTACATAATCGACCGGAATCCATCAACCATGCACCTTTCCGGGGCGCCCACCATGCAAGTACAACAGCATCCCATCTCCACCGCGCACGCCGGCATGTCCTGCCAATTGAGCAGCTTCCACTTCGGCGCCGCGGCCGCCACTAGCCGCAGCGGCAAGAAGGTGTATATCCAGGCGGCCCTGCACGCGGACGAGGTGCCGGGCATGCTGGTGTCGCAGTTTTTGCGCCGCGAACTGCTGGCGCTGGAAGCGGCGGGCAAGATCCACGGCGAAATCATCCTGGTGCCGGCCGCCAACCCGATCGGCCTGGCGCAAGCCATCCATGGCGCGCCGTTCGGCCGCTTCGACCTGACCACCGGCATCAACTTCAACCGCGCCTACCGCCACGTGGCCGATGAACTGAAAACCACGCTGGCTGGCCAGCTGGGACAGGATGCGCAAGCCAACGTGGGGCTGATACGCGAGCATGCGCGCGCCGCCGTCGCCGCCTGGCGGCCGGGCACGGATGCGGAAACCTTGAAGAAAACCCTGCTGGGCATGGCCATCGACGCCGACATCGTGCTCGACCTGCACTGCGATAACGAGGCCGCCCTGCACATCTATACGGGCACGCCGCTGGCGGCGCAGATCGCGCCCCTGTCCGCGCTCCTGGGCGCGCGCGCCGTGCTGCTGGAACTGGCGGCCGGCGAAGAGCCGTTCGACGAAGCCTGCAGCCGCTTGTGGTGGGATCTCGACGCGCACTTCGGCGGCCGCTATCCGATTCCCGCCGCCTGCCTGTCGACCACCGTCGAACTGCGCGGCGAAGTGGAAGTGAGCTACGCCCTGGCCGAACGCGACGCCGCCGCCCTGCTGCGCTTTCTCGCCATCGAGGGCGTACTGGAAATCGATGGTGCAGGCGACGACCTGCCCGCGCCGCAATGCGAGCCGACGCCGCTGGCCGGCGTGGAGCCGATCCTCGCGCCGCATCACGGTGTGCTGGTCTACCTGCGCGAAATGGGCGAGGTGCTGGCCGCCGGCGATGCGGTGGCCGACCTGATCGACCCCGTCAGCGGCGAGACGACGACCTTGCGCTGCACGGTCGCCGGTGTCTTTTTTGCGCGCAGCGCCCATCGCCACGTCCTGCGCGGCATGAACGTCGGCAAGGTCGCCGGAGCCGTCGCCTACCGCGGCGGCAGCCTGCTGAGCCAATAAGTGACACCCATGAGAAAATTCAAGCTCCCCAATACCTTCGTCCTGCTGTGCGGCATCCTGGCCATGATCGCCGTGGCCACGTGGCTGGTGCCGGGCGGGAAATTCGACACCCAGCTGGTGAACGGCAAGCAGTTGATCATCCCCGGCACGTTTCACTATGTCGACAACAAGCCGCAAGGCTTGGCCGCGCTGATGATGGCGCCCATCAAGGGCTTCGTCGACGCCAGCCTGATCATCGGCTTCGTGCTGATCGTCGGCGGCGCCTTCGCCGTGCTGCAAAAAACGGAAGCCTTCGATTCGCTGATCAAGGCCATCGCCAAGGCGCACACCAGTTCGCGCTTCGTGCGCGCCGCCATCATCCCCGTCTTTTTCACCATGTTCTCGCTGGGAGGCGCCACCTTCGGCATGAACGAGGAAGCGATCCCCTTCATCCTGATCTTCGTGCCGCTGGCCCTGGCCCTGGGCTATGACACCATCACGGGCGTGTCGATTCCCTTCATCGGCTCGCAGGTGGGCTTTTCCGCCGCCTTTTTGAACCCGTTCAACGTCGGCATCGCGCAAGGTATCGCGGGCGTGCCGATCTTTTCCGGCATCGGCTATCGCCTGATCGTGTGGGCCATCGCCACGGCGGTCAGCATCGTGTTCTTGATGTGGTACGCGGCGCGCATCAAGCGCCATCCGGAGAAAAGCCCGACCTACCTGCTCGATATCGAGAAGCGCAGCGAGCACTCGATGGACCTGGACAGCTTTGCCGGCATGACGCGCACGCACCGCGCCGTGCTGTGGATCTTCATGGCGACCTTGCTGACGATGGTCGTCGGCGTCGTCAAGTACGACTGGTTCATCGATGAAATCGCCGCCCTGTTCCTGGTGATGGCCATCGTCGTCGGCCTGGTCGGCCGGCTCGACATGGACAGTCTGGTGGCGTCGTTCGTACAGGGTGCGCGCGACATGGTCAGCGTGGCGCTGGTCATCGCGCTGGCGCGCGGCACCATGATCCTGGCGCGCGATGCGCAGATTATCGACACCATGCTGCATGCATTGACGCCGCTGGTGGCCTCGTCGAGCCCCGTCTTCGCCGCGCAAAAGATGTTCTTCATGCAGTCGGTGATCAACTTCTTCATCCATTCCGGCAGCGGCCAGGCGGCGCTGACCATGCCCATCATGGCTCCGCTGGCCGATCTGGTGGGCGTGACCCGCCAGACGGCCATTCTGGCCTTCCAGTTCGGCGAATTCACCACGCCGATGATCCCCACCTCCGGCATCACCGTCGGCGTGCTGGCGCTGGCGCGCGTGCCGTGGATCACGTGGGCCAAGTGGATGATCCCGCTGCAGCTGATCTACCTGGTGCTGGCGCTGCTGTTATTGATACCACCGTGCCTGATGCACTGGCAGTAAAACGGAACACGCCATTGACCAATGCCGATGGCGAGTTGAAAAATGTTGTGGATGGCCCACCGTCTCCACCGGATTGCGATGATCAGCGTCGATGCCAGACGCCCTGCCCTACTGCGCGCATACATTGCCAACTCAGTTCTGGCTCCACTGCGGTAGGTACTCTTGCACAACATCCTCGACTGAACTCGCCTGCAGTGCATCGCGGCGACGCTTGAGCGGATCGCGCTCGGGCAATGCACTCATCCATTGTTTGAAACGGACAAAGGCCATCGGCTCGAGCGTATTCATCCTGGCCATAGCACCGTTGGTGGCGACGATGACCGCAGAGAATTGCGCCGAATCGAGCAACTCCTGGGCACGCGGTGCTTGCGCCACCCAGAAATCGTCGTCCTCATCGCTTAAGCGAATGGGATGCGGATCATCACCGACCTGCACGCGGCGGATAATATCCACTTCGAATCCATCTTTATTGACGGCGGTATATTTCTGCGCGTCCCGGATCCGGAACGTCGGGTCCACTTTCTGAAGCACGCCCAGCATGGAAACGTCAACTTTGCTCAAGGCGGTAGCGAATGCGACGCGTTTTCGTACATCCCACAGCAGATCAATATCGCGTGTTGCTACCGCATCGTCTTCAAAGGTCATGCCGGCAGCCGATTCATAGGCATACAGCGCGTGCGTACCAACCACGCGAAAGTGCTCACCGAGCCTGGTAGCGGCCAGGCGGTTCAAAATATCCACAATAATCGGCGCGACGCGTCCAACGCGAAGTGCACGGTTCATGCGTTTATGCTTGAGCAATGAAGCCTTCAGACCATCTCGCCGCTCGGCAGCCATTTCCTTTCTCTGACGGAAACTGGCGTACATTGCTTCCGTTTCCGGCGAGCGCCGCCCCAGACTTTTCTCACTGCCGGAGGCACTGGTACGTACCAGATAGGCATCGTCAGGCGCTGAGGCAGGCCCCTTATGCCAATACATACCCCCTCGCACTTTGGCGGCCTCGGCAAGAGCATCTTCATAGGCCTCAAAAGTGGCGACCGCATCAATATATTGTCGCGTGGCGTCGGCAGGCCGTTCTCGCATGACTAGGCTCCTCGGTACATTTATCTATTTTTTGATTTTATGCCGAAAAAATATAATAATCAATTACTTACAAAGCAATATTCGGGTGTTGATATTTTATAGAACCTGAAAAGAACACTAGCACCAGAACACAAGCGATGGTTGATCGCACGCTGCACGGATGCCAACGGGATGCCCATGCCACCGAGCCGTGCTGATGGTGCAAGGGACAATGCTCGCTGTATTGACGTTGCTGTCACGTGGGCTGGCAAGAAGCGGGGTGACTGCCGATGATGCTGTATTGCTGAAGCTGATGGCGCTACTGGTATGGCTTACTGATACTGCAGACAATGCATGGCCGCGCTTACAGGGCGGCTTTTTCTTCGGCATTCAAACGCTTGGCGCTGACGTACACGGTGTGCATGGTGGCCTGATCGGCGCTGGCGACAAGGGCGGCGGAAGCGGCTGGAGCGGCACGGAACTTCGGCACGGCGGCGGTGGCCAGGCTGGTGGCAGCGGCGACGGCGATGATGGCAACGAAGATGGCTTCCATGTTTTTGGCGATGTTCATGATGGTGTCCTTTGGGTGGCTGGTTGTGTGCTGCGATGATTGAACTGTAGGCCGATCCCCCCTGAACTGCCATCGGATTGCGACCAAACGCACGATTTGCGGGACAGAATACAAACAGCCCGGATGAAACGCGCAACGGGCCATCGCCGTGGCATTTGACGCTTGCCGGCCCCATTCCTGGCCATTTCAGCGCCTTGCAAGCCCCTAAAAGCCCTACCGCCGGCCAACCTTGTTTATAATCGCCGTACACTAAAGGACTTCTTTCATGACTGATCAATTCTCCAAAAAGGGCGAAGCCTGGTCGGCCCGGTTTTCCGAACCGGTCTCGGACCTCGTCAAGCGCTACACAGCTTCTGTATTTTTTGACAAGCGCCTGGCGCTGTTCGACATCGAAGGTTCGCTGGCCCATGCGGAAATGCTGCATGCGCAAGCCATCATCAGCCCGGCCGACTACGCGGAAATCCAGCGCGGCATGGCGCAAATCTCGCAGGAAATCGCCGCCGGCCAGTTCGAATGGCTGCTGGACCTGGAAGACGTCCACCTGAATATTGAAAAACGCCTGACCGAACTGGTAGGCGATGCGGGCAAGCGATTGCACACGGGCCGTTCGCGCAACGACCAGGTGGCCACCGACATCCGCCTGTATGTGCGCTCCGCCATCGATGACATCACCGCCCTGCTGGCGACCTTCCGCAGCGCGCTGACGGACCTGGCCGAGCAGCATGCCGACACCATCATGCCGGGCTTTACCCACATGCAGGTAGCCCAGCCGATCACCTTCGGCCACCACATGCTGGCGTATGTCGAAATGTTCGGCCGCGATGCCGAACGCATGGCCGACTGCCGCAAGCGCGTCAACCGCCTGCCGCTGGGCGCCGCCGCCCTGGCCGGCACCACCTTCCCGATCGACCGCCTGCGCGTGGCAAAAACGCTGGGCTTTGACGACGTGTGCCACAACTCGCTCGACGCCGTGTCGGACCGCGACTTCGCCATCGAATTTTGCGCCGCCTCCGCCGTGCTGATGATGCACGTGTCGCGCATGGCCGAAGAACTGGTGATCTGGATGAGCCCACGCATCGGCTTCATCGACATCGCCGACCGCTTCTGCACCGGCTCGTCGATCATGCCGCAAAAGAAAAACCCGGACGTGCCGGAACTGGCGCGTGGCAAGACGGGCCGCGTCTACGGTCACCTGACTGGCCTCTTGACCCTGATGAAAGGCCAGCCGCTGGCCTACAACAAGGACAACCAGGAAGACAAGGAACCGCTGTTCGACACCGTCGACACCGTCATTGACACCTTGCGCATCTTCGCCGACATGGCTGGCGGCATCACGGTGAAACCGGAAGCGATGCGCGCGGCCGCCCTGCAGGGCTACGCCACGGCGACCGACCTGGCCGACTACCTGGTCAAGAAGGGTTTGCCTTTCCGCGACGCCCATGAAGCGGTGGCCCTGGCCGTGCGCGCCTGCGTCGACGCCGGCTGCGACCTGGCCGACCTGTCGCTCGAGCAGCTGCGCGCGTTTTCCCCGTTGACGGACGAAGACGTGTTTGCCGTGCTGACCCTGGAAGGCTCCGTTGCCGCGCGTGACCACGTGGGCGGCACTGCGCCGCGCCAGGTACGCGCCGCTATCGCCCGCGTGCGTACGCAGCTGGAAAAATAAACGGCGCCTGCGCCTTCGGACGCCCCGCTGCATCGCTGCAGCGGGGCGTTTTTCATTGCGCGACGATTTTCGACAGCACGGAAAAAGCCGCCCCCGTCTGCGACGCTTCCAGCAGCAAGGTCAGTTCCGTATACGTGCAGATGATGTTGATCAGGTTAATCCGCTCCCACGCCAGGCGCTTGAGGATGGCGTGATACACGCCCGGCGTATAGCAGGTCTCTGGCGCCAGGTGCAGAGTCACGGCCGTCACGCGCTCCAGGCGCGCCAGTTCCTGCTCTTCGCCGAACACCTCTTCCACCAGCGCATGCAGCGAACGGCTGCAGATCACCATCACCTCGTTGACGCCGCGCGTGACCGTGATGAACGTGCCGCGCTGGGGCGCCGCAAGCGCCAGCAACTGGCGCTGGCAGTCATAGGTCTGGTCGGAATAACGGTAGGTAAAAATCATCAATTCGCTGCGTGTGGAGAGCTCTCCCGCGCGGTGCGCCAGCACGATCTCGCCGCTTTTCTGCTGCGGCATCCGTTCGGCCAGCCGGCGCAGCGCCATCACTACGGCGGCCTGCCCCACCGGTTTCCACAAGTCGGTCTGCAATTGCGGTTGCAGCTGGCGCGCCAGTTCCGACAGGTTCAGCAAACCACGGCCCAATCCCTCGCTGAGAAAGGCCGATTCCATCACGATCTGTTCCACTTTGGTCGCTATCGAAAGCATAGTTCTTCGGGCCGGTGATTCCGGTGCACGCACCAGGAGCCGGCAACCCTTCCTGAAAAAAGGATGCACTGCGCCAGCGGCCACGCCGGGCGGCGCGGTCGGACTCGCGGAAAAGATCCCCCTCGCGGGGGAAGAGCCGGCTGGCGGCGGCTAGGAAGGCGGATGCAGCATGAATGCCGCTCCAGAGGGGAAATGGCTGAAACCCACAGCAGAAAACAGAATTGACGTCATGTGAAACTCCCGATTTTTTTCCCGATGCGCTGTATCTGGACGCGGTCATTGCCGCGTGCGCTTTTTTTGTCTTCGCGTGGTCCGCAGGGAACAACGCGAAGAGCTAGTGTAGATCGCAACATTTAGAAAAGGCAACAGTGTTTTTCCAACAGAACGCTCCATTAGGGGAAGTAGTCCATAACAAAAGTTGCAGCTTGTGGTAGATCAAACTTTCCAACGATACGACGCCGATAAATGTTCAATTCTTAACAAAAAATCGCGGAGTGACCCATTTCTTGAATTTTTTGACATGGCGATCTCGACAAGTTTAGTGTCCCCCTACCCGGCGTCATGCCACTACAAAACGGCAGGCTATCCGCCCGCCGCCAGGCACGCCGGGGTGGCCATCAGGCATCGCGGCCAGCTCATTCACCATTTCCTTAACCGATACCCTGGAGCAGAAATGAATTTACGTTTGACAATAGTTGCCGCATCCATCGCCGCCCTGCCGCTGATGGCCACCACGGCAGACGCCGCCACGCCGCTGCCACAGACCCTGATGGCCGCCCCGGTCGCCCTGGCTTCTCCACAAGAGACCGCCAGCCTGGTCAACAAGCTGGCCGCGCAGGCGCGCAGCCGTGGCCTGAATACCGAACATGGCTTTGCCGTCGGCGCCCAGCATCCTGGCGTCAGCGGCACGCGCGTGAGCCGCGTACAGCACACCTACAAGGGCTTGCCCGTCTTCGGTTCCGAAACGGTCGTGGTCAGCAACAGCGCCGGCGACATCGTCAGCGAATCCGTGTCGGACCGCGCGTCCGGCCTCGGTAGCGGCGGCGTCAATTCCGTCACCCGCAGCGCCACCACCGATATCGACACCACGCCCGCCATCAGCGCGGCAGCCGCCATCGCCGCCGCCGTGAATAACATCGGCGTGCGGGCCGTCGACCACGTGCCGCCGCATGCGCAGCTGCTGATCTATCCCGTCATGAAAACCGTGCGCGTGGCCGGCGCCGAGAACAAGTCGGAAGCCGCGCTGAACGCCCTCGACGTGCAGGACGTGGTCGACCATTACGAGCTGGCCTACCTGGTGCAGACGCGCATGATCAGCGGTAACAAGCCGGTCTACTACGATACCGTCGTCAGCGCCAAGGATGGCCGCATCCTGCGTCAATGGAAAGCCCTGAAAACCGTGGCCGGCATCGGCAACAGCCAGTACAACGGCCAGGTGCCGCTCAACACCACGCTCACGGGCAGCACCTACACCATGAAGGACCCGAGCCGCGGCACGGGCGGCAGCTTCGGCGGCATGGCCATCACGAATGCCAACCACGGCACCAGTTCGGGCAGCGTGTACAGCAGCACCAGCAATACCTGGGGCGACGGACAGCAATACATCAACGGCGGCAGCACCACCAACGCCAACGGCCAGACGGCGGCCGTGAACGCGATGTGGGGCTTGATGAATACCTACGACACTCACAAGAATGTGCTGGGCTGGTCCAGCCTGGACGGCAACAACACGGCCACCCACATCGCCGCCCACGTCAACACGGCCTACGACAACGCCTATTACGACAGCAGCTGCAAGTGCATGTACATCGGCGATGGCGGCAGCTCGTTCAACAACCTCGGTTCCATCGACGTGATCGGCCACGAAATGGGCCACGGCATCACGGACGCCACCTCGGGCCTGATCTACTCGCAGGAGTCGGGCGGCTTGAACGAATCGAGCTCGGACATCGCCGGCGAAATGGTGGAAGCGTATGCGCGCGCCGGTGGCACGGGCACCACGATTCCCAACACGGGCAACGATTGGATGACGGGCAAGGAAATCGCCAAGAATGGCCAGCCGCTGCGTTGGCTGTACAAACCGAGCAAGGATGGCAGCAGCCCGAATGCGTGGAGCAGCACCATCAAGAACCTCGACGTCCACTACAGCAGCGGCCCGAACAACCGCATGTTCTACTTCCTGTCGCAAGGTTCGAACTCCACGTCCAGCAGCGACTACTACAGCTCCTACCTGAACAAAAGCCCGCTGGCCATGACCGGTATCGGCAGCGACAAGGCCTACCGCATCTGGTTCAAGGCAGCCACCACCAAGTTCACCTCGTCGACCAACTACGCCGACGCGCGCAACAAGGTGCTGCAGGCAGCCGAGGAACTGTATGGCGTGGGCAGCGCCGAGGCGACCGCCGTCAAGCGCGCGTATGCGGCCATCAACGTGGGCGCCGACGTCGATGAATCGACCACGGGCGGTGCGGTGACCATCACCAGCCAGCCGGCCAGCATCACCGTCGCACCGGGCGCCACCGCCTCGTTCGCCGTGGGCGCGGGCGGCGGCACGGCACCGTACACCTACAAGTGGTTCCGCAACGGCGCCGTGATCAGCGGCGCCACGTCGCCGGCCTACAGCTTCACGGCCGTGGCGGCCGACAGCGGCGCCGTCTTCAAGGCCACGGTGACGGATTCCTCGTCGCCCGCCGTGCCGGCCACGTCGAACAATGCCACCCTGACGGTCGGCACGAGCAGCGCCACCGAGCGCGTGACGAACGGCGGCTTCGAGTCCGGCGCCACGGGCTGGAGCGGCACCACGGGCGCCATCGGCACCTTCACGGGCCAAACCGCGTACGAAGGCACGAAGTACGCCTGGCTGGGCGGCAATGGCACCACGGCCAGCGAATCGCTGACGCAAAGCGTGGCCATTCCGGCCGCCGCCACGTCCGCCAGCTTGAGCTTCGCGCTGCATATCGACACGGCAGAAACGGGCAGCACCGTGTACGACAAGCTGGTCGTCACTGTGAAGAACAGTGCAGGTACGGTGCTGGGTACCCTGGCTTCGTACTCGAACGTGAACAAGGCTGCCGGCTACCAGATCCGCACCTTCGACCTGATCGCCTACAAGGGCCAGACCGTGCAGATCTCGTTTGCCGCGACCGAGGATGCATCGCTGCAAACCTCGTTCGTGATCGACAAGGTCAGCCTGGTCACCCAGTAAGCGGCTGAATTGCGGGCAAGCCATCGATACAAGGCTTGCCCGCACGGCACGATTGATTTCCTGGCAATTCCAGTCTACCCTGAGGCAGTGATTGCCTCTTGCCTGCTGCCGGTACCCGCGACGAATTGAACTTTTTTTGGATTGTTCCTGACCGATGCCTACTTCGACCTTGTCCGCACGCGCTGTCCCCTTTTCACATCACCCCATTTTCACGCCCCAGGCCATCACCATGCTCGCCTGAGCCGACGATGCAGTTCCACCTCCAGGTGCAGGGCCCGGCGGGCAGGCAGGCGCTGGCCATCGACGCCGCCAGCGAGGCTGAGGCGATCCGCGCGGCCGTGCGCGGCGGCTGGCGCGTGCTGGCCGTCGACGCTGGCGCCACGTCAGACACGGGCGCCGAGCTGCGTCCCGGCAAGCAGGGCCTGCCCCTGCTGCAATTCAGCCAGGAGCTGCTGGCCCTGCTCGAAGCGGGCCTGAACCTGGGCGAGGCCATGGCCACCTTGCACAACAAGGAAACGCGCGCGGGCGCCAAGGCAACCCTGGCCGCCATCGTGCTCACCCTGCAGCAGGGCCTATGCTTTTCCGACACCCTGGCCGGTTTTCCCGACATCTTCCCCGATATTTACATCGCCACCGTGCACGCGGCCGAACGCTCGGGCAACCTGCCCGAGGCGCTGGCGCGCTTCGTCGCCTACCAGCTGCAGTTCGACGCCATCCGCAAAAAACTCATTTCCGCCGCCATCTATCCGTGCATGCTGCTCGTCGTCGGCGGCCTCGTGACCCTGTTCCTGCTCGGCTACGTGGTGCCCAAGTTCAGCGTCGTCTACGAAAGCTCGGGCCGCGAGATCCCGTGGATGTCGCAAATGCTGCTCGGCTTTGGCCAGACCCTGGCCGCGCATCCGCTGCTGTGCGCCGGCGCGCTGGCCGCCGTGGTCGGCGCCGTGGTCTTCGGCATCGCCAACCGCGCCATGCGCATGGCGCTGGTGCTGCGCCTGTTGCGCCTGCCCGTGCTGGCCGGGAAGGCGGCGGAATTCCGCCTGGCCCGCTTCTACCGTGCCCTCAGCCTGCTGCTGCACGCCGGCATCCCCCTCCACAAGGCGCTGGCCATGGTCGGCCCCATGCTGCTGCCGGCGCAGCAGGAGCAGCTGGCGCAGGCGCGCCGCGCGGTGCAGGAAGGCATGCCGTTTTCCACCGCCTTGGAACACGCCGGCATGGCCACGCCGGTGGCGCAATCGCTGCTGAAAGTAGGAGAGAACACGGGCCGCCTGGGCGACATGCTGGAACGCTCGGCCAAGTTCCACGACGAGGAATTCGCCCGCTGGGTGGACTGGGCGTCGCGCCTGCTCGAACCGCTCTTGATGACCATCATCGGCGTCGTCATCGGCGGCGTGGTGGTGCTGATGTATATGCCGATCTTTGAACTGGCCGGGAGCTTATCGTGAGGAGCATGCCATGAACGCACGCGACGGAGAACGGGCCGTGCTCGATGCCGCCATGCTGCGCCGCGCCCACGCCAGCGCGCTGGAACAGGGCCGCCCGCAGATGGCCGTGCTGCAGGAAACGGCGGCCCTGCCGCCCGAAGTCTTTTTGCGCCAGCTGGCCGTCCTGTTCCGCTACCCGGCCTGGACGATGGCCGAGCTGCAGGCCGCCTTGCCCGCCTTTGGCCTGCTGCCCTACACGGATTGCGCCCAGCGCGACTGCGTGCTGCTGCAGCCTGGCGTTCCCGGCGCGCCGCCCGTGCTCGTCATCGGCAACCCGTTTGCCGAAGACTTGCTGCAGTGGGCCGACTTCGCCCTGTCCACGTCCTTTACGGTGGCGCTGGCGCACCCGGACGACCTGGCCGCCTATTTGCTGCAGCAGGAAAGCGTGCAGCAGGCGATGCAGGAAATGCAGCATGGGGACGATGTGCCTGGCCTGGACCAGAGCATCGAAGACATCTCGCTGATCCGCATCAGCGAGGACAGCAGCCCGGTGGTCAAACTGGTGAACTCCACCATCTACGACGCCCTGAAATTCCAGGCCAGCGACATCCACCTCGAATGCGACGTGGCCAGCCTGGTCATCAAATACCGCGTCGACGGCGTGCTGGTGCAGGCGGGCCAGGTGCAGGGGCTGGCGATGGCCGAGCAGATCATCTCGCGCATCAAGGTCATGGCCGATCTCGACATCGCCGAGCGCCGGATCCCCCAGGATGGCCGCTTCAAGGTGCGAGTGAAAGGGGCGGAGATCGATTTTCGCGTTTCCATCATGCCCAATATCTTTGGCGAGGACGCCGTATTGCGCCTGCTGGACCGGCGCGCGCTGACGGAGGCGGCGCAGGCGCTGCGCCTGGAAAGCCTGGGTTTGAACGAGGACGCCATCGAGCAGATCCGCCGCCTGGCCGCCAAGCCCCACGGCATGCTGCTGGTGACGGGGCCCACGGGTTCCGGCAAGACCACCACCCTGTACGCGGCCATCACGGAAATCAACACGGGGCGCGACAAGATCGTCACCATCGAAGACCCCGTCGAATATCGCTTGCCGCGCGTGCTGCAGATCCCCGTCAACGAAAAGAAGGGACTGACGTTTGCGCGCGGCCTGCGTTCCATCCTGCGCCACGACCCCGACAAGATCATGATCGGCGAAATCCGCGACGATGAAACGGCGCAGATCGCCGTGCAGGCCGCGCTCACGGGCCACCTGGTGTTTACCACCGTGCACGCGAACAACGTCTTTGATGTGGTCGGCCGCTTCCTGCACATGGGCGTCGATGCCTACAGCTTTGCGGCCGCCCTGAACGGCATCGTGGCGCAGCGCCTGCTGCGCCTCAATTGCGCCCATTGCGCCGTCGACGCCAGCGCCGAAGTGCTGGCCGATGCGCAGCAGCTGCGCGACAGCGGCCTGGCCCTGCATCAGGTGCAGGACTGGCAATTCATGGCCGGCAAGGGCTGCGGCCACTGCCGCGGCACCGGCTACAAGGGGCGCAAGGCCGTCGCCGAAGTCTTGATGCTCAGCGACGCAATGCGCGAAATGATCTGCACGCGCGCCCCCCTGAGCCAGATGAAGGAAGAAGCGGCACGCAACGGCTTTCGCCTGGCGCGCGAAGCGGGCCTGGATCTGGTGCGGCGCGGGGAAACCACTTTAGCGGAGCTCAATCGTGTCACTTATTGAACACCTTGCCCGCGCCACCGTGTGCCTGCACCTGGCCCCGCACGGGCTGCACGGCGTGCTGCGCCGCGCCGGTCGTCCCGTGGCGGACAGCGCCTTCCACCTGCCCATTGCGAATCCCGACGCCAGCTGGGAAGTGGCGCTGGCCGCCCTGCGTGGCTGGCTCGAACAGCATAGTGAAAAAAAACTGCCGCTGGCCGTCAGCCTGGCCAGCCGCTGGTGCGCCATGCAAGTGGTGCCGTGGAGCGGAGCACTGCTCGACCGGGCCAGCGCACAGCGCTTCCTGCATAGCCAGTTCGCCGCCGTCTACGGCGATGGCGCGCGCGCCTGGCGCCTGGCCGCCGACGACGCGCCCTATTGCAAGCCGCGCCTGGCCTGCGGCATCGATGCGGCCCTGCTGCAAGGCGTGCAGGATGCGGCGGCCGCGCATGGCCGGCGCTGCCTGTCCATCGAACCGATCGCCGGGCCGGCCTGGCGCAGCATCGCCGGTGCCAAGCCCGACGCCTTCGCCCTGGTGGAAGCGGGACGGCTGCTGCTGGCAACGGCGAGCGGCGGGCGCATCACGGCCCTGCACAGCCAGTCCTGCGCCACGGACTGGGGCGATGAACTGGACCGGGCCTGGCGGCGCTGGAACTTGCGTGCGCCACAGCTCGACGCCATCGACCAGGTGGCGTTGATCGACTTGAGCGGCGTGCCGCAAGCGAACGTGCCGGAACGCTTCGTGCCCGTCGCCGTGGTCAGCGGCGCCCACCTGATGCGGGAGGCCGCATGGGCCTGAGCCGCCTGGAGTTCCTGCCGCCTGGAGCGGCGCAAACCTTCAAGGGCTGGCGCCTGGCCCTGTGCCTGGCGGGCGGCTTGCTGCTGCTGCCGGCCGCCGTGTACTGGCTGGTGCAGGCGCAGGAAACGCGGCGCCTGGAAGCGCAACTGGCGCAGCTGCAGCCCACGCGTCCCGTGCGCGCGCCCCTCTCGGCGAGCCAGCAGCGCGAACGCGACCTCGAACTGAAACAGGTGGCTGCCGCCGTGCGCCAGCTCAACCTGCCCGTCACGCGCCTGGTCAAGACGGTGCAGGCGCCTCGCGACGTGCGCGTGGCCCTGCTGGGGCTGGACCTGAACGCGCAGCAGGGACAGGATGGCGCCAGCGTCCTGAAGATCGCCGCCGAAGCGGAAACGCCGCAGGACATGCTCAATTACCTGGCCTTCCTGAACCAGCAGCCCATGTTCAGCTCCGTGTATCTGCTCAAGCACGAGATGAACGCGAACACTCCCGAACACCCTTACCGTTTTCAGCTGGAGGCGCAATGGCGGCAATAAAACCCGTGTTAAAAGCCGGCACGCCCGTGGCCCGAGCGCGTCTGCAGCTGCACGTGCCGCCGCGGCTGGCGTGGGAAGCCGCGCGTCTGTGGCGCATGCTGGGCTGGCCCAGCGCCATCGGTGCGGCCTGCCTCGCGCTGGCCGCTTTCGCCGTGCGGCAGGGCGATGCCCTGGCCGAGCGCCAGGTGCAATTGCGCGCGCAGCTGGCCATGATGGCAAAACAGGCGGCGCTGCCGCCGTCACCCGTCACGCTCGATGCGGATGCCGACAGCCTGGCCGCCTTTCACGCCTACCTGCCCGCGCATGACAGCATTCCCGACCAGCTGAAGGCCTTGCTGGAAGTGGCGCAAAAGAGCGGCGTCACCCTGGCCAAGGCCGACTACAAGCCGCAGGAAGACGGCAACACGGCCTTTTTGCGCTACCAGATCACCCTGCCCGTCAAGGCCGAATACGCGCAGCTGCAAACCTTTATCGTCGACGCCCTGCAGGCGCTGCCCACCCTGACCTTGGACTCCGTGCTCTTCAAGCGCGAGCAGATCGAGGCGGGCGAGATCGACGCGCGCATCCAGTTCATCCTGCTGGTGAAGAAGGCGGAGGTGCGCCGATGAAAAAAGCCGTACTGGGAGGCGCCGCCGTGGCGACCTTGCTGGCCGCCCTGTTCGCGCCAGAGGACGAAGGCAGCATCGTGGGACCGGCCACGGCCACGCCGCGCCAGGTGGAGCGGGTGGCGCCAGCTCCCATCGCTGCCGCCACTGCAACTCCGCAAACCAATCGCGCGCTGGCCATCGAACCGCGCCGTGGACTCGACGACGAGGAAGCGGCCAGCCTGTTCGCCAAGCAAAGCTGGCAACCTGAGACGCCGAAAAAAATCATGCTCGACCAGCAGGCGGCCCAGGCCGCGCTGCCCGCCGCCCGCGTCGATGCGAATGCGCCGCCACCGCTGCCATTTCAATTCCTCGGCCGCTTTGTCGATGAAGGCAAGGCGGCCTACTTCCTGCAAGCGGGCGAACGCAACGTGGTGGCGCGCCCCGGCGACACGCTCGAAGAGCGTTACCGCTTCGACGGCGTGGTGCAAGGCGCCCTGCAATTTACCTATCTGCCGCTCAACCAGAAACAGACACTCGCCGTAGGGGACCTCAATTGAAACGATGCGCCGCACGTATTTCTCGTAATCTCATCACCCTGCTGCCGGTGCTGTCCTTGCTGGCCGCCTGCGCCGGCAACCAGGCCTACAACGATGGCCAGGCCATGCTGGGCGCGGGCCGCACGGAACAGGGACTGGCCCTGCTGGAACAGGCGGCGCAGGCCGAACCGACCAACGCCAAGTACCGCATCGCCGTCACGAATGGCAGGATGCGCGCGCTGAACAATCTGAATCGCCGCGCCGAGGCGTTGCGCCAGCAGGGCAAGCTGCCCGAAGCGCAAGCGCTGTACCAGCAGGCACTGGCACTGGACGCCAGCAACGACGTGGCGCAGCGGGGCCTGGCCGGCGTGGCGCAGGATGAACGGCACCGCAAGCTGGTGCAGGAAGCGCAGGCCAGCTACCTGCGCGGTGGCGAAGCGAATGTCGCACAGGCGCAGGAAGCCTTGCGCCAGGTGCTGCAGGAACGCCCCGCGCAGCGCGAGGCGCTGGCCCTGAAAAGCCGCATCGGCGAAGCGCAGTCGAAAAGCCTGCCGGCCGGCGGCAAGCTGGCGGCCGCCTACAGGAAACCCGTCACCCTCGAGTTTCGCGACGCGCCGCTGCGCTCCGTGTTCGATTTCATCAGCAAGGTGTCGGGCCTGAACTTCGTCTTCGACAAGGAAGTCGACCCGGCCCTGCGCGCCACCATCTCCGTGCGCGACACCAGCATCGAAGAGGCGATTGCCATGCTGCTGGGCGCGAACCAGCTGGAACAAAGCGTCACCAGCGACAAATCGATCACGATCTATCCGAACACGCCGCAAAAGGTGAAGGATTACCAGCAGCTCGTCGTGCGCACTTTTTTCCTCGCCAATGCCGACGTCAAGACGGTGGCGTTTTCCATCAAGACCCTGCTCAAGGCCAAGGACGTCGTCACCGATGAACGCCTGGGCATCATCATGCTGCGCGATACGCCGGAAATGGTGCGCATGGCCGAGCGCATTATCAATGTGCAGGACCTGGCCGATCCGGAAGTGATGCTGGAAGTCGAGGTGCTGGAAGTCAAACGCACGCGCCTGATGGAGCTGGGCGTGCGCTGGCCGGACCAGGCCAGCCTGACCTTGGCCGGCGTTGCAGGCAGCACGGGAGGCCTGGGCGGCCTGAAAGTGGCGGACCTGCACCGCATCAATGGCGACAATATCAACCTGGGCATCGGCGGCGTCACCCTGAATGCCAACAAGACGGACAGCGACAGCAATATCCTCGCCAACCCGCGCATCCGCGTGCGCAACAAGGAAAAAGCCAAGATCCTCATCGGCGACCGCGTGCCCGTCATTACCGTCACAACGAATAACGGCGTCAGCTCCGACAGCGTCAACTACATCGACGTGGGCCTGAAGCTCGACGTGGAACCGAACGTCTATCTGGACGACGAAGTGGCCATCAAGATCAACCTGGAAGTGTCAAACGTCGTCAAGGAAGTGATCAGCAAGACGGGCACGCAGGCTTACCAGATCGGCACGCGCAGCGCGTCCACCGTGCTGCGCCTGAAGGATGGCGAGACCCAGGTGCTGGCCGGCCTGATCAGCGATGAAGACCGGGGCACGGCCAACAAGGTGCCGGGCGTGGGCGAACTGCCCGTGCTGAACCGCCTGTTTGGCAGCCAGAAGGACGACGCCATGCGCAGCGAGATCGTGCTGTCGATCACGCCGCGCCTGCTGCGCAGCATCCGCCGCCCGGACCTGATGACGGCCGAATTCAACTCGGGCACCGAGGCATCCGTGGGCGGACGCGCCAGCGTGGGCGGCTCTCCCGAGGCCATCGCCGCGCCCGAGCAGGCAGCGCCGCGCACCGGCTCGCCCATGACGGGCGGCGACGAGGCGCCCGCCGCCGGCGAAAAATCAGGCAAAGGTGGCCAGTGAAGCCAAGGGGATTTACCTTCATCGAGCTGATGATCACCCTGGCCATCATGGCGACCCTGGCCACGGTGGCCGTGCCGATGGCGCAGGTGGCCTTGCAACGGGCGAAGGAGCAGCAGTTGCGCAGCGCCCTGATCGAGATGCGCGAAGCGATCGATGCCTACAAGCGCGCTTCGGACAATGGCCGCATCAAGCTGTCGCTGGGCGCCTCCGGCTATCCGAAAAAACTCGAGGAACTGGTCGAGGGCGTGCCCGACCAGCGCAGCCCGTCCAAGCAAAACATCTATTTCCTTCGCCGCTTGCCGCGCGACCCGTTCCAGCCCAGGGAAGAAGGCAGCGCCGCCGACAGCTGGAGCAAGCGCGCCTATGCCTCGCCGCCCGACAATCCCAGCGAAGGCGAGGACGTGTTCGATGTCGCCTCGCGCTCGACCAAGGTGGGCCTGAACGGCGTGCCGCTCAATCAATGGTGAACCCCATGCCTGCCTCCTCTCGACGTCGCGGCTTCACCCTGGTCGAACTGCTGGTGGTGCTGGCGATCATCTCGCTGCTGCTGACGATCGCCATCCCCCGCTATTTCGGTTCCGTGGAAAAATCGAAGGAAGTCGCGCTGAAGGAAAACCTGCAAGTACTCAGGAGCGGCCTCGATAAATACTATGCCGACAAGGGCGAGTATCCGGCCGCGCTGGCCGACCTGGTGACCCACCATTATTTCCGCAGCGTGCCGCTCGACCCCGTCACGGAGTCCGCCGCCACCTGGCAGCTGATCCCTTCGCCCAATGGCGAGATCGGCGGCGTGGCCGACGTGCGCAGCGGCGCCAAGGGCAAGACGCGCGAGGGCATCCCCTTTGAGCAGCTCTAGTTTTCAACGCCGCGCACAGGGCTTCGCGTATATCTGGACCCTGATGCTGGTGGCCTTCATGGGCGTGGGCCTGGTACTGGCCAGCGAATTGCATGCCACGGCCGCGCGGCGCGACAAGGAGCGCGAGCTGCTGTTCATCGGCCATGAATTCCGCAATGCGCTGGGCCGCTACTACGACAGCACGCCGGGCGACGGGCGGCCCCGCTATCCATTGACCCTGCAGGAACTGCTGCGCGACCCGCGCTTTGCCAACGCCCGGCGGCATCTGCGCCGCCTGTATGCGGATCCCGTCACGGGCAAGGCGGAATGGGGGCTGCTGCGCCAGGAGGGACGCATCGTCGGCATCCATTCGCTGTCGCCGCAGTTGCCCATCAAGCAGGACAATTTTCTCGATGAAGACGCGAGCCTGCGTCGCAAGCAGCGCTACGCGGACTGGCACTTCACGTATCCGCACGACCTGGTGCTGGCCCCGCCCGATGCGGCCGGCGGCGCGCCCGGGCTCAAGCCGAAAGGCGCGAACTGATATCATGCCCGCATTCCATATTCAGCATCGAGCAAAGGAGCAGGCATGAGCATAGGTGGCACTTCCATCGAACAGGCATTGGCATCGCTGTCGGACATGACGGGCGGCATGGTCGCCATCGGCAAGGACGAACATGCGCAACGCATCGCCAAGGCGCAAGCGTTCATGCGCCAGCAGGGCATCGCCGCGATCTACCTGAACGCGGGCGCCAACCTCACCTATTTCACGGGCACCAAATGGTATGCCAGCGAACGCATGGTGGGCGCCCTCCTGCCGGCCAGCGGCGACATCGAATACATCGCTCCCGCGTTCGAGGAAAGCACCTTGCAAGGCTTCATGCTCATCGAAGGCCGTGTCAATTGCTGGGAAGAGCATGAAAGCCCGTACCAGCTGTTCGCCGACGTGCTGGCGCGCATGGGGATAACCCAGGATACGGCCGCGCCGCCGCGCGTGGGCATCTGCGAAAGCGCCGCCTTCTTCATCTACGATGGC
The DNA here is from genome assembly GCF_036543145.1 of Janthinobacterium sp. LS2A. Classification (NCBI taxonomy): domain Bacteria; kingdom Pseudomonadati; phylum Pseudomonadota; class Betaproteobacteria; order Burkholderiales; family Oxalobacteraceae; genus Janthinobacterium; species Janthinobacterium sp. LS2A. The sequence continues at coordinate 578,318 of NZ_JAZHPB010000002.1, forward strand.
ATCAAGCCGCTGGCCCCCGGCTATACGCTGGAAAACGCGCGCGCCGTCACGGCCTACTGCCGCAGCCGCAAGTCTCCGGCGGAAATCGCCCTGATGCAGCGCGTGATGGACATGACCCTGGCCGTGCACGTGGCCACGGCCAGCATGCTGTACGAAGGCATCACGACAGTGGAAGTGGAAGAATTCATCCAGCGCGCGCACCGCAAGGTCGGCGCGCCCCGCTCGTATTTCTGCATCGTGCTGTTCGGCGAGGCGACGGCCTATCCGCATGGCGTCAACTACGTGCAAACCCTGAAAGCGGGCGACACGGTACTGATCGACACGGGCTGCCAGGTGATGAACTACATCTCCGACATCACGCGCACCTATGTGTTTGGACAGATCAGCGAGCGCCAGCGCTCCGTATGGAACAGCGAAAAGGCAGCGCAGGCCGCCGCGTTCGCGGCCGCGCAGCTGGGCGTGCCCTGCGGTGACGTCGACCGCGCCGCGCGCGTGTCGCTGGAAGCCGACGGCTACGGTCCCGGCTACAAGCTGCCGGGCCTGCCGCACCGCACGGGCCACGGCATTGGCCTCGATATCCACGAGTGGCCCTACCTGGTGGGCAATGACACGACGCCGCTCGACGTGGGCATGTGTTTCTCGAACGAGCCGATGATCTGCATCCCCGGCGAATTCGGCATTCGCCACGAAGACCATTTTTACATGACGGAAAACGGTCCGCGCTGGTTCACGCAGCCCGCGCACAGCATCGACGATCCGTTCGGGCTGCGGGCTTAAGCAGCCTTCGTTAACGCCAGCCGCCGTGCCGCCGGCACGGTGGCAGCCACTGGCGCGCCTCCCCGCGCCAAGTTGCGCACTTCGGATGCCACCGCGGCATATCCGGCATCGAATTCCCCGCCCAGCTACGCGTCATGCTCATGCTGGCCGGGAATGGCTGCAAAGACGGCCAGTTTTTCATGCAGCTTGACGGCCTGCCGCCTCCTGGTGCGGCGATATTACCAATAAATATAAATTAACTTTCAAATAATTAATTTACATTTTTACCACATTCTGATGTAATGGCCATCCAGGGAGGAAATATGGCCAAGATACGCGTGATTCAATTTCATCCTTATGATCCAACCCACCCCAATGTGGGCGGCATAGGCAGCATTATTCGCGCACTGATTAAATTTGCACCGCACGACTTCGATATCTATTTCGTCGGCGTCAGCGTCGATATTCAGCTCCACCCGGTCGGCCGCTGGCAACAGTTGGAACTGGATGGACGCAGCTTTCATTTCCTCCCGGTGATGGAGGCCCCTATCGGCCGGCGCGAAAAGATACCGCGCACGCTGAAATTCGCCTGGGCCTTGTGGCGTCATCGCGCGCAAATTGATTTGCACGGCGCCCTGCTGGAATTTCACCGGATCGAGCCCAGCGCCGTATTCTGGCTGGCGTCCAACCATAAAATTCTGTTCCTGCACGGCCATCACGGGAAAGACTATTACAATCCAAAATCAGAAGTGAAATGGTCACGCTTCCCGGCCATCTATTTTTGGCTCGAACGCCATTTGATCGCACGGATCAAGCAGGTCTATATCGTCAGAGCCGACGCGGTCACGCATTACCAACAACATTATCCGGCCATGCGCGATTGCATTCAATTCATTCCCACCTGGGTCGATGAGACGGTCTTCCATCCGTTGCCGGTGAGCGGACGCCGGCAGTTGAAACAGCAATTCGCCCGCCAGCACCAATTTGACCGGGGCAAAAAAATACTGCTGTTCGTGGGGCGCTTTGTCGGTCAAAAAAATCCGCTGTTATTGTTACAGGCATACCAGGAATTCAAACGCCATCGCGACGACACCATTCTGATCATGATAGGTGTGGGCGAGCTGGAATCGGACATGCGACGCTTTATCCTCGAGCAAGGGCTGGGGGCAGACGTTCGCATACTCGCTCCCCGTTCCCATCAGCAGATTTCAGAATGGATGAATGCCGTTGATTGCCTTTGCCTGTCATCGGCCTTCGAGGGTATGCCAGTGGTTCTCCTGGAAGCCCTCTATTGCGGCGTGCCGGTGGTCAGCACCGATGCTGGCGAGGCAGCCCGCCTGATTCCCAACGACAACATCGGGCGCCTCGTGCGCGAGCACGCACCCCTACCCTTCATGCTGGCGATCATGCAGATTTTGTCGCAGCCGTCGAATCCTTGGGCCTGTCAGCAGCAGGCAGCTCCGTACACGGCCCAGACGATACTGCATAGGCTACACTCGCGCTACCGCGAGCTGGTTGAAAGCGTCGGCGCAAAGCCGCCGTCAGCGGCCGCTCGATAAGCAGGTACGCCACATACCCCAGACCGATGGCACCCAGCAGTACCAGCAGATAGGTGCAGCGGGGGCCGAGCAGCGCCGCCAATTGGCTCTTGATCAGCAGCTTCAGCAGCAAGCCCTGGAGCTGCTCGTGGATCAGGTAAATGGTATACGAGGCATTTCCCAGCGCGACCAGGACGGTTGGCACGCGGATATATTGTGCCGTCTCTAGCTTGGCCGCGCCGGCCAGCAAGAAAGCAAAGCCCAGTATCAGTAGCAGATACGATAATTCGTGGGGCAGTGGCGCGACCAATAATGCGGCTGCCGATATCCCGCTCCCCACCGCCAGCTCGATCCAGCCGCGCCCGCCGCGCCGGTATAGGTAGAAGGCCCCCATGCCGAACAGGAAATACAAATTATAGGCAGCAGTATAAACATTGCCCGCGCTGCGCTGCGCTACAGCCGGATAGTTATAGTAAATAACGCTGAACAGGGCGACCGCTGCAAATCCCGCCATGCCCAGGCGCCGGTTAAGAATCAACAGCGAAAACATCGCATAAAAAGCCACTTCATGAAACAAACTCCAAGCCACCGTCAATGGCGGCACGGCAGCGGTGAATCGTATCAAGGTCAATGATGTTAGCCAATCGGCCCAGCCAGAGGGAATGCGCGCATCGGTGCCCAGGCCGGCAGCCACCAGCAGGCAAAATGGGACGGTATATAGCCAATAAATGGGATACAGCCGAATAAAGCGCCGGAAGATAAAGGGCCGCCACGCCGACGGCTGGCCTATCTCGTGGTAATGGGCAAATAGAATAATAAAGCCGGAAAGGACAAAGAAAAACCGTACCCCGCCGATGTGGCGTGTCCATTCATAAAAAACCGGCTCGCCACCGTAACGCGGCACTCCCATGGCGATCGACAGATGAAAGGCGGCGACACTGATGGCCGCCAGCGCCCTCCCAGCTTGTAGTATTTTTAGCATTCCATAATATTAACATTTAATATTTTTAAATCATCTGTAAATCGCCGTGCGCGAAAAAAAAGCGCCGCCCGCGCGAAGATCGCGGGCGGCGCCGTTCACACCAGTGCTGCGGCAGATGCTTACTCGCGCTTCGACACCAGGGTCAGGATGTCGTAGCTGGCCACCAGTTCCTCATTCTGGTTCGTCACCTGCACGTCCCACGCGACCACGCCCTGGCCTACGCCAAACACGTCCTTGCGGTTGCGGTCGACCTTGCGCTTGCACGTCAGGCGGGCGCGAATGGTGTCGCCAATGGCGACGGGCGCGACGAAGCGCAGGTTGTCCAGGCCATAGTTGGCCAGCACGGGACCGACGCCGGGCGAGACGAACAGGCCGGCGGCAGCCGACAGCACGAAGTAGCCGTGGGCGATGCGCTTGCCGAACTGCGACTCTTTCGCCGCGATTTCATCGAAGTGCATGTAGAAGAAGTCGCCCGAGATGCCGCCGAAGGCGACGATGTCCGCTTCGCTGACGGTGCGGCGGTGCGTGAGCAGCGAGTCGCCCGTCTTCAAGTCCTCGAAGTGCTTGCGGAACGGGTGGATTGGGCTTTCGTTGACGTCCGCGCCGCGCACGTATTCACCGGTGATCGCCGCCAGCATGGTCGGCGAGCCTTGCACGGCCGCCCGCTGCAGGTAGTGGCGCACGGCACGCACGCCGCCCAGCTCCTCGCCACCGCCCGCGCGGCCAGGGCCGCCGTGCTTCAGTTGCGGCAGGGGCGAGCCATGGCCCGTCGAATCGACGGAAGCGACGCGCTCGAGCACGTGGACGCGGCCATGCGTGGCCGCCACTTGCGGCACCACGCGCGCGGCGATCTTCGGATCGCGCGTCACCAGGGTGCTCACCAGGCTGCCCTTGCCGCGCGCGGCCAGGGCCAGCGCCTCGTCGATATCGTGGTAGCCCATCATGGTGCTGACGGGGCCAAACGCTTCCACGTCATGCACGGCGTCGTTGCCAAACGCATCGCGGCACATCAGCAAGGTCGGCGAGAAGAAGCTGCCGTCGATGGCGCCATCGCCGAGCGGATTGAAACCGTCGGCCGCGCCGAACACCACTTCATTACCCTGCGACAGGGTGGCGACACGTTCGGCCACGTCGTTCTGCTGCTCTTTCGACGCCAGCGCGCCCATGCGCACGCCTTCGATGGACGGATCGCCCACCACCACCTTGGCCAGGCGCTCGCGCAGGCGCGTGCCGACGGCGTCCATCAGGTGCTCGGGCACGATGATGCGGCGAATCGCCGTGCACTTCTGGCCCGACTTGCCCGTCATCTCGCGCACGACTTCCCTGACGAACAGGTCGAATTCCACATCGTCTGGCGTGACGTCCGGTGCCAGGATGGCGCAATTGAGCGAATCGGCTTCGCCGTTGAAGGGCACGGACTGGGCGATCAGGTTCGGATTCGTGCGCAACTTGGCGGCCGTCGCGGCCGAACCCGTGAATGTCACGAAATCCTGGCCGTTCAGGCGGTCCAGCAAGTCGCCCGTGGAGCCGATCACCAGCTGCAAACTGCCGGCCGGCAGCAAGCCCGATTCATGCATCATGCGCACGACGGCCTGCGTCAGATAGCTCGTCGCCGTGGCCGGCTTGGCGATGCAGGGCATGGCCGCCAGGAAGCTGGGCGCGAATTTTTCCAGCAAGCCCCAGATGGGGAAGTTGAAGGCGTTGATATGCACGGCCAGGCCGCCGCGCGGCACCAGGATGTGCGTGCCGGCGAAACCGCCCTTCTTGCCTAGCGCGATGGCCGGGCCTTCGTGCAGCACGTTCGACGACGGCAGCTCGTTGCTGCCCATGCTGGCATAGGCGAACAGGGTGCCCGTGCCGCCTTCGATATCGACCCAGCTGTCGGCGCGCGTGGCGCCCGACAGATGCGAGATCGCATACAGCTCTTCCTTGCGCTCGACCAGGTACAGCGCCAGCGCCTTCAGGCGCGCGGCGCGCTGCTGGAAGTCCAGCGCCATCAGGCCCGGCACGCCCGTCTTGCGCGCATAGGTGACGGCTTCGTCGAAGTCGATCTTTTCCGCATGCGTGTGATAGATGACGCGGTTGTTCAAGGCGCTGTGCAGGGGCACGGCGGCGCTTTCGCCCAGCCAGCGGCCGGCGATCAGGCTTTGCAGGGTGGATATTTGAGCCATGTGGTTTCTCCGTTAGGGGTCAGACCCGTCGGGGGAATGGATGCCAATGGCATCTATTCCGATCCTGAAAGGACTGACCCCAGCATTTAAAGGGTTAAAGGTTACTGCGCCGCTGCGTTCTTGTGCAGGTGCAGCGGCAAGGCGGATTCGAAATTCAGGCGCTGGCGGTTCGCCTCGACTTGCGTCAGGGCTTCCACTTCGCGCATCGTCTGCATGGAGCGCACGGCCAGTTCGTGGTACTGGCCCGTGCCCGAGCTTTTCCATTTGATTTCATCGTCGGTCAGTGCGCGGATGATCTTGGCGGGCGTGCCGACGACCATGCTGCGCGGCGCGACGATCATGCCCGCTTTCACAAAACTCATGGCGGCGACGATGGATTCCTCGCCGATGACGGCGTTGTCCATCACCACGGAGTTCATGCCGACGAGCGCATTGCGGCCGATGCGGCAGCCGTGCAGCACGGCGCCGTGGCCGACATGGCCGTCGACTTCGACCACCGTGTCGCAGCCGGGAAAGCCGTGCATGACGCAGGTGTCCTGCAGGTTGGCACCTTCTTCCAGTATCAGGCGGCCGAAGTCGCCGCGGATCGATGCCAGCGGGCCGATATAGCAGCGCGGGCCGATGATCACGTCGCCGATCAGCACCGCCGACGGATGCACGTAGGCGCTGGGGTGGACGACGGGGGTGACGCCGTTGATTTCGTAGACTTTGACCATATTGCTCTCCAAAACATTATTGCCAGCCGTAGCGGCTGATGTCGGATTACGCGCAAGCGCTAATCCGACCTACGTCATCACATACCCAAGTAGGCGCTCTGCACCTGCTCGTTATGCAGCAATTCAGGACCGGGCCCGGACAAGGTGATGGCGCCCGTCTCGATCACATAACCCACGTCGGCGATCGACAGGGCGGCGTGCGCGTTCTGCTCGACGAGGAAGATGGTGATGCCCTGGTCGCGCAGTTCAGCCACGATGCGGAAGATTTCCGCGATCAGGAGCGGCGCCAGGCCCATGCTCGGCTCGTCGAGCAGCAGCAGTTGCGGACGGCCCATCAGCGCGCGCGCCATGGCCAGCATCTGCTGCTGTCCGCCCGATAGCGTCCCGGCCAGCAGCAGGCGCTTTTCCTTCAGGATCGGGAACAGGCCGTACATGCGCTCCATGTCACCGGCCACGTCTTGCGGCGGACGTGTAAACGCGCCGAGGCGCAGGTTGTCTTCCACCGTCATGGGGCCGAACACTTGGCGCCCTTCCGGCACCTGGCAGATGCCGCTGCGCACGCGCTTGTCGGCGCTCATGCGGCTGACGTCCTGGCCGGCGAAGGTGATGCTGCCGGCGCTGATCGGCTGCACGCCGGAGATCGCCCGCAGCAGGGTCGTCTTGCCGGCGCCATTCGCGCCCACCAGCGCCACCAGCTGGCCCTGGCGCACTTGCAGGTCGATGCCGTGCAGGGCCTGGATGCGGCCGTAATGGCTGGTCAAGCCGGCGATATCGAGCACCAGCGGTGCCTGGGGTTTTTCCATCTTCATCATGCCGCCACTCCCAGATAGGCCGCCACCACGTCGGGGTTTGCGCGCACTTCGGCGGCGGTCCCTTCGGCCAGCTTCTTGCCATAGTCGAGCACCAGGATATGGTCCGACAGATTCATCACCAGTTTCATGTCATGCTCGACCAGCACCACCGTTACGCCCGATTGCGCCACCTTGCGGATCAGGGCTTCGATCTCGCCCGTCTCCGTATGGTTCAAGCCGGCCGCCGGCTCATCGAGCAGCAGCACCTTCGGCTTGGCCGCCAGCGCGCGGGCGATTTCCAGGCGTTTCAAGGCGCCATACGACATCTGCCCCGCCTCGTCATCGATATGCCGGCCCACGCCGACAAACTCCATCAGGCTGGCCGCCTCGTCGCGGCAAGCCGCATCGGCGCGGCGCACGGACGGCAAACGCAACATGGAAGCGAACAGGTTCTGGTTCAGGCGCAGGTGCGCGCCCACCATCACGTTATCGATGGCCGTCATGTTCATGCACACTTGCAGGTTCTGGAAGGTGCGGCTCATGCCGCGCCGCGCCAGCGCATCGGGCGACATGGCGGCCACGTTCTCGCCATTGAGCAAAATCTCGCCCTTTGTTGGCGTGTAGACGCCGGTGATCAGGTTGAACAGAGTCGTCTTGCCTGCGCCGTTCGGCCCGATCACGGAGTGGATATTGCCTTCCTTGACCGTAAAACTGACGTCCTGCACCGCGTGCACGCCGCCGAAGCTCTTGCTCAGCTTGTTAATTGTCAGCATCTCAGACCTCCTGTGCAGATTTAGGCGGTGCTTTCGGCGTGGCTGCCCGCTTGCGCGAACGGCTGGCCAGGCTCGGTACCAGGCCTTTCGGCATGAAGATCATGGTGGCCATCAGGATCACGCCAAACACCACCGTTTCCCAGCCTTCAAAACTGGACAGCAGCTGCGGCAGAATCGTCAGCAGTGCCGCACCGATGATGGAACCGAAGATCGACGCCATGCCGCCCACCACCACCATCGTCACCAGCTCGATCGAGTGGAAGAAGCCGGCCAGGTTGGGCGTGATGAAACCGATGTAATGGGCGCTGATACTGCCCGCGATGCTGGCAATGACGGCCGACAGCACGAACACGCGCACCTTGAAGCGCGTCGTATCGACGCCGACGACGCGGGCCGCCACTTCCGAACCGTGAATCGCCTGCAGCGCGCGGCCGACGGGCGAATCGATCAGGTTCAGGGCCAGCCAGGTGACCAGCAACAGCAGCACGGCGCACACCAGGTACCACGATTTTTCACCGGCGATCTCCAGGCCGGCGACACCGAAGGCGGAGACGCCGATGCCGTCCGGGCCGCCCGTCCACTGCGTCTCGTTGTTGATGACGATGGAAATGATGATGCCCAGGCCCAGGGTCGCCATGGCCAAGGTATGGCCCTTGAGCTTCAAGACGGGGCGCGCCAGCAGCAGTGCCAGCAGACCCGTGGCGACGGCACCGGCGGCCAGGGCGGCCAGCGGCGGCCAGCCATAGTGCGTGGTCAGCACGGCCGACGCATACGCGCCCAGGCCATAGAAACCCGCGTGACCGAGGCTGATCTGGCCCGTGTAGCCCATCAGCAGATTAAGGCCGACGACGACGATGGCGTTCAGCGCAATGCGGATCGCCACGTCATAGTAGAACGCATTGCTGAGGAACAGGGGCAGGATGGCCAGGATCAACGCCAGCACCAGCAGGCCGCCATGGCGCGAGCGGGTAAATAAATTCTTCATACACGCTCCGAATTTTTAGCGCCGAACAAGCCTTGCGGCAGGAAAAACAGGATCAGCAGGATCAGCACGAAAGGCACCGCGTCTTTATACGCCGACGAGATGTAACCGGCCGTCATGGCTTCGGCAATACCGAGGATCAGGCCACCGGCAATCGCGCCCGCGCCGCCACCGAGGCCACCGAGAACAGCGGCGACAAAGCCTTTCAGGCCCAGCATGATGCCAGCGTCGTAGGACGTGTAAGTGATCGGTGCGACGAGGATGCCGCCGGCAGCACCCAGCAGGGCCGACAGGCCGAACGAGAACAGCAGTACCTTGCGCGTGTTGATACCCACCAGTTGCGCGGCCAGCTTGTTGTGCGACGTGGCCAGCATGGCCTTGCCCATCAGGGTGCGGCCGAAGAACCAACCCAGCACCAGCACGATGACGACCGTCACGCCCAGCACCCACAGGCTTTGTGGCAGCAGGCTGGCGCCCAAAAATTCGATCGGCGCGTCGCCGGAAAACGCTGGCAGCGAGTGCGTATCCTTGCCCAGCCAGATTTGCACAAGGCCGCGCAGCACGAGAGAGGCGCCGATGGTGATGATCAGCAGCGTGATGACCTGCGCATTTTGCGCCGGCTCGATCACGGTTTTTTCCATCAGCAGGCCAACGATACCGGTGGCGATGACGGCCAGGATGATGGCCAGCGGCAGCGGCACGCCGGCGGCCGACATCACGGCGGCCAGCATCCCGCCCAGCATGATGAATTCGCCCTGGGCGAAGTTGATCACGCCGCTGGTGTTGTAGATGATGGTAAAGCCCAGCGCCGCCAGCGCATAGGCGGAACCGACCGTCATCCCGGAATACAGAAATTGTAGAAATTGTGCGACTTCCATGGTGTCTCCAATATGTTCGGCGATGCGCGGGCCGCCTTCGAGGGCGGCCTCGCGCAGGTACTTCCGGCTTACCTTGTTTCGAACATCACTTCGACAATTGCCATTCGCCGTTCTTCACTTCGACCATGCGGAACGCCGACAGATCCAGGCCCATGTGGTCTTTGGCCGACATGTTGAAGACACCGGTGGTGCCCACAAAACCCTTGGTCGATTCCAGCGCCGCGCGCACTTTTTCGCGGTCCGTGCCGCCGGCGCGCTTGATGGCGTCGACCGACAGGTTCAGGGCGTCGAGCGCATAGCCGCCGAAGGTCGACGGATCGATCTTGTAGCGGTCTTTATACGTCTTGTCGTAGCCGACGACGACGGCCTTCTGTGCATCGCTGTCTGGCAGCATGGCGCCGATCAACAGGGCAGGTGTTGGCAGGCGCACGCCTTCGGCGGACTTGCCCGACAGTTTCAAATACTCGTCCGACGCCACGCCATGCGACTGGTACAGCGGCAGCGCGGCCATACCCAGCTGGCCATAGTTCTTCGTCACGACGGCCGGCCCCTGGCCCAGGCCGAAAACGAACACGGCTTGCACACCCTTGGTGTTCTTGATGCGGGTCAGCTGCGCCGTGATGTCCGTATCTTTCGGGCCGTAGGTTTCATCGGCTACCAGGGTGATGCCGTATTTCGATGCGACGATTTGCGACTCCTTGCGACCCGAGGCGCCAAAGCCGCTCGTTTCCGACAGCAGGCCCACCTTGCTGATGCCGCGCTTCTTCATGTCCTCGAACACCTTCTCGGCCGCCATGCGATCCGTGTGCGGCGTCTTGAAGACCCATTTCTTGACCGGGTCGATGATCACCACGGCGCCCGCCAGCGAGATGAACGGCATGCTGGCGCGCTCCACCAGCGGCGCCATCGCCATCGTCGCACCCGTGGTCGTGCCGCCGATCAGCACATCGACCTTGTCGGACTCGATCAACCGCTTGGTAAAGCCGTTGGCCTTGGCCGCATCGCTGCCGTCGTCGTAATGCACGAGTTCCAGCTTGCGTCCCAGGACGCCGCCGGCTGCGTTGATCTTCTCGATATACAGCTGCAGGGTTTTCAGTTCAGGGTCGCCCAGGAAGGCGGCAGGTCCCGTGACGGACAGCACGGAACCGATCTTGATGTTCTCGGCCGCATACGCACCCGCTGCGGACATGGCCAGCACGCCGGCGATCAGGGTTTTCTTGAAGATATTGGCAATCATTATGGTCTCCACCAGGTTGGCACTACGGTCAATTTTGGTTGGCGCTTTTTTACAAGCCTGCGCCTTTTGTTTTTACTTTGTTATACGCGTTTATACGCGTTCGATCACGACAGCAATCCCCTGCCCCACGCCGATGCACATGGTGCACAGCGCATAGCGCCCGCCCGTGCGTTCCAGCTGGTTCAGGGCCGCCAGCACCAGGCGCGCGCCCGATGCGCCCAGCGGGTGGCCGATGGCGATCGCGCCGCCATTCGGATTCACGTGGGCCGCATCGTCAGCCAGACCCAGGTCGCGCGTGACGGCCAGGGCCTGCGCCGCAAACGCCTCATTGAGTTCGATGACGTCCATCTGCTCGATGGTCAATCCCGTCTGCGCCAGCACCTTGCGCGACGCGGGCGAAGGGCCAAAGCCCATGATGCGCGGCGCCAGGCCGGCCGTGGCCATGCCCAGCACTTTTGCACGCGGCGTCAGCTTGTATTTGTCGACGGCGGCGGCGGACGCCAGCAGGATGGCGCAAGCGCCGTCGTTCAAGCCCGAGGCATTGCCGGCCGTGACCGTGCCATCCGGCTTGACCACGCCCTTGAGCTTTGCCAGCATCTCCAGCGAGGTATCGGGACGCGGATGTTCGTCACTGGTGACCATCTTAGGATCGCCCTTTTTCTGCGGCACGGCGACGGGCACGATTTCGCGCTCGAACACGCCGACAGCATGGGCGGCGGCCCAGCGCTGCTGGCTGCGCAAGGCTAGACCATCCTGGTCGGCGCGGCTGATGCCGAACTCCACGGCCACGTTTTCCGCCGTTTCCGGCATGGTGTCGATACCGTACTGCGCCTTCATCTTGCCGTTCACAAAACGCCAGCCCAGGGTCGTGTCTTCGATTTTCGCCGCGCGCGAAAACGCGCTGTCGGCCTTGCCCATCACGAACGGCGCGCGCGTCATGCTTTCCACGCCGCCGGCGATGATCAGCTCAGCTTCGCCCGCCTTGATCGAGCGCGCCGCCAGGCCCACGGCATCCAGGCTGGAGCCGCACAGGCGATTGATGGTATTGGCCGGCACGTCGACCGGCAAGCCGGCCAGCAGCGCGGCCATGCGGCCCACGTTGCGGTTGTCTTCGCCCGCTTGGTTGGCGCAGCCGTAGAACACGTCGTCGATGGCGGACCAGTCGACGGACGGGTTGCGGGCGATCAGCGCGGCGATCGGCAGCGCGCCCAGGTCATCAGCGCGTACGCTGGACAGCGCGCCGCCGTAGCGGCCAAACGGGGTACGTACGGCGTCACAGATAAAGGCTTCGTTCATGTCTGCTTCCTTGTTCGGGCTATCAGGAGAAAATCTTCGGGCGCTGGTCGACCACGCGGCGGGCCTTGCCCGTCAAGGTGCGCTCGATGCCGGCGGCGGCCACCAGGCGCACGCGGGTGCTCACGCCCACGTGGGTCTTGATGCGGTGTTCCAGCTCGCGCGCCAGCGCGTCCGTTTCGCTGGCCGAGATGGTGGCGGTCAGGTCGATACGCAATTCGGCGATCACTTCCAGTTTGTCGAGGTGGCCGTCGCGCGTCACCACCAGCTGGTATTGCGGCGCCAGGCGCGGCATCTTGAGGATCAGCTCTTCGATCTGTGTGGGGAAGACGTTCACGCCGCGGATGATCAGCATGTCGTCCGAGCGGCCCGTGATCTTGCCGATGCGGCGCATCGAGCGCGACGTCGGCGGCAGCAAACGGGTCAGGTCGCGCGTGCGGTAGCGGATGATGGGCAACGCTTCTTTCGACAAAGAGGTAAACACCAGTTCGCCCTCTTCGCCGTCCGGCAGCACTTCGCCCGTTTCCGGGTCGATGATCTCCGGGTAGAAATGGTCTTCCCAGATGACGGGACCGTCCTTGCTTTCGATGCACTCGGATGCCACGCCAGGACCCATTACTTCGGACAGGCCGTAGATATCGACGGCGTCGATGCCGGCGCGCGCTTCGATCTCCGAACGCATGGCGTCCGTCCACGGCTCGGCGCCGAAGATGCCCACCTTCAGCGACGATTCCGCCGGGTCCAGGCCCTGGCGCGTGAATTCCTCGATGATGTTGAGCATGTACGATGGCGTGACCATGATGATCGAAGGCTTGAAATCCTGGATCAGCTGCACCTGCTTTTCCGTCTGCCCGCCGGACATCGGGATGACCGTGCAGCCCAAACGCTCAGCGCCATAGTGCGCACCCAGGCCGCCCGTGAACAGGCCGTAGCCGTAGGAGATATGCACCATGTCGCCGGCGCGCCCGCCGCCTGCACGGATCGAACGCGCCACCACGTTGGCCCAGGTATCGATGTCGTTCTGCGTGTAGCCGACCACCGTGGCCTTGCCCGTGGTACCGCTCGACGCGTGGATGCGCACCACTTGCTCGCGTGGCACGGCGAACAGGCCGAACGGGTAATTGTCGCGCAAGACCTTCTTATCGGTGAACGGGAATTTGGCCAGGTCCGCCAGGGATTTGAGGTCGTCCGGATGCACGCCCGCTTCGTCAAAAGCGGCGCGGTAATGGGGCACGTTGTCATACGCGTGCTTGAGCGTCCATTTCATGCGTTCGAGCTGCAGCGCCTGCAGTTCATCCTTGCTGGCGCGCTCGATCGGCTCGAGGTCATTCGGGGAAGGCGTACGTTGGACCATCATTGTCTCCTGTTTAATTCTTTAACTGTTCAATCGGTACTGGCAGTTCAAACCTGCTCTTGTCACTTCAATTGCTGATCACTTCACCGGCCACGCGGATCGACTTGCCGCGGAAGAGCGCAATGGCGCGGCCTTCCTGATTGCTGACCTTGACGTCATAAACGCCGCTCTTGCCGGCCAGCGCCTGTTCGACGGCGTGCGCCGTCAGCACGTCGCCTTCGCGGCCCGGCGCCAGATAGTCGATGGTGCAGCCGGCGCCCACGGTATTCATGTTGTAGCTGTTGCAGGCAAAGGCGAAGGCGCTGTCGGCCAGGGCGAAGATGAAACCGCCGTGGCAGGTCTGGTGGCCGTTGAGCATGTCGGCGCGCACCGTCATCGTCATGCGCGCATGGCCGGGCCCCACGCCGGCCAGGGAGATGCCCATGGCGGCGGTGGCGTTATCGCGCGACAGCATCGAGGCGGCGGCCGCTTCGGCCAGGGCTTGCGCGGTCATGTTGTGGTCCTTATTTGACATATCATTCGGCATGAAACGGTACTCCATTGGCGAGTTTGCGGCGCAGCAGCGGCGAGACCCGGTAGCGGTCTTCGCCATAGCCCAGCGCCAGGTGCTGCAATACGTTCACGATGTGCTGGACGCCGACGGCATCGGCCCAGGCCAGCGGTCCGCGCGGATAGTTGACGCCCTTCTGCATGGCGATATCGACGGCGGCCACCGTGCATACGCCCTGGTTGACGGCGTCGGCCGCTTCGTTGGCCAGCATGGCGACCGTGCGCATGACGGCCAGGCCAGGCACGTCGTCCAGGCGCGTGACGATGAAACCGGCCGCCTGGAACAGGCCGACGACGGCCGCGTAGGCGGCGTCGCTGCACTGGTCGGCACGGGCCACGGCGATGCGTTTGGCACCGGCGTAATCGAGCGCCAGGTCGAACAGCACCGTATCCGGATGCTGGTTGTCGTGCGCGCGCTGGGTGGCGCTGCGGCCATCGGTCAGGTAAATCGCGGCGCCATGGCAATGCAGGGCCGGCGCTTCGTCGTGCGATTGCCCTTCCTGCATCACGCGGCGGCTGACGGTGATGCCCGCCTGCTCCAGGCGCTGCACCAGGCTGTGGATGATGCCGCTGTGGCCACGGCCATCGCCGCCGATGGCGGCCGACAGGGCGACGAATTCGGGCTTCGGCTGCGCGCTTTCCGCCTGCGCCACAGGCGCGCTGGCGCCTTCGCCATACGGGTAGAAGCCGCGGCCCGATTTGCGGCCGAGAAAACCGGCGTTGACCATTTCCTGTTGCAGCACGGATGGCGTGAAACGCGGGTCGTTGAAATAGGCGCCGAACACGGATTGCGTGACGGAGAAATTCACGTCGTGGCCAATCAGGTCCATCAATTCGAAGGGCCCCATGCGGAAACCGCCCGCTTCGCGCAGCACCGCGTCGATGGTGGCGGCATCGCCCGCCTGCTCGTTCAACAGGCGCCAGCCTTCCGCGTAAAACGGACGGGCGACACGGTTGACGATGAAGCCGGGCGTCGATTTCGCATGCACGGGGTTCTTGCCCCAGGCGATGGACGTGTCGTAGACGGTGGCGGCCACCTGCTCGCTGGTGGCCAGGCCACTGATCACTTCGACCAGCGCCATCAGGGGCACGGGATTAAAGAAATGCATGCCGACCAGGCGTTCCGGGCGGCGCAGTTTGGCGGCAATCGCCGTGACGGAAATCGACGAGGTGTTCGTCGCCAGGATGCAGTCGTCGCCGACCAGCGCTTCGAGTTCGGCGAACAGGCCGCGCTTGACGTCGAGGTTTTCCACGATGGCTTCCACCACCAGGGCGCAATCGCTCACATCGGCCAGGCTGCCGGCCGCCTGCAGGCGCGCCGTGGCGGCCGTGGCTTCGTCTGCCGTCATGCGCCCCTTCTCGGCCAGCTTCGCGTACATCTTGCCGATGTCGAGCAAGGCCTTGCTGACGGCTTCCGCGCGCGTATCGTACAGTTTGACGCGATAGCCGGCGGCGGCCGCCACCTGCGCGATGCCGGCGCCCATGGCGCCGCTGCCGATGACGGCGACGATACTGTTGTTGTCCAGAGCTGCCATATCAATGTCCCTTGAATTGCGGTGCGCGCTTTTCCATGAAGGCGGCCACGCCTTCGCGGTAATCGTCGCTGTTACCGAGATCGCTCATCATGCGCGCTTCCAGCGCCAGCTGCTGCGGCAAGGTATTGGCGCCGCTGGCGGCCAGCGCCTGCTTGGTGTAGGCCAGGCCCTTGGTCGGCGCCGTGGAAAAGTGCACGGCCAGCTTGCGCGTTTCCTGCGCCAGTTCTGCATCCTCGACGCATTTCCAGATCAGGCCCCAGTCTTCCGCTTTTTCCGCCGTCAGTTTTTCACCGAGCATGGCCAGTCCCATGGCGCGCGCCGAACCGATCAAACGTGGCAGGAAGAAGGTGCCGCCCGTGTCCGGGATCAGGCCCAGCTTGCAGAACACTTCGACGAAACTGGCCGACTTGCCGGCGATGACGATGTCGCAGGCCAGCGCCAGGTTGGCGCCCGCGCCGGCAGCCACGCCGTTGACGGCGCAGATCACGGGCATGGGCAAAGCCTTCAAGGCCAGCACCAGCGGCGCATAGTTCTTTTCCACCGATTCGCCCAGGTCCACGCCCTTCGAACCCGGCTCCACGGCGCGGTCGGACAAATCCTGACCCGCGCAAAAGCCGCGGCCCGCGCCCGTCAATACGAACACGCGCACAGTGCTGTCCGCATTGACTTTCGCAATCGCGTCGCGCACTTCCTCGTGCATGGCTTGCGTAAAGCTATTGAGCTTGTCGGGACGGTTCAGGGTCAGGGTGGCGATGCCCTGCTCGATGGTGAAGAGGATGTTTTGGTAGGTCATGGCGTGTCTCGTCTACGTTTATTTTTAACCCAGGTGCCAGTGCCGGGGTCAGACCTTAAGGTCTGACCCCAGATGTTGTTTGGGGTCTGCGTTTACTCTGCCTGGTCGAAATCGACAATCACCTTGTCGGTGACAGGAAAACTCTGGCAGCTGAGGACAAAACCGCGCGCCACTTCGTAGTCTTCCAGCGCGTAGTTGACGTCCATTTCGACCTTGCCGTCGAGGATCTTGCAGCGGCAGGTCGAGCATACGCCGCCCTTGCACGAGTAGCGCATGTCCAGCCCGGCGCGCAGGCCCGCGTCGAGGATGGATTCCTTGTCCTTGTCCATCGTGAAGGTGGTGTGGTTGCCGTCCATGATGACGGTCACTTCCGTTTCCTGCACGGCGTCGGCGGCCAACTGGGCGCGCGGCTTGTGGGCATTTTTCGGGATGCTGGCGGCGAACAGTTCGATCTTGATGTTCTGCTTGGGCATGCCGGCCGCCTGCAGGGCGGCGGAGACGCCCAGCATCATGTCTTCCGGGCCGCAGATAAACGCATTGTCGTAGTCTTCGACCTTGATCCAGTGCTGCAGGAATTGCTCGCATTTTTCCTGGGTGATGCGGCCGTTGAACAATTCGATGTCCTGCTGCTCGCGGCTCATCACGTACACGAGGTTCAGACGCTCGAGGTAGACATCCTTCAAGTCCGTCAATTCTTCCTTGAAGATGACGGACGACGAGGCGCGGTTACCGTAGAACAAAGTGAAGCGGCTCAGGGGTTCCGTCAGCAGGGTCGTCTTGATGATGGAGAGGATGGGCGTGATGCCGCTGCCGGCCGCAAAGGCCAGGTAGTGCTTGCGGTTGACACAATCGAGCGGCACGTTGAAGTGCCCCATGGGCGGCATCACCTCGATGGTGGCGCCAGCTTTCAGGGTGTCGTTCGCCCAGGTCGAGAAGGCGCCGCCGGGCGTGCGCTTGATGGCCACGCGCAGGGTGCCGTCCTGCACCGCCGAACAGATCGAGTACGAGCGGCGCACGTCTTCCGCATTGATATTGGCGCGCAGGGTCAGGTGCTGGCCCTGCTGGAAACGGAACTGCTGCTGCAGCTCGGCAGGCACGTCGAACGTGACGGCGATGGTGTCGCGCGTTTCGTTGCGCACGTTGGCCACGGACAGCGGATAAAATTTACTCATGCTTCATCTCCAGTTTCTTCGGAACGTGTGCCTGATTTTTTTTAGTGGCACTTGAAGTAGTCAAACGGTTCGCGGCAATCGATGCATTTGTACAGGGCCTTGCACGGCGTGGAGCCGAACTGGCTGGTCAGCTGTGTGTGCGTCGAGCCGCAGTTCGGGCAGATCACGTCCAGTTTCGGCATGGCCTGGCGCTTGACGCCGCCACGCAGGCCGCTGATATCGATCACCTGCTGCTGCGGCGGGGCGATGCCATAGCCTTTCAGCTTGGCCTTGCCCGATTCGCTCATCCAATCCGTCGTCCAGGCGGGCGCCAGCTGGTTCACCAAGGTCACCTTGGCCACGCCATGGCTGCGCAAGGCCTCCGTGACGGCGTCGGCGATCACCTGCATCGCCGGACAGCCCGAATACGTGGGCGTGATCGTCACGATGCACGCATCGCTATCCGTGACTTCGACGGCGCGCACGATGCCCAGGTCCACCACCGAAATGACGGGGATTTCCGGGTCCGGCACGTCGCCGAGCCAGGCCCAAACCTGGGCGGCGTCCAGCGCCGCGGCGCCAGCGACCGTGTTCATTACCACTCCGCCCCGGGATAGGCGCGCTGCAGGAACTGCATCTCGGCCAGAATAAAACCCAGGTGTTCCGTGTGCGTGCCCTGCTTGCCGCCTTTTTGCATCCAGGCGTCGGGCGCCGGCATGGTCAAGGTAGCTTCGGCGAAGATCTCGGCCACGTGTTCGAGGAAAGCGCGGCGCAGCACGTCCGATGGCGGCGCGATGCCGGCGGCGACCATGGCCTGGTCGACGGCGTCGTACGTGAACATCTCGCCCGTGTACATCCACAGCTTGTCGGCGGCGGCCTGCGTCTTCGCGTGGCTGTCGGCCGTGCCATCGCCGAGGCGCACGATCAGGTCGCCGCTACGGCGCAAGTGATAAGTGACTTCCTTGATCGACTTTTGCGCCACTTCGACGATGCGTGCATCCGCTGATTTCGTCAGTTCCAGCAGCTGGAAGTAATGCCAGCTGTCGAAAAAGAACTGGCGCATCATGGTGTCGGCGTAATTGCCGTTCGGCTGTTCGGCCAGCAGGCAGTTCTTGAAGTCGTGGGCGTCGCGCAAAAAGGCGATGTCGTCCTCGTCGCGGCCCGCGTTTTCCAGTTCGGCCGCATAGCTGAACCACAAGCGCGTCTGGCCCAGCAAGTCCAGCGCCACATTGGTCAGCGCCATGTCTTCTTCCAGCGCCGGCCCCTTGCCGCACAGCTGCGACAGCTGCTGGCTGAGGATCAGGGCGTTATCGCCCAGGCGCAAGAGGTAATTGACCTTGTCATCCATTGCAGGCGCTCCCATCACAGGTTCTTGACTTCTTCCGGCATCGGGAAGAAGGTGGGATGGCGGTACACCTTGCTGTTCGACGGTTCGAACAGGGCGCCCTTGTCGCCGGGGCTGCTGGCGACGATATCGGCCGCGCGCACCACCCAGATGCTCACGCCTTCATTGCGGCGCGTGTAGACGTCGCGCGCATGGTTGACCGCCATGGTGGCGTCGGACGCGTGCAGGCTACCCACATGCTTGTGCGCCAGGCCGTGCTGGCTGCGGATGAAAACTTCCCACAATGGCCATTCTTTGCTCATGTTGCTATCCCCTATCTGTCTTATGTATTTACGCTGCCGCTTTGTTAGCAGCTTGCTTGTCTGCATACGCGACCAAGGCATCGCGGAACCATGCGCCGTCTTCATACGCTTTGACGCGCGTTTGCAGGCGTTCGCGGTTGCACGGGCCATTGCCCTTCAGGACGTTGTTGAACTCGGACCAGTCGATCTCGCCGAATTCATAGTGGCCCGTCTCCGCATTGAACTTCAGGTCGGGATCGGGCACGGTCAAGCCCAGGTATTCGATTTGCGGCACGGTCTGGTCGACCATGCGCTGGCGCAGTTCATCGTTCGAAAACAGCTTGATACGCCATTGCGCCGACTGGGCGCTGTTGACGGAGGCGGCGTCCGACGGGCCGAACATCATCAGGGATGGCCACCACCAGCGGTTCAGCGCATCCTGCGCCATGGCTTTCTGCTCGGGCGTGCCCTTGCACAGCGACATCATGATGTCGTAGCCCTGGCGCGCATGGAACGATTCTTCCTTGCACACGCGAATCATGGCGCGCGCATATGGACCGTATGAGCAGCGGCACAGGGGAATCTGGTTGATGATGGCGGAGCCGTCAACGAGCCAGCCGATGGCGCCCATGTCGGCCCACGACAGGGTCGGATAGTTGAAGATGCTCGAATATTTGGCTTTGCCCGAGTGCAAGGCGGCCAGCAAGTCGTCGCGCGATACGCCTAACGTTTCCGCAGCGCTGTACAGGTACAGGCCATGGCCCGCTTCGTCCTGGATCTTCGCCAGCAGGATCGACTTGCGTTTCAGGGTCGGCGCGCGCGTGACCCAGTTACCTTCGGGCAATTGGCCGACGATTTCCGAGTGCGCGTGCTGCGAAATCTGGCGGATCAGGGTCTTGCGGTAGGCGTCCGGCATCCAGTCCTTGGCCTCGATCTTGATGCCTTCGTCGATGCGCGCCTGGAAAGCGCGCTCTTCTTGACCCATGTCGTCGAGGGAACGGACGTTCTTGAGGCCGGTTTCAACCATTTGTGCGTACATGATGTGTCTCCCATGTCTTTGATTTTGCGCAGCAACGCGGTGCGATGAACAGATAATACGATACAAAAAACGATTTGCATACACTTGATATGAATCATTTTAAAATTTCGTATCTTGTGCAGCTTTTTTGTGCGTATGATATTGCTTATGAGAAAACACTATGGAGCGCCACCAGCGCTTCCGGCAAATTATTGCCGCGCTACCCGCGCAGCCAAGTAAACTGCTGCTTTTATTGATTCGACCGCAACACGGCCAGACCGGAACCACATGAAGAACACCCGCTGCACGGCATGGATAGCCGATTTCCTGGAAAGCGACCCACCGCGCTCGAAGTCCCTGGTGATGACCATCTTTGGCGACGCCATCGTGCCACGCGGCGGCGCCATCTGGCTGGGCAGCCTGATCGAACTGCTGGCGCCATTCGGCGTCAATGACCGCTTATTGCGCACCAGCGTGTTCCGCCTGGCGCAGGAAGGCTGGCTCAGCTCGCAGCGCGATGGCCGCCGCAGTGCCTATACGATACGCCCGGAGGCGCTGGCCCGCTTCGAACGTGCCTACCGCCGCATCTATGCGCCGCTGGTCGTGCATTGGGATGGCAGCTGGACCCTGGTGATCGGACCGGCCGGCAGCATCGGCGCGGCCGAGCGGGGAGCGCTGCGCAAGGAATTATTGTGGGCCGGCTATGGTTTGATTTCTCCCGGCATCTTTGGCCACCCCGCCAGCAATGCGGAAGCGCTGGAAGATATCCTCGTGCGCAACGAGGTGCAGGGCAAGCTGTACGTCTGCCACACCACGGAATTGCCGGGCGTGAGCACGCGCCCCCTGCGCGACATGGTGGGCGACTGCTGGGACTTGTCGGAAGTGATGGCTGGCTACGAAAAATTCATCGCCAGCTTCCAGCCGCTGCTGACCCTGCTGCAGGAAGAACCCGTGTTCGACGCGGAGCAGGCGTTCGTCATCCGCTCGCTGCTGACGCACGCCTACCGCCGCGTGCAGTTGCACGACCCGCAAATGCCCGTCGAACTGCTGCCCGAACCATGGCCCGGCACGCAAGCGTATACGCTGGCGCGCGACCTGTACCGCATCACGTATGCGGCGGCCGAGGAACATATCCTGGCCACCTTGCGGCGCGAGGATGCGCAGGCGCCGGACGTCGAGCCGTGGTTTTTTGAACGTTTCGGCGGCCTGACTACTTGAACGTCTGAAAAATGTTCAGGGCCAGGCGCGTGGCCACAGGCAGTACGACTAGTACGCCAAGGCAACGCAACGCCGCCATGGACATTTGCTCAGGCGTTCACTGCTTCGCCACTACTTGCTTGGCCCCTGCCAGCAAATCCTGCCCCAGCTTTTCCAGCGCGTTGGCCTGCACCAGCATGGTGTCGAGGATGGCGACGTTGAACGTGTATTCGGCCGGCGTCGTATAGCCGGGGAAACGTATGATGCGCAGCAATTCCTGCAAGGTCGTGCCCTTGCCCAGGTGCGCCAGGGCGTCGCTGAGGGCGCTGACTTTCTTTTCCAGTTCGCGTATGTGTTTGCCGTTGTCATCCATGATGATCTCCCCGTGTTGGAGCTTCCACGTTAGCAAAGCACGTCCGTCATCGCTTGCGCCAGCACAAAGGCCACCGCAAAACAGGTATCATCGCGCCATTGCACACGATGCAAAACCCATACGTTTTTATCAGGAACACTCATGACCATTAAAATCAGCCAGCAATTCGACGCCGGCGCGATCGAGGTGCTGCGCGCCGACGATGCCCAATCCATCGAGCTGAACATCCGCAAGGATTCCCACGCCGACATCACGCAGTGGTTTTACTTCCGCCTGCAAGGCGCGCAAGGCGAGGCGTGCACGATCCGCTTCATGAACGCAGGCAAGTCGGCCTACCCGGACGGCTGGAAAGATTACCAGGCCGTCGCCAGCTACGACCGCGAAACCTGGTTCCGCGTGCCGACCAGCTTTGACGGCACCGTGATGACGATCGAACATACGCCCGAAGAAGAAAGCGTGTACTACGCCTATTTCGAGCCGTACCCATGGGACCGCCACCTGGCCCTGATCGACAGCGCGCAAGCGTCGCCGCTGGTGCGCCTGATCGACCTGGGCAGCACCGTCGAAGGCCGCGATATGAATCTGCTGGTGGTCGGCGACGCCGATGCCGAGAAAAAAGTCTGGGTCATCGCGCGCCAGCATCCCGGTGAAACGATGGCCGAATGGTTTGTCGAAGGCATGCTCGAAGCCTTGCTGGACCAGGCCAATCCGTTTGCCCGCCAGTGCCTGCAGGACGCCGTCTTCTACGTGGTGCCGAACATGAACCCGGACGGTTCCGTGCATGGCAACCTGCGCACCAACGCGGCCGGCGCCAACCTGAACCGCGAATGGATGACGCCGACGATGGAGCGCAGCCCGGAAGTATTCCTGGTGAAACAGAAAATGCATGAAATCGGCTGCGACCTGTTCCTCGACGTGCATGGCGACGAAGGTTTGCCTTACGTCTTCGTGGCCGGCAGCGATGCGCTGGAAAATTTCACGCCAGCACAAAAGGCCGAGCAAGACCGCTTCATCGCCGACTTCAAGGTGGCCAGCCCCGACTTCCAGGATGAGCACGGCTACGAAGACGGCCCGTTCACGCCGGAAGTGCTGACCATGGGTTCGCCCCATATCACGCACGCCTTCGGCTGCCTGTCGCTGACCCTGGAATTGCCGTTCAAGGACAATGCCAACGATCCCGACCCGCAAACGGGCTGGAGCGGCGCCCGCAGCGCCGCCCTGGGTGCGGCCGTGCTGCAGCCTATCCTGTCCACCTTGCGCGCCTGAACGCCAGGGCTAGACCGGCCCGCTTGATCCCATGCCCCGCTCGCCGGGGCATTTTTTTGCCCGCGCGGCAAGCGTTGCTGGTCCGGTGATTTTTTGCGCGAACATCTTGCCTGTCAGAAATTATCGTCCTACACTGGACAACAAAATCGGACCGTGCCCTTCTGCGCGGCCCCTCAAGAATACGCCGCTGGCCACCTCGCCGGCGCCCTGCAGTGCGCATCCATGGCATTGCCCTTGACATCACGGCCCCATACCTGCCGAGCTAGCTCTCTGTAACGCACACTGACCGCATCAGCATCAGCATCGTCACGGACGGACGCCGCCTGTCCGCAGGACGATGCCCAGCGCACGCTTTCCGCTTTCCGCCAAGGATGAATACCCTATGTCCAAGCTTAAAATCAGTACCCGCCTGGCCTTCAGTTTCGGCCTGATCATTGTCCTGCTTATCATGGTGGCATTTGTTTCAATCAGCCGCATCCGCAATATCAATGCCTCGACGGAAAAAATCCTCAATGACCGCTATGCCAAGGTCATGCTGTCCAATGCGATACAGTCCGAGGTCAATATCCAGGCTCGCCTCCTGAGCATCGCCATCATCGGCGCCAACGATGCCGATGAAGTCAGCAGTTCCGTGGCCAAGGTACAGGCGTCGGTCAAAAAGAACGTGGAACTGCTGGCGCGCCTGAAAGTCCTGGTCAACACGCCCAAGGGGCAGGAGCTGTTCCAGGCCGTGGCGAACGGCCACGAAGGCTATGGCAAGACGCGCGATGCGAATATCAAGCTGTTACAAGAAGGCAAATCGGAAACGGCGGGCATTTTCCTGCTGACGCAGCTGCGTTATCCGCAAGAAAAATTCCTGACGGCACTGGCGGCCATGGCCAGCTTCCAGGAATCGCTGATGGAAAGCGAAGGCAAGCAAGCCGGCGCCGATGGGCGCATGGCCATCATCCTGAGCCTGTCCCTGTCGAGCGCCGCGACGGCCATTGCCATCGCGCTGGCCATCCTGATCAGCCGCTCGATCAGCCGCCCCATAGCCGAAGCCGTCAAGGTGGCGCAACGGGTGGCTGCCGGCGACTTGTCGGTCACCATCGACGCGCGCGGCAACGATGAAACGGGCCTGCTGCTGCGGGCCTTGAAAGAGATGAATGACAATCTGCAAGGCATCGTGGCGCGGGTGCGCCATGGCACGGATGCCATCGCCCACGGCTCGCGTGAAATCGCCTCCGGCAATATGGACCTGTCGTCGCGCACGGAACAGCAAGCCAGCTCGCTGGAAGAAACGGCCTCGTCGATGGAGGAACTGACGTCCACCGTCAAGCAGAATGGCGAAAACGCGCGCCAGGCCAACCAGATGGCGCAATCGGCCTCCAGCGTGGCCAGCAAGGGCGGTCAGGTAGTGGCGGAAGTGATCACGACCATGGACTCCATCAATGCCTCGTCGAAGAAAATCGTCGACATCATCGGTGTCATCGACGGCATTGCTTTCCAGACCAATATCCTGGCCCTGAATGCGGCCGTGGAAGCGGCCAGGGCGGGCGAGCAGGGACGGGGCTTTGCCGTGGTCGCCACGGAAGTGCGCAACCTGGCCCACCGCTCTGCCTCCGCCGCGAAGGAAATCAAGATCCTCATCGACAACTCCGTGCACCAGGTCAACCTAGGCAGCAGCCTCGTGAACCAGGCGGGCAGCACCATGGAAGAGATCGTCAGCAGCGTGCGGCGCGTCACGGACATCATGGCCGAGATCACGTCCGCCAGCAACGAGCAGGAAACGGGCATTGAACAGATCAACCAGGCCATCACGGAAATGGATGCGGTGACACAGCAAAATGCGGCCCTCGTGGAAGAGGCCGCCGCCGCGTCCGAAGCCCTGCAGGATCAGGCGGGCATCCTGGCCGAAGCCGTCAGCGTGTTCAAGCTCGACGGCACGCAGGCGCTGCCGCCGGCGCAGGTGCAAGCCATCCGCGCTCCGGCCCGCGCGCCAGCCAAGCCGGCCGCCGCGCCGCGCGTTACGGCAGCGCTCGCGAGGAAAGCAGGCAAGGCGGGCACCCTGGCCGTGGTCGCCGATGCCGAGTGGGAACAGTACTAAGGCAGGACCTGCCGCAAGGCATACATCAGCCTGCGCCTCAGCCGCCCGCCACCACCATGCTCTCGATGAGGATGGACCCCGTCTCTTTGGTGCCGCGGCGCAAGGCGTCGGCGCCCACGGCCACGATGTTGCGCAGCATGTCCTTCATGTTGCCGGCGATGGTGATTTCTTCCACCGGGTATTGAATGACGCCGTTTTCGACCCAGAAACCGGAGGCGCCGCGCGAATAGTCGCCCGTCACGTAATTGGTTCCTTGCCCCATCAGTTCCGTCACCAGCAAGCCCGTGCCCAACTTTTTCAGCATGGCGACAAAATCGTCGCTGGCGGCCGTCAGCTTGGAGGTCAGGTACAGATTGTGCGAACCGCCCGCGTTGCCCGTCGTCTGCATGCCCAGCTTGCGGGCCGTGTAAGTCGACAGGAAATAGCCTTGCACCAGGCCATCCTTGACGACGTCGCGGCTGACGGTTTTCACGCCCTCTTCATCGAACGGCGCCGAACCGACGCCGCCGATCACGTGCGGGTCTTCGAAGATCTGCACATGCGACGGCAGCACTTGCGTGCCCAGCGAGTCGTTCAGAAACGTGGACTTGCGGTACAGGGCGCCGCCCGAGGTCGCTTGCACATAAGTACCGAGCAAACCGGCCGCCAGCGGCGCCTCGAACAGCACGGGGCAAGTACGCGTGCCGAGTTTACGCGCATTCAGGCGCGACAGGGCGCGCTCGGCGGCGTAGCGGCCGATGGCTTCCGGGCTCGACATTTTGGACGCGTCGCGCACGGATGAATACCAGTCGTCGCGCTGCATCTTGGCGCCCTTGCCGGCGATGGGCGCCACGGACAGGGTGTGGCGCGAAAACGGGTAGCCGCCGATGAAGCCGCGCGAATTGGCGGACACAAAGTGCGATTGCTGCACGTGCACGCTGGCGCCCTCGCTGTTGGTGATGCGCGGGTCGACGGCGAACGCGGCCGCTTCGGCCCGCTGGGCCAGTGCGACGGCTTCCTCGGTGGAAATGAGCCACGGATAGAACAGTTGCAAGTCGCGGGGGGACATTTCCAGCATGTCCGCGTCGGCCAGGCCCGCGCAATCGTCCTCGGCCGTGAAGCGGGCGATGTTGTAGGCCGCGTCCACCGTGGCGCGCAGGGCGGACGGCGAAAAGTCGGAGGTGCTGGCATTGCCGCGCTTCTTGCCGACAAACACGGTCACGCCCATGCCCTTGTCCTTGTTTTGCTCGATCGTCTCGATCTTGCCTTTTCGTACAGAAACGGACAGGCCACCGCCTTCGCTGACTTCGACGGCAGCGTCGGTGCCGCCCGCTTCCCGCGCAAAAGACAACACATCACGGGCCAGTTGCTGCAATTGCTCTTGACTATGGGTAAATACGGAGTCGTTCATGCGCTGTTTTCTTCGGAAAGCCGCTAAAAAGGTTATCATAGCAGTCGTTTACAGTTTACAGGAGCGGTCCACAAGTCCTCTCCCGCCTTATATATCATGCCAAATCCAAACCGGGGAGCTTGCGGCTTCCAATCGACCGAATTCGAACAGGAATATGAACGTCCGTCGAAATCGGAACTCAAACGCCAGATGACCGTCCTGCAAAAGCTGGGCGAAGAACTCGTCAATGAAGCACGCGACCGCGTCAAGCGCGTCCCGATGCCGGAAGACGTGCGCGACGCCATTCTCGAATGCCAGCAAATCAAGGATCACGAAGGCCGCCGCCGCCAGCTGCAATACGTGGGCAAGAAGATGCGCACTCTGGATGAAGAAGAAGTTGCCGCCATCCAACGCACCATCGATAGCTGGAAAGGCTTGTCGAAAGCCGACACGGCCAATATGCACGCGATGGAACGCCGCCGCGACAAGCTGTTGACGGACGACAAGGCGTTGACCGTCTTGCTGTCGGAAAACCCGGAACTGGACGTGCAGCACCTGCGCACCCTGATCCGCAATGCCCGCAAGGAGCAAGCCGAGAACAAGCCGCCAAAAGCCTACCGTGAAATCTTCCAGATTTTGAAAGAGATCGCCAAGAAGAAAAACGGCGGCAAGAAAGATGCCGACGAAGATGACGTTGAAGGCGAAGACGACGAGTAAAAAACTGGGGTCTGACCCCAGCATTGACGAAAAACCGGGATCAGCCCGGTTTTTTTACGACATAGACAGGTGCCCCATGACCACGATAGAAGACGAATTGATTATCGGCCTCGTGTCGATCTCGGACCGCGCCAGCGGCGGCGTATATGAAGACCTGGGCATCCCGGCCCTGGAAAGCTGGCTGTCCGCCGCCATCCGCACGCCTTTCCGACTGGAAAAGCGGTTGATCCCGGACGAGCGCTCGCAGATTGAAAACACCCTGATCGACATGGTCGACCTGAGCCACTGCCATCTGATCCTGACGACGGGTGGCACGGGACCGGCGCGGCGCGACGTCACGCCGGACGCCACCTTGTCCGTCGGGACCAAGGAAATGCCCGGTTTCGGCGAACAGATGCGCCAGATCAGCCTGCAATTCGTGCCGACGGCGATCCTGTCGCGCCAGGTGGCCGTGATCCGCGAAACGCCCGAGCGCGCCGCCCTGATCATGAACTTGCCGGGCCAGCCGAAAGCCATCAAGGAAACCCTGGAAGGCTTGAAAGACGCCGCTGGCGTGCAACTGGTGAACGGCATCTTTGCCGCCGTGCCATATTGCATCGACCTCATCGGTGGCCCCTACATGGAAACCGATCCGGCCATCTGCAAGGCCTTCCGCCCCAAATCGGCGCTGCGTCCGGCGCAACCATTACCAGAGGAAAACACATGAGCAACTTGCTGGAAACCATAGAACTCGACAGCGCACCGAATCCTACCGTCGCCATCATCTGGATGCACGGCCTGGGCGCAGACGGCAACGACTTCGTTCCTCTGGTAAAAGAACTCGATTTGCGCGGCTGCCCCGCCATCCGCTTCATTTTCCCCAGCGCCGGCACCATGCCCGTCACCATCAACAACGGTTATGTGATGCGCGCCTGGTACGACATTCTCGTGAACGACCTCGTGCGCCGCGAAGATGAGGCTGGCTTGCGTGCCTCGCAGGCGCAGATCGAAGCGCTGATCGCGCGCGAAAAGGCGCGCGGCATTCCCGCCAGCCGCATCATCCTGGCCGGCTTCTCGCAAGGCTGCGCCATGACCTTGCAAACGGGCTTGCGCCACGCGGAACCGCTGGCCGGCCTGATGTGCCTGTCCGGCTATCTGCCGCTGGCCGACAAGACGGCAGCCGAGCGCACGCCGGCAAGCCTGCAGACGCCGGTCTTCATGGCGCACGGCACGGCCGACCCCGTGGTACCGGTAGCCCGCGCACAGCAGTCGCGCGACTTGCTCACCGGCATGGGTTACAAGGTGGAGTGGCGCGAGTACATGATGCAGCACTCGCTGTGCCAGGAAGAAATCGACGCCATCGGCGCGTGGCTGAAAAAAGTGCTGGCCTAAAATAAACAGGCGCGGTGTGCGCCGCGCCTGTTGTCTTGCGAAACGCCGGGAACGATCAGTTCGCCGGCGTTTTTTCATTCCATATTTTCAACATGTCGGGCGACGCTTCCGAGCGGATGCCGTTGTCCGTCAGTATCGATTCCGTCGCTGCCAGCATGTCCTTGCGGGGCACGACGACCATTTCCGCATCGCGCTGCTGGAAGCGGAACGTCAGCAAGTCATCGGTCTGGTCGCGCAGCAAAGCCACCAGGTGCGCCAGGCTGCGCACGCGCACGCCATTGACGGAATCGACGACCGAGAAGAAACGGGTACTGTAGCCATTCATCAGCTTGTGCGGGAAGAATGGCGCGGCGATCACCACCAGCTCTTCGCGCTCGCTATCGGGCGCATCGCCGCGCCGCGTGGCCAGCGGATTGCCGGCAAACGCCATGCCGCCCAGGATCGCCGGGTTGCCATTCGGCGCCGCCATGAATTCCGTGGTGGCGCGCGAAAACACCATCGGGCCGAAGATGAAATAGGACGGGTAATTGCCCTGCAGCCCGGCGATCAGCATCGGATGCGCGGCCGAGACGGGTACCTTGATTTTCAGGGGCGCGCCCTGGCGCACCACCGTCAGCGGCAATTCGCCGTCTTTCGCCAGCTGCTGCACCCGGTACTGGAAGCGCACGCGGCTATTGGCATTCAGCTTGACCATGCCCTGGTTGTCGATGGGGAAATCGCCGATATGCGTGATAACATCCCATTCCTTGAGCGGATAGCCGGCATCCTTGCTGGCCGGCGACATCACGACGGCCCCCTCGACGCCCTTGGCCAGCTTCAGATAGGTGCGCAGCGCGGGATTTTCCAGCGTTTGCGTCACGTCGCGCATGGCCGGCTTGCCCTTGGGCGCGCCACTCTCCTGGTCGCGCAGGAACAGCTCGATTTCCTCGTTGGGAATGATGTAGCCGATGTTTTGCGCATTGAGCATGCCGGCAAAGGCCAGGCCGATCATCTTGTCGCCGGCAATCACGGGGCCGCCGCTATTGCCCGGGTTGATGGCCGCATCGATCTGGATGCGCAGGCCGGAGACGGGGAAGTTGTAGCGCACGAATTCGATGCGCGAGACGATGCCCTTGGTGATCGATAGCGACGTGCCGCCCGTCGGATAGCCATACGCGAGCACGGCATCGCGCACGTCGGGCAAGACATTGGCGCGCGGCACGGCTTTGTGGCTGGCGAAAAAACTGTCGTCGTCGATTTGCAGCAAGGCCAGGTCCATGCCGCGCGAGATGGCCAGCACGGTCGCCGGGATCTTGTCGCCGGCGCCGTTGGCCTGGATCTGCACCTGGCTGGCATAGCCGACCACGTGCGCATTGGTGAGGATGCGGCGGCCTTCGATGACAACCCCGGAGCCCGTCACCTCTTGCGGCGCGGCCTTGCTCCACGGCTTGTACGGATCAGGCCCGCGCAGGGTGGAAAACACCTTGACGACGGAGTTTTCCAGGGCGGAAGCACTGGCGCTGGCAGCCGTCTCGGCGGCAAGCGCACGCACCGTCATCAAGGGGCAAAAAGAAAGGGCCAGCGCCAGGAAGGCGCGGCCCATCAGGGTGAAGCACGGACGAGTTTTCATTGAGCTTGTTGGCAATGGAAGGGAAGTAAAATTATATATTGAATAATTGCAACTTCATTACACTTTGTCCATCTTTGCCGAAGAACTCCTCTAAACTCCTCTCATCAGGCGGGCATGGGCGGCACGCCCAACGCCGGCACGGCCGTCTGCGCCCCATTCATCACCATGGCCAGGAAGGTGTAGTAGCCATTGATGCCCATCAAGTCGACTACGCCGTGCTCGCCGAACAGCGCCAGCGCCCGCGCATAGGTAGCGTCGCTGATCCGCTTGTTCTGCTGCAGCTCGATGCAAAAGTCGTGCACGGCTTGCTCGTCTTCTTTCAGGGCAAGCGGTACGCGCCGTTCAGCAATGGCGTCCACGGCCGCTTGCGCAATGCCGTTCTGCACGGCCAGCGGCGCATGGATGGCCCACTCGACTTGCTGATCCCACTGGCGCGCCGTCACGAGGATCGCCAGTTCCGACAACCGCGTGCCGATGGCGCTGCGGTAGCGCAAGTATTCACCCATGCGCTGCGCCGTTTCCATCAGCTCGGGGCTGCGGATCAGCGGCACGAAGGGGCCGTACAGCGCCCCGCGCGGGCCATCGATGATCGCTTGCGCGGCCGCGCGCTGCTGTGAGTCCAGCTGGTCCAGCGGCAGCGGCGGCAAACGGTCGATATCGCAACCGGCCATCAGGCGGTCCAGGCGACCACGTCCTGCTGCTGTTCGCCGAGGCCGGCGATACCCAGGCGCATGCTGTCGCCTTTTTTGAGGAAGCGCTGCGGCTTGCGGCCTTGGCCCACGCCCGGCGGCGTGCCCGTGGCGATGACGTCGCCCGGTTCCAGGGTCATGAATTGCGACAAATAGCTGACGATCTGCGCCACCGTGAAGATCATGGTTTGCGTATTGCCGGTCTGCATGCGCTTGCCGTTGACTTCCAGGTACAGGTCCAGGTCCTGCTCGTCGATGACTTCATCGCGCGTCACCAGCCACGGGCCGACAGGGCCGAAAGTGTCGCAACCCTTGCCTTTATCCCACTGGCCGCCCCGCTCCAGCTGGAACGAACGCTCGGAAATGTCGTTGACGACGCAATAGCCGGCCACGTATTTCAAGGCGTCCTCTTCGCTCACGTATTGCGCGCGCGTACCGATGACCACGCCCAGTTCCACTTCCCAATCCGTCTTTTTCGCACCTTTTGGCAACACGACATTGTCGTCCGGGCCATTCAGGCAAGTAATGGCCTTCATGAACACGATCGGTTCAGCCGGAATCGGCATGCCGGACTCGGCCGCGTGATCCGCATAATTGAGGCCGATGCCGATGAACTTGCCGACTTTCGCCAGCGGCACGCCGAAGCGTGGATTGCCGCGCACCAAAGGCAAGGTCTTTTCGTCGAGCTTGGCCAGCTTGCGCAGGGCCTTGTCGGACAGTTGTGCGCCGTCAATATCGGCAATCACACCGGACAGGTCGCGCAGTTTGCCTTCTTCATCGATCAGGCCCGGTTTTTCCTTGCCTGGACGTCCATAACGAACGAGTTTCATAGTCTTCCTTGGAGTTGATCATTGCCGCTGTGCAGGCTGCCATTTTACCGGATGGCCCGGCACGCCTGTAGCGGTCAATGAAAAACATCGCAAGTCCCGGCAGTTGCAAGGCCGCCAGCACGCCAAACGCCGCCTGGTAGGCCTGCGGCGGATACTGCTGCTGGCTGTTCAGGGGCCAGCAGCCAAGGATCAGGCCAAAGCCCGCCTGCACCAGGAAGGCGCCCGTGAAAATGAGCAAATTCAGGCAGGTGGCCGCCCTGCCCGTCAGGCTGGCCGGCATGCTTTGCGCGACGATCGCATACTCGAGGCCCGTCACCGTGCCCAGCAAGGTAAACAGCACGGACAGCAAAGGCAGGCTGGGCACCACATTGCAGGCCATCGCCACTTGCACGCCGACAAACAGGACGATGCCGGCGCCCGCCACCTGCATTGGTTCAATCGCGCGCCGCCCGGCCCACTCCGTCAGCATGCCCATGCCGATGGCGCCGAAGATGACGGCCGCCATGCCCAAGTACAACAAATACGCGACGTTATCGTCAGACAAGCCGCCCACGTCGGCCAGCCAGCGGCCTATCCACAAGCCCTGCACGCCAAAGAACACCGTGTGCGGCAGCAGGATCAGCGCGATGGTGCGGCGAAAACCGGGATCGCGGTACACGCTCCAGACGCTGACCTTGCTCTTGGCTGCGGCAGGCGCGGGCAGGGCCGGTGACAGCAGGCGGATCAGCAAGCCGATGGCGAGCGCCGCCAGCGCCAGGCCCAGGAAGACGCCACGCCAATCCGTGTAGTGCAGGGCCAGCTTGACGGGCGTGGTGGCCGTGGCTGCACCAAGGCCGCCCACGGCGATCAGATAGCCGTGCACGGACGGCAGGCGCGATGGTGCTATGGCGCACGAGACCGCTTTCACGGCGGCCATGAAACAGCCGCCCAGCCCCGCGCCCATCAAGGCGCGCGCCCACATCAGCTCGGCGAAGCTGTGGCCCCGGCTGAACAGCCACACGCCCAGGGCCGCCAGCGCCAGCAGCCACAGTTGCACCGTGCGGGGACCGTAGCGGTCGAGCGCCATGCCGATCGGCAGTTGCACCAGCGCAAAGGCGAGAAAAAAGGCGCTGGTTAGCAGGCCCAGCTGGGCTGGCGTCAGGGCGAAGGCGCCCAGCAGCTCGGCCGTCAGCACGGCATTGACGCCTCGCAGCAGGCACGAAAGGTAATGCCCGAGCGCAAACGGCAGGAACACCAGGCAAAACACGGCCACGCCGGAGCGGGCAGGTGCAACGGCCGCGTGCATGCTCAGGCGGCCTGTGCCAGGCGGATGATTTTATGCGGCAGCTGCGGGACGGGCTCATCCATTTCAAAGAAAAACTTGTCGTGGCCAAATGCGGGTTTCAAATGGTCCAGCCATGTCGCTTCCGCGTCGAACTTGGCATAAAACGGCCGGCGCACCCAGTCGGGGTTACGTGCCTGCAAAAATTGCAGGGCAAACAGTTTTTCGCCATTGATGGTGACGATGCCGTCGATGACGACCTTGCCGGGGAAGGCGCTCATGGACGGTCCGCGCACCGTGCGCGACAGGCCCGACACCATCTGGTAGGCGGCCTGGAAAATCTCGTGCGCCTTTGCCAAAGGCAACTCGAAATAGCCGCGCGGACCCGTGTCCCGTTCGACAAACATGTAATAGGGAATCGCCCCCAGGCGCGTGCCCGTCTGCCACAGCTCGGCCCAGCTTGCCGGGTCTTCATTGATGTGACGGATCAGCGGCCCCTGCATGCGCAAGGTGGCGCCCGTGGAGACGATGCGTTTTACGGCTTGCTGGGCAATGTTCTGGCGCAACTCGACGGCATGACTGTAATGGCCCATCACGGCCAGGTTCTTGCCCGCCTTGACGATGCGCTCGAACAGGCGCATCAAGTCATCCGCATCGCGGTCGGAGACAAAGCGCTGCGGCCAATACGCCACCGCCTTGGTGCCGATGCGAATGTTCTGGATGTGTTCCAGGCCCGGCGCCAGCAGCGGCTCCAGGTAGGCGGTCAGTTGCCGCGTGTTCATGATCATCGGGTCGCCGCCCGTGATCAGCACGTCCGTCACTTCCGGATGCAGTTTCAGGTAAGCAACCAGCTCATGCGACTCGCGCGCATCGAACTTCATGTCGTCCATGCCGACGAACTGGGGCCAGCGGAAGCAGAAAGTGCAATACGCGTGGCAGGTCTGGCCCGCGCTGGGGAAGAACAGCACTGTTTGCGCATATTTATGCTGCAGGCCGCGCACGGGCGCGTCGTTGACCCGGGGCACGTTATGCGTCATCTGCCCAGCAGGATGAGGATTCATGCCCAGGCGCAAACCATGCACATAGGCATCAATGGCCGCCTTGTCGCGCTGCACCAGCACCAGGTCGCGCAGGTGCGCGTACTGCTCGGGTGGCAGCATGTCGCGATGGGGAAAGACGAGGCGGTAGATGGGGTCGTCAGGGATGTTGTTCCAGTCGATCAGTTGATCAAGCACATATTCATTGGTGCGAAACGGCAAGACGTGCGACACCACTTGCACGGCTACACGCTGCTCTTCCGGCAGCCATTCCCACTGCCGCGCCTGCTGAATGGTTTGCCGCGTATACGGCTTGAACTTGGGTGAAAACGGCTCGGTAATGAGTGCGGACACGATCGGCTCCTTGCCTGTAAATAGCGATAACTTTCATGAAATTGACCGTATATCGGCCAATCCCAGCCTTTTTCTCCCGCATGCCAGGCCACCCCGACATGCTGTGAAAGTAATCATAATTCTTGCCATTAGGAATCAAATTGCTGCATATCAACAAGCCGTCGATACGTTGCATGCTGCCTACAAGCAACACCTTAGTTTGTTCCAACGCAAGCTGAGACGAACTTCGGCGACGTAAATTACGTCTTGGCAACACTTCCCTCGATATCACAAGGAGATTTCATGAAACGCTTATTCACGGGCAGCCTGCTGTGCCTGGCATTTGCCGGCGGCAGCGTCGGTGCCGCGGTCGAACCAACGGAAAAAGATGCGATCGCCATGGCCGAACGGGGCGCCGCCTTCATGAAGGCGCATGGCAAGGAAGAAATGATGAAGAAAATCACGGCGAAAGACCCGGACTTCGTGCAGGGCTCGCTGTATGTGGACATGCGCGACATCAAGACGGGCATTGTGCTGGCCCATCCCATCAATCCTTCCATCGTGGGCAAGGATTTGACGGATGTGCCCGATGCGAACGGCAAGAAATATCGCCGTGAAATCATTGAACTGGCACAAAAACAGGGCAAGGGCTGGGTCGATTACCAGTACAAGAATCCCGTCAGCGGCAAGATCGAGCCGAAGACCACCTACATTCTGCGCGTCAACGATGTGGTACTGGAAGCGGGCATCTACAAAAAATAAGACGGGGGCGGCGCGCACGCACGCCGTGCGCCGCCTGCGGTTTGAACAGCCATCGCCAGGAGTCAAGCATGCTCAATCAATTACGCATCGGACCAAAATTATTGCTGGCGCCCACCCTGGTCTTGCTGCTGCTGATACTCAGCTCGAGCGGCGCCTGGTATGGCATGGTGCGGCAAAATGCCTCGCTGGAAAACATGGTGCGGGTGCGCATCACGCATTTGAAGGCGGCCGCCGACGTACTAGGAGAGGCCAGGCAAGTACACGGCAATATGTACCAGTTGCTGTCGTGGACGAATGGCAGCTTTGCCAAGGCCCGCCTCGATGCATTGGAGCAACAGATCAAGACGCGCCATGCAGCCATCGGCGCCCAGCTGGCCACGCTGCGCGCCACGGCCACAGGCGCCGAGCGCACCTTGGTCGATGCGGCCATCACGGCGCTGGCCGGCTATCGCAAGGCTGTGCTGGAAACCATGGAAATGGCGCAGATGGACCAGTCGATCGCCACCAATTCCATGCTCAAGGCGGAAACCCAATTCGTCCAGTTCAATACGCAGCTGGCGCAACTGTCGGCCCTGGAAACAAGCCTCAGCAGCGAAGCCCATGCGACGGCCAGCGCCGAGTTCCGCAGCCTGGGCTGGAGCCTGCTGCTGACGGTGCTGCTGTCTATCCTCGTTTCCATCGTCGTGACCATGCTGGTGCGGCGCGCCATGCTGGTGGAAATCCGCGGCATTGCCGACGCCGTGCAAGACCTGGCTGCGGGCAAGCTGACGGCCGGCGCGCCCAAGCAGGGCAATGACGAAATCGCCGGCACGTCACGCGTGCTGGACCAGACTATCGCCCACCTGAACCAGACCTTGCGCACCATCATGGACGCCGTGCAATCGATCGACACGGCCTCGCGCGAAATTGCCACCGGCAACCTGGACTTATCGGCGCGCACGGAAATGCAAGCAAGTTCGCTGGAAGAAACGTCGAGCGCCATGGAAGCGCTGACGCAAGCCGTCAATGACAACGCCGACAACGCCCAGCTGGCCTGCGAGCTGGCGGAGCAAGCATCGACCCTGGCCGTGCAAGGAGGTGCGTCGATGCAGCAAGCGGTGACGACGATGGCGACAATACGCGCCAATTCGCGTCAGATCGTGGATATTATCGGCGTGATCGACGGCATTTCCTTCCAGACCAATATCCTCGCGCTGAACGCGGCGGTGGAAGCGGCGCGCGCAGGAGAACAAGGCCGCGGCTTTGCCGTCGTCGCGTCCGAAGTGCGCACCCTGGCGCAGCGCTCGGCCCAGGCCGCCAAGGAAATCAAGACCCTGATCGCCACCTCGGTCACCACCATCGATGGCGGCAGCGTGGCCGTGCAGCAAGCGGGCGACAGCATGGGCGCCATCGTGGCCTCGGTGCAGCAAGTCAATGAAATCATCCAGCGCGTGAAAGAAGCGAGCGCGGAGCAGGCGTCCGGCATCACGGAAGTGAATCAGGCCGTCACGCAAATGGATGACGTCACCCAGCAAAATGCGGCCCTCGTGGAGCAGGCGGCGGCAGCGGCGGCCAGTTTGCAGGACCAGGCCGTCAAATTGTCGGCGGCCGTGGCCGTGTTCACCCTCGACCCGCTGGCGTCCGCGCAGCCCGCCTCGCCGGACGAGGAAGCGTTCCGGCATCCGGCCAGTGCGCAGCAGGAGCGGCGCGCACTGCATAGCCCGCTGCGCGGCATGCCCGGCTTGCACGGCGCAAACACGACGCCACAGCGCCGGCGCAGCTAGCTGGCCGGCGCGCGCATCGGTTTGCTCAAGTGAGGCGAACCGGCCAGCACGAAACGCCACGGCGTCTCCATCGCTTTGGAAATACCGATGCGCGGGCCAGCGTGTACCGTCACCTCTTCCTCACGCGCCAGTAGCATAAATGGTGGCGCATCGAGCGCCAGCCGGTTATGCATATGCGTGACACCGAGCGCCTGGCAAACCTTGCCCGGCCCCGAGCACAGCAGCCGCGCATCCTCGACGCCGCGCCGCTCGCGCATGACATCGAGTCCCACGAGCGGCTCGATGGCGCGGATCAGCACGCCCGCGCCATGGCCCGCTTCGCGGCACACAAAGTTCAGGCACCAGTGGATGCCGTACGAGCGGTAGACATAGGCGTGCGCGGGCGGGCCGAACATGGCCGCATTGCGCGGCGTCATGCCGCCATACGTGTGCGAGGCCGGGTCCAGCCGGTCATACGCTTCCGTTTCCACGATGCGTCCGCCCACGCCGTCGACCAGCACGGTCACGCCGATCAGCTGGCGCGCCACGCTGCTGGAATCGTCCGCAAAATCGATACCCACGAGGATTTTTTTCATCCGGCAATTGTACTGCTGCGCATCGCGCCGCACGCCTTGAAGCATCTTAGAAACAAATAAAACTTGATTTTTTAATCATGGATGACGGGATGGCCAACGTCGTAAAATGACGAAAATTGCAGCTGAAGCAAGCCAAAACGGGGATTTTTGCGACAAAATATTGCAGAGATGAACTATTGCCGTGCATAAACAGCGATAATCGTCGGGCACTGCGCCAGACGCTCATGCAGCGGGCAGCGGCAGCGCACGACAGAATAAGCACCGGGCACAAAAATGATGATGAAAGCGTGATGATGAGAGCGGCAGCGCAAAAGCAGGTAATGCAGGAAGATCCGGTTGACGCCCTGATGCGTTCCATCCGTATCCCGCCGCGTCCCAGCCTGCTGGTCGACTTGCAGCGCGAACTGGCGGAACAGGATCCGTCGCCGCGCCGCATCGCGCGCATCATCGCCGATGACGTCGGCATGTCCGGCGCCCTGCTGAAATTGGCCAACTCGCCATTCTATGGCGCCGCGCGCAAGGCCAAGTCCGTCGAGCAAGGCATCAACTTTCTTGGGATCAACCAGTGCAGCGCCATGATGACGGGCTTGCTGGCACGCCAGGCGCTGGAAGCGGAAGGCGTGGAACTGACCAACTTCTGGGATGTGTCGGCCAAGCGCGCGCGCGCCCTGGTATTTACTTCGCGCAAGCTGCGCATCGCCCCGCCCGATATCGCCCACACCTTCGGCCTGTTCTGCGACATCGGCGTGCCCCTGCTGATGAACCGCTTCCCCGACTACGTCAACACGTACGCGGCGGCGGCCAACGATGCGCACAATTGCTTTACAGCACTAGAAGACGCGCGCCACCAGACCAACCACGCGGCCATCGGCTGCCTGCTGGCGCGCAACTGGGGCCTGTCCTCCGATGTCTCCTGGGCGATTTTGCACCACCACGACTACACAGTGCTGGCCGACCCGTCCACGGACGACGCCATCCGCTCGCTCGTCGCCCTGTCGCTGCTGGCCGAAAAGGGCATTCAGCGCTACCATGGCAACAGTACCTCGCTCGAGTGGGACAAGGGCGGCGAACTTGCCTGCCAGCATCTCGGCCTGTCGCAGGAAGAAGCCGCCGACCTGCTCGACGAATTGCACGAGATGTTCGATACCGACCATTGAGGTATCAGGCGGCCGCGTCCGCCTGTATGATCTGTCCCGGCACCTGGCCTGAGCCATGGCGCCTGTTTCCGTTTGCCTGACCCGTATTTCTTAACCTGTTGATCGCCATGCCCAAAAATAAGCGCCCTGTCCCCCGTAAATCCGCCAACACGCCCGAAGACAAGGACGAGTCCGTCACGCGCATGCTGTGCACGATGGCCCTGAACCTGGCGGAGCAGGAAGACAGCGAATCGCAGGGCACGGTGCTGGCCGAGCAAGCCGTCGAGTTCGGCCGCCTGATCCGCAAGGCCTTGAATCAAAAGAAGGATGAAATCCTGTACGACGCCATCGAGCGTTCGAAATACGAAGACGTGGGCGCCTACCAGTACCTGCGCAGCCATATCGAGGAAGCGGCATCCATTTCCGTGATCCGCCGCGACAACGCGCCGGCCATGGAAATCAACGCCTTCGTCGTGCCCCTGCTGGTGCAAAGCACGGGCGGCTTGAAGGAAGCGGACAGCTTCCAGGACCAGGACGCTTTCGAAGCGCTGGTGAAAAGTTTCCAACAGGCAGAACTGGAAAGCGCCAAGGCCAAGGTGGTCCTGATGAGCCATGCCTACGACCTCGATGAAATCGACCGCATCACCTACAGCCATTTGCACGAGATGGTGCGCGATGCGTATAGCTCGATGACGGACAAGAAAATCGTCGCCACGCCGGGCCTGGAAAGCAGCATCGTCGGCTGGAGCGAAACGGCCTTCGGCCCGCAGGACACGGCCGTCGAACTGCGCTTCCTGCTGGGCTTTGCCTTGAAACGCGTGGACGACCCGTTCTATGCGGAACCGAAGGACGAAGCGGCGCTCGACGCCTGGTTCGACGCGCGCATGGCCCGCTACCAGCAGTGGACGACGGAAGTGGGCGAGCTCGTCAAGCGCTGCCTGGCGCCGGCCGGCAGCGTCCTGGAAGTGAGCTTCCTCTATCAGGATCTGTTCCACGACGGCAAGGAACAAGGCATGAGCGAGTACGCGATGCTGCAGATGATGTCCGGCATCAACCATGCACTGGCGGAAAACAAGGTAGACGCCGGCGACGTCTCGGTGGTCGTCGGCCCGGCCGATGAACATGGCGAAATGCTGTTGCGCGTCAACGTCAGCACGGCGGCTGGCGAACTGCTGCACAGCGCCGACAAGCCGCTGGACCTGGCCGCCGACTTGCAGGACGAAGTCGACGACATCTGCGACGCACTGGCCACCATCGGCGTGACGCAACTGTCCGTGGCGCTGAAATTCGATGCCAAGGGACAGCCGCTGGAAGCGCAGCCGTACGCGTCTAAATTGGGTTAATCCCTGTTGTTTTTAAAAACTACGCTTGCAGATCAACAACCATTCATTGGCTGCAGGCGCATTTTTCAGCATGCAACTCTTATTAAAATAATACCGAATTTCAATTAAAAGAAGCTACGCCAACTAAAATATACCTCACAAAAAATTTCCGGAAAACCCATACATCCAGGCAGAAATTAAACATTGGAAATTAAGTACTCATTTTGTTAGCAGTTGCTATTGCCGAAACAAAAACCCCTGCCAAAGTGCACTCAATAGTGAGCATAACAAACATTCCCTCAAGAAAAACCAAACCATTCTTTCGGAAATAAATTAAATTTATATTTAGTTTATTAACACCACTTCTGGCACCAATCAGCCTCACTCCTCGATTAAATCTTTTAATTGGATAAAATTTTTCCATATACAGACTTATATTTACGTAAGCAGCAAGGCCAAACAATAACAAAAAGAAAAAGAATGCAAGGGTTGACGTTAAATTATTAAAGTCAAATTTTGCAAAGTCCAACTTTCCTCCCAAAAGAAAAGCCAATGATAGCAAAAGTATTTGTGGCGTCAGATTTCGGAGAAATTCAAGAAAAAAAGCACGCCCATCCTTTAAAATAAACAAATCAAGACCTCTCTGAAAATTAATTATATTGATTCAAAAAGACAATATGGGATTAATACACCCATCAAAAAAACACCAATCACATATAAAAATTTTTTTATATTAAAGTATTTCCAATAAAATTAATTAGTCGCAACAATTAACTGATGCCAAGCATGTAGTTTCTCTACATATGCCAGCGTGTAAGCCGGGCTGCTCGACGGCAAGCTGACGATGCGGTAGCGCTGCGCGTGTTCGCCCAGCACCTTAATACCCAGCTTTGCCGCCGTGCCGCCGTTGAAGGCGATCGTGTGCAACTTCGGCAGGCTGGCGGCCAGGGCCACGAGGTCGTTGTCGTCGCGCGCACGGATATTGCTGTCCAGGCTGCCCGCACGCTGCGCCTGCGCCACCACGTCCCACAAGCCCACGCCGTGCGCCAGCAAGGTCGCCAGACGTTCCTCATAGGGCTGGCTTTTCAAATCCACGCCCAGCACCTCGCCCAGCAGCATCCAGAACTTGTTTTGCGGATGCGCATAGTACTGGCTGTGCGCCAGCGATTTTTCGCCGGGCAGGCTGCCCAGTATCAGCAAGCGCGTGTTGGCGTCGACGACGGGATCGAAGCAGCGCTTGCGGATGTCCGGCATGGACAGTTCAACAGACGATATGCGGGTCAAAAGCGGCATCCTGTGGGAGTGGTGGCAGCGCTTATTTTACTGTGGCCATTGCACGGGCACGGATATGATGCTCTTGCCATCCCATACCACCACCTGTGCCGTATGAAACCTGCCTTGCGGTGTGACGGCATTGCCGACGCCGTTGACATGGAATTGGTAGCCGGGTCCATAGCGCTGCGCCACTATCGTGCGCGCTTGCCGAGCCGTCTCGCCACGCAAAGCCGCCACCCGGACAAGGCTTGCTGCAGGGATATCATGGAATAGCGCTGGTAATCAGGGTGGCTGGCTGGCGATGTCACGGATGCCTTTGAAATGAACGGAAATATTTCCAATGGGAAATAATAACGCGAAATTACTAATTAGACAATTACGCCGCAGAATGGTGCGTTCGGCGGCTTGCGTTCCGGTGTAGAATTTCCAGCAAGAACACCACAAGAGACCGCCCATGCGCACCATCGACACCCTGCTGGCCCAGTATGGCGAAAGCCACCGCAACCACGTCAATGAGTGGGTACACATCGTGTGCGTGCCGCTAATCGTTTTCAGCTTGCTGGGGCTGCTGTGGAGCGTGCATCCCAGCGTGGCGCTGCTCGGCAGTATTCTCGCCTTATACTATTATTACAAGCTGTCGCGCCCGTTTGCGGTGGGCATGCTGGCGATGCTGGCCGCCATGCTGGGTCTGCTCTTGCTCATGCCGCCGCTGACCATCCTGCCCGTGTCGCTGGCGCTGTTTGTGCTGGCCTGGATAGGCCAGTTCATCGGCCACCAGATCGAAGGCAAGAAACCATCGTTCCTGGACGACTTGCGCTTTTTGCTGGTGGGACCGCTGTTCGTGCTGGGATTTTTGTACCGGCACCTGCGGCTGGCGTATTGAGCGGCAAGCGGTTATGCGAAAGCAGTAACAGATTTTTACTATTCGCAACTAGTTATCTGAGGCAAGTGTCCTTATGATAAGTCATCATCTGCCGGTCGACGCAATCGGCAACCAACTTTTGTCCAAGGGAGTCCCACATGAAAGCACCAATTATTGCAGTGGCATTGCTCGCCACCCTGGCCGGCTGCGCCGTACAACCGAATTCGGCAAATGTCTACAATGCCCGCCAGGCGCAGAACGAACAATCGGTTCGCATGGGCACGGTTGAATCCGTGCGCCAGGTAACCATCGACAAGGGCGAAACGGGCACAGGCGTGCTGGCTGGCGCGGCGCTGGGCGGCGTGGCCGGCTCGACAGTCGGTGGCGGCAAGGGCGCCATCGCGGCCAGCATCCTCGGTGCCGTCGCTGGCGGCATGGCCGGCAAGAGCATCGAAGCGAATGCCTCGAACAAGGCCGGTCTGGAAATCACCGTACGCCTGGACAATGGCGACATGCGCGCCATCGTGCAAGACGCCGACGAGCTGTTCCGCCCGGGCGAGCGTGTGCGCCTGCTGTCGGACGGCCGCAAGACCCGCGTCACGCACTGATCCGCTTGCTGGCGCACGCGCTCAGCCGAATGCGCCGGCAGCGAGCAAGACTGAAGGGTGCAGCCAGATGGCAATCACCGCCGTCACGACGACATACACAAGCACGCTCCATACTTTGATCTGCAGTGAGGCTGGCATGGCGGTCCCCTTCAAAGATGCAATCGGGAAAATATTTACTTGATAATAAAGTAAATATTTTCATAAATTCAACATTTTCCAGAAGCACTGCGCTGGCTCAATCCTGGCTGTCTCCTGACGGCACATTGAGCAAACTCGACCGCACTCGCCATCCCCGCGCGATGCCCGTATACTTGCGCGATGTCATCTCCTCTCCTGTTCATCATTGCCTGCCTGATCTGGGGCTCCACTTTCTGGGCCATCACCTTGCAGCTGGGCGATGTCGCCCCCGCCGTTTCCGTGGTCTACCGCTTCGGCCTCGCGTCCGCCACCCTGTTTGCCTGGTGCGCCGTGCGCGGCGACCGCTTGCGCCTGCCCTGGCGCGCGCAAAAATGGATGTTGCTGCAGGGACTGGCCTCGTTTGCC
The DNA here is from genome assembly GCF_036543145.1 of Janthinobacterium sp. LS2A. Taxonomy (NCBI): domain Bacteria; kingdom Pseudomonadati; phylum Pseudomonadota; class Betaproteobacteria; order Burkholderiales; family Oxalobacteraceae; genus Janthinobacterium; species Janthinobacterium sp. LS2A. The sequence continues at coordinate 621,445 of NZ_JAZHPB010000002.1, forward strand.
CTCAGCTATGTGTGCACGTATAGTTCCGAACAGTATCTGGTGTCGGCCCTCGTCAGCGTGCTGTTTGCGCTGATGGTCTTCTGGACGCCGTTGCTCAACCGCATCGCCTTCGGCACACCGATCACCTTGAGCACCTGCTGCGCGGCATTCGTCGCTATCTGCGGCATCGTGCTGCTGTTTTACCAGTCCATCGGTGCGGCGCTGCAAGATATTCTGGGCGGCGGCAATGGCCATTTTCTGCTCGGTTTTATCCTGGCGCTGGTGGCTACCGTGTCGAGCACGGCAGGCAACGCCCTCGTCATGAAAGTGCGCGAACATTCGGGCAACGTGATGCTGACCATGGCCTGGACCATGCTGTGGGGCACCTTGATGGTGGCCGCCTGGGCCATCGCCACGGGCCAGTCCTGGCAATTGCCGACGCGCCCCAGTTACTGGATGGGATTGGTGTACCTGGCCATCTTCGGTTCGGTGATCGCATTCAGCGCGTATTTCACGTTAATCGCCCGCATCGGCACGCAAAAGACCGTGTATATCGGCGTCGTCACGCCCGTCATTTCCGTGCTGCTGTCGGTGCAGTTCGAACACTACCGGCCTGCCGCCATCGAATGGGTGGGCATGGTGCTGTGCCTGTCCAGCGTGGCCTGGGCCCTGACGTCGGGCGCGCGCAAGACGAGTACCATCGCTTCCCTTTCCACCACTCCATCAGCAAAGGCAACATGAGCACCTTTTCCTCCCTCGCCATCCGTCCCGCGGCCGCATCCGACGTGGCCGCCATCTTCGGCATGATCCATGAATTGGCCGTGTTTGAAAAACTCGAACACATGATGATCGCCAAGGAATCCATGCTGCACGACAGCCTGTTCGGCGCCCATCCCGCGTGCGAAGCGCTGGTCGGCGAGGAAAATGGTGAAGTCGTGACCTTCGCCCTGTTCTTCCATAATTTTTCCACCTTCCTGTGCCGCAAGGGCCTGTACCTGGAAGACCTGTACGTGAAGCAATCGGTGCGCGGCAAGGGTTATGGCAAGCAGATGCTGGTGGCGCTGGCGCAACTGGCCGTCGAACGCGATTGCGGCCGCTTCGAATGGTCGGTGCTGGACTGGAATGAAAACGCGATCAACTTCTACAAGGGCATGGGCGCGGACGTGATGCCGGACTGGCGCATCTGCCGGGTCGCTGGCGATGCCTTGACGCAATTGTCGGCGGGCACGCCAACATCGGCCTGATGGGGTAACTGTAAGAGTAAGTTCCAAAAAAAATCCCCGCGGGCTAGCGGCACCGCGGGGCAGAACCCATTGTCAAGTGGGAGGGGGAGAATGCAATCAACGGTTATCAATATAAACGCTGCCGCTTGCGATGGCGCAGACCTTTACATTTGCTTACCGGGCCTTACATTTGACTTAAATCCGCTAACCAAGTGTCACCCAGTGTCGCTCGGATGCCACTGATTATTTCCGTGGCTCAATCAATGTGCCGTGCAAGCCGATATGTTGTTGCGCAACCCCACTGCCACCCTGCGATTTTTTATAGATTTGGTACACTGTCAGGCAGGCGATGCAGCCAGCAACCACGGCAAAAATGACCATGCGACGCTCCTTGAGTATGCTTGAGGAATCAGGCCTGCGGCTGATGATGACCAGGCGAGCAGGGAAAATTCAGTGTGGCATCTTCGGCCTGGGGGACATTGCGGAAGATCAAACGCGCCAAAGTGACAGCACGCTGGCGTTTGATGCGACGCAAAATGGCGGCAATGCGCTCACACACAATGAACGAATCAATGAACGAATCGCATACGGGAGCCACATCATGAATGTTTCTGCCAAACCGCTCGTCATGAAAATCTACCGCGCCTACCTTCGCTCCCGCCTGGAGCGCTACACGCGCGACTTGCAAGCCATCGCCGAACAGCGCGAGAACGACTTCCAGGCCGAACGCATCCTGCACCAGGCCGTCGTCTCGGTGCGCTCGAAACTGCACTCGCTGTAACCGTGATGCCGTCAGCGCTGCCGGCCGGCAACGGCCCAGCGCTCCACCAGCTCGAACAAGCCCTGCGTCAGCAAGGCCAGCACGGCTGCGGGGATCGCGCCGGCCAGCAGCATGTCATTGTCATTGAGCGCCAGGCCGATGGTGATGCGTTCGCCGTAGCCGCCCGCACCGATGAAGGCGGCGATGGTGGCCGTGCCCACGCTCATCACGGCCGCCGTTTTCACGCCCGCCAGCATCACGGGCAAGGCCAGCGGCAAGTCCACGTGCAGCAGGCGGTCGCGCTTGCTCAAGCCCAGCGCCAGCGCCGCCATGCGCAAACCTTGCGGCACCTGCAAGATGCCCGTGCACGTGTTGCGCACGATGGGCAGCAACGCGTACACGAATAGCGCCACCAGCGCCGGCACGGTGCCGATCATGCCCAGCAAGGGGATCAATATCGCCAGCAGGGCCAGCGAGGGCACCGTCTGCAGCACGCCGACGAAGGCCAGCACCGTCTGGCGCAGCGGCGCCGAAAACGCCGCCAGCACGCCCAGCGGAATGCCGATCAGGCACGCCAATGCCACCGACAGCAGCACCAGGGTCAGATGCTGGCGCGTCAGGGTCCACAGGTCGTCGCCGATGATTTTATCGAGCAGCTTGCCGCGCGCCGCGGCCGGCTTGTTCGCCTGCGTGCCGGAAGCCAACCACTGCCGCGCCACCTCGGAAAAACGCTTGCCATCGATTTCCACGGCCGCATTCATGGCGATCATGTCGCTCTCGCTGATGCGTCCCTGCAGCCCTTGCAACGCCAGCCAGGCGGCGGGAAAACGCTGCGGCACGTCGAGCCGGTACAACAGCATGGCGTCGTAGCGGGGAAAGTACTGCTGCGTGTCGGCCAGCACGCGCAAACCGTACTGGCGGATCTTCGCATCCGTCGAGTAAATATCGATCACGTCCACCTGGCGCTGCGCCAGCGCTTCATAGGCGATGCCGTGATCGAGTCCGCGCGGGCGCTGCGGCAAGCCATAGCGGGCGGCCAGGCCCGGCCAGCCATCGACACGGCCGATGAATTCATGCGACAGGCCGAATGTCAGGGCCGGGTATTGGGCCAGTTGCGCCAGGCTGGCGATGGATTTTTCATCATGGCGCACTGCCAGCGCATAGGTATTGTTAAAGCCCAGCGGCACGGCCACGCCCAGGCCCAGCGCCGCCAGCTCGCGCCGCATCTGCGCCAGATCGATGGCCTTGTCGTGCTTGAGGATTTCGCTGCCGATGGTGCCCATGTATTCGGCATACACGTCAATGCTGCCCGCCTGCAGCGCGGCGAGCACGATGGCCGTGTTGCCCAGGCCCTGGCGGTGCTGCGCCTTGACGTGCGGCGCGGCGCTCTGCTGGAGGATTTCGCCGAGGATGTACGATTCCGTGAAGCGCTTCGAGCCCACCTTCAGGGTGCCGCCATCCTGGGCAAGGGAGGACATGGGCGCGGCGCCAAAAACAAGCAACAACAACAGGTAAACAACACGCACGCGGCGCTCCAGGGCGGATGATCAATCCGGCAAGCTTACCACCGGCGCGCGCCAGACACCGCCATGCACCACGCCCGCGCACGGGTTCAGGCCCAGCGCATACGCCAGGTCGGCCGGACGCGCGATGCGCCACAGGGCGAAATCGGCGCGCTTGCCCACCACCAGGCTGCCCGTCCGATCCTGCAAACCCAGCGCGCGCGCCGCGTGGATCGTGCAGCCGGCCAGCGCTTCCTGCGGCGTCAAGCGCCACAGGGTACACGCCATGTTCATCGCCAGCAGCAGGGACGTCATCGGCGACGTGCCCGGGTTGCAATCGGTGGACACGGCCATCGGCACGCCGGCCGCGCGCAATGCCGCGACAGGCGGCGGCTGCGTCTCACGCAAAAAATAATACGCGCCCGGCAGCAGCACGGCCACCGTGCCGTGTTGCGCCATGGCGGCGACGCCCTCTTCCGACAGAAATTCCAGGTGGTCGGCCGACAGGCCATCGTAGCGCGCCACCAGCGCCGCGCCGCCCAGGTCCGACAACTGCTCCGCATGTAATTTGACGGGCAGGCCCAGCGCCTGTGCCGCCTCGAACACCCGCTGCGTTTGCGCCGGCGTAAAGCCGATGCGCTCGCAAAACGCGTCGACGGCGTCGACCAGTCCATCGCCCGCCAACTGGGGCAGCATCCGCGCGCACAGCAGCTCGATATAAGAGTCGGCCTGGCCAGCATATTCGGGCGGCAGCGCGTGCGCGCCGAGGAAGGTGGTGCGCACAGTGACCGGCAGCTGTTCCCCTATCCTGCGCGCGACACGCAGCATCTTCGCCTCGCTATCCGCGTCAAGACCGTAGCCGGACTTGATCTCCAGGGTCGTCACACCCTCGGCCAGCAGCGCCAGCACGCGGGGCAGGCTTTGCCGCAGCAATTCGTCGTCGCTGGCCGCGCGCGTGGCGCGCACGGTGGACATGATGCCGCCGCCGGCGCGGCTGATGTCTTCATAGCTGGCGCCATTCAGGCGCGCCTCGAATTCGTCGCTGCGGTTGCCCGCGTGGACGATGTGCGTATGGCAGTCGATCAGGCCTGGCGTCAGCCAGCAGCCCTGGCCGTCGTGCAGCACCGCGCCGCTGGCCGGCAGCTCGTCGCCGGGGCCGAACCACGCGATGCGGCCATCCTTGACGGCGATGGCCGCGTCGAGCAGCTCGCCATAGCCATGCTCCATCGTGGCCAGGTGGACGTTGTGGATGACCATATCCCAGTCTTGCATATGTGTTCCTTCCTAGATGAACAGGTCGACGCGGAGCACGGCCGTGCGCTGCAAGGCGTCGAGCCGCCAGTCCGGTGCATCGTCGGCGTCGAGCAGCAGCGCGTCATGGCGGGCCAGCGCGAACTGCTGCTCGCCACCGCGTGCCAGCACGTGGCCTTCACCGGCGACGAACAGCAGGGTCGCCGCGCTGCGCCGCGCCAGCTTGCCCGGCGCCGTGATTTTTTCCAGCTGGTGGCGGCAGCGGTCGCGCCGCGTCATCACATTGAAATCCGTCGTCGGCCCCTTGACCTGCGCAACCACGGCCGCTTCGCCGGGAAACCACAGCATCGGTTGCGCCGCGCTCAAGGTCACCTTGCGCGCGCCATCGAGCGTCAGCTGCACACTGTCGCCATCGACCAGCATCAGACTGCGGTCGATACCGGGAAAGCTGGAAAATGGCCCGCTGGCCGTGATCGTCGCCAGGCTGATGCGCCAGTCGAAATCGTCGAAGCCGGCACCCGGGGGAGCAATCGCAATTTCCGTCGTGCTGCCGCCGCCGTTTTTCCACGGCGCGGCGCGCAGGTATTCCTGCGGGATGAAGGTTGCCATCAGAGTGCCCTCAGTTGCGCCAGGGTGCGCTTGTAGGCGGTGGCAATGGCGTCCTGCGCCACGTGGCGCCCATCGCGCACCTGCCACTGGCCGCCGCACAGCACGTCACGCACCAGATTGTCGTTGCCGCAAAATAGTACGCTGCCCAGCACATCAGCGATGGCCACGCCGCACAGGTTCACATGCGCGTCGTCGAGCACCAGCAAGTCGGCACGGCAGCCGGGCGCCAGGGCACCGAGCTTGCGCCCGGCCGCCTGCGCGCCGCCCCGCAAGGCCGTTTGCCACAGGTAGTCGCCCACATGGCGTTCTTCGGGCGTAGCGGCCACATTGCGCTGCTGGCGCTGCAAGCGCTGGCCATATTCGAGCCAGCGCAATTCCTCCACCGGCGACTGCGACACGTGGCTGTCGCTGCCGACGCCGAAACGCCCGCCGGCGGCAATGAATTCAGCCAGCGGGAACAGGCCGTCACCCAGGTTCGCTTCCGTCGTCGGGCACAGGCCCGCGACGGCGCCGCTGGCCGCCATCAACGCCACTTCATCGGGCTGCACATGCGTGGCATGCACGAGACACCAGCGCGCACCGACGTCGATTTGATCGTACAAATACTGCACCGGGCGCAGGCCGGTGACATCGAGACTCTGGCGCACTTCGCCCTGCTGCTCGGCGATATGGATGTGGATGGGGCGGTCCACGGGCAGCGCTTGCGCCACTTCACGGATCTGCGCCACGCCGGCCGCGCGCAGGGAATGGGGCGCAAAGCCCACCTCCACCTGCCCGCCGCGCTGCGGCGCCAGCGCTTCGACGATGCGCAGCACGTCATCCGCACCGGTGCGAAAGCGCGCCTGCTCGGGTTTGAGGGGCTGTGCGCCGAAACCCGCATGGCTGTACAGCACGGGCAGCATGGTCACGCCGATGCCACTGAGGCGCGCCGCGGCCAGCACCCGTTCCGCCGTTTCCGCAGGGCGTGCATACAGCGCGCCGGCCGCATCGCGCTGCAGATAGTGGAATTCGCACACGGCCGTGTAGCCATGGCGCAGGCATTCGGCAAACAGCTGTGCGGCGATGGTTTCCATCTGCTGCGGCGTGATGTGATGCGCGAAACGGTACATCAGGTCGCGCCAGGTCCAGAAGCTGTCAGTGCCATCACCTGCAATCTCCGTCATACCGCCCAGCGCCCGCTGGAACGCGTGCGAATGCAGGTTGACCATGCCGGGCAAGACGTATTCGGCCACTTCCGCGCCGGGCGGCGGCGCGGCGTTGTCCGCCACCGCCGTCAGATCGCCGGCCGCGTCCCATTCCAGCAGCACGTCGCGGCGCCAGCCTTGCGGCAGCAGCGCGTGGCGGGCAAACAAGCAGCCGCTCAACGCGCCACCCATGCCACGGCCGCTTCCATCATCTGACGCAGCAGCGGCTGCACCTGCGCCGCCAGGTCGGGCCGGTAGCCAAACGGCGCCGTCTCGTCCATGTACAGGCACTGGCACATCTCCAGCTGGATCGCATGCACGCGGCTGTCCGGCTGGCCGTAATGGCGCGTGATGTGGCCGCCTTTGAAGCGGCCATTCAGCGCAACCGTAAATTGATCCTGCGCGCGCGCGATATCGACCACGGCCGACGTCAGGCCGCCATCGCAGCTGGCCCCATCGGCCGTGCCGAAGTTCAGGTCGGGCAGCTTGCCGTCAAAGAAGCGCGGCACATGCGAGGCGATGGAATGGGCATCCCACAGCACCACGGCGCCGTGCACGCGCAGCAGCCGGTCCAGTTCCGCGCGCAGCTGCGCGTGATACGGCGCCCAGTAGCGCTGCAGCCGGCGCTGCACATCGGCCGCATCGGGTTCCTTGCCGGCCAGGTACAGCGGCTCACGGTGGAAGGTATCGTTGGGCAGCAAGCCCGTCGTATCCTGGCCCGGATACAGATTCGTGTCTTCCTGCGGGCGGTTCAAGTCGATGGCGTAGCGCGACCAGCGCGCCGACAGCACGGACGCATCCATCTCCTGCAAAAAACCATACAGTTCGCGCAAATGCCAGTCCGTATCGGCCTTGACCAGGGCCTGGGGCGTCATGCGCGCGGCGATATCGTCGGGTATATCGGTGCCCACGTGGGGCATCGACACGAGCAGCGGGATGCTGCCTTCGTTGAAGCGGAAATCCATGCTTGTCTCCTTGCGCCCGCTCAGGCGTACAGCGGGGCGAACAAATTCTTGCACTTGCTGCTCAACTCACCCTGCAGCACCATCTGCTTGGCCGCTTCGATATCGGGCGCGAAGAAGCGGTCGGCGTCGAAGAACGGCACTTTCTGGCGCAGCTGTTGATGCACGTGCTCGAGGTGCGGCGAGGTTTTCAGCGGACGGTGGAAATCGATGCCCTGCGCGGCGGCCAGCAGCTCGATGCCGACGATGACGGCCGTGTTGTGCGCCATGTCGTCCAGGCGGCGCCCGGCGAACGTGGCCATGCTCACGTGGTCTTCCTGGTTGGCGGAAGTGGGCAGGCTGTCGACGCTGGCCGGATGGGCAAGCGACTTGTTTTCCGACGCCAGCGCGGCCGCCGTCACATGGGCGATCATGAAACCGGAATTGACGCCTGGGTCGCGCACGAGGAAGGGCGGCAGGCCGGAGAGCGTGGCGTCGATCAGCAGCGCGATGCGGCGCTCAGCCAGCGCGCCGATTTCAGCAATCGCCAGCGCCAGGGTGTCGGCCGCAAAGGCCACCGGCTCGGCGTGGAAATTGCCGCCCGAGACGATCTCCGCCTGCCCGTTCGGGCCATCCTGGAAGATCAGCGGATTGTCCGTGACGGCATTGGCTTCGATCAGCAGGGTGCGGCCGACGTTACCGATCAGGTCCAGGCAGGCGCCCATGACTTGCGGCTGGCAGCGCAGGCTGTACGGGTCCTGCACGCGCTCGTCGCCTTCCAGGTGCGAGGCGCGAATGGCGCTGTGCGCCACCAACTGGCGGTACATCTGCGCGGCCAGGATCTGCCCCGGCTGTCCGCGCACGGCATGCACACGCGCGTCGAATGGCGAGTCGCTCCCCTTGGCCGCATCGAGCGACAGCGCGCCCGTGACCATGGCCGCTTCCAGCAGGCGTTCGGCCATGAACAGACCATGCAGCGCCAGCGCGTTCGACACCTGCGTGCCGTTGATCAGCGCCAGGCCCTCTTTCGCCGCCAGCACGACGGGCGCGATGCCCGCCTGCGCCAGCGCTTCGGGCGCCGCCATCAATTCGCCGTTGACGCGCACCTCGCCCACGCCCAGCATGGCCAAAGTCATGTGCGACAGCGGCGCCAGGTCGCCCGAGGCGCCGACGGAACCCTTGGCGGGAATGGCCGGCATGATGCCCGCGTTGTACAGCGCGATCAGGGTGTCGACGATCAGCGGGCGCACGCCGGAAAAGCCGCGCGCCAGGCTGCCGATCTTCATCAGCATGATCAGACGCACGACGGCGTCCGACAGCAGTTCGCCCGTGCCGACCGAGTGCGACAGGATCAGGTTGCGCTGCAATTGCTCGAGCTTTTCATCGGGGATGCGCGTCTTGGCCAGCAGGCCGAAACCCGTGTTGATGCCGTAGGCCGCATCGCCCTTGGCGACGATGGCTTGCACGGCGGCGGCCGATGCTTCGATGACGGGATAGGCCTCGGCGGCAAGGATCAGTTTCGCGGGTGCGGCCCACACGGCGCGCAGGTCGCCCAGGGTCATCGCGCCCGGTTTCAGGGTCCAACTTTTGGAGTGCTGTGTCATGTTTGCTTTCACTTCGTATTAAGCATCGGCAGGTTCAGGTTGTTGCGCTTGGCGCAGGCGGCCGCTGTTTCGTAGCCGGCATCGGCATGGCGCATCACGCCCGAGCCGCTGTCGTTGACCAGCACCCTGGCCAGGCGTTTCGCCGCGCTTTCCGTGCCATCGGCCACGATGACCATGCCCGCATGCTGAGAATACCCCATTCCCACGCCGCCGCCATGGTGCAGCGAGACCCAGGTGGCGCCGCCGGCCGTGTTGAGCATGGCGTTGAGCAGCGGCCAGTCGGAAACGGCGTCCGTGCCGTCCTTCATGCTTTCCGTCTCGCGGTTCGGGCTGGCGACGGAGCCCGTATCGAGGTGGTCGCGGCCGATGACAATGGGGGCCTTCAGCTCGCCCGTGCGCACCATCTCGTTGAAGGCCAGGCCGGCGATGTGGCGCTCGCCCAGTCCCAGCCAGCAGATGCGCGCCGGCAGGCCCTGGAAGGCGATGCGCTCGCGCGCCATGTCCAGCCAGTGGTGCACCTGCTTGTGGTGCGGGAACAGCTCCTTGATCTTCGCATCCGTTTTATAGATGTCTTCCGGGTCGCCCGACAGAGCCACCCAGCGGAACGGCCCGCGCCCTTCGCAAAATTGCGGGCGGATGTAGACGGGCACGAAGCCGGGGAAATCGAAGGCGTTCTGCACACCCTGGTCGAACGCCACCTGGCGGATGTTGTTGCCATAGTCGACCGTGTGCACGCCCATGGCGTGGAAATCGAGCATGGCTTGCACGTGGGCGGCGCAGGAATCGGCGGCCGCCACCGTCAGGCGCGCATGGCGCTGCGGATCCTGCTGCGCCGCCTTCCAGTCCGACACGCTCCAGCCGCGCGGCAGATAGCCGTTGACCAGGTCATGCGCGGACGTCTGGTCCGTCACCAGGTCCGGTACCAGGCCGCCCGCTTTCGCGCGGCGCACCAGTTCCGGCAGCACTTCGGCCGCGTTGCCCAAGAGGCCAATGGAGATCGCTTCCTTGCGTTCGGTATGATATTTGACCAGTTCCAGGGCTTCGTCCAGGCTGGCCGCCTGCTTGTCCAGGTAGCGCGTGCGCAGACGGAAGTCGATGCTGCTTTGCTGGCATTCGATATTGAGCGAGACAGCGCCCGCCATGGTGGCGGCCAGCGGCTGCGCGCCGCCCATGCCGCCCAGGCCCGCCGTCAGAATCCAGCGCCCGCCCCAGTCACCGCCGAAATGCTGGCGGCCCGCCTCTGCGAAGGTTTCATACGTGCCTTGCACGATGCCCTGCGTGCCGATATAGATCCAGCTGCCGGCCGTCATCTGGCCGTACATGAACAGGCCTTGCCGATCGAGTTCGTTGAAGTGTTCCCAGTTCGCCCATTTCGGCACCAGGTTGGAGTTCGCGATCAGCACGCGCGGCGCATCCGCGTGGGTCTGGAACACGCCCACCGGTTTGCCGGACTGGATCAGCAAGGTCTGGTCGTCTTCCAGTTCGCGCAGCGAGGCGAGGATCTGGTCGAAACAGGCCCAGTTGCGGGCGGCGCGGCCGATGCCGCCGTAGACGACCAGATGCTGCGGATTTTCCGCCACTTCCGGGTCCAGATTATTTTGCAACATGCGGTAGGCCGCCTCGGCCTGCCAACTCTTGCAAGCCATGACCGTGCCGCGCGGGGCGCGGATGGTACGGCTGGCATCAAAGCGTGGATCGGTGTCCATTGTGCTGTTCATGCTGTCTCCTCGTAGGGTGCGAGCGGACATGCGTGGTCCGCTCTGGTACTCCCAGCATAGGTTGTCTATACAACCAAGTCAACAGGTTTTCTTTGGGGTCAGACCCGGCGGGTCTGACCCCAGCCTTTATTTTTTCTCGAACACGCGCTTGCCCGCCACCCACGTCTGCAGCACCCGCGTCTTGCCAATCGCCGCTGGAGCCACGGTGAACAGGTCCTGGTCGACGACGATAAAGTCCGCCCATTTTCCCGCTTCCAGGGTGCCGATGACCTTTTCCTGGTGCGCCGCCCACGCCGCGTCGAGGGTGAAACAGCGCAGCGCTTCCGTCACCGTCATGGCTTGCTGCGGGTACCAGCCGCCAGCCGGGAATCCTTCGCTGTTTTGCCGCGTCACGGCCGCGTGGATGCCCTCGAACGGGTTTGGCGACTCGATGGGGAAGTCCGATCCGCAGGCGATGCGCGAACCTTGCTTGAGGAAGGTGCGCCATGCATACGCACCCTTGATGCGCTCGTGCCCCACGCGCTGCTCCGCCATGTTCTGGTCCGAGGTGGCGTGCGTCGGCTGCATCGACGGCACGATGCCCAGCGCCTTGAAACGGGGGATGTCGCTCAATTGCACCACCTGCGCGTGTTCCATGCGGTGACGCAGGCCCACGCTGCGGTATTGCGCGGTCAAGGCTGCATAGCCGTCGAGGATTTGATGGTTGCCCGCGTCGCCGATGGCGTGCACGTTCACCTGGTAGCCGGCGCGCATGGCTTTTTCCATCTTCGCGCGCATGGCGGCGTCCGGGTAGAACAGCAGGCCGCTGGTAGAGGGATCGTCGCTGTACGGCGCCAGCAAGGCAGCGCCGCGGCTGCCCAGGGCGCCGTCGGACAGCAGTTTCACGGCGCGCAAGGCGTACATATCGCGCGCATAGCTGGTCAAGGGACCATTTTTCGCCAGCGCGTCGAAGTCTTCCGTCGTATCGGCAATCATGCCGTACACGCGCACCGTCAGCTTGCCATGGTCCGCATAGTCGCGGAACAGCCGGTCCTGCATCTGGCCGATGCCCGCATCGTGCACGCTGGTCAGGCCCACTTGCGACAGCTGCGCCAGCGCGCCATCGAGGGCGGCGCGGTTTTCCACGTCGCCCGGCTTGGGCAGCACGGCATCCATCAAGTCCATGGCGCTGTCGACCAGCACACCGGTGGCGTTGCCCTGTGCATCGCGTTCGATCTTGCCGCCGGCAGGATCCGGCGTATCGCGCGTGATGCCGGCCAGCGCCAGCGCGCGGCTGTTGGCCCAGCCCGCGTGGCCATCGACCCTGCGCAGCCACACGGGCCGCGCGCTTTCCGCCGCATCGAGTTCCGCCGCCGTGGGGAAGCGCCCCAGCTTCCATATTTCCTGATTCCAGCCATTGCCGACGACCCAGCTGCGTTCGGGGTGCACCTTGGCGAAGTCGCCCACGGCCTGCACGGCGGCCGCCAGCGACGCGGAACCGTACAGCATGACGCCACTGGCAATCGTCCCCAGGCCGAACACGTGGCCATGTGCGTCGATCAGGCCAGGCAGCACGGTTTTTCCCTGCACGTCGACGTGGGTCGCGCCCTTGGCCGCCTTGCGTTTCACCTGCGCGGCGCTGCCGACGGCGAGCAGCTTGCCCGCATCGTCAAAGGCCAGCGCCGTGAAGCGCACCACCTTGCCATGTGCATCGAGCGTGTAGCCGTGGGCGTTATCGATGACGGTATCGGCGTGGGCGTAAACGTGGGTCAGGGCGCCCAGGCAGGCGAGAACGAGCAAGGTACGGCGCGGGATCGGCATTTCCATCTCCAAGTCTTGAATGAAAAGACGAGTGTATAGAAATTGGCAAAATGGTCAATCAGGCAGCGTGAGGTTCCCGTACCATCAGCCAGTAATCGCAGCCCGTGACGGCTTCCTCATACCGCCCCGCCACCACGAAGCCCAGATGGGCGTAGAACGGCAGGCTGCGTTCGTTGTACGTCTCCAGGAAGCACGCGGCACCGGCCGCATCGACGGCCGCCAGGCCAGGCGCCAGCACGGATGCGCCCAGTCCCCGGCCCTGTGCGGCGGGATCGATGCCGGCGATCGACAGATACCACGCATCCTGCAGACCATACGGCGCCAGCGCGTGTTCCATATTCTCGACGATGGCCGTGAAATGCGCGAAGCCGCACTCCCCCAGCAGCGCGCGCAAAGCTGCTTCGCGCTGCGCATACGCAGCCTGGCGCAGGGCCGCCGGCGTGTCCGTCGTCCAGATCGCGGCACCATTGCCGACCTCATTGCACACATCGCCGGCCAGGTCTACACGGCCCGCTTGCTCCCCCTCGGCCAGCGCCAGCGCGAAGTACGCTTCCAGCATCGCCAGACGCGCCGCTTCGTCCTCGCCGCACGCCACCGTGACGGTGCGGTAGAAAGGGTCGCCGATCAGGGCGGCGGCCAGGCTGCGGGCGGTGCGGGAGGTTTCGGCAGGAAATGGGCTGGACATGGTTCTCTTTCTTTTTTTGGAAACGCCCGGCATCTTAGCGCAAGCGCGCAGGCCTTGCGCCTGGCCAATATCACCACAGGCCTGCACTGGTATTTCATGTGGAGCAGCATGGCCGAGCACCATGTCACGCGACCTTACCTGGCCCCGTCCTCCGGCTTTTGCGCCGGCGCCCTGAACCATTCCTCCGGCGGCACCACCTGCGACTCTTTCGGGTCATCGATGTAGTGCGGCGACGTGATCTGCACCTCGAACTCGTTGAAGACGTCGATGATGTTCTGGTGCAAGCGGTTCAGCACTTCGGCGCGCTGGCGGGGGACTTCGGCGCTGGCGTAGGCGACAAGGCGGTATTGCACATAATAGTCTTGCAGGGCCAGTTGCATCACGTACGGTTTTGGCGAAGTGGACAGTTCCGGCGTGCGCGAGGCCGCCAATTCCAGCATGGCGTGCACTTGCCGCCACGGCGTGGCGTAGCCGATGGTGACGGTGGAGTCGAGCACGAAGCCGCCGCCGGGCTGGGCGCGCGAATAGTTCTTTGTCGTTTGCGACATCACCCACGCGTTCGGCAAGGCCACCTCTTCGCCCAGGCCCGTGCGCAAGCGCGTCTCGAACATGCCCACGTCGACCACCGTGCCTTCGCTGTCGCCCACGCGCACATATTCTCCTTTGCGCAGGGCGCGCGTGTACATCAGGATCAGGCCGCTGGCGCCCTGGCCCACGATGCTCGACGCGCCGATCGACACCATCAGGCCGACCAGCACGGACAGGCCCTGGAAGGCGGCCGTGTGCGAGCCGGGCAGATACGGATACGCCATGGCAAGCGCGAACAGCCAGATCACCACGCTGGCGATGCGGCGCGTTGGCAGGGCCGTGTCCTTGTCCAGCCAGCCGATTTGCAGTTCGCCGCTTTCCACGCGCTTGAACAGCGAGGCGGCCGTGGCGGCGATCAGGCGCGCGATGGCAAAGATCACGCACACCAGCACCAGCCCCGGCAAGGCGCCGATGATGGCGTGGAAGACGTCGGCCGCCACGTCGAACAGATAGCCGTTCAGGCTTTCGCCCCAGGAACGCGTGTAGGGCAAGCGACCCAGCACGAAGGCGGCCCACAGATACGTGGCCATCAGACGCAAGCCCCACAGCACGGCGCTCAGCAGTTGATACGCAAAGGCGATGTAGTGTTCGGCATCGAGCACGCGCACATTCTTCAGGCGCACGTCGCGCAGGCGCGAGGCCAGCAGGATGCCGCTGCGGCGCTTGGCCCAGCGATAGAAGCGCGTCAAGCCCATCCATACCAGCCAGAACACAAGCGTGGCGGCCGCGCACACGGCGGCGGCGATGGCCAGGTAGCGCCAGCTGCTCTGCTCGCGATAGTCAAACACAGCCTTGCTCAGTTCGCCGGCCGCCGTTTTCGCCACGCTTTCCGTCGTGTCGCCGGCCAGCAGGTTGACGTCGCCGGGCACGACGACGAACAGCTGCACGCCATCGAGCAGCACCTGCGTACCTTCGGAAATCGTGCGCGTGCTCGCCTGCAAGGGGCCGTTTTTTGCCAGCACGCCTTCCAGGCGGCGCTGCGCCCCGATGGCCCGCTCATCGGGCGGATAGCCGGCCAGCGCGGCGCGGAAGACGAATACCTTGCGGTTGGCAAACATCAGCGGCGCCGTCCTGGCTGCGGCTTGCGACGGCGCCACGACGGTCCCGGCCTCCGCAACGAGCGCGGGCACGCCATCGTCCGCATAGGCTGAGGGCAGCAGGAAAATGGTCAACAGGCACAACAGGCGGAGCAGCGCGGACATGGCGGAAATGAAAGAGTGACAAGGAGTAGCCATCATGCCATGTAATCCTGGAAACTCAAGGATCACACGTACTGCTCAGCTCGCATCATGGAAAATGATGCCCAGGGTGTGGCGCAAGCCCGAACGCAGGCGCGACACGCCATGGCGCATGTTCACGCGGTAAGTGCCGCGCGTGCCGTTCACGGGGCGCAGCGCGACGGGAAAGAGGACGGCGTCGCCCTGCGCCAGCGGCACCACTTCGGCGCGCGACTGCATGCGCGGGCGCTGCTCCGTCAGCACGAACTCGCCGCCCGTGAAATCGTCTTGCGGGCGCGACAGCAGCACGGCCAGTTGCAGCGGAAACACGTGCTCGCCATACAAGTCCTGGTGCAGGCAGTTGTAATCGCCTTCACGGTAGCGCAGCAGCAGAGGCGTGGGCCGGGTTTGCCCGGCCGCATGGCAGCGCGCGAGGAAATCGGCGTGGCTGGATGGAAAACGCGTTTCGATGCCCATGGCGGCGTGCCAGCGGTTGGCAATCGCCGCCAAGGGTGAATACAAGCCCGTGCGCAAGGCGGCCACCACGTCCGGCAATGGATGCGCCCAATACTGGTACTCGCCCTGCCCAAAACCGTGGCGCTGCATCACGACCTTGCTGCGAAAGCGCGACGCGTCGTCGTATTGCGCCGCCAGCGCCGCGCACTGCGCGGGATCGAGCAAGCCCGGCACGACGGCGCAGCCATGCGCATTCAGCTCATCCTCGATCCGCTGCCAATCGAGCGCCCTCACCGCTCGCCCTCGCGTTCCAGCAATGCCTGCTTGCGCTCCACGCCCCAGCGGTAGCCGGACAGCGCGCCATCGTTGCGCACCACCCGGTGGCAGGGAATGGCGACGGCCAGCGCATTGGCGGCGCAGGCACCGGCCACGGCGCGCGCGCCCTGCGGGGCGCCGATGCGGCGGGCCAGCTCGGCATAGCTGACCGTGCTGCCGGCGGGAATCTCGCGCAGGGCTTGCCACACGCGCTGCTGGAACACCGTGCCGCGCACGTCGAGCGGCAAGTCCAGTCCCAGGCCCGGCGCCTCGACCAGGCCGACGACTTGCGCCACCGTCTGTTCATAGTCGGCTTCCGCGCCGCGCAGCTCGGCTTGCGGAAAGCGGTCCTGCAAGTCGCGCAGCAGCACTTCCGGGTCGTCGTCGATGAGGATGGCGCAAATGCCCTTGTCCGTGCTGGCCACGAGGATGGCGCCCAGCGAGCAGGCGCCGATCGCAAAACGGATCACGGCGCCGCTGCCGCCGGCGCGAAAAGCGCCCGGCGTCATGCCCAGCAAGCCGGGCGTGGCCGCATACAGGCGGCCGCTGGAATTGAAGCCGGCCGCATACAAGGTTTCCGTAACGTTCGCTTCGCCCTGCAAACCGGCCTTGAGGCGCTCGCCGCGCCGCGCCGCCGCGTACGCTTTCGGCGTGATGCCCGTGTGCGCCTTGAAGACGCGGTGGAAGTGAAAGCGGCTCATGCCGGCGGCCTGTGCCAGGCTGTCCAGGTCAGGCAGCTCGTCGCTGGCGTCGATCAGCCGGCAGATGTCGGCCACGATGGCCGCCTGGCGCTGGGCCAGTGGCGGCAGGTTCGGCTTGCAGCGCAAACAGGGGCGAAAGCCGGCCGCCTCCGCCTGTTCGCAACTGGCGTGGAAAGCCACGTTGCGGCGCAAGGCGGGACGCGCGGCGCAGGAAGGCCGGCAATACACGCCCGTCGTGCGCACAGAATAATAAAAGACGCCGTCGGCATCGAGGGCGCGCCGCTGCAGGGCATCCCAGCGTTCATCGTCAGTCAGGTAAGCGTGTTCCATGGCGAACTCCGTGCAAGTCAATAGTAAGAGCCTCTCCCAGTAGATGAATACATCCCCTGCTGGGATAGTCTCCAAGTCACCAGCATAGCCAGCACCCGCGCGCACCACACTCCGGCGCTTGCTTTTGAATTCAAAAAAGGCTGGCGGCAGGCATCGTGCTCGGTGCTAAAATCGGCCATCGCGCCTCCAGCCGGCGGCGTGCCCTGCCCGCGCCTCGGAGAAACCGCATTGGACGATCACAATACACAAGAAAATACGCCCATTTTCCAGCGCATCAAGGATTTTCTGCTGGCCGGTATCGCCGCCGGACGCTGGAAGGAAGGCGACGTGATTCCATCCGAGCAAGCACTGGTAAAACAATTCGGCGTCTCGCGCATGACGGTCAACCGCGCCGTGCGCGAACTGACGAGCGAACAGGTGCTGACCCGGCGCCAGGGTTCCGGCACCTATGTGGCGCAGCAAAAATACCAGGCGACACTGTTGGAAATCAAGAGTATCGCCGATGAAGTGCGGGCGCGCGGACATATCCACCGCAGCAGCTTGCAATTGCTGGAACGCACCAAGGCGTCCGACTTGCTGGCCAAGCAATTCGGCCTGCCGCCCGAGCACCCGCTGTTCCACTCGCTGATCGTACATTTTGAAAACGGCGTGCCGATCCAGGTGGAAGACCGCTGGGTCAATCCCGAGTGCGCGCCCGACTACATGACGCAGGATTTTTCCAGCATCACGCCGAACGAATACCTGATGGCGGCCGCGCCCCTGCAAGGCGCCACCTACAGCATCGAAGCGCTGTCGGCGCCGCGCGACATCGCCGAAATGCTGGCCATCGACACGAAACAGCCATGCCTGGTGCTGCGCCGCCAGACGCGCTCGGGCGGCAAGATCGCCTCGATCGCCACCATGTGGCATCCCGGACACCGCTATCAGTTCGCCGGCAGTTTTACCTGAGGTCATACAACGCCATTCCGTAGCACGATTTCGCGCCAACTTTCTCTCAAATTCTCACCAAATCGCGAAAAAAACTGCCATTCCGGGGCAAAAAAAATCCCGTTCTGGCCGTTTCTGAACTTAACTACTGCGAGCAAATATTCGATGCTATAGTTGCCGCCAGAAAGCGCCGCAGGCGTTTATTTGAGCGCGCATCATGCACTGTCAGCCCAGTTCCATCATGCCCCAGAAAGGGATGCATTTGTCGTATTGCAGCCACACGAGTTTCAGCGCACCACGCCCTCGGCGCCCTGCGCTGCACCGGCTCGCTCATACGATGCTGGCAGCAGGCATGGCGCTTTCGTTGCCGGTGCAGGCGGCGGTACACGGCATGGCTCCAACAGTGCTGTGGCCGTACGCTGCCGCCAGCGCCACCGCCCTGGCGGGAGTGGCTTGCTGGCAAGCATGGCGGCTGCGGCAACAGTTGCGCCGCCTGCTCCTGCCCGCGCACGCCCTGGCCGAACAGGATGCGGGGCAAGCCTTGCGCGGCGCGGCCTTGGCAGGCTGGACCTGGCGGCGCCAGTCCGGGCGGCTGCAGTTCGCGCCCCAGTACCAGGACGTGCTGGGCGACAAGAGCGCCAAGCTCGACCATACACTGGACGAGTGGCTGGCCGAAGTGCACCGCGACGACCGCGCGCGCCTGAGCCTGGCATTTCGCCAGCATCTGGACGGCCAGGCGCCCGGCACCTTCAATTGCGAATTCCGTTTGCGCCACAGCGACGGCCACTGGCGCTGGCTGCTGGCGCGCGGCGCCGTGCTGACACGCGCTTCGGATGGCGCCGCCACGCAGGCCAGCGGCATCATCTGCGATATCAGCGAACGCAAGCAGGACGAGCAATCGCGCATGCGCTCGATGCTGGAAGCGGCGCCCGAAGCCATGCTGGTGGCCGATGTCGAGGGCAAGGTGCATTACGCCAACCAGATCGGGGCGCGCTGCTTCGGCTATCCACTGGCCGAATTGACGGGCATGTCGCTGGAACAATTGGTGCCGGAAAGCACGGCCAGCCATTCCGTGGGCGACCCGCAAGCACGGCACAGCCTGCCGGGCCGGGTGATGATGGCGCGCCGCCGCGACGGCACGCATTTTCCTGCCAAGGTCAGCCTGTCGCCGCTGCGCATGGCCGGCCAGGTATTTTCCATCGTCTCGCTGCGCGACATGACGCAGCGGCAACGCGCCGAGGAAGCACTACACGCCAGTTCGGAACGCTACCGCCTGATCGTGCAGACGGCCGCCGAAGGCATCTGGATGACGGGTGCGGACGGCAAGACCACCTTCGTCAACCCGAAGATGGCGCACATGCTCGGCTACACGGTGCAGGAAATGCTGGGCCGTCCCCTGCTCGACTTCATGGACCGCGACAGCCAGCTGCTGATGCAGCGCCGCCTGGCCAGCCATGGCAGCTTCGCCAGCCAGCCGGACCAGGTCGATTTCCGCTTCTTCCGCAAGGATCAGTCCAGCCTGTGGGGCTTGCTGTCGAGCACCAGCATCCAGTCGGACAACGGCGAGCCGGGCGGTACCCTGGCGATGATCACCGACATCACGGAACGGCGCCAGGCGTCGATCGCGCTGTCGAACTCGAGCCAGCGCATGGCGTCCGTGTTTGGCGCCGTGACGAATGGCCTGGTGGTGCAGGACAGCCACGGCCACATTCTGGAAAGCAACGCCGCCGCCGAGCGCATGCTGGCGGCCAGTCCTGCCGGCAACAGCCTGTGGCAAGCCATCCATGAGGACGGTTCCCCCTTCGACCAGCGCAGCCATCCCGTGCACATCACCCTGTCGACGGGTGTCGCCATGCGCGACGTGCTGATGGGCGTGCAGCAGCCCGACGGCAGCCTGTCGTGGCTGTCCGTAAATACCGAGGCCATCCGCGATGAGTACGGCAAGGTGGGCATGGTGGTGGCCAGCCTGACGGACATCACGTATCACAAGCGCAGCGAAAGCGCCTTGCGCGAACTCAATGAACATCTGGAAGAGCGCGTGGCGCAGCGCACCGAACAGCTCGACCAGGCCAAGCAGGTGGCCGAAGAAGCGAGCCTGGCAAAGGGGCAATTCCTGGCCAACATGAGCCATGAAATCCGCACGCCGATGAATGGCGTGATCGGCATGGCGTATCTGGCCCTCAAAACGGATCTGGAACCGCGCCAGCGCGATTACCTGGAAAAAATCCGCTTTGCCGGAGAACACTTGCTGGGCATCATCGACGACATCCTCGACATTTCGAAAATCGAGGCGGGCAAGCTGGAGATCGAGCGCGTCAACTTCAGTTTCGACCATGTCGTGCAAACCCTGATGACGGTGGTGGCGCCGCGCGCCGCCGGCAAGAATCTGGAATTGCTGTTTGAAATCGACCCGCAATTGCCAGCCGTGCTCGTGGGCGACCCGCTGCGCCTGGGGCAAGTGCTGATCAACTACGCCAATAACGCCATCAAGTTCAGCGAACAGGGCAGCATTACCGTGAAAGTGCGCAAGGTGGTGGCGGATGCCAAGCACTGCCTGGTGCGCTTTGAAGTGTGCGACCACGGCATCGGCCTGTCGCAGGATGAAATGAGCAAGCTTTTCCAGTCCTTCCAGCAGGCCGACACCTCCACCACGCGCGAATATGGCGGCACGGGCCTGGGCCTGGCCATCTGCAAGCAGCTGGCGCAGCTGATGGGCGGCGACGTCGGTGTCGACAGCCGTCCCGGCGCCGGCAGCACCTTCTGGTTCACGGCCAACCTGGGCATTTCCGACCAGGCGGCACCGGCCATGCTCGACAGCATGGTGCAGACGGCGGCCGCCATGCGCGCCAGCGCCGATGCGGCCTTGGTGATGCGCACGCTCAAGCATGCGCGCATCCTGCTGGTGGAGGACAATACCTTCAACCAGCAAGTGGCGCTGGAATTGCTGGAAGAAGCGGGCGCCTCCGTCTGCCTGGCCAACAATGGCGAAGAAGCGCTCGATTTGCTGCGCCAGACGCAGTTCGACTGCGTGCTGATGGACGTGCAGATGCCGCTGATGGATGGCTTGCAAGCGACGCGCCACATCCGCGCCGACCCGCAGCTGGCGCATTTGCGCGTGCTGGCCATGACGGCCACGGCCACCAGCGAAGACCGCGTGCGCTGCCTGGACGCGGGCATGGACGATTTCATTTCCAAGCCTATCCAGCCGGCCATGATGTACCAGACCATCGCCAGCTGGCTGCCGGCCCGCGACACGCCGCCGCCACCGGCGCGCAGCCGCGCCGCGCCCGCCTTCAAGACCACCTTGGCCGGCGACCCGCAAGTGATCGACCTGTCCATCCTGGCCAAGTTGCTGGGCTACAACCCGGAAAAGGTGCGCAAGTTCGCCTTCAAGTTCCTGCAGACGACGCAGGATGGCTTTGGCGACATCGATGCGGCCCTGGCGCGCGGCGACGTACACCAGGTGCGCGAACTGGGGCACCGCATCAAGTCGTCGGCGCGTACCGTGGGCGCCCTGGGATTGGCCGACCTGTGCCACAACCTGGAAACCCTGGCGCCGGGCGAACCGGCCGACGAGGCGGAGCGGGCACGGCGCATCGTGGCGCGCCTGTGGCCACTGCTGGAACAGATTACCGAACAAATCATGAATAACACCAGCTTTGCCAATGACGATTAGCTACCGCCAAATTACGCTATGGCAAGGTATCGGCATCGACAGCGATGCATATCAACAGAAAGACATGACGATGAACACTGTATCAAACCAAGCAAGCCAGGAACACAATGAAGCAGGCCTGGCGCCGTTGCGCGTGCTGCTGCTGGACGACGACGTTTTCATGCTCGACGTGCTCAGCGACATGCTCGAGCAGATGGGCCCGTTCGACATCCGCTGCGAGTCGCACAGCGAACAGGCGCTGTCGACCCTGAAGCAGCACCAGCCCGACCTGCTGATCTGCGACCTGTCCATGCCCGACATCGACGGCATCGAATTCTTGCGCATGGCGGCTGAAAACGGCTTCCGCGGCGGCGTGGTCCTGCTGTCGGGCCTGCATTCGGCCGTGCGCCTGGCGGCCGAGCGCCTGGCCATGGCCAACGGCCTGCATATATTGGGCACCTTCCGCAAGCCGATGGAAAGCGCGGAATTGCAGCTGATGGTGAACTTGCAACTGCAACACACGGCGCGTCAAGCCAACGCCCAAGCCTGATCTCAAGGCCAGGCCGAAGAGGAGGGCATGGCGCCGCAGGCCAGCAGGCATGCGGCTTTGCCACCCTGCAAGCACGCGCGGAAGCGATATGCTGGCGATATGCCTCAAGTTTTTCTGCAATAATCGCCACGCTTTGAAAAAATGGGTTATTATTTCAGCCATCCCCGCCTGCATACCTCTGGTCGCACCTTCCAAGAACATTGAATTCGTGCCCATTGTCCCCATCTTCTCATTGCATTCCAGGAAGCATGGATGGCGAACCAGCGTATGGTTAATTCCAGGCATTATTGATCCCACCCTCATTTGAGGAAAATATGAGCGAAAATATCAAACACATTAGCGATGCATCTTTTGAAGCAGACGTCCTGCAATCCGAGTTGCCAGTACTGGTCGACTTCTGGGCAGAATGGTGCGGTCCCTGCAAGGCCATCGCTCCGATCCTGGAAGAAGTGGCCAAGGAATACGCCGGCCGCATCCAGATCGCCAAGATGGACGTGGACGCCAACCAGGCAGTACCTGCCAAGTTCGGCATCCGCGGCATCCCGACCCTGATCCTGTTCAAGGATGGTGTTGCAGCTGCTCAAAAAGTGGGCGCCATGGCCAAGGGCCAGTTGACCGCTTTCGTCGACAGCAACATTTAATGTATGATGGGCAGCGCTGCGCCCGCAGCGCCGCCTGACTGAACAACCGGGAAGCGGCTTTGCCCTCATTCGTGCACAGCCTTCCCCAATAATTAATCAACGCCACGCAGTCCCCTCCCCTACCTTTACATCCCGTCTCGGGACACTCAACACATATGCATTTATCCGAACTAAAGGCCCTACACGTATCCGCCCTGCTTGAGATGGCGATCGGTCTTGACATTGACAACGCAGCCCGCTTGCGCAAACAGGAGCTGATGTTCGCTATCCTGAAAAAACGCGCCAAGTCCGGCGAACAGATTTTTGGCGATGGCGCCCTGGAAGTGCTGCCTGACGGCTTCGGCTTCCTGCGCTCGCCCGACGCCAGCTACATGGCGTCCACCGACGACATTTACATCTCCCCTTCGCAAATCCGCCGCTTCAATCTGCACACCGGCGATTCGATCGAAGGCGAGGTACGGACCCCGAAAGATGGCGAACGCTATTTCGCATTGGTCAAAGTCGACAAGGTCAACGGCGAATCGCCGGAGATGTCGAAACACCGCATCCTGTTTGAAAACCTGACGCCGCTGCACCCGAACGAGCCGCTGCGCCTGGAACGTGAAATGAATGGCCAGGAAAACATCACCGGCCGCATCATCGACCTGATCGCCCCGATCGGCAAAGGCCAGCGCGGCTTGCTGGTGGCGTCGCCGAAATCCGGTAAATCCGTGATCCTGCAGCACATCGCGCATGCGATCACGGCCAATCACCCGGACATCACGCTGATCGTGCTGCTGATCGACGAACGTCCGGAAGAAGTGACCGAAATGCAACGCTCCGTGCGCGGCGAAGTCGTCGCCTCGACCTTCGACGAGCCGGCCACGCGCCACGTGCAAGTGGCCGAGATGGTGCTGGAAAAAGCCAAGCGCCTGGTCGAAATGAAAAAAGACGTGGTCATCCTGCTCGACTCGATCACCCGTCTGGCCCGCGCCTACAACACCGTCATCCCTGCCTCGGGCAAGGTCCTGACCGGTGGTGTCGACGCGAACGCGCTGCAACGTCCAAAACGCTTCTTCGGCGCCGCGCGCAATATCGAAGAAGGCGGCTCGCTGACCATCATCGCCACGGCGCTGATCGAAACGGGTTCGCGCATGGATGACGTGATCTTTGAAGAATTCAAGGGTACCGGCAACATGGAAGTGCATCTGGAGCGCCGTCTGGCCGAAAAACGCGTCTACCCGGCAATCAACCTGAACAAATCGGGTACCCGCCGCGAAGAACTGCTGATCAAGCCGAACGAACTGCAAAAAATCTGGATCCTGCGCAAGTTGCTGTACTCGATGGACGAGATCGAGGCGATGGAGTTCATTCTCGACAAGATGAAAGCCACGAAGAATAACGCTGAATTCTTCGACATGATGCGCCGGGGCGGGTAAATTCGCCTGTCATATATCGTAGGTCGGATTAGGCCCGCAGGGCCGTAATCCGACAACATTGTTGGCGAAGGCGGTGGTGTTGTCGGATTACGCGCTCGCGCGCTAATCCGACCTACGTTGCGCCACGCCGACCACACGCGACCATGCAAAGCCGCTCATTGATCGGCTTTTTTATTGCCGCCGGCCCGAAAGCGCTATATAATCGACGGTTGCATTATTTTAAACCCTGGCAAGTGATCGGCAATCGGGTCAAGAAGCAAGACGACCGACGAAGTGCTGTTTGGCTACCTACTTAGAGAGAATCCCATGAAAGTCGATACCCATCCAGAATACCGCGAAGTTGTTTTCCACGATCTGTCGTGCGATTTCAAATTCGTTACCCGCTCGACCATCCAAACCCGCGAAAAAATCACCCACGACGGTAAAGAATACCCACTGGTGAAGATCGAGGTTTCGGCTGAATCGCACCCATTCTTCACGGGCAAGCACAAAATCGTCGATACCGCTGGTCGCGTCGAGAAGTTCCGTCAGAAGTTCGGTTCGGTTGGTTCGAAAACCGCAGTCGCAGCAGGCTAATTTTTGCCGCATTGCGGCAAAAAAGGGCAGCTTCGGCTACCAGAGAAAAGGCAGCCACGGCTGCCTTTTTTGTCTTTGGCCGCTTTACTTTATACTCGCGCATACCCGACGCCATTCGTCGCGTCTTGCCACTATTCTGATACAACTATCGATGAAGCCAGTCCGCCTTCCCGCCGCTGCCACACTCGCGCTGCCACGATGGGCCTTGTTTGCACTTGGCCTGCTGTACATCCTGCCTGGCCTGATCGGCCGCGAACCGTGGAAGAACGATGACGCCGCCAGTTTCGGCATCATGTGGACCATGGCGCATGGCGGCCTGAACGACTGGCTGTGGCCCAATATCGCCGGCCTGTCGCTGCCCGATGAGGGCCCGCTGGCCTTCTGGCTGGGCGCCATCTTCATCAAGCTGTTCGGCTGGATCGACGGCGACGTCTTCGGCGCGCGCATGTCAACCATTGGCATCTTCGTCGTCAGCACCCTGTCCGTCTGGTACACGGCCTTCAACCTGGGCCGCCGCAACGACGCCCAGCCGCTGCGCCTGGCCTTCGGCGGCCAGCCCGAGCCGGACGACTTCGGCCGCACCCTGGCCGATGCCGCCGTCCTCATCTATCTGGGCTGCCTGGGTCTGCTGCAGCACAGCCACGACATCACGGCCGAAGCGCTGTACGTGTCCCTGATGGCCTATCTGCTGTACCGCGCCGTGCGCTACGTGGAAGGCCCTTCCGTGCGCAATGCGGCCCTGCTGGGCCTGGCGCTGGGCGGCCTGACCCTCGCGCGCGGCTGGATCACGCCGGCGGCGCTGAGCATCGCCTTGCTGCTGTGCACCGTCTTCCTGCGCCTGCCGCTGCTGCGCAGCGTGCGCCACCTGGCGCTGGCCATCGTGATCGGCGCCGCGCTGACCCTCGTCTGGCTGCTGCCGGGCGAATGGCTGCGTCCGTACGGCCATTCACCGCTGCAGGCATGGATGGAATGGAATTGCCGCCAGTTCAGCGCCCCGAGCCTGAAAAGCCTGCAGTATTTCTTGCGTGTCGGCATCTGGTTCTTCTGGCCCGCGTGGCCGTTCGCCGCCTGGGCCGTGTATGCCTGGCGCCGCCAGCATCACGTGCTGCACATCGTCGTGCCGCTGACCTTTGTCGCCATGCTGGCCATCCTGGGCCTGTGCCATCCCGATCCGGACCCGAGCCAGCTGCTGCCGCTGCTGCCGCCGCTGGCCGTCATGGCCGCGTTCGGCTTGCTGACCATGAAACGGGGCGCCATCAACGCCATCGACTGGTTCTCCGTGATGGTGCTGACCATCTGCGCCCTCGCGCTGTGGCTGTTCTGGTTCGCCATCCTGACGGGCTGGCCGCCGAAACTGTCGCATAACGCCCTGAAACTCATGCCAGGCTTCAAGCCCGAGCTGGACTTGCTGGCCTTCTTTGTCGCCGCCTGCGCCAGCGCAGGCTGGGTGGCGCTCGTGCACTGGCGCATCTCGCGCCAGCCAGCCGTGCTGTGGCGCGCCGTGGTGCTGTCGTCCGGCGGCCTGATCCTGATCTGGGTACTGATCATGACCTTGTTCCTGCCGCCGCTGAACTACAGCAAGAGCTACGCCAGCGTGGCGCACCAGATTTCCGTCCACCTGCCGCCAGGCAGCAAGTGCATCAACAGCAATGTCGGCGCCGCCCAGCGCGCCTCGTTCGCCTACTTCGGCCACCTGCCGTTTGCCAGCGTGGGGCAGCAGCAGTGCGATGTGTTCTTGTTACAAGACAGCATCAAGGTTCCCGACAACAAGGAACAACTGCCAGAACATCACGGCGCGGACTGGATCAAGCTGTGGGAAGGGCGCCGTCCCACGGATGACGTGGAACGTTTCCGCCTGTACCAGCGCGTCAGGTAAGCAGCAAAAAAAAACCGGGCCAGCCCGGTTTTTTTATGCCCGCCAGACAATTGCTGCCCGTAGGAAAAGTGTTGCTTTAAAATATAGTTAATTACCTAAATTGAACTAGAATTGCTTTTTATATTATAATAGCGGACTGCGCGATGGCGGTGTCTTGCTTTCCCGCCCTAATCGTCCCCAATTTACTATGAGATTGTCCATGAAATTATTTGCTACCCGCACCTTGCCGCTCATCAGCGCTGCCCTGTTCGCTTTCTCCTTCAGCGCGTCGGCCCAGGCCACCGTGGTTGACCTTGGCGTCGCCAATGGCTACTCGGCCTTCATCTTCGGCAACATCGGCAGCAGCGGCGCCAGCGGCTTTACCAGCGTCGGTGGCAGCATTGCCGCTGGCGGCAATATCTACCTGGACAACTACAACGTTGGCACGAACAAAAAGCCAGGCAGCGCGGTCAATTCCGTCGTTGCTGGCGGCAACCTGAACACTGGCTGGGGCACGCTCGGCGGTTCGGCCGTGTACGGCGTCAGCAACCCCAACGCCACGCTGACGGCGCCACAATGGTTCCCAACCAACAACATCAGCAAAGGCAACGCGTCCACCCTGGACTTCGCGGGCGCCAAGCAACAATTGACGACCCTGTCGGGCGACGTGGCCAAGTTGCAGTCGAACGGCACCGTGATCTCGCAATACGGCAACATGACCCTGGTGGGCAACGTCAACGCCGATGTGAACATTTTCAACATCGATGCGTCGAACCTGCATAACCTGACCCTGGACCTGTCCTCGCTGAAAAGCACGGCCAGCATCATCATCAACGGCACGGCCAGCAACATCACCCTGAGCGGCGGCTTCGACAATTTCGCCAGCTTCGCCAACCGCACGCTGTTCAACTTCGCCAACGCCACCACCACCAACCTGCAGAACGTCGGCATCAACGGCAGCATCCTGGCGCCGAACAGCGCGTTCTCGGGTTCGGGCGACATGAACGGCACCCTGATCGCCAATTCCGTCAGCTCGATCAATTATGGCCACGTGGCGATGAACGGCGCCGGCTTCAACACGGTCAACGTGTCGGCCGTGCCGGAACCAGGCACCTACGCCATGCTGCTGGCCGGCCTGGGCTTGCTGGCCTTCATGCGCCGCCGTACGCCAGCGCGCGCACCGCAAGCCGCGATGGCCTGAGCTTTACGCTGAATCAATGCAAAACACCGGGCCGCGCGAGCGTCCCGGTGTTTTTTTATGAGCTGGGCGAAAACCCTATTCCGTGCTCAAACCCAGATCCGTCGCCACCTGCTTGCGCAAGACATATTTCTGGATCTTGCCCGTCACCGTCATGGGAAATTCCTCGACGAAACGCACGTAGCGGGGAATCTTGTAATAGGCGATCTGCCCATCGCAAAAGGCGCGGATGTCGTCGCTGGTGGCCTGCGTGCCGGGCCGCAAGATGATGCAGGCGCATAACTCTTCGCCATACTTGGCATCGGGTACGCCCACGCATTGCACGTCGAGCACGCTCGGGTGGCGGTACAGGAATTCCTCGACTTCGCGCGGGTAGATGTTTTCGCCGCCGCGTATCACCATATCCTTCGAGCGCCCGACGATGCTGCAAAAGCCGTTGTCATCGATCACGGCCAGGTCGCCCGTGTGCATCCAGCGCGCCGCGTCGATGGCTTCGCTGGTTTTTTCAGGGTCGCCCCAGTAGCCCTGCATCACGGAATAGCCGCGCGTGAGCAATTCGCCCTTTTCGCCGCGCGGCACGATCCGGCCTTCCGCATCGATGATTTTCACTTCCAGGTGCGGGTGGACACGGCCGATGGACGACACGCGCATTTCGCGCGGATCGTCGATCGACGTCTGGAAGCTGACGGGCGACGTTTCCGTCATGCCATAGGCAATCGTGATCTCCGCCATGTGCATCAATTCGATGACCCGCGTCATGACTTCCATCGGGCACGGCGAGCCGGCCATGATGCCGGTGCGCAAGTTCGACAGATCGTATTGCTTGAAGTCGGGATGGTCGAGGATGGCGATGAACATCGTCGGCACGCCGTGCAAGCCCGTGCAGCGCTCGGCTTGCACGGTTTCCAGCACGGCTTTCGGATCGAAGCCTTCGCCGGGAAACACCATGGCTGCGCCATGCGTGACGCAGGCCAAGTTGCCCAGCACCATGCCGAAGCAGTGGTACAGGGGCACGGGAATGCACAACCGGTCCCGTTCAGTGAGGCGCATGGCTTCGCCAATGAAAAAGCCGTTGTTCAGGATATTGTGGTGCGTCAAGGTGGCGCCTTTCGGCGCGCCTGTCGTACCGGACGTGAACTGAATGTTGACGGCGTCGTCAAACTGCAAGCCAGCGCTCACTTCTTCCAGGTGCGCCAAGTCGGCATCCATAATGCCGTCCATCAAGGTGTCGAAGTTGTGCATGCCCGGCGTGGCCGCCGCGCCCAGGCGGATGACGTGGCGCAATTGCGGCAGGCGTGGCGACTGCAGCGCGCCGGCCCGCGAACGGGCGATGTCCGGCACCACGTCTTGCACGATGGCCAGATAGTCGCTGGACTTGAAGCTGGGCGACAGGATCAGCGCGCTGCATTGCACCTTGTCGAGCACGTATTCGAGTTCCGAGCGCCGGTAGGCGGGGTTGATGTTGACCATAATCAAGCCGGCTTTCGCCGTGGCAAACTGGGTCAATACCCATTCGGCGCAGTTCTGCGACCAGATGCCGACCCGGTCACCCGGTTGCAAGCCCAGTTTCAGCAAGCCGGCGGCCAGCCGATGCACGCGCTGCTGGAACTCAAGATAGGTCCAGCGCACGTTCTGGTGCGCCACGATGAGGGCGTCATGCTGGCCGTAGCGGGCGGCAATGCCGTCCAGGTAGGCGCCGATGGTAGCACCGATCAACGGCGTCTCGTGGGCGCCGTGTACATAACTGATTGCTTGCATGCTGTCTCCGGGGTGGGTGGCGCGGCGCGCTCTTGTTATCGTCTTCGATGCAGAAAATTATAGCCGCAACCGCCCCCGCCCTGCGTCAGCTTGCTGTAATGTGCAGGCCAGCACATCCGACACTCACGGCACCATGACAGGCAACACCGAGCACACGCCCGAACAGGGCTTCATCCTGACCCGCCACTGGCGCGACACGAGCGCCGGCACGGAAGTCGATTTCTGGCTGGCAACGGATGCCGGGCCCCGCCACGTGCGCCTGCCCGTGCAGACGGCCGTCGCCTTCCTTCCCATGGAGCAGCAGGAACAGGCGCAACAGCTGCTGCGCGGCGAGCGCCATGCGGAGCTGCGTCCCCTGTCGCTGTGCGATTTTCACCACCGCCCCGTGCTGGGTCTGTACTGCAAGCAATACCGGCATTTGCTGAAGCTGGAAAAGCAGCTGCGCGCGCAAGGCGTTGACGTGTACGAAGCCGATATCCGTCCGCCGGAGCGCTACCTGATGGAGCGTTTCATCACGGCACCGGTATCGTTCAGTGGAGAAACGGAAGTACAGCTGAAACCGGCGCCCGGCTACCGCCCCACATTAAAACTGGTGTCGCTCGATATCGAGACGACGGCCCATGGCGAGCTGTATTCGCTGGCCCTGGAAGGCTGCGGCCAGCGCCAGGTCTACATGCTGGGGCCGCCAAACGGCGGCGATGACGCCTTGGACTTCGACCTCGAATACTGCGACACGCGCGCACAGATCCTCGAACGCCTGAACACCTGGATGGAGCGCCACGACCCGGACGCCATCATCGGCTGGAACCTGGTGCAATTCGACTTGCGCGTACTGCGCCAACACGCCGAGCGCTACCAGGTACCGTTGAAGCTGGGACGCGGCGGCGCCGTCATGGAATGGCGCGAACACGGCGGCAAGCAGGAACACTATTTTGCGGCCGCGGCGGGGCGTCTGATCATCGACGGCATCGAAGCCTTGAAATCGGCGACATGGAATTTTTCCTCGTTCAGCCTGGAAAACGTGGCGCAGACGCTCCTGGGCGAAGGCAAGTCCATCGACAATCCCTACCAGCGCATGGCCGAGATCGACCGGCGTTTCCGCGAAGACAAGCCGGCGCTGGCCCGCTACAACCTCAAGGATTGCGAGCTGGTCACGCGCATCTTCGCCAAGACCGAGCTGCTGACCTTCTTGCTGGAACGGGCCAGCGTGACGGGCCTGGCGGCCGACCGCAGCGGCGGCTCCGTGGCCGCCTTCGAACATCTGTATTTGCCGCTGATGCACCGGCAAGGTTACGTGGCGCCCAACCTGGGCGACGTCTCCGGCGAAAACAGCCCGGGCGGCTTCGTCATGGATTCCCAGTCGGGCCTGTACGATTCCGTGCTCGTGCTCGACTACAAAAGCCTGTATCCGTCCATCATCCGCACCTTCCTCATCGATCCCGTGGGCCTGGTGGTGGGCACGAGCGGCGACGAGGCCGATACCGTGCCCGGCTACCGGGGCGCGCAATTTTCAAGGGTCAAACATTGCCTGCCCGCCATCGTAAAGCAGGTGTGGCAGGGGCGCGAGACGGCCAAGCGCGAACGCAACGCGCCTCTGTCGCAAGCCTTAAAAATCATCATGAACGCGTTCTATGGCGTGCTGGGATCGAGCGGCTGCCGCTTTTTCGATCCGCGCCTGGCGTCGTCGATCACCTTGCGCGGCCACGACATCATGCACCGCACGCGCGAGCTGATCACCGAGCAGGGCTATCAAGTGATCTACGGCGACACGGATTCCACCTTCGTGTGGCTGAAAACGGCGCATACGGATGAAGAGGCGGGCAAGATCGGCCGCTCCCTGGTGGCGCATGTGAATGCCTGGTGGAATACCTATCTGCGCGATGAGTTCGGCCTCGAGAATGCGCTGGAACTCGAGTTCGAGACGCATTACCGGCGTTTCCTGATGCCCACCATCCGCGGCTCGGAAGAAGGCAGCAAGAAGCGCTATGCGGGCCTGGTCGGCAAACCCGACGGCAGCGAGGACATGGTCTACAAGGGCCTGGAAACCGTGCGCAGCGACTGGACGCCGCTGGCGCAGCAATTCCAGCAGGACTTGTACCGCCGCATCTTCCAGCGCGCCGCCTACCAGGACTATGTGCGCGACTACGTGGCGCGTACCGTACGCGGCGAGTTCGACGCCATGCTGGTCTACCGCAAGCGATTGCGCCGTCCGCTCGACGATTACCAGCGCAACGTGCCGCCCCACGTGCGCGCGGCGCGCACGGCCGACGCCTATAACCTGGCGCAGGGCCGGCCGCTGCAGTACCAGAACGGCGGCTGGATCAGCTATGTGATCACGGTGGCGGGGCCGGAACCGCTGGAAACGCAGCGCTCGCCCATCGACTACCACCATTACCTGACGCGCCAGCTGCAGCCGGTGGCCGACGCGATCCTGCCCTTCCTCGGCGACGATTTTTCGCGCCTCGTGTCGGGCCAGCAGGATTTGTTTTAGATCAATTTTGCTGACCTGGGCGGCCAAGCTGAGGTAATATCGGCGCCTTCCGGGCTTATCTGACCCTGTCCGCGGGCGCTGTGCGCCGTGGCAGCGTAAAATACGCCATGGCGAAAGAATAAGAGCTGCATGCAGAAGAAGATGCCATTCCAGACGAGAATCGTTCGCAACAGAATTTTCCTCGCTGAAATGGCGCATAATTTACAACTATGTTGAACCAGCGGGCAGTCGCACCAGCCATCTGCCCTGCTAATTTTAGAATGAATTGACACCATGACCGAGATCACGTCCTTAAGAGACATCCCGCAAAAAAATATCTTCCGCAAGGGCGACACCTTTGTGCTGTTCGGCGAGCTGTTCGGCCGCGGCTATGTGAATGGCTTGCTGGACGAAGCGCGCAAGGCGGGCATGAATATCGTCGGCATGACGGTCGGCCGCCGCGATGAAAACATGGCACTGCGCCCGCTGAACGCGGAAGAGCTGGCCGAAGCCGAAGCCAACCTGGGCGGCCGCATCATCAACGTGCCGCTGATGGCCGGTTTCGACCTCGACGCGCCAGCCGGCGAACCGACGCCGACGGCCCTGCTGGCCGATATGACCCTGAAGAGCTGGCAGGAAGACAAGCTGGACTGGGCGCAGATCGAGCGCTGCCGCGAAGCCGGCATCGCCCGCTTCAGCGCTTCCGTGGCCAAAGCCATGGCCGAGCTGGACAGCCTGATTCCTGACGGCAGCAATGTGTATTTCGCCCACACCATGGCTGGCGGCATTCCGAAAGTCAAAGTCTTCCTGGCCATTGCCAACCGCATCTACAAAGGCCGCGGCGAGCGCTTCATGTCCTCGCGCGCCCTGCTCGACAGCGACCTGGGCAAGCTTATCCTGATGAACTTCGACGAAGTCACGGCCAACACCCTGCAGCACCTGATCGACGGCAGCGCCGCCATCCGCGCCCGCATCGAGCAAACGGGCGGCCAGGTGCGCTACAGCGCCTACGGCTACCACGGCACCGAGATTCTGATCGACGGCAAGTACCAGTGGCAAACCTACAGCAACTACACGCAAGGCCTGGCGAAGATGCGCCTGGAAAACGTGGCCAAGGCCGCGTGGGACAAAGGCATCAAGGCCACCGTCTTCAATTGCCCGGAAATCCGCACGAACTCGTCCGACATCTTCGTCGGCGTGGAACTGTCCCTGTTCCCGCTGCTCGACGCGCTGAAAAAAGAAAGCGGCAGCGCCTGGGCCGAAGAGCAATGGAAAATCTGCCAGGGCTTGCTGGAAGACGGCGTTTCGCTGCAAGACTTGCTCGACCGTATCGCCGCCTACAATGGCGACGCGACCAGCGTGCAATTCCGCAACTTCGCCGCCTGGCCGATGGACAACACGCCAGAGCTGGCCGAGGTCATGATCGGTACCTCGGACGACATCACCAAGCTGCACAAGGACCGCAAGGAACTGATCACCGACCACCTGAGCTCGCTGGTACTGGAAGGCACGGGCCCGCTGATGTTCCACACCATGTCGGAACCGCCGGCACCGGTCGTCTGGCTCAACCACGACATCATCGCGCGCCAGCTGAACTCGGCTCACAACTGAGCTTGATGTAGCAGTACAGCACCGACGGCCCGGCTCATCCCCGGGCCGTCGGCGTTTCAACACCCCCTTATGCCCGTACGATGGATACGCCGCCGTCGGCCAGCAGCGCCGTACCGGTGGTAAAGCTCGATGCATCGGAGGCCAGATACAGCGCCGAGCGGGCGATCTCGTCCGGCGTGGCCAGGCGTTTCAATGCGTGCAGTCCGGCCACGAAGGCCTGCGCCTCGGGCGTATTGGCCACTTGCCGCCCCAACGGTGTATCGGTACCGCCCGGCAACAAGGCATTCACGCGGATGCCCGCCGCGCCATACTCGGCCGCCAGAGCCTTCGTCAAGCCGATCACACCCGCCTTGCTGGCCGCATACGCCGCCATGCCGGGCATGCCCAAGGTATGGCCGACAAAGGTCGAGGTAAAAATCAGCGAGCCGCCGCCGCGCGCCGCCATGGCAGGCAACTGGTACTTGGCCGCCAGGAAGGCGCTCGTGAGATTGGTATCGACCGTCGCCCGCCAGTCTTCCAGGGCAACTTCCTGCGTGGGCCCCATGGGCCCCAGGGTGCCCGCATTATTAAAAGCGATATCGAGGCCGCCAAAGCGTTGCAGCGCCAGCGCCACGGCCCCTTGCGCGCACGCCGCGTCGCCCACATCGCCCACGCAAGCCACGGCTTGCGCGCCACCGTCCGCCAGTTGCGCCACGAGCGCATCGAGCTCCTTCCGCCGCTGCGCCACCAGCACCAGCCGCGCGCCATGGCGGGCAAACAGCCGCGCCGCCGCATGACCGATGCCCGAGCTGGCGCCCGTGATGATGGCGACCTTGTTTTCCAGTTGCTTCATGGGATATCCCTCCAGGTGAATGAAGGGACACGATAGGACGGCAGGCCAGGCGCGGCACTCCGCTTCTTGCGCTGGAATCGGCGCGTTCAAAGACTTTCAACGCTTGTGCAAAACACACGCCAAGCATAAAACTTGCCAGATTGTGACAAATCAGTGATAATGCGTCTCGCGTTGCCGGGATGGCGGAATAGGTAGACGCACGGGACTCAAAATCCCGCGCTGGAAACAGCGTGCCGGTTCGATTCCGGCTCCCGGCACCACAGAACAATTCAAAGTAGTACAGGTAAAGCCATTAAATCAAAAGGATTTAGTGGCTTTTTTTTTGTCCAACCGATCCGTACTTTCTCGATAAAAAGCAATAAGTGTTACCGGGGCGGAAGCACGCGAAGCACGCCAAGCCTCGGGGCAACGCGGTAGATATTCTGGTTGAGCCGGACTGGAGCGATCAAGTTGCTGCCATCGAGCCCCACAGGCGGCTTTCAATCTGCACCCCAGGGATCGGAAGATAGCCAGCGCACGCATAAGAAACGACATATGCTTGCTAGAAATTGCCTCAGACTATCAAGTGCAGTAAGCTCCTCAGCAAGCAACACTAGCATGCATTTTTACGATACGCCTGCAAGTAGTCCACCATCCCCATATCCTGGATTGAATTTTGAAGAAAATTACCGAATTAACAGGCTTGAGATGCCTGGCCGTCATGATGGTTGTGATTGGTCATGCCCAACAAACAATCCAAGGAGGATATAGTGGATGGTTATCGCCACTAAAACCATTTGCAAACGGGTATCAGGGGGTTTTAATATTTTTTGTTTTGAGCGGCTTCTTAATTACAAACATATTAAAATCAGAATATACGCTATCCGGGAAAATTGATTACGCACGGTTTTATTACCGTAGAGCGTTAAGAATCTGGCCGGCCTCTTATGCCGTCATCCTGGTCATCGTAATTTTTTCGGCGATTGGATTCATTAATGTCGCATGGCAGCAGTCAATATTTGCAGCCCTTCACTTATGGAACTATTCTGGCCCCTTGGGTTTAAAAGAAATACATGCATCGCATCCAGATGGCGTGTGGTACTTCGGCCACTTTTGGAGTCTTGCATTAGAAGAGCAGTTCTATTGGGTCTGGCCTCCCTTGCTGATCTTTTTGCTACGCCGTAAGAATGATCAAATTTTACCGGCTCTCATTATCACAATCCCCCTTGTGCGCATGGGAACCTATGTACTGTTCCCCGGCCTTCGTGACTACTTGGGCATGATGTTACACACCAGTGTAGATGCGATGCTGATTGGCTGTTATGTCGCCATGAAGAAAGATAAAATAAATAGCATCATGGACTCTTCAAAATATACTTCCACCATTTGCACCATCTCAATTTTCATCTTGCTGTTTGCCATCCCACCAATTGCAAATAATTATGGAGGCTACTGGAACGCGACTTATGGAAGAACAATTGAAGCAATACTTGCAAGCATACTCATGTTGTCAGTTATCAACATTAAAGATTTTTGGCTATCAAAAATCCTGAGAACTCGCATATTCATATTCATTGGAACAATTTCATTTAGCCTATATCTTTGGCAACAAATTTTCCTTGGCATTAATTCGCCGTTTGCATTTAAATTTCCATTCAATATAATGCAAGCTATTGCTGCAGCAAGCCTGAGCTACTGGTTGATAGAAATGCCCTTCCTAAGAATAAAAAGTAAAATGAAATCAAAAATTAATATCTCAAATATAGACACATCCCTTCAGGGTGAATTGAAAACCAAAGAAAAAGCTACCTGACATGATGAGGTGAGCGGCCAAAACAAGGACCGCTCACCATGTTCAGCGCCCACGACAGGTGGCAGAATGAGCGCGGCCAGTGATCTGCCGCAAGCCGCGCTTTTTGAAATGCACCCATTGCCTGCACGTTCCCAGGTTCAGGTCGCTACCGTACAAGGTAGGCAACCAGAAGCACACTACGCCTCCCATGAATCTCGGCTTTTCGCCACAGCCCCAGCCATCGAGGTCCTCGCGATCCTCGCAGTTGATACAAAACGGCATATTTCATGCTGTCAAGAAAATCTTGCACTAGGCTAAAACTATGTGGCGGAAAAGTTAACTAATTTAAAGCCAATATTTCATTTTGCCTGTGTACGCGGCATACTAGCGCCACAGGCAATTGTCCACTTTACGGCTTGCGCCTGAGTATACAAGCTGCTGTCATGCCTGTTCGCGCAGGATGCGTTATCCAATGTTCAGTAATATTTTCACTCTTACCTTCCGGTGCTTATGAATTCCCTATCTGAACTTGCATCCGCCACCAGGCAAGATGACTTTGCTTATTTTCGTGAGCTGAACGCACGACTGGGTACCCTCAAGGCGGCTAATTATGACGTGGCGTCAAAATGCAATTTACGCTGTGAGGGCTGCCTGTTCTTTGAAGGCGAGGAAAACGAGGGACACGAAGATAGCCGTTCGCTTGCCGAGTGGGATGCCCTGTTTGCCGCCGATGCGGCGCGTGGCGTCACGCTGGCCTACATGGCGGGCGCGGAACCGAGCCTGGTGCCCGACAGGCTGCGCGCGGCCCAAAAATACATCCCACATGGCATTGTGTTTACCAATGGCACGATACGCTTGCCGGACGATATCTTTTATCGTATCCATATCTCCTCTTGGGGAGTCGATGAAATCGGTAGCTCATTGCGCGCCGGCGACGTGCTGACCAAGGCAATGAACAATTATCGCAACGACCCTCGTGCCGTCTGCGTATTTACCATTACATCCCTGAATATCAATCAGATCATGATCATGGCAGAGCTTGCCAATAACCATGGATTACCGCTCACCTTCAGCTATTTCAGTCCGACCACCCGCTATCTGGAGAAGCTGGAAAAAAAGGTGGATAACGACAAGGCATATTTCCGCATCAGTAGCGCCACACAAAGCCTGGCCTTGACGCAAACCGATTTTGCCCATGCGCGCGCGGAAATTATGCGCGCCATGCTGGCCTATCCGGAAACGGTGCAATATTCCCTGCACTATGACGACTGGGTCACGGGCGACAAGCTCTACGACATCGATCCCGTTACCAAGATCGCCAAGAACTGCGGTTTCCGCGTTACCAAGCAAGTACATGTCCATGTCGATCATCAGCCGGGCAAGGGCAAGTGCTGCAGTTCGAATATCGATTGCAGCAACTGTCGCGCTTATGCCATGGGACAGTCGACCTATCTGTCGCGCATCCGCGAAGCCGTTAGAAAACCGGACGAACTCGCCAAATGGCTGGAAGTAAGGGAAATCTGGGCCAAGCTGTTTTTAAACGCCAACAACTCGGCCAAGGCACGCCTGTAATACGATGAGTTTTACCTCGTACTGGTTTGTCCTTGCCTTCCTGCCCCTGTCCGCGTACAGCTATCGCCAATTGCTGTCAACAAGCCATTTCAGGCTACTGCTGCCGCTGCTGATTTCACTGGTTTTTTATTACCTCAATGATGCGCACAACCTGCTGCTGTTTTGCGCATCGATGGGCGCCAACTGGCTGCTCGCAGGCGTAATTGGCCGGCACCGCGAGAAAACCCGCTACCTGGCGCTGGCCATTGCGGGGAATTTATGTTTTCTCGCGTTTTATAAATATGCGACATTCTTCGCCGTGCCCGGCACGGCGATTCCCGCCCTCCCTCTGGGTATCTCGTATTTCACATTTACGCAAATCGCCTTCCTGATCGATACGGCGCGGGGGCAAGCCCGCAGCACCAACCCACTCGAATATGCGCTCTTCGTGGCCTGGTTTCCCCACCTTCCATCGGGCCCCCTGCTTTCCCACAAGGACATGCTGCCGCAATTCCTGGCCGCGCCAGTCATATCATCCACCTTGCGTCCGGCACCGCGCGACTACGCCGTCGGCCTCACCCTGTTCACCATGGGTCTGTTTAAAAAATCCTGCATCGCCCCCATTTTTCACTATGCCCAAGGCGACGTTTTCCTGCGCGCAGGACAAGGCGACCCCATCGGCCTGGTCGAGACCTGGATCGCCTGCCTGGGCTTCCTGTTTGAGACGTACTACGATTTTTGCGGCTATTCGGAAATGGCCATGGGCATCAGCCGCATGTTCGGCATTCACCTGCCCGTCAATTTCCACGCCCCCTTCAAGTCTTCCAGCCCGGTCGAATTCTGGACACGCTGGCATGTGACGCTGGGCGCTTTCATGCGCGACTATCTGTATCGTCCCCTGACAAAAAAACGCCAGGTATGGCGGCATTACGCGGCCCTGTTCGTGGTGATGATGGCAGTCGCCATCTGGCATGGCGCCACCATTCCCCTCCTGGTCTTCGGCATCTATCAGGGCCTGCTGGTCACGGGCAATCACGCCTTGCGGCGCTGGAATCTCGTATCACGCAAAGGCGGCAAGCTGCAGCACTGGGCTGGCAGAGTTTTTACACTGGCCGCCATCACCTTTTCCGTCAGCCTGTGGGCCACGCCAGACTGGCATGAAGCCATCCACATTATCCGTGGCTTGTTGGGTGCCGGCCATGCTCCAGCCTGGCCAGCTGGCCTCTTTGGCATGACGGCCATCCTCGCGGCCATTGCTTTCAACTGGTCTGCCCCTTCCCTGATCGACCTGGTGGCAAAGGAACTCCCCGCCTGGAGCGTACAGTTGAAAAAATCGGCTACCAGCAAGCTGGCATGGAAACCCAGCCTGGCATGGGCGACAGCGGTGGCCTTGGGCCTTGGTCTGGCGCTCATCAATTTATCCGCTGTCAAAGAGTTCAAATATGCAGGGTTTTAATCAAGAAATCCCCGTCGCGCGCTTTTTCACCTGCATTTTTTTCATTGCGATCGCATTGCTGCTCCTGACTGCCGGATTCGTATTTATCGTGGATCCATATGCCATCTGGCGGCAGGAAAGCCACAAGATCAATGCCATCAAACTGGAACCCCCATCTGCCAGCCAGCGAGGCTCGGCGGTATTGCGCAGCGCGCTGCACACACCTGACGTGCTGATTCTTGGCTCCTCGCGGGTGCGGCGCGGTTTCAACGAGCGTCTCGCCTCCCGCTTATACCGCAGCGACGTCCAAGTCGTTGGCGTCGACGCCTTGCCCCTATCAAATGCAAGGGATCTGTTTTTTGCCATCAGCCAACAGGGACGAATTAAAAGACTGTATCTGGAAGTCAGTTACCTGACATCCAATGCCTGCGAAGCGAAAAATGACGATGAAACAGGGAAAAACAAACTCGCCTTTCCATTCGATTATCTTTCGCCCAAGGATGCCGTCAAGCAAAGCTTAAAAACGCTGAAAACAAATCTGTTGCATATAAGCTCTTACGACAGCTACTTTGACGCGCAAGGACGTTTCCATGACCAGGTCGTTAACGGGACTACGCATGCTGGAGGAGCCGAAATAGATGAACCGCGCTACAACCGTATCATCCAGACGAGGATAGGCGCTTGCAAAGGTCGCGCAGCCAATGCCGCCGACATCAAGGACTTGACAGACATGTTTCAGCGGGCGAAAGCCGAAGAAACGGAAGTCATTTTGCTGATTTTACCTGTCACGGCAAGATGGCAAGCACGCATCCTGCAAGTGGGGCTGTCAGCACGTGCGGCACAATGGAAAACGGAGATCACTGGGCTCGCATCACAATTTCACGTGCAAATACTCGATTATGAACAGCGTAACGACTTGAGCACCCTCGCTGAAAACAGCAACCATGCCATGCCCATGTTTTGGGATGAAATCCATTTCTCCAACCGCTTGGGAGACCATATATTGAACGACATGGCATACGCCAGCCCTGTAGGCAGGGTTCCCCACACGCGCTAGGGCATCGTGGTCATGCTCATGTTCCACGACTGGCCTTCGGCGGCCGCTCGCATGAACAGCAAGCCGGCCAGCTGGCCGCGCTAGCCTGGCTGCATCGCATGATTTACGCGTCAGCGTTCCTCGCGATAATAATCGCAACCCTCGAACGTGGTGCGCAGCGCCTGCTGCAGCTGGGCGTAGCGCTCTGGCGTCAAATTGAAACGCACGTCGATCTGGCCATCGTCATCCATCTGCATGGCGGCCTCGGCATCCATCTGCACGGACAATCGGTTCGGATGCAAAATCACGGCGTGCATGTGGCCATACCAGGCGAATTCCTGGCCGCAGTATTCGATGTAGGGCTCGTCCATGCCCATGGCCACGTCCTGCTCGTCATATTCTTCGGCGCGCTGCAGCATCAGGTAGACGGGTTCGCCTTTGCCGGCTGGCGCGGCCAGGGTGGTGATCAGGGCGTCGTCTTCATTAATGACGGACAACTCGGTGGCGGTAAATCCTGCGGACATGGCGTGCTTTCAACAAATGGATGGATGACGCCACCATAGCGCAAAAGCGTCCCGGACAACATAGCGCGCGGCGAATAAAGCGTGCCGCCTATAATGGCCATTCCATCCATATTGCACAGGAGACCGCCTTGACCGCAGCATCGTCCTACACCACCCGCCTGGCCATCCCCTCCAGCGCCACCTACCAGCACCTGCGCGTCGCCGCCGGCATGAGCGCGAAAAGCACGGCGGCGGCGGCCAAGGGCTTGCCGAACTCGCTGTTTGCCGTGCAAATCCTGCATGGCGACGAGGTGGTGGGTATCGGCCGCGTCATCGGCGATGGCGGCTGCTTCTTCCAGGTCACCGATATCGCCGTGCTGCCGGCCCACCAAGGCAAGGGCCTGGGCAAGCGCATCATGGGCGAGATCATGCAATTCATCGAGACGGAGGTACCGGAAAGCGCGTACGTCAGCCTGATCGCCGATGGCCAGGCGCAAGACTTGTATGCGCAATTCGGTTTCAAGCACACGGCGCCCGCCTCGGTCGGCATGGCGCTGACACGCTAGTGCCAGTCTGGCTGGTTTGCAGCATGGCGCTGGCGCTGCTGTTGAGCGCTGCCGCCTGCGGCGCCGAGCGCCTGCTGCAGCGGCGCGGACGAACGACGCGCTGGCTGTGGCTGGCGGCCATCGCCGCGTCCGTCCTCTTGCCGCTGGCATGGCTGCCCGGCGTGCTGGCGGTCATGCCGGCAGAACAGGCGCAGCTGAAGCTGGGCTGGTTTGTCTTGTCGATGGGCATGCTGTTGATATTGGCGCTGCGCAGCATCTGGCTGCTGTCGCACCAGCGCCGCTGGCAAAAGAGCACCTTGCTGGGCACGCCGGTATTTTTGAGCGGCGGCATCGGCCCCTGCGTGGCGGGACTGCTGCGGCCCCG
Source organism: Janthinobacterium sp. LS2A (assembly GCF_036543145.1). Lineage (NCBI taxonomy): Bacteria > Pseudomonadati > Pseudomonadota > Betaproteobacteria > Burkholderiales > Oxalobacteraceae > Janthinobacterium > Janthinobacterium sp. LS2A. Next base: position 663,025 of record NZ_JAZHPB010000002.1, read on the forward strand.
CATCGTGATGCCCGTCTGGCTGCGATTGATTCTGCCGCAGCAACAAGCGCTGCTGCTGGCGCACGAGCAATGCCGGCTGGCTGCGCGCGATCCGCTGCTGCTGGCCGTGGCGTACGCATTGATTATTCTCATGCCGTGGAACCTGCCCCTGTGGTGGCAACTGCACCGGCTGCGCTTTGCCATCGAGGTCGATTGCGACGCGCGCATGCTGGCGCACGGCCACGCGCTGCGCGATTACGCCATCGTGCTGCGCCAGCACGGCCAGTATTATTCGGGGCTGACTGGCGCCTCGCCCATCGTGCTGAGCGACCCGCTGGCACTGCGGCGCCGGCGGCAAATCATGGGCAGATTTACGCGGGACCAGGCGGCGAACTTGCTATAGTAGCGGCAACGCCGCGCGGCGCGCCCGCGATCCCGGCTTCCCCCTTCGAAATCAGAGAGATACCATGCTTTACCTGCTTGCCATCGTGATCGTCATCGCCCTGCTGTACTACGTCTTCAGTGGCCGCACGCCCGTCAAACCGCTGCACAAGCCGCTCGTCTCAGTGCGCCAGTACGTGCCGGCGATTCCTGCGGGGGAACCCGCGCACCACTGGAGCGATGAGGGCCGCTTTGCGTCGGAAGTGGAAAACGAATCGATGTACCAGCCCGCCATCGCCAAGCTGGCTGGCGAGCACGGTCCCGGCAATGCGGAAGAGAAATGCCTGGCCCTGCTCGTCTGCGACGATGCCAACCCGTTCCAGGACAAAGCCATCGCCGTCTTCATCGATGGCCTGCTGGTCGGCTACCTGTCGCACAACGACGCCCTGCGCCTGCGCCGCAACCTCGGTCGCATGGACCTAGTGGGCCAGCTGACCTCATGCGACGCCGTCATCCGCGGCGGCGGCCTGTGGAATGGCAAGCGCCTGTCGTACGCCGTATGGCTCGATCTGCAGCCCTACAATTAAGCTAACGCGCGCGCCAGCCTGACGGCGCGCGTGGCGATAAAGCTGGGCAGGTATTTTTCAATTTCAAAGCGCGGCTGGGGATGCATTTCCTCGTGGTAGCCTGCCAGCACGAACCCCGCCGCCAGCTGGCCGCCGATCTGGCTGTCCAGGCCGTGGCCGAAGATCAGCGCCTCGCCCCTGTCCATGCGGGCCGCCAGCGCATCGGCTGGCATATCCTCCACATCCGAATACGGCAGCACAAAACGGGGACGTATCAAGCCCTGTTTTGCCCATTGCGGATCGCGGTCGCCGATGAACACGGCCGGATTGAAGAAACTGCTCAGCAGCACGCCGCCGTCCGCCAGCACGCGCGCGCATTCGCGCCACACGGGAGCAATGTCGGGCACGTACTGGTTCGACACGGGGTGCACGATGAGGTCGAAACTGGCGTCGGCAAAGCGGCGCAGGTCGCGCATGTCACCCTGCACAGTGGCCAGGTGCAAGCCGTCGCGTTCAGCCACCATGCGGTCTTTCGCCAGTTGCTGCCCAGATAAATCGAAGACGGTCACGTGTGCGCCGGCCGCGGCCAGCACGGGCGCCTGCTGCCCGCCGGCACCGGCCAGGCACAGGATACGCTTGCCTTGCACATCGCCCAGCCAGCCAGCCGGCAAGGGGCCGGGCGTCAAATGGATTTGCCACTGCCCGGCGCGCGCCGCGGCGATGGTGGCGCGGTCGACAGGCTGCGACCATGGGCTGTTCTGTACAGCCTGGGCATCCCAGGCTTGCTGATTATGCCGCAAGAAGTTGTCACTTGAAGGCATCGTCATCCTTTCAGAAAAAACAGGACGCGAATGTAGCATGACACCAGGCAAGGCGTCGCACCTTGCAAAAAAACCACACAATTCTTGATGGCAACTTCCTCGCCGGCATCGCCATTCCACGGGCACGACAAGCCCGCGACCCACCTATCCCGCTCGGGAATAGCTTGCACGACAGGGAAAATAATTACAATTAAGATATTTGTTTCCTGAAATCTGGTAAGGTAATTCGCATCGATCACCCGCAGTGGCGGCAGGCGCCCACGCCAGCGCCAAACGCGTCACCTGTTTGCCTACGATGATACCTGCCAGCGTCCAGCATCTGTTCCACCTTCCCGCCGACCCGGCCCAGCTGCACCACGGCCAACATGCGCCTGGCCTCGTGCTGCTGTCGCTCGTGATCGCCATTTTCACGTCGTGGATGGCTTTCCAGATGACGGCGTACAGCCGCGCGCAGGCGAGCATCAGCCGCCGCTTGCACTTGCTGTGCCTGCTGGCCGGCAGCCTGGCGCTGGGCTGCGGCGTGTGGGCCATGCATTTCATCGGCATGCTGGCCTTCGAGCTGAGCACCAGCGTTGCCTACGATCCGGGCCTGACCTTGCTGTCCATCGTGCCCAGCGTGGCGGCCTCGTTCGTGGCCCTGGCCACCATCAGCCGGCGCGCCGTCACGGCGCCGCTGCTGCTGCGCAGCGGCTTGCTGGTGGGCTTGGGCATCGGCGCCATGCATTACACGGGCATGCAGGCCATGCGTGTGGGCCTGTCGCTGCGCTACGATCCGCTGCTGTTCGCGCTGTCGCTCGTCGTTGCCGTGGCGCTGGCCACCCTGGCCCTGTGGATACGTTTCGGCTTGCGCGGCTGGAGCAGCCGCGTGCCCTCGTCGCAGCGCACGCTGATCAGCGCCTGCGTCATGGGTTGCGCGATTACCGGGATGCATTACATGGGCATGCAGGCGGCGCGCTTCGTGGGTACGATCCCCCCGGGCAATGATGCCGATGCCAACCGGCCCATGCTGGTGATCAGCGTGACCCTGCTGACCATTGCCCTGACGATCCTGGTCGCCTCGGCCGTAGGCATCTTGCGCTACCGCGAACTGTTTCGTCACCTGAACCAGAGCGAACACTGGACCCGTTCGCTGCTGACGAGCACAGTCGACGGCGTCATCACGATCGACCGGCACGGCAGCATTATCGACTTCAACGGCGCGGCCGAGCGCATCCTCGGCTGGCGGTCGGCGGAAATTGTCGGTCGCCATGTCAGTGTGCTGGTCAGCGACGTGCGCCAGTCGGAACAGCACGGCCTGCTGCATTACCTGCGCACGGGCGAGGCTGGCGCTTTCCAGTCCAGCGAGGAAATCGTCTACCTGCGCAAGGATGGCGTGCCGGTCGCCGTGCAGCGTTCGGTGGCCAGCGCGCGTCTGGCCGACCAGGATTTATATGTGCTGTTCATTACGGACATCAGCGAACGGCGCGCCATGCTGGCCGCCCTGCGCGAAAGCGAGCAACAGCTGCGCTCGCTGATCGGCAATATTCCGGGCATCGCCTTTCGCTGCACCACGGCGGAAAACCAGCCCATGCTGTTCATCAGCGATGGCGTGGAAGCCGTCACCGGCTATCCGCCCGCCGACTTTCTCGGCGCCGCACCGCGCCGCAGCATCACGGGCCTGATCGCCAGCGAAGAGCGCGCCTACGTCGTCGACGTCTTCAACCGCAGCGTGGCCAGCGGCGAGCCCTACCTGCTGGAATACCGGCTGCTGCATGCCGACGGCACGGCGCGCTGGCTATGGGAGCGTGGCACCGTCGTGCACGATGCGGCGGGCGCCGTACGCTGGGTCGACGGCGTCATCCTCGATATCAGCGAACGGCGGCAGATGGAGGAAGACTTGCGCAAGGCCAAGGAAAAAGCGGAGCTGGCGGCCGCCACGCGGGCCAGCTTTGTCGCCAACATGAGCCATGAAATCCGCACGCCGATGAACTCCATCCTCGGCTTCACCGATGTGCTGCTCGACTCGCCGCTGGCGCCGGAGCAGCGGCGCCACCTCAACACCGTGCGCCAGTCCGGCCGCTCGCTGTTGCGCCTGCTCAACGAAGTGCTCGATACGGCCAAGCTGGACAAGGGCGCCGTGGCGCTGGAAATGCGCGACTACAGCCTGCTGGCGCTGGTCGATGAACTGGCGTCCACGTATGGCATCCATGCGCGCAACAAGGGTTTGCGCATGGAGGTGCAGTACGACCCGCAACTGCCGGCCGTGTTGCATGGCGACGAATTGCGCATGCGGCAAGTGCTGGGCAACCTGCTCGACAACGCCATCAAGTTCACGCCCAGCGGCGCTGTCAGCCTGACGGCGCGCCGCGACGACGGCCAGCTGCACCTGCTGGTGCGGGACAGCGGCATCGGCATCCCCGCGGAACGGCGCGACGCCATTTTTGATCCGTTCGTGCAGGCGGACGCTTCGACCACGCGGCGCTTTGGCGGCACGGGCCTGGGCACCACCATCAGCAGGCAGTTGGTGACCCTGATGCAGGGGCGCATCTGGGCCGACGCCAGCGTGCCGCACGGCAGCGTATTCCACGTCATGCTGCCCTTGCTGCCGGCACGCCAGGCGGCGCTGCCCGCCAGCGAACGCCGCAGCGTGCGCCTGCCGCCCCTGCGCGTGCTGGCCGCCGACGACGTGCCGCAAAACCTGGAACTGCTGAGCCTGCTGCTGGGCAAGCGCGGCCACACGGTGATCACGGCAGGCGATGGCGTGGAAGCCTTGCAGCTGACGCAGCAGGACGACTTCGACATTCTGCTGCTGGACTTGCAAATGCCGCGCATGGATGGCCTGGCCGCCACGCAAGCCATCCGCGCCGCCGCCCTGCGCGATGGCCGCCCGCGCGTGCCCGTGATCGCCATGACGGCCAGCGTGCTCGATGCGCACCGCAAGGCGGCGCGGGCGGCCGGCATGGACGGTTTCGCCACCAAGCCCGTCGAGTGGCAGGCGCTGTCGCGGGAAATCGCCCGCGTGCTGGGCCTGGCGGCGGAGCCGGCCGATGACAGCCCCGCGCCCGCTGGAGGAAGAGTGCTGCACCATGCGGGCGCCCTGCAGCGCTGGGCCGGCAACGACAGCGCCTACCGCGCGGCGCTGGCCCGCTTTGGACACGAGCATCCGCGCGTGCCGCCTGCCCTGCAGGCCGCCATCGAAGCACGCGACCACGCGGTGCTCCTGCCGCAAAGTCACCGGCTGCGCGGCGCGGCGGCCAACCTCGGCCTGGAACAGCTGGCCGCCAGCCTGGCGGCACTGGAACAAGCGTGCGCCAGTCCCGCCCTCGCCACGGCGCCGCAGCTCGATGAGACGCTGGGCAAGCTGCTGACGCAATGGCCAGCGGCCCTGGCCGCCATCGCCCGGCTGGCACCGCCTGCATTGCCGGCGGCAACGACGACGAGCGCCATCGACGCGCCCGCCGCCCGGCAAGCGGCCAGCGCCCTGCTGCAGGCCTTGCAGCGCGGCGAACTCGATGACGCGGCGCAAGCCCAATTGCAGCACGCCATGGGCGCGCAAGCGGATGCGCTGGCGCCGCTGCTGCACGCCATCGACGACTTTGATTTTCCCCTGGCGCAGTCGCTCCTGCACGGCCTGCTGCCCACCTTCGCCCCGGAGTCCCCATGAATGCACAAGCCAGGCCCGTGATTCTCGTCGTCGACGATGAAGCGGCCAATTTGCAATTGCTGCGCCAGATCTTGCAAAACGACTACGCGCTGCTGTTCGCCAAGGATGGCGCGCGGGCCCTGGAACTGGCGCAGCAGGAACGCCCGGCCCTGATCCTGCTCGACGTGATGATGCCGGGCATGAGCGGCCACGACACCTGCCGCCAGCTGAAAGCTGCGCCGCTGACGGCCGCCATCCCCGTCATTTTCGTCACGGCCCTGAACGACATGCGCGATGAACTGAGCGGTTTTGAAGCGGGCGCCGTCGACTACATCACCAAGCCGCTCAGCCCCGCCATCGTGCGGGCCCGCGTGCGCACGCATCTGTCGCTGGTGCGCATCGACGAACTGAAGGAAACGCGGCTACAGATTGTCCAGCGCCTGGGCCTGGCGGCCGAATACAAGGACAATGAAACGGGCTTGCACGTGATCCGCATGAGCCATTACGCGCGCCTGCTGGGCGTGGCCGCCGGCATGGACGAGGCCGCCGCGGACGACCTGCTGCACACGGCGCCCATGCACGACGTGGGCAAGATCGGCATCCCCGACCGCATCCTGCAAAAGCCGGGCAAGCTCGACGCCGACGAATGGGTCGTCATGCAGACGCACGCGCGCATCGGCGCCGACATCATCGGCGAACATGCCGCAGGCGGCATGCTGGCGCTGGCGCGCGAGATCGCCCTGTCGCACCATGAAAAATGGGATGGCAGCGGCTACCCGAACGGCTTGGCGGGCGAGGCGATCCCGCTGGCGGGACGCATCATCGCCGTGGCCGACGTCTTCGACGCACTGACCTCGGTGCGCCCGTACAAGCGCGCGTGGTCGGTGACGGACGCCGTGGCCTATTTACAAGCGCAACAAGGCAGCCATTTCGATGCGCGGCTGGTCGAGCTGTTTGTCAAGGAACTGCCCGCCATCGACGCCATCCGGCTGCGCTGGGCAGAGAAAGAGGAAAGCCATGCGGACGCTTGAAAAGTGAACTCCCGCCACGGCCAGCGTTGTTGCGTCACACAAAACAGTGCCGGACAGATGACGCCGGCGCCGATGCAGACCACTGGAAGGGCAAGGAGCTCGATGCCATTATGGCCGGCAGCGGGCCAAGCATTTTGATGCACATCAAATAACTTGCACTTTCCTGGTGATAGCCTTGCAGATGACCATGACCCGTGTTTTTTTGACCCACATCAAGCCCAGCACGGCGAAGCCGCTGCCCGGCGCCATGAGCGACCTGGTGCCCAAACGGTGCTGCGCCAGATGACGGTACCGGTGCTGATCGCGCATTGAGGTCAAGCGCGCCATATCTATTTGTTAAATAGCTATAATTGCCTGATTACTTACTTTAAGGCAATGTACATGAAGCAACAACTGGTCAATTGGGGCAGCACCCTGGCACCATTCGGCAGCGACCTGCTGTGGACAGTCCTGCCGTGGGTGCTGCTGTATGGCGTGATCGGCTTTGTGCTGGCGCTCGGCATCTGCTACCAGCTGGCCAGAAAATGCCTGCTGGTGCGCCGTCCGCCCGCCTGGCATGTGGCGGCCAAGCTCAGCTATGTGTTGATCCTGGTCGCGCTGCCGCTGCTCGGTGGCGGGTTTGGCGCCGTACACAGCGCGCACCGCGTGGTCAACCAGGCCCTTGAGCGCGACCTGCAGCCGGTGGTCGAAGCGCAGATGCCGGCGCTGCGCGTCTACCTGGAACAGCAGGTCAAGCTGATCGCCCCTGGCCAGCCAATCAGCATGCGCAGCCTGATCGAGCCCTTCGTGCAAGACATGTATTACCGGCCCACCTCGGGCAGTTACTGGGAACGCAGCAAGGCCCGCTGGATCAATGAATTCATTCTGCGCCGCGGCAGCGTGCTGCTGACGCAGGTGCTGCAGGAACAGCTGATCGCCAGGGCAAGCGTGTTGGGCGAAGCGCTCAAGGGAGCCGGCTTCCGTGGCCAGGCGACGGGCGAACTGGCCAGTCTGGGCACCGACCTGGCCGTGCGCCTGACCACTGATGTGGCACGCCAGGCCGACTTCAGCAAACTCGACAAATCAGTGCCGATGATTTTCATCGACGCCATCAAACGCCAGGCCAGCGCGTATTTCAATTCGCTCAAGATCACGCTGGGCCTGCTCGCGCTGGTGGCGCTGCTGCTGGTGTGGGGGGAGGTCTTGCTGTACCGCCACTATTACCTGCGGCGCCATCCGGCCGCCACGGCCCTGCCCATGCCACCCATGTAAAAAAGCCGCCCCTCCTTGCGGACGGGGCGGCTTTTCATGCGCAGCTAACGCTTAGACTTTACGCTGAGCGACGGCGTCAACAACACACAGCGCCGTCATGTTGACGATGCGGCGCACGGTGGCCGATGGCGTCAGAATGTGCACGGGCTTGGCGCAGCCGAGCAGGATCGGGCCCACGGCGATGCCGTTGCCGGCGGCCGTTTTCACCAGGTTGTAGGCGATGTTGGCCGACTCGATGTTCGGCATGACGAGCAGGTTGGCGTCGTTCTTCAGTGCCGAATTGGGCATCAGTTTTTGACGCAGCTTGCTGTCGAGGGCCGTATCGCCGTGCATTTCGCCGTCGATTTCCAGGTCCGGCGCGCGTTCCTTGACGATGGCCAGGGCGGCGCGCATCTTTTGCGCCGAGGCGCTGTCGCTGGAACCGAAGTTCGAGTGCGACAGCAGGGCCGCGCGCGGCGACAGGCCGAAACGGGTCATCTCTTCGGCGGCCATGATGGTGATCTCGGCCAGCTGCTCGGCGTCCGGGTTTTCATTGACGTGCGTGTCGACCATCACCAGCTGGCGCTCCGGCATGATCAGCACGTTCATGGCGGCGTAGACATTGCTGCCGGCGCGCTTGCCCAGCACCTGGTCGATGTATTTCAGGTGCAGCTGGGTGGTGCCGAAGGTGCCGCAGATCATGCCGTCGGCGTCGCCCTTGTGTATCATCATCGAACCGATCAGGGTATGGCGGCGGCGCATTTCCAGCTTCGCGTATTCCTCGGTGACGCCCTTGCGGCTCGTCATCGCGTAATACGTGTTCCAGTAATCGCGATAGCGCTCGTCGAAGTCCGGGTTGATGACGTCGAAGTCGACGCCTTGCTTGAGGCGCAGGCCGAACTTCTGGATGCGCGCTTCGAGCACCGGTGGACGGCCGACCAGGATAGGACGCGCCAGTTTTTCATCGACCACCACTTGCACGGCGCGCAGCACGCGCTCTTCTTCGCCTTCGGCGTAGACGATGCGTTTGAGTTCGGCCGGCGTGGATTTGGCCATCAGGAACAACGGCTTCATGAAGGTGCCGCTGCGGTAGACGAATTGCTGCAGGCTGTCCGCGTACGCTTGCAAGTCCTTGATCGGACGCGTGGCGACGCCGGAATCCTCGGCCGCCTTGGCAACGGCCGGCGCGATCTTGATCAGCAGACGCGGATCGAACGGCATCGGGATCAGGTATTCGGGACCGAACGACAGGTTGCTGATGCCGTACGTGGTGGCCACGATGTCGGACTGCTCCGCATGCGCCAGGTCGGCGATCGCGTGCACGACGGCGATTTCCATTTCACGCGTGATCGTCGTCGCGCCGCAATCGAGGGCGCCGCGGAAGATGTACGGGAAGCACAGCACGTTGTTGACCTGGTTCGGATAGTCCGAACGGCCCGTGGCGATGATGGCGTCGCTGCGCACGGCCTTGACTTCTTCCGGCAGGATTTCCGGATTCGGGTTGGCCAGCGCCAGGATCAGCGGGTTCGGCGCCATCTTGCGCACCATGTCTTGCTTCAGCACGCCGCCGGCGGAGACGCCGAGGAAAATGTCGGCGTCCGGGATGATCTCGGCCAGGGTACGCAGCGGCGTGTCTTGCGCGAAGCGTTCCTTGTCCGGGTCCATCAGTTCCGTGCGGCCCTTGTAGACGACGCCGGCCAGGTCGGTGACGTAGATGTTTTTGAGCGGGAAGCCCAGGTCGACGATCAGGTCCAGGCAGGCCAGCGCCGCGGCGCCCGCGCCCGAGACGACCAGTTTGCAGTCCTCGATTTTCTTGCCGACGGCTTTCAGGCCGTTCAGGATGGCCGCGCCGACGATGATGGCGGTGCCGTGCTGGTCGTCATGGAAGACGGGAATCTTCATGCGGTCGCGCAGCTGGCGCTCGATGTAGAAGCACTCGGGCGCCTTGATGTCTTCCAGGTTCACGCCGCCGAAGGTCGGTTCCAGCGAAGCGATGATGTCGACCAGTTTATCGGGATCCATCTCGTTGATCTCGATGTCGAAGACGTCGATGCCGGCGAATTTCTTGAACAGCACGCCCTTGCCTTCCATCACCGGCTTGGCGGCCAGCGGGCCGATATTACCCAGTCCCAGCACGGCCGTGCCGTTGGTGATGACGGCCACCAGGTTGCCGCGCGCCGTATATTTATAGGCATTGGCCGGATCGATGACGATTTCTTCGCACGGTGCCGCCACGCCTGGCGAGTAGGCCAGTGCCAGGTCGCGCTGGTTGGTCAGTTGTTTGGTCGGCGTCACGCTGATTTTGCCGGGGCGCGGGCACTCGTGATACTCGAGTGCGGCCAAGCGCAATTGTTGACGCAATTCTTCTTTTTTATCAGATGACGAATCCATGCTGTGCTGCCTTCCTGTTTGGTCGATCGGGTGTTCCGGATTTTATCAGACCGATTCTTTCAATTAGCTAGGTATTTTCCGCTAGCCACAGTCTGATATCACGAAAACGCATAACCTAGCATTGTAAGGCCGTCCGGCGGCACAAACGTCCTCAACAGGAAAAACTATCGAATTTTACATTTCAATTAGTTTTTGTGATCACTGACCGGAGCGCGCCACAGCGGCAGCGCGGCGACGGCGCGCTCGATATCGTCCATATCATCCGCGCCCAGGGTGTCGTCGAAGGGCGCGGACAGGATGCGGCGCATCAGCGCCAGGCGCGTCGTCGCCTGCTGCGCGTCGATGAAGCGCGTCGTCTCGGCGCAATACTGCGCACGGCGCTGGGCATCGGCGCCGTCATCATCGCCGTCGGGATAATAATGGCGGCCGATGTTATTGAGCGACATTAACAAAAATTCGATCTCGCGCAGGATGCGCAGCGCATCCTCGCCGGACAGCACGATGCGGCGGTTGGCGGGCAGCAGGGATGGCGGCGTGGCGCGACTATTCAAAATAGTCCTCGATCAGGAATGCATAATCGCCATCGATCAGCATTTGCAGATAAGCGTCGAAGCTGTCGGCGATGACCTGGTAATTGTCGGGGTCATGCAGGAAGCGCACGACCTGCCCGACCTTGCCCGACGCCGTGGGCGTGAAATCGATATACAGCCGCGAAGAGCCGCCGTTGTTCATGCAATGCGAAAAACACAGGCGCTGGCCTTGCTGGATACCGGCGTCGATGCGGGCGTCGACGATGCCGGGATCTTCCTCCAGGTAATGGCCATAGATATCGGCGATGCTGCGCTGGTTCGCCTGCCCGTCCTGCAGGATCTGCTCGACGGAACTCAGGTAATACGGATACTCGAACACGTCCGAGCCCAGCATGTACACCAGCACCATGCCGCCCGCGTACTCCTGATAATAGGTGCCGTTGTACTGGCCCAGCAAGCGCAGCAGGCTGTCCGGGCACAGCGGATACGTGTCACGCAAGCTGGCCAGTTGTGCCGCGCTGGCGCCGCTGGCCAGCGCCAGCTCCGCCAGCGGCTCCGGTGGCAAGGCCTGGCGCAATCCTGCCAAATAGTGGTCGACGATGTGCATGGGCGAAATATATCAGCTGCCGGCACACGGCACGCGCACCTTAGCGGGCATTGGCCAGCCGCGCCCCGGGCGCGAAGCGCACGGCGATCAGCAGCAGCACCACGACGCCGGCCGCCATCACCATCCACGCCTGGGCCAGGCTGGACGAGTGCTGGCGTATCAGGCCGGCGATGAACGGCATGCTGCTGGCGATGATGTAGCCTCCGCCCTGCACGAAACCGAGCAGTGCGCCGGCGCCGGCCGGCTCAACCACGTGGTCCATGCTGACGATCAGCGACAAGGGGAACAAAGCGCCGATGCCGCAGCCCAGTAATATCACGGCGGGCAACGCCAGTTGCGCGGGCGCCACAATCAGGCAGGCCAGGCCGCCCAGCACGGCCAGCAGCACCGACAGCAACAGGATGCGGCGGTCGGGAAAACGGTGGATGATGCTGGAAATTACCAGTCCCGCCAGCACCTCCACGAGGGTCAGGCCGCCGAGCAGCAAGCCGCTGTCGGCCGCGCTCCAGCCCAGCTCCGTGTAAAACGGCGGCAGCCAGGCCAGCACCAAGGTGTACGCGCCCGTGCCGATGCCAAAGAACACCATCAGCAACCAGGCGCGGCCACTGCCCACGGGCAGGCTGGCGCCCGCGCCGCTGGATACCTCCACGCGCGAAGCGGCTGCCCGGCGCCACAGCAGCGCGGCGGCCACGGCCGGCAGCGCCCACAGGGCCAGCAGCGCCTGCCAGCCCAGCGATTGCGCCAACGGTGAAGCGGACGCGGCGGCAATGGCGGCGCCGCCCATGATGCCCGTCGTATAAAAGCCCATCAGCTGGCCTGCCCGCTCGGGGAAATGGCGTTTGATGAAGGCGGGCAGCAAGGCTTGCACCAGCGCGATGCCCAGGCCGCCCAGGGCCGCCGTGGCGATCAGGCCGCCGCTGCCATGCAAGGGCCAGCGCAGCGCGCAGGCGGCAGCGATGATGGCGATGCCCAGCGAGATGCCGCGCGCCACGCCCAGCCGGCGCTGCAGCTGCGCGCCCGCCAGCGCGCACAGGCCCATGGCGAACACGGGCACGGTGGTCAGCAAGCCCGCATCGGCATTGCTGAGGCCCGTGCCGGCCTGAATACTGTCGAGCAAGGGGCCGATGGCGGCCAGGATGGGCCGCAGGTTCAAGCCCAGCAGGATGACGGCAGCCACCAGCAGGGCCGAAGAAGCTGAAGCAGAAAGGGATGCGGCAGGTCGGGCGGAAGGCATGGGATAGTCCTTGCCTCGCTGGGAGGCACATGGTTTAATGCGTCATCAAATATGACTCGATGAAAAGTATCTTAACATAAAGATAGAAATCTATCTTGAGGTCAAGATAAATGGATGCCCATGACAACTACCCCGCAAGAACACACGCGCGCGCAATTTGCCGCCGCACAATGGCAGCGCGAACTGCCGCAGATGGACACGCGCGCCATGCAGCTGGTGGGCCAGCTGGGCACGGTGGCGCAGCTGATGGCGCGCGACTGGCTCAATCCGCTGTTCGCGGAACACGGCTTGCAGCCGGGCGAATTCGACGTGCTGGCGACCTTGCGCCGCTCGGGCGCGCCCTACAGCCTGACGCCGACGGCCCTGTACGAAGCGGCCATGCTGTCCTCGGGCGGCATGACCAACCGCATCGACCGGCTGGAAGCGGCCGGCTGGATCGAGCGCCAGAAGCACCCGACGGACCGGCGCGGCGTGCTGGTGGCCCTGACACAAAGGGGATTGGAATTGATAGAAAAGCTCGTGCTGCTGCACGTGGAGAACGAGCGCGCCATGCTGTCGGCGCTCAGCGCGGACGAGCAGCGCCAGCTCGACCAGTTGCTGGCCAAGCTGCTGCACGGCATGGCGCAGGCGAAGAAAGCCTAGGCGAGCAGACTCGCCAATTCGCGCAGCGCCGCATTGCCGCGCCGGGCCAGGCGCCGCAGTTCGGCAGGGTCGCGGCTGTCGTAGATGGCCTGGACATGGCGCGCGCTGGCCGCGCGCAAGTCGATATCGCTGTCGCGGTCCGGCAGCTGGGCATCGGCCACATGCCCCTCGACGAGGGTCAGGTAGTAATGACGGGGCTTGCCGCGCAAGTTGGCGCAAAACTGCAGCACCAGGCCATTCTCGAACAGCAAGGCGCCGCTGCGGCCACCTTGTTCCAGCAGCACGCGACACGCCGGCAAGGGCTGCCGCGCCGCGCGCAGAAAACCGGCCAGGTGCACCTGATAACCGAGTTCCAGGCCATTCGCGCCCAGCTGGCCGCGCTGCAGATACACCTTGAACGACGCCGGCACGGGCCGGCCGGCGCGGCGGAACAGGCGCGCATCTTCGTACAGGCACAGCTGGTCGCCGTCGCTGATGGCGTCGAAGCCGCTCGTCGCCAGCTCCTGCGCCTCGAAGGTGTGCAAGCCGACGGCTTGCGGGTCGCGCAGCCAGCCGTGGTCGAGCCAGGATTGCAGTAAGACGTGAATATCGGGGAGGGGCATGGCAAGCTGTTCGGCAGTGGCAAAGGCGCCTATTGTATGCCAGCCTATAATAGCCGGGCCACACCCTCATTCAACGAACTGACCACGCCATGGCCCCACACGACGCGCTTTCCGAATTCGACCTGATCAAACAATATTTCGTGCGCCAGCGCCCCGGCCGCGCCACACTGGGCATCGGCGACGATTGCGCGCTGATCACGCCCGGCGCCGGCAAGCAGATCGCCATCTCGTCGGACATGCTGGTCGAGGACCGGCACTTCTTTGCCGGCGCCGACGCCCGCATGCTCGGCCACAAAAGCCTGGCCGTGAATTTGTCCGACCTGGCCGCCATGGGCGCGCGCCCCGTGGCATTTACCCTGGCCCTGGCCCTGCCGCAAGCGGAGCGCGCCTGGCTGGCCGGCTTTGCCGACGGCCTGTTTGCGCTGGCCGACGCCTTCGGCTGCGAATTGATCGGCGGCGACACCACCAAGGGCCCTTTGAATATCTGCATCACCGTGTTCGGCGAGCTGGCGCCGGGCCAGGCCTTGCGCCGCAGCGCGGCCGTGGCGGGTGACGACATCTGGGTCAGCGGCACCCTGGGCGACGCGCGCCTGGCCTTGGCCGGCTACCGCAGGGAACAGGCATTGTCGCCAGCCGACCTGGCCATGGCAGGCGCGCGCATGCACACGCCGACGCCGCGCGTGGCGCTCGGCTGCGCGCTGGCCGAAGCGGGCCTCGCGCATGCGGCCATCGACATCTCGGACGGCCTGGTGGGAGACCTCGGCCACATCTTGAAAGCTTCGCAGGTGGGCGCCACGCTCGACGTCGACGCCCTGCCTGCCGGCCCCGTGCTGGCGCAGCAGGAAACAGGCTTGCGCCGCCGCTACACGGCCGCCGGCGGCGACGATTATGAATTGTGCTTCACGGCGCCCGCTGCCTCGCGCGACGCCATCGCCGCCCTGGCGGCCAGCTGCGGCACACCAGCCACGCGCGTGGGCAGCATCGAGGCCAAAGCGGGCTTGCGGCTGGTGGATGCGGCAGGGCAGCCGCTCGATCTGCAGCTGTCTTCCTTCGACCACTTCACCGATTGAGCTAGCGCACCGCCACCCGCGCCAGCCCCGGCTGGTTCACCATCCAGTAGTGCTGGAAGGCCAGGCGGATGTTGTCGCGCAGCTGGGTGTCGTCCCACGGTTTCGTATAGAAACGGTAGATGGCGCCACGGTTGATCGAGTCGAGCACGGCTTCCAGGCCCGTGTAGCCGGACAGGATGATGCGGATGGTTTCCGGGTACAGCTCCTTCACCTTGCTGAGGAATTCCGTGCCGCTCATGCTCGGCATGCGCTGGTCGCAGACGATCACGTGCACCCTGTGCAGGGCCAGCATTTCAAACCCTTCGGCCGGCGTGCTGGCCGTCAGGATCTGGTAACCCTCGGGACGGAACAGGCGGTGCAGCGACGACAGCACGTTGACGTCGTCGTCGACGATGAGCAGCGTCTGCGCGGGCTGCGCGGCCGGGTCGTGGCCGGGCGGCAGGCCGGCGCCGGCGACGATCATCTGCCCCAGTTCCAGCGCCGGCAGGGCGCGGCTGAAATAAAAGCCCTGGATCTCGTCGCAGCGGTTGCGCCGCAGGTATTCGAGCTGCGGACGCGATTCCACGCCCTCGGCCACGACACTCAGCTTCAGGCTGTGCGCCATGCTGACGATGGCCAGCGCGATGGCCGCGTCGTTCGGGTTGCTGGTGATGTTGCGCACAAAGGCGATGTCGATCTTCAGCTTGTCGATGGGGAAGCGCTGCAGATACGCGAGGCTCGAATAACCGGTGCCGAAATCGTCGATGGCCACCTTCACGCCGATTTTTTTCAATTTTCCCAGCACGACGATGGTGCGCTCGGCGTTCGACATCAGCGCCGTTTCCGTCAATTCCAGTTCCAGCAATTCCGGCGCCACGTTGTGATGCGCCAGCGCGCGCGTCACTTCGCCTTCCAGGTCGCCTTCGGCAAACTGGCGGCTCGACACATTCACGGCCACGTGCACGGGCCCCACTTCGCTGTCGCGCCACTCGGCGATCTGGCGGCAGGCAGCCTGGATCACCCAGGCACCCACGCGCACGATCAACCCCGTGTCTTCCAGCACGGGCACGAATTCGGCGGGCGCCACCAGGCCGTAGCCGGGACGGCGCCAGCGCAGCAGCGCTTCCACGCCGCTGATGCGGCCCGTGCGCAAATCCACCTTGGGCTGGTAGTACAGGATGAATTGATCGTGTTCGAGCGCATGGCGCAGCGCCAGTTCCAGGTCCAGGCGCGCCAGCACCTGCACGTTCATGCCGGCCGTGAAAAAGCGGTAGCCGTCGCGACCCGCCTGCTTGGCGCCGCCCATGGCCGTATTCGCGTATTTGATCAGGGTTTCCGGGTCGGTGGCGTCGTCCGGATACATGGCGATGCCGATGCTGGCCGTCAGGGTGGCCGCGTGGCCGCGCAAGTCGAATGGCGCGCGCAAGGCTTCACGCACCTGGTTGGCCACGGCGACGGCTTCCTGCTGGTTGCGGCTCATCGTCAATATCAGCGCGAATTCGTCGTTGCCCAATCGACCCACCGTGTCGCGCAGGCGCACGCATTCGACGAGGCGGTTGCTGAACTGGCGCAGCAGCTCGTCGCCCAGCGCCGCGCCCAGGGTGTCGTTGATGCTTTTAAAACGGTCGAGCGCGATGAACAGCACCACGATGCGCCAGCTTTTCTCTTGCGCCAGTTCCACGGCCTGGGCCAGGGTCTGGTAGAACAGGCTGCGGTTCGGCAGTCCCGTCAAGCCATCGTAATGGGCCAGGTGCTTGAGGCGCTCCTGCGCCTGGCGCCGCTCGCTGATGTCGCGCGCCACGGCGATCAGCAGCAGGCCGCCCGCGCCAGGGGTGCCAGAATAGCCGCCCGTCACGGGCGCTTGCGCATACCAGTGCCAGCCCAGTTCCACGGGGATCAGGCTCAGGTCGTGCCGCACCAGTTCGCACTCCGTCACTTCCGTGGCCAGATGGGCCGCGCCGCCCGGCAGCGCGGCCAGCGGCGGGGCCGGCGGCGATGGCAGCAAGGTGCCCGGCGCCAGCGCCAGCAGTTCGGTGCGCGCATAGCCAAGCAAACGGCAAGCGCCGTCGTTGACGTCGACCAGCGTCATGCCCAGCACGTCGACGAGGAAGATGGCGTCCGTGGTGGCATCCATGGCGCCGCGAAAGCGCTGCAGTTCGGCCGTGCGCTGGCCCACCGTGCGTTCGAGCAGGGTGTTGTAGTGGCGCGCGGCGCGGTGCAGCAGACGCACTTCGAGCATGTTGCGGATGCGCGTGAGTACCTCGAGCGCGTCGAAGGGCTTGCTGATGAAGTCGCGCGCGCCCGCTTCCAGCGCCGCCAACTTGGCGTCCGGGTCAGCGGCGATCACCAGCACGGGCAGGTAGCCTTCCAGCTCCAGCGGACGCAGGGCATCCATCACCTCGTAGCCGCTCATGCCGGGCATCACCAGGTCGAGGATGATCAGGTCGAACTGGTGGCGCTGGTGCAGGCCGGCCACGGCGCGCGCGTCGAGGGTACTGGTGATGGCCGTGTAGCCGCCGCTTTGCAGCAAATGCTCGAGCAGGCGCAGATTGACTTCCTGGTCGTCGACGAGGAGAATTTTCGCCGCGTAGATATCGGCCTGGCTGATCATGGCGCGCCCGTTCCCTTCTGCCGGCGCTGCTGCGCCACATAGGCCAGGGTGCTGTTGATCGCCTCGGTAAATTCATCGAGGTTGATCGGCTTGGTCAGATAGCGGTAGAACCCCAGCGCCATGCTGCGCTCGACGTCGCCCGGCATGGCGTTGGCCGTCAGGGCGATGACGGGAATGTGCGCCGTGCGCGGATCGGCGCGCAGCAGTTTCAGCGCGTCCGTGCCATTCACGTTCGGCAGATTGATGTCCATCAGGATCAGCTGCGGCAGGTGCGTGCGCGCCATTTCCACGCCCAGGCGGCCATCGGTGGCCGTCAACAGCTGCAATTGCGGGCAGTAGCGCACGATTTCCTCGACCAGGGTCAGGTTGGCGGGATTGTCTTCCACGTACAGCAAGGTCACGGGGGCGCTGTGATCGAGCAGCGCCCCGGCCAGGTCCGGCCGCGGCAAGGCGGGGGCCGCAGGCATGGGCAAGGCGTCGACCACGCGCAGCTCGATCCAGAAGGTGCTGCCCTCGCCGGGTGCGCTGGTCACGCCGATGCTGCCATCCATCAGCTCCACCAGGCGCTTGGTGACCACCAGGCCGATGCCGCTGCCTTCTTCCGTGCCGCCCTCCTGCCCCAGCCGGTTGAACGGCTGGAACAGCAGCGCCACCTGCTCGCCGTCGAGGCCCACTCCCGTATCGCGCACGCTGATGCGCACCCGGCCGCCCGCCTGCGGCGCGCAATCGATGGCCACCTGCCCCTGCTCGCGGTTGTACTTGAGCGCATTCGATAACAGGTTCAACAGGATTTGCTTGAGGCGCGTGCGGTCGGCCAGCACGTTCAGGGGGCAGGCGTCGGGGAAGGTCATGCCGATGCCGCGCTGGCTGGCCAGCGGCGCGATCATGTCGCGGCATTCCTGCAAGATGGCGTCCAGACCCACCGGTTCCAGCGACAGGCTGACCGTGCCTGACTCCACCTTGGCCAGGTCGAGGATTTCATTGATCAGTGTCAGCAGGTGGCGCCCCGATTTCAGGATATGGCCGGCGAACTCCTTCTTTTGTTCCAGGGTCGACGGCAGGCGGTCGGAACTGAGGATTTGTGCGAAGCCCAGGATGGCGTTGAGCGGCGTGCGCAATTCATGGCTCATCGACGACAAAAACGCCGACTTGGCGTAGTTGGCGCTGCGCGCCTCTTCCATCGCCATGGCCAATTCGCCATTCGTCATTTCCAGCTGCATCGTGCGCTCGTGCACGCGCACTTCCAGTTCCTGGTTCAGGCGCATGACTTCCTGCTGCGCCTCGGTGCGCTGCTCGGCTTCGCTCGCCAGCTCGCCGTTCGAGCGCTCCAGCGCCTGCGTGCGCAGCTCGATCTCGGCCAGCATCTTGTTGAAGGAATCGACCAGCTGCGCCACTTCGTCGACGCTGAGCTTGCGCGCGCGGCGCGAATAATCGCCCGTCTCGATCACTTCGCGCGCCACGTCGGCGATGTCGAGGATCGGCTGCGTGATGACGAAATCGAGGCGGCGCAGCAGCAGCAAGGCCACCAGCAGCGCCAGCACCGTCACGCCCAGCGCGATGGCCAGGTAATCGGCCGTGCGGCCGGCCAGCTCGTAATCGGCGCGCAGATACACGGTGCCCAGCAGTTCGCCATTGTCGACGATGGGTTTGAACAATTCGACGGATTTGCCCGCGATGCTGACGCCTTCCTGGCCCGCCTTCGCCGGCAGTTCGCCCACGTGCTGATGCGCGCGGTAGCTGGCAAACAGGCTGCCGTCGGCCTTGTACAGGGCGCCGGCCGTCACGCGCGGGCGGATGCGCATCAAATTGAGGTTTTCCAGCGCCAGGCGTTCGTCGTCGAAGGCCAGCGCGGCCGAACTCATATGCCCGAGCAGCTCGGCCTGGGTACTGATGTCGGCCACCAGGTTGCGGTGGTAGGCGCGCAAGTCGTAGACGACGATGGTGCCCAGCGAAATGACGAGCGCCACCAGGGTGGTCAGCAAGACCACCGACATCAGCTTGTGGCGGATGGAACGCAGTCTGATCATCTAGGCGCCTCCCGTCTGCACGCGGTAGGCGGCCAGCAGCATGCGCGCGCTGATGCGGATATGCGCCTGCGCCACGGGTTTCAAGGCCACGTCGAAGCGGACCTTGTCTTCGGCCATCACAAAATTGATCATGCTGCCCATCGCGTAGACCTCATCCGAATCGGACACCGTCAGCAACGCCAGGCCACGGCTGGCGGCCAGCATTTCCTGCAGCGCCGTTTTCTCCAGCGCCCCCAGGTACAGCACGTGCAGCCCGGCCAGCGCTTCGCCGCGGCGTACTTTCTTCACCTGCACGGCGCGGCCGTTGACGCTATGCCCGGCCACGCTCTGTTCGAGCTGCTCGGCCAGCGCATCGGCGCCCGCCACGCCGATCACCAGCGGCGAGTCGGGCCGGGCAAAGCTGCCGTCGGGCCATTCGACATAGCCGGCGAACTTGTACAGATATCCGGCCTTGACCTGGCGTTCCAGTTCCCCCGGCACCTGCGATCGCGCATCGGCGCACAGCACGCCCAAAAGCAGCAATAGCCAGCCCCAGCGCAGGGAACGGCAAGCGGCACCGCGCGCGGGGCGGCGCAAGGGGCCAGGATGACGCCACCAGGTCCAGTTCAGAATTACCATGACAACCGAGTAAAGATAATGCATACGAAGGCGCGGCACCATGCCGCTTGCCTGTTCGAGCGATGCGCACCTGGGTGGCGTAGCGACAGAGCGCCTGCCGGCCCGAAGTGGTAGCAAATGTATAAAAGAGTGTACGCATTTTCGCTGGTACCGGGGAAAGTTTCTTTTGCCGTCGGCCATGCTACAGTCTTGCCACCATTTTCACCGCATGCAGGAGTCATCCATGAGCAAGGAACTCGTCCCCCTCTCCACCGCAGTCGGCCTGGCATTGCAGGCGAAAGGCCTGCTGCTGGCCACGGCCGAATCGTGCACGGGCGGCGGCGTGGCGCAGGCCGTCACCGATATCCCGGGCTCGAGCGCCTGGTTCGAACGGGGTTTCGTTACGTACTCCAACGGGGCCAAGAGCGGCATGCTGGGCGTGCCTGCCGAACTGATCGCCGCACACGGCGCCGTCAGCGAGGAAGTGGCCGCCGCCATGGCGCAAGGCAGCCTGGTCCACAGCGAAGCCCAGGTGGCCGTCTCGACCACGGGCATCGCCGGCCCCACGGGCGGCGTGCCGGGCAAGCCCGTCGGCACTGTCTGCTTCGGCTGGGCCATGGACGGGCGCGTGCAGACGCAGCGGCTGGTATTTTCGGGTGACCGCCAGGCCGTGCGCGAGCAGGCCGTGGCGCACGCGCTGCGCGAACTGCTGCGCTTTATCCAGTAGCGTCGGCGATGCAGGCGCGGTCGCGGCCCGCCTGCTTGGCCGCATACAGCGCGCTGTCGGCGCGCATCAGCAATTCGTGGCGGCCGGCGCCGTGGCGCGGATATTCGGCGATGCCGGCCGAAAAGGTACAGCCCGTCAAGCTGTGCGGCGCCTGCTGGATCAGCAGCTGGCGGTAGCGCGCGGCGATATCGTCGATCTTGTGCGCCGCGATGAGGCTGTCGGCTTCGCGCAACAGCAGGCAGAATTCCTCGCCGCCATAGCGGCAGACCATATCGGTGCCGCGCAGCTGGCCTTCCACCAGGCGCGCGAACTGGATCAGCACTTCGTCGCCAAAGTTGTGCCCGTAGGTATCGTTGACGCGCTTGAAAAAGTCCAGGTCGATGATGGCGATGGCCACGGGCGCATCCGCATCGGCCTCGTGCAGGATGGCATTGAGGCAGGTTTCAAAATGGCGGCGGTTGTACAAGCCCGTCAGGTGGTCGCGCATGGCCTGTTCCTTCAGGCTGTCCTGCAGGGAATTGACGTGCAGGATCTGGTGCGCCAGTTCGCGGTTCAGGTGTTCGAGCTTGACGTTTTCCGATTCGCGCGCCGCCTGCAGCTCCAGTGCCTTGTCGCGCTCGGCTTTCAGGCTATGCATTTCCTTTTCCAGATTGCGCATCAGGCTGCGCGACGCGCGCGCCGACTTGCTGCTGGCCTCGTACGCGGCCTGGTATTGCTGCAGGAAACCATACGCGGCCTGCCATTCGCCCAGCTGGGCATTGATGTCGGACAAGCCGCGCAGGATCTGCTGCTGGTGAAACGGATTGCGCGTCCAGCTCAGCAGGCTGTGCGCCTGCGTCAGCGACGCCAGCGCCTGCGCCGTCTGGCCCGCGTGCAAGTCGAGCTTGCCGCGCACCAGCCACGCATGCATCTGCTCTTCCAGGTCCTGACCCCGGCGCGCGTACTCTTCGGCCCGCAACAGCAATTGCAGGGCACTATCGGGCTGGCGCAGCAGGATCGCGGCGTGGGCGGCGATGCAGAAAAGAAAGGCGCGCACGGCCAGGTCTTCTTCCGGCCACTCGTAAAACGGTTCCACCAGCGCCAGCGCCTCGGCCGGCTTGCCCGTGGCCAATAAACACATGGCCAGGTTGGCCGACACGATGGTTTGCTGATATTTGAGCTTTTGCGTGCCGATGATCTCGAGCGCCTCGACCAGCAGGGGAATCGCGTCTTCATCGTTGCCCAGGTCATGCTGCGACGACGCCAGGTTCGACAGGCTGTTGACCCGGTGCGCGGGGCTGCCGAAGCGCTCGGCGATGTCGAGCGCCAGCAGGAAGTTGCGCGGGCCGTCCTGCGTATCGCCACGATTCAAGGCATCGACGCCCAGGCGCGCGTACAGCATGAATTTGTGCAGCGAGTCGGGTATCTGCGCGGCCTGGCTGCGCGCCTGCAGGAAATGCTGCTCGGCATCGGCAAAATCGCCGCGCCGGCTCGCATACGCGCCCTGCAGGGCGGCCACTTCCATGCCCCCTTCCAGGTCGCCGCTGTGCTGGAAATACGCGCCCAGGCGCTCGCATGACGGTTCGGCCTCGCCCGCGTAATACGCGAGCCAGCAATGATTGAGTTCCGCATACGCGCCGCCGCGCGCATACTGTTGTCGTTGCGCGGCCGCCAGCGCCATCTGCGCCAGCCGGCGCGCCTGGCGGCGGTTGCCGACCAGGCAAGACAGGGCTTGCTGATTCAGACGGTCAATGTCGGCTTTATCGAGACTGGAGATCGGCACTGCGTCCTCGTTCACACTCTTGGGTGGATTTTTCACACAAAACTTGCTCTACATCAATGGTATCCTGATTAACATCATAACCAGATTCGCTGTTCCGCATGGCATATTTGCAAAGGATTGTGGTAAAAATGCCAGTCGCCGCTGTCACGGATCTTTGATTGTCACTGACGCAACAACTTGGAGTAGTCGCAATGCAAAACACGGTACATTTCATCCTGCAGGGCAAGGGCGGCATCGGCAAGACCCTCGTCTCGACCCTGCTGGCCCAGTGGATAGGCGGCAAGGACGACACGCCTTTGCGCTGCTATGACACCGATCAGGAAAACGCCACGTTCTCGCGCTACAAGGCGATGAACGTCAAGCACGTGCCCGTGATGACGGATGCGCGCAACATCGACCCGAAACGCTTCGACGCGCTGATGATCGACATTCTCGACACGGACGGCAACTGCGTGATCGACAATGGCGCGAACACGTTTTCGCCGCTGATGGGCTACTTGCTGGAAAACGACTGTTTTTCGCTGCTGGAAGAATCGGGCCGCAAGGTCTACATCCACACCATCGTCGGCGGCGGCGATACCTTGCACGACACGGCCACGGGTTTTGTCGCGACAGCCCAATCGACGAAGGTGCCGCTGGTGCTGTGGCAAAACGAACACTTCGGCCTGCTGCAATCGGCGTCCGGCAAGCAATTCGTCGAATCGCAGTCGTACAGCGACAACCGCGCGCGCGTGAAAGGCAGCATCACCCTGAGCCAGCGCAATCCCGACACCTTTGGCGCGGACGTCAAGAAAATGAACACGGCGCGCCTGACGATGCAGGAAGTGCTGCAGAACGACAAGTTCAACATCATGGAAAAGCAGCGCATCAAGGTCGTCTACCGCGACATCTTCGAACAGCTCGACAAGGTGCAGTGGTAGATGGACCGGCACAAACTGCGCAGCCACGTGTTCGACAAGACGGGCATCAAGGTCGATGTCGATGACCCGATATTCGCCCTCGTGGCGCTGAACGAAGCCGTGCTGGCGGAAACCGTCGAGCGCCAGCTAGCCCTGCTCGACGCCGCCACGCAGGCGCTGGCGGCCCAGGCGCGCGCGGCGGGCGGCTTGCCTGCGGCCGTGCCCCAGCCTGCGCCGCAAGCGCCGCTGTCCGCCGCTTGGTTTTCTCCGCGCGAATGGCGCTTGCTGGGCGCGGCGGCCATCGTCTCCGTCGCCTGCGCGCTGCTGGTGCTCGGCGGCGCGGCCCTGCTGTATACACTGTAGCACCGACCGTAGTAACGACCGTAGCACCGTCGCGCTGCGCCAGCCACGAGCGAGCCGCAGCGTCTTCTCCACCCATCCCTGGAAGCATGCATGAAACCGATCAAACTGCTGGCCCTACCCGCCCTGCTGCTGTCGCTGTACGGCGCCCCGCTCACCCTCGCCCACGCCGCCGATGCCGCCGTCACGACAGGTGCGACGTCCGTGCCCCATATCGCCTACGAAAAATACACTTTGCCGAACGGCCTCGACGTCATTCTCGTGGAAGACCATAAATTGCCCGTCACGGCCGTCAACATCTGGTACCACGTGGGACCGGCCAATGAAGCGCCGGGCCTGACGGGCTTTGCGCATTTGTTCGAGCACATGATGTTTGCCGCCACCAAGCACGTGCCGCGCGGCATGGCCGACCAGTTGCTCGAAGGCGCGGGCGCCACCGATTCCAACGGCAGCACGGATTTCGACCGCACCAATTATTTCGACACGGTGCCGTCGAACCAGCTGGAACTGGCCCTGTGGACGCATTCCGACCGCATGGGCTATCTGCTCGACGTGCTCGATCAGACGGCGCTGACGAACCAGCAGGACGTGGTGCGCAACGAGCGCCGCCAAAGCGTGGAGAATGCGCCGTACGGCATCGTGCAGGAAGCGCTGTACCACCAGCTGTTTCCCAAGACCCACCCGTATTACGCCAGCGTCATCGGTTCGCACGCGGACATCCAGAACGCGAAGCTGGCCGACATCAAGGATTTCTTCACCAAATACTATGGTCCTAACAACGCCAGCCTCGTGATCGCGGGCGACATCGACAAGGCGAAGACCAAGGAACTGGTCAATAAATACTTCGGCAGCTTCAAGAGCGGCCCGGCCGTGCCGAAACCGAATGTCGTGACGCCGCCCATCACGCAGGAACGCCGCATCGTGGTACAGGACCGGGTCGAGTTGCCGCGCGTCTTCATGGCCTGGCTGACGCCGTCCGCCTACACCAGGGACGACGCGGAACTGTCGATGGCCGCGCACATCCTGGCCGGCGGCAAGTCCAGCCGTTTATATAAATCCCTGGTGTACGACAAGCAGATCGCGCAGGACGTGGGCGCCAGCCAGGGCTCGAACGCTCTCACGTCGATTTTCACCATCGACGCGACGGCGCGCCCGGGCCGCAAGCCCGAGGAAATCGAGCAAGCCTTGCAGGCGGAGCTGGAACAATTGCGCGCCAAGGGCCCGACCGAGAAGGAACTGGAACGCGCGCGCAACAGCATCGAGACGAGCATGCTGAGCCAGGTGGAAAAAATGGGCGGCCACGGCGTGGCCAACTTGCTCAACGAATACAACCAGTACGTGGGCGACCCCGGCTACCTGGCCAAGGATATCGAACGCTACCGCCAGGTGACGGCGGCCGGCGTGCAGCGCGCCGTCGACCAGTACCTGAAGAACCAGTCGCGCGTGGTCGTCTACGGCGTGCCCGGCACGCCGGACCTGGGCGCGGAAGTGCCGACGCCGGCGCCTGGCAAGGTCAAGCCTGCGCCCGGCACGGCCATCAATGCGGACGAACCCTGGCGCAATGCCGTGCCGAAGGCCGGTCCCGCACCGAAGATTGTTTTACCGCAAGGAAAATCGTTCACCCTGGCGAACGGCCTGACCGTGATCCACCACTACAACGGGGCCGTGCCGCTCGTGTCCAGCCAGCTCGTGGTGAAAAGCGGCTCGGGCGCCAATCCGCTGGCGCAGCCGGGCTTGTCGAGCTTTACGGCGCAATTGCTGCAGGAAGGCACGGCCACGCGCAGCGCGCCACAGATCGCCGACGACGTGGCGCAGCTGGGCGCGCTGCTCAATACCGGCTCCGGCGTGGACGCGTCGTTCGCCCAGCTGACGTCGCTCAAAGCCACGTTCCCGCAAGCGCTCGACGTGCTGGCCGACGTGGTGCTGCATCCGCAATTCCCCCAGGAAGAAGTCGAGCGCCAGCGCGCCAGCCGCATCGGCGAACTGGCGCAGCAGCGCGAAAACGCGGGCGCGGTGGCGGCCCGCGTGGAAGCGGCGGCCCTGTACGGCCCGCAGCATCCATATGGCTACATCCAGCTGGGCACGGAAGCAGCCTTGAAAGCGGCCAGCCGCGCCGACCTGCAAGGTTTCTGGCAGCAGCATTACCTGCCGAACAATGCGGCGCTGATCGTTTCGGGCGATATCGGCGAGGCGGAATTGAAGGCGCTGGCCGAAGCGAAGTTTGGCAGCTGGAAGCCAGGCACGGTGGCGCCATCCGTGGCTGCGGCGCCGCAGACGACGAAAGCAAAATTGATTTTGGTCGACAAGCCGGGTGCGCCGCAAACGGCCGTGCGCCTGTCAACCATCGCCGTGCCGCGCGCCACGCCCGATTACGCGCCGCTGCAAGTGATGAACGCAGCGCTGGGCGGCTTGTTTACCAGCCGCCTGAACACCAACTTGCGCGAAGAAAAGGGTTACACCTATGGCGTGCGCTCGCAATTCCAGTACCGCAATCAGCCTGGACCGTTCTCGATTGCCGCCAGCGTGCGCACCGATGTGACGGGCCCGGCCGTATCGGAAACCGTCAGGGAAATCCGCGCCATGATCGCCAAGCCCTTGGCACGCCAAGAACTGGCGAATGCGCGCAATTCGCAAGTGCTGTCCTTGCCCGGCCAGTTCGAGACGAATGCCAGCATCAGCGCCAGCATGGCCAACACGTATATCTACGGCCTGGGCCTCGACTATTACACGACCTTGCCGCAGCGCTTTGCCAGCGTGACGGACAAGCAGGTACAGCAGGTGGCGAAGAAATACCTGCAGCCGGAAAAGCTGATCGTCATCGGCGTGGGCGACAAGGCGAAGATCGCTCCGCAATTGTCGAAGCTGAAGCTGGCGCCCGTCGAATTGCGCGACGCGGAAGGTAACGTCAAGTAATCAGGATTAGCGGCGCTTGAACAGCGCCGCTTGATCCACCAGCGCCGCGATCGCCACGCCCGCCGCGTAGGCGATCAGGTCGACCCAGCCGAAGGCGGAGCCCAGCACGAGGTGTCCCAGCGGATGCGCGCGCAACGCGACGATCCACGGCGCCTGGTATAGCTGGCCGAATTCCACGGCAAAGCAGATCAGCAAGGCCGTCAGCGCCAGCTGCCACGTGCGCATGCGCGTGGCGACAATGCCCAGCGCAAAGACGATCATCATGGCCCACAGGACGTCGCCCGGATACTTGCCGAGCGCGGCAGGGACGAATTGGGGAAAGGCGCGCGAGGCCAGGCCCAGCGCGATGACAGCCACGGTTGCGCCCACCTGCAGCAGGCGGCGGCGTTCAGGTTTTACCAGGAACATATTTCCATTCAAAGGCACAATACGGGCCGAACCATTGCGGCCCGTCCGATATTGTACTGCGCGGCCGTGTCTGCCTGTAGCCTAATGCGCTTGGACAACCTCAGCCAAGGTCGACGTGCTGCGCCAGGAAATCGAGAAACACGCGCACGCGCAGCGGCACATGCCCGCCTTGCCCCACGAACACGGCATGCACTTCCTCGCTGTCGCCGGGATTGCACTCTTCCAGCACGGCCTGCAGCCGGCCGGCCGCGATATCGGCGCGCACCTGGAAAGCGGCCAGGCGTGCCAGTCCCAGTCCCGCCAGCGCCAGTTGCCGCAAGGCTTCGCCATCGCTGGCCTGTGCATTGCCCGTGACCGGCACGACGACGTCACCCTCGGGCAGGCGCAGCGGCCAGCCCGAGCGGGCGCGCGCGTAATTGGCGTCGAGCAGATTGTGCGAGGCCAACTCGGTGGCTAGCTGCGGCGTGCCGTGCCGGGCCAGGTAGGCTGGCGATGCCACGATGACCATGCGCGTCTGGCCCAGCTTGCGCGCCAGCAAGCTGGAGCTTTTCAATGGCCCCGCCCGCACGGCCACGTCCGTGCGCTGCTCGAGGATATCGACGACGGCGTCCGTGAGCACGATGTCGAGCGTCACCTCGGAATAGCGTTCGAGAAACAACGGCGCCAGCGGCAACAAGAAATGCTGGCCGAAGGGCACGTTCGCATTGACCTTGATTCTGCCGCGCGGCACATCCTGCACGCCGGCGCAGCGCTCGGCCTCGTCCAGCGCCGCCAGCACGTGCTGTCCCCGTTCGTACAGGCCGCAACCCTCGGCCGTCAGCTGCAGCTGGCGCGTGGAGCGGTTCAGCAGGCGCGCGCCCAGGCGCTCTTCGAGCCGCGAAACGAGCTTGCTGACCGCCGATGGCGTCATGCCGCAGGCGCGCGCGGCGGCGGAAAAGCCGCCCAGCTCGACCACGCGCACGAACACTTCCAGCTCGCCGGAGCGGTTCACTTCCAGTCTGGCCATTGTGAATTCAACTCATAAATGTTCTTCGATGAGATAGTCTAGTACATAAATGGCTTTGCTTTCATCATGCAGGCGTTCCCCTTGATGAAGCGAGCCGCCATGCAACGATTGTCCCTCTTCCCCTCCATCCTGCTGAGCCTGGCGCTGACTACTCCCGCCGCTCATGCGGCCGATCCCGCACCCACCTGGCTGGCCAGCTGGACGGCCAGCCCCCAAGCCGTGTGGAGCAGCTATTTCCTGCTCCCCAGCAATGTGCCCGCCGTGCTGCACGGGCAGACCGTGCGCCAGGTGGCGCGCCTCAGCGTGGGCGGCCCGCGCGTGCGCATCGTGCTGTCGAATGCGTACGGCAAGGTGCCGCTGCGCATCGGCGCGGCCACCGTGGCCTTGGCCGCTTCCGCTTCCGCCATCGAAGCGGGCAGCTTGCGCACGCTGACGTTTTCCGGCCAGCCGGCGGCCAGCGTGGCGCCGGGCGCGCCGCTCGTCAGCGACCCCGTCGACCTGTCCGTGCCGGACCTGGCTCGCCTGACGGTGAGCATCCACCTGCCGCAAGCCAGTCCCGTCTCCACGTTTCACTGGGATGGGCGCGAGACGGCGTGGATCGCCCCGCAGGACCAGACGCGGGCCGCGCGCATCGATGACGCGCCTGGCATGCAGACCACCACGGCGCGCCTTTTACTCAGTGCGATTCAGGTGGAGGCGGCACCGGGGGCGCAAGCCGTGGCCATCCTCGGCGATTCAATTACCGATGGCGCCACTGCCAGCCTGGGGATGGATGCGCGCTGGCCCGATTTCCTGGCCAAGCGTCTGGCGCCGCACGGCGTGGCCGTGATCAATGCGGGCATTTCCGGCGCGCGGCTGTTGTCCGACGGCATGGGAGACAATGCCCTGGCCCGCTTCGAGCGCGACGTACTGGCGCAACCAGGCGTGCGCACGGTGGTCGTCTTGTTGGGGATCAATGACATCAGCTGGCCCGGCACGGCGTTTGCGCCACGGTCAAAACGGCCGACGTTGGAGGAGTTAACAAACGGCTACACCCAACTGATCGCCCAGGCGCACAGCCGCGGTGTGCGCGTAATCGCGGCCACCCTGACGCCGTTCGCCGGCGCCCTGCCCGGCACGCCCTTGAGCAACTATTACCAGCTTGACAAAGATGCGCTGCGCCAGCAACTGAATGCGTGGATACGCGCCAGCGGCAGCTTTGATGCCGTGCTCGACTTCGACGCGTTGGCGCGCGACCCCGCACACCCGCTGCGCCTGCTGCCCGCCTACGACTCGGGCGACCACCTGCACCCGGGCGACGCAGGCAACCGGGCGCTGGCGGAAGGGACAGATCTGTCCCTACTATTTACAAATCAGTCGCCCAAGCCCGCGTACAAAGCCGTGCTCAAATAACGCTCGCCGAACGAGGGGATGATGGTGACGATGTGCTTGCCCGCGTTTTCCGGACGGCGCGCCACTTGCAGGGCAGCCCACAGGGCGGCGCCCGACGAGATGCCGACCAGCAAGCCTTCATCGCTGGCGGCCAGGCGCGCCGTGGCGAAGGCGTCGTCGTTCTTGACGCAAATGATTTCGTCATAGATGGCCGTGTTCAAAATCTGCGGCACGAAACCGGCGCCGATGCCCTGGATCGGATGCGGTCCCTTGGTGCCCTTCGACAGCATCGGCGACGCTTCCGGTTCCACGGCGATCACCTGCAAGCCGGGCTTGCGTTCCTTCAGCACTTCGCCGATGCCGGTAATCGTGCCGCCCGTGCCCACGCCAGCAACGACGATGTCCACTTGCCCATCCGTATCGCGCCAGATTTCCTCGGCCGTCGTGGCGCGGTGGATGGCGGGATTGGCGGGATTGTTGAATTGCTGCAGCATCAGATAGCGCGAGTCGGCCGCCACCAGTTCCTCGGCCTTGCGGATGGCGCCCAGCATGCCTTCGCTGCCGGGCGTGAGCACCAGTTCTGCGCCATAGGCGCGCAGCAGGATGCGCCGTTCGCGGCTCATGGTGTCGGGCATGACGAGGGTGCAGCGGTAGCCGCGCGCGGCGCATACCATGGCCAGCGCGATGCCCGTGTTGCCGCTGGTGGGCTCGACGATGACGGTATCGGAATGGATCTTGCCTGCGGCTTCCGCGGCGACGATCATGGCCAGGCCGATGCGGTCCTTGACGCTGTGCGCGGGATTGTAGAATTCGAGTTTGGCCAGGATGGTGGCCACACTGCCGGCGGCGATGCGGTTGATGCGCACCAGGGGGGTGTTGCCGATCAGTTCAGTGACGTCGTTGGCGATGTTCATGGGGGTGGTCTCCACAGCAATTTCAGGAGAACCCAGTCTACCGCGTTTCAGAGCGTAAATGGCGGCGGCGCGGGCATGCGCAGCCGCCAAACTGAACAATTACTTCACGTCCAGCAATTCCACGTCGAAGATCAGTGCCGAGTTCGGCGGAATGTCGCCATTGCCGGCGCCGCGCGGGCCGTAGGCCAGTTCGCCTGGAATGATCAGGGTGCGCTTGCCGCCCACTTTCATGCCGGCCACGCCCTGGTCCCAACCCTTGATGACCATGCCCTTGCCGAGCGGGAAATCAAACGGGCCACGACCGACGGAGCTGTCGAACTTCTTGCCGCGCGAATCTTTCGCCAGCGGACGGTAGAGCCAGCCCGTGTAGTGCACGGTGACGTTACTGCCGACGGACGCTTCCTTGCCCGTGCCGACCTTGTTGTCGATCAGGATCAATTTATCGGCGACAGGGCCGGGGCTCAGCGAGACGGCCGAGGCGGGAACAGGCGCTGGCGCCTGTGCCTGCGCCAGCGACGCGGCGACGGAGCAGATCAGGGCAAACAAAACGGAGCTACGCGTCATGATGTATTCTTTCAGTGAGTTTCGGTAAGATCCCTGCCAGTGCAAGTGGGCAGGGAACGCCAATAATAGCAAACCGCCGCAACGATAGGAAAAACTTGTCGCCCGATACACACTGCCCCCGCCTGTTTTACGCGCTGTGGCCTGATGCGGCCACGCGCGCGGCCCTGGCCGCCTGGCAGGCGCGCCTGGAAGGCAAACCCGTGCGTCCAGACAAGCTGCACCT
This sequence comes from Janthinobacterium sp. LS2A, assembly GCF_036543145.1. Taxonomy (NCBI): domain Bacteria; kingdom Pseudomonadati; phylum Pseudomonadota; class Betaproteobacteria; order Burkholderiales; family Oxalobacteraceae; genus Janthinobacterium; species Janthinobacterium sp. LS2A. The sequence goes on from NZ_JAZHPB010000002.1 coordinate 694,092, forward strand.
GACCCTGGCCTTCCTGGGCCAGCGCCCGGCCAGCGACCTGCCGCCCCTGCTGGACATTCTGGCGCACACACCGGCGCATCCCATGCCCCTGCTGTTCGATCACGCCAGCCATTTTACGAAGCTGGCGCTGGCCTGGGCCGCCCTGGCGCAGCCGTCGCCCGCCCTGCTGGACTTGCGCGCGGCCTGCATGCGTAACTTGGCGGAACAGGGACTGGCGCCCCGCTTCGAGCACGACCGTTTTACGCCGCACGTGACCCTGGCGCGCCAAGCGCCGCCGCCGGCCATCGGGGACTTCGCGCCCATCACCTGGCTGGCGGACGAGCTGGTGCTGGTGGAATCGCTCAAGAGCAGCGGCGACTACCGCATCCTGGCCAGCAGGAAATTAAGCTAGGCGGCGTCCGGTATCGACACGGGCACCTCGGACAATTTGTCCTGGCGCAAGCTTTTCAGCGCATGCGCAGCCGCCACCATGCCGAAGCTGGCCGTCACCACCACGCTGGAACCGAAGCCGGCGCAGTTCAGGCCCGTCACGCCGGCGGGCGCGCCGCCATCGATGGCGCACGCTTCAGCGCTCTCGGGCGTGCTCAACGGTTCCATGGAAAACACGGCGTCGACATTGAATTTGTTTTTCACGCCACGGGGGAAACCATATTCAGTACGCAACAGTTTGCGTACTCGCTTGAGCAGCGGTTCCTGTTCCGTTTTCGACAGGTCGCGCACGGCGATCAGGGTCGGGTCCGTCTGCCCGCCCGCGCTGCCGATGGTCAGCATGGGAATGTTGCGCGCGCGGCAATATGCGATCACGGCCGCTTTCGCCTTGGCATTGTCGATGGCATCAACGAGGTAGTCGAAATCGCGCCCGCCCAGCAGTTGGTCCAGATTATCGGGGGTAATAAAATCCTCGATCTGCGTGACCTGGCAAAACGGGTTGATCAGTTCGATGCGTTCAGCCAGGGCCGTAATCTTGGCCTGGCCGATGGTGTCGCTCATGGCCTGGATCTGGCGGTTGATGTTCGATTCGGCAACATTATCGAGATCGATCAGGGTCAGGCGGCCGATGGCGCTGCGCGCCAGCGCTTCGACGATCCAGGAACCGACGCCGCCCACGCCGATCACACACACATGGGCGGCGCGGAAACGCTCCAGCGCGGGCGCGCCGTACAGGCGGGCGATGCCGCCGAAACGCCGCTCAAAATCGATCTCGGTCAAGTCCATGGAAATTAGTTCATTGGTGGAGGTATGCATGGCGCCATTTTAACGGACACTGCGCTGACGGATATTCTAAAATAGCCGAATTGACACAGCGACAAGCCGCACTGTCGCCACGCCCCCACGCCGCCCACCACGAGAACTCGCCATGACCTCTCCCCTGTTCGACTCCGTTCCCGGCTTTGACCAGCCCATCGCCGTGCTCAAGCATTGTCACGACAAGATCCGCAAGCAGCTGACGACCCTGCAAAACCTGCTGGGCCATTTGGCGCAGCACGGCAACACGGCGGACGCGCAGCAGGCGGCCAAGGCGGTGTTGCAGTATTTCAATAAAGCCGCCCATCTGCACCATGACGATGAAGAGCAGGACTTGATGCCGATGCTGCAAGCGACCGCCACGGGCGACGATGCCGCCCTGCTGGCGACCCTGGTGCCGGAAATCCTGGCCGACCACCAGCGCATGGACCAGGCCTGGCTGACCCTGCGCCCGGAACTGGACGCGATCGCGGCCGGTACGGGCACGCAGCTGTCCGCCGATGGCGTGGCCGCCTACGTTGCCGCCTACCATGCCCATATGAGCAAGGAAGAGGGCCAACTGGCGCCCATGGCCAAGCGCCTGTTCAGCGCGCAACAAATGGAGCAGCTGGGCACGGCCATGCAGCGCCGCCGCGGCATCGCGCCCGATGTGCCAGAAGCTGCCGAAGTGCCGGACGCGGCCGCCGTGCTGGCCGCCATGCGCACCGATTACGTGCAATCGAGCCTGAGCGAGACGGACGTGCTGGCCGATCCCATCGCCCAGTTCCAGAAATGGTTTGCCGAGGCCATCAACGCGCAAGTGATGGAGCCGAACGCCATGGACTTGTCCACCGTCGGCCCTGATGGCAAGCCCAGCTCGCGCATCGTGCTGATCAAGCAATTCGATGAGCGGGGTTTTACCTGGTACACGAATTACCACAGCGACAAGGGCCAGCATCTGCAACACAACCCGCACGCCGCCCTGCTGTTCTTCTGGCGCGAGCTGGAGCGGCAAGTGCGCATCGAGGGCACGGTGGTGAAAACCACGGCGGCCGAGAACGACGAGTATTTCAATGTGCGTCCCCTGCAAAGCCGGCTGTCGGCGATTGCCTCGCAGCAAAGCGCGCCCATCGACAGCCGTGCCGCGCTGGAAAGCAATTACGAAGCCGTGGCCGCCGCCGTTGGCGACGCGCAGCCGCCGCGCCCGGCCCACTGGGGCGGCTACCGTCTGCAGCCGGAGCGCATCGAATTCTGGCAGGGGCGCCGTTCGCGCTTCCACGACCGCATCGTGTTTACGCGCGGTGCTGACGGGCAATGGAGCATGCAGCGCTTGCAACCATAAGCAGGATAGCCAAGGCGGCGCAAAGCAAGCTGGTCAATATCGGTGTAGGCTATGAGGTTAGAAGTTACTAAATGACATTGTTTCTCAATTTGCGGCTCCAGCCGGGGCCGCTTCATTGGAGGCCATTTTGTTTGTACAAAACCAACTCAAGTCCTGGATCGCCAGCATCCGCAGCAAAACCGCCTTGCCGCTACGCATAGAATTGTGGAACGGCCAGCACGTCGACCTGTCCAGCGAAGCGCCGAGAGTCACCATCCGCCTGCCGACCGTCGCCTCGGCCCGCTACCTGCTGAACCCGTCGCTGGCGAATCTGGGTTCGGCCTATGTGGAAGGCAATATCGAGGTCAAGGGTACGGCCCAGGACATGATTTCCATCTGCAATGCCCTGGCGCGCAATACCCTGAAGCCGGAAGGCAAGCTGGCCCGCATCGTGCGCAGCTTTACGCATGACAAGAGCAAGGATGCGGAAGCCATCCGCTATCACTACGATGTGTCGAATGCGTTTTATGAACAGTTTCTCGACCCCGCCCTCGTGTATTCCTGCGCCTATTTCGAACAGGGCGATGAAACCCTGGCGCAGGCGCAAGTCAAGAAGATCGACCATATCCTGAAGAAAATCCAGCTGCAGCCGGGTCAGACCCTGCTCGACATCGGCTGCGGCTGGGGCGCGCTCGTCATACGTGCAGCGCAGCAATATGGCGCCCGCTGCGTGGGCGTGACCCTGTCGGAAAACCAGTACGCGCTGGCGCGCGAGCGCGTGGCGGCGGCCGGCCTGGCGCACCTGATCGATATCCGCCTGCAAGACTACCGCGACGTGACGGGCCAGTTCGACCGCATCACCAGCGTGGGCATGTTCGAACACGTGGGATTGAAGCATTTGCCCGACTACTTTTCCATCATCAACAAATTGTTGGCGCCCGACGGCATGGCGATGAACCACGGCATCACCTCGACCGATCCGGACAATGGCGAAACGCCATACGGCGGCGGCGAATTCATCGAAAAATATGTGTTCCCGCATGGCGAGCTGGCGCACATCGGCAATGTCCTGAAAACCATGCAGCAGGGGGGGCTGGAAGTGCTGGACGTGGAAAACCTGCGGCGCCACTATGCGCGCACGTGCGCCCTGTGGACGGAAAATTTCGAAGCCCATGCCGAGCAGATCCGTCCGCTGGCGGGCGAACGGCGCTTCCGCATCTGGCACGTCTACCTGGCCGGCTGCGCCTATGCCTTCGAGCAAGATTTGATCAGCCTGTACCAGATCGTCTGCGTGAAGGCGGGGCGGCGTTCTTCCACCTTGCCCTGGTCGCGCAACTACATGTATGCGCAGGAGAATACGCAGGAAACAAGGCCAGCGCCCGTGCTCACGCCCTGACAGACGGACACGTGCGGGGCGCTTACTTCAGGCGCCCCGCATACATGGCGCGGAATTTCTCCACCTTGGGCGCGACGACGAGCGCGCAATAGCCCTGCAAGGGATGCTGCTCGACATAATTCTGGTGGTACTCCTCGGCCGGATAAAAGGTGGCTGCCGGCGCCAGCTGCGTGACGATGGGCGCATCCCACACGCCGGCCATCTCGGCGAGCACCTTGCGCGCCACCTTTTCCTGCTCCGCCGACTGGTAATGGATGACGGAGCGAAATTGCGTGCCGACATCGTTGCCTTGCCGATTCATGGTGGTGGGGTCGTGCAAAGTAAAAAAGATTTCCAGCAAGTCGTGATAACTGATGACGGCGGGATCGAATTCCAGGCGCACCACTTCCGCGTGGCCTGTCTCGCCCGTGCACACCTGTTCATATGTGGGGTTGGGTACGCTGCCGCCCGTATAGCCGGCCTCGACGCGCGTCACGCCGCGCACTTCCCCGTACACGGCATCGAGGCACCAGAAACAGCCACCGCCGAATACCGCCACTTCCGTCTGTTGATGCATGATGTCCTCCCGCAACGCCTCTGCGACGTATCATTTCATTACTGTAAAGCAAAGCGCCATGGCCTGCAGTGCCGCTTGAAACGGTGCGTGGTGCACCGCACATAAGGGGCATGCCGGCCACGATTGCGCTGGCGCGGCCGATTTTTGGCATAATGTCAGCAAATAGACAGGTCACCCATGAACACACGCTCTCCCCGCGCGCCAGCGCAAGAATTCGATACGGCACATTTCCGCCAGGCACTGTCGCAGTTTGCCACCGGCGTGACGGTCATTACGACGCGCCTGGCCGACGGCAGTTTCCGCGGCTTGACGGCCAGTTCCTTCAATTCCGTCTCGCTGTCGCCGCCGCTGGTGCTGTGGAGCCTCGGTTCCGTGGCGAACAGCATGCCCATCTTCAGCGGCAACTCGCATTACGTCATCAACGTGCTCGGTGCCGAGCAGGCGGAACTGGCCACGCGCTTTTCACGCCGCACCCCGAACCCATTCGACGACGTCGAATACGAACTGTCGCGCACGGGCCAGCCCATCCTGAAAGGCGCGTCGGCCTGGTTCGAATGCCACAACCGCAGCCGCTATCCGGAAGGCGACCACGTCATTTTCGTGGGCGAAGTGGAACAATGCGCGTTTGCCGCGCAACCGCCCTTGATCTTCCACAATGGGAAGTTCAATACACCGCCAGCCTGAGCGGGACAAAAAAAAATCCGCCGAGGCGGATTTTTTGTTTTACAGGGTAAAGTTATACCCGATGCTGACACTCACGGCGAGCGGGTCGAGCGTGATGCTCTGCGTCTGCCCCGTCGAGAATTTCGCCTTGGTTTTCAGGAAAGTCTTGACCACGGCCACGTCGGCAAACCAGCGCTCGTTGATCGCCAAGGTGCTGCCAACCACCAGGCTGCCTGCCAGCTTGTTGTCCAGGCGGTAGGTGACCGGTTTTCCACCCGGATCGAGCAAGGCCGTCATCTGGCCCGAGCCTTTTTCTTTCTGGAAATAGGCATATGTCAAACCCGCGCCCACGTAAGGACGGATCATCGCATTGGGCTGGAAGAAGCGGTACTGGATGAAGGCCGTCGGCGGCAAGGCTTCCGCCGTCCCCAGCTTGCCCGTACCCTTGATGGAACCATCGCCGACCAGCTCATGCTTGTACGGCACGCCCAGGATCATTTCAGCGGAAATATTGTCCGTGATCATGTAGGCAAAGGTCAGGATGGGCTTGGTGTCCGCCTTGACGTCGGCCTTGGTGTTCGGCAATGCCGGCGCGGAAATGTCGCCACTGTCGACGTGCGGCGTGATCTTGTTGACGCCGGCCTTGACCATCCAGGTGCCTGCGCTTTGCGCCGAAGCGCCCGTCGCCATGGCCATCGCGGCAGCCGCGGCCAGCACGCGTACAGCGGTATTCAAACGATTCTTCATCTTGTCTCCTGATTCATTGTGTGCGGAGTGTTCCGCTATCGAGTCTTGTCGCTGCCAGCGCCAGCCACGCCCCCGGGACGCAGCTGGCGCGGCCATCCTTACAGCCAGCCCCGCACAACCATGTCCTTGGCCACATAACGGGCCAGCAGCAGGTTGTTGAACGGCGTAGGATGCACATCATCGGCATACGAGTAGTGGCTGACGTCGCCCGCTTTCAGGTTCGTGCCATTGCACACCAGCGAGCTGCCCAGAATATTGCCTGGCGCGCTCAAGTCGCACGCCGTCTCGCTGACGTTGGTCAAGCCATACGGGCCAGGGTTGGTGGCCTGGTCATGGCTGACGGCAAACACGTCGACCAGCAAGACTTTCGCATTGGCGCTCAGGCCGCCACTGAGTTCGCCGTTGAAGGCGCTGACCATGGCGTTGATGAGCGCCTTGGTATTGGCATCCTTGCTCAGGCCCGACGGCGTACCGGCCACGTCAGGCAGATTGTTGACGATGACATAGTTGGCGCCCTTGGCGATGATCTGGTCCTTGACCAGCGCCACCAGTTCGGTACCCGCTTGTTTCATGGCGGCAACCAGCGTCGGTCCCTGAGCCACGGCGTAATCGGCACCGGCCTTGGCGCCGGCAGCGTTACCCGTCACCGTCGCATCGGCTTGCGCCTTGGCGGCCAGGGCGGGGGCCAGGGTTGGGGCATTCGTATTGCCGGCAATCACGGCGGCTTGCACGGCGGCGCCGACGATGGTCGTCGACGTGGCGCCCGGCGCGGCGCTGGCCGTCTTGATGGCGGCGCCGATGGCAGCCGCTGCCGTCGCAGGGTTGGTGGCGCCAGCGGCCAGAGCCATGGCCAGGTTGGTGGCGAAAGCCTGGGCGCCTGCGGCCGCGCCGGCAGCCTTGCCAGCAGCGGTCGCGCCCGCTTGCAATACACCCAGCTGGTACAGCACGTCATTGCCGCCCGCCATCACGAAAACGGCTTCCGTGCCGCTGAACTTGCCGCCGGAAACGGCCAGGTGGTTCGCGATCTGCGTCACCACGGGGACGGTCAAGGCGCCCAGCGGGCTGCCCGTCAATTTGTTGTTCGGACCGACGGGGTTGGTGACGCGCGAACCGCCCATGGCGTAGCCGTAGCAGCCGGCATGCTTGACGCGCGGTACGGAAAGGCCTTGCGCCGCATTCCCCTCCAGACCCGTCTCGGCGGCGCATGGCGCGGCCAGGCCGAATTGCGCGGCCAGGTGCTCGGTCCAGTTCTTGCCCGTCAGTTCAGGATTGATCTTGGTATTGTCGCCATTGATGGTGAACTTGCCGCCACCTTTGGCCTGCACCGTACCCACGGCATACGAGCCGACATCGGACAGGCTGTCGCCGAACGACACCTGCGCCGTGTATTTGACTTTCAAGGCTTGATCACCGCCACTGGCGCCGCCGCAACCTGCCAGGACAGCCGCAGCCAGCACGGCCAGCGCGAATTTTGTTTGATGCATTTTGTCTCCTCGGTCTTTTTTCTGGTTTCTAAACGAACGGGCGTGCTATTCGCTACCCAACTAATATGCCATCGTTCCTCAGGCTTGTATAGAAAATATGTTTTAAAAATCAACGAAATAACAACATCGCCAGCGCCCTGTCACGAGCGGCCGATCTGCTGAATTATGGAGGATTTACTATGTTTCGTGGCAAGCATTGCTATTGCGCTGCATCAATAAAAAGCCCCTTGCGGGGCTTTTTTCAGACGGACAGGAATTGCTGCAAGATACCACTTGAGCCGAACGCGGCACGCCGCAAACGGTCATTGACGCCCAGCCACTCAGGGCCGGTCGGAGGCGCTTCGACGAGTATCAGTTCGGCGCCGACCTGGTCCATCGTGCGCAGCGAGGCATACAGCGCATGTGCGTAGTTTTCCGGCTTGGCGGCCAAGCGCACGCTGGCGCTGGCCGGCGGCAGATCCGAGTAATGGATCAGGGCCACGCGGCGCCCGTCGTTGAGCAGGCGGTTCAAGGTGGCGCTCACGTCATCGCTGTGCTGCATCGCAACAGGCGTATGTGGCGCGTAATGCGATTCCAGGGTACCCGAGGCGCGCGGCGCGGCTGCATCGGCAACAGCCGGTGCGCGGCCGATGACGGCGGCGATCTGCTCGCTGCTGATATGGCCGGGACGCAACAATACGGGACCATGTGTGGCCAGGCGCGACAGGTCGACGATGGTCGACTCGATGCCCACGTCGCTCTGCCCGCCATCGAGCACCGCGCCCAGCAAGCCGCTGTCGAGTTCCGCCGCGAATTCATCGCGCACGTGCTGCGCCGTGGTGGGACTGACGTTGCCGAATTTATTCGCCGACGGCGCGGCAAGGCCGCCCTTGCCGCCCTTGAAAGTGCGTAGCAATTCGATAGCCACCGGGTGCGACGGGCAGCGCAAGCCCACCGTATCCTGGCCGCCGGACACGGCGTCGGGGATATGCGCGGCGCGCTTGACGATCAGGGTCAGCGGACCGGGCCAGAAAGCGGCCACCAGTTGCTGCGCTTCCTGCGGGATATCGTCGGACCAGTGCGCCAGATCGGCGCCGGGCGCCACGTGCACGATCACCGGGTGGTCCGATGGACGGCCCTTGGCTTCGTAGATGCGCGCCACGGCGGCCGGGTTTTCCGCATCGGCGCCCAGGCCATACACGGTTTCCGTCGGGAAGGCGACGAGGCCGCCCTCTTCCAGCACGGCAACGGCCGCCGTCAGGTCCTGTGGGGGCACGCTCACGGCGCGATTCCCAGGATCAGGCAAGCGTCGCGCAACCGCTGCTGCGCCTGCGGCAACGTGGCGGCGATGAAGGTCAAATGGCCCATCTTGCGGCCACGGCGCGGATCGTCCTTGCCGTACAGATGCAGACAGGCGCCCGGCAACGCCAGCACCTGGTCCCATGCCGGTTCAGTGACCACATCGCTGTCGCCGGCAAACCAGGCGTCGCCGAGGATGTTGAGCATCACGGCCGGCGAATGCTGGCGCACGTCGCCCAGCGGCAAGCGCGCCATGGCCCGCACCTGCTGCGCGAACTGGCTCGTAACGCAGGCATCCATCGTGTAGTGGCCGCTGTTGTGCGGGCGCGGCGCCATTTCATTGACCACCAGGCTGCCGTCTTCCAGCACGAAAAATTCGATGCACAGCACGCCGACGTAACCGAGTTCGGCCACCATGGCTTGCGCCGCCCGCTGCGCCTTGGCGGCGCAATCGTCGGACACGTTCGGGCCCGGCACGGTGGTGGTAAACAAGACGCCGTCGCGGTGCACATTCTCGGCGATCGGATAGACGACCGATTCGCCATCCACGCCGCGCGCCGTCAGCACGGACACTTCATACGCCAGCGGCAGCATCTTTTCCAACAGGCAAGTTACTTGTCCCATTTCCGCGAAGGCGGCACGCACCTCGTCGCGCGTGCGCACGCGGAACTGGCCCTTGCCGTCATAGCCCATGCGCACGGTTTTCAAGATGCCTGGCAGCAAGTCGTCGCCGATGGCGTCGATATCGTCTTGCGTGGCGATCACCATGTGCGGCGCCGGCAGCACGCCCGATTTATCCGCACAGCCGACAAAGAAACGCTTTTCAGCGATGCGGTCTTGCGCCACCGATACGCCATGGGCGTTCGGCGCCACGAACACGCGTTCGGCCAGGCGCGACAGGCTGTCGGCCGGCACATTCTCGAATTCCGTGGTGACGGCCAGGCATTGCGCGGCCAGGGCGTCGAGGCCGGCTGCATCGCTGTAGCCGGCATTGATGAGGCGCTGCGCCACCTGCCCCGCAGGGCAGGCGTCCGATGGTTCCAGTACGGCCACCTGATAGCCCATGCTCTGGGCGGCCTGGGCAAACATGCGGCCGAGCTGGCCGCCACCCATCACGCCCAGCCACGCCGGTGGATGGGCGGCGGGCAGCAATGGGGAAGTCGATTTACTATTCATTATTTTTCAAACACATTAATCAGGCAAGACCATGGCCTTGGCGGCGGCCGTTTGCGTGGCACGGAACGCTTCCAGGCGCTCGGCCAGGGCGTCGTCATTGGCGGCAAGCATCGCTACCGCCGTCAGCGCAGCATTCGCCGCGCCCGCTTCGCCGATGGCGAACGTGGCCACTGGCACGCCCTTGGGCATTTGCAGGATGGACAGCATGGAATCTTCGCCGCGCAAGTATTTCGACGGCACGGGCACGCCCAGCACGGGCACGATGGTCATCGCCGCCACCATGCCAGGCAGGTGGGCCGCGCCGCCGGCGCCGGCGATGATGGCACGCAAGCCGCGCGCGCGCGCGCTTTTCGCGTACGCATACATCTCGTCGGGCATGCGGTGCGCGGAAATGACTTGCGCTTCGTACGGCACGCCAAACTGTTTCAGCATGGCGACCGCGTTCTGCATCACGTCCCAATCCGAAGACGAGCCCATGATGACGCCGACCAGCGGCTTGTTTTGCTCAGTCATCTCAGGCCTTCAGCTTCTCGCCCGTCAGGCGTTCGATGGCTTCGAAGTACTTGGCCTGGGTTTTTTCGATGACGCCGGCCGGCAGCGCTGGCGCCGGTGCGGTCTTGCCCCAGGTCAGCGTTTCCAGGTAGTCGCGCACGAATTGCTTGTCGAACGACGGTGGCGAAATGCCAGGCTGATACGAATCGGCGGGCCAGAAGCGCGACGAGTCGGCCGTCAGCACTTCATCCATCAAATGCATGACGCCATTGTCGTCCAGGCCGAATTCGAACTTGGTGTCGGCGATGATGATGCCGCGCGTGGCAGCGTATTCGGCGGCCGTCTTGTAGAGTTGAATGGCGACGTCGCGCATCTTGGCGGCCAGTTCCGCGCCGATGCGCTCTTCCATTTCAGCAAAGCTGATGTTTTCGTCATGCTCGCCCAGCTCGGCCTTGGCCGCCGGCGTGAAGATCGGCTCCGGCAATTTTTCCGCCTGTTGCAGGCCCGCCGGCAGCTTGATGCCGCAGATGCTGCCCGTGTCCTGGTAATCTTTCCAGCCCGAACCGATGATGTAGCCGCGCACGACCGCCTCGACCATGATCGGTTTCAAGCGCTTGGCCACGACGGCGCGGCCCTTGACTTGTTCCACTTCCTCGGGCGCCACCACGGATTCCGGCGCCACGCCGGTCAGGTGGTTCGGCACGATATGGCCCAGTTTCTCGAACCAGAAATCGCTCATCTGGTTGAGAACCTTGCCCTTGCCGGGGATAGGCTCGTTCATGACGACATCGAAGGCCGACAGGCGGTCCGTGGTGACGATCAGGATCTTGTCGTCGCCAACGGCGTAATTGTCGCGGACCTTGCCGTGGCCCAGCAATGGCAGGGAGTGGATGGAAGTCTGATAGAGGCTGTTCATAGCGGGGGAATAGTTGGATGAAACGAAACCGGCAGGCAGGGGGTGCCCGCCGGTCGAGAAAATCGGGCACGGAGGATTGCCTCCGGCCCGTTCCAGACAGAATTTTACTTCACAATTTGCGACAGCTCGCCGGCCTTGTAACGCTCGGCCATTTTTTCCAGTGGCATCGCCTTGATTTTCGACGCCTGGCCTTCGCAGCCGAATGCCTGCATGCGGGCGCGTACGATTTGCTCTGCAGCAAGACGGGCTGGCTTCAGGTAGTCGCGCGGGTCGAATTTCGACGGGTTTTCAAACAGGTATTTGCGGATCGCGGCCGTCATCGCCAGGCGGATATCGGTGTCGATGTTGATCTTGCGCACGCCGTGACGGATGCCTTCCTGGATTTCCTCGACTGGCACGCCGTAGGTTTCCTTCATGTCGCCGCCGAATTCGCGGATGATGGCCAGCAATTCCTGCGGCACCGACGAGGAACCGTGCATCACCAGGTGGGTGTTCGGGATGCGCGCGTGGATTTCCTTGATGCGGTCGATGGCCAGGATGTCGCCCGTCGGCTTGCGCGTGAATTTGTAGGCGCCGTGCGAGGTGCCGATGGCGATCGCCAGGGCGTCGCACTGGGTGCGCTGCACGAAGTCGGCCGCTTGTGCCACGTCCGTCAGCAGTTGCTCGCGGGTCATGGTGCCATCGGCACCGTGGCCGTCTTCCTTGTCGCCCTTCATGGTTTCCAGCGAACCGAGCACGCCCAGTTCCGCTTCCACCGTCACGCCGATGGCGTGCGAGAATTTTACGACTTCACGCGATACTTCCACGTTGTATTCGTACGAGGCGACCGACTTGCCGTCCGCTTCCAGCGAACCGTCCATCATCACGGAAGTAAAACCCGAGCGGATGGCGGCCATGCAGACGGCTGGCGACTGGCCGTGATCCTGGTGCATGACGACGGGAATGTGCGGATACGCTTCGACGGCGGCGTCGATCAGGTGGCGCAGGAACGCTTCACCGGCGTACTTGCGCGCGCCAGCGGACGCTTGCATGATCACCGGGCTGTTGAGCGCATCGGCGGCGGCCATGATGGCTTGCACTTGCTCCAGGTTGTTGACGTTGAAAGCAGGAATGCCATAACCGTTTTCGGCGGCATGGTCCAGCAGTTGACGCATGGATACGAGAGACATGGTAATACTCCAGATAACAATAGAAACCGTTGTGGCGCTTCGCGGTCGATGACCGCGGCGGCGCCTGAATTCTTGGACCTTAGTCGAATTCTCCGACCTTCACAATTTTCAAGGCATTCGTGCCGCCCACCTGGCCCATCGGTTCGCCCCAGGTAACGACGATCATGTCGCCCTTGCGGACGATGCCCTGCGCCACCAGCAGCTCTTCCGCCTGCTTCAGCACTTGCGCGCTGGGGGCGTTCTGCATCAGATGATACGCCCGAACATTGCGATACAGCGCGGCTTTGCGCAAAGTCGTGACGCTGGGCGTCAGTGCATAGATCGGCGTGTCGATGCTGTGGCGGCTCATCCACAAGGCGGTGGAACCGGATTCCGTCAGCGCCACAATGGCTTTGACGCGCAAATGGTGGGCCGTAAACAGCGCGCCATACGCGATCGACTGGTCGATGCGGGTAAACGTGACGTTGAGGAAATCGGCATCGAGCTTGTTGTATTCGGATTGTTCCGCTTCCACGCAGATGGCGGCCATCATTTCCACCGTCTCGATCGGGTACTTGCCCGAGGCCGTTTCGGCCGACGTCATGACGGCATCCGTGCCGTCGAGCACGGCATTCGCCACGTCGGACACTTCCGCGCGGGTCGGTACGGCGTTGACGATCATCGATTCCATCATCTGCGTGGCAGTAATGGCTAATTTATTCGACGCGCGCGCCATCTTGATCATGCGCTTTTGCAAGGCCGGCACGGCCGCATTGCCCACCTCGACCGCCAGGTCGCCACGCGCCACCATGATGCCGTCGGAAGCGTCGAGAATCTCTTGCAGCGCAGGAATGGCTTCGGCCCGCTCGATCTTGGCGATCATCATCGGCTTGTGGTGGTACGGTTCGCCGGCGATATTGGCCAGCTGGCGCGCCATTTCCATGTCGGTCGCGCATTTCGGGAAGGAAATAGCCAGATAGTCGGCCTGGAAACTCATGGCCGTCTTGATGTCTTCCATATCCTTGGCCGTCAGGGCCGGCGCGGACAGGCCGCCACCCTGGCGGTTGATGCCCTTGTTGTTCGACAACTCGCCACCAATCTTGACGGTCGTGTGGATTTCGCTGCCGTGGATGCGCTCGACGATCAGCACGATGAGGCCGTCGTTCAGCAGCAAGACGTCGCCCTTGTGCAAGTCGCGCGGCAAGGCCTTGTAGTCGAGGCCGACTCTTTCCTGGTTGCCCAGTTCACCGTTCTCGCCCCACTTGGCGTCGAGGATGAAGCGCTCGCCCGCTTCGAGCTGGATGCGCGTGTTTTCAAACTTGCCGACGCGAATCTTCGGTCCTTGCATGTCGGCCATGATGGCCACTTCGCGGCCGCACTCGGCGGCCGCCAGGCGCACCAGCGCCGCACGGTCGATATGGTCTTGCGCCTTGCCGTGGGAAAAATTCAAGCGCACCACGTCGACGCCCGCACGTATCATTTTGACCAGGATATCGAAGTCAGTGGAAGCGGGGCCGATTGTTGCTACGATTTTTGTACCGCGTGGCATAGGAGTCCTTGTGCGCGAGCGAAGGTGAGCAAGACCTGGCGGCTGAGCCGCCCGGCAAGGTAAAAGCGCAGCGGTCAGGCTGCGCTTGGTGGCACGACAGTCAGGCCGGATCAGCCTGCGCGTTGCATCAGGATCTCAACTGCTGGGAGGGTCTTGCCTTCCAGGAATTCCAGGAAAGCGCCGCCACCGGTCGAGATATAGCTGATTTTATCGGTAATATCGTATTTGGCAATCGCCGCCAGGGTGTCGCCACCGCCAGCGATCGAGAAAGCTTTCGAATCGGCAATGGCCAAGGCCAGGGTCTTGGTGCCGTTGCCGAACTGGTCGAATTCGAATACGCCAACGGGGCCGTTCCACACGATGGTGCCGGCGGCGCCGATCTGCTGCGCCAGCAGGGCCGCCGTTTTCGGGCCGATATCGAGGATCATGTCGTCGTCCGCCACGTCGGCCACGTCCTTGACGGTGGCGGCTGCCGTTGGCGAGAATTCCTTGGCGCACACGACGTCGACGGGAATCGGCACTTGCGCGCCGCGCTTGGCCATGATCTCGATGATGGCTTTCGCCTCTTCAACGAGCTCCGCTTCCACCAGCGACTTGCCGACGTTCAAGCCGACGGCCTTCATGAAGGTGTTGGCGATGCCGCCGCCGACGATCAGGTTATCGACCTTGTCGGACAGCGCTTTCAAAATGGTCAGCTTGCTCGATACTTTCGAACCGGCAACGATGGCCAGCAGTGGTCGGGCTGGCGCGTGCAGCGCTTTGCCCAGCGCATCGAGTTCGGCGGCCAGCAGCGGGCCGGCGCAGGCGACGGGCGCGAACTTGGCGATGCCGTGCGTGGACGCTTCCGCGCGGTGGGCCGTGCCGAACGCGTCATTGACGTAGATATCGCACAGCTTGGCCATTTTTTGCGCCAGCTCATCGCTGTTTTTCTTTTCGCCCTTGTTGACGCGCACGTTTTCCAGCAAGACCACTTGGCCGGCGGCCAGGGATTCCAGGCCGGCGCCATCGATCCAGTTTTGTTTCAGTGCAACTTCCTGGCCCAGCAGCTCGGACAAACGTGCCGCCACGGGCGCCAGGCTGTCGGCTGGCTTGAACTCGCCTTCCGTCGGACGGCCCAGGTGCGACGTCACCATGACGGCGGCGCCAGCGTCAAGGGCGGCGCGAATGGCCGGCACCGAGGCGCGGATGCGCGTATCTTCGGTGATCTTGCCACTGTCATCTTGCGGGACGTTCAGGTCGGCGCGGATAAACACGCGCTTGCCTTGCAGTGCATTTTGGGCGATCAAATCTTGCAGACGGATGAAGTTGAGAACAGCTGACATGGCGATCCAGATGACGAGTGGAAGGAAGTGCGCTATTTTACCGCAAGGACCAGACCAAATCGCCGATTTGTCCTGCTTTACTGAAAAACATGCAACAGTCGCAAGCCCGTGAAAACCAGCATGCCGAAGACGATGGTTTGCAGCATATTGCGGCGAATCACGAAAAAGAGCGTGGCGGCAATACCCGACAAGAGTTTCAAATTGGATAAGTCGAAGTGCACTTGCTGCCCTTCCATCAGCAGGTCGGGCGCGATGATGGCCGCCAGCGCGCAGGCCGGCGCATAGCGCAGCATCTCGCCCACACGGCGCGGGATGGTGATGTGATGGCCGATCAGCCAGAAGGTGCTGCGTGTGGCGGCCGTTGCCACCACCAGCACGGCGATGGCGATCCACACGTCGGCCCTGCCCCAGTCGATGCCGTCAATCATGGCGTTTTGTCCATTTTTCAGTCAATTCTTCCACGGCCATGGCGCTGACCATGCCCACCACGACGGCTACCAGCAAGCCCAGCTTGTACGGCAGGCTGAAGGCCAGCACGGCCACCGCGCCCGCCACCAGCACGCCGCACAGGGCGGCGCGGCTGAGGATCAGCGGCACCGTCACGCACAGGATCGCCAGGGTGCCGGCAAAACCGAGCCCCCATTCGGCCGGCACGACGGCGCCCAGCACGATGCCGATGAAGGAACCGATTTGCCAGGCCAGCCAGTTGGGGTAGATCAAGCCTTTCAGGAAAGGCAGCTTGCCCGGGTCCGGCGTTTCATGGGGGTAGCGTTGCAGGAACAGGCCCACGGTGATGTCGCCGGCCACATAGCCGAGCGCAAAGCGCTGGCGCCACGGCAGATGGGAAAAATGGGGG
Organism: Janthinobacterium sp. LS2A; assembly: GCF_036543145.1. Lineage (NCBI taxonomy): Bacteria > Pseudomonadati > Pseudomonadota > Betaproteobacteria > Burkholderiales > Oxalobacteraceae > Janthinobacterium > Janthinobacterium sp. LS2A. The sequence goes on from NZ_JAZHPB010000002.1 coordinate 710,220, forward strand.
GCCAGCAGCACGGAAAAGATAACAAAACGCAAATTGACGACGAGGGCCGTGGCGAAGATCACCCATACGGGCGCCTGCGCGGCCAGCAGAGGCAAGGACGCGAGCTGGGCCGAGCCGGCAAAGACAAACAGGGTCATGGCCCCCGCCTGCGCCACCGTCAAGCCGCTTTTCACCATGGCCACACCCACCACCATGCCCCAGGCGGCAATGCCCAGCAAGGTGGGCGCCCCCAGGTTCAGGCCGGCGCGCCAGGCATCTTTCAGCAGGGCCTCGTCCTTGGCGGCCGGGACGGCGTTCACGCGGCGCTCCGGCCGAGGTAGTGTGGTAACTGCACAACAATGGTGCGCGGAGAACGGCTCCGCAACGGTGATACCGGCAAGGCAAATCCAGTCAGGGTGGCGCTACGGCAGCCATATTGTCGCGAAAAACCGCGCCGCAGCCGAAGATGATCAAGCCGACATTTTAGCCATGATTTTTGCTGTCTGCCTGAATCCGTTAAAATCGTGCTTTTGGCAGCAGCCGACTTCCTTCCATACAGCCTCACGGAGCATGACAAGATGACAAAAACCACCCAGCCAGCGGTCGAACTCGACAGTAAAGACTTGCCAGCCCACTGCCCTAACCCGGCCATGCCGCTGTGGTCGTCGCATCCGCGCGTGTTCCTGGAATTCAACAAGGACGGCGTCGCCAAGTGCCCGTACTGCGGCACGGCCTACACGCTGAAGGAAGGCGCCAGCGCCGGCCATCATTAAACTGCCCAGCGGCGCGCCCCCAGCGCGCCGTTTTTATTTGCATCAAGTTATAGCGATCAGCCCGGAGTCGTCATGAAACGTCTGAAAGAACTCAATGGCAGCGCCGCCGAAGTCGAAGCGGCGTTCTACGATGCCTTGCACCGCGCCGACCTCGAAGCGCTGATGGCGCTATGGGCCGACGATGAAGAAATCGTCTGCATCCACCCGGGCGGCGCGCGCCTGATCGGCCATGCCGCCATCCGCGCCTCGTGGGAAACCATTCTGGCCGGCGGCGGCCTGCACATCGTGCCGGCGCAGCTGCATGAAACGCACAATCTGATGAGTTCGGTGCACACGGTGATCGAAGGCGTGACCCAGGAAGAAGGCGGCCCGGCGCATCTGCTGGCCACGAATGTGTATGTCAAAACGCCGCGCGGCTGGCGCATCGTGCTGCACCACGCGTCCATCGCCCCCGGTGGCGCACCGGCCGACGCCGCGGGGACGCAGATCCTGCACTGATGGCTTTGTCTCTTTCCTACACCGCCCCGCTGTGGCTGCCTGGCGGCCACGCGCAAACGATTTATCCGGCCGTATGCCTCGCCAAGCCGGCCGTGGCCTTCCGCCGCGAACGCTGGCAAGCGCCCGATGGCGATTTCGTCGACGTCGACCTGGTCGATGGCCAGCCGGGCCAGCCCTTCGTGGTGCTGTTCCACGGTCTGGAAGGCTCGTCGAACAGCCATTACGCGCGCTCACTGATGGCCGAGGTGGCCGCGCGCGGCTGGTCCGGCGCCGTGCCGCATTTTCGCGGCTGCTCGGGCGAGGCGAACCTGGCGCCCCGTTTTTACCATTCGGGCGATGCGCAGGAAGTGGACTGGATCGTGCAGCGCCTGCGCCCGCGCGCCACGGGAAAGTTGTATGCGGCCGGCGTCTCGCTGGGCGGCAACGCCCTGCTGTGCTGGCTGGGTCAATCGCAGCACCAGGCCGATTTCATCGATGCGGCAGCGGCCGTGTCCGCCCCGCTGGACCTGGCGCAAGGGGGCAAGGCCCTGTCTTCGGGCGCCAACCGGCTCTACACGCGCATGTTCCTGAACACCCTGAAACCGAAATGCCTGGCCAAGCTCGAGCAGTTTCCCGGCCTGTTCGCGCGCGACGCCATGCTGGCCGCGCGCGATCTGCACGCCTTCGATAATGTCGTCACGGCACCGCTGCACGGCTACCGCGACGCCGACGATTACTGGCACCGCGCCAGCGCCAAGCACGTCTTGCAGGACATTACCGTGCCGACCCTGGTGCTGAATGCGCAAAACGATCCTTTCCTGCCCGGGCGCTTCTTGCCGCGCAGCGCCGCGCCGAACGTCACGCTCGAGTATCCGCGCCACGGCGGCCACGTCGGCTTTGCCGCTGGCAAGATGCCGGGAAGCTTGTATTGGCTGCCGCAACGGCTGCTCTCCTTCTTTGAAAACGGCAACATGGCGCCGTCTGCGCCGCAAAGCTGGCACGCTGGCGGTGCGCGCACTCACTTGGAAAACGCTACACATGGATGAACTCGTCAAGCAAGCCCTGGCCAAATGGCCGAACGTGCCCCACTGCTACGGCTGGCTGGGCCTGGACGCGCGCGGCCACTGGCGCATGCGCGACCAGCAGGCGCAACAGCAACAACTGCCCGGCGACAAGATCGCCCATACGGCCCTGTTGAATTTCATCAACCGCAATTACGCCCAGGACGAACGCGGTTGCTGGTTTTTCCAGAATGGCCCGCAACGCGTGTACGTGAACCTGGAAGCGACGCCATATATCGCCCGCAGCGACCCGCAGCACGGTTTTGTCTTGCAGACGGGCGTGCCACTATCGAGAATCGAGCAGGTTTACCTGTGCGACAACGGCGCGCTGATCTTGCGCCACGCCGATATCGTGGCGCAGGTCGACGACCGCGACATGGCGCAAGTGCTGGCGTCGCTGCGCGTTGATGGGCTGGCCTTGAGCGACGAGACCCTGCTAGCCTGGCTGGAGCATGCTCAAGGCAATTTGATGTTATTGCATGGCAGCAAGGTGATCGCCGTGCAGCCGCTGGGCTATGACTCCGTGCCGCAGACCTTCGGCTTCCAGCGGGCGCCGCAAGCCGATAAAAACTAGCCCTTCTGGTCCTTGATCTGCTCGCGGCGCTTTTCCTGCAGTTCACGCTCGCGCGCATCGATCACGGCCTGGTCATAAAAGGTCGCGTCCGTCGATTTGCGGGCGATCGTCAGCTGGTCCAGCGCGGCCATGGTGGCGCCCTGCAGCACGTAGGATTCGGCCAGCGCCATGTGCTGCAAGGTCATCTTGCCCTGGTCCGCATAGGCTTTCGCCAGCAAGTCGTAGAGTTCCGGCTCTTCCTTGTAGAGCTGCACCTGCTCGCGCAAATACACGGTCGATTGCTCCAGCTTGCCCGCAGCCATCAGCGCTTCCGCATACTGGTGGGCAATGCCGCGCGAGAGGGGAAATTGCTGGCGCGCAGCGTCCGCCGCCTTCAGGGCTTGCTGCGCCACTTCCTTCTTTTGCGCCGGCATCAACAGCACTTCCAGCCCCATCGCCGTCAGCAAGGAATTGGGCGCCTGCGTGCCGCCCGAGGTAAACACGTTCGGCCCGGCCGGCTGGTGCAGGGCCGCATTGGCCGCGTCGAGTTCCTTTTGCGCCTCCGCCGGCTTGCCCTGCTTGACGGCGACAAAGGACAAGCCGTAATGGGCGGCCGTCACCTGGAAGCGGCTTTGCTGCTCCAGCTGCGTCTTGAAGACGGCCTTGGCGTTCAACAAGCCTTGTACGCTTTCATCCTGCAGCACGCGGGCGCGCGCCCGGGCCAGGTGGAAACTCAGGCTGTCCGCCCGCTGCTTGTACGGCTGCTCGCGGATGCGCGCCTGGATGTCGGCAATGCGTTCCGTCGTCAGCGGGTGGGTCTGCAGATAGGCGGGCATCAAGTCGCTGTACGAGCGGCTGGCCGCCTGCATGCGGCCGAAGAAGGCCACCATGCCGGTGGTGTCGAAGCCCGCTTCGCCCATGATCTGGAAACCGATGCGGTCCGCCTCGCGTTCGGCGTCGCGACCGAAATTGAGCTGGCGCTGGATGGCCAGGCCCTGGCCGGCGGCAAACACGCCCATGGCCACATCGCCGCCTGCACGCGAAGCGAGCGCCGCCAGCAGCATGGCGGCCAGCGGCATCAGGGCGTCCTGGCGCTGCTGGCCCAGCATGCGCGCGATATGGCGCTGCGCCACATGGCCGATCTCGTGCGACAGCACGGACGCCAGTTCCGCCTCCGTTTGCGCCGCCAGCACCAGGGCCGAGTGCACGCCGATGAAGCCGCCGGGCAAGGCAAACGCGTTCAACTGGGGATCGCGTACGGCAAAGAAGAAATAATCGTAATTCGTTTCACCGCGCACGCTGGGGCGCGCCGCCACGAGCGCGTTGCCGAAGGTATTCAGGTATTCGAGCAGGGGCGCGTCGTCGAGATAGTCGCGGTCGCCGCGGATGCCGCGCATGATTTCCTCGCCGATCTTGCGCTCCATCGCCGGCGACAGGTCTTCGCGCGACGTGTCGCCCAGGTTCGGCAGGTTCGGCGCCGGCGGCACGGCCAGCGGCGTCCAGCCGCTTCCCGGCTTGGCCGCCACGCTGGCGGCCGGCACCGCTGGCGCGGACGTATAGGTTTGCGCCAGCGCACAGGGCGCCGCCAGCCACAAGGCAGCCAGCACGGACGCGCGCCGGGAGCCGCGCAGCCATGCCGCAGCGGCGTTTTCAACGATGATTGGAAGGGGAGTTTTTGAATTCACGGGTGCTATCATACCTTGTTAGCGGCGCCCATTCCCACGCGTCATGCCAGTGGCATGCGGTCGTGACAGGGCGTGCCGCGCTTCCCTTTTCTTACCTATTTTGACGCCATGACAACAGCAGACAAGCAAGCCCCCGCCGGGGAACTGACCCATTTCGACGCCACGGGCCAGGCCCATATGGTCGATGTGGGCAGCAAGGAAGACACGCGGCGCAGCGCCGTGGCCGCCGGCACCATCCGCATGCAGCCGGCCACCCTGGCATTGATCATTTCCGGCAATGCAAAAAAAGGCGACGTGCTGGGCATCGCCCGCATCGCCGCCATCATGGGTGCCAAGCGCACGAGCGACCTGATTCCCCTGTGCCACCCGCTGGCCCTCACGCGCGTCACCGTCGATTTTGAAGTGGATGAAGCGGCCAACAGCGTGCACTGCCGCGCCCAGGTCGATACGACGGGCAAGACGGGCGTGGAAATGGAAGCGCTCACTTCCGTGCAAATCGGCTTGTTGACGATCTACGACATGTGCAAGGCCGTTGACCGGGGCATGGTCATGACGAATGTGCACGTGCTGGAAAAACATGGCGGCAAGTCGGGCGATTGGCACGCCGAGGTGTAATTATTTTGCCTGGCGCGCAAGATGGCCCTGGACGCGGCGCAAGTCGCGCAGCAGCCAGACGGCACTGGCCAGGCATAGTACGATGATGGCCATGGACAGGGGCAAGTGGAATTGCTCCAGCCCTGCCAGTGCGAAGCCGGCGTGGATCAGGAACGTTCCCACGCCCAGCGCGGCGCAGACACCAGCGTACAGGGGCGCCCGCGCGGTGGCCAGCAGCACGTGCCGGTAACCGGCCAGCACCACGGTAATCGCCGCCAGGTTAAACACGAGAAAACCCTGCACGCCGCCCGGCAGATGAAACATCTCCCACTCTTTCCAATAGGCAGCGTCGATTTGATGCAAGATCAGGAACAACATGGTCCAGAAGTAGCTGCGCGGCATAAGATTAACATTCGTCAATATTGATCCCATTGTAAAGCCTGCACCACGCACCGGCATGTGCCCATGGCACTTTCGATGTAAAAATGAATTTCATTGATATAAATGCTTTTTCATCAAGAAATCATGCATACTGCGAGTCGTCCATATCCACATGAGCATCGCATGACAAGCAACAGACCCGCCGCGGAAACCAAGCTCCAGGACTTCGACTTCGAGGCCATGAATCTGCAGGTGGGGGGACGCATCCAGTTCATCACGCACCGCACCATCAAACCCATCCAGCATTTCTCGACCGTGATCGGCTATGTGAAAGACGAGTACCTGATCGTCAAGATTCCCATGGAAAACGGCGCGTCGATTGTCCTCAACGAGGGTGACAAGCTGACCATCCGCGTGTTTTCTGGTGTCACCGTCTGTTCGTTTTCCTGCAGCGTGCTGCGCATCTTCGGCCGCCCGCTCAACTATGTCCACCTGAGCTTTCCCGATGCCATCCAGGGCACCAGCCTGCGCACGGCCATGCGCGTCAAGGTGGACATTCCGGCACAGCTGAGCTACCGCGACGTGGCGGCCGTGCCCGTGTTCATCGTCAACCTCAGCGTCTCGGGCGCGCTGATCGAGGCGCCCAGCATGCTTACGCCCGATGACGAAGGCGTGGCGCTGAGCTTTACCCTGCTGGTGCAGCCGAACAAGCATCAGATGCGCGTCAACACGCGCGCCCGCATCCAGAACGTGAGCGTGGGCAAGCCGTCGAATGGCCACGCCACCGGGGTAGCTGAAATTCATACGTACGGCGTGCAATTCATCGACCTGGAACCGACCCACTACACCCTGCTGCAAAATCTCACGTATGAAGCGCTGATCGCGGACCGGCAAAAAATCGTCTGATACCCAACTGGCAAACGCCACCTACAGCGTCGATGTCACGTCGGGAATGTTGCTTTTGGTAATCGCTTCCTTCGCTGCCGGATTCGTCACGGTGGTGCTATTGAACCAGGTCAGGCTGCTGGTGCCCGGCTTCATGGTCATCGTCACGGTTTGTCCACCGATACCCGTGCCCAGGTCGGCCGCCAGGGTCAGCTCGATATTGCCCTTGTCGACCTTTCCGCTGGCCACTTCGCGCGTGGCACTGAACACGGGGATGGCGCTGGGCACGGCCGGGGTCGGCGTGCTGCAGGCGGCCGCCTCGCCGCCATTTTCCTGCACGCACAGGGCCACGGCCGTCTTCAGCGGCGCAGCGGCCGCCAGCACATTGCTGACCTTGGCCCGCATCGTATAGTCGCCGTACTGGGGAATGGCCACGGCCGCCAGGATGCCGGCGATGGCCACCACGATCATCAGTTCTATCAGGGTAAAACCGCTTTGCGCGCGCATCGTATCCTCCCATTGTGCGTTGCTCGTGCCGTGCATGGTGCAAGCGCCATGCCAGCGGCGCGCCCGGGCAGCGGCGGTACGCATGGAAAGAAAAGCGACGCATTTGGGCGGGTTCGGACCAGCGCCGTCCGCCCAGGCCGGGAATTGGCCTGTCTTGCGGACAAAAAAAGGAGCCGAAGCTCCTTTTTTGTACTGCATGAACCAGGCTGAAAATTACAGCATGGCTTTCAGCAGACGCGCCATTTCCGACGGGTTTTTGGTCACGGTGATGCCGCAAGCTTCCATGATTTCCAGCTTGGCTTGTGCCGTATCGGCACCGCCCGAGATCAGCGCGCCGGCGTGGCCCATGCGCTTGCCTGGAGGAGCGGTGACGCCAGCGATGAAGCCAACGACCGGTTTTTTCATGTTGTCTTTGATCCAATAAGCCGCGTTGGCTTCGTCCGGACCACCGATTTCGCCGATCATGATGACCGCGTCGGTATCTGGATCGTCATTGAACATCTTCATGATGTCGATGTGCTTCAGACCGTTGATCGGGTCGCCGCCGATGCCGACTGCCGACGATTGGCCCAGGCCCAGTGCGGTCAATTGACCCACTGCTTCATAGGTCAGGGTGCCCGAACGGGACACCACGCCGATACGGCCCTTCTTGTGGATGTGACCTGGCATGATGCCGATCTTGATTTCGTCTGGCGTGATCAGGCCTGGGCAGTTAGGGCCCAGCAGCAAGGTTTTGCTGTTGGCTTTAGCCATGCGGTCTTTCAGGGCCATCATGTCGCGGACAGGAATGCCTTCGGTGATGCAAATGGCCAGATCCATTTCAGCTTCGACAGCTTCCCAGATCGCCGCTGCCGCGCCTGCTGGCGGTACGTAGATCACGGAAACGTTGGCGCCGGTTTCTTTTTTCGCTTCGGTCACGTTAGCGAAAATAGGAATGCCTTCGAAATCTTCGCCGGCTTTCTTCGGGTTCACGCCTGCCACGAAGGCAGCTTTGCCGTTCGCGTAGTCGCGGCAACCGCGGGTGTGGAACTGGCCGGTCTTGCCGGTGATCCCTTGGGTAACGACTTTGGTATCTTTATTGATCAGAATGGACATGTTGATTCCTTAATTAAGCTTGACCGGCAGCAGCGGCAACGACGCTCTTGGCTGCATCTTCCATGGTGTCGGCTGCGATGATAGGCAGACCGGAATCGGCCAGCATCTTTTTGCCCAGGTCTTCGTTGGTGCCCTTCATGCGCACGACCAGCGGTACGTTCAGCGAGACGGCTTTCACTGCGGCGATCACGCCTTCAGCGATCACGTCGCAACGCATGATGCCGCCGAAAATGTTCACCAGGATGGCTTTCAGGCCTGGGTTTTTCAGCATGATCTTGAACGCTTCGGTGACTTTTTCTGCCGTGGCGCCGCCGCCGACGTCCAGGAAGTTGGCTGGCTCGCCGCCAAACAGCTTGATGGTATCCATGGTGGCCATGGCCAGACCGGCGCCGTTCACCAGGCAACCGATGTTGCCGTCGAGCGAAATGTAGGCCAGGTCGAATTTCGACGCTTCGATTTCAGCTGGATCTTCTTCGTCCAGATCGCGCAGGGCGACGATTTCCGGATGACGGAACAGGGCGTTCGGGTCAAAGTTGAACTTGGCGTCCAGGGCGATGACTTTGCCGCTGCCGGTGACGATCAGCGGGTTGATCTCGGCCAGCGAGCAATCGGTTTCCCAGTACGCTTTGTACAGGCCTTGCAGGTTGACGCGGGCGTCGGCGATGGAACCGGCAGGCACGCCGATTTTGGCGGCGATGTCGTCTGCCTGGGCATCGGTCAGGCCGGTGCCTGGATCGATGGTGACGTGATGGATCTTCTCAGGGTGGCTCTCGGCCACTTCTTCGATGTCCATGCCGCCTTCGGACGACGCCATCAGGACGATTTTCTGGGTGACGCGGTCGGTGACCAGCGAAACGTACAGTTCTTGTTTGATGTCGGCGCCTTCTTCCACCAGCAGGCGGTTGACTTTCTGGCCTTCGGCGCTGGTCTGGTGCGTGATCAGCTGCATGCCCATGATCTGGTCAGCGTATTCCTTGACTTGCTCGATCGATTTCGCCACTTTCACGCCGCCGCCCTTGCCGCGGCCACCTGCGTGGATCTGCGCCTTGACAACCCATACCGGGCCGCCCAGGGTTTCCGCAGCCTTGACGGCTTCTTCGACGGACATGCACGGAATACCGCGTGGTACCGTCACTCCGTGCTGCCGGAGGATTTCTTTGGCTTGATACTCATGGATTTTCATGCTGGCTTCCCTTCTGATACTGATTTGTAAAAATACGGTTAGTGGTGCAAAAAAAACAGGAAAAACAGAGCGCCGGGGTCACGCTTTGGCTACCCAGCGCGGGTAATACTGTGCCACCGCCCCGCCATCGGTGCGCAGGGCGTGGCATTTGTCGAGTTGAAACGGCTTTTCATGCGACAAGTCAGCATTCTCACCGTCACGGGTCGACCAGACATCGCCGGCAAATGCCTGAACCGTCGCAGTCGGCAAGACTTGCGCCAGTTCGGTCAAATGGGTACAGCCAGCGATTCCCGCCAGGCGCTGTTTCAAGTCGCGGCGGAAATTCTTCAATAAATTCAAACCGATCAGCGCCCTGTAAGCGGGGCCGATGGTATCGCAAAAACCGGGATAGGGCACGGCATCGGAGGCAGCTTCGGCCTCGACAATGGTCAGTTCGCGATCGACGGTAATACGTAAATGGAGGTCATGCAGAGGGGCGCCGGCGGGACGGGGGCCGGAGGCCAGGGTCGCATCATAGCTTTTGATGTCGGTGATATGGGCGTCAATATCCCACAGGCCGTCGTCGCGCATATACGCTTGGACGTCGATAACGCGGGAGTGCCGTAGGGCGCGCCGGGATACGGGAGTTGACAGGGGCATAAGACCGATGCCGCTTGCGCGGCCATAATTAGTAAGCAGCCATGTGCCTAAAGCACTCTGTTCGCAGCTTCTACGAACAGCAACCGCACCTGCGGCGCCGCAAAAACCCTAAAAGTGTAGCACACAGGGCGCTAGTTGCGCCGCAACATAATTTTTTATTGGTCGTGCCGTCTGCCGCAAATCATTAACGAAAATCGCAAAATCAATGACAATTATTCACAATGCAGATAACTTGAAAGCATGCCTGCGGCACCGGCGCACTGGCCGGCACCGCGCTTCAGTCAGCCACACCCAGTGCGCGTAAAACGGGCAAGGTGCGCGCGGAAAAATATTCCGCGCGCGCCAGCAGTTCGGCCAGGTTTTCCTCTTCCGTCAACAAGGGCTGCCCGTCCTTCGTCAGCAGTTGCTCCAGGCGCAGCAGTACCGGCCACGTCGCGCGCACCCATTCTTGCGGCGTTGGACAACCTTGCTGTTTTGCCCACAGGAACAGTTGTTGTAAATGCGATACAACCACGCCGCCGCCCGTCAGGGGGCTGGCGAGGCTGTGCAAGTCGGTTCTTGCCAGCGCCTGCTCCAGCAAGTGCGCATTCAGCCGCGCCGTCTGCGGCCGCGCCACGGCGATGTCGGCCTCGTCCTGGACGGCAAGCACGCTGCCCTTGCTGACCAGCACCAATATGATCTGCAGCAAGGCGGCCAGGCCGGCTTCGCTACCCGCCAGTTGCAGCTCCAGTTCGCCTATCGTGTACACGCGATGGTCGGCCATGGCGTCGAGCACGGGCGCATACACGCGCTCGTCCATATCGGCGTCGCCCAGCACCCCATGCACGCTCAACACCACTTCGTCGCGGGGCACGGCCAGCATCACGCGCACGGCCCGCACGGCGCTGACCTGGGCCAACGGCGTCAGCCTGCGCGCGCCCTTGACCCAGTAATCCTTGCGGAATTGCTCGTTGACGAGAAAGGCGCGCGTCGTCTCGCGGAAGACGGGATCGGGTATCTCGGCCAGGAATTGCTGGTGTTCGGCCGTCAGGTTCAGCATGTCGACCAGAGCGGTATAGTTGGCGGACGAGGCGAACTCCAGCTTGGCCTCGCCCAGCATGGCCGCAACGCTGGAAAAGGCCATCGGCTGCCAATCCGCATTGAAATATTCGTGTGCAATATAGTTGCGGTCTAGCGCTTTCAGCTTCTCGAAACGGTCCGCCAGCAGGGGATTGGCCTCCAGGTAGCGCGGTTGCACGGCGATCATCCTGTCGACAAAATCGATGGCGCCGTCGACTCGTGCCAGCACGCCCACGCCGGGCGCGCTCATGACGCGGCTATGCTCGGCCAGCAAGTCGCGCATCGGCATCATGGCACTCCAGCCCGGCTGCGTGTTATAGCTGATATAGGCGACGCCACCCACTTTCAGCTTGCGCTGCAGGAAATCGACGATCAAGGCGCGATTTTCTGCCGAGACCCAGCTCCAGATCCCGTGCAGGCAGATAAAGTCGAAATCGGGCAAGTCGTCACGGCGGCAAAACTGCGCGAACGATTCGTCCGTGAACTGTGCGCCGGCGCCGGTCACGCTGGCCAGCTCCTGCGCAAAGGCGGCCTGGGACGGATTGAAATCATTGCCATGCCAGCGCGTGGAAGACGCCGCCGCATGGATGTTGGCGCTGATGCCCTGGCCAAAGCCCAGCTCGCAAGCCGTGCCGCTGGCCGGCAAGGCAAGCCCGGCAGCCAGCAGGGGCAGCCGCAGGCGCAGAGGATTCAATTCTTCGTAATAGCCATAGGTATAGGCGATTTCGGCCACATAGCCGGCATTCCAGTTGCTCATCTCGATCCTGTCACGGTCAGTGGTGCTGCGCGCATCGCACAGCGTTCGAGCGCCAGAATACCTTATCGCGCGGCGTCGCCATACTGGAAACAAACGGCGTTTGAAAGCGCAGTTCATGGGGCACGACGGAGGCCGGCCGGCGCGCCATGGCCAGCCTCATTCCTCGTCGGGATCCAGCCCCTTCAAGGCCGCTTGCACGGCGCGCTGGGAAAAGCCGCGCTGCATCAGGAAGCGCATCTGCTTGTTGCGCTGCTCGGCATCCTGCGCTACTTCACCAAACTTGCGGCGCCACACTTCGCAGGCGCGCGCAACTTCCCCTTCGGCCAGGCCCGCCTTGAGTTCCTGCAGCGCCTCGCCGCCGATGCCATGGCTTTGCAACTCCGCCATGATGCGGCTATTGCCGAAGCGGGCCGAGCGGCGGTGGATCAGCGACTCGGAAAAGCGCTCCTGCGACAGCCAATTGGCTTGCTCCAGGCTGTCGAGCAAGGCTTCCACGTCATCGCCCTCCTGCGCATGGCGCTGCAGCTTGCGCCGCAATTCCATGCGGCTGTGTTCACGCATCGACAAAAAGCGTAGCGCCCTGCCCTTCAGGCTTAGTTGTACTGCGGCCATACACCCACCTTGTCTTTCATTCCACAATCACATCACCCAAACACAATCGCCGCCCGGCGCAACAGCGCGGGACGGCGATCATGGTCCTACCTTGCGGCAAGCCATGCGTAGGTCGGATCAGGGCCCTTGGACCGTAATCCGACAACATTGTTGACGTCTGTGGTGTTGTCGGATTACGCGCGGCTTTGCCGCGCTAATCCGACCTACTCTGGCTTGGCTTCCGCAGCCTTGGCAGCCTTGTCGGCGGCTTTGTCCGCTTTTTCCGGCTTTTCAGCAGCCAGCGGCGGCAGTTCGCGCACGCCCAGCGAAGCGCGGACCTTGTTTTCGATTTCGCGGGCCAGCGCCGGACGCTCCTGCAGGAAGGCGCGGGCGTTGTCCTTGCCCTGGCCGATACGTTCGCCGTTGTAGCTGTACCACGAACCGGATTTTTCCACGATCTTGGCATCCGAGCCCAGGTCCAGGATTTCGCCTTCGCGCGAAGTGCCTGCGCCGTACAGGATGTCGAAGTGCGCTTCCTTGAACGGTGGCGCGATCTTGTTCTTGACGACCTTGACCTTGGTTTCGTTGCCGATCACTTCATCGCCGGACTTGATCGAGCCGGTGCGACGGATATCCAGGCGCACGGAGGCGTAGAATTTCAGCGCATTGCCGCCCGTGGTTGTTTCCGGGCTACCGAACATCACGCCGATCTTCATGCGGATCTGGTTGATGAAGATGACCAGGGTATTGGTGCGGTTGATGGAACCGGTCAGCTTGCGCAGGGCTTGCGACATCAGGCGCGCTTGCAGGCCTGGCAGGGAATCGCCCATGTCGCCTTCGATCTCGGCGCGTGGCGTCAGTGCGGCCACGGAGTCGATGACGACGAGGTCGACGCTGCCCGAACGCACGAGGGCGTCGCAGATTTCCAGCGCCTGCTCACCCGTGTCCGGTTGCGAGATCAGCAATTCGTGCAGGTTCACGCCCAGCTTTTGCGCGTAACCGACGTCGAGCGCGTGCTCGGCGTCGATAAAGGCGCACGTGCCGCCCAGTTTTTGCATTTCGGCGATGGTTTGCAGGGTCAAGGTGGTTTTACCCGACGATTCCGGACCGTAGATTTCCACCACGCGGCCGCGCGGCAAGCCGCCCACGCCCAGCGCGATATCGAGGCCGAGCGAACCGGTCGACACGACTTGCACTTCTTCGATCGGTGCGCTGGCATCCATGCGCATGACCGAACCTTTGCCAAACTGCTTCTCGATCTGCGCCAGTGCGGCGGCGAGCGCCTTGGCTTTTTCCGATGCGGGTACTACAGCTTTTTTATCGTCCATATGTTCTTTCAGCCGTTCTACAGTTGCGGATTCACGTGACGCATCTACGTGAACCGTGCAGCCTGCGATAGCGCCAGTGGGTTAAATTCTTTACACAGACAGTACTGTATAAAAAAACAGTGATCAATGCAAGCGGAACGTGGATTTGTTTTGAAACAGATCAATACAAGCGTGGATTTTCACAAAAATTCGCCACCTTGCGGAAAATGAAACACAATACAAGCTTCTACCGCCGCAAAGCATAGGAAGTGCACCATGCGTATTTTACTTGCCGAAGATGACAGCGTGCTGGCCGATGGCCTGACCCGCTCGCTGCGCCAGTCCGGTTATGCGATCGACTACGTCAAGACGGGGCAAGAGGCCGATACGGCCCTGTCCACCCAGGAATTCGACTTGCTGATCCTCGACCTGGGCCTGCCCAAAATGTCCGGCCTGGAAGTGCTGCGCCGCCTGCGCGCACGCGCTTCGCTGCTGCCTGTGCTGATCCTGACGGCCGCCGATTCCATCGAACAACGCGTGAATGGCCTCGACCTCGGTGCCGATGATTATATGGCCAAGCCGTTCGCCTTGTCGGAACTGGAGGCAAGAGTGCGCGCCCTGACGCGCCGCGGCGCTGGCGGCGGCGCCACCATCATCAAGCACGGCCCCCTCAGCTACGACCAGGTGGGGCGCAGCGCCTACATCAACGACCAGATGCTCGACCTGTCGGCGCGCGAACTGGGCTTGCTGGAAATCCTGCTGGGCCGCACCGGCCGCCTCGTCTCGAAAGAGCAGCTGGTCGACCACCTGTGCGAATGGGGCGAGGAAGTGTCGAACAACGCCATCGAAGTGTATGTGCACCGCCTGCGCAAGAAGATCGAAGTGGGCGGCGTGCGCATCGCCACCGTGCGCGGCCTCGGCTATTGCCTGGAAAAATACTCGGAAGCGGCGCGCCTGAACGCTGAAGCGGGCGAGTCGGCAAGCCCGGCCAGCGGACCCGCCAGCAAGTGAAGGCGCGCGAGGCGCCAGCGGACGAGCCGGATGATGACGACTGGTTCGAGCCGCCCACCACGGAGCAGGACGACACCATCGAGCATTCGCTGTTCGGCGAAATCCTCGACTGGATGCTGGCGCCCCTGCTGCTGCTGTGGCCGATGAGCATCGCCATCACCTATCTGGTGGCCAAGGGCATCGCCAATCAGCCGTTCGACCATGCGCTGGAAGACAGCGTGACCGTGCTCACGCAGCAAGTCAAGCAGGCCGATGGCGCCATGTTGCGCCGCGCGCCGGACAAGAACAGCAGCAATAATAATGGCCGCGACTTGCTGCGCGGCGACGATGTCGACACCCTGTATTACCTGGTGGTGGGTCCGCGCGGCGAATACCTGGCCGGCGACCGCGATTTGCCGCCGCCGCAGGATCCCGACAAATACCGCAGCGGCATGGTGCTGTTTCGCAACGACACCATCCACGGCACGCCCGTGCGCGTGGCGTTCAGCTATCTCGACATTCCTGCCGACAACGACGATGAGCCGCACCGCGCGCTGGTACAAGTTGCCGAAACCCTGGAGAAACGCGCCCAGCTGGCCAATGAAATCATCAAGGGCGTGATTTTGCCGCAGTTCATCATCCTGCCCGTGATCCTGGCTCTCGTCTGGTTTGCCCTGGCGCGCGGCCTGTCGCCGCTGGCGCAATTGCAGGAGCGCATACGCGCCCGGCCACCCGACGATTTATCGCCCATCGAATCGGGCCAGGTACCCGAGGAAATCACGCCGCTGGTCGGTTCGCTCAACGAGATGCTGGCGCGGCTATCGCTGTCGATCGACATGCAGAAACGCTTCATCGCCGATGCCGCGCATCAGATGAAAACGCCGCTGGCCGGCATGCGCATGCAATCGGAACTGGCCCTGCGCCAGACCGACCACGACGAGATCCACCGCTCGCTGCTGCAACTGGCGAAAAGTTCGGAAGCGGCCACGCGCCTCGTCAACCAGCTGCTGGCCCTGGCGCGCGCGGAAAACCAGCCGCAGGCGGGCACGGCGTTCGAGCCGATCGAGCTGAGCGAACTGGCGCGCGGCGTGGTGCAGGACTGGGTGCAAGCTTCGTTTGCCCAGCATATCGACCTGGGCTTCGAGCAGCCCGCGTATTCGATCATGATTTCCGGCAATGCCATGATGCTGCGCGAGCTGCTGAGCAACCTGATCGACAACGCCCTGCGCTACACGCCGTCGGGCGGCAGCGTCACGGTGCGCGTGCGCAGCACCCTGGAACTGGCCATCCTGGAAGTGGAAGATACGGGTCCCGGCATTGCGCCGGCCGAGCGGGCCCACGTGTTCGAACGCTTTTACCGCATTCTCGGCAGCAATGTCGACGGTAGCGGCCTGGGCCTGGCCATCGTGCGCGAAATTGCGCAGCAGCATGGCGCCGAAGTCGATATTTTTAACAATCCGCGCGCGCAGTCGCCGAAGCTGCCGGGCACCCTGCTACGCCTGAGCATCGCCCTGCTGTTGCCGGACGCGCCAGAAGAGGATGACGTCACGTATGGATAAGCCGAGCCCACCCGTTGCCCCGGCGCGGCCATCGCACGCGCCCAGCCCCGAGCTGCAGGCGCGCCGCGACATCCACTGGCGCAAGACGCGGCGCCTGACGGCCATCCTGCTGCTGGTGTGGCTGCTGACGGGCTTCCTGACCGTGTTCTATGCGCGCGAGCTGCTGCACCTGAACCTGTTCGGCTGGCCGCTGCCCTTCTATATGGCGGCCCAGGGCGCCTCGCTCGTGTACCTGGCCATCATCGCCTTCTATGCCTGGCGCATGCGGCGCCTCGACCGCGACTTTCATGCCGAGGAGCAAGCATGAGCGGCCAGCGCAGTTTCTTTGCGCGGCTGAGCCGCTACTACCTGCTGTTTACGGCCGGTTTCGCCGCTTTCCTGCTGGCCTTGTCCGTGCTGGAACAGGAAGGCATGCCGCGCGCGTGGATCGGCTACCTGTTCATGCTCGTCACCATCACCCTGTACGCCACCATCGGCGTCATCAGCCGCACCTCGAACGTCACCGAATACTATGTGGCGGGGCGCCGGGTGCCGGCCATGTTCAACGGCATGGCCACGGCCGCCGACTGGATCTCGGCCGCCAGCTTCATCAGCCTGGCCGGCGGCCTGTACCTGAACGGCTTCGACGGCCTGGCCTTCATCATGGGCTGGACGGGCGGCTATTGCCTAGTGGCGCTATTGATCGCACCCTACCTGCGCAAGTTCAGCCAGTACACGATTCCCGATTTCCTCGCCGCCCGCTACGGCAGCGGCACCGACAAACGGGGCGCCAGCGTGCGCGTGGTGGCCGTGGCCGCCACCATCATCGTGTCGTTTACCTATGTGGTGGCGCAGATCTACGCCGTCGGCCTGATCGCCTCGCGCTTCACGGGCGTGGATTTTTCCGTCGGCATCTTCCTGGGCCTGGCCAGCATTCTCGTCTGCTCCTTTCTGGGCGGCATGCGCGCCATCACCTGGACGCAGGTGGCGCAGTACATCATCATCCTCGTCGCCTTTCTGATTCCCGCCATGTGGCTGTCGGTCAAGCATGCGGACAATCCCGTGCCGCAGATCGCCTACGGCAAAGTGCTGACGCAACTGAGCGCGCGCGAACACGTGCTGGAAACGGACCCGAAAGAGAACGAAGTGCGCGCCATCTTCCGCCAGCGCGCACAAAGCTACCAGGCGCGCATCGACGGCTTGCCCGGTTCCTGGGAACAAGGCCGTCTGGCGGCCCAGCGCCAGCTCGATAGTTTGCGCCAGCGCAATACCTCGCTGTTCGACATCCGCAACGCGGAGCGCTACCTGATCGCCTATCCGAAAAGCCCGGACGAGGCACGCGTGCTGTGGCAGGCGGCGCAGGCGCAGAACCAGAAACGCGCCGAACCGATCATTCCACACGCGCAGCCATTTCCCGCCGCAGACCGCGAGCAATCCGACATCAAGCGCAACAATTTCCTGGCCCTCGTGTTTTGCATGATGCTGGGCACGGCCGCCCTGCCGCACATCCTCATGCGATCGTACACCACACCCTCCGTGCACGAAACGCGCGTCTCCGTGTTCTGGACCCTGTTCTTCATCTTGTTGATCTATCTCACGATTCCCGCGTTGGCCGTGCTGGTCAAGTACGATATTTACTCGGCGCTCGTGGGCACGCAATACGCGAACCTGCCCACCTGGGTGTCGTACTGGGCCAATGTGGACAAGCTCAGTCCCCTGATCAGCATCGTCGACGTCAACCGCGACGGCATCGTGCAACTGGCGGAAATTTCCATCGACGCCGACGTGCTGGTGCTGGCCACGCCCGAGATCGCCGGCCTGCCCTACGTGATTTCCGGCCTGGTGGCGGCAGGCGGCCTGGCCGCCGCCCTGTCGACGGCCGATGGCTTGCTGCTGGCCATCTCGAACGCCCTGTCGCACGACGTCTATTACAAGGTGGTCGATCCGACGGCCTCGACGCAAAAGCGCGTGACGATTTCAAAATTGCTGCTGCTGGCCGTGGCTTTCATCGCAGCCTATGCGGCCTCGCAAAAGCCGGCCGACATTTTGTCGCTGGTGGGCGTGGCCTTTTCCCTGGCCGCCTCGACCCTGTTCCCGCCGCTGGTGCTGGGCGTGTTCTGGCAACGCGCCAACTACCAGGGCGCACTGGCCGGCATGCTGACAGGCTTTGGCGTATGCCTGTATTACATGCTGCACACGAGCACCATGCTGGGCGGCAATGCCAGCGGTCAATGGTTCCATATCGCGCCCATCTCGGCCGGCATCTTCGGCGTGCCGGCCGGCCTGGCCGCCGCCATCCTCGTCAGCTGGCTGACGCCGGCGCCGGGACGCCGCAGCACGGGGCTGGTCGAGCATATCCGGGCGCCGGAATAGTAGCTTGCTGGCTTAAACGTACAAACAGTGATACCGTCAAGAAATAATGCATAAATAAGTATCTCATTTGATATTTTTTCGGAGATGAAATGATACTTGGTAACATCCCTCTGGCACGCCTTGTAACCGTCACCCACGCCGCGATGACCTGTCTGTTGCTGGCCATCGTATCGCCGCCGACACTGGCCCAAACGGCAACCGCCAGCACCATACGTGTCGCCCCGTCAGGCATCGGCGCCGCCGCCTTCTTTGACGAAGAACAGATCAGCAGTGTTACCTTGTCGCCCGACGGCACTGCGGTCGCCATCTTGCTAATGGGCGACAACCAGCGCCGGCGCCTGACCGTGCTCGATGTGGCCAGCCAGGCGGTTAAGGTCGTCGCCAACTTCAGCGACCGCGATATCGGCAATGTGGCATGGGTCAATGCCAAGCGGCTGGTATTCGATACCAGCGACTCGCACGTGGCCGCTGGCCAGCGCAAATATGCGCCGGGCATGTTCGCTGTCGACCACGATGGCAGCAATTACCGCCAATTGGCGTCCATGGATGATGCGGCGGATGACCCGCGCTTTGCGTCCAGGAAGTTGCCGTCATCCGTGTATCTGCTGGATCAGCCCGGTGCTCAGGATTCCGACGTGATCTATGTCCAGAAAGCCGTTGTGCTCAAGGAGCGCGATGAAAATACAGCAGAGGTCGAGCAATACGACTTGCTGCGCCTCGATACCACTACCCAGCAATGGGAAAAGGTGGTGTCACCAGCCAAAGGCGTGCGCTACTGGTTGCTCGACCAGCACGGAAAGCCGCGCCTGGCTATGGCCGTCGAGGGCCGGCGCAAGACGTTCTACTACCTTGAACAGGACGAACAGCGCTGGCGCGCCATCGCCAGCCAGGATGCCTACGACGGTGAACCTCATGCCATCACGCCGCTGGAATTCGGTCCCGACGGCACCTTGTATGTCAGCAGCCGCAACGGCGCCGACAAGCGCTCGCTGTACGCCTATGACCTGGCGGCTGGCCGCGTCACGGGCAAGCCGCTGGTGACGCTGGCCGGCTATGATTTCGAAGGCGGCCTTCTCACGGACCAGAAACGCCTGCTGGGTGTCTATTACACCAATGACGCTACCACCATTGAATGGTTCAGCGCCGACTGGAAAGCGATACAGAAAGACATCGATGCGCAATTGCCGGCGACCATCAATCTGATCTCCCGCAGCGCCAAAGCAGATAGCTCGCAGCTCATCGTGACGGCGTATTCGGACCGCCAGCCCAGCGCCTTCCTGCTCTACAACAAGCAAACCCGGCAATTGCAAAAGATCGGCAGCGCCCGTCCCGCCATCGATGCTGGACACATGGCGCAAACCGACCTGATGCAATACCGCGCGCGCGACGGCATGGAAATTCCAGCCTGGCTGACCTTGCCCAAGGGGGGCGGCAAGAAACTGCCGATGGTGCTGCTCGTGCGCAGTGCGCCAGGAGGACGTGGCAGCCTGTGGCAATGGATGAGCGAGCGGCAATTTCTTGCCTCGCGTGGCTATGCCGTGCTGCAAGTCGAATTTCGCGGCAGCGGCGGCCGTGGCGACCAGTATTTGCGGGCCGGCTGGAAACAATGGGGCCTGGCCATGCAGGATGACCTGGCCGACGGCGCACGCTGGGCCATCGCGCAGGGCATTGCCGATCCACAGCGCATCTGCATCGTCGGCGGCGGAGCCTATGGCGGGTATGCGGCCCTGATGGGCTTGATCAAGGATGGAGGCCTGTTCCGCTGCGGCGTGAGCTGGGGCGGCATCACCGACTTGCCGCAAATGTTTACGCAACATTGGAGCGTCGGTCACAGGATGGGCGAAGAAGCAAGACAATACGCCATGCCGCAACGCATCGGCGATCCCGTGCACGACGCCGCCGTGCTCAAGTCAAGCTCACCCATCTACCAGGCCGAAAAGTTGACGCAGCCCTTGCTGCTGGCCTATGGGGGGGCTGGCCACAACGTTCCCGTCTATCAGGGCACGCAATTGCGCGACAGGCTCAAGCAGAGCAATCCGCGCGTCGACTGGCAGTTGTACGCCGAAGAAGGTGATCGTTGGGGCTTGGCGAGCACGCGCGTGGATTTCTGGCAACGTGTCGAGCAATTCCTGGCCCGCCACAACGCACCTCAATAAAACCTAGCCTCATCAATCCATGACAATATTCCGTCTTCTGCGCGCCGCCCTGGCGGCCGTCTTCATCTTCGCCCTGAACACCTCTGCCCACACCGCGCCGCCACCACTGTCGGCCTTCTTCGCCAACCCCGAATTCAGCGGCCCCCAGTTGTCGCCCGATGCGCGCCATCTGGCCGTGAAGGTAAGCGGCGCGAACAATCGCGAACGGCTGGCCATCGTCAACCTGCTCGATAACAGCATCAAGGTCGTGGCGCAATTCAGCGATGTCGACGTGGGCGACGTCGAATGGGTCAACAACGAACGCCTGATCCTGAACACGCGCGACCGCCAGACGGCGCCCGGCGACATGCGTTTCGGGCCGGGCCTGTTTGCCGTCAACCGCGACGGTGGCAACTTTCGCCAGCTGGCCGCCCGCAGCGCCATGCCCGATGCCTCCACCTCGATCTATAAACTGCTGCCCTGGCATACCTACCTGACGGGCCAGCGCGGTGCGCAGGATTCCCAGGCCGTGTATGTGCGCAGCACCGTGTACGCCTCGACGGGCGAAGTCGACTACGAAGGCTTGCGGCAGCTCGATACGCTCACGGGCCGCAGCACGGCCGTCAAGCCGCCAGGCAAGGTGCGCCGCTGGCTGCTCGACCAGCATGGCGAACCGCGCCTGGCCGTGACCCGGGAGCGCAATATCGAAAGCGTGCAGTACCTTGATCCGGCCAGCGGCGCCTGGCGCACGCTGGCGCAGTTCGACGCCTACCTCGGCGGCCCCGACGCCTTCACCCCGCTCTCCTTCGGCACGGACGGCACCCTGTACGTGAGCGCCCGCATGGGCAGCGATACGCTGTCCGTGCATGCCTACGACCTGGCCGGCAGCCGCATCGTGCCCACGCCCATCATCTCGCTCGACGGCTATGACTTCAGCGGCAATCTGATCGTCGGGCAAGGCAAGCTGCTGGGCGTGCGCCACCTGAGCGATGCGCGCGCCACGCGCTGGTTCGACCCGGTCATGACGGCCACCCAGGCACGTATCGACGCCCTGCTGCCAGCGACCATCAACCTGGTCTCGCTGGCGGCCCGCCCCGCCACACCCTTCATGCTGGTGACCTCGTATTCCGACCGGCAGCCGGGCAAATTCTCGCTGTTCAACAGCGACACGGGCAAGCTGAGCATCATCGGCGAAGCGCAGCCGCTCATCAAGCCGGCGCAGATGAGCGAGCAGCAGCTGGTGCGCTACAAGGCGCGCGATGGCCTGTCCATTCCCGCCTGGCTCACCGTGCCCGCCACGACTTCCGGCAAGCAGTTGCCGCTGATCGTGCTCGTGCATGGCGGCCCGTATGTGCGCGGCAGCTCCTGGCAATGGAATGCCGAAGTGCAATTTCTTGCCTCGCGTGGCTATGCCGTGCTGCAACCGGAATTTCGCGGCAGCACAGGCTTTGGCGCCAAGCATTTTCGCGCCGGCTGGAAACAATGGGGCTTGAAGATGCAGGACGATCTCGCCGATGGCGCGCGCTGGGCCATCGCCGAAGGAATCGCCGATCCGCGCCGCATCTGCATCGCCGGCGCCAGCTATGGCGGTTATGCCGCTTTGATGGGCCTGGTCAACGATCCCGACCTGTTCCGCTGCGCCATCGACTGGGTGGGCGTGACCGACATCAACCTGCTGTATAGCGGCCACTGGAGTTTCAAATCCGACCTCGGCGATGACTGGAAACAGTACGGCATGCCCGAGCTGATTGGCGACCGGACGGCCAACGCGGCCCAGTTCCAGTCCACCTCGCCCATCGCCCAGGCGGCGCGCATCACCCAGCCCCTGCTGCTGGCGTACGGCGCCGCCGATCAGCGGGTGCCGCTGTATCACGGCAAGCAGTTTTACGCGGCCGTCAAACAGCACAACCGCGATGTCGAATGGGTGGTCTACGACGAGGAAGGCCATGGATGGACATTGCCGAAGAACCGCATCGACTTCTGGGGCCGGGTGGAGAAATTCCTCGACAGGACTATCGGAAAAGACAGCGCCCCGGCAAAAAAGGAGTAGGCTGGAGGGCCGTTCCATTTACGAGGAAATCCTATGCCGTCTGGAAAAATTCTTGTCGCCCAGGGAGGCGGTCCCACCGCCGTCATCAACCAGTCGCTGGTGGGCGTGGTGCTCGAATCACGGCGCTTTCAGCATGTCACGCGCGTGTATGGCGCGCTGCACGGCGTGCGCGGCATCGTCAATGAAGAATTCGTCGATCTGACGCAGGAAACCAGCCACAACCTGGAACTGGTGGCCGCCACGCCGTCCTCGGCCCTCGGCTCCACGCGCGACAAGCCAGACATCGCCTACTGCCAGCAAATCTTCGAAGTGCTGCGCGCGCACGAGATCGAACATTTCTTTTATATCGGCGGCAACGACTCGTCCGACACCGTGCGCATCGTCAGCGAAGAAGCCCACAAGGCCGGCTATCCGCTGCGCTGCATCCACATCCCGAAAACCATCGACAACGACCTGGTGGGCAGCGACCATACACCGGGCTTTCCCTCGGCCGCGCGCTTCGTCGCGCAAGCGTTCGCCGGCGCCAACCTCGACAACGCGGCCTTGCCCGGCGTGTACGTGGGCGTGGTGATGGGCCGCCACGCGGGCTTCTTGACGGCTGCCTCGGCGCTGGGCAAGAAGTTCCCCGACGATGGCCCGCACCTGATCTACCTGCCCGAGCGCGTCTTCGTGCTGGAACAATTTCTTGCCGACGTGAAGGCGACGTATGAAAAATATGGCCGCTGCGTGATCGCTGTCTCGGAAGGCATCCACGACGCCTCGGGCGAACCGATCGCCAGCCTGTTGGCGAAAGAAGTCGAACGCGATGCGCACGGCAATGTGCAATTGTCGGGCACGGGCGCGCTGGCCGACCTGCTGTGCGACGAAATCAAGGCCAAGCTCGGCATCAAACGCGTGCGCGGCGACACCTTCGGCTATCTTCAGCGCTCCTTCATCGGCTGCGTTTCCGACGTCGACCAGCGCGAAGCCCGCGAAGTGGGCGAAAAAGCGGTGCAATTCGCCATGTGGGGCGACCGCGACGGTTCGGTGGCCATCAAGCGCACGGGCTTTTATTCCGTGGATTACGAGTTGCTGCCCCTGACAGAAGTGGCAGGCAAGACGCGCACCATGGAAGACGAGTTCATCAGCGCCAGCGGCACGGACGTCACCGATGCTTTCCGCCTGTACTTGCGTCCGCTGCTGGGTTCAGGCATGCCCGATGCGTTCCGCCTGCGCGCGGCGAAAGTGGCGAAGGTGCTCAAACCCTAGCTGTTTTCCGCCAGCAACAGCGGCCGTAGTTTCACGGCCGCCTCCTTGAGCTGCGGCACGTGCTGCATCAATTGCTCCACGGATTTGCGTGCCACGGGCGCGTGGCAGGCGACAGCCGCCACGATGCGCCCGTCGGCCGCGCAGATGGGCACGGCCACGGCCACCATGCCGTGCACGAATTCCTCGTCGTCGATGCCGATGCCCAGCCTGGCGATGCGCACGATCTCGCGCTCGAGCAACACGGGGTCGGTAATGCTTTTCGGCGTGCGCGCTTCCAAGGTCAGCATGGCCAGCAGCTCGCGCCGCTCCAGCAAACTCATGTGCGCAAGGAATAACTTTCCGCTGGCCGTGCAATGCATGGGCGCCCGGCTGCCCAGCACCAGATGCAGGCGCAGCGGTTCCTGCGTTTCCACGCGGTCCACGTAGACGATCGCATTGCCTTCGGGAATGGCCAGGTTGCACGTCTCGCCCGTGATGGCCACCAGGCTGCCCAGGATGCTGCGACTGACGCGGATCAGGGCATTGTTGCGCAGGGTCGCCAGCGCCAGGTTGGTCGAGGCGGCACCGGGCACATAGCCGCGCCCCACGGGCGTGCGCAGCACATAGCCATGCTGCTCCAAGGTATCGAGCAAGCGCATCATGCTGGCCTTGGGCACTTGCATGCGCGCGGCCAGCTGCGACAGGGTCAAGGGCTGGCTGGCGCTGGCCAGGTGCTCGATCAAACGCAGCACGCGCAATCCCCGCGCCTCGTCGCCATGGCTCGCCGTTGTGCCGGTCTCCACTTGGCCACCTTCTTCGGCCTCGCCCGGCCGTTTTTGAAACGCATCATGCATGTTCTGTTTCACCTCTCGCGTATGCGGCTGTTTCCGCTTGTCCCGGTGCCGCACGTCTTTTATAAATGGAACCAGAAGTTCCAAAAATAACCAATAAAGACCAGTGTATCGCAAAAAACGCCCGCCGAGGCGGTGCGATACCGCAACGCAGGAGACAAGAACAATGTTGCAAATACACTACGATTACATCGTTGTCGGCGCCGGTTCCGCCGGCTGCGTGCTGGCCAACCGCCTGTCGCACGACAGCAACAATCAGGTATTGCTGCTGGAAGCGGGCGGCAAGGACAACAATCCCTGGATACACGTGCCGGTCGGCTATTTCAAGACCATGCACGATCCCAAGCTCGACTGGTGCTACCGCACGGAAGCGGACGCCGGCATCGCGGGGCGCCAGCTGCAATGGCCGCGCGGCAAGGTGCTGGGCGGTTCCAGCTCGCTCAACGGCTTGCTGTACGTGCGGGGCCAGAAGGAAGACTACGACCGCTGGGCCGAACTCGGCAATGCAGGCTGGAGCTATGCCGAGGTGCTGCCCTATTTCAAGAAATCGGAGGACCAGGAACGCGGCGCCAGCGATTACCATGGCGTGGGCGGTCCATTGAAAGTGTCGGACCTGCGGCTGCGCCGCCCCATCGCCGAGCATTTTATTGCGGGCGCCACGGAAAGCGGCATCCCCTTCAATGCCGATTACAACGGCGCCACGCAGGAAGGTGTCGGCTATTTCCAGCAGACAGCCAGCAAGGGCTTGCGCTGGAGTACGGCGAAAGCCTTCCTTCGGCCCGCCCGCAAGCGCGCCAACCTGCGCGTGGAAGTGCGCGCGCAAATCACGCGCGTACTGTTCGATGGCAAGCGTGCCGTCGGCATCGAATTCCGGCAGGATGGCCAGCTGCGCCAGGCGCATGCCAGCGGCGAAGTGATACTCTGCGCGGGCGCCATCGGTTCGCCGCAAATCCTGCAATGCTCGGGCGTGGGCCCGCGCGCCCTGCTCGATGAAGTGGGCGTGCCGCTCGTGCACGACTTGCCCGGCGTGGGACAGAACCTGCAAGACCATCTGCAAATCCGCCTCGTCTTCAAGACGCGGCTGAAAACCCTGAACGATGAAGTCAACAGCCTGTGGGGCAAGCTGTGGGTGGGCATGCAATATGTGTTTTCCCGCTCGGGACCGTTGACCCTGGCGGCCAGCCAGGTGACAGTGTTTACCAAGTCGTCGCCCGACGTGGAACGGCCCGACATCCAGTTCCACATGCAGCCGCTGAGCGCCGACAAGCCGGGCGAAGGCGCGCATCCGTTTTCCGCGTTCACGTCGTCCGTGTGCCAGCTGCGCCCGCACAGCCGCGGCCACGTGTCGATCAAGTCCGCCGATCCACTCGCTTATCCTGGCATCTACCCGAATTATCTGTCCGACCCGCGCGACCAGCAGACGGCGGTTGCCGCCCTGCGCGTGGCCCGAAAAATCGCTGCCGCCCCGTCGCTGGCGCCGCACATCATTTCCGAGTTCGTGCCCGGCCCGCAGTTCCAGAGCGATGAGGAACTGCTGGACGCGGCGCGGCGCTTCAGCCAGTCGATCTACCACCCGAGCGGCACCTGCAAGATGGGGCATGACGCCATGGCCGTCGTCGACGAGCGTCTGCGCGTGCACGGCATGCAGAACCTGCGCGTGGTCGACGCGTCGATCATGCCGGAAATCGTCTCGGGCAATACGAACGCGCCCACCATCATGATCGCCGAAAAAGCGGCCGACATGATTTTGGCGGACGCCGTGCGCCTGCCCAAGGCGGCCTGACTCTACCCCATTCCGTTCCCAAAGGAGGATGCCAGCGGCGGGCAGAGTGGCCCGCCCCTCAATGACTTGGCAATCAGCCAGGCATCAGAAAAAAACACATAATCGATATCGATAGGAGACTAGATATTATGGATAACAATACGAGCAATCCGAAAAAGGCCAAAGAGCTACGGAAAGTCGTGATGGCCAGCGTGATCGGCGCCACCATCGAATGGTATGACTTCTTTTTATACGGCGTCGTGGCCGGCATCGTGTTCAGCAAGCTGTATTTCCCGGGCGGCGATCCGCTCGTCTCGACCATGCTGGCCTACGGCACCTTTGCCGTAGGTTTTCTGTCGCGCCCCATCGGCGGCGTGATCTTCGGCCACTTCGGCGACAAGATCGGCCGCAAGAGCATGCTGGTGATGACCCTGATGATCATGGGGATCTCCACTTTCCTGATCGGCGTGCTGCCGACCTACGACCACATCGGCTACTGGGCCCCTGGCCTGCTGCTGTTCCTGCGCGTGCTGCAGGGTATCGGCCTCGGTGGCGAATGGGGCGGCGCCGTGCTGATGGCGTATGAATATGCGCCCCCAAAGGAGCGCGGCTTCTATGCCAGCCTGCCGCAGATCGGCCTGGCCATCGGCCTGTGCCTCGCTTCGGGCGTGGTGGCGATCCTGTCGTATACCTTGACGGATACGCAATTCCTGTCCTGGGGCTGGCGCGTCGCCTTCATCCTGTCGGCGGCCCTCGTCTTCATCGGCATGTGGATACGCCTGAACGTGATGGAAACGCCCGAATTCCAGGCCGTCAAGGAGAAGAACGCGGAGACGCAGATTCCATTCTTCGACCTGCTGAAACGCTATCCGGGCAATGTCTTGAAGGGCATGGGCGCGCGCTATATCGACGGCGTGTTCTTCAATATCTTCGGCGTGTTTTCCATCACCTATCTGACCAACACCATCAAGATAGACCGCACGGAAGCGCTGATGGGCGTGATGGCGTCGGCCGTCGTGATGTGCTTCTGCATCCCGTTCTTCGGCAGGCTGTCGGACCGCATCGGCCGCACCAAGGTGTTTTTCTGGGGTTCATTGATCACGGGCGTGTCGTCGATTCCCGCCTTCTGGATCATGCTCAACCATGCCGACAATCCGCTGCTGCTGTGGTGTTCCGTGATCATCCCGCTGGGCGTGCTGTATTCGGCCGTGTACGGCCCGGAAGCGGCCCTGTTCTGCGACCTGTTCGACGCCAAGGTGCGCTACACGGGCATCTCCTTCGTCTACCAGTTCTCGGGCATCTTCGCCAGCGGCCTGACGCCCATCATCGCCACCTACCTGCTGAAAACGGGCAATGGCGAGCCATGGCACATCGTCGGCTACATCCTGTTCGCCTCCCTCGTCTCGGCCGTCAGCGTAGCCATGATCGGAAAAGGAGGCCCGCAGCCGGATGGTCGCATGAAGACGGCGCACGCAAGGTAAGTAGTTATCCGAATAGTCTTGGAAAATTTATGACGAATAAAAGCGGATGCGCTGTGAGTGCCAAACGTGACGTAAGCAGCGCACCGCTTAAGAAAGGCAACGAGAACAATAGATTTATTTTTAAACGATCTCCAATTCCAATGGCATAGAACCTCTCTAGGAATAAATTTAAAACCAAATCCCTATATAAATCTACCGACCTAGCAGGCTGTATAGGGTCTGTCTAGCATGATCCGCACTACTAGGACTGTGCGGATCAGCAAAGTAGATTTACCTTTCAGTGCGCCGCTTCAAACCATCCCTCGCACTAAGTTAAGTTCGTAGTAGAGCTTTCTATTTGTTAACCACTATCTATTTTGATTCACCAATGTAGAGAAAAAACACGCGCTCTTGAAGTTAATCTCCATAAATTTCAAAAAAATTTCCCAATGCTAATATTTTCATTGATTTATTTTTCTTAAATTATTAAAATTATTACTTCAAAATCATTTAGGAAGAATGAATTGGATAGCTTTATTCGTTTTTACGAACTTTATAGATGTGCATCTCGCTGGAACGTTGTAAAAGAAATTTATTCAAAGAGCAGCACTTCTTTAAAATTTCTTCTGTGGATAACAAAATTATTATTTGCAATAACTGCAATTATTTTCTTTGTGAAAGATAGTTTTTTCCCATGGCTTTTAATTTCCATAGCCATTTTAATGATATGGGCTTTAGTCGTTACAAAAGCAAGAAAAAGTGCTTACAAGAGATATTATTTACTATACCCGGAGCGCATAAAATATTACGCGAAAGAATATCAATATATTCGGTATCTTAATTTCAAAGAAAGTTTAACATCTGGTCCGTTCATGGGAGATATTGATGATGCGATTAATCACCTTGACGGCCAAATCAACTCCAACTCTGACTCTCCAATCTTTTCTCATCCGATAGTTTCAATTTTAATTACTGTCATCATCACGACAATTGGCAGCATTGCTGGAAAATGGGATGCAATCACTATCGCCTGGGTTATTTTCACACTTGCCATTGTTTTGTATTTTTTATGCATGTTACTTGGCTTTACCAGAACCCCATTGTCAAGTCTAAAAGAATTTAAGCGATTTCTCCTTTGGGCAAAAGAAGATGCAATAATTTAAAAATTTCTCATAATAAAAATGGCGCTCTAGGCGCCATTTTTTACTAAATATCAATATAACAGTTTAGATCACAATCGTCTGATGCTCGTCGCCCACGCGCGCGCGGATCGTGCCGATGCGCGACACAGTTTCGCCGGCCGCTTGCAACTGGGCGATGGCGGCGTCCGCGTTCTCTTGCGAGACGATGACGGTCATGCCGATGCCGCAGTTGAAGACGCGGTGCATTTCGGCGTCAGCCACGCCGCCGTGCTGTTGCAGCCACGTGAACAGCGGCGGCATGGTCCATGCCTTCGAATCCAGCTCGGCCACCAGGCCAGGCTGCAGCACGCGCGGGATGTTTTCCACCAGGCCGCCACCGGTGATGTGCACCATACCCTTGACTTCCATGGCATCCATCAGCGCCAGCAGCGGCTTGACGTAGATGCGCGTCGGCTGCATCAGCACGTCGGCCAGCTTGCGGCCGTGGAAGTCGCCTTCCAGATCAGGTTTCGCCACTTCGATGATCTTGCGCACCAGCGAGTAACCGTTCGAGTGCACGCCCGACGAGGCCAGGCCCAGCACCACGTCGCCCGGAGCGATCTTGGTGCCGTCGATGATTTTCGATTTTTCCACGGCGCCGACGGCAAAACCTGCCAGGTCGTATTCGCCGGCCGGGTACATGCTTGGCATTTCCGCCGTTTCGCCGCCGATCAGCGCGCAACCGGCTTGTTCGCAACCCTGGGCGATGCCCTTGATGACGTCGGTGGCAATGGCCACGTCCAGCTTGCCGCAAGCGAAGTAGTCGAGGAAGAACAGCGGCTCGGCGCCTTGCACCAGGATGTCGTTGACGCTCATGGCGACCAGGTCGATGCCGACCGTGTCATGGCGGTTCAGTTCGAATGCCAGGCGCAATTTGGTGCCGACGCCGTCGGTACCCGAGACCAGCACCGGTTCCTTGTACTTCTTGCTGATTTCAAACATGGCGCCAAAACCGCCCAGGCCGCCCATCACGCCTTCGCGCAGGGTGCGCTTGGCAAACGGCTTGATTGCTTCGACTAAAGCGTCGCCTGCGTCGATATCGACGCCAGCGTCACGGTAGGAAAGGGAAACATTAGAAGTCTGGTTCATGGTGTGGTGGCAGCGGAGGCGGTAAAATAGAAGGCGGATACCCGCCGGCACGCGCGCGCAAGCATGTTTTTCAACATCGTGCGGCAGGGCGCCAGCGGGTGAATTCGGTCGATCAAGTCGCTATTTTATCAAACTGCCCCGCTATTTCGTAATTAACTGCCTTTTTTTAACGCAACAGTACAAACTACATGCCATTCGCCATCACCGCCGAACAGAAGCAAACAGCATTTTGGATCGCGGTCTGGCTGGCATTTTTGCTGCTGCTCGTCAGCCTCGGCCCCATCCTGACGCCCTTCCTGGCCGCCGCCATCCTCGCCTACGTGCTCAATCCTGGCGTGGACCGCTTGCAGCGCCTCCATTGCAAGCGCTTTTACGTGCCCCGTCCGCTGGCCGTGCTGGTCGTCGTAGTGTTGTTTTTCCTCGCCATTACGGCGCTGGTGCTGATCGTCGTGCCCGTGTTGCAGAAGGAAATTCCCTTGCTGCAGGCGCAAATTCCGCAATTCCTCAGCAAGGCGAACGAGTTCCTGGCACCGAAACTGCGCGACCTGGGCATCCGCGTGCGCCTGGACGGCACGGGCATCAAGCGCATGCTGAGCCAGCAGATGGCCACCAGCGGCGATGAAATCTGGAGCACGGTACTCGCCTCGGCCCGCATCGGCGGCACGGCCGTGCTGGGCTGGCTGGCCACCGTCGTGCTGATTCCCGTGGTGCTGTTTTATTTGTTGCTGGACTGGCATCCGATGCTGGCGCGCATCGCCGCCGCCGTGCCGCGCCGCTGGGTCGGCCGCACGGTGGGCATGGCGCAGGAAGTCGATACCCTGCTGGCGCAATACCTGCGCGGCCAGTTGCTCGTCATGCTGGTGCTGGCCACGTATTACTCGGTGGCGCTGGCCATCGCCGGTTTTGAAGTGGCATTGCCTGTGGGCATCATCACGGGCTTGCTGGTGTTCATCCCCTACCTGGGCTTCGGACTGGGCCTGATGCTGGCGCTGATCGCCGCCCTGCTGCAGTTTGCAGACTGGAGCGGCGTCATCGCCGTGGCCGTCATCTACGGCTGCGGCCAGGTCATCGAAGGCTTTTTCCTCACGCCGCGCCTGGTGGGCGAGCGCATCGGTTTAAATCCGCTGGCCGTGATCTTTGCCTTGCTGGCTTTCGGACAATTGTTCGGTTTCGTCGGCGTTTTGCTTGCTTTACCCGCTTCTGCCGTCCTGATGGTCGCTTTTAAGCATCTAAGACGCCACTACCTCTCCAGCAGCTTCTATAATACCTAGTAAAAGCGGATATCATATCAACCTAGCAATACCACGATGCACATGCAGTAATGAAAAACAGGACAAGGCGTACGCCATGAAACAACTGGTGCTCGATTTAGGCACAGACCAGGCGCACAGCCTCGATACCTTCGAGGTGGGACAGAATGCCGAAGTGGCGCAGCTGATGCGCCAGTTCGCCGCGCGCACTTCGCGCGAACATTTTGCCTACCTGTGGGGCGAACTGGCCGCCGGCAAGAGCCACCTGCTCAAGGCCCTGGCCAGCACCGAGCGCGCGCGCTACATTTCGCCATTCTCGATCGAGTCCGAATTCGTATATTCGCCTGACGTCGACCTGTACCTGCTCGACGACTGCGAAAAACTGTCGCCGCTGGCGCAGATCGATGCCTTTGCCCTGTTCAATGAAATCCGCGCCAACAAGGCATTCATGGTCTGCAGCGGCGCCGTGCCGCCCGCCGTGCTGCCCGTGCGCGAAGACTTGCGCACGCGCATGGGCTGGGGCCTGATCTACCAGATCCACGGCTTGACCGACGATGAAAAAATCGCCGCCCTGACCCAGGCGGCCACCACCCGCGGCTTGACCTTGTCGCCCGGCGTGTTACCCTATCTGCTGTCCCATTTCCGGCGCGACATGCGTTCGCTTTCGACGATGCTGGACTCTCTCGACCTCTACTCCCTTGAAACCCAACGCCCGATCACCTTGCCATTGTTGCGCGAGTTGCTGCAGGCGGAAGCGAAAGAATGATGAATCTGGCCCTGTTTGACCTCGACCACACCCTGCTGCCCATCGACTCGGATCACGAGTGGGGCGAATTCCTGGTACGCATCGGTGCCGTGGACGCCGCCGAATTCACCCGCCGCAACGACGAATTTTTCGCGCAATACCAGGCCGGCACGCTCGATCCGGTGGAATACCTGGAATTCTCGCTCGGCACGCTGGCGCAATTCCCGCGCGAACGCCTGGAAGCGCTGCACCGGCAATTCATGGCGGAAGTGGTCATGCCGGTCATCCGTCCGGAAGTCGTGGCCCTGCTGAAACAGCACCAGGACGCGGGCGACCTGCTGGCCATCGTCACGGCAACCAACCATTTCATCACCAAACCCATCGCCGATGCGCTGGGCGTCGAGCACCTGCTGGCCGCCATGCCCGAATATGACGACGCAGGCAACGTCACGGGCAAGCTGGTCGGCACGCCGACCCTGGGCGCGGGCAAGCTGACCCACACCCACGCCTGGCTGGAAAAGATGGGCAAGGAACTGGGGCAGTTCGAGCGCAGCTATTTCTACAGCGATTCGCACAACGACATTCCCCTGCTGTCGGTCGTGACCCACCCTGTCGCGACCAACCCCAACACCGCTTTGAGCGCACACGCATCCCTCCACGGCTGGCCATCACTTCACTTATTCAATGATTAAAAAATTCATCCGCAAGATCCTCGGCGTTAAAAAAGAGGCAGCGCGCGACACCACGGCACCCATTGTGCTCGGTCCTGCGCAACACGGAATCGACCCGAAACTGGTGTCGTCAAATGCCATCCGCGTCACCAGCAGCCTGCAGGAAGCAGGCTTCGAGGCCTTCGTCGTCGGCGGCGCCGTGCGCGACCTGCTGCTGGGCGTGAAACCGAAAGACTTCGACATCGCCACCAACGCCACGCCGGAACAGGTCAAGCGTCTGTTCCGCCGCGCCTTCATCATCGGCAAGCGCTTCCAGATCGTGCACGTGATGTTCGGCCAGGATTTGCTGGAAGTGACGACCTTCCGCGGCGCCGGCGCCGACTCTGCGCCCAAGGATGAACATGGCCGCGTCCTGCGCGACAACACCTTCGGCTTGCAGCACGAAGACGCGCTGCGCCGCGACTTCACGATCAACGCCATGTATTACAACCCGGCCACGCAGGAAGTACTCGACTACCACGGCGGAGTGGAAGACATCCGCGCCAAGACCTTGCGCATGATCGGCAAACCGGAAGAACGCTATCGCGAAGATCCCGTGCGCATGCTGCGCGTCGTGCGCTTCGCCGCCAAGCTGAAATTCACCATCGAGCCGCACACGGCCGCGCCGATTCCCGTCATGGCGCCGCTGATCAACAACGTGCCCGCGCCGCGCGTGTTCGACGAAATGCTCAAACTCCTGATGAGCGGTCACGCGCTGGCTTGCCTGCAGCAGCTGCGCAAGGAAGGCTTGCATCACGGCCTGCTGCCGCTGCTCGACGTGGTGCTGGAGCAGCCGCTGGGCGCGAAATTCGTCACTCTGGCGCTGGACGCGACGGACCAGCGCATCGCCGCCGGCAAGACCGTCTCGCCAGGCTTTTTGTTCGCCTCGCTGCTGTGGCACCAGGTGCTGGAAAAATGGACGGCCTACCGCGCCGCCGGCGAATCGACCATCCCCGCGCTGCACCTGGCGGCCGACGATGTGCTCGACTCGCAAACGGAAAAACTGGCCTTGCAGCGCAAGATCGGTTCCGACATGCGCGACATCTGGTCGATGCAGCCGCGCTTCGAGCGCCGGGTCGGCAAGGCGCCGTACAAGCTGCTCGAACACCTGCGCTTCCGCGCCGGCTACGACTTCCTGCTGCTGCGCTGCGCCTCGGGCGAGATCGACATGGACATCGGCGAATGGTGGACGGCCTTTTATGAAGGCGACGAGGAAACGCGCGAAGCGCTGCTCGTCAGCGCCAATGCCGCACCGGGCGCCGTCAAGAAGAAGCGCCCGCCACGCCGCAGCACGCGCAGCAAGACCGGCACGGGCGGCGGCTCGACCACCGGCAGCACCAGCGGCGAATAATGACGGTCACCGCCTACATCGGCATCGGGGCCAACCTGGGCGATGCGCGCGCGAATGTGCAGGATGCGATCGCGCGCCTGGCGCGCCTGCCTGGCGCATCCCTCGTTGACGCCTCGGCCAGCTACCGCACGGCGCCCATCGATTCGAGCGGCGACGACTACATCAACGCCGTGGCGCGCATCACAACCACCCTGCCGGCAGAGGAACTGCTGCTGGCGCTGCACGCCATCGAGGCGGCGCACGGGCGCGAGCGGCCCTATCGCAACGCCCCGCGCACCCTGGACCTGGACTTGCTGCTGTACGGCGATGAACGGATCGCCAGCGCCACCCTGACGGTGCCCCATCCACGCCTCACCGAGCGCGCCTTCGTGCTGGTGCCGCTGCTGGAACTTGCGCCCGCCATCGTCGTGCCCGGACTCGGGCCGGCGCAGGACTACCTGGCCACGGTGGCCGACCAGGCCATCAGCCAGCTCTGAGCCAAGGCGCCGGACATACACTACAATGCCGCCCCTGCACGCCGCCATATAAAGTACTACACTAGCGGCGTCGTACCCCTTTCACTCTAGAGAATACCTATGTCCGCTTATTTGCAAGGAACAGATCTGGCCGCAAAAGACAAGGCCGCCACACCGGTGCCGGCGCCAGCCAAGCCTGTCGCCAACAAGGCCGTGACCATCCACACCCTGGCCACGCTGCGCGCCGCCGGCGAAAAGATCACCATGCTGACCTGCTATGACGCCAGCTTCGCGTCCCTGATGGACCGCTGCGGCGTGGAGATCCTGCTGATCGGCGATTCGCTCGGCATGGTCTGCAACGGCCACAATTCCACCCTGCCCGTCACCGTGGCCGAACTGGCCTACCACACGGCGTCCGTCGCGCGCGGCAGCAAGTCGGCCATGATCATGTCCGACCTGCCGTTCGGCGCGTACGGCACACCTGAAACAGCCTATGCGAACGCCGTCATCCTGATGCAGGCTGGCGCGCACATGATCAAGATCGAAGGCGGCGCCTGGCTGGCCGAGACCGTGCGTTTCCTCACCGAGCGCGGCATCCCCATCTGCGCCCACATCGGCCTGACGCCGCAATCCGTGCACCAGCTGGGCGGCTATAAAGTACAGGGCAAGAGCACGGAAAGCGCGGCCGAACTGAAGAACGATGCGCTGGCGCTGCAAAATGCGGGCGCCGCCATCGTGCTGATGGAAGCGATGCCGACGCAGCTGGGCAAGGAAGTGACGGACATGCTGACGATACCGACGATCGGCATCGGCGCAGGCCCCGACTGCTCGGGCCAGGTGCTCGTCATGCACGACATGCTGGGCGTCTTCCCAGGCCGCAAGGCGCGCTTCGTGCGCAACTTCATGGAAGGCGCCGCCAGCATCGACGACGCCGTCACCGGCTATGTGAAAGCCGTCAAGGATGGCAGCTTCCCGGCGCTGGAACACTGCTTCTGATCCAAGTAACCCCCATAAATTATTGTGATTTCTGACTTCCATAACCGGCACTCTGCGGCGTTGACCACTGCTCGCACTGCGTCGCGGCGGACGCCTTGCATAGCATCCGGCTATGTTCGTCATAATTTCACAATAATTTCCTGAGGATTACTTAGCCTATTGAGGCGATATCGCCCCGGTACTTGCCGGGGCGATTTTTTTTTCGCGCAGCGTTTCTGTCCGTACAAACGCCACCTCCAATCCAAAGAACTGTCCTATGCGGTTCAGCGTCTGGATGGTTGGATTGCCCTTGCCACTCTCGATTTCCTTGATGACCTTCGTGCTCACGCCCCGGTGCGTCGCAAACTCTGCCTGCGTCATGCGCGAGATGGCGCGCATTTCCTTGACGGCATGCTGTAGCGTGACGGCGCCTGCTTCAATGGCTTCGTAAAGCACCGCCCTGCGCTGCCGCAGCTCCTCCTTGTCAACGGTCTTTTTGGTACGCGCCATGTCAGTGCTCTCCCAAGGCCTTGAGCTGTTCGATCTGCCCGGCTATATGTGGCCGAAGGAAAGCAATGATGTCATCATCCACGCCTGCCTCCTGCATATGCTGTTCCAGCGCAGTCAGTTGCTGGGCAAATCCATATAACGCGAGGCGAACCTGCTGGCGCTCGACGTCCATCATGCCGATCGTAGCCAGTATCGTCGTCCAGTCATGCAGCTCGTTTTGAGTATCCGGGTGATACCAGCGCGCAGCGCGTGGTATGCCATCCGGGTCCAGATACATCGGTGCAAAATCGAACAGCGGCGTGAGGCGCACCTCGGCACCCACTTGCTGTACCGCCGTATTGCGTGCGTGATTATCGGTATTGCGCATGGCTAGGTTCAAGATATCGCGTTTGAGAAATTCAATGGTTTCCGCAGTCTTGTCACTGACGACGGCGCGCAGCGCCTGCAATAATACAAACTGGCTGGGCGTGGCTTCAAAGCCAACGATACCTGCCAGCGAAGCGGCGCTTTCCTGATGCAGTCGCAGCACTTTTCCATCGCGGATGCGGCGGTCAAAACGGGGAATGAACAAGGTATCGTCCTGGTAGCGCAGTTGGCCTTCGGTGCGCAAGCCCATCGCGCGCGCCACAGTCATGTATGCGGCTTCATTTCTCAATACCTTGGCGTCGCTGGCGGTCTTTCCGCGCGGACGCTTGACGATGAAATGTGCAGCCGCATACTTGTCCGCCAGAGCGCCATCGGCATGCCAGAAACCAGCATGGTCGGTGGTCAGCAGATATTTCGGTGCCGCTCCTTGTACCCCCAGACTGCCAGCGGCCAACATGCTATGCATCAGCATGCGCTCATTGAAGGCATCGCCGCGACCTATAATCTCCTCCAGTGAAAAGCCGATCTGCGGCTTGCCCTTGTCGTGGCGATTCATATGGTGTGCGTAGTACTGCACGGCCTCGGCGATGCGCACGCGCCCGACTGGATTGAATGCACCGGCACACGCAAGCGGAAAATCGGCAGCCGGACCATCGGCCAGTTGAAGCTGCCCAAGCAGATATGTCCGGCCGCTTCCCTGGGGAATCAGGTCAAAGATAAAAGCTGGCCATTGCGCCAGCTTCTGCATTTCTGCCGTGACGGGGAACCGCAGCGAGACAGGTCCACTCTCAAGCTTGAAGAAGGCATAATCGAGGTCATACTCGAACAGGGTACCGGTGCGTGGATTGCCGCCTGCAGGATCAAGCAAAGTCAGCGATGCGCAATCGTGCCACGCATCATCATGAAAAATTTGAAAATGGCAGTGCATGACGGCTCCAATTGGATCTTATAGTAGCTAATTGTGTTCAGTTTATCCTTAAATTAGCACTTATACGATCCAAATTTTTAAAAAATACATCGCCATGAAAATTTTAATAGATCCTAAAAGAACTATTTTAAGCCATTAACACCATAAATTAGTCCTTTTAAGTTCTATTTTAAAAATTATCCCACCTGTATCCACGTCGTCTTCAATTCCGTGTACTTGTCCAGCGCGTGCAATGACTTGTCGCGCCCGTTGCCCGACTGTTTATAACCGCCAAATGGCACGGTGATGTCATCGCCATCGTACTGGTTGACGTGCACGGTGCCCGCACGCAGGGCGCGCGCCGTGTGGATGGCCTTGGTGATGTCGGACGTCCACACGGCCGCCTGCAAGCCGTACGGCGTGGCATTGGCCTGCTTCACCGCTTCGGCGATATCCGTAAAGCCCAGCACGGACAGGACAGGGCCGAAGATTTCTTCGCGCGCGATCGTCATGCCCGCATCCACGCCGAAGATGGTCGGCTGCACATAGTAGCCGCCCGTCTCCGCGCGCACGGCCTCGCCGCCGCCCAGCAGCTGCGCACCCTCTTGCTTGCCGGAAGCGATGTAGCCCATGACAGTCTTCATCTGCGTGGCGTCGACGATCGCGCCCATGACGGTGGCTTCGTCGAGCGGATCGCCCGGCTGGAAGCGGGGCAGCATGGCCAGCGCCTTGGCGATAAATTCTTCCCTGATCGATTCTTCCACGAACAGGCGCGAAGGCGCGTTGCAGCTTTCGCCCTGGTTGAAGAAAATGGAACCGACGGCGGCCGCCACGGCCTTGTCCAGATCCGGGCAATCGGCGCACACGATGTTGGCGGACTTGCCGCCCAATTCCGTCCATGCCCGTTTCAAATTCGACTGGCCCGCCATCTGCACGATCAGTTTCCCTGTGCGCGTGGAACCCGTAAAGCCGATGCAATCGACGTCCATGTGCAGCGCCAGCGCGGCGCCGGCCTCGTTGCCGTAACCTGGCAGCACGTTGAAGACGCCCGCCGGCACGCCCGCTTCCAGCGCGATGTCGGCCAGGCGCAGCGCCGTCAGCGGCGATTTTTCGGACGGTTTCAATATCACGCTGTTGCCGGCCGCGAGGGCGGGAGCGATCTTCCAGGCGGCCATGATCATCGGATAGTTCCACGGCACGATGGCGGCGACGACGCCCACCGGTTCGCGCGTGATCAAGGCCAGGCTGTTGGCGGGGGTCGGCGCGATTTCATCGTAGACCTTGTCGATCGCCTCGCCATACCAGCGCAGGCAGTTGGCCGTGGCGCCCACGTCCACGCTCTGGCTGTACTTGATCGGTTTGCCCATGTCCAGGGTTTCCAGCAGGGCCAGTTCGGAACCGTATTTCTGCACCAGGTCGGCGAACTTGATCAGCACGCGCTTGCGCTGCGCCGGCGACTTGCCTGCCCAGCGGCGGTCGTCAAAAGCGGCGCGGGCGGCCTGCACAGCCGCATCCACATCCGCACCATCGCAGCGGGCCACCTGCCCCAGCAAGCGCCCATCGATGGGCGACAGATTGTCGAAAGTCTGGCCGGATGTGGCCCAGGCACGCTCGCCGTTGATTAAGGCGCGGCCATCGATCGTGAGCGCTGCGGCCCGCGCATGCCAGCTGGTGTTTTCCGTCATGGTCGTCTCCTGCAAGGTGAAAACGCCAGCTTACTCCTAAGTAGGGCGTAATAAATTATTGTTATTTCTGACTTCCATACCCGGCGCTCTGCGGCGTTGCCCGCTGCTAGCAGTGCTCGCACTGCGTCGCAGCGGGCGCCTTGCAGAGCATCCGGTTCTGTTCGTCATAACTTCACAATAATTTCCCACGACCTACTTAGTCTTCCAAATACGCTGCGGACAGTTGCTTGCGGCGTCTGCGGTCGGCGCGCGCCAGCATCACGGCATACGCGATCACGGCGAGCGTCACAACGAGGATCGTCAGCGCGGCAATGGCATTGACGCGCGGATCGAGCCCCAGGCGCGCGCGCGAGAAGATCACCAGCGGCATCGTCGTCGAACCGGGGCCGGACAAAAAGGCCGAGAGCACCACGTCGTCGAGCGACAGGGTAAACGTCAGCAGCCAGGCCGACGCCAGCGCTTGCGTGATGTTCGGCAGGGTCACGAGGAAGAACACCTGGTGCGCGCGGCAGCCCAGGTCCATGGCCGCTTCGGCCAGCGATTTACTCATCTCCTGCAGGCGCGATTGCACCACCACGGCCGCATACGCCATGCCCAGCAGGGTGTGGCCGAGCCAGATGGTCAGCACGCCCCGTTCGGGAAAACCGAAGACTTTTTGCATGGACACCAGCATCAGCAGCAGGGACAGGCCGATGATCACTTCCGGCATCACCAAGGGCGCGCTGACCATGGACGAGAACAAGGTACGGCCACGGAAGCGCTGGTAGCTCGTCAAGGCAAAGGCGGCAAACGTGCCGAGGATGACAGACGAGGTGGCCGACATGAAGGCGATCTTCAGTGACAAACCGAAGCCCGAGATGATCTCCGTATCGCTCATCAACTCGCTGTACCAGCGCAGCGAAAAACCGCTCCACACCATGTCCTGGCGCGAGCTGTTGAACGAAAAGACGATCAGCACGATGATGGGCAGGTAGAGGAACAGGTAGCCGAGCGAGAGCCAGCCGCGGCCGAACCAGCGCTGCAGGAAAGTACGTCCGTTCATGTGCGCTCCTCCGCGTCCTGCTCCGTCTTGTATTTGTTAAAAATCGCCATCGGCACGAGGATCAGCAAGACCACCAGCACCGTCACGGACGACGCCATGGCCCAGTCGTTATTGGTGAAATATTCATCCCACAGCACGCGGCCGATCATCAGGGTTTCCGGGCCGCCCAGCAGCTCGGGAATCACGTATTCGCCCACGGACGGAATGAATACCAGCATGGCGCCGGCGATGATGCCCGACTTCGACAGGGGCACGGTGATGCGCCAGAACGCCTGCAAGGGCGTGGCGCCCAGGTCGGCCGCCGCTTCCAGGTAGCGCATGTCCATTTTCACCAGGTTGGCGTACAGGGGCAAGATCATGAACGGCAGATAGGCGTACACCATGCCGACGACCAGCGAGAACGAGGTATTCATCATGTGCAGCGGTTCGCTCACCACGCCCAGCGCGATCAGCAGGTCATTGAGCAAGCCGTGGTTGGCCAGGATGCCCTTCCACGCATACACGCGCAGCAGGAACGAGGTCCAGAACGGCAGCATCACCAGCATCATCAGCACAGGGCGGATCGACGGTTTGGCGCGCGCCATGAAGTAGGCGAACGGGTAGCCGATGAAGAGGCAAATGGCCGTGGTAATCGCCGCGTATTTGATGGAGCTGAGGTAGGTGAGCAGATACAGTTCATCGGCGGCGATGAACAGGTAGTTGGCGATTTTCACCTTCAGCACGACGATGCCGTCGACGTACGACAGCAAGCCGCCGAACGGGCTGCCCGCCGTGTCCATGTCGGACAGGCTGATGCGCAGCACGATCAGGAAGGGCACGAGGAAGGCGGCCGCCAAGAACAGCGACGGCACGGCGATGACGGCGTTACGCCCTGTGACCCAACGCAGGGTGACCAAGTTACGCAGCGATTGCAGGAGGGACGTCATGATGGCCTCAGCTGGTCAGCACGACGATGTCGGCGCCATCCCACCACACCCACACGCGCTGTTCACGCTCGAGGCGCGCGGCGTCGTGGCGGGCCGCGTTGGTGCGCGACACCTTCACCACCGTGCCGCTGTCGAGGCGCACGTGGTAACTGGTTTCATTGCCAAAATACGCCATGGCGACGATCACGCCCTGGGCGCAGTTGTAGCCGTGTTCCTTTGGTGACGCGCGCTCCTCCAAAGCGGGTGGCGCGATCTGGATGCCGATTTTTTCGGGGCGCACGGCCACCGAGACATCCATGCCCAGGTTGCCCGTGATGCCGTGCGAAACATAGTGCTCGCCATCGGGCGTGGCGATCACCACGTGATCGGGTTCGTCCTGTGTGATGCGGCCGTCGAACAGGTTGACGCTACCGATGAAATCGGCCACGAAACGGCAATTCGGCGTTTCATAGATTTCGCCGGGAGCGCCCACCTGCAGGATGCGCCCTTCGCTCATGACGGCGATGCGCGTGGCCATGCTCATGGCCTCGTCCTGGTCGTGCGTGACCATCACGCAGGTGACGCCCACTTGCTCGATGATGTTGACCAGCTCCATCTGCGTGCGCTCGCGCAGTTTCTTGTCCAGTGCACCCAGCGGCTCGTCGAGCAGCAGTAATTGCGGCCGCTTGGCCAGGCTGCGCGCCAGCGCCACGCGCTGCTGCTGCCCGCCCGACAGCTGATGCGGCTTGCGCTTCGCGTATTGGCCCAGTTGCACCAGCGCCAGCATCTGCTCGACCCGCGCCGCCACTTCCGCTTTCGGCAAACCGTCGCGGCGCAGGCCGAAGGCGATGTTGTCCCACACGGACAAATGCGGGAACAGCGCGTACGACTGGAACATCATGTTGATGGGGCGCTGGTGCGGCGGCACATCGACGATGCTGTTGCCCGCCAGGGCGATGCGCCCCGACGTCGGCGTCTCGAAACCGGCCAGCATGCGCAGCAGGGTCGACTTGCCGCAACCTGAACTGCCCAGCAGAGCGAAAATCTCGCCCTTGTTGATCGTCACGGAAATATCATTGACGGCGCGCATGCCATCGAATTCCTTGACTAGTTGATCAATCAGCAAGAAAGGCGCTGGGGCGTCACTGGCCGACGCGGCTGGTGTTGCTATCGTCATGTGGATGCTT
Organism: Janthinobacterium sp. LS2A; assembly: GCF_036543145.1. Lineage (NCBI taxonomy): Bacteria > Pseudomonadati > Pseudomonadota > Betaproteobacteria > Burkholderiales > Oxalobacteraceae > Janthinobacterium > Janthinobacterium sp. LS2A. The sequence goes on from NZ_JAZHPB010000002.1 coordinate 752,490, forward strand.
TGGGTAAGTGGCTGTCAAAATGAAAAACTGGCCGCTACAAAGAGCGGCCAGGATGGAAGTTTAGCGGAACTGCCGCTTATCGGGTCTAAAAATTGTACAGATGTCGATAAAAACCCAACAGCAGAGACTGGGGTCGTACCCTCGGGGTACGACCCCGGCCCTTGCGTTTGGGTTCGACGATAGCTACACCCACCCCTTCGCCTGTACATCCGCATACGTCTTGTCCAGGCACACCCGTATCAAGCCCACCATTTCATCGATCTGCGCGCGCGTCATGACCAGCGGCGGGGCGACGATCATGCGTTCGCCCACGGCGCGCATGATGACGCCGTTGTCGAACATGTGGCCGCGGCAGATCATGCCCACGCCCTGGCCCTCGTCGAACAGCTCGTTCTCGTGCACGGTGGCGCCCTTCTTGCGCACCAGGTTCAGGCCCGCGACCAGGCCACAGCTGTCCGCATAGCCGACCAGCGGGTGTTCGCCCAGGCTGGCGAAGCACTGCTGCAGGTACGGTCCCGTATCCTCGGCCACCTTGGCCACCAGCTGCTCTTCCTCGATGATGCGGATGTTTTCCAGCGCCGCCGCGCAGGCGACGGGGTGGCCCGAATACGTAAAGCCGTGGGTGAATTCGCCACCCTGCTCGATCAGCACCTTGGCGACACGGTCTCCCACCAGCACGCCGCCCAGCGGCACATAGCCCGAGGTGACGCCCTTGGCAAACGTGATCAGGTCGGGCTTGATGCCGAACAGTTCGGAGCCGAACCAGCGCCCCAGGCGGCCGAAGCCGCAGATGACTTCATCGGCGATCAGCAAGATGCCGTACTTGTCGCAGATGCGCTGGATTTCGGGCCAGTAGGTCGAGGGCGGAATGATGACGCCGCCCGCGCCCTGCACCGGTTCGCCGATAAAGGCGGCCACCTTGTCGGCGCCGATTTCCAGGATTTTATCTTCCAGCCAGCCGGCCGCCTTCAGGCCGAACGCTTCCGGTGTCAAGCCGTGGCCCGACTCCAGATAATTGGGCTGGCCGATATGCGCGATGCCCGGTATCGGCATGCCGCCCTGCGCATGCATGCCGTCCATGCCGCCCAGCGACGCTCCCGCCACCGTGCTGCCATGATAGGCGTTGTGGCGGCTGATGATGGTGTGGCGCTCCTTGTAGCCGAGGATGTCCCAGTAGCGGCGCACCATGCGCAAATTCGTGTCATTGCCTTCGGAACCGGAACTGGTGAAGAACACGTGCTGGAACTGCGGCGGCGATATCTGCGCCAGCTTGGCGGCCAGCTGCGCGGCCGGCACGTTCGTCGTGCCAAAGAAGCTGTTATAGAAGGGCAGCGTTTCCATCTGTTTGTACACGGCTTGCGAGATCGACGTGCGGCCGTAGCCCACGTTCACGCACCACAGGCCCGACATGCCGTCGACGATCTTCTTGCCCTGGCTATCCCACAGGTAGACGCCGTCGCCGCGCACCATCACCCTGGCGCCCTTGCTTGCCAGATCTTTAAAATCGGTAAATGGATGCAGGTAGTGGGCCGAGTCCATCTGCTGGATGGCGTTTGTATCGTACACCTGCGGCGCCGCGTTTTTCTGCGCCACGGAGGCAACCAGGGCGGCGCTTGGCGCCAGCGGATTATTGGATGTGCTCATTGAGATCCTTTCTTAAACGTGGAGCAGAAGATGTTCGCGCTCCCACGGGCTGATGACGGTCATGAACTCCTGGTGCTCGAGGTCCTTGATGGCCGCATACACGTCGATGAAGCGCTCGCCCAGCACCGTGCGCAGCTTGTCTTCCGCGCGCAGCAGTTGCAGAGCCTCGGGCAAGCCTTGCGGCAATTCGAACTTCATGTCGTAGGCGCTGCCCACCATCATCGGCGTCGCTTCCAGCTGCTCCGTCATGCCCAGGTAGCCGCAGGCCAAAGTGACGGCCAGGGCCAGGTAGGGATTCGCATCGGCGCCGATGATGCGGTTTTCCACGCGGCGGTCCTGCACGCCCGATTCGGGCACGCGGAAGCCCACCGTGCGGTTGTCCAGGCCCCACTGGATGTTGATCGGCGCGGCCGTGTGGCGCACGATGCGGCGGTAGGAATTCACATAGGGCGCGACGATAGCCATGGCCGACGGCATGTAGCGCTGCAAGCCCGCGATGTAATGCTTGAAGATGGGCGCGGCCGAGCCGTCCTCATTGCTGAAGATATTCAAGCCCGTCTTCGCGTCGACGACGCTCTGATGCACGTGCATGGCGGACCCCGGCTCGCCCGCCATGGGCTTGGCCATGAAGGTGGCATACATATCGTGTTTCAGGGCCGCTTCGCGCAGGGTGCGCTTGAAGAAGAAGACCTTGTCTGCCAGGCCCAGAGGATCGCCGTGCAGGAAGTTGATTTCCATCTGCCCCGCGCCGATTTCGTGGATCAGAGTGTCGACGTCAAGGTTCATCAGTTCGCAGTAATCGTAGATATCCTCGAACAGGGGATCGAACTCGTTGACGGCATCGATGCTGTACACCTGGCGGCTCGTCTCGGCCCGGCCGCTGCGCCCGATGGGCGGTTTCAATGGCAAGTCCGGATCCGTGTTTTTCGCCGTCAGGTAGAACTCCAGCTCGGGCGCCACGACAGGTTTCCAGCCCTTGTCCGCATACAGTTTCAGCACGCGCCGCAGCACGGAGCGTGGGGCGAAATCGACCAGCGCGCCGTCGGCAAAATAGCAGTCGTGGATGACTTGCGCGGTGGGATCGGTTGCCCACGGCACCATGGTGATGGTGGTGGGATCAGCCTTCAAAATCATGTCGCGGTCGGTGCTGGAAATGGCGCGGTCGTAGCCGCCATCGTCGACCGGGTAATTGCCCGTCACCGTCATGCCCAGTACCGCTTCCGGGATGCGCATGCCGCGCTCCTGGGTGAATTTCCCGCGCGGCAGGATCTTCCCCCGCGCCACACCCGTCAAGTCGGGGACCAGGCATTCTATTTCCGTGACGCGCTTTTCATTGAGCCACAAATCCATGTCCGTATAAGTGAAATTTTCGCGTATTGCCATGTTTCCCTCTCGCTGGTCTTGATCAAACGCCGCGTGCTACGCGTGCGGCGCGCCGGTCATTCTTTCTTTCGGTGCTGCTGTTCCTGGTAATCGCGGCATGCCTGGCCGAAGGCGCCAAACAGGCGCATCGACTGCGGGTTGTCTTCCACCTGCCACTCGGGGTGCCATTGCACGGCCAGGGCAAAGCCGGCGGCGCTGGCCACGCTATACGCCTCCACCAGGCCGTCGTCGGCCAGCGCTTCCACCAGCAAGCCATCGGCCAGCCGCGCCACGCCCTGGCCATGCAGGGAATTGACCATCATTTCGCTCTCGCCGCCCAAGAGGCGCGACAGCAGGCCGTCGGGCATCAGCTTGATGCGGTGCGCGGGCCCGTACTGGCGCTCCAAAGGATCGAGCACGTTCTCGCGGTGGTCCTGCATGCCCGGCACCGCATGCACGGCCTGGTGCAGGCTGCCCCCCAGGGCCACGTTGACTTCCTGGAAGCCGCGGCAAATGGCGAGCAGGGGCAGCTGGCGCGCCAGCGCGGCGCGGATCAGGGGCAAGGTGGTGGCGTCGCGCGCAGGGTCTTGCGGCAGGTCGGGATGCAGGATGTCTTCGCCATACAGGCGGGCGTCGACGTTCGATGCGGAACCGGTCAGCATGACGCCGTCGGCGGCGTGCAGCGCCGCTTCCAGGTCCGCGTCCGCGCCCAGGGCGGGCAGCAGCAGCGGCATGCAGCCGGCGCCACGCAGCACGGCGTGCAGGTATTTGTCCTGCGCCATGTGCCAGGCATGGCTTCCAAGCTGGCGCTGGCAGGCGGGAACGAGAACGACGGGACGGCGCATAGAGCTTCCTCGCTGGCGTGACGATCCAATGACAGCGCCATGACAGCGCTGCCGCTCGCTTCACTGTACAGCAGAGCCGGCAGGGGCGGCCACACCGATGGGCATGGCCAGCGATGGCACACATCGCCTACACTACGGCTTTGCAATATTGCTCTTGATAAAATCATCATATGCCCGTCCGGCGCCAAACACCAGCGCCGCAGGCAAAGTCCCTTACTTTCCCATGCATCCACACCGTTTTTCAGCCTTTTCAAGCACCTTTTTCACCCCGAGGGGGCAGCCATGAAGAGCATGCCATGGCGCGACTTCTTCGCCCTCGTGGTCAGCATCGGCGTGGTGGGCCTGGGCCTGGGCGCCACCATGCCGCTCACCGCATTGACCCTGCACCAGCGCGGCGTGGGCACGGACATCATCGGCATGATCACGGCCGTCAGCGCCCTCGGCATCCTGGCCGCATCGCCATTCGTTTCGCGCTGGGTGGGGCGTTTCGGCGCGCGCGCCACCATGCTGGGCGCCGTGTGGATGGCATCGCTGGCGACGATCGCCATGCAGTGCACCGACCATCTGCTGGCGTGGAGCGTGCTGCGCTTCCTGTTCGGTGGCGCCATGGGCGTGCTGTTTACCATCGGCGAGGCGTGGGTGAACCGGCTGGCGCCCGACAATTCACGGGGCCGTGTGGTGGCCATGTACACCACCAGTTTTACGTTTTTCCAGCTGATCGGCCCTGCCCTCGTGGCGCTGTTCAACGACAAGATCAGCTGGAGCTTCGCCGCCTGCGGCCTGCTGTTCTTGCTGGCCGTGCCTGGATTGATGCTGATCTCGAACAGCGGCCCGGAGAGGGAGCCGGAGGAACATGGCGTGAAGTGGCCCCTGATCCTGCCGCGCATGCCGATGATCGTGCTCGGCGCCGCCTTCTTCGCCCTGTTCGATACGCTGGCATTGAGCTTGCTGCCGCTGTACGCGATGGAGCACGGCATCGGCACGGACCTGGCCCTGCTGTCGGCCACCGTGGTGCTGGTGGGCGACACGGGCCTGCAATTCGCGCTGGGATGGATGGCCGACCGCTACGGCCGCGCCAAAGTCCACGCGGGCTGCGGCGTGGCCGTCTGCCTGCTGCTGCCGCTGCTGCCGTTTGCCGTCGGCACGCCATGGCTGTGGTGGACCTTGCTGCTGTTGCTGGGCGCGGCGGCGGGCGGCATCTACATGCTGGCGCTGGTGGCCTGCGGCGAACGGTTTACGGGCCTGTCGCTGACCAGCGCCAGCGCCATCGTCAACGCCACCTGGGGCGTGACAAGTGGCGGCGGCCCCCTGCTGACGGGCGTCCTGATGCAATCGGTGGGCGTGAACGCCCTGCCGGCCGTGATGTGGGTATGCGCCGCCATTTTCGTCGGCAGCGCCGTGTGGGAACGCAGGAAGGGGATCGTTTAACCCGCTACTTTTTTTCCAGCCGCTGCCGCAGTTCCTCGGCCACCGGATAGTCGGGATAGGCCTGCCGGAACGCCGTCCACTCCTCGCGCGCCAGTGCGTCCTCGCCGGCCTTGAGCAGGGCGTCGATCTTCACCAGCCACACGCCAGCGTCGAGTTTTGCGGCCGGCGGCAGCGGCGCGGAGCGGGCCGCGACGGGCGCGGGCATGGCCAGCGCGCGCTGCACGGGTGCCTGGCGCTGCAGGCTGGACTGGGCCTGCATGGCCGCTTGCTGCTCCATCGCCTCACTCATCGCCGTGGCAGGCGCTGGCGGCGGCGGTGCTGGCGGCGCCGGTGGGGCCACTGCTACCGCCTGCGGCGTGGGAAACGAGGCTGGCGCCGGCGGCGCTGGCTTGGCTGCCATTTTGGCCATGGCGCGCGGCGCTGGCGCAGCTGCGGTCGATTCGGCAGCCTGCGGCACTGGCGCCGCTGCCGGCACCACCTCCTGCGTGACCGGCTCCCCCACCACAGGAAATTGCGCCGGCTTCGAGCCGAACCAGTCCACGCCGATCAGGTTCACGGTCAGCAGCACGGCTGCGGCCAATCCCAGCGGAACGCGCCAGCGCTGCAGGTAGTCCGGTGATTTCTTGGCCGGCAAGGTGCGCAGCACGCCATCGGCGCTGTCGTTCGCGGCTGCCGGCTGCTGCAAGGCTTTTTCCGCGTCCGCAAGAATGGCCGCATCGAGCGCGCTGGAAGGCGCAGGCTGCGGCAGGCTGGCCAGCAGCGCGTTCAACTCCTCGTCAATCGGTGCGTCGTTCGGTTTGTCGTTATCTTGATCGTGCGTATTCATGCCTGTCCTCCCGCGCCAGCGGCGCTGTCCAAGCCCGCGCGCAATTTCTGCATGGCGTAGCGCAGCCGGCTCTTGACGGTTTCCGCTTCCACCCCCGTCACGACGGCGATCTCGAGAATGCTCATGCCGCTGAACTGCTGCAGCACCAGCGCTTCCTTCTGCTCCACCGGCAGCGCGGCGATGGCCGCATGCAGCAACGCATGCTGCTGTTTCTGCTCCAGCGATTGCGGCGGCGATGCGCCCTCGTCCGCCAGTTCGCCCACAGCGTCGATTTCCTGTCCTTCCCGCTGGCGCAGCAGGTCGATCAGGCGGTTGCGCGCGATCTGGTACAGATAGGTGCGGAACGCCGCCTGCGGCTGGTAGCCGGCGCGCGCCGCATGCAGGCTGGCCCACGCATCCTGCACGATCTCGTCCACCCACGCGCGGCGCGGCGAACGCCAGGCCACGAAGCGGTACAGGCCCTGGCTGTGGCGTCGGTACAGTTCGCGAAACGACGGCAGGTCGCCGGCGCTGTAGCGCAGCATCAGGTCTTCATCCGTCGCGGTCATCAGGGTGTCGGGCATGCGGACCAGTGTAGCCGAACTACGCGGCAGCGGCAATTTCACTACGCCGTCAACGTGCAGTGGGTGCATAGCTGATGCGGCGCACTTCACGGATCTGTCCTTCCTTGAGTGCCCCTTCCACCAGTTCATAGCCGAGCAAAGCGAAGACCCGGCCCTGCAGGAACAGGGGCCGCGCATTGCCATACCAGTCCACGCAGGACGCGCGGCAGCCGTCGTCTGGCGCCTGGCCCGGCCGCGCCGCCAGCGCGCCCAGTTCGGTCAATGTCAAACCGCTGTTGCGCAAGTAGAGCACGGAGGCGGATGACTTGTTAAGGCCAGGCCGCTCATCCACGCCCAGGATGGGCAAGCCGATCACGCCCTCACCGGCCGCTTGCGGCTTGTAGAAAAAGCCGTGGCTGCGCGACTCGCCCTGCGCCGCGTCGGCGCGGATGTAGCGCGTGGCAATCGCCGCCTGCGCCCCCAGGCCGATGGTGCTGAAGTGCAGATCCCTGCCCTGAGCGCCGATCACCACGGCGTCATTGCCCAGCGCCTCGATGCGCTCGACGCCATGCGGCAGGGACAAGGCTTGCACGCTGCCCGCATCGGCCCAGCGCACGGCGTACAGGGGCTGGCGCGGCCAGGCCTGGTCCGCCTTGCGGCGTCCCGGATTGCCCGGATTGCCGTACAACAGATAGGACCCCACATAGCGGTTCTGCAAGCCGTAGCCGCCGCCACCGGGCAGCGGCTTGTAGCTGCTGGCGGGCGCGCTGTCGCGGCCATCGGAAAACGACGCCAATGGCACGCGCAGCAGGGCCATGTCGCCACGGCCCCGCGCGCCATCCCACATGGCGTCGCCCTGGCCTTCGGCGCGCAGCAGCACGTTCAGGTGGCCATCGCCACTTTCCAGGAACGAGAACTGGTCGACGGGCGCGCCGGCCACCTTCAGGGCGCTGGGCGCGCTGCCATCGAGGGGAATGCGGAACACGCCCGAGTCACTGCCGCGCCGCGTCGTCCACACGAAAACGGATTCGCCCGACACATAAAATACGCGGCCCTGCGGCCCCATCACGGCCGTCGCTTCGCAGCGCATGTCGCGTTGCGCCAGGTCGCACACGGTGACCGTGTGCAGAGTCAGGCCGAAGCCCGTTTCGGGTTCTTCATCGGTACGGTAGATGCGCGTGGCCGGGGCGATGCGCTTGAAGTCGGATGGCACGGCGTCAGGACGCCAGCGGCGCAGCGCAGGAAAGCCGCCGAACGGGTCGCCCCGGCGCAAGTTCAGCGACAGGGGCGAATAGAACACCAGTTTGCCGCTGACCAGGCGGCTCGCGTAATTGCGCGACGAGTAATAATCGTTGGAGCGCAAGTGATAGGTGGAGCGGTAGGCCAGCTTGCCGTTCGCATCGATATCGAACAGGCCGATCTCCGTGCCGCCACGGCTGTAGCTGTAGCCGATCACCACGACCGTGTCGCCATCGATCAGCATTTCGTCATACCAGCTGCCGGAAGGATCGCTGCCCGGCGCGAACGCGTCGAGCGAAGACACAGGCTGCAGGGCATTGCCCCCCACCTGCACGGTGAACAGCTTGCCGCGCCGGAGCATCACCAGGTGCTTGCCATGCAGCTTGACGATACCGCCTTCGTCCACGCCCGCCGTCTGCACATTGGTAACGGATTCCGCCGCTTCTGCCGATGGCGCGGGGGCCGCCTTGGCCGCCATCGGCGCGGGAGGGGCGGGAGGAGCCGACATGGACTGCGCCGTGGCGCGCTGCAGTTTCTGCTGCTGCAGCAGCAGGGCCGCCTGGCGCGCCTGCAACTGCTGCAGGTAGCTGCTCAAGGCCTGCTCGCTGGCGAACGGCGCCAGGGTCTTGCGCGGCGCCGTGCCGGCGGCGTGGCTGCCTGCCGACAGCAGCAGGGACAGTGTCAATGTGATCTTGAGGGCGCTGGACATCGCTTCTTCTCCGGTTGGCTGGGGTGTCCAACATGAAACGCGGCAGCGCAGAAAAAGGGGTTAAAGGCGCGTGAAAATATTCACGCGGCTGTTACCTTACTCAAAACCCCGTATACGGTCGCCATTGAAATTCGGCAGCCGCCACTCGAAGTGCAGTGCCAGGAAGCGGAACAGGAAACCGGCGCCGATGGACGCCAGCTGCGCCACCGAGCTGTCGACCTTGAAGTACAGCAGGCCCACGTACAGGCTGCCCGTGAACAGCGCCACGGTGGCATACACTTCGCGCTGCAGCACGAGGGGAATCTGGTTGCACAGGATATCGCGCAGCAGGCCGCCGAAGACACCCGTGATCATCCCCGCCAGCACGACGATGGCCGGATGCATCTTGGCCGACATGGCGATGTCGCAGCCGATCACGCAAAACGCCACCAGGCCCAGTCCATCGACCAGCAGGAAGATGGCGCGCAGATGGTGCAGGTAGCGCGCGACAAAGGCCGTCACAATGGCCGCGCCGATGGTAAACAGCAGGTATTCTGGATGCGCGATCCAGCCCAGCGGATAGTGCCCCAGCAGCACGTCGCGCACGGTGCCGCCGCCGAGCGCCGTGACGGTGCCGATCATGCAGATGCCGAACAAGTCCATGCCGCGCCGCATGCCCATGATGGCGCCGGACATCGCTTCGGCGACGATCGCCACCAGGTAAATCGTATATAGCAGCATGCTCTTACTCTTCCGAAAATGATTTGAGAATTTGTTCGCGTTCGCGCGCTTCGCTCAGGGTGCGCGCTTCGTTCGTGCCTGTGCTCGAGCCGCCATCGCCAGCGCCAGCCTCGCCGTGCGCCATGCGCGTATCCGCACCGCCGCTGCCGCAGCCGACGCTGCTGTGGATAAAGGCAAAGTTATCCTTCAGGCAGTCGCCGGCCAGGTATTCGGCATACACGTAATCGCCGTCGAGCAGGGCCAGGCCTGCTGGTTCGGCCAATACCTGTTCGCGGCGGCCCTGCACGGCCACCTGCATGTAGTCGCGCCAGACGGGCAGCGCCAGGGTGCCCCCCGTGGCGTTGCCCAGGCTTTTCGGCTGGTCGTAGCCGAGCCAGACGACGGAGACGAGGCCGGACGAGTAGCCGGCGAACCAGGCGTCGTAGGCGTTGTTCGACGTGCCCGTCTTGCCGGCCGCGTCGCCACGCCCCAGCGCCAGCGCACCGCGGCCCGTGCCGCTCTTGACGACGTCGCGCAGCATGCTATCCATGACGTAGGCATTGCGCGTGGAGATCACTTGCGTGCCCGGTGCCGGCGTATCCTTGGCGCGTGGCGCCGCATCGCTGAACAGCACTTCTCCGCTGCGGCTGCGCACTTCCTTGATCAGTTTCGGCGGCATCTGCATGCCGCCGTTGGCAAACACTGCATACGATTGCGCCAGCTGCAGCGGTGTGACGGCGCCCGCGCCCAGCGCCAGAGGCAGGGACACGGGATTACGCGCGCCCTCGAAGCCGAAGCGCGTGGCGTAGTGCTGCACGTAGCCGGGGCCGGCCGCCTGCATCAGGCTCACGGCCACCAGGTTTTTCGAGCGCACGAGGCCACGCCGCACGCTGATGAAACCTTCATAGTTGTTGCCGTAATTGCGCGGACGCCAAGGCCGTGCGCCCGTTTCCTGCGGCAGCAGCAAGCGCTGCGTGTCGTCGACGGCCGTGCCGGGGAAATAGCCCTTTTCCAGCGCCGCCGAATACACGAAGGGCTTGAAGCTGGAACCGGGCTGGCGGTAGGCCTGCATGGCGTGGTTGTAGTGGTTGCGGTAGAAATCGAAGCCGCCCGCCATGGCGACGATCTCGCCGCTGTGTGCCTCGACGGAAATGAGCGCGCCTTCCATCTCGGGCAGCTGGCTCACCAGCCAGCCCTTCTTGGCCGCGTCGCGCACCACGCGGATCACGCTGCCCTCGGCGATGGCGCGCTTGCCGTCCCAGGCCAGCTTGCCGCCCAGGCGCGCTTCCGATGCCGTCAGCACGATCTCGTCGCCATTGCGCAGCTGCGCCGTCACCTGGCGCTTGCCGGCGGTATCGACCTTGCGCACGAGGGCGGCGTGCAATTCTCCGCTGTCCGGGTAGGCGGCCAGCTGACGCGCCACGCTGTCTTCGGAAGCGGCCAGGCGCGCTTCCGGGCCGCGGTAGCCGCGCCGTGCCTGCGCATTCAACAGCCCATCGCGCAGCGACTTGTCGGCCGCCCGCTGCGGCGCCATGCGGATGGTGGTCGTCACGTCCAGGCCCATGCTGTAGGCGCCTTCGGGATAGCTTTGCAGGATCAGCTGGCGCGCTTCCTCGACCGCATATGCGGCCGCATGCACGGAGCTGTTGCGGTCCTTGTTCAGGGCCAGCTTTTCCGCCACGGCCGCGTCGTACTCGGCCGGCGTGATGTAACCAAGTTCGCGCATGCGCTGCAGGATGTAGTGCTGGCGCACGGTGGCGCGCTGGGGATTGGCGACGGGGTTGTAGGCCGACGGCGCTTTCGGCAAACCGGCCAGCATGGCCGCTTCGGCGATGCTGACGTCGGCCAGCGGCTTGTCAAAGTAAATGTTCGAGGCGGCGGAAAAACCGTAGGAACGCTCGCCCAGATAAATCTGGTTCATATACAGTTCCAGCAGCTTGTCCTTGCCGTAGTGCTGTTCCAGCTTATAGGCAAGCAGCATCTCCGTCAGCTTGCGCTGCACGGTCTTTTCGCGCGACAGGAAGAAGCCGCGCGCCACCTGCATGGTGATGGTACTGGCGCCTTGCGCATGGTGGCCCGTGACGACGTTGGCCAGGGTGGCGCGCGTCAAGCCATAGAAATCGACGGCGCCGTGTTCGTAGAAACGCGCATCCTCGATGGCCAGCAAGGCCTGGCGCATGCGCAGGGGGATTTCCTTGAGGGGCAGGAATTCGCGGCGCTCTTCGCCGTATTCGGCCAGCAGCTCGCCTTCGCTCGAGAAAATACGCAGCGGCAGTGCGGGCTTGTACTGGGCCAGGTGCTCGACGGCCGGCAAATCCTGCCACGCCTGGCGCAGCCACCAGCCGCCCGCCAGCGCGGCGGCCATGCCCAGGCCCAGGGTCAATCCCAGGCCGAATTTCAGATTGCGCGCCAGCTTGGACTGGGGCTTGTGGGTACTGCTGTCGTTCGCTTGTGCTTCCATGGTGGTATTCCTTGCTGCCAGGAGGCCGTACGCTGGCGCGCGGCACTCCATCAAAGAGGCATTGTGCACTGCAACACACTCATCCTTATGAAAAGTAAGTATTATTTAGTATTGATAAATTTTTCTTATGTAAGGCAGTGGCCATGGATCTCAATCCCAAACACACGGAAGCGTTTCGCGCCGTCGTCGAAACGGGCAGTTTCGAACAGGCGGCGCTGCGGCTACACCTGACCTCCCCCGCCATTTCCCAGCGCGTGCGGGCACTGGAAAGCCAGTTGGGCAATGCGCTGATCGTGCGCAGCCGCCCGGCGCGCGCCACACGCATGGGCCAGCGGCTGATGCAGTATCTGAAACGGGCCAAGCTGCTGGAAGCGGATTTGCAGGCGGAACTGGCGGTGCAGCAGGATGCGCCGCTGACCCTGGTGCTGGCGCTGAACGCGGACTCAATGGGCACCTGGTTCTTCCCCGCCCTGTCCGAGGTGCTGATACGCGAGCGCGTGCTGCTGGACCTGACCGTGGAAGACCAGGACCACACCTACACCTTGCTGGAAACAGGCATGGCGATCGGCTGCATCAGCACGGAAGCCAAGCCCATGCGCGGCTGCACGGCCGAGCCGCTGGGCGTGATGCGCTACTGGCTGGTGGCCACGCCCGCGTTCCGCCAGCAGTGGTTCGCGCACGGCCTGACGCGCAAGGCGGCGCGCACAGCGCCCGTCGTCGCCTACACGCGCAAGGACACCCTGCAATCGTCGTTCCTGCAAGAAGCGCTGGGGCTGCCCGAAGGGGCCTACCCCTGCCATTACGTGCCGGGCGCCACCTCGCACTTCAACGCCATCCGCTACGGCCTCGGCTACGGCATGGTGCCCGAGTTGCTGCTGAAAGCGAATACGGATGGCGAACTGGTGGAAATGCTCACGCCCAAGACGCCGGCCGACGTGGCCCTGTACTGGCACACGTGGAAGGTGCAGTCGCCGCGCATGGAGCAGCTGTCGCGGCAAATCATCGCGGCGGCGCGCAGCATGCTGAAATAATTATCATGACAACTACCGCTGCATGCCCCAGCGTTTCAAGGTGACGCGCTCCAGGCTGCGAAAGCCGATGTTTTCCACCAGCAAGCCGATGACGATGACGGCGGCCAGACCGGCAAACACCTTGTCCGTGTACAGCTCGTTGCGGTTCTGGAAGATGTACCAGCCCAGGCCGCCCTGCCCCGACGTCGTGCCGAACACCAGCTCGGCCGCGATCAAGGTACGCCAGGCAAACGCCCAGCCTATCTTCAAGCCCGAGACGATGGAAGGCAGAGCGCCCGGCACGAGGATGTGCAGCACCAGGCGCAAGCCGTTCAGCCCATAATTGCGGCCCGCCATGCGCAGGGTTTCGGGCACGCCCTGGAAACCCGCGTATGTGTTCAAGGCCAGCGGCCACATCACGGAATGGACGATGACGAAGATCAGGCTGGCGCGCCCCAGGCCGAACCACAGCAAGGCCAGCGGCAGCAGGGCAATCGCCGGCAAGGGATTCAACATGGCCGTCAGGGTTTCCAGCAGGTCGCGGCCGATGCGGCTCGACACGGCCAGCAGGGTCAGCACGAAGGCGGCCAGCACGCCCACCGCATAGCCTTGCAGCAAGACGACGAGGGAGGCGGCTGTGCGCGTGAGCAATTCACCGCTGGCGATGCCGCCGATAAACGCCTGCGCCGTTTGCAAAAAACTGGGCAGCAATAAATCGTTCTGCGTCCAGCGCGCCGCGCCTTCCCACAGCAGGGCCAGGCTGAGCAAAATGAGCGCCTTGCGCCACAGCGCGTGCTGGCTCACACGCTGCCAGCGCGACAGCGGCTGCTCGACCGTGACGCCGGCTGGCGGCGGCGCCGCGTAGACGAATTCCTGGCGGATCGGTGGTTCCAGCAGCGCACTCATACAGCTTCCCGCTGCGCGGTAACTGATTGCGGAACGAGAGCTACTTCCTCATCGAACAGCAAGCCGTGGATGCGGCTGCTGGCAGCCTGGAATTCCACACTGCCCGCGCTGTGCAAGCCGAACTGGTGACTGTTCAATTCGGCACGCACCCGGCCCGGATGGGGCGACAGCAGCAGGATGCGGTTGCCCACGACCAAGGCTTCCTCGATCGAATGCGTGACGAACACGAGGGTAAAACGCAGCTCTTCCCACAGGCGGCTAAGCTCTTCCTGCATCTTGCGCCGCGTCAAGGCATCGAGGGCGGCGAACGGCTCGTCCATCAGCAGCACTTCCGGCTGCATGGCCAGGGCGCGGGCAATGGCCACCCGCTGCTTCATGCCGCCCGACAAGGTATGCGGATGGGCATCTTCAAAGCCGGCCAAGCCCACCTTGGCGATCCAGTGATGGGCGCGCTCGCGGGCCGCCTGCTTATCCAGGCGCTTGCTGGCCAGCAAGGGGAACATGACGTTTTCCAGCACGGTTTTCCAGGGCGGCAACTGATCGAATTCCTGGAACACGACGACACGGTCCGGCCCCGGTTTATGAATGGGCTGGCCCTGCATGGCGATGCTGCCCGCGCGCGGCGCGATAAAGCCGGCCACGGCTTTCAGCAGTGACGACTTGCCGCAGCCCGATGGTCCCAGCAGCACGAAACGGTCGCCGCGAAACACGTCGAAACTGACGTCATGCGTGGCGCGCACGGTGCGCTGCTCGGTGCGGTATTCCAGGCTGACATGTTTGACGCTGAGCAAGGGCTGTAGCGCAACGGGAGGACGGACCAGATGAAAAGCGGGCGCGTTCATGTCAGCCTCCTTGTGTGATGGCAGGGTCGTCAAAGAAATAATCACGCCAGCTGCCGGGCAGGTTGCGGATGGCGCTTACGCGGTGCAGGAATTGCGCCAGGCCATAGGTGTTTTGCGGCGCGATCTTGAATTGCACTTGCGGGTTGGCAAAGATTTTCAGCAGCAGATTGCGGTCCACCTTGCTTTTATTCACCTTGATATAGATGTCGGCCGCGCCTTGCGGGTTGCTGCTCGCATACTGCGCCGCTTCCGCCAGCGCGGCGATGAAGGCGCGGTAGGTTTTCGGATTGTCCTTGCGGTACTTTTCCGTCGCATACAGCAGGGTCGACGAGCTCGGTCCGCCTTGCACGTCGTACGAGTTCAGGATGATGTGCGCGTTCGGGTTTTGCGCCAGTTCCTGCTCCTGAAATGGCGAATTGCCGAAGTGGCCGCTGAGCTCCGTGCCGCCGGCGATGATGGCAGCCGCCGCATCCGGGTGCGGCAGGGTTTGCGTGATCTTGTCGAGGCGGGCAAATTCCTTGTCGCCCCACTGTTTCGCCACGGCCATTTGCAGGATGCGCGCTTGCACGGAAACGGAGACGGCCGGCAAGGCGATGCGGTCCTTGTCCGTCAAGTCCGCCAGGCTTTTTACCTTGGGATTATTGCTGACCAAATAGTAGGGGAAGTTGCCCAGCGAAGCCACGCCGCGCACGTTCTGCCGGCCTTTCGTGCGGTCCCAGATGGTCAACAGCGGACCCAGGCCCGCCCCTGCGATATCGATATTGCCCGACAACAAAGCATCGTTGATGGCCGGGCCGCCGGACAGGGTGATCCACTCAACTTTCACCTCGACGCCCTGCTGCTTGCCATGCTTTTCAATCAGCTTTTGTTCCTGCGCGATATTGAGCAAAAGAAAAGTGATGCCGTGCTGGCCCGCGATGCGGATCTGCCCTTCGGCCCGGGCCATGGGCATGGCCATGCACAGCACGGCGATGGTGGCGAGCAGGCGGCGGGTAAAGGTCAAGATCGGCAACATGGACACTCCTTGGTCAACTACGTTCAAAAAAATCAGTACGGCGCATCGCCTTCGATGGTCGTGCGGTAGAGCTTGCGGCGCTGCTCGGGTGGGCAGCCCGTCGCCAGATGCATCAGGGAACGGTTGTCCCAGAACACCAAGTCGTGCGGTTGCCAGCGATGCACATACAGGTGCTCGGGGCGCACGCCGTGGGCAAACAGTTCCTCGAGCAGGGCGCGGCTTTCATCGTCGGGCAAGCCGACGATGCGCGTGGTGAAATGTTCGCTGACAAACAGGGCGCGGCGTCCCGTTTCCGGATGCACGCGCACGACGGGATGGGTAACGGGTTTGACTTCATCGATCTGCGCCTGCGTCAGCGCGGGCCGCCATGGGTTGCGGCGGCGCAATTCCTCGTACTGGCTCAGGTAGCTGTGCTCGGCACGGGCGCCGCGCACGGCGTGGCGCAGCGCGGCCGGCAAGCTCTCCCACGCCAGGTGCATGTTCGCGAACACCGTATCGCCGCCCTCGTCCGGCAACTCTTGCGCGTGCAGCATGGAGCCGAGGCTGGGCACTTCCTTGTACGACAAGTCCGAGTGCCAGAAATGGCCGGCATCGCCGAGGCCGATGGGCTGGCCGTTTTCGACGATATTCGAGATGATCAGCACTTCCGGCTGCGATGGCAGCTGGAACTGGCGCAGCACGTGGATTTGTAAGGGGCCGAAACGGCGGCTGAAATCGACTTGCTGCTGCGGCGTGATGCGCTGGTCGCGAAACACCAGCACGTGATGGTCGAGATGGGCGTGGTGCAGGCGCTGGAAATCGCCCTGCGACAGCGGCTGCGCCAGGTCCAGACCCAGCACTTGCGCGCCGAGCGGCGCATCGAAAGTCTCGATATGGAAGTGGCTGGTGGATTGCACGGGTTTCAGGACGGCCGACATGGGAGTTCGCCAAAAGTCTGGGGAAGTCCACTGTATGCCGACCAGCCTTGCTTGCAAACGAAGCATTTACTATATGGATATGCGCGGCGCGTTGCGCCACGCTGCAACAGGCACTGTCACGCAATGGCGCAGCGGCAGGAGCGTTGCCCGGGAATGGGGCAAGCACGCAATTTGCTTACCTACCAATTCTCAACCATAGACCAGGAAATCCATGCCCACCTACGCCCTGCTGCTCGCCTTGCTGTTCCCTGCTATCGTCCACGCGCAGGATAGTGAGGGTGAAAGCGATCTCAGCTACAAAGCCTATGTGCACAGCGACAAGCGCATCAAGTGTTTGTACGGCTATGCGGCCGACAAGACGGGCGACCATGCGGCCGCCGTCGCCATCTTTGAAGATTGCATCCGGCGCTGGAACGATGTGTATTCGATGATTTGGCTGGCCCAGTTGTATGAGACGGGCATAGGCGTGACCAAGGACTTGCAACAGGCGACGGCGCTGATGCGGCGCGGCGCACATACGAATGATGACGCCGCCTATGCTCGGCTGGCGCGCTACCACTATGGCGTGGCGCTGGCCGAAGGCCGGGGTACGCCGCAAGACATTCCCCAGGCCAAAACCTGGTTGCGCCAGGCGGCGCAGGAGGGCGTGCGGGAGGCGGCCGATTACCTGAGCCGCCTGGACAATGCGGCGCCGTAGGCACGGCGCCAGCATCGATTACGCGATCGCTTCGTAACGGGCCAGGCGCGTCGCCATGCGCGGCGCCAGTTCGTGGCCGGCCGTGACGGTCACTTCCAGGTCGTTCAGCAAGCCGTCCTTCAAGCCATAGACCCAGCCGTGCACGCTGAGTTCCTGGCCCCGTTCCCACGCATCTTGCACGACAGTGGTCTGGCACACGTTCAAGACTTGTTCGACCACGTTCAGTTCGCACAGGCGGTCGCCGCGCTGGCGGCTCGTCAGCACGTCGCCCAGGTAGCGCTCGTGCTTCTGGCCCACGTCCTGCACGTGGCGCAGCCAGTTGTCGACCAGGCCGATGCGCGTGCCCGTCATGGCAGCATGCACGCCCTTGCAGCCGTAATGGCCGACGATGATGATATGTTTGACTTTCAGCACGTCCACGGCAAATTGCAGGACGGACAGGCAATTGAGGTCGGAATGCACGACCACATTGGCGATATTACGGTGCACAAACACGTCGCCAGGCGCCATGCCCAGCAGTTCATTCGCGGGCACGCGGCTGTCGGAACAGCCGATCCACAGGTATTCGGGCGACGTTTGCGCTTCCAGGTTCTTGAAGAAGTTCGGGTCTTTCGCCACCATCGAGTCGGCCCAGCGGCGGTTACGCTGCAGCAGTTCCGCCAGGGCCGGGCCATTTTTCTGTTCGGTCATATCGCTCCCATTGTGTACGTACGACTGAATTGGCGGCAAATCGCGCCCATAGGCCGGCGATACCGCACATTGCTCAGTCGTGATGAAAAAAACGCCGGGATGTTGAAGCATCCCGGCGCATGGTATTACGTGTGCTTATTCAAAAAAATCCTTGACCTTGTCTTTCCAGGTCTTGCTTTGCGGACTGTGCTTGGCACCGCCCTCGGTCGTCGACTTTTCAAAGTCGCGCAGCAGGTCTTTCTGTTTTTCCGTCAATTTCACGGGCGTTTCGATGGCCACGTGGCAGAACAGGTCGCCCGCGTAACCGGAGCGCACACCCTTGATGCCCTTGCCTTTCAGGCGGAAAGTCTTGCCCGACTGGGTGCCTTCCGGGATCGTGAACGACACTTTGCCGTTCAGGGTAGGCACTTCGATTTCGCCACCCAAAGCTGCCTTGGTGAACGAGATCGGCATTTCGCAATGCAGGTCGTCGCCTTCGCGCTGGAATACGGCGTGCGGCTTGATGTGGATTTCCACATACAGGTCGCCCGACGGACCGCCATTCGTGCCCGGTTCGCCGTTGCCGGACGAACGGATACGCATGCCGTTGTCGATACCGACTGGAATTTTCACTTCCAGCGTCTTGTTGCGCTTGATGCGACCGGCGCCGCCGCACGGCGTGCACGGGTCGGTGATGACCTTGCCGCTGCCATGGCATTTCGGGCAGGTTTGCTGGATGCTGAAGAAACCTTGCTGCATGCGCACCTGGCCGTGGCCACCGCAGGTACCGCAGGTGGTGGGCGACGTGCCCGGCTTGGCGCCGCTGCCGTGGCAGGTATCGCACTTGTCCCAGCTCGGCACGCGGATGGTCGTGTCGAAGCCGTGAGCAGCTTGCTCCAGTGTAATTTCCAGGTTGTAGCGCAAGTCGGCGCCACGGTACACCTGTGGCCCCGCATTGCGGCTGCGTCCACCGCCACCGCCAAAGATGTCGCCGAAGATATCGCCGAAGCTGTCGGCAAAGCCGCCAGCACCGCCGCCGAAGCCGCCACCGCCGCCCATGTTCGGGTCCACGCCAGCGTGACCATAACGGTCATACGCATCGCGCTTTTCCGGATTGGTCAGCATCTCGTAGGCTTCTTTGACTTCCTTAAACTTTTCTTCCGATTCCTTGCTATCCGGATTGCGGTCCGGATGGTATTTCATCGCCAGTTTACGGTAAGACTTTTTGATCTCTTCTTCCGAAGCATTTTTTGCGACACCGAGTGTCTCGTAAAAATCACGCTTTGCCATGTTGTCGGCACCTTGCAGTCTATCTACTGATGTAAAAATTACACGAAAAAGCCGAGTCGAGTGCTGCACTGGGCAACGACTCGGCTCGGCCGGTCTTCGCGGCTAATCCCGCGATGTAGCGTTCAGCCCGGCTGCCCCCAGTTCATGGGAGCGCAAGACAATTACTTGCTGTCTTTGACTTCTTTGAAGTCAGCGTCAACAACGTCGTCTTGCTTGGCGCCTGCGTCCGATGCGCCAGCAGCTTGCTGTGCACCTTCCGCGCCGCCGGCAGCTTGCTGCGCTTGCATGTCGGCATACATTTTTTCGCCCAGTTTCTGCGATGCGCTCGACAGTGCTTCCACCTTGGCGTCGATCTCAGCCTTGTCGCCCGCCTTGATGCTTGCTTCCAGGTCGGTGATCGCCGCTTCGATCTTCTCTTTCTCGCCCGCATCCAGCTTGTCGCCGTATTCGGTCAAGGATTTCCGGGTCGAGTGTACCAGAGCATCGGCCTGGTTGCGCGACTCGGCCAATTCTTTGACCTTTTTGTCTTCTTCCGCGTTCAGCTCGGCATCCTTGACCATCTTCTGGATTTCAGCCTCGGTCAAGCCGGAATTGGCCTTGATCGTGATCTTGTTTTCCTTGCCGGTGGCCTTGTCTTTCGCGCCGACATGCAAGATGCCGTTGGCGTCGATGTCGAAGGTCACTTCGATCTGTGGCGTGCCGCGCGATGCTGGCGGGATGCCTTCCAGATTGAATTCGCCCAGGCCCTTGTTGCCAGCGGCGATTTCGCGCTCACCCTGGAAGACCTTGATGGTCACCGCAGGCTGGTTGTCGTCGGCCGTCGAGAACACTTGGCTGAACTTGGTCGGAATCGTCGTGTTTTTGTGGATCATCTTGGTCATCACGCCGCCCAGGGTTTCGATACCCAGGGACAGAGGAGTAACGTCCAGCAACAGCAAATCCTTGCGTTCGCCCGACAGGACCGAACCTTGAATCGCTGCGCCCACGGCGACGGCTTCGTCCGGGTTCACGTCCTTGCGTGGATCCTTGCCGAAGAATTCCTTCACTTTTTCCTGCACCTTCGGCATACGGGTCATACCGCCGACCAGGATGATGTCATCGATGTCCGACACTTTCACGCCTGCATCCTTGATAGCGATGCGGCATGGCTCCATCGTGGCCGTGATCAGCTCTTCCACCAGCGATTCCAGCTTGGCGCGGGTCATCTTCAGGTTCAAGTGGACCGGCGCACCGTTCGCCATGGCGATGTACGGCTCGTTGATTTCGGTTTGCTGCGACGACGACAATTCGATCTTCGCGCGCTCGGCCGAAGCCTTGATGCGCTGCAGGGCGATCGGGTCTTTTTTCAGGTCGATGCCGTTGATCTTCTTGAACTCGTCGATGATGTAATCGATGACGCGCTGGTCGAAGTCTTCGCCGCCCAGGAAGGTGTCGCCGTTGGTCGACAGCACTTCAAATTGTTTCTCGCCATCAACATCCGCGATTTCGATGATCGACACGTCGAACGTACCGCCACCCAAGTCGTACACGGCGATTTTACGATCGCCTTTTTCGGTCTTGTCCAGGCCGAACGCCAGCGCTGCCGCGGTTGGCTCGTTGATGATGCGCTTGACGTCCAGGCCAGCGATACGGCCGGCATCCTTGGTGGCTTGACGCTGCGAGTCGTTGAAGTACGCAGGTACGGTGATGACGGCTTCGGTGACTTCTTCACCGAGGTAGTCTTCTGCCGTTTTTTTCATCTTGCGCAGGACTTCAGCCGAAATTTGCGGCGGAGCCAGTTTTTTGTCGCGTACGCCGATCCATGCATCGCCGTTGTCGGCTTTCATGATCTGGTACGGCATCAGCGCGATGTCTTTTTGAACTTCTTTTTCGTCGAACTTGCGACCGATCAGACGCTTGACTGCGTACAGCGTGTTTTTCGGATTGGTCACGGCCTGGCGTTTCGCTGGCGCGCCGACGAGAATTTCGCCATCTTCTTGATAAGCAATAATCGACGGCGTCGTGCGTGCGCCTTCAGCGTTTTCGATTACCTTTGGTTGACCGTTTTCCATGATGGAAACGCAGGAATTCGTGGTTCCCAGATCGATACCGATAATTCTACCCATGATTTATTTCCTTTTATTTGCTAGATTTCAGATGGTTCTTATATGTGGCAAAGCGGCATGGTTTCAAGGCTTGCTTGATGCCGCCCTCTGATTATTTTGCTTGCGCGGTCGTTACAATGGCTGGACGCAGCAGGCGGTCCGCAATCATATAGCCCTTTTGCAGGACTGACACGATGGTATTGGCTTCCTGGTCCGCCGGCACCACGGCAACAGCCTGGTGTTTCATCGGATCGAGCTTTTCGCCCTGCACTGGCAATACTTCCACCAGGCGGTTGCGCTCGAACGCGGCGTTCAGTTGCTTCAAGGTCATCTCGACGCCTTCTTTCAGCGATTCGATGGTCGGTACTTCCACCGTCAGCGCCGTTTCCAGGCTGTCTTTGACCGGCACCATGGCTTCGGCAAAGCTCTCGACTGCGAATTTATGCGCTTTAGCAACATCTTCCTGCGCGCGGCGACGGATATTTTCGCCATCAGCCTTGGCGCGCATGAAGGCATCGTGCATCTCTGCAAGACGCGCTTCGGTACTCGCCAGCTGCTCTTCCAAAGTAGGCTCTGCGGGAGTCGATGGGGCAGTCGCCGCGGCGTCCGCTTGCGGATTAGGTACAGCTTGGTTTTCCTGATCTTGCATCTGAAAAGCTCCTACAATCAATGACTTAAATGAGTTAGTCTAACTATCTTTACAACACTAACGGGCAGATGGGGCTATATCCTATTGTTTCAAGGGGTATTCGTGGCAAAACCGGAATTACATCGGTCCATGTTACAGCGTATTACAAAACGCTATCCATTTCGGCCAGCGATCCGTGCGCGTATCCCTTGATTTTCCAGGCTTCCCACGGCAAAGCGGGCATTCTACCAGCCCCGCCGCCGCCATCGCCACTGGCTGTGTTGCTATTTGGAAAGCTGCTTGGCCGCGCCAGACATGACAAAGCCGCGCAAGCGCGGCTTTTTATTGTCAAAAATTTACAATCCTTAATTCGTCGCGCCCAAGGCCAGCGCTGCCGTGCGCGCCTGCTCGCCCGCTTTCTTGTCCGCTTCGCGCTGCGCCGCCGTCTTCATCGTCGGCCAGCCAATCATGTGCTGTTCCGCAATTTCCGCCATGCCCGCAATCCAGGCCGGCGTTTCGTTCAGGCAAGCGATGTAATGAAACTGCTGGCCGCCGGCCGTCTCGAAATCATGCTTCGCTTCCATGGCGATCTCTTCCAAGGTTTCCAGGCAATCGCTGGTAAAACCCGGGCACAGCAGATCGACGCGCTTGACACCTTGCTGGGCCAGCGCCACCAGGGTGGGCGCCGTGTACGGCTGCAGCCATTCGGCCTTGCCAAAGCGCGACTGGAAGGTCACCACATATTGCTCTTTGATTAATTTTAATTTTTCCGCCAGCAGGCGCGCCGTTTTCAGGCATTGGCAGTGGTAGGGGTCGCCCAGCAGCAAGGTGCGCTTGGGTACGCCATGAAAACTCATCACCAGTTTTTCCGGACGGCCATGCGCTTCCCAATGATTCAGTACGGAATCGCGCAAGGCGTCGATATACGTGTCGTGCTCGTGGTATTGCTTAATGAAGCGCAATTCCGGCACATTGCGCACGGTGGCGTAATGGGCAAACACGGCGTCGTAGATGGAACCCGTCGTCGTGCCAGAATATTGCGGATAGGCCGGCAGGATGGCGATGCGCTCGCAGCCTTCGCTTTTCAGCTTGGCCAGCACTTCCGGCAAGGAAGGCGAACCGTAGCGCATGGCCATCGCCACCGTCACGCCGTCATGGCCGCGCTCGGCCAGGGCGCCGGCCAGCAACTTGGCCTGCTTTTGCGTATGCACTTTCAGGGGCGAGCCCTCGCGCGTCCAGATCGATGCATATTTCTTGGCCGACTGGCCGGAGCGGAACGGCAAGATGATCAGGTTCAGGATGAACCACCAGACGATGCGGGGAATCTCTACCACGCGCGGATCGGACAAGAATTGCTTCAGGTAACGCCGCACGGCCGACGACGTCGGTGCATCGGGCGTGCCCAGGTTGACGAGCACCACGGCGCTGCGGTCGATGCTGCCATGCGTGTACGGCGGTTCTGTTTGAAATGACATGAAGGCTCTTCGAAGGCGTTGGATGGATTAGCCAGTTATTATAGTTGCATTGAGTTAATAGCGAAGTGCTGGGGTCAGACCCTCAATGCCGCTAACGTCAAGCTCAGCGCGGATACAGCCAAGGGCTGGGGTCAGACCCGGCGGGTCTGACCCCAGTCTGCACCCAGCCATGAATCAAATCGCGAGCAGTTCACGCGCATGCTTGCGCGTGGTGGCCGTGATTTCCAGGCCGCCCAGCATGCGCGCCACTTCTTCCACCCTGGCCTTGGCGTCGAGCATGTCGATGCGCGAGGCCGTCTTGCCATTGTCCAGCGTACTTTTTGCCACCTGGAAATGCTGATTCGCCTGGCTGGCCACTTGCGGCAAGTGGGTCACGCACAGCACTTGCCGCCCCTGCCCCAGGCGTTTCAATAGACGCCCGACGACTTCGGCGACGGCGCCGCCGATGCCGCTGTCGACCTCATCGAAGATCAGGGTCGGCGTGGTCGTGGCGTGCGAGGTAATGACGGAAATGGCCAGCGCGATGCGCGCCAGTTCGCCGCCGGACGCCACCTTGGCCAGGGAACGCGGCGCCGTGCCCGCATGGCCGGCGACGAGGAACTCGACTTGCTCGAGTCCGTGGGCGGCCGGTTCGCACGGGTGCAGAGCGATTTCAAAACTGCCGCCCGTCATGCTCAGTTCCTGCATGGCGCGCGTGACGGCTTGCCCCAGTTCCAGGGCGGCCGCGTGGCGCGTGGCGGACAGGCGCTCGGCCACGGCGCGGTACTCGGCCTCGATCTTCGCTTCCTGGCGCAGCAAGCCTTCGATGTCGGAAGCGTCGGCCAGGTGCTGCAGCTTTTCCGACAGCTTCGCGTGTTCCTCCGGTAATTCTTCCGGCGTGACGCGGAATTTGCGCGCCGTACTGTGCATGGCTTCCATGCGCGCATCGAGCTGGTGCAGGCGCTCCGGGTCCAGTTCCACCCGGTCCAGGTAATTGTTCAGCGCGTAAACGGATTCCTGCAACTGGATGCGCGACGATTCGATCAGGTCGACAATCGGCTGCAATTCCGCATCGACGGAGACCAGCTTGCCCAGCTTCTGGTTCAGGGCCGACAGTTGCGACACGATCGGGTGGTCTTCCGACTCGGAAATGAGGGACAAGGCTTCCTGCGCCCCTTCCAGCAGGCTGGCCGCGTGCGACAGACGGCTGTGCTCGTTCGTGATCTCTGTCCACTCGCCGGGCTTGGCGGCCAGTTTTTCCAGCTCTCCCACTTGCCATTCCAGGCGTTCACGCTCGTACAGCACATTGGCCGCGTTGGTTTCGAATTCCTCGCGCTGGCGCACGAGGGCGCGCCAGCGCTTGTGCAGGGCGGCCACTTGCCGCGCATCCTGTTCCGCGCCCGCTTCGCGCGCCGTCGCCTGGCCGTCGAGCAAGGCGCGCTGCGCTTCGCTTTTCAGCAAGGACTGGTGTGCGTGCTGGCCGTGGATGTCGACCAGCATGTCGCCCAGTTCGCGCAGCTGCGCGGCCGTGGCGGGGATGCCGTTGATATACGCTTTCGAGCGGCCCGCGTTATCGATCACGCGGCGCAGCAGGGCGCCGCCATCGTCGTTGGCGAATTCATGCGCCACCAGCCAGGCTTGCGCCACCTCGCTGACGGAGAAATCGGCCGTGATGTCGGCCTTGGCCGCGCCTTCGCGCACCACGCTGGCGTCGCCGCGCCCGCCCAGCGCCAGGGTCAGCGCATCGATGAGGATGGACTTGCCGGCGCCCGTCTCGCCCGTCAGCACGCTGAAGCCGGCGGAAAATTCCAGTTCAATGGTATCGACAATGACAAAATCGCGAATGGACAGTGTATGGAGCATGGCTTCTGTGGTTGGGCGGCGCACCGCGGGTTGAGGTGGAGAAAAATTTAGCTGAGCTTGCCCTCGCCCGACGGGTACTCATTCCAGTGCAATTTTTCACGCAGGGTGTTGTAGTAGCTCCACCCTTCCGGATGCAGGAAGGTAATCGTGTGCGGCGAACGGCGGATGAGGATGCGGTCTTGCTGCACCAGGCTGGCAAAGGTCTGCATGTCGAAATTGACGCTGATATCGCGCCCGCGCACGATTTCCACGACGATCTGGCTGGAATCGGGCAAGACGATGGGGCGGTTCGACAGCGCATGCGGGGCGATCGGCACGAGCACGATGCCGCCCAGGGTCGGATGTAGCAATGGGCCGCCGGCCGACAGCGAGTACGCGGTCGAGCCTGTCGGCGTGGAAATGATCAAGCCATCGGAACGCTGGTTGTACATGAAGTGGCCATCGACCTCGACGCGCAATTCGGCCATGCCGGCGCCGGCGCCGCGCGAGACGACGACATCGTTGACGGCCATGCCCACGTGGATCGACTCGCCGTCGCGCAGCACGCTGCCTTCGAGCAAGGTGCGGCGTTCGGCCTTGAATCGGCCGCCGAGAATTTGCGCCAGCACGGGCAGCATGCGCTCGAGCGGGATGTCGGTCATGAAACCCAATCGCCCCTGATTGATACCGATCAACGGTACGTCAAATGGCGCCAGCTGGCGCGCAATGCCCAGCATGGTGCCGTCGCCGCCCATGACGATGGCGCAATCGGCGGCGGCGCCGATCTCGGCCGGCGACATGGCGCGCACGCCGGGAAACGCCAGGTTCAGGTGCGCGGCCGTCTCCGCCTCGAAGACCACCGTGTGGCCCAGCACTTGCAGGAAATCGACGATGCTTTTCACGGGTTCGGCAATGCCATCCGTATTCTGGCGCACGACCAGGGCGATGGTCTTGGCGCCCAGGTTGAAGCGCTCGCCCGGGGCTGGCAAGGTCGCTGCTGGCTGTTCGGCGCGCTGTTCGGCGTGTGTATCGACGGGCATAAGAGTCTCGGTAGTGAATTCGGTGGCAAACCGCCCCAGGCTGTCGCGTCGCACGCCGGCATCGCATGATACTGTATATATGCACAGTATAGTGCGGCTGCCGTGTGCCCGCAAGGGGCGTTCTTGGTGTTGCACGCAGTGTAGCGCAGAAAAAGAATCGTCCATGCGTGCGCCAGCGCTCCCTGCATGGACAAATCCGCTTGCAGATGGCCTGCCGCGGCAGGACACTGATTTCACGTTACTTTTACTGTCAGGAGGCCATATGGTTACCCAGCATAGCGAACGCAAGATCAATACCGATGAAAAGGTCAAGAATGACGGCGTCGACCGTCTGCCGCACGAGCGCGATGAGTCGCCCGATGCGCAAAACGTGCATCCGCGCAAGATCATGCAACAGGCGGCCAGCGACCTGGAACAGGGCCTGGTCGACACGGACCGCCGCGCCCAGCCCGGCGTGGAAAAGGTCAAGCCCACCGAACCGAAACAGGCCCGTCCCGACCCGCAGCTGGAACCAAAGAAGGCACGCTGACTCCAACTGTCACGCACTGCTAGCGTTATGGAGTACGTCATGCACCGTTACGTCTGTTCCTTGCTGCTGGCCGCCGTCTGCGGCCCCACTACCGCCCATGCCCAGGCGCCCGCCATGCCCGTCGGCTTCGGCCCGCAACCCGTGCTGCCCGCGCCGGACAAGCAACTGATTCCCACCGTCAATGTGGCGCCCGTGCAGCGCTGGACGGCGGCACAGCGCCCCGTGGCCGCGCCCGGCCTGGCCATCCATGCCTATGCGCGCGACCTCGACCATCCGCGCTGGCTGTACGTGCTGCCGAATGGCGACGTGCTGGTGGCGGAAACGAATGCGCCGCCGAAGCCCGACGATAACAAGGGCATCAAGGGCGCCATCATGCAGATGCAGATGAAAAAGGCGGGCGCCGCCACGCCCAGCGCCAACCGCATCACCTTGCTGCGCGGCATCGACGCGAATGGCGTGGCGCAAACGCGCAGCGTGTTCCTGCAAGGATTGAATTCGCCATTTGGCATGGCGCTGGTCGGCAACGAGCTGTACATCGCCAATGCCGATGCGCTCATGCGTTTTCCCTACAAGGAAGGCCAGACGAGCATCACCGCGCCCGGCGTCAAGGTGGTGGATTTGCCGGGCGGACCCATCAATCACCACTGGACCAAGAACGTCATCGCCAGTGCCGACGGCAAATTTCTCTATGTTGCCGTCGGCTCCAACAGCAATGTGGGCGAGAACGGGCTATCGGCCGAAGACGGCCGCGCCGCCATCTGGCAAGTCACGCGCGCGACGGGCAAGGCACGCGTGTATGCGACGGGTTTGCGCAACCCCGTCGGCATGGCCTGGCAGCCGCACAGCGGGGCACTGTGGACGGCCGTCAATGAACGCGACGAGCTGGGCAACGACCTGGTGCCCGACTACATGACGTCCGTCAAGGACGGCGCCTTCTATGGCTGGCCCTACAGTTATTTCGGCCAGCACGTCGATGCGCGGGTCAAGCCGCCACGTCCCGAACTGGTGGCCACCGCCATCGCGCCCGACTACGCGCTGGGTGCGCACACGGCCTCGCTGGGGCTGGCGTTTTATGACGGCACCTTGCTGCCCGAACGCTACCGGGGCGGCGCCTTCATCGGCCAGCACGGCTCGTGGAACCGCAAGCCTTTCAGCGGCTATAAAGTCATCTTCGTGCCCTTCGCGAATGGCGTGCCCAGCGGGCCACCGCAGGACATCATCGCCGGTTTCCTGGACAGCAATGGCAAGGCGCAGGGGCGCCCCGTCGGCGTGGCCGTCGACAAGGCGGGGGCGGTGCTGGTGGCGGACGACGTGGGCAATGTCATCTGGCGCGTGACGCCGGCGCCGTGAGCGGCGATGCCCGGCGAGCGCATGCGCCCCCTGTGTGGCGCAACGAACGGAAGGGCAAGGGTGGCACGCGCATGATGGGCGCTCGAACCACGCAAGGAGTACATCATGAAAAAAACAGGATCAGCCGTCTGGAGTGGCGGCCTTAAAGATGGCAAAGGGTTTATTTCCACCCAAAGCGGCGCGCTCGACAATGTAGCCTATGGCTTCAACACACGCTTCGAAGACGGTCCCGGCAGCAATCCGGAAGAACTGATCGGCGCGGCCCATGCGGCCTGCTTCACCATGGCCCTGTCCGGCCAGCTGGGCGAGGCGGGCCTGCGCGCCACCGCCCTGAAAACCACGGCCGATGTCAGCCTGGAAAAAATCGATGGCAGCTATGCCATCACGGCCGTGCACCTGACCCTGGTGGCGACCATTCCCGGCGCCACCGACGAAGCGTTCCAGGACGCGGCCCTGCGCGCCAAGCTCGGTTGCCCCGTATCGAAGTTGCTGGCCACGGAAATCACCTTGGACGCCCATCTGGAGTAAGCACGCCACCGTCCGCCGCCCCGGTAGCAGCGGGCGGCAGGGGCGGTCTCGGCAAGAAAGCCGTAAAACGCATAAAATCCTGCCATTCCCCTATCACCATCAAGGATTTACGATGCGTATTTTGCACACCATGTTACGGGTCGGCGACCTGCAGCGCTCCATCGATTTTTACACCAAGGTCCTGGGCATGACGCTGCTGCGCACCAGCGACAATCCGGAATACCAGTACACCCTGGCCTTCGTCGGCTATGGCTCGAATCCCGATCATGCGGAACTGGAACTGACGTATAACTATGGCACCACCAGCTACGAGCTGGGTACGGCGTATGGCCACATCGCCATTTCGGCCGACGACATCGTCGCCGCTTGCGGCGCGGCACGCGCGAATGGCGGCAACGTCACGCGCGAACCGGGTCCCGTCAAAGGCGGTAATACCGTCATCGCCTTCATCACCGATCCGGACGGCTACAAGATCGAATTGATCGAACGCAAGTTCGACGGCCAGGGCGGCGGGCTGTAAGTCCTCAGCCTGGCTCGGCGGCCTGTGCAATGGCCGCGCGTAGCCAGGCGATGCCCGCATCGCCGTCCGTGCGGCGGTGCCGTATCGTTTCAAACGCAAACGGCGCGATGGCAAATGGCGCGGCATACAGCGCCAGCCCCTGCGCCGCACTGTCCTGCAAGGCGCGCTGCGCCACCGTCAGGATCAAGTCCGTCCCCCTCACGACCTCCGGTGCGACCGTCCAGTACGGCACACGCACGGCGATGCGGCGTGTCTGTCCCAGCTGGGCCAGGGCAGCATCGACTTCGGCCGCCATGCCGCCTTCGCTGGATGCCACCAGCACATGCGGGCGCGCCAGATAGGTTTCCAGGCTCAGCATTTCACCGGACGCCAGGCTGGCAGGATCGAGCGCGCACACGAATGTTTCCTCGAACAGGGTTTCACGATGTAACTGCTCGGGCAGTTGCGGGAACACGCCCAGCGCCAGGTCGATCTCGCCATCCTGCACGCCAGCGATCACGGCCGATCGGCTGGCATAGCTGATGGCCAAGTCGATGCCGGGCGCTTCCACGCGCAAGCGGCGCAGCAAACGCGGCAAGATCAGCGCCGCGCCGTAATCCGACATGGCCAGGCGAAACACGCGCTGCGCCGTGGCCGCCTCGAAGACGGCGCCACCGAGCACGGAGCGCACGCTTTGCAAGGCTTCGGCCAGCGGCCGCGCCAGCTCCAAAGCACGCGCCGTCGGCTGGAAGCCACCCTTGCCGCGCAGCAGCAGCGGATCGCCGAGCAGATGGCGCAAGCGGGCCAGCGCATGGCTGACGGCAGGCTGGCTCATGTGCAAGCGCTCGGCCGCGCGCGACAAGTGGCGCTCGCTGAGCAGCGCTTCCAGGATCACCAGCAAGTTCAAATCGACGGCCCGCAGATTATTCATTTGGTGCATAGTTGGCTGACAAACTACGAATTGGATTTAATGATGACAGCATAATACGATGACTCCATTAACTTAAGGTGATGGAGTCACACATGCATGGATGGATTACCGTATTTGCCCCGCTGGCCATGCTGGCCGGCGCCGTCGTCCCGTTCCAGGCGGGCGCGAATGCCGCACTGGGCCGCAACCTGGGCCACCCGCTGTGGGCCACGCTCGCCTCGCTGGCCGTCAGCGCCGTGCTCGCGTCGCTCGTGATGCTGGTCTGGCGGGTGCCCGCGCCCGATGTCGGTCTCGCCATGCGTGGACCGGGCTGGTCCTGGCTGGGCGGCGCGGCCGGCGTGTTTTACATTACGGCCGCGCTGATGCTGGCCCCGCGCATGGGTTCCGGCCCCTTCATGGCGGCCGTCATCGGCGGACAGATGCTGGCCGCGCTGGCCATCGACCGCTACGGTTTGCTGGGCTTTGCCGTCAAGCACATTTCTCCGCTGCATTGGGCCGGTGCGGGACTGGTGGTGGCGGGGGTGATCCTCACGCAAATAGCCAACAGCCGTGCCGCGTGAAAACAGGTCAAGACGAAGAAAAACCAGCGCCGTCACCGGGGCTGGTTTTCATCTGAATCTGCAGAAAAAAGATTACTTGTCGAGCAAGGCGTTGACGGGCATCAAATCCGTTTCCTTCAAGGTGCCGGCGGCCGCCTTCAGGCGCAAGCCATTCATGATGGTGTCGTAGCGGGCTTTCGACAGGTCTTTTTGCGTCGAGAACAGTTGTTTTTGCGCATTCAAGACGTCGATATTGATGCGCACGCCCACTTGATAGCCGAGCTGGTTCGACTCCAGCGCCGATTTGCTCGACACTTCCGCCGCTTCCAGCGCCTTGACTTGCGCCAGGCCGCTGTTAACGCCGAGGAAAGCCTGGCGCGCGCCTTGCGATGCCGTGCGGCGTGCCGTTTCCAGATCGTTGCGGGCCTTGTTTTCCAGCGCGATCGATTCGCGCACCTTGCTGGTGACGGCAAAGCCGCTGAAGATCGGGATGCTCCACTGCACGCCGATGGCGTTGTTGTTGGAACTGCCGCTGCCGCCGCCCGTCGTGTAGGTGTGGCCCGCGTTGGCGATCAGGTCCAGGGTCGGATAATGGCCGGCGCGGTTGCGGCCGATGTCGCGCTTGGCCGATTCCACGTTGAACTGGGCCGTGACGACGCCAAAGTTCTGCTCTTCCGCCGAGCTCACCCATGGTTCGATGGCGGCCGGTTCCGGCGCGCTGATGACCACGCCCGTGCGCATCGGCGCCAGCGACGTTGGCGCTTCGCCGATGATGGTTTGCAAGGCGCTGCGCTTGTTGGCCAGGTCATTGATGGCGGCAAATTCCTGCGCCACCACCAGGTCGTAGGCCGCCTGCGCTTCGTGCGTGTCGGTAATCGTTTGCGTGCCGACTTCGAAGTTGCGCTTGGCCGATGCCAGTTGCTCTGTCGTAGCCACTTTTTGCGCCTGCGTGGCGCCCAGGTTGTCCTGCGCGCTCAGCACGTCGAAATACGCCTGCGCCACGCGCGTGATCAGATCTTGCTGTACCTGTGCAAATTGCGCTTCGGCAATCGCCTGCGCCAGCTTGCTTTGCTGATAGGTTTCCCAGCGATCCCAGCGGAACAGCGGCTGCGCCAGGGTCAGATTGTAGGTATTCGTGTGCACCTTGACCGTCGGCATGGAAATCGTGCTGGTGATCGGCTCGATACTGTTGCGCGTATTGCTGCCCGAAGCCGACACTTGCGGCAGCAAGCCTGCCAACCCCTGCGGAACCCGCTCCATCCCGGCCGACAGGGCCGCACGCGCACTCGCATACTGCGCGTCATTGGCCAGCGCCTGCTGGTACACCTGGATGAGATCGGCCGCCTGCGCTTGCAGCGAGCATGTCATCGAGACAAAGGCGCTGGTCATCAGCACGGCGATAAGGGGTTTCCGCATTGCATTTCTCCGTTGGAGTCGTCAAAAGTTGATGGAATCAAAAATCTGCTACCGCTTGCCTTGCGCCCGCCGGGTGAGCGGGGTACAGGCCTCCGCAGGCATGCAGGAAAACATGCCTGGGTGCATCTACTGAAAAAATAACTTAGAACCTATCCCAGTAGGGAGCGTCTTCTGTTGGCAGTTCATCAGGAGCGCGGACAAGGCGTGAGGAGGACGCGTGGCGAGCCACGCAACGACGATCAACGCAGTCCCCGCTTCTGAGGGGCGCCAGCAGGAGATGTATTCATCTACTGGGATAGGCTCTTAGTATTTAGGCATCGCGCTGTCGACTTGCAGCGCCCAGGCGTGCACGCCGCCCGTCAAATTACTGATCTTGCCAAAACCATTGCGCTCCAGGAAGGCAGCCACTTGCATGCTGCGCATGCCGTGATGGCAGATGCAGACGATCTCGGCGTCTTCATCGAGGTCATCGATGCGGGCAGGAATCGAGTTCATCTGCATCAGGGTGGCACCGTCGAGGTGGCACAGGTCAAACTCCCACTGTTCCCGCACGTCCAGCAGGAACGGACGCGGGCGGGAAGGGTCAGCCAGCCAGGCGGCCAGCTGCGGTGCACTCAAATGCTCCATCGAATCGGTCGCCTCAGAACTGGAAATGCGACGGTGCAACAGCTTGCAGCGGCGTGACATTGGTTTCAAACAGCTTGCGCGTGTCGTAGGCCTTGTCCGAGCTGCGCGTGATCAGATGCGCGGACATGATCGGCGCTTCGCCGATAATGGCCAGGATGCGGCCGCCCACTTTTACTTGTTGCAACAACGCTTCCGGCAACACGGCCAGGGCGCCGGACACGACGATCACGTCGTACGGCGCGCCCTTGCTCCAGCCCTGGGCGCCGTCACCCAGTTCCACGGTGACGTTCGTCACGCCATTGGCGGCCAGGTTCTGCTCGGCCAGGGTTTTCAATTGGGGAACGATTTCCACGCTCGTCACATGCCGCGCCTTGTGCGCCAGCAAAGCGGCCATGTAGCCGCTACCGGTGCCGATTTCCAGCACATTTTCATGCTTCTTGACGGCTACGTCTTGCAAAATGCGCGCTTCCAGCTTCGGCGTCAACATGCATTCGCCGCCGCCCAGTGGAATTTCGGTATCGACGAAGGCCAGGTTTTTATAGGCGGCCGGTACGAAATCTTCACGCTTGACCACGTTCAACAGCTCCAGCACGTCGATATCCAGTACGTCCCATGGACGGATTTGCTGTTCGATCATATTGAAGCGGGCTTGTTCGATATTCATCTTTGGACTCGGTAAGTGAAGTAATAATCCGCCATTTTATCGTTGAACTGGCTGAAAGCACATGTTAACCATAAAGGCGGGGAATGGAGGGAATTTGCGACGATCTGCAGATTTGGGGGGGCGAACCTTGGAAAAGGGGCAACTGAACGGTATCAGCGGACACGGCGCGTCAGCTTTTCCCGGGCGCCTCCACCTGCAGGCTGCGCAAGCTCATGTCGATAAACGCATCCATGTAGGCGATCGGATCGATATTCTTGACCTCGCACGGCAGGAAGGAATGCGTCCACATCATCAGCATGGTGACGGGTGCGCTGAGGATGGTGCTGACGAGCACGGGATCGACCTGGCGGAATTCACCGCGCTGCATGCCCCGTTCGACCAGGGTGGCAATCAGTGCATTCCCACGCGTGACCACCTCTTCGTTGTAAAACTGCGCCAATTCGGGGAAATTGTTTGCTTCGGCCAGCATCAGCTTGGTCAAACCGGCCAGCTTGGTGGCGCCGAACTCTTCCCACCATTGCATCATCATGCTGCGCAACAACTCGGCGCTGCTGCTGTCCGAGGCGGCCATGCTGTCTTCCGCCTCGCCGATCGACTGCACGATATTGTCGCGCACCACGGCCTTGAACAACTCTTGTTTATTCTCAAAGTACAGGTACAGAGTGCCTTTCGACACGCCAGCCCGCTTGGCCACATCCTCCAGGCGCGTCGATGCGAAACCCCGTTCGACAAACAGGTCGAGGGCGGCGGCGAGCAATTCCTGCGGGCGGGCATCCTTGCGCCGCTCCCAGCGGGGCTTGGTATCAATCGGGGCTTGCATGTATCTTTCCAAGTAACTTACTTTTGAGTCATTAATAGTAGTCCTGTCTACCGCCAAGGTCAAGCGCGAGGCATCGCCGGGCACGTCGAATACAGGCATTGTACGCTCCGTGCCGACGCCGGGCCTGCGGCGCCGGGTGAAGCAGAATGCGTTTCAGTCCCCATTTTGCTCAGTTCATCGCATTTCCACTCAGCAAGCGTGTCCGATTTGCTACCTTGTCATCGACAGCACGGCAGCCGCGGCGCGGCAGCCGGCTTTTTCTGTTCCCAAACTAAAACAATCATAAAGGAAACACTATGCGTACCTTGCTGACCCTGTGCTGTGCCGTTGCCCTTGGCGGTTGCGCCATCGTCATCAACCCCAACGATGGCGAAGTGCGCCATGTCGACACGGGTGGCAATGCCATCCAGGGCAACGAGCAAGTGAGCCGCGACGTGCGCCAGGTCAGCAACATCAGCACGCTCGACATCGACAGCATGAAACGCATCGATATCAAGATCGACGTGCGCGTCGGGCCAGCTGCATCGCTGGTGATCGAAGCGGACAGCAATCTGCAGCCGCGCATCCATAGCCAAGTGAGCGGCAATACCCTGCGCATCTGGAGCGATACGAACATTCGTAGTAGCAATGGCATCCACGTCATCTACACGACGCCGCAATTGAAGAAGATCACCATTTCCGGCTCGGGCCGCCTGGTGGCCAGCGGTTTCAACGGCGACGATTTCAGCCTGGAACAACGCGGTTCGATGAAGAGCGAACTGTCGGGCACGGTGGGACGCTTCGACGTGGCCAACAATGGTTCCGGCAGCATCAACGCGGCGGCCCTCGCCAGCGGCAACACGGATGCGGTGCAGAACGGTTCGGGCAACATCCAGCTGGGCAATGTGCGCGGCGAGCGCGTCAACGTGGCCGTCAACGGCTCGGGCAGCATCAGCGCCAGCGGCGCCGTACAGCGCCTCGACGCCAACGTGAATGGTTCGGGCGATATCAACCTGGCCGCCCTGCGCAGCGACGTTGCCTATCTGGCGAGCAACGGTTCCGGCGACGTCGATGTCACCGTCCAGAATGAAGTCAACGCCCGCGCCAGCGGTTCCGGCCGTATCACCGTGCATGGCGATCCGGCCCGCCGCACGTTGTCGGGCAAGCGCGTCAGCATCGTGCGCTGAACGCGCCTTGGCGACGCATGGGAGCCGGCTTGCTATACTGTCGGCTCCTCACCCGTTCGCCTGAAATCCCATGTCATCCTCTGCCACCCTGGCATGCCGTCCTTCGTGCGGCGCCTGCTGCACCGCCCCGTCCATCACCAGCCCGATTCCTGGCATGCCGGATGGAAAACCTGCGGGCATGCGCTGCGTGCAGCTGGCTGACGACAACCGCTGCAAGATCTTTGGCCGGCCGGAACGTCCCGCGTTTTGCGGCGGCTTGCAGCCATCCGAGGACATGTGCGGCGACAGCCGCGAGCATGCGGTGCACTGGCTGGCCGAGCTGGAACGGCTGACGGCACCGCACAACTGACACACGCATAGGCCACCATTGGCTACGTTTGCACGCTACTCCGGCCTGCATACGCGGAAAAAATGAACGGCTTTGCAGCATCGAGTTCCGCGAGCGTACCGATGTTGATCTCCAGATTACCCGTACCCCAATGCCCGATGGCGCTCACGTCGCGCGCTTTTGGCAGGACGTGCAATACGGGCGCCGGGTCGATATGTAAGTACAGCACGAGGCAATTCTTCTTGTGTATCACCACCGTCGCAAAGTTCTTCAGCCGTTTGAAAGCCAAATACAAGCGCAGCTCTTTACGCTCAACGTCATCCCCCAGCGACATCGTGTAATCCTCTAGCGAGGCCAGCAACTGACGCATGGACTCCGACAGACCTGCCAGTATTTCCACAAATGTCCTGTCTGGTCCCGTCGACTTGTTCGTGCCCCCATCTGCGGGCCCCGCCGCCATTGTTTCCAACCTGGCTGGCACCGATGTCTGCCGCTTGGCAGGGCCCTTTTTTGTTGCCGGATCCATGCCGGCGCTTGCGGACTCAAGAAGGAGCAGGTCCTCTGCAAATCGGCGATAGCGAATAAGTTCGATCGTCCTGCCTATCTGCTGGACGGCATGGCTATCAAACTTGGTAAAGTCAGCCGCAATGCAAATCACCCGCGGCGCGCTCCAATCGATGGCCTCCGATGCAAGCTTGCCCAGCTTGTCGAGGACCAGCAGTTTAAAGTCTGCCTGATGGTCCATCAGCCAGTCCAGGTAGTACAAACCTTGATTGATCACATTTTCACCAACCGACCGTTTGTACTCAAGAATGACCGGGCAATTGTTCTCATCCAATCCAAGGGAATCGATGCGCCCAGCATGCGTCTTGCCGGTCGAATACTCGCTCGCCAGAAAACGGATGCTCAGCAAAGTATCGAGGTTTGCCTCAATCAAGGTCTGCAATGGTTTTTCCAGGTCCGATGCGCTACCTTGCAGTTCCTGGGCTTGGCCATGGGCCAACTTGAAAAGTTTAATGTCGCTCATCCGTCTGTTTCCCTTATTCCTTGGTAAGCAAACACCAAGGTGCATCACGATATCGGCGATGAGCATAAACGTAAATTTATCTTTTTTGCAAATTGATTTGCGACGATGCCTGCATCAAGTAAACGTTGACGCATTTTGCACGTTTGCGTATATTCATGCACATTCCTGCACGTTTACAAGTTCACCATGTCCGCCACCCTGCTCCTCAAACAACGCCACGCGCTGATCCAGCAACAATTGCACGCCGATGGCAGGGTGCTGGCACTGGACCTGGCGCGCCAGCTCGATGTTTCCGAAGATACGATACGGCGCGACCTGCGCGAGATGGCGGCGGCCGGCCTGTGCCAGCGCGTGTATGGCGGCGCCCTGCCGCTGGCGCCCGACGGCGGCACCTTGACGCAGCGCAAGCAGGAAGCGCCCGAACGCAAGGCGCGCCTGGCGCAGGCCGCCGTGTCGCTCGTGCGCGCGGGCCAGGTATTGTTTCTTGATGCGGGTTCAACCAACCTGGCCATCGCCAGCGCCTTGCCAGAGTTGGCGCTCACTGTCATCACCAATGCGCCTGCGATCGCCATGGCACTGATGGAACGCCCGGAAATCGAGCTGATCATGGCTGGCGGCCGGGTCGACCGCCGCGCGGGCGCCAGCCTGGGTCCGCAAGCCTTGCGCACGGTCGAGCGCATGCATCCCGACCTGTGCTTCCTCGGTGCCTGCGGCGCCGATGCGGACGCGGGCGTGACGGCATTCAACTACGACGA
The DNA here is from genome assembly GCF_036543145.1 of Janthinobacterium sp. LS2A. Classification (NCBI taxonomy): domain Bacteria; kingdom Pseudomonadati; phylum Pseudomonadota; class Betaproteobacteria; order Burkholderiales; family Oxalobacteraceae; genus Janthinobacterium; species Janthinobacterium sp. LS2A. The sequence continues at coordinate 789,818 of NZ_JAZHPB010000002.1, forward strand.
GGCCGAGTTCAAGCGCAGCATCGCCGGTGCCAGCAAGGCGGTAGTCGTCGCCGTCACCAGCGACAAGCTGGGCACGGCCGCGCCATTCGGCGTGCTGGCCACGGGCTTGCTGCAGCACCTGGTGCTGGAAGCCGATGCCGATGCGGCCCACGTGGCCGCCTTTGAACGGCTGGGCGTGCAGATCTTGCGCGCCCGCGCCTGATTTTATCCACCCGACTCTTGAAAAGCTCCCCCATGCATCTCACCGGCACCCTGCAACAACGCGCCACGCGCCTGGTCTTTTTCGCAGCCGGCCTCGGCATGGCCGCCTGGGCCCCGCTGGTTCCCTACGCCAAGTCGCGCCTGGGCCTCGATGAAGCCACGCTCGGCATTTTGCTGCTGTGCCTGGGCGCAGGCTCGCTGTGCGCGATGCCGTTCACGGGCATGCTCACGGCACGCTTCGGTTGCCGCAAGGTCATCGTCTGCGCCGGCCTGCTGCTGACCGCCGTGCTGCCCGGCCTGGCGCTGGCCGCCACGCCGTTGCAGCTGGGCCTGGTGCTGCTGGTGTTCGGCGCGGCCATGGGCACGTTTGACGTGGCCATCAACATCCAGGCCGTGATCATCGAAAAGGCCAACGGCGGCGCCATGATGTCGGGCTTTCATGCGCTGTTCAGCGTGGGCGGCTTCGCCGGCGCGGCCTGCATGGCCCTGCTGCTGTGGCTGGGCCTGACGCCGGCCTGGTCCTGCGTCGTGGTGATGCTGCTGCTGTGCGGTGTGCTGGGTGCGGCGCAAGGCCATCTGCTGCCGACGGCGTCCGCAACCGGCGAAAAGACGCCGCTGTTCGTCATGCCGCATGGCGCCGTCATTTTCATCGGCTTGCTGTGCTTTATCGTCTTTCTGGCCGAAGGCGCGATTCTCGACTGGAGCGCCCTGTTCCTCACCACCACGCGCGGCGTGGAAGAAGCCAAGGGTGGCCTCGGCTATGCCGCCTTCGCCATCGCCATGACGGTGGGCCGCTTCACGGGCGACAAGGTGGTCAGCCGCTTTGGCGGCAAGCGGGTGCTTACTTTTGGCGGCTTGTGCGCGGCGGCAGGCTTCTTCCTGGCCGTGCTGGCGCCGCATGCCAGCCTGGCCATGCTTGGGTTCGTGCTGATCGGCCTGGGTGCGGCAAACATCGTGCCCATCCTGTTTACGGCGGCGGGCCAGCAACATGCCATGCCGGCCAGCCTGGCGGTGGCGGCCATCACCACCATCGGCTATGCGGGCATCCTGGCCGGTCCGGCCGTGATCGGCTTCGTGGCGCACGCTACCAGCCTGAATATCGCCTTCGCCATGCTGGGCGCCGCGCTGCTGCTGGTGGCGGCCAGCGCGCGCCTGGTGGCGCCGGCAAAACAGGCTTCCTGAACCCTCCCCTTGCCTGGCTGGCAGCGGCAAAAAACCGCTGTCCGCCTGCGCCCAAATCGGCTAGCCGGGCCTGCGGCATGGTAAGCTTCGACCCCGCGCACATTGCGGGCGCCGCACACTCACCCCATCCTGTCACTTATACCCGTACTTATACCCTTTTATACATCTATGGATCTCATTCTTGCGTTAAAAGCCATCATCATGGGGCTGGTCGAAGGTTTTACCGAATTCTTGCCGATTTCGTCCACCGGTCATCTGATCCTGGCCGGCAGCCTGCTCGACTTTACCAAGGATGTATCGAAAGAAGTCATGGATGTCTTCGAGATCGCCATCCAGGCCGGCGCCATCCTGGCCGTGTGCTGGGAATACCGCCAGCGCATCGGCAGCGTGCTGACCACCTTTGGCAGCGAAGCGAAGTCGCGCAAGTTCGTGCTGAACGTGGTCATCGCCTTCCTGCCGCTGGCCGTCATCGGTCTGGCGATTGGCAAGATGATCAAGCATGCGCTGTTCAAACCAGTACCGGTGGCCATGGCCTTCATCATCGGCGGCATCGTGATTTTGCTGGTGGAGCGCCGCGCGCGCACCAATCCCGTCACCGTGCGCGTCAACTCGGTCGATGAAATGACGCCATTCGACGCCTTGAAAGTGGGCTGCGCGCAGGCGTTCGCGCTGATTCCCGGCACCAGCCGTTCCGGCTCGACCATCATCGGCGGCATGCTGCTGGGCCTGTCGCGCAAGACGGCCACGGAATTCTCGTTCTTCCTGGCCATCCCGACCCTGCTGGCGGCCACCTTCTACTCGCTGTACAAGGCGCGCGATATCCTGTCGGCCACCGACGTGCCCCTGTTCGGCCTGGGCACCGTGTCCGCCTTCATCTCCGCCTTCCTGTGCGTGCGCTGGCTGCTGCGCTATATCAGCTCGCACGACTTCACGTTTTTCGCCTGGTACCGCATTGTGTTCGGCTTGCTGGTGTTGGCCAGCGCCCACTACGGCTGGGTTGTTTGGGCAGAATAAGGCACTATGAATCAAGATCTTAACCAGCGCGCGCTGCACCTGCTGCAAACCGTTTTCGGCTACCCGGCTTTCCGAGGCCAGCAAGCCGACATCGTCGACCACGTCAGCCATGGCGGCGACGCGCTGGTACTGATGCCCACGGGCGGCGGCAAGTCGCTGTGCTATCAGATTCCCGCGCTGCTGCGCGATGGCGTCGGCGTCGTCGTCTCGCCTTTGATCGCGCTGATGCAGGACCAGGTGGACGCTTTGGCCGAAGTCGGCGTGCGCGCCGCCTTCCTCAATTCCACGCAAACCTACGAAGAAGCGAGCCGCATCGAGCGCCTGGTGCGCACGGGCGGCATCGATGTCGTCTACGTGGCGCCCGAGCGCCTGATGACGCAGCGTTGCCTGGACCTGTTCCAGGCGTCGAAGATCTCCCTGTTCGCCATCGACGAGGCGCATTGCGTGGCCCAGTGGGGCCACGACTTCCGTCCCGAATACATCAAGCTGTCGGTGCTGCATGAGCAGTTTCCGGACGTGCCGCGCATCGCGCTCACGGCCACGGCCGACCCGCAGACGCGCGCCGAAATCGCCCTGCGTTTGCAGCTGGAAGACGCGCGCCAGTTCGTCTCGTCCTTCGACCGCCCGAACATCCGCTACCAGATCGTGGAAAAGGCGAATGGCCGCAAGCAGCTGCTCGACTTCATCAACACGGAACACGCGGGCGACTGCGGCATCGTGTACTGCCTGTCGCGCAAAAAAGTCGAAGAGACGGCGGAATTTCTGAACCAGAGCGGCATCCGCGCCCTGCCGTATCACGCCGGCATGGAGTACGCCAAACGCAGCGCCAACCAGGCGCGCTTCCTGCGCGAAGAAAACATCGTCATGGTCGCCACCATCGCCTTTGGCATGGGCATCGACAAGCCCGACGTGCGCTTCGTAGCCCACCTGGATCTGCCGAAAAGCATCGAGGGCTATTACCAGGAAACGGGGCGCGCGGGCCGCGACGGCATGGCCGCCAACGCCTGGATGGCCTACGGCTTGCAGGACGTGGTGCTGCAGCGGCGCATGATCGACGAGTCCGAGGCGGACGACACTTTCAAGCGCGTGCTGGGCGTGAAACTCGACGCCATGCTGGGCCTGTGCGAAACGCTCAGCTGCCGCCGCATGCGCTTGCTCGAATACTTCGGCGAACCGGCTTCGCCGTGCGGCAATTGCGATACCTGTTTGGTGCCGCCCGTGTCCTTCGACGGCACGGTGCCCGTGCAGAAACTGCTGTCGGCCATCTACCGCGTCGACCAGCGCTTCGCCGGCGGCCACGTGATCGACGTGCTGCGCGGCGTGGAATCGGAACGCATCAAGACCTGGCACCACGATTCCTTGTCGGTGTTTGGCATCGGCTCGGACCTGGGCGAAGCGGAATGGAAATCGATTCTGCGCCAGGCCATCGCGCTGGGTCTCGTCTCGGTCGACCATGAACAATACAGCTCGCTGAAACTGACGGACGCTTCGCGCCCCGTGCTCAAGGGCGGCCAGAAAGTGCAGCTGCGCCAGTACCAGAAACCGGTGAAAACCAGCAAGCGCAGCACCAGCGTGGCGAAGGGCTATGTCGAGACGGATTTGTCCACCAGCGAGCAGGCGATCTTCGACAAGCTGCGCTGGTGGCGCGTGGAGACGGCGCGCACGCACAACGTGCCCGCCTATGTGATTTTCGTCGACGCCACCTTGCGCGAAATCGCCAAGGCCAAGCCCACTTCGCTGGAACAGATGCGCGGCGTGAGCGGCGTGGGCGAGAAAAAACTGGCCTCGTACGGCGACGAAATCGTCGCCATGATTCTGGAGATGATTTGATGGAAGCACTCTCGCCGGACCTGATCTATCAGGCCGTGAAAATCCTGGGCGCCCAGCCTGACGCCGAAGATGCGGTGGAAGCGCAAGTACGCGCCCTGGTGCAGGACGAGCTCACCTTGCGCCGCCTGGCCGACGTGGTGCCGGAAGCTTTTGGACTGGTGCTGGCGTCGCACCTTCCCGGCGCCGAAAACATGACCCTGCCCGACACGTTCTGCGCGCAGGACGAAGACGGCGAATGGGTGGAGTTCCCCCTGCGCCGCGAGCCGATCTTTGTCGTCGCCGCCGATATCGCCCAGCACACCTTCCACAACGGCCCGCGCGCGCTGCTGCAAAATCTGACCAACCGCAGCTCCTTGCTGGCGGCCATCAACAAGGGCTTGAACGCGGGCGGCTCGCTCGATGGCACGACCCTGGGTCCGCCGTCCTTCTTTGGCCTGCCCGCCGCGCTGTACCAGCCGGCGGCATCGCCCGAGACGCCCTGACCACTCTACCTTGCCTTTGCCCTTGATAACGGAACGGTCCCGCGATGGAAACCAAATGGCTGGAAGACTTCATCTCGCTCGCTGAAACACATAATTTCAGCCGTTCCGCAGCCCTGCGCCACGTGACCCAGCCCGCCTTTTCGCGGCGCATCCAGTCGCTGGAAAACTGGCTCGGCATCGACCTGGTGGACCGCACTTCGTACCCCACGCGATTGACGCCGGCCGGCGCCGTGTTCTACGAACAGGCGCTGGAAATGCTGGGACAGATCAACGGCGTGCGCGCCCTCTTGCGCGGCAAGCGGGCCGCCACGCAAACGAGCGTCGACTTCGCCGTACCGCATACCCTGTCGCTGACCTTCATGCCGAAATGGCTGACGGCCTTGGAAGAAGGTTTTGCACCGATCAACAGCCGCCTGATGGCCCTGAACGTGCACGACGCCGTGCTGCAGCTGGTCGATGGCGGCTGCGACCTGCTGCTGTGCTACCACCATCCGCGCCAACCGGTGCAGCTGGACCCGGGCCGCTACGACATGCTGGTGATGGGCCGCGAAACCCTGCGCGCGTATGCGCGCTGCGGCCAGGACAAGGTGCCGGACTTCGTCCTGCCCGGCAGCGCCAAGGAGCCGCTGCCCTTCCTTTCCTACACCAGCAACGCCTACCTGGGACGCATGGTGGAATTGCTGCTGGCCGACGCCAAAACGCCCCTGTTCCTGGAAACCTGCTACGAAACGGACATGGCCGAAGGCCTCAAAATGATGGCGCTGGAAGGCCGCGGCATCGCCTTCCTGCCCGAATCGGCCGTCATGCGCGACGTCAAATACAAGCATCTGGCACGCGCCGACGGCGGCGCGCCCGGCTGGGAAATCGAGCTGGAAATCCGTTTATATCGCGAGCGCCCATCGAGCCTGCGCCCTGGCAAGCAGATCGTCGAAAGCCTGTGGCAGTACCTGGTGCAGGCGCAAGATGGCAAAGCGCGCATGGGCAAGCGCCGCAAGCGCGCAGCCGAGGCTGCCCGATCCTGACTGGCAATCCTGGCAATATAACTATGCAATAAATGCATAACCGGATGCGCACAAAGCATTGGCCGGGGCATGAGGCTATCGCCTACGATGCGGTTCCGCTGCGCGCAGCTGCATCTCGGCTGTGCCTCTAACGTATTCGTATTGTCCAGGAGCTTATCAAGCATGACCAGCAAGCACGCACTTCCTTCCTACCTCAATCCTGAAGACCTTGGCCCATGGGGCGTCTACCTCGAGCAGATCGACCGCGTTACGCCATACCTGGGCAACCTGTCGCGCTGGGTGGAAACGCTGAAGCGTCCAAAGCGCATCCTGACGGTCGACGTGCCTATCGAGCGCGATGACGGCACCATTGCCCACTACGAAGGCTACCGCGTGCAGCACAATCTGTCGCGCGGCCCGGGCAAAGGCGGCGTGCGCTTCCACCAGGACGTGACCTTGTCGGAAGTGATGGCCCTGTCGGCCTGGATGACGGTCAAGAATGCAGCGGTCAACGTGCCATACGGCGGCGCCAAGGGCGGTATCCGTGTCGATCCGAAGACCCTGTCGCGCAACGAACTGCAACGCCTGACCCGCCGCTACACGAGCGAGATCAGCATGATCATCGGACCGAACAAGGATATCCCGGCGCCGGACGTCAACACGAATGAACAAGTCATGGCGTGGATGATGGACAGCTACGCCATGATCGGCGGCAATATGTCGACCGGCGTGGTGACGGGCAAGCCAATCTCGCTGGGCGGCAGCCTGGGCCGCCGCGATGCGACGGGCCGCGGCGTGTTCGTCGTCGGTTGCGATGCGGCCGCCAAGGTCGGCATGTCGCTCGAAGGCGCGAAAGTCATCGTGCAAGGTTTCGGCAACGTGGGCGGCGTCGCTGCCCGCATGTTCGCTGAGGCCGGCTCGAAAGTGGTCGCGGTACAAGACCACAAAACGACCGTCGTGCACTCCGGCGGCTTGAACATCCCGCAATTGCTGGCACACGTGGCCGAAGTGGGCAGCGTCGAAGGCTTCCCGGGCGCCGAGGCATTCGTGCCACGCGAAGATTTCTGGGGCATCGATTGCGACATCCTGATCCCGGCCGCGCTGGAACAGCAGATCACGGCTGAACGCGCACAAGTCATCCGCGCCAAGATCATCCTGGAAGGCGCCAACGGCCCGACCCTGCCGGCAGCGGACGACATCCTGACCGACCGCGGCGTGCTGATCGTGCCGGACGTGCTGGCCAACGCCGGCGGCGTGACCGTCAGCTACTTCGAATGGGCGCAGAACTTCTCGAGCTTCTTCTGGACGGAAGAAGAAATCAACAGCCGCCTGACCCGCATCATGCGCGAAGCGTTCGACTCGGTATGGCAAGTGTCGCAAGAGAAGAAAGTGTCGATGCGTACCGCCACCTTCATCCTGGCGTGCACGCGCGTGCTGCAGGCTCGCGAAGTGCGCGGCCTGTATCCATGATGGCTGCCTGAGAAAATGCCTGGGGCGTAGTTGCTTCGCCTCGCCCCAGACATTTTTCAGGCGCCATTGGGTTGCTGGCGCTCTAAAAAAATCCCGCCACACTGACGTGTGAGCGGGATTTTTCGTATCTGCGGACTTTTTACGCCGCGTAGCCTTGCGGATTCTGATGCTGCCAGCGCCAGTGGTCGCGGCACATGTCGTCGATGTTTTTCTGTGCTTGCCAGCCCAGCAACTCCTTTGCCTTGTCGGCCGAAGCGTAGCAGCTGGCGATGTCGCCGGGGCGGCGCGGCACGATCTCGTAAGGGACTTTGCGGCCGCTGGCGACCTCGAAGGCGCGTACGGTGTCAAGCACGCTGTAGCCGTGGCCCGTGCCCAGGTTGACGGTAAAGCCGCCCTCGGTGGAAAACAGGCGATTCAACGCGGCCACGTGGCCCAGCGCCAGGTCGACAACGTGGATGTAGTCGCGCACGCCCGTGCCGTCCGGCGTATCGTAGTCGTTGCCGAACACAGCCAGGCGCTCGCGGCGGCCGACGGCCACTTGGGCGATGAAGGGCATCAGATTGTTCGGAATACCGGCCGGATCTTCGCCGATCAAGCCGCTGGCATGCGCACCGACCGGATTGAAATAGCGCAGCACGCCGACTTGCCATTGAGCATCGGCATGCACGAGATCGGCCAGTATCTGCTCGACCATCAGCTTGGAGCGGCCGTACGGGTTCGTCACGGACAGACGCGACGATTCCAGGATCGGCAAGGCTTCCGGATCGCCATACACGGTGGCCGACGAACTGAACACAAAACGCTTCACGTTCGCCGCCGCCAGCACTTCCAGCAGCGCCACGGTGCCCGATACATTGTTATCCATATACATCAGTGGCTGCGCCACGGATTCGCCCACGGCTTTCAAGCCTGCGAAATGGATCACGGCATCGATGGTGTGCTCGCGCAGGACGGCGGCCATGGCCGTGCGGTCGCGCACGTCCGCCTCATAGAAGGGCACGCTTTTGCCGGCAATGCGCTCCACACGCGCCATCGCTTCGCGCGCGCTGTTGCACAGATTATCCACCGCGACTACCTCGAAACCGGCAGCCAGCAATTCGACACAGGTATGCGAACCGATGAAACCGGATGCGCCGGTCACGAGTATTTTCTTGGACATAATATCAATCAATGCAAAAAAGATAAGACTACCGTAATTCGCCCACCTTGCCTAGCCAGCGCACGATAGCGCGTACATAAAAAAGCCTGCGGCGTCGCCGCGGCAGGCTTTTTCTCGTGCCAACGGCACAGGTGGGCAAACCGCCAGGTTATTTCTTGATGAACACCAGGTCCCACACGCCATGGCCCAGCTTCAAGCCGCGGTTTTCAAACTTGGTCAGTGGACGATATGCGGGTTGGGGCGCGTAGCCCTCTGCGCTATTGCGCAACTGCGACTCGGCGCCCAGCACTTCCAGCATTTGCACCGCGTAATCTTCCCAGTCGGTGGCGCAATGCAGATAGCCGCCCGGCGCCAGACGATCGGTCAATTGCTTGACGAACGGCGACTGGATCAGGCGGCGTTTGTTGTGGCGCGCCTTGTGCCATGGATCGGGGAAGAACACGTGGATACCGGCCAGCGAATTGGCAGGAATCATGTGCGTCAGCACTTCCACGGCATCGTGCTGCAGCAAGCGCAGATTCGTCAGCGACTCTTCGCCGATCAGCTTCAACAGGCTGCCAACACCGGGTGTATGCACTTCGACGCCGATGAAGTCCTTCTCCGGCATGGCCTTGGCGATATGCGCCGTCGTCGCGCCCATGCCAAAGCCGATCTCCAGGATGACGGGCGCCTTGCGGCCGAAGACCTGCTCGAAGTCCATGGACTCCTTGGCGAAAGGCAGCAGGAACTGCGGCCCCAGGGTCTCGAGCGCGCGCGCCTGCGCGACAGACAGTCGTCCCGCGCGGGTCACGAAACTGCGGATGCGGTGTTCGGTCGGATCGTACATCATCGGCCGCACCGGGCCGTTTGCTGGGGTATCAGAAGACATGGGAATGAGGAAAATAGTGGCCGCGCCGCACAAAACCAGGCGCCAGCGAAAAATGGAGCGGGTGAAGGGAATCGAACCCTCGTCGTAAGCTTGGGAAGCTTCTGCTCTACCATTGAGCTACACCCGCGAAGCCTGCATTTTACGCGCGATGGCAAGGACTTGGCAAACTTGTGCGGCGCTGTCGAATTCATCAGGAACTCTCGCGACATTGAATAAAAAGATAAGACGGCCGCATCGGCGAGGTAGCGTTTTTGTTAATAAAGAACAACATCACAGGCTGCCAGGCACGGTGAATGGTCTGGTATACGGCTAAAATAGAATAAATTATTGTCACCGTGAACGGTGTGGCGCAGACTAGCAAGAGAAATGTTGCTACAATCGCGTGACAGTTTAGCATTCCCGCTGTTCAACCTAAAAGGATATCCCATGAAGAAAATTCTGATCGCTTCGGCAATCCTGTGCTTCGCTTCCGCACAAGCCATGGCTCAATCGGCACCAGCTCCTGCACCAGCAGCAGCTGCACCAGCAGCTGGCGCCGCTGCCGGCACCACCGTTGCCGGCCTGAGCGTCAGCACCATGATCGCAATCGGCGCAGCAGTTGCCGTTGTGGCCGGTGCCGCCAGCTCGGATTCGACCACCGCGCACACCACCCCAACCCACCATTAATATCTGGCTGCCCCGGCAGCGACAGGTAGCCCCATCCTGCAGCTTGATGTCGAGCCAAAAGGTGACGGTCTGGTGTCGCAATAGTTGACGTATTCAATATTTCAGCTATTGCAATAAAAGCCCTTTTCATTTGAAAATGGGCTTTTTTTACTTTTTATCAAACATCAAAAAGATTGGCAGCAGTCTTTCTGCTGTGTACGAATAATGCCATATCGTATGATCACGCCTGCGATCCTCATCCATTTCTTAAGAGATCCGCTTTCATGCCATTGACATATCCCACGCCATCGCTACAGTTACCATGAAGAACCAATCTTTCTTCAAGCGCATGGGATTTGCTCTGCAAGGAATAAGCGCCGCCTTCCGCCTGGAATCGAGCTTTCGCCTGCAATGCCTGGCTGCCTTGATGGTGTTCATCGTACTTTGCTGGTACAAACCAGCCCTGATGTGGTGGGCCTTGCTATTGCTCAATTGCGGCATGGTTCTGGCTGCGGAATTATTTAATACCGCGCTGGAGCATCTGATTGACCACCTCCATCCATCGCTACATCCGAGCATCAAGATTGCCAAGGATTGTGCAGCAGGAGCAGTGTTACTCCTCAGTGTGATGGCTGTGTGCGTGTTTGTTGCTTTTTTGCTTGAAACGTTGTGTGCCAAGTAGAAATACCAGGGTAGCAAACTACAATACAGGACGCGCTAAAGTGCGCGCCTCTCAGACTCCAGCGCGTCGAGAGAAAATACAAAGATTCCTGTAATTTATTAAAATATTGCCCCCACTGACAATATTGACGTTTTGCCAGTACATACGCCGGAGCATACAAGCGCGGCAAGCCGGGCAAGTTTTAATACCCAATGACCAATTATTCAGTTCTATCCAATACTAAATTTAAATTGAAGCATAAATGACTATTCCCCTCTTACCGGTAATTCTTTGTGGCGGTTCCGGCACACGTTTATGGCCGCTTTCGCGCGAAGCGTTCCCAAAGCAGTTTCTGCGCTTGTCGACTCAGGGCAGCATGCTGCAACAAACGCTGCAGCGGCTGGCGGGCATAGACACCGTGTCGCCAGCACTGCTGGTATGCAACGAATCGTCGCGTTTCATCATCGCGGAGCAAGTGCGTGAAATCGGCCTGGAAAATAGCCGCATGTTACTTGAACCCATGCGCCGCAATACGGCGCCGGCGATCGCCTCAGCCGCCTTGCATGCGATGGAGAACGGCGAAGATCCACTCTTGCTGGTGCTGCCATCGGATCACGTCATACTGGATACCCCGGCTTTCCATCGCGCGATCGCGCTGGCACGCACGGCTGCTGAAGCAGGTAATTTGCTGACTTTTGGCATCACGCCAACGGGACCAGAAACAGGATACGGCTATATCCGCGCCGAAGGCATGGCAACCGGGCAGATCCAGCGCGTACTTGAATTCGTCGAAAAGCCGGCCCTGGCGCTTGCAGAACAATATATTGCCAGCGGCGATTACTTCTGGAACAGCGGCATGTTCCTGTTCCGCGCCAGCCGTTACCTAGAAGAGCTTGAGCGTTTCCAACCTGCCGTCCTGGCCGCTTGCCGCGCTGCCATTGCCGCCGCGAAGAGCGACCTTGACTTCATTCGCCTGGACAAGGATGCCTACGCTGCCAGTCCCGATATCGCCGTCGACTACGCCGTCATGGAACGCACCAGCCATGCCGCCACCATCGCCCTCGATGCGGGCTGGAATGATATCGGCTCATGGAAAGCCGTACTCGATGTGGCGGAAAAGGATGCCAGCCAGAATAGCACCCACGGCGATGTACTGATCCAGGATTGCAACGATTGCCTGGTGCACAGCGGTAGCCGCCTGGTCACCGCCATCGGTATGCGCAATACCGTGATCGTCGAAACGGCCGATGCCGTGCTGGTCATGGATGCGGATCAGGCACAACAAACGAAATCCATGGTCGCGCAACTGATCGCCAGGGAACGCCCCGAAGCCACGATGCACCGTGAAGTCTTCCGTCCGTGGGGTTCCTATGATTCCATCGGCAATGGCGACCGCTTCCAGGTCAAGCGGATTACGGTCAAGCCTGGCGCCAAGCTGTCATTGCAAATGCATCACCACCGCGCCGAGCATTGGATCGTGGTATCGGGCACTGCCCAGATCACCAATGGCGACAAGGAATATTTGCTGACCGAAAACCAGTCCACCTACATCCCCCTCGGCGTTGTCCATTCTCTGGCCAACCCGGGCAAGCTACCGTTGGAATTGATTGAGATTCAATCGGGTAGCTACCTAGGGGAAGACGATATTGTCCGCTTTGAAGACCGCTACGGTCGCGCTTGATCACAAGCACCATGCATGCGGCACCGCAAGAATTCACACTGAAGTTTATAAGGTTTAGCAAGTCATCATGAAACCAATCGAAGGCATCTTTGTACAAGAAGTGAAATGGTATTGCAGCGGCAGGGCAGAAAAATATTTTCTCACCGTTGCCGATGCACTTGCCATGTTCATGGCATTCTGGTTTTCTGGAAAATGGACTATCGATGCCACCGACTTGAACAGCTTTGGGCTGGATAGCTCGCGCCTGCTCAGTTACAGCCTGCTATCCCTGGTCACCGTGGCTATCTTCAAGCTGAAGGGGCATCATGCCAAACGCCGTCCGTACTCGAATGAAATCAAAGAACTGCTGAAGATCGCCATGGTCATGGGCCTGATCGACGCGGCCCTCGTCTTCCTCGACAAGCGCGACTCGTCGCGCGAGGCACTCTTGGCGACCTGGCTGCTGGTGCCATGCTGCGTCTTGCTGCTGCGTGGCATGATCAAATACCTGCTGATGAAAGCTGGCGGCTGGATACGGCCCATGGTCATCATCGGATGGGGTGACAACGCCTTGCAAACAGCGCGCGCTTTCGATGAGGAAGCGTTAATGGGCTACCGCCTGATTGCGTTCCTGATCCCCGAAGGTCAAGGCCGCCTCGAACATCGTTATGTCAACCGCAGCAAGCAAATTGTGCCCTGCATTCAGCTGGGCGAAAAACCGGAACAAACGCTTAAACTGCTGGGCGACCCACATACGGTTGTCGCCCTGGAGCAAGGCGGCATCGACGCTTATCAGGGCATGATCCAGCAGGTCAGCCGTTGCGTTGCCAATATGCAAGTAGTACCTGCCGTCCGTGGACTTCCCCTGTACGGCATGGAAGTGAACCATTTCTTTGCACATGAAGTGCTGCTGCTGACCATGCGCAATAACCTGGCGCGGCCAGGCTTGCAGCTGATTAAACGCTGCTTTGATCTGATAGCCTCGGTCGGCGTATTGATCATCGGCGCCCCCGTCTTGCTGTGGATCGCAGCCAAGGTCATGGCATCGGGCCGTCCCATCTTCTACGGCCACAAACGCGTAGGTCAGAATGGCAAGCATTTTCTTTGCTACAAGTTCCGCACCATGGCCGTGAATGCCGACGTTTTGCTGAAGGAATTACTGGAACGCGATCCTGAAGCCCGTGCCGAATGGGACCGTGATTTCAAACTGAAGAACGACCCGCGCATCACGTCGATCGGCCACTTCCTGCGCCGGACCAGCCTCGATGAACTGCCACAACTGTGGAACGTGCTGAAAGGCGAAATGAGCCTGGTCGGTCCGCGTCCCGTTGTCGATGCGGAACTGGAACGCTACGGCAACCAGATCGACTATTATCTTGAGGCGAAACCCGGGGTCACAGGCTTATGGCAAGTGAGCGGCAGGAACGACGTCAGCTATGATACGCGCGTTTATCTCGATGCCTGGTACGTCAAGAATTGGTCTCTGTTCAACGACATCGTCATTCTGCTGAAAACAGTCAAAGTCATCTTCAAGAAAGATGGCGCGTATTAATAAAATATACAGTGTAGAATTTGATAACTTACACAGTAAGAAAAGGATAACAGTATGATCTTAGTGACTGGCGGCGCCGGCTTCATCGGTTCCAATTTTGTACGCGACTGGCTGGCGCTCAACGATGAGCCCGTGGTCAATTTTGACAAACTGACCTATGCTGGCAATCTCAGCAATCTGGCCAGTCTGGAGCAAGACCCGCGGCATATCTTCGTACGCGGCGATATTTGCGATACCGCCCACATCTCCCGCCTGCTGGCCGAACACCAGCCCCGCGCCATCGTGCATTTTGCCGCTGAGAGCCATGTCGATCGCTCGATCCATAGTCCCGGCGAATTCATTTCAACCAACGTCAACGGCACTTTCAGCCTGCTCGAAGCGGCACGCGCTTACTGGTCCGGCCTGACAGGCGAAGCCAAGGACGGTTTCCGCTTCCTGCACGTCTCGACCGACGAGGTGTATGGCACCCTGGGACCGAATGATCCTCCGTTCACGGAAACAACGCCATATGCGCCGAACAGCCCCTACTCGGCATCGAAAGCGGCGTCCGATCATCTGGTGCGCGCGTATTTCCATACGTACGGCATGCCGGTGCTCACCACCAATTGCTCGAACAACTATGGCTCCTTCCATTTCCCGGAAAAGCTGATTCCGCTCATCATCAGCAATGCCCGTGCCGGCAAAGCCTTGCCTATCTATGGCGATGGCATGCAGGTGCGCGACTGGCTGTACGTAGGCGACCATTGCTCGGCAATCCGCCGCGTCCTGGAAGCAGGACGCCTGGGCGAGGTCTACAACGTCGGCGGCTGGAATGAAATGGCCAACCTGGAAGTCGTCCATACCTTGTGCGACATTCTCGATACACTAGATCCAAAGACGTCCGGCAGCTATCGCGAACAAATCACCTATGTGCAGGATCGCCCGGGCCACGACCGCCGCTATGCCATCGACGCGCGCAAGATCGAGCGCGAACTGGGCTGGAAGCCGGCCGAAACCTTCGCCACCGGCATCCGCAAGACCGTCCAGTGGTACCTGGACAACCAGGCTTGGGTACGCGATGTGCAGTCGGGCGATTACCTGAAGTGGGTCGAGAAAAACTACGCGGCACGCGAGACGGCCCAGGAGCAAAAATAATGGGAACCACCATCGAACGCAAGGGCATTATTCTCGCTGGCGGTTCCGGCACGCGCCTGTATCCCGTCACCATGGCCGTATCGAAGCAGCTGCTGCCCGTGTATGACAAGCCGATGATCTACTACCCGCTGACCACGCTGATGCTGGCCGGCATACGCGACATCCTGATCATTTCCACGCCACAAGATACACCGCGCTTCCAAGAGTTACTGAATGACGGCAGCCAGTGGGGTATCAAGCTCAGCTACGCCGTGCAGCCGACTCCGGACGGTCTGGCACAGGCGTTCATTATCGGCAAAGAGTTTGTCGGCGATGCTCCATCGGCCCTGATTCTGGGCGACAACATCTATTACGGCCATGACTTTGAAACGCAGTTGCGCGAAGCCTCGGCACGCACCAGCGGCTCGACCGTATTCGCCTATCACGTGCACGATCCGGAACGTTATGGCGTCGTCGATTTCGACGCGCAACGTCGCGCCGTCAGCATCGAGGAAAAGCCGCTCAAGCCAAAATCGAACTACGCCGTCACCGGCCTGTATTTCTACGACAGCCAGGTGTGCGATATCGCTGCCGGCATCGCCCCGTCAGCACGTGGCGAGCTGGAAATTACGGATGTCAACCGCACCTATCTGGAGCGCGGGCAGTTGAACGTTGAGCTGATGGGGCGCGGCATGGCCTGGCTGGATACCGGCACGCATGAATCCCTGCTCGAAGCGGGCCAATTCATCGCGACCATCGAGAACCGCCAAGGCTTGAAAGTTGCCTGCCCAGAAGAAATCGCCTACCGCCGCGGCTACATCGACGCGGCCAAGCTCGAGGCATTGGCGCAACCCTTGAAAAAGAACGCCTACGGTCAATACCTGCTGCGCCTGCTCGAAGAAAAAATATACTAAAAGGCTTACTGCTCATTTCACATCATGCAATTCAAACAACCGCCATACTTGATATCCTGATTCTCGAGCCCACCGTGTTCGGCGACGACCGGGCCTTTTCCTGCGAAAGCTTCAACCAGAAGCGCTTTGCCGAACTGACCGGCGTCACGCGCGACTTCGTACAGTGTAACCATTCCAAGTCGACCAAGGGGGTGTTGCGCGGCCTGCACTATCAGATCCAGCAGCCGCAAGGCAAACTCGTACGCGTCACCGCCGACGAAGTATTCGGCGTTGCCGTCGACCTAAGCAAGAGCTCGCCGACATTCGGCCACTGGACAGGCGCGACCTTTCAGCGGCCAACTACCGCCAGATATGGATTCCTGAAGGCTTCGCCCATGGCTTCTTGGTCACCAGCGACAGCGCTGAATTCCTCTACAAAACGACCGATTACTGGGCACCGGAATTTGAACGTAGTCTCCTGTGGAATGACCCGGCAATCGGCATCAACTAGCCGCTGGATGGCGAACCGCTCTTGTCGGGTAAGGACAAACTTGGCGCATTGCTGGCCAATGCCGATGTCTTCGCCTAAACACTGCTAACCTCGCGTCCAAAATTGGTCTGCTGAGGAATCAAAAGGCCAAGCCGTACACTATCGCAGGCCATTCCAGGGCAATCGCTGCTACCAAGCTCCGTCCATGCGAGGCTGCGTCGCGGAACGATGCCGGATATTCGAAGTGTCGATGACATGATGCCCGGTCGTCGAGCCCACGCTTCGACGTTGCGCCGCAGCTCAGGACAAGCCCATACCACCACATTTCCGGCCGACTTGGACACGTCAGTGTAAGACAGCCTGCTTCAAGACCAGCTGGTTCACTGCCACTGAACTGTCACAAAAATGAACCAAATACAGCGTTTTTTTTTGCACGACTATACGGCGTTTTTGAATGTGGGTATGCTAGGCAGAATTTATGACAAGCGTGTTACAATAAATACCCAAAAAAAACATTGCCAAATATTCACATCTTTTGGTGCTTTCTGAGATTCTTCCTCGCGCCAATAAAATTCCTTTTTTTGCATTTCCAAATTCATGAGTTCACCTTATACACTACAAGAAGATCAATCTTTTTCTCTTCAATCTAAAAAATTCGTATATGTTCGCTGTTTTTTATGGATGTTGTTACCCAGCATTATCTGGAGTTTTGCATTCGGCAGGATATACATATGTATCGAGCCGTTGTTTTTTCCTTACATGGAAAAACGCCTCAAGCCTTGGCTATCTCTCTTGATAAAGACCGTCTGGTTCTTTGTCTTTTTAATTTCCATTTTGGCAAATTGGAATATCCGACCGAACGCTTATAATTTCTATTTCTTTACAGTAATGGGAAATGCCCCTACGCCTGTATTATTTACCTGCTTTTTATTTGTGGCAGTAATGTCATTCTTCGTTTTCTCCGACATATATAGAAAAAGTTCCCTGGGATTCAGAAAATTTGCATTAATTATTGGAGTTTTTTTACTTATTTTAAAATCCACCATGTCGATGTTTGATGTGGGCCCAACATCGCTACGGAAATCGATCATTACACCATCGCCGTTTGCAATAAAGACATTGTTTCTTGATGATATCTCTAGTGACAAGAATTTTTTGGGGAAAACTGCCGAGCCAACATTTTTAAATCATATCAAGGGTGCAGAAAAGATGCCCCAAAAGATGGTTTTGATGGTTGTGGAGTCATGGGGAGAGAGCCAGGCATCGTTGGTGTCAATTAAGAAGCGGTTACAGCGCGACGGTGTCAAAGTGCTTGACTCAGGTTTTACCGACTACCACGGTTCTACCATGCAGGGAGAGATCCGCGAGTTATGTTCCCAATATATAAAACTCGATTCTGGCACCAACTTTTCATCGGTTGCCGATAACTGCGCACCTGCGTATATGAAAAACAAGGGGTATGAAGTTTTTGGAGTGCATGGTTATCAAAAAATGTTTTATGCGCGCGATACTGTTTGGAAGCACTTGGGTATCGATAATGCATACTTTCAACCGGAAATGCGGCAACTCAATACCTGCCCCGGACCATTTGCAGGCATTTGTGATGAGGATATGATTACTTTTGGCATTGACTTGATACGTCATGAAGATAGGGCATTTTTATACATGCTTTCATTGTCCAGTCATGAACCGGTCGCCTCGTCCATGCTGGAAACTCCAACCCAGTATTTCCGGGATATCGATGCTATCGGCGATTCACAAATTGTTGCGCGCAATGCCATTGGCAGCATGGCAGCCACCTTGAGCATGAGTGCTGATATGGGGTGTACCGAAGCCTACATTGTAGGTGATCACCAACCGCCATCGGCGGTCAATAGTGAACAACTCCCGGCAAATCAGGTTCCATATATGCGGATGTCCTTTCATTGCAAAGAGTAGATGCCATTAATGGTCGCCATAACGCCTGATCAATTAATTCCCAGATTTTCCGGGAAAAAACGCTCTGATCTATAACAAGATTGCAATTTCAAAAAATAGCAGCGACGCTTGTCACGGTTGTAAAAAATCAAGGCCAAACCGCGCACATGCACGGTCTGGCCTCTTTTTTACCCGGCGCGGTCCTGAGCAGGGTGCCGTATCGCGTCAGAGGATGGCCTCACATAGTTGGGAGATGGAGTGCTTTTCAGGTACAGATAATTCCCGGGCGTAAGTGTCAAAAGTCGTCCTCTCCTTGTAACGGCCCTTTCGGCCAACGCCGTTGTCGCCAGTCCGTTCATGCTGGCGCACATGGCGGTCATGTGGCCAGCCTGACCTTGATGCCTGCTGACAAGCCGATCCTGGCAACAGTCGCGCCAGTGGCGGTATAGCCGCGTCAACCAAACAGCCTGGCATGAAGACGCGCGGCGCTCAAGGGAAGACGATGGCGAGCCAGCGCTGACGAATCCACTGGATGAAGTTGACTCCATCAGCTGATTCATGGATGAAACCGAGATTCTGTATTTTATATTCAGCAGAGAAGCAAATGCGATGGGTTCTCTCTTCGACAGTAACCTCAGTTCTCAAGTCAATAATTTCTCAGGAACTGTAAATTTTCTCTCATTGCAGTCTTCATGGGATTTTTTGACAAAGTCAACAAACTCGCTTTTAAAACGGTCATTACTAAATCGTACAGCATTTTTTCTGCAGTTTTCCGCCGATATCTGTGCAGAGCTATTTTCAAATGTGTTCACCGCTTCGATGACCGACTCGACTGTCTGCTGTGAAAATAACACTCCAGTAGGTGTCTCATGTGATAACGGCAAAACAGTTTCAAGCGCCCCGCCTTTACCAAATGCAATAACTGGCGTACCACAAGCCTGAGCCTCTACCGGAGTGATACCAAAATCCTCCTCTGCCGCAAATACAAAAGCCTTGGCATTCATCATGTATTTTTTTAATACATCAAATTCCTGATAACCCAGTAATTCGACATTTTCGCCAGCCTTCAACTTTATTTTTTCGAAGTCCGGACCGTCGCCAATGACAACAAGCCGCTTGTCCTTCATTAATGAAAAAGCGGCCACAATTAAATCAATTTTTTTGTAGGGAACCATTCTCGATGCGGTGAGATAAAATTCCTCTTTTTCGCCCTGAAACGTAAACGCATCTACATCAACCGGTGGATAAATTACAGTAGCTTGCCGGTGATATGACTTCATAATTCTTCTTGCTATGAAGTGAGAATTGGCCAAAAAATAATCAACACCATTGGATGTACGAGTGTCCCACAATCTGATTTTATGCAAAATCCAGCGCGCCAATATGGATTTCAATCCCTTTGTCAACCCTGATTCTTGTAGATACTGATGCTGAAAATCCCAAGCGTATCGGATTGGAGAATGAACATAGCTGATATGTAATTGATCTGGTCCTGTCAATACACCTTTCGCCACGGCATGTGAGCTGGAAATAATTAAATCGTAAGATGAAAGATCAAATTGCTCTATTGCAATTGGCATCAACGCAATATAATTTCTATAAGACTTCTTCGCCATTGGCAATTTCTGAATAAATGATGTTTTCACCTTTTTATTCATAATAAATTTTCTGCTATCGTCTGGCAAAAAATCAACCAAAGCAAACAGATCTGCATCGGGATAACACTCCAGAATTTTCTCGACGACTTTCTCTGAGCCCGCATAGTTTACGAACCACTCATGAACAATTGCAATCTTCATTATTTTCCACACCTACTTTTAACATTTTTTTCTTGCAAAACGACGCCGACCACAATTCCATGCAAAATCATTATTGGATAAAACAATAAGAAGTTTGAATAAAACATCGAAACTGATGACACAAGAAAATACATTGCATACGGTGCACTTTGGCTATGGGTACTTTCGTTCGCCAAGATTGTGCATGATTTTTTTAATATAGAAATATAAAATACAAAGAAACCCAAAAAACCAAAGAAACCCAGCCTGAATAATATATATAAAAACATATTATCGCTAAAAGTAATTCCTTGAGAGGATAACGGAACAGAAAAAGGAATTCCCTTCAACAGGTATTCATAATTTCCAAAAAAGATATCAAGTGCCATGTGCCATTTTTCGAACCTGATGTCATATGAGAAAAGATCGCCGGACAATAGCAACAAGAAGAACAATGCCAAAAGAATGGCTATATTAAGGAAGTACAATTTCCCTGACAAATTGGCCGGCTTTGTCCTTACAAAGATGGCAAACAAGAAAATCAGGAACAGAGACAGCATGGCCGACCTGGACTCGGAAAAGTAGAATGCAAGAAAAACAATCAGGAATACAGCACAGTGCTTTATGTCATATTTTCTTGATGTAGAGAAAATACAAAAATAGAACACCAAAAAATATGCAAAACTATTCGGGTTCAAGAATACAGACGATGCCCTATAATAACCATTCGAGTTTATAAAATAAAGTTCGCGGCCAGCCGTTTTCAAATCGAGCAATGGTAAATTCAGAAAATACAATATCAACCCGATAATGGACAAAGTCCATGCTAGAAAAAATATTATTTTTAGAAATTTAGTTCCGCTCAAGGTATCTATATTCAAACCAATGAATATAGATATTATCCAAAAGGATATTCCAAGAAAAAACCCGCCATCTGGCTCATTGAGCAAGGAAAAAAATAAAAAATTGAAGGCAAGAGCAATTACGCACAAAAAATTCTTATCTATTTCAATTGGAAAATTTTTCCTTATACTCGACAAAGCAAAAACCACGAAAGTGAGTATCATGCAAAATACAAATATGTAGGATGCTGAAAATTCACTTCCTGCAATAGTGAATTTATCCAACAATGCCATAGGCATGGAAATGACACTTAATAAAAAAAAGAAAAATATGAAAAATATCAGGGATTTTCTTATTTTATACATTTGAGTATTCCTTCTGCATAGCCGATATCATGGGAGCAAGTGAAAAAATGCTCATATCGCATGGCTTGTAGGTAAGTTCCTCAAGAATAACCTTTGCCAAATCTGAAGAATTCTCGTTTTCAAAAAGAGAAATGTTATTTTTTATTTCATTAAAAACCGTTTTTATGCCATAGGTATTGCTAGCGATAACCGGCAAATGTGAGACCAGCGATTCGATTAATGTAATGGGTAACCCTTCCCACCTGCTTGGAAGTATGAAAACATCAGCCGCTTTCATCAGCTCATAGACGTCCGTCCGACGCCCTAAAAATCGCACATGTTTATCGATCTTTAGCGTAACGGCTAGTTCCTGCATCGAGGCCAGCTCGGCACCATCGCCAGCAAAGACAAACAGCTGGTTGGTTAATTTATCTTGCTGCTTCAGAAGCCCAATCGCCTTGATTAATACATCATATCCTTTGGGAAAATCAAAACGCGCGACGGTAAGAAAGATTTTCCGATCCAAAGGGATATCTAATAAAATTCTATAGCTATCTTGACTTCCCTGAACATCTTTTATTGCGTCGAATTGAATTCCGTTAAATACGGTCTTTGCCTTAACTCCATATTTTTCTTCAATAAAATATTCATCCTCATATGATACCGAAATGATTTTATCAACTTTTCGATATAAAAATTTCTCAAGATTTAATCGGATGAAATATTGAATCTTTGATACAGTTCCGTTTTTGAATTCATACTGGTGCAAATGAATTCCATGTACTGTAAACATGGTTTTCTTGGCTTTACCTCTAAATGCCAGCAACGGCCTTAAATGGTGGAAGTGAATCACATCAGGAGCATAGGCAACAATGGATTCCGAGGTGTATCCGTTATTGAAGACAGTAACATTGTCCAGTAAAAGGAATTTGTCCTTGGCATTCCCATCTTTAGCAAACACACCAAACTCTACATCCGGCATGCCGCGACATAGTTGATAAATATGTTCCAATCCCCCGCCGGTAGAAAATTTGTCAGTTACTAAAGCGATTTTCATAAATCAATCCGTATGCTTTTCTTATGGAATCCCAGGAATACTTCTTCTCAGCCAAGTCCCTGGCATTTTTGCGCATTGACGTATAAGCTACTTGATTCTGAAAAATTTCTTCCACGGCTTTTGCCATTTTAAATTCATCAACCTCGACCTGTACACAATCATGACCAGGGGTACATCCGATCCCTTCAAAGCTTACCTTCGTCCCAATAACAACCATCCCCATGGACATGGCTTCCAGAATTTTATTCTTAATTCCACTTCCAAAGCGCAAAGGAGAAATATAGACCTTGGAACGGTTCAGGTATGGCCTCAGATCCTCGACAAAACCAGTCACGGTGATATGTTCACTAGCAAAAGATAACGTGGTTTCATCCGGCTTTTGCCCTACCAGAAGCAGATGTGGTTGAAATTTTTGGTCTATTTTTGGGAGTACTTTATTAACTAAAAAATTGACCGCATCCTTATTTGGGGCGTATGACATGTCTCCTGTAAAAATCAGGAAATTTTTATCCCTTTGAGCCAAACTATCAGACTTGAAGTAATCTACATCTACACCATTAGGAATACAGTAATAATTATCTTTTTTGGTAATTGCCTTGGCATAATCTCGGTCGACATCCGAAACAAAGACGGCAGCCTTGAATATATTATAATATCTCTTCTCGAATGACGAACACTTCAGAAATTCGATCGAATAAATTATTTTTTTAAGAATATTCTCTTCATTTTTCTTGCGGCGACACCAGAATAGCGTCATACAGTCGATAGGGAAAATAATCATCTTATTGACAATTTCTGATGGCATGCCAATAGCTATTTCCGCCAGATAGGGGGAACTAAGATGAATAACCGAATAACGAGAGTGATGTTCGAGCAAAAAATCTTTGTATTGACGAACATATTCAGAATATTTCGATACATTAATTGGTTTCATCGAAAAAATGAAACTGAAAATTTGGGAGAACTTATTTTTCTTCTTCCTTGGAGAAATTTTAAATATATTTCCAACATCGGAAGTGTTCAAATCACCTAAATCACCAATACAAAGCATATCGGCATCAAAATAATCATTTTTCTTTAGCAAATTTGCATTTATTTTCGCCAGGCCGTCCCTATACTCGGGATAAGGATAACTGGTCGCAACAATCAATACTTTATCCATTACAGGCGTCCTGATAAATCGTCAAATGTTCACGAGCCTGGCGAACAATAGAAAAATCCTCAGCCCTAACCCTGGCTTGCTCTGGATCAAACATCTCAAAACTCTCAATCATTTCCAATATTGATTTCTTCAGCGCTGTGGAGTCTTCCGGAGTGAACAAGATTCCAATATTTTTGGCGTTAATAATATCTTTAGGGCCACCGATATTCGGACAAATCACTGCCTTGCCATATGCAAGAGCTTCAATTGCTACCATGCTAAAAGATTCATAACGAGAAGGTACGACGATAAAATCACTAGCCGTCAGAAAGGGAGAAATATCTGCCTGGAATCCATCAAAAACAACGTCCAGATTCTCATGCCTTTGCGTTTCCACGATACTATGTAATTCCGTATGGAAATCAATATCCTCTTTTTTATTACTATTCACGCCACCAACAAAGTGCAATTTTATATTAATGTCGCGCCGCTCTTCTGCAATATCCATCAACGCTGACAACAGGATATCCTGGCCTTTTATCCGTTGAAAACGGCCAATGCAGGATATAGTAATATTGCGAGGATCAATTTCCTTTTTCGTTCCTTGGATTCCTTTCATTTTCGTGCCCAGGAATATCTTGGACAGCTTATCTGATCCAAAGCTACAAATATCGTATACATCTGTAGAAACTGCTACTACTTTATCAACAATCAGATTGATGACTTTCGCGCGCAATCCAAAAGGGCTCTCCCAGAAACCATGCGTAGTCCATATAACAGGACGCTTCAGAAAAGCCAGCCGGGAAAGAACATTTAATGAGTAAGAGTGAACCACATCAAAACTATTTAACTCTTTTCTGAGCTCAGCAGGGAAAGACAGGAACGGAATAAAGCGGAGCCATCTTTTTCCCGACAAATCAGTTTTCCTACATGCAAGTCCAAGTTCTCTAGCCTTTTTATAAACTGCACCGTCACAAAAAAGTACAACTTCTATACTCTTGCTCAGTTCTTCACACAAATTGAGTAAATTTGACTCGCCACCACCAATGTGATGGTATTCCGTCATTAAAGCCACACGCATATTCTGTCCAATTTCTTATATTAGTTTCTCTTTTAAACTGAAATCTCGAATCTTGGAGAAATAAAGATATCCAACAATAATCGAACTGCTGAATATATGTATGCCGAGCGAAGAAATGGCTGCGCCTATCGCTCCAAAATCGGGAATCAGCAGCAGATTGAGGGAATAACCGATCAAAAGCTGTCCCCAGTTCACAGCAGTCAACAGAAAAGGTTTCTTTATCTGGTAATAAATCAAAGAGATCGGATTGACGATGACGCCAAACATATAAGAAACAACAAGTATCAGTAAGACTGGAATACTTTTTAAATATGCTTCACCAAATAATATATAGATGATCAACGGTGAGGCCGCTTGTAAAAGCAAGCTGATCCCGATGACATACTTTACTTTCTTGAGTATTTTCTTAATGAATTCTCGAATGGTACTTTCCCTTAAGAAAGCTTCCATTTTTGGCATCAATGTGGCCGTGATCGACATGGTAATCAATGGCAGAATCATTGCCACATTTGACGCGACAGAATAGAATCCAACCGCCTCGGCATCGCCTAATTTCTTCAGCATGACCACATCAATTCTCATCATTATAACGACCGCTACTGATGAGAAAAATATCCAAAATCCCAGCTTGTAAATTTCTTCAACGTATTTCCACTTGAATAAAAATCCGGTCTTCAAGATATAAATAGCGGATACTGAAACAAGCACGACAGCGAAGAAATAAATATAGATAAAATACTCGAACCTTTTTCCTGCAGAAAAAGCAAAGATAACGACGACTACCGCCACGAACCGAATAGCATAATGCGAAATACTGACGAGAGAATACTGCCTGAATTTCTCCAACCCCTGAAAATGGGCAATAACCGTCCCCAAGATAGAATGAAAAACAAGAGCAATGGCGGCCAACCTGAAATAATACTCATACCTGTCTACCGAGAAAAAATACTCTGATATGTCGGATGAAAAAAACCAGATCGCCGCAGAAAATAGAATGCCTGTCAGTGTCTTGAATATCAAAACTGAAGAAAATATTGTTTTCTCCTCGGATTTATTTTCACTCAAAAACTTCACATAGGAAGTAGACGTACCAAAATCAGATATCTGGGTAAGGAACGTGAAAATGGCAATGATCAGGGCAAAATCGCCATAGCTTTTGGGGCCAAGATCCCGCGATATGATAATTATCGCGAGAAATGATAGTCCTTGTGCTACAACGTTTCCAGAAAGAACTTTAACAATATCTCTCGCGACTTTCGAGCCGGCATATTTCAAGAACATTTGAACGTCCACCCAAAAAAATCGAAGGCAATTTTTCCTCCAGCATAATTATTCATTATTTTTTAGAAATGGATTTCCAACTTGTGTCAACGCTTCTTTTGAAAATGCCCAGACCAGACCGACAATACCACCCAACATCAAAAATATCATCACCAATATGCTGCGGGTAGGTTTTGACTTCCTATCCGGAATCACCGCATCATCCAGTACCTGAATCATCGAACTATCGCGTGCTTCATCAATACGTGCAATCTCAAACTGCTTCGCCAGGTTTTCGAACAACAGTTCGTTATATTTCACATCCCTGACTTTCCTGATATATTCCATGCCCAGACCCGGTAACTTTTCGGTAGAAATGGAAATATCACCATTGCCCTGATTAGTACCTCGCTCCACTTTCTCCAGCTGAGCCCTCAAGCCATTTATTTCCTGTCTGTTCTGGATATACAGGGGATTGTCTGCGGTGGCAAAAGTACGCATTGCCGCCAAAGCAACTTCTTTCGAGGCGATTTGTGATTTAATCATTGCAATGGCAGTAATCGTTGCCTGTGCCTGACCATCAAGCTTAATGAGTCCCGTTTTCTCCTGAATTTCCTTCAATGCCAGCTCTGACTCATCAAGAGCTTTTTTAGATTCACCCAAACGTTTTTCAAGAAACAACCTGCGTTTTGAAGCTTCCGTGATCGCCAACGATTCTGTCAGTTTCTGCAGCTCCTGAACATAACCATTCGCCAAAAGTGCGGCACGTTCAGGATTTTTATCATCGACATCGATGACAATAATGCCGTCACGTCCATTAGTAATCGTGGTCGCTTTCTTCAGCGCCTTACGGGCGTCACTTTTGAAATCAGCTTTGTATATTTCCATCAGGTTGAATCGCTGGACCAGATTATCGCCAACAGTACGGCTGCCTAGCATGCCGACGTATGTCTCACCTGTATTCTTGCTACCCAAGGCCGCGCCAGCGAGACCGCCAAGGCCGCCGAGTTGCCCAAGCAACTGAGATGCGCCTGATTGCGACTGCGGTGGCAGGATTTTCGCTGACGCAGTATATATATTAGGTAACAACATACTTACGGCCGCTGTTGCTACGGCAAATGCCAACGGTGTCAGGAATACGATCCTTTTATTTTTTTTTATTATTTTGAAAAAATCAAAAATATTCAAATACTCTGATTTTCCAGCCATCCCGTCACCACTATTATTTGAAGGATTTACAGTTGACATCTTTTTCTCGCTACTTCGTTATTTCACGCATAATAAAAATAACGTGAAGATTTTTTAGGGGCTGAATATTTAAAAAACCATCGGGATAACTATATGTCAAGTACACACCGATGGTATATGAAATTGTCACGCGATAAACGGCGTAGTACTGTAAAACCGCTCTGCCATCAATAGTCACTACCAAAGATGTACTTTACGGTTTACAGGCATTCTAGTTTTTCAACACTTTCAAACCAGCCGCACCCAAACCAAACTGATAAAAGATGGCAGTCCAGTCCTTCAGGCTCTGCATGAACGTGCTACGTTCAATTTTCTCCGGTACCACGACGGTATCGCCAGGGTTCAACGCCGTGCCACCCAGGCCGCTAAACCAGCCCGTGCCTTGACCGCTTTGCGCCGTGCCATCGGCACGAATCACGTACATTTCGGATTTGTCCGCGTTGGATGTGATGCCGCCGGCTTGTTGTACATAATCGTTAACCGTACGTTGCGGACGGTAAACGAACGCATTTTGCTGGAAGACGGAACCAAGCACATCTACCGTACCAGGACGGCGCGGGATCAGGATGGAATCGCCGTCCTGCAACGGCAAATCCGGCAGGTTTTTGACTTGTGTGTCAACGCCGGGCAAATCGAGCACAATGCGGCCCTCGGCCTTAACGGAACGCAGTTTTTGCACGATGCGGCGCTGCTGCTCCACTTCGGCAGCGGTTTTCGCTGCATTTTCCTTGTCACCAGAAGCAGCCATGCGCTGGGTCGCATTCGATTCCAGCTCCCGTTCAAAGCGGTCAGCAACCTGATTCAGTTTGATCTGCTGGGCGCGACGTACGGATTCGCGGTTCAGCTGGGTGGCGTACAAGTAGCCGTTTTCATTGGCGCCGCCGACACGGGCGATCAGCTCGCGCAGCGTTTCACCTTTTTTCAACAGGAAAATACCGCTCTGCTTTGCCTCGCCGGCCACGCGCACGTATTCATTCTGGATTTGTGCCTGCACGGGCACTGCACCAGGCGCGAACACCCGCAGGATATCGGTAGGCTTGACTGCGATACTGGCCAGCTGGGTATGACTGATGTCTTTATCGGCAGCCAACTCCAGCACCGTCTTGTATTGGTTATCGACGTTTCTCTCGACAATCACCTGCTTCGTTTCCGCAGCAGAATCAAAGCCGCCGGCCCAGCTCAACACATCAGCCAGGCTGGAACTGCCCTTCAATTCGAAAATAGCGGGCCGTTTTACGCTCCCCGTCAACGCCAGCAGCGGGCCCACTTCAGGAATATAAATCACGTCGCCGTCGCGCAAGGTGACGTCGCGGCTCTTGTCACCGTTGACCAGCATGTCATACAAGTCGAAGGTGCTGACGGTATCCTTGCCACGCTTGAGCTGGATATTGCGCATGCTACCGGTGGCGTCCGGCCCACCCGACGTAAACAAGGCATTGAGCAGAGTGCTCATGGAGTTCAAGGTATATGTCCCAGGACGCACCGCGTGGCCAACCACGTACACTTGCACGGCACGCGTTTGCGCGATGCTCGCTGTCAGGTCGAAATTGGTATAGATCTTGCCAATGGCTTTCTTCAGGTAGCCTTGCAAGTCCTTGTACTGCACGCCGCTGACCTTGATGGAGCCGACGCGCGGGATGAAAATCGCACCGCTGCGGTCGACCGTGGCACTGACGTCGATATCAACCATGCCCCAGCCGCGTACCTGCAACTCGTCGCCCGTACCGATCACATATTCCTGGTTTACCTGTACTCCATCGAGCGGTGCAAAGGTGGACGGTACATCGCTGAACAAATCCTTGCCAAAGACACTTAATTTTTGCCCTGTGACGCCATCGACATACGCTTCAAATGCGCCAACGGACACATCAGCCGTACTACGCTGGCTGCCGGGATTGGCAGGTGGCGATTTTGCGTGACGCTGTTCATTGATGCCACTACGAATGCTGGGCAAGCTGCTGCCTCCTATGTCATTCGCTTGTGCCCGCGAAAGATCCGTTCGAGGCATCTCACCCGCGCCAAGTTCCTGCCCTGCCGCATAGGCCGAAGTTGCGCCCAGCAGGCAAGCCGATAAAATCATGTGTTTCACGAAAGGCGGGGAAGTACGAAATTGCTTTTTCATGCTGGTCTTTGTCTGGATGAATGATGTTGTATGAGTAAAGGGGCGCTATGCGCTTTTAATACTTGCCCTGCCAGGTCACGCTGATTTCTTTCGGTCCGGGATTGATCGACAGGCCCGATTTGCTCTGGTCGCGCTGCGCGTGCCACAGCCAGCTGCCCATGGCGTAACCGAGGATGCCGCCGGCGACCGTATCCGAGACCCAGTGCTTGCGGCCAAACACGCGGCCGGCGGAACCCACGGCGGCCACGCTGTACAGCCATGGCGCATCGTATTCCTTGGCAAATGGCGTCACGGCGGCAAAACCGATGGCGGCATGCGCGGAAGGGAACGAGGAATTCGAGCGGGAATTGCCGCTGCCGACGCGGCTCCACGCTCCGCGGTCTTCCTCTGGGCGGGCGCGGCCAAACGCATACTTGCCGGCCACCGCCAGGCCCGTTGCTGCGGCAACCGATTGCAGGGAAATGAGTCCCGTATTTTGCATGCGATCATCGCCCAAAGCGAAAGCAGCGGCAGCGGCGCCCACTGCCGCGTAGGGCATGGCTTTGCCCAGCTTGTCCCAGTTGCGGTAGACCTTGGAATCTTCATGTTTCTTGACGAAACGGTCGACAGGTTTGTCGGCCAGCGCGGAAGCCACGACCACGCCGCCGATCAGGGCCGTCGCCTTGACCCACTCGGCCGGTTGCGGCAAGGCGGAAGACGATTGCTCCAGGCGTGCGCGGAAAGCCGGCCATGGGCTGACAAACGGACGGTCCGGCGGATTGACTGCTGGCAAGTGCTGTTCGTCCGGGCGCTCGGCAAAGTTGCCTAGGCCATCGTAGCTGTGCATGTCGGCGCGCGGACGCTCGAACATGTCGTACAGATCGCCAGGCGAAGCCACCATCTGCCCCACGTCGCGCGTCCATGGCGAGATGGCGAAGCCGGCCGTCGATTGCGTATCCATCGGCAACATGCTGTTCAGCGGCACGGACAGGAAAATACCACGGTCCTGGTACGGCTTCGATGGCGTGCCGGGGCTGGTGATATCGTTGCCGTTCGTATGCGTGTACCAGGCGCCGACTTCGATGCCGGACTGGAAGCGGCGCTTGAATTCCATGCGCACGCCCGTGTCTTTGGCCAGGAAGCGGCCGGCGCGCGCCGTCACGGTAATATCGTGCGGCAAGCGGTAATGCAGCGAGCCGATCGCCGTCACTGTCTTGTAGTCGCGCGAATCGAGCAAGCCCTTGAATCCACGCTGTTGCAAGGCATCGACGGCCACGTCGGCAGCCCAGCGGCTGTCCTTCGGCAGGTACAGCACCTGGCCGCCGACACCGCGGAACATGTCTTCATACAAGCCGGCCGACATGCGGGTATACACGCGTTCGGCCGGATTGTTGTATTTGTTCAGCAAGACGCGGCTCAGCGAGAAACGCCCGCCGCGTAAATATTCAGCAATATCGGTACGCACGTGCGGCAAATTGCTGTTCGATGGCTGCTTGACGCCCGATACCGTTTCCAGCAACTGCAAGCTGGCGGCGCTATTCAGGTACAAGCCATCGCCCAGACGGCGGTCGTAGTTGGCCACGGCCGAAATCGAATAGCGGAAGGCGCCGCTCGGGTCATTGAAGAAGAAGCCAACCTTGGGAGCGATCTTGAAACGGTTCGCCTCGCGGTCCAGCGACTTGATCTGCACCACGTCGCCATCGACGCCGATACCGACGGCCAGCTTGCCATCGTCCTTGAGGACGTTGGCAGCCTTGACAGGAGCCGGTGCGGAAACGGCGGGAGCCGGCCTGGTGGCAAGCGCGGGAGCTGCGGCAATTGCCGGCGCGGGCGCAGGTGCTGGCGCGGCGGCAACGACGGGCGCGGGCTTGTCGAGGAACTCCTGCAACCAGCCTTGCTGGTCATCCCGGATGACATCGCTTTTTTCAGGATAGCGCAGCAGCACGACATCGAGAAATGCCTTGCGGTCGATCTTGCCTGCCAAATAGTCGTTCAGTTTTGGCAAATCAAAGAATTCGTAGGTGGCGATTGGCTGGTCCAGCTTGGTATACGTGATGCGCAAGGTCGTTACGCCCTTCGGCGTGAAGGCGACAGCCGTGCGCGCGGCACGGCCGACGGCGCGGCCCATGTTCGAAATACGGCTGTTGGTCAGGCTCAGGCTCAGGACATTGCCCTCTTGCTCGACACGGATATTCTTGTAATCCTGTTTTACCAGAGCATTGACCAGGTCGGCGCCATATACGGGATCCCGGTGCCATTCTTCCTTGCTCGGCAGCGGTGGCGGATTCTTGTCATCGACGAAATACGGCGGCTCGTACACCTTGGGGATGAACTCGCGCTCGCCAAATGGAATGCTGATAAAGGCGTTCACGCTGAACTGGTCGCGGCTGCGGGCCGCTTGCAGGGCAAGCCAGCCCCAGCGATATTCCAGGCCCACGGAAGCGCCCTTGCGGCGCTTGTCCGCCCCGGTCTCGATGGCGCGGATATCGCGCTGATAATTCGTCGCGTCATATTCGGCCACCATCGACCAGCGCGGCAATGCCTTTGGCGTCCAGCGCATGCCGGCAAACACGCCATCCGGGCGTCTATGGGCATAGCCGAGGCTCGCTTCGATATTCTTGCTGGCACCAAAAGTCTTGGTGGCGACCACATATTGCCCCTTGAACAGCTCAGTACCGAACATATCCGTCATGCCGACAGCGACGGACGGCATCCACTCCGTCTCCGTCCACAGGCGTAATTTCCCATCGACAACCTTATCTTTATAGCGGCCGTATCCTTTGCCATATTCCGGATCACTGCTACCAAACGCCGGAATGCCCGTTATCGATACATAACGTCCCGTCATTTGCAGGAAAGGCAGGATATTCGCCGTGGCCCATAACTGGCCATACGGGCTGTCGTAGCTGTAGCCGACGCTGAAGGTGCCGTCCGTTTCCACCACGGCGCTGGGCATATTGATATAGCCGGATTGACCACCATGATTCGGGGTCGCGGCCATCACCGAAGGGGCGCCAAGCACCAGACAGCCACACCAGGTATATTTGATTGATTTTCTGAGTACGCTTAACAAATCCGGCTACCTAAAATATCCTGCACCTGGAATTCCTGACAATATATTCAGAAAATCAATGAGCTTGGGGAAACGTGAATAAAACGAAAAAAGGCCAACCGACGGGCATTTTGCAATGCCACGCATCAGTTCGCCACTAAAACTGGGCACTCCCGGGCATTTGATCGTTGCTTAACCATGCCTCAGGAATGTATGTCGCGGAATTTTAACATTGTTTTCTTGTAGCAAATGCTTAACTTGTTTCCCCTGCGCCACACCTGTCAATGCCGCGCAAACGCTGCCTGCGGCCCTGCGGCACGCTTGAACCGTCACTTCAAACTGCCAAACACTTTGCCGATAATCTTGCTGCCATACGCGAGCGGATTGCTGCGGATGGCTTTTTCTTCCTCGCAGATCATCAGGTACAGGCCGTCAAGCGCGCGGTCCGTGACGTAGCCCTCCACCGTCGATTGCTGCTGCGGCACGAGTCCCGTCTTGCCGATCTGGCTCATGGTGCTGTTGTATTTGCTGGCCAGGCCGGAACGGTCGGTGACGGATTTCACGATGGGCAGGAATTTGACGGCCAGGGGAGCGGATGTTTTCTGGCGGAAGAAATCTGTGACGGAAGTATCGCCACCGGACAGGATATTTTTCGCATCGCTCACGCTCATCGACTTGACCGCATCGAGCAGCAAGGGCTTGGCCATGGGCACGGCCGACTCGGCGGCGCGGTTCATCGACACCACCAGATCGTCCAGCTGCTGGCCGCGGCCCGTCATTTTCAGCAAGGGCTTGGCTTGCTCCAGGATGCCGGGCAGCTTGATTTTGACCTTGTCGTTGTTCAGGAAACCATTCTCGACACCCAGTTTCGATACGGCGGCGGCGGAACCGGCTTCCAGCGCCGCTTTCAAGCCATTGCTGGCATCCTGGTTGCTGAGGGCATCGAGGGGGCCGGCGGCACCTGCGCCGGACGACAGCAGCGCCAGCGCACACAGCATGGCGGCTGGACGGCCAGGGAAAGGGTTCAGGCGCATGGTTTTCCTTTTCTAGAGAATATACAGACCACCTTCTTCTGGAACCTTAGCACATCAAAACTGCAAATACCGCAGCAATTTTGTGCGTCTGGGGGAAACAAGGGGTGCCACAGATGGCGAAGGGAAAGGACTATACAGCACCTGCTGTTGTATCCGCGCACGCTAACGCGGGCGGCAAGGCTCAGCCTGCTATCGCCGCCAGCTGTTCGCGCACCCGCGCCAGATCCGTCTCGCGCATGCGCGCCGCCGTCTGGCGCAAGAATTTTTCCGCGCCGGCCACGCCGGCCGCCACGGCCATCGACAGCCAGATATACGCCTGCTGCAAATCGAGCGGGCCGCCCTGGCCGCTGGCTGCCATCAAGCCCAGATTCATCTGCGCCCGCGCATGGCCCTGGCGCGCGGCCAGCGCATACCAGTCCCAGGCGGCGGCATAATCCTGCGGCACGTCCTGGCCATTGTCATGGCGCAGCCCCAGCGCGAACTGGGCCAGGCTGTGGCCCTGCGCGGCGGCGCGGCAGTAACAGGCGCAAGCCTGCTGACTGTCGGGCGCCGGGCCATCGTCGCGGTCGTGCAAGACGCCCTGCATGTATTGCGCCGGCGCGTAATCTTGATCCGCGGCGCGCCGGTACCACTCCAGCGCCAGCGCCAGATCCTGCGGCACGCCCTGGCCATGTTCGTAACGCAGGCCCAGGTCGAACTGCGCCCGTACATGCCCCTGGTCCGCCGCCTTGCGGTACCAGAAGATGGCTTCCTGCGCATCGGCGGGCATGCCCTGACCATGCTCATGCAAGAGCCCCAGCTGATACTGGGCGGCGGGAAAACCCTGCTCTGCCGCCTGGCGGTAGAACGCTTGCGCCTGCGCGTAATCGTGGGCGCCGTGTTCATGGTGCAGGCCCAGGTTGTGCTGGGCCGCCGCATGGCCCAGCCCCGCCGCCTTGACATACCATTCCAGCGCCGCCTGCTTATCACAGGGTACGCCCTGGCCATTGTCGTAGATCAGGCCCAGGTTGAACTGCGAACTGGCGTGGCCCTGCTCGGCCGCGCGCCGGTACCAGGCGATCGCCTGCCGGCTGTCCTGCGGCAGCACGTCGCCATTTTCATAGCGCAGCGCCAGGTTGAACTGGGCCGGCGCATAGCCCTGTTCTGCCGCCTTGCGCATCCAGGCCGTTGCCTGCTGGCGGTCCTGGCGCACGCCCTGGCCATTGTCGTAGCGCAGGCCCAGGTTGAACTGCGCGCGCGCATAGCCCTGTTCGGCCGCCTTGCGGTACCAGGCGATGGCTTGCACGAAGTCCTGCGGCACGCCCTTGCCATTGTCATACATCATGCCCAGGTTATTCTGCGCACCCGCGTCGCCCTGTTCCGCCGCGCGGCTGAACCACAGCATGGCTCGCCCGCTATCTTGCGCGAGTCCCTGGCCTTTGGCATACAGCCAGCCCAGGTTGTACTGGGCTGCCGCGTAGCCCTGCTCGGCCGCCTGCTGGTACCAGTGCGCCGCCTGCGCAAAATCCTGTGGCACGCCCTGGCCCTTCTGGCACATCACGCCCAGGTTGTATTGCGCATGCTCGAGTCCCTGCGCGGCAGCCAGGCCGTACCAGTGCAGCGCCTGCGCATAGCTTTGCTCGATGCCTTGGCCATTGAAATACATGAAGCCCAGGCTGTGCTGGGCGTTCGCATTGCCCTTCTCGGCCAGACCTTTCAGACGCAGGTAGTCAGCCGTGTAATGAGCAGCTGTGGAATGAGCGGCCGTGGAGCGGGGATCGGCAAGCGACACGGTCAAGCCTCGATGGTCAGCGTCTGGGACGGCGCGGGGGCGGCATCGGCGATCAGGCGGTTCTGCTCCTGCAGCACGCCGATGAAGCTGCCCAGCGAAATGGGCCGATGGTACAGATAGCCCTGCATCGTGGTGCAACCCTTGTCCTGCAGGTAGCGCGCCTGCCCTTCCGTTTCCACGCCCTCAGCGATCAGGTGCAGGCCCAGGCCGCGCGCAATCGAGATGATGGCCAGGATGACGGGATAGTGTCCGTGCTCGTCGTGGATTTCCTTCACAAACGACTGGTCGATCTTGATCGTGTGGATGGGGAAGCGGTGCAGGTACGACAGCGAAGAATAACCGGTGCCGAAATCATCGATGGCCACCGACACGCCCAGCTGGCACAGCTTGTTCAACTGCTCGATCGCATACTGCGGGTTGCGGATGCAGATGTTTTCCGTGATCTCCACTTCGATCTTTTCCGGCGCGATGCCATAGCGCGTCAGCGCGCCGCGCATCTTCTCGAAAAAGTCGCCCCGGTCCAGGTATTGCGGCGACAAATTGAGCGACAGGCGCACGGCGTCGCCGCCGGCCGCGTTCCACTGCACCAGGTCGCGGCACAGCGCGCCCAGCATCCAGTCCGAGATCGGCAGCATCAAGCCGTTTTCCTCGGCAAACGGCAAGAATTCGCCGGCCGTCAGCAAACCCCGCTGCGGGTGGTTCCAGCGCATCAGGCCTTCGGCGCCGACGATGCGGCCCGTCATCACGTCCACCTGCGGCTGGTAATACATCTCCAGCTGGTTCAGCTCCAGCGCCTTGCGCAAGCTTTGCTCGAGCGCGATCTTCTGGTGCGACACGTCGAGCATGGACTCGTGATAAAAACTGTGGCCGTTCTTGCCCAGCGCCTTGACCTGGTACATGGCGATGTCGGCATGGCGCAGCAGCTCGTCGATGGTCTCGCCGTCGCCCGGATAGATGGCGATGCCGATCGAGGCCGAGATATGCACCTGGTTGCCATCGAGGTCGAAGGGCTGGTGCAGGCATTCGAGGAACTTGTCGGCGATCAGGCGCGCATCCTGGCGGTCGCGCAGTTCCGGCAGCACGATGGTAAATTCATCGCCGCCCTGGCGCGCCAACGTATCGCCGCGGCGCAGACAATCCTTCAGGCGCAGCGCCACCTGCTGCAGCAATTCGTCGCCCTTCACGTGGCCCAGGGTATCGTTGACCAGTTTGAAGCGATCGAGGTCGATGAACATCACGGCCAGCTCCGTCAGCTTGCGCCGCGCCTGGATCACGGCCAGCCCCAGGCGGTCCTTGAACAGCATGCGGTTCGGCAGGTCCGTCAGGATGTCGTGATAGGCCTGGTAGGAGATGACTTCCTCGGCGCGCTTGCGGTCGGTAATGTCGCGCGCCACGCCGTAGGTGCCGAAGTATTCCTGCTTTTTCACTTCCTGATCGTGGCCGTGCATGCCGATCGAATTGAGCGGAATCGTCATCAAGGTGTTGTTGAAGGTGCGGTCGCTGCCAGTGCCGCTATGGCACTTCAGGCGCAATTCCACATTGCGCGAGGCGCGCTCGTCGAGGCGGCGCTCATTGAAAGCATAGCGCGCCCGCTCCTGGTCTTCATCGTGCACGAGGATCGAGTAATGGCTGCCGATCAGCTCTTCGCGGCTAAAGCCCAGCAACTGGTGCACCCTGTCGTTGATGAAGGTGATGCGGCCTTCGTGGTTCAGCGTATAGATGATGTCGGGCGAGCTGTCGACCAGGTAGCGGTACATCTTTTCCGAGTTTTCCAGCTGCAGCGCGATGCGCTCGTTCTCCAGCGCCAGCTTGCGCTTTTGCAGCGCGTTCTCCACCGTCTTGAGCAGCTCCTCGCGGCTGTAGGGCTTGCGCAGATAATCGTAGGCGCCGCGCTTCAGGGCGCCGATGGCCGCCTCGATGCCGACGTCGCCGCTCATGACGATCACGTCGCCCTCGATACCGCGCCGGTTGATGTGGTCCATGATTTCATGGCCGCTCATGTCGGGCAGGCGCAAGTCGAGCAGGATCAGGTCGAAGCGCAGTTTCGACAACTGCGCCAGCGCCTCGCTGCCGCAGGTGGCCGTGTGCAGCTGGTAGCCGCGGTCCTTCAGCAATTCGTGGAGGGAGGCGAGCAAACGGGGCTCGTCGTCGACCAGCAGGATGCGCGGGCTGTTTTCCAGGTCAAACGGAATGGCGGAGGAGTTCATGGACGTTACGAAGACAAGGCGATATTGCCGGGCGCGGGCAGCGCGGCTGCAGCGCTCGCCGGCAAGGGAATGGGCAGTAGAATTTCAAACGAGGTGCCGGACTTGCTGCTGCGGCAGCCAATCACGCCATGCAAACGCGTGACCAGGTCATGCACGATGGACAGGCCCAGACCGTGATGCGCGCCTTCCTTGCTGCTGCGCACAGGCGAGAACAGATTGGCCAGCACTTCCGGCGCCAGGCCGGCGCCATTGTCGCTGACGCACAGTTCCAGGTACAGGCGGCGGTCGCGGTTGACGTGGCCACGGTTCGCCACTTCGATGCGCCCGCCATCGGGCAAGGCTTCGACGGCGTTCTTCAGCAGGTTGAGCAGGATTTGCTTGAGCATGTCGGCATCGGCCTCCACCTCGCATGGCGCGTCCTGCATGCGCGTGACCACCTCGATCTTCGGCGGCAGGAAGTCGGTGGCGCGGAACAGGCGCAGCACATCGTCGACGACGCGCGCGCAATCGGTCACGCCGCTGGCCGCTGCCGGCTGCAGATCGGCCAGGCCGCCGATCAACTGGCCGACCCGGTCGATTTCCTCGTTCAGGATCGCCATTTCACCGGACACCGGCTCCTGCTTCTCCAGCTTGTGATCGAGCACGCTCAAATAGTTCTTGATGATGGACAGCGGGTTGTTCACTTCATGCACGACGCGACGCGACGCGGCGCGGTATTCCTCGGCCACGTGATCGAGCTGGCGCCGCGCCAGGCCGCGCGCGCTGAAGGCCGTTTCCAGCGCCGTGGCGGCCTGGTTGGCATACGCGCGCAAAAAACCTTCGCGCTTCTGGCAAGCGGGAATCTGCCATGCCGCCACGCCGCCAATGAGCACGCCGAGGCTGCGCTGGCCCGCCACGAGCGGCACGCAAACCAGGCTGTCGGTACCGAGAATGCGGAACAGCTGCTCTTCGACGATGCCCAGCGCCGGCATGTCGCGTTTCAGGAACGCCAGCTGGCACTCGAGCGCGGAGGCGGCCAAAGGCCCGCCCTTGGCCAGCGGGATCGAGAAGCCGGCCAGGCGCTGCTGATGCTCGCCCGCCGCCACGCCGACGAGCGCATGGCCGGTGGGGTTTTGCAGCAGGATGACGGCGGTGTCGAAATCGAACAGGATGCGCGCCGAGCGCGTGATGGCTTCGAGCAGGCTGCTCTCGCCCTGCTGCCGGGCGAAGGTCTGTCCCACTTCGGACACCAGCACCATATTGCGCACTTCGTCGGACAGGCGCCGCTGCACCGGATCGACGGCTGGCGGCGCATACGCGGGCGGCGTGGCGATATCGTCCGCGCCGGCCAGGTCGATGCCCAGGTGCTGCGCGGCCTGCTCCACCTGGCGCGCGACGCTGCCGGCCAGGTCGTCCAGTGTCTCGACGTCCAGCGCGCACAGGCTTGCCGCCTGCGTGATGGACTCAACCTCGTCCGCATCGTCGGCATGGCAGCACAACAGGTGCGCCAGACGCACGATGCGGATCAGGGGATGGCTCGCTTCCAGGCGCGCCAGCGGTTCATGGTGATACAGCACGCTGTCGGCC
Source organism: Janthinobacterium sp. LS2A (assembly GCF_036543145.1). NCBI lineage: Bacteria > Pseudomonadati > Pseudomonadota > Betaproteobacteria > Burkholderiales > Oxalobacteraceae > Janthinobacterium > Janthinobacterium sp. LS2A. The sequence goes on from NZ_JAZHPB010000002.1 coordinate 828,439, forward strand.
AGGAAGGAATCGAGGTGCCAGCGTTCGATCAGCCAGGCGCCCGCCTCCGCATGCGTGATCTGCAAGGTGCGCTGCTCCACCGCGCACAGGGCGGCATCGTCGCGCGCCGTGAAATTGAATGCGTATTCCTTCGGCGCCGTGGCCAGCAAGGCCAGTCGGCCCACGTTGTGCAGCAAGCCGGCCAGATACGCTTCCTCGGCGTGCGGATAGGCCATGGCCTTGGCCAGCGCGCGCGCCATGACGGCGGCCGATAGCGAACTTTTCCAGAAGGCGCGCAAATCCGTGCTGCCGGAATGGGGAAAGCTGTTGAAGGTCTGGAACACGGATTCGCTGATGACCAGGGTCTTGATCATGTCCGTGCCGAGCGAGACGAGCGATTGCTCCAGGCTGACGACCTTGCTCTGGCGATGGTAGGCCGAGCTGTTGGCCACGCCGAGTATCTTGCTGGTCATGCCCGCATCCTTGGCGATCAGGGCGGCCAGTTCCGGCATGCCGGCATCGTCGGCCTGCAGGTGGGCGATCAGCTTGAGGAGGATCTGCGGCATGGCCGGCAGGCGGGCAATCAGCAGGCGATTGCGTATATCTTGATCAGATTGATGCATCGTATCAGGCATTGCCGGTTCGAAAAGGATGAGCGCTCAGCAGCGAAGCGCGGCCACGTTCAGAGGAATCCTCCACTCCTGTAAGCAAAAAATGTGTTGCCTGAGAGGATGCCGGGAAAGCAGTCATCTTATCATAAGCGCCGGATATTACTTGCAATATAGAAAATTAAGTTGAAATAAATCCAGCGTTCTACAGTGGAAACTTATGCCTTGAAGGAACCAAGCAAACGGTGGCGGAAGCGCCGCGATATCAGCCACAGCGCCAGTGCCAGGCCTGTAAACGCCAACTGGCCCGACGCCAGCCACAGCACGGAACCGGACAGCAGCGGCGAGATCACGCCAGCTACCACGGCGCCTAGCAAGGTGCTGGCAAACGACTGGCACGAGGCCACCGTGCCACGGATATGCGGGAACAGGTCAAGCGCCAGCAGGGTCGCGCCCGGCCCCACCAGCGACATGCCGAAGGTGTAGAAGAACAGGGGCAGCACCGACCAGGGCAACGATGGCGGCAGGAACAGGTGATACACGACATTGACGCTGGCGGCGCACAGCAGGAAGGCAAAGCCGATGCCGATCTGGCGCGCGAACGTGACCTTGCCGGCGATGCGGTTGGCCGCCGCAGCGCCCATGAAGATGCCGCTCACGCAGGGAATGAACAGCCAGGCGAATTGCGATGGTCCCAGGCCCAGCTGCTTGGGCAGCATTTCCGGCGCGGCAGTAATGAACAGGAACAGGCCAGCGAAATTGAGGGCGACGATACCGGCCTTGATGTGGAACAGGGGCGAGCGCAGGATCTGGCCATAGCTCGACGCGAGGAAACGCGGATTGAACGGCTGGCGCTTGGCCAAAGGCAGGGTTTCGGGCAGGCGCCAGTAGCAGAACGCCAGCAGCACCACCGTGTAAAAGGCGAGGAACAGGAAGATCGAGCGCCAGTCGAACCAGATGACGATCCAGCCGCCGAGAATCGGCGCCACGGCCGGGGCGATGGAAAAGATCATCGTCACCAGCGACAGCAGCCGCGCCGCCGCCGCATCGGCATACAGGTCGCGGATGATGGCGCGGCTGATCACCACGCCGGCGCCGGCCGAGACGCCCTGCATGATGCGGAAGAACCACAGATAGTGCACCGTGTGCGCCGACGCGCAGCCCAGCGAGCCGATGGCAAACATCAGCAGGGACACGAGGATGACGTTGCGCCGGCCAAAGGTGTCCGAGATCGCGCCATGCCACAGCACCATGCCGGCAAAGGCCAGCATGTAGAACGTCAGCGACTGCTGCACTTCCAGCGGCGACGCCTGCAGCGAACCCTGGATCGCGCCAAACGCGGGCAGATACGTATCGATCGACAGGGGGCCCAGCATCGACAGCCCGGCCAGCATCATCGCCAGCGCACCGCGGCTCAGCGGCGCCATGTGGCTCGGCGTGGGAGGCGGAACGGGGGTAACCGGGTCTGGCGGCACATCGGCCGGAGGGGTGGGAAACATGGCGGATCCAAAGTGGCGCGCGGACCGGTTGCGGTCCGCGCGCGGGGTTACTGCGGGTGTCTTGCGGTGAATGCTTACTGCTGTGGCTTCGGTTTCGCTTCTTCGCGGCGGTTATAGCCTGCGACCATATCAAAGCGGAACAAACGGCATTCCAGCGCACCGTTGAAGAATGGCGTCTTGCGCGCTTCTTTCAGGCGCAGCAGCTTGGGCAAGCCCAGGTCGGCCGTGAACAGGAACACGGTCCAGCCGGCGAAACGCTGCTTCAGGGTCGTGCCCATGGCCGAGTAGAAGGACGTCGACAGTTCATCTTCCGGGATGGTGCTGTCGCCGCGCACGCCGATACGCTCGCCGTACGGCGGATTGGTCAGCATGATGCCCGGCACGTCGCTTGGCGGTTTGACTTCCTGCGCCTCGATCTGTTTCAAGGGCACGTCAAAGCGCACGCCGGCGCAACGCAGGTTGTGGCGCGTCATGGCGACCATGTCGCCCGAGATGTCGCTGCCGAAAATGGTCGGTTCGGCCGGCAGCGGATTGACCTTGATGGCGTTTTTCATGGCATTCCACGGCGCCGGGTCGAAGTCGTGGAAGTTTTCAAACGCGAACTGGCGCGACGCGCCCGGTGGAATCCCCTGCAGCATCTGCGCCGCTTCGGCCAGGATGGTGCCGGAACCGCACATCGGGTCGAACAGCACCATGCCAGGCTTCCAGCCCGACACGCGCAGCAGGCCGGCGGCCAGGTTTTCGCGCAGCGGCGCGTCGCCCGTCTCTTCGCGCCAGCCGCGCTTGAACAGGGCTTCGCCCGAGGTGTCGAGGTAGACGGTGAACGTGTGCGCGTCGAGGAAGCCGACGATGCGCATGTCCGGCGTCTTGGTGTTGACCGAAGGACGCTCGTTGAACTGGTCGCGGAAGCGGTCGCAGATCGCATCCTTGATTTTCAATGTCGTGAATTCCAGGCTGCGCAGCGGCGATTTGACGGCCGTGACATCGACGCGGATCGTGTGGTGCACGCCGAACCAGTCTTCCCAGGATTGCGCCAGGGTCAGGTCATAGATGTCGTTTTCCGTCTTGTAGCCGGAATGGGCCATGCGCATCAGCACGCGCGAAGCGATGCGCGAATGCAGGTTGATGCGATAGGAATCGAGCAGGTCGCCCGAGCAGTGTACGCCGCCCGGTACCTGGTTGTGGACCTTCATGGTCGCACTATCCTGGGCGATCTCGCCCAGTTCCTCGGCCAGCGCCGCTTCCATGCCGCGCGGGCATGGGCAAAAATATGAAGCCATAATGAGGATACCTTTTATCCGTTGAAAAACAATTAACTAAAAATCCTGCATATCACGTAGGTCGGCTTAGCCCGCCAGGGCGTAAGCCGACGTGCGCTGCCGACTGAGCTTGTCGGATTACGCGCGAAGCGCTAATCCGACCTACATCCTTTATTTATTTTGCGTCCAGCGCCCGCTCGACGAAATCGAGGCGGTCCTGGCCCCAGTAACCCTCGCCATCGACGATGTACCACGGCGAGCCGAAGACGGATGCGGCGGTGGCTGCCTCCGTATTGGCGTCGTATTCGGCCTGCACGCTGGCCGTTTCCGACGTTTTCAGCAACTGGCGGCCATCGAAACCGGCATCAACGGCGATCTGCACCAGCGTCTCTTCGTCACCGATGTTGCGTTCTTCGGCCCACAGGCCGCGCATGATGGCGTGCGCCAGGTTCAGCGAGGCTTCCACGCCGTGCGCCAGGCGCGTGGCGATGATCAGCTTGGCCGACGCTTCCGGCGACACGGGAAAGAACTTCGGCTGCAGGGTCAATGGCACTTGCAAAAAGGCCGACCAGCGCGCCAGTTCGGCCAGGCGGTAGGCCTGGCGCTGCGGCGCGCGCTTGGCCAGCGGCAGGCCGCCCGAGACGCTGAAGACCTTGCCCAGGTCGAAGGGACGCACGTCGATCTGTGCGCCCGTCTTCGCGGCGATGGCCATCAGGCGCGCGTGGCCCAGGTAGGTCCATGGCGAGTGGGGGGCGAAGAAATACTGCACGACTTTGTTCTGACTTGCACTCATCTCGACTCCCTTAGAAAGGCTTGACCACGACCAGCACGACGACGGCCAGCAGCATCACCACCGGCACTTCATTAAACCAGCGGAACCAGGTGTGGCTGCGCTTGTTGAGACCTTTTTCAAACTTGCGCAGGATGGAACCGCAGGCGTGGTGATAGCCGAGCAGCAGCACCACGAACGTCAGCTTGGCGTGCATCCAGCCCGGCATCTTCATGCGGCCTTCGCCCCCGCCGTACAGCATCCACATCAGGGCCAGCCCCAGCACCATCGCCGGCAGCGCCAGCAACGACATGAAGCGGTACAGCTTGCGCGCCATCAGCAGCAGGCGCTCGGTGGCCACCGTTTCCGTCTCCATCGCCAGGTTCACGAAGATGCGCGGCAGGTAAAACAGGCCGGCAAACCAGGACATGACGAAGATGATGTGGAAGGCTTTGGTCCAGAGAAAGAGCATGGGGTTCCCAGTGTCGGAGGTGGAGAAAAACAGAGCTCGGGCCGCCTTGTGGGCGGCCCGCGAGGAGACTACTTGCGGATTTCGCCGTGGCCGAATACCACGTACTTGAGCGAGGTCAGGCCTTCCAGTCCCACCGGACCGCGCGCGTGCAGCTTATCGTTCGAGATGCCGATTTCGGCGCCCAAGCCATACTCAAAACCATCGGCGAAACGCGTCGACGCGTTCACCATCACCGAGGCAGAATCGACTTCGCGCAGGAAGCGCAGCGCATCGCTGTAGTCTTCCGTGATGATCGATTCCGTGTGCTTCGATGAATACTGGTTGATGTGGTCCATCGCCTCATCGATACCGTCGACTACCTTCACCGACAGGATGGCGGCCAGGTATTCGGTGGACCAATCTTCCTCGGTGGCGTGTACCAGGTGCGGATACGCAGCAGCGGCCAGGATCGCATGGCTTTCCGGATCGGCGCGCAGTTCCACCTGCTTGGTCAGGTACAGCTCGGCCAGCTGCGGCAGCACGGTGGCGGCGATGGCGCGCGACACCAGCAGGGTTTCCATCGTGTTGCAGGTGCCGTAGCGGTGGCACTTCGCGTTGAAGCCGATATCGATCGCCTTCCTGATATCGGCCTTGGCGTCGATGTAGACGTGGCAGATGCCGTCGAGGTGCTTGATCATCGGTACCGTAGCTTCTTCCATCAGGCGCGCGATCAGGCCCTTGCCGCCGCGCGGCACGATGACGTCCACGTACTGCGGCATGGTGATCAGGGCGCCGACGGCGGCACGGTCCGTGGTGTCGATGACTTGCACGGCATCGGCCGGCAGACCTGCTCCCTGCAAGCCCTCGGCCACCAGCTTGGCCAGCGCGCGGTTGCAGTGGATCGCTTCCGAGCCGCCGCGCAAGATCGTCGCGTTGCCGCTCTTGATGCACAGGCCGGCCGCGTCCACCGTCACGTTCGGACGCGCTTCATAGATGATGCCGATGACGCCCAGCGGCACGCGCATCTGGCCCACCTGGATGCCCGTCGGGCGGAATTTCATGTTCGAGATTTCACCGATCGGATCGGCCAGCGAGACGATCTGCGTCAAACCTTCGACCATGGTGGCAATCGCGGCGTCGGACAGGGTCAGGCGGTCGAGCATGGCCGGCGCCAGGCCGGCGGCAGCGGCCGCATCGAGATCGCGCTGGTTGGCCGCGCGCAGCAGATCGGCATCGCGCACGATGGCGGCGGCGATCAGGCTCAAGGCGCGGTTGCGCGTGGCGCTGTCGGCACGCGCCATGGCGCGCGAAGCGGCGCGCGCGCGCGTGCCCACGTCCTGCATATATTCTGTGATGTCCATGCTCGTATCCATAAAAGTTAACCTCGGGCGATCTTCAGGCCCAGCTGCAGCATGGCGTCCCAGGCATCGCCCGCGTAGCCCTTGGCGCGCAAGCCCTTGATCATCTTGTCCACCTGCGCCGCCTGCTGCAGCGCCGCTTCCAGCACGGGCAGCGAAATGCGCCGCAGGGCCGGTTCCATCATCCGCTCGCGCGGACCCCAGATGCGGTATTCCTTCAGCAGCGCGCCCAATGGACGCCCTTGCGCCATGCCGGCCTTCAATTTTAACAGCGTGCGGATTTCCTCGGAGACGGCCCACAAGACCAGCGGCAGCGCCTCGCCCTCGCCTTTCAAGCCTTCGAGCATGCGCACCAGGCGCGCCGGGTCGCCGGCCAGCATGGCTTCGGACAGCTTGAAGACATCGTAGCGGGCCACGTTCAGCACCGCGTCCTGCACTTGTTCGTACGTCAGCTTGCCAGCGGCATGCAGCAAGCCCAGTTTCTGGATTTCCTGGTGCGCCGCCAGCAAGTTGCCTTCCACCCGCTCGGCGATGAAGTCGATGCTGGCGCGTTCGGCGCTTTGTCCCTGCGCGGCCAGGCGCTGCGATATCCATGCCGGCAACTGCGCCCGTTCCACATTCGGAATGTCGATATACACGGCCGCCTGCTGCAGGCTGGCGACCCAGGCCGCCTTCTGCGTGGCCCAGTCCAGCTTGGGCAAGGTGATCAGGGTGAGATTATCGGGACTGAGGTTTTTGGCGTAGCTTTGCAGCGCCGCGCCGCCATCCTTGCCCGGCTTGCCGGTGGGGATGCGCAGTTCGATCAGTTTTTTATCGCCGAACAGCGACAGCTCCTGGTTCGCCGCCAGCAGTTCGCCCCACTTGAAGCTGCGCTCCACCGTCAGCACGTCGCGCTCGGAAAACCCTTGCGCGCGCGCCGCGCGGCGGATCTTGTCGGCCGCTTCCAGCGCCAGCAGGTGTTCGTCGCTGGTGATCACATACAGCTGCGCCAGCGGCTTGGCCACATGCCCATCGAGCGCGTCTATCCGCAATTGCATGGCGTCCCCGTTACTGCTGCGGGGCTGCCGGCAAGACCGGCGTCACGGGCGCCACTGGCGCCACCGACATGGCCGGCAGCACCGGCTTGATGGCGGCCAGGCGGCGCATGATCTGCTGCACCAGGTCGTTGCGCATGTCGCGGTACAGCGCCGCTTCCTCGGTTTCCTTGGCCAGCACCTGCCTGTCGTCGAAGGTGATAGGACGCACCAGGCTGATGGTCGTCGGCGCCAGCAGCTGGTTGCCGGCCTTGTCCAATACGCGGAAATTGATCGCATAGCCAAGTTGGTACTCTTGTACGCGACCGCTGGTATTCAGGGACAAAATGGTCTTGGTACGATTCCTCTCAGGATCGGTGAGCACCTCGAGGACGGCGTCGGCGCCATCCTTGGTATTGACCACCTCCGTGCTGCCAATGGCGCGGATATAGCGTTTCAGACCGATCGCCAGCGGCGACGAGTCGGGCAAGCCGATGTACATCGTCGCGAACGGCAGCATGAAACTGCCGTTCGAACCGCGCAAATGAAAGCCGCAGGCCGACAGCAAAACGGTCAGGCCCAACGCCAGCACGGCGCGGCGGCCCAACAGCGATACTTGAGAGGAAGTCGTCATGATTACACCACGATGCTGATTAACTTGCCTGGCACGACGATGATCTTCTTCGGCGTGGTCTCGACGTACTTCTGCACACTTTCGCACGCCAGCGCGGCCGCTTCGATGCTGGCCTTGTCCGCATCCTTGGCAACCGTGATCGAGCCACGCAGCTTGCCGTTCACCTGGATCATCATCTCGATCTCGGACTGTTCCAATGCGGCCGGGTCGACCTGCGGCCATGCCACGTTGAGCAGATCGCCGTGCACGCCAGCGTAGCCCAGTTCCTGCCACAGCACGTGGGTGATGTGCGGCGCGACAGGGTTCAGCAGGCGCAGGAAGATGGAGAAGCCTTCGGCGATCAGCGCCTTCGACTGCGCGCTGTCATCGAGCTTCGCCGATTCCAGCGTATTGAGCATCTTCATGCAGGCCGACACCACGGTGTTGTACTGGATGCGCTTCAAGTCGTAATCGGCTTGCTGCAGCAGCTTGTGCAATTCGCGGCGCAGGTTTTTCTGCGCGTCGCCCGTGGCCGGTGCGGCACCGCCAGCCAGTGCGGCCTGGATCGTGGCCGACTGCGCGTAACCGAAGTTCCACACGCGGCGCAGGAAGCGGTTAGCGCCTTCGACGCCGCTGCCCGACCATTCCAGCGTCTGTTCCGGCGGCGAAGCGAACATGGTGAACAGGCGGGCCGTGTCGGCGCCGTACTGCTCGATCTGCGCTTGCGGGTCGATACCGTTGTTCTTCGACTTCGACATTTTTTCCGTGCCGCCGATTTCCACCGGCTGGCCGTCGGCCACCAGGACGGCGCTTTGCGGACGGCCCTTGTCATCAAGCGACAGGCGCACGTCGTCCGGGTTGAACCAGGTGGTCTTGCCCGCCGCGTCCTTGCGGAAGTAGGTTTCGTTGAGCACCATGCCCTGCGTCAGCAGGTTGACGAATGGCTCGTCGAACTTGACCAGGCCGAAGTCGCGCATGATCTTGGTCCAGAAGCGCGCGTACAGCAAGTGCATGACGGCGTGTTCGATGCCGCCGATGTACTGGTCCATCGGCATCCAGTAATCGTTGCGCGCGTCGACCATGGCGTCGTTCGAGCCTGGCGAGGTATAGCGCATGTAGTACCACGACGAATCGACGAAGGTATCCATGGTGTCCGTCTCGCGGCGCGCCGGCTTGCCGCACTGCGGGCAGTCGCACTGCAAAAAGGCTTCATATTTGTTCAGCGGATTGCCCGTGCCGTCCGGCACGCAGTCTTCCGGCAGCACTACCGGCAGATCTTTTTCCGGCACCGGCACCACGCCGCAATCGGCGCAATGGATCATCGGGATCGGCGTGCCCCAGTAGCGCTGGCGCGAGATGCCCCAGTCGCGCAGGCGGAACGTGGTTTTCTTTTCACCCAGGCCCAGCTCCGCCAGGTCGGCCGCCACCGCATCGACGGCGGAAGCGAAATGCAAGCCGTCGTATTTGCCGGAGGCGACGCAGACGCCGTCCTTGCTGCCATACGATTCCTGCCAGGCGTCCGTCGAAAATTCCTGGCCCTTGACTTCGATCACTTGCTTGATCGGCAGATTGTATTTCTTGGCAAAGCCAAAATCGCGTTCATCGTGCGCCGGCACGCCCATCACGGCGCCATCGCCGTAGGTGATCAGCACGTAGTTGCCGACCCAGACTTCCACTTGCGCGCCCGTCAACGGATGGGTGACGAACAGGCCGGTCGGCATGCCCTTCTTCTCCATCGTTGCCATGTCCGCTTCGATCACGGAACCAAGCTTGCATTCGGCGTTGAAGGCCGCCAGCGCGGGATTGCTTTGCGCGGCGTGGATAGCCAGCGGGTGCTCGGCGGCCACGGCGCAGAAGGTCACGCCCATGACGGTGTCCGGACGCGTGGTAAACACATACAGCTTGCCGTCGCCGATCAGGCTACCGTCGGCATCCGCGATTGTGTGCGGGAAGGCGAAGCGCACGCCCGTCGACTTGCCGATCCAGTTGGTCTGCATGGTGCGCACGCGCTCGGGCCAGCCCGGCAGCTTGTCATCCACATAGGCCAGCAATTCTTCCGCGTAATCGGTGATGCGCGCGTAGTACATGGGGATTTCGCGCTTTTCGATCAGCGCGCCCGAACGCCAGCCCTTGCCATCGACCACTTGTTCGTTGGCCAGCACGGTCTGGTCGATCGGGTCCCAGTTCACGGTACCGGTCTTCTTGTAGATGATGCCTTTTTCCAGCATCTTGAGGAACATCCACTGGTTCCATTTGTAGTATTCAGGCTTGCAGGCGGTCATTTCGCGCGACCAGTCGATGGCCAGGCCCATCGATTCCATCTGCTGCTTCATGTGGGCAATGTTCGAGTACGTCCATTGCGCGGGCGGTACGTTGTTGGCCATGGCCGCGTTTTCCGCCGGCATGCCGAACGCATCCCAGCCCATCGGCATGAGCACGTTGTAGCCGTTCATGCGCAGGTAGCGGTACATCACGTCATTGATCGTATAGTTGCGCACGTGACCCATGTGCAGCTTGCCCGAAGGGTAAGGCAGCATCGAGCAGGCAAAATACTTGCCTTTTGGGAAACGCGGGTCGTGTTCGACGGCTTTATAGGCGTCGATCGCCTTCCAGTGCGATTGGGCGGCTTGTTCGACGTCGGCGGGACTATATTTATCTTGCATGATGTGCGGCCAATAGTGGATATGAACCGAGCATTATACTGGTTGTCGCCGCCCGATAGCGCGGCGCGCTGGCGGCCCGGGCGCGCATATTTTGGCCGGCGCACAATTATGCTGTGTAAGATATACGCAATCTTGTTCTTTGCATCAAAGCCGGCCATGATCGTCTACCAGGAATATCCGCCCATCCCCGCCCTGCGGCCCTGGCTGGAGTGCGTCTGGACGTGCCGCGTGCAGACGGGCGCCACGCCCTTCACGCACCAGGTCTTGCCCGACAATTGCATCGACATCCTGTGCCAGGACCAGCAGGACGCCAGCTTTGCCGTCGGCATGATGACGGCGCCGATTGCCGTCGTCAGCCAGGGCCTCGTGCAGACGGTGGCGGCCCGCTTCAAACCGGGCGCGGCGGCGCGCTTCTTCCAGCTGCCTTTGTGTGAACTCAACGATGGCCGCACGGGATTGCAGCAGCTGTGGGGCCGCGAGCTGGCGGCGCGCCTCGGTGACGCGCTATGGAGCGAGCCTTTGAGCAACGTGCAACGAGTTTCCATTTTGCAAGAATATTTGCTGCTGCGCTTGCGCACCGCGCCGCCACGGCGCCAGGCTGGCGCGGCCGACCACGCGATCGCGGCCATCGAGGCGGCATCGGGGCAAGTGCGCGTGGATGGCCTGGCGAGGCAGCTGGGCGTGTCGCGCCAGCACCTGGCGCTGCAATTTCGCCAGCAAGTGGGCATCAGCCCGAAGCTGTTTGCCCGCATCTGCCGTTTTCGCGCGGCCAGCCAGGGCATGCGAAGCCTGGCCGGACAACAGGACTGGGCGCAAGTGGCCTTGCAATATGGCTATTTCGACCAGTCGCACCTGATCCACGACTTCCAGGATTTCGCCCACAGTTCGCCAGAAGCGTGGCTGGCGGGCCGGCGCACTTGAATACCTTCCATTTTTACAATCACACGCCGCGCGCCGGTGGCATGATGACCGTATTCTTCATTCATCAGGAGTAGCACATGATCAAAGGTTTACGCACCGTCACCTATCCCGTCCCCGACCTGGACAAGGCCAAGGCCTGGTACAGCCAGGTATTCGGCACGGCGCCGTATTTCGACCAGCCCTTCTATGTCGGCTTCAATATCGGCGGCTTCGAGCTGGGCTTGCTGCCGGACGGCCAGCCGGGCACGCAGGGCAGCGTGACGTACTGGGGCGTGGACGGCATCGAGGCAGAGGTCGAGCGCATCGTGGCGCTGGGCGGCAGCCTGCACCATCCGATCACGGACGTGGGCGACGGCATCCGCACGGTGGAATTGCTCGACCCGTTCGGCAACCAGATCGGCCTGATCGACAATCCCCATTTCGATACCGCCAAGGTCGCCTAAGCCGCCTCGTCCTGCAACCATCGCCGGAACTGCTGCAAGGCCAGTTTTTCATGCGCCGCCTCGGGCGTGATCAGGTAATACGCGCGCTGGCCGCGCAGTGGGCGCTCGCATGCGATGCGCAGCTCGCCGCGCGCCAGTTCCGCTTCGACCAGCATGCGTGGCAGCAAGACCACGCCCTGCCCCTGCACGGCCGCCATGGCCAGCATGGAAAACAGTTCATAGCGGGCGCCGTAGCGCGCCAGTTCCCCATCGACCTGCATGGCGTCGAACCACTGGCGCCAGGCGCCCGGGCGCGTACTTTGCTGCAACAAGGTCAATTCCAATAAATCCTGCGGCTGCCAGGCGCTGCGCGCCGCCAGCAGGCGTGGGCTGGCGACGGGCACGATTTCTTCATGCATGAGCAAGGTGGCGCGCGTGCCGGGCCAGCGCGCCAGCTGCTCGGGCGTTCCCGCGTACAGCGCGCCGTCGTATTCCGTATCGGCAAACATGAACGGTTTCGTATAGGCATCGATGTGCACGACGATATCCGGGTGCAAGCCTGCCAGTGAAGCCAGCCGCGGCATCAGCCAGCGCGTGGCAAACGTGGGGACCGAAGCCAGCTGCAAGGCGCCACCACCACCCTGGCGCGCCATGGTGTCGAGCGTGTCGCGCTCGAGGCCATCGAGACGCGCCGCGATCTGCCGCGCATACGCGGCGCCGGCGCTGGTCAGCAACACGCCATGGCGCGTGCGCTGGAACAGTTGCACGCCAAGAAAGCTTTCCAGGGATGAAATCTGGCGCGACACGGCGCTTTGCGTCAGCGACAGTTCGCGCGCCGCATGCGTGTAGCTCTGGTGCCGCGCAGCCGCTTCGAAGCAGTTCAAGGCTTGCAGCATGGGAATTTTGCGTGACATGGGATTATCCGGCCGGTGAAAGGCTCCTAGTATGACGCAAGATATGCGTAGAACGCATGTCTGGGTGCGAAAAAATCGTTTGCGCAAGGCTAGGCAAAAACCTACCATGAGCCATATTCAATCTTGCGCCGATCACCGGCGCTCACCTGCGAGGCCTGTGATGAGCAAAACCGTATTCGACTGGAATTCCCCCCTGCTGCTGGAAGAACAACTGACGGGCGACGAACGCGCCGTGCTGGAAGCCGCCCGTGACTATTGCCAGGGCAGCCTGGTGCCACGCGTACTCGAATCGTTCCGCCATGGCCGCACGGATGCGGCCATCTTCCGCGAAATGGGCGAGCTGGGCTTGCTGGGCACCACCATTCCCGAAGAATACGGCGGCGCCGGCCTGAACTATGTTTGCTACGGCCTGGCCGCACGCGAAGTCGAGCGCGTCGATTCGGGCTACCGTTCGATGATGAGCGTGCAATCGTCCTTGGTGATGGTGCCGATCAACGCCTTCGGCAACGAAGAAACCAAACAGAAATACCTGCCGAAACTGGCGACGGGCGAATACATCGGTTGCTTCGGCCTGACGGAACCGAACCACGGCTCCGACCCTGGCAGCATGGTCACGCGCGCCCGTAAAGTGCCGGGCGGCTACAGCCTGTCGGGCGCAAAGATGTGGATCACCAATAGCCCGATCGCCGACGTGTTCGTCGTCTGGGCCAAGGACGATGAAGGCGCGATCCGCGGCTTCGTGCTGGAAAAAGGCTGGAAAGGCTTGTCGGCGCCGGAAATCCACGGCAAGGTCGGCTTACGCACCAGCATCACCGGTGAAATCGTCATGGATGAAGTATTTTGCCCTGAAGAAAACGCCTTCCCCGACGTGCGCGGCCTGAAAGGCCCGTTCACTTGCCTGAACAGCGCCCGCTACGGTATCGCCTGGGGCGCGCTGGGCGCGGCCGAAGACTGCTACCTGAAGGCACGCCAATACACGATGGACCGCCAGCAATTCGGCCGCCCATTGGCCGCGAACCAGCTGGTGCAAAAGAAACTGGCCGACATGCTGACGGAAATCACCATGGGCTTGCAAGGCTGCTTGCGCCTGGGCCGCATGAAGGATGAAGGCTCGCCCGCCGTGGAAATCACCTCGATCATGAAACGCAACAGCTGCGGCAAGGCGCTCGATATTGCCAGAGTGGCGCGCGACATGATGGGTGGCAACGGCATTTCCGACGAGTTCGGCGTCATCCGCCACCTGGTCAACCTGGAAGTGGTCAACACCTATGAAGGCACGCACGATGTGCACGCGCTGATCATCGGCCGCGCCATCACCGGCATCGCCGCCTTCAACTAATGGACGCCTTGGCTTCCACCTTGCGGCCCGCGCCGCTGACCGGCTTGCGCGTGCTCGACCTGTCGCGCGTGCTGGCCGGCCCGTGGGCCGGGCAAATGCTGGCCGACCTGGGCGCCGACGTCGTCAAGGTTGAACAGCCTGGCCGCGGCGACGACACGCGCTCGTGGGGTCCGCCGTATCTGAAAGACGAGGATGGCCGCGACACGGCCGAAGCCGCCTACTTCCAGTGCGCCAACCGCAACAAGCGCTCCCTGTGCATCGACTTGGCCGCGCCCGAAGGGCAGGCCCTGGTGCGCAAGCTGGCTGCCGAATCGGACGTGCTGCTGGAAAATTTCAAGCTGGATGGATTGAAGCAATATGGCCTCGACGCGGCCAGCTTGCTGGCGCTCAATCCGCGCCTCGTCTACTGCTCCATCACGGGCTTCGGCCAAGATGGGCCGTATGCGGCGCGCGCCGGCTATGACTTCCTGATCCAGGGCATGGGCGGCTTGATGAGCATCACGGGCGTGCCTGATGGCCAGCCGGGCGCCGGGCCGCAAAAAGTGGGCGTGGCGCAGACGGACATCCTGACGGGCCTGTACGCCACCATCGCCGTGCAGGCGGCGCTGGCCGAACGGGAACGCTCGGGCCTGGGCCAGCATATCGACCTGGCCTTGCTCGACGTGCAGGTGGCGGCGCTGGGCAACCAGGCGGCCAATTACCTGTGCGGCGGCAAAGTGCCGCAGCGCATGGGCAATGCGCACCCGAACATCGTGCCTTACCAGGACTTTCCCACGGCCGATGGCGACATGATTCTGGCGATCGGCAACGATGGGCAGTTTTCGCGCTTTTGCGCCGTCGTCGGCCACCCGGAATGGGCGCAGGATGAACGCTTCGCCACCAATCCGCAGCGTGTGGCGCACCGGGCGATATTGATCCCCTTGATGCGCCAGACCACGGTCATGCGCACGACGGCCGAGTGGATCAGCGCGTTCGAGGCGCAAGCCGTGCCCTGCGGTCCCGTCAACCGCATCGACCAGGTCTTTGCCGACCCGCAAGTGGTGGCGCGTGGCTTGAAAGTGGAGATGCCGCACCCGACGGCGGGCACGGTGGCGCTGGTGGCCAATCCCGTGCGCCTGTCTCAGTCTCCAGTGCAATACCGTTTGCCGCCGCCATTGCTGGGGCAGCATACGCAGGAAGTGCTGCAGCAGTGGCTGGGGTTGGACAGTGCGGAGATTGACGGTTTGCGCGAGCGCAAGGTGGTGTAAAGATTGATGGGAAGAACGTAGGTCGGATTAGCGCTTGCGCGTAATCCGACACCGCACCCAGCGCCAACAATGTTGTCGGATTACGGCCCGCAGGGCCTAATCCGACCTACGATTCTATTTACTTGAGTACCAGCTTCAACGCCGGCTTTTCGCCATAATCGTCATAGCGCTCATTGATGCCGGCGATACAGAAGGTGATTTCTTCCAGTAAATCAGACACTTGCGCCTTCATGCTTGCCGCATCCTGCACAACGATTTCCAGCACTTCGTTCGGCTTCAAACGGAATTGCGTCATGTTTTCGTCGTCGCGCAAATAGCTGAGGCAATCGACCCAGGCATCCATGCTGTTGCCGTAGAACTCGGGGAAACCGAAGGCTTGCACGCATTGCGCGTGAAAACTCGCTTCGTCGGTGATGTCTTTTCCATTCAGGATGGCAGTGGCCATGGTGCTCCTCAGTTCTTCAGCGACAGCACATCCTGCATGTCGAACAGGCCGGTCGGTTTGTCGGCCAGGAAACGCGCGGCGCGCAGTGCGCCGTGGGCGTAGGTGACCCGGCTGCTCGACTTGTGGCTGATCTCGATGCGCTCGCCGATGCCGGCAAACAGCACCGTATGGTCGCCGACGATATCGCCGCCGCGGATGGTGGCAAAGCCGATGGTTGACGGGTCGCGTTCGCCCGTCACGCCTTCGCGGCCGTACACGGCGCATTCCTTCAAGTCGCGGCCCAGGGCGCCGGCCACCACTTCACCCATTTGCAGGGCCGTGCCCGACGGCGCATCGACCTTGAAGCGGTGATGCGCTTCGATGATCTCGATATCGTAGCCTTCGGACAGGCTTTTCGCGGCCAGTTCCAGCAGCTTCATGGTGACGTTCACGCCCACGCTCATGTTCGGCGCGAACATGATGGCCGTCTTTTCGGCGGCGGCGGCAATGGCGGCCTTGCCAGCGTCATCGAAACCGGTGGTGCCGATGATCATCTTGACGCCGTGCTCGGCGCAATACGCCAGGTGCTGCAAAGTGCCTTCAGGACGCGTGAAGTCGATCAGGTAATCGGCGCCGGCCAGGCCGGTGGCCAGGTCGGACTCGATCAGCACGCCGGCAGGCTTGCCGAGGAAAGCGGCGGCATCCTGGCCGACAGACGGCGAACCGGCGCGGTCGAGTGCGCCAGCGAGCACGGCGTCGGGCGCGTTGCTGACCGCTTCGATCAAGATATGGCCCATGCGGCCGCTGGCGCCAGCGATGGCAATTTTCAGTTCAGTCATTTTATTCTCTTACAACAGCTTATTTGGTGGGTTCGGCAGCAGGTGCAGGCTCGGCGGCAGGTGCCGTTGCGGGTGCAGGTGCAACTTCAGGCTTGCTCACAGGAATGGCAGGGGCGGCATCGGCTGGCACCGGCACGGCGCTTGGCGCCACGGGCGATGGCACAGCGGCGGCAGGCACGTCGGCCTTGGCGACCTTGGCGAACGGCGACGGACCGGCGATACGGTCGATGTATTCTTTCTCCGTCGGCAAGTTGCCGCCTTCGAAACGTTCCACTTTACCATCCTTGCCGAAGTACACGACCACGCGGCTGCTGGTGGTTTCGCCACTGCCCCGGGCCAGGCGGAATGGGTAATCCCAGCGGTCGGCATGGAAGATATCGGTCAGCAGCGAGGTGCCGAGGACGAAGCGCACCTGGTCGCGCGTCATGCCCACTTTCAACTGGGCCAGCATCTCTTCGGAGACAAAGTTGCCTTGTTGAATGTCAGGACGGTAGGGCGAGAAAAACCACATGAATTTTTGCAGCGGCGTAATGGTGGTCGTTTGTGCGCCCTGTTCGGGGACCAGTTCCTTGCCTTCTTTTTGAGCAGCTGCCGGCTTTTCGCCAAGGATGCCACGGCTGGCGCAGCCGGACATGGCCAGCGCGACACAGACCATGCCTGCCACGACTGGTGCTCGGAATGAAATACGGTGCCAGAGAGATGGCAATACAGCCGGTGTTACGCGCATAAATGACCTCAATTTGATGAACAAAACGCCAGGAGTGGCCGGCCTGCCAAAAAATGCATATTTTGGCACTCCCCGCTAAAACGCTATATGATAAAGCACCTGACCCACATACGAGCAACAAACATGAGTAACAATCCTAGTGATCTCAAGGCAAGCGGCCTGAAAGCCACCCTGCCACGGCTGAAGATACTCGATATCTTCCAGAGTAGCCCGGTACGCCACCTGACGGCGGAAGACGTCTACAAGATTCTGCTGGCCGATAATATGGATGTCGGCCTGGCAACTGTCTACCGCGTCCTGACCCAATTCGAACAGGCAGGCTTGCTCAACCGCAACCATTTTGAAACCGGCAAGGCGATTTTCGAACTCAACGAAGGCTCCCACCACGACCACCTGGTGTGCCTCGACTGTGGCCGGGTCGAAGAATTCTTCGACGAAGAAATCGAAATCCGCCAGCAAAAAGTGGCCGAAGAGCGCGGCTTCAAGATCGCCGAACACGCGCTGGCCATCTACGGCAACTGTACCAAGACGGCTTGCCCGCACAAAACCGCCTGATCCGTGCTTGCCGCTCCCATGGAGCGGCTGGCGCATCAGGCAGTACGATCAATGATGGCTGAGCGCGCTTGACAGTAATTTAGCCGTGATATCGACAATCGGAATGACGCGCTCGTAAGCCATGCGCGTCGGTCCGATCACTCCCAACGTTCCCACGATCTTGCCGTTGACTTCATACGGCGCCGTCACCACGCTCATTTCATCCATCGGCACCAGGTTCGATTCGCCGCCGATGAAAATCTGCACGCCCGTCGCCTTGCTCGACACGTCGAGCAGCTGCATCAAGCCCGTTTTTTGCTCGAACATGTCGAACATCTGGCGCAGCGAATGCATATTCGATGACAGATCGCTCACGCTGAGCAAGTTGCGCTCGCCGGAAATCACCATGTCGTCGCTATGGTCGGCCATCGCCTCGCTGCCCGCTTCCACGGCCGCCTGCATCAGGCTGCCCATGTCGTCGCGCAACTGGCGCAGCTCGCCCTGCAGGCGCACGCGCACGGCTTCGAATGACAGGCCGCCATAATTCTGGTTGATGTAATTGGCCGATTGCACCAGTTGCGCCGGCGTATAGTCGGCCTCCGTCAGCAATAAACGGTTCTGCACGTCGCCGCCGGGCGCGACGATGACGAGCAGGATGCGTTTTTCGGACAGGCGCAGGAATTCGATTTGCTGGAACACGGATTCGCGGCGCGGGCTGAGCACGACGCCGGCAAACTGCGACAGCGACGACAGCATCTGCGCCGCGTTGGCGATGGTTTTTTGCGGCTGCGGCGTCTGCAGGCGCATGCGCGACTCCACCAGATGCTCATCCAGATGCCGGACAGTCAGCAAGGTGTCGACAAAGATGCGGTAGCCACGCGGCGTGGGGATGCGTCCGGCCGAGGTATGCGGACTGGACACATAACCGAGCTCTTCCAGATCGGCCATGATGTTGCGGATCGTGGCTGGCGACAGGTCGAGGCCGGAAATTTTCGACAAGGCGCGCGAACCGACCGGCAGGCCGTCGGCGATATATCGCTCGACCAGGGCTTTCAGCAGTGTTTGGGCACGTGTATCGAGTTGCATGGTTTTTTATTTAAGCAAGTATTTTGTTAAGCAAGCGGCAACGAAAGCGGCCGAACGTGCATCAACAGCGCCTATTATGCACGTTCGTCCGCCCGGCGGCGATCAATCTTCCAGTTGCCCCTGCAGCCACAGCAGCAATTCATCAAAGTTGGCGCAGATGGCGTCGGGCTGCACGCCGGCGGCCAGGTGGGCGTCGCTGCCCTTGCGGTTCATCCACACGGCACGCATGCCCGCCCCTTGCGCCCCCGTCACATCGAAATACAGATCGTCGCCGACATACACGGCTTCATGGGGCGCCACGCCCAGCGCGGCGCAACCGGCCAGGAAGATGCTGGCGTCGGGCTTGGCCACACCGAAATCGCTGGCGGCGATCGATACCTTGAAATGCTGCGCCAGGCCGATAATTTCAAGGTCCGCATTGCCATTCGAAATGGAGCCGACCAGCATGCGCTGGCCCATCCAGGCCAGGCCAGGCAACACATCGTCATACGGCTGGACGCGATGGCGCGCCGCCAGGAACTGCGCGATGGCGCCATCGACCAGGGCCGGATCCTCGCCGGCGGCCTCGAAGGCGGTCAGCAAGCCCGCGCGGCGCAGCTCGATCAGGTTGCCATGAAAATGCGGTTGTTCATTGAGCATGGCTAGCCGGTGCTGGCGCAGCACCTCGATGGAAAACTGCTGCGCCACCTTGGGCGCATGCGTGGCCAGCCAGTCGTGCAGCAGGGTTTCGGCGGCGGCAATCACGGGCGCGATGGGCCACAGAGTATCGTCGAGGTCGAACAGGATGGCCTTGGGCGGCACGGGAGGTTTTACAGGAGCAAGGGACATGGGATTCACGGTGGATGCCGCGCCACAGTGCGCAGCCTGCATCTATTGTCGCACCGATCGCCGCCACCGGCATGGCTGCGCCCCCGTGAAATGGGGCCGGGCCAGCGCTTCCCGGCGAAAAATTGTTACAGGGTGATACAAGGCAAGATCATTCAGCTTGCCAGATAGACTAAAATAGGCGCCATTCCAATGCGGCGCCAGCGTCCGCGTTGCGCTACCCAACCTAATTCGTTTTGGAGAATGTATGAAAAATTTGTACCTGCGCTCGATGCTGGCGGCGGCTTGCGCCGTCACATTGGCAGCCTGCGGCGGCAGCGGCGGCAACCTGTATCTGAGTGGCCAAGTGTCCAATCTGGCAAAAGACGGCCTGATTCTCCTCAATGATGGCGAACGCTTGCCGGTCTCCGCAGGCCAGACCTCGTTTGTTTTCACCAAGCTGGTCAACACCGATGACCGCTACGACATCAGCATCGCACAACAGCCCAAAGGCGCCGTGTGCACGATTACCAATGGCGCAGGCAAGGCATCGAGCTATACCGTGACCACTGCCCTGGTGACTTGCACGACCAATACCTACCCGCTGAGCGGCACGATCACGGGCCTGACCGCCGACGGTTTGACCTTGGCCATTGGCAACGCCAGCACCAGCCCGCTGAAAGGCAGCACCAGCTATACGTTCCCGGCTGTCAATGACGGCATCGCCTACAATATTTCCATAGCGACGTATCCAGCGGGCCAGACGTGCAGTTTCGTGGGCTCTGCCAGCGCCAACGGCCGCGATGTTGTCGGCACCATGGGCTCAGCCGCCACGACCGGCGCCACACTGAACTGCACGGCGCAGTAAGCCACGCGATTCGTCACCACTATATTGGAGAAATACATGAAGTTATCCTGCCTGCGCCCACTCGCCGCGCTGCTGTTGACCCTGGGACTGGCTGCTTGCGGCGGCAAGGCCTCGTATGATGTCAGTGGCACCATCAGCAACTTGAACACCGACGGCCTCGTCCTGGCCAACGGCGGCGTCCCGCTCCCGGTCAAAGCCGGCCAGACCTCGTTTACCTTTGCCAAGCGCATCGACTATGGCACCGACTACAACATCACCGTGCAGACCCAGCCAGCCCACATGACTTGCGCCATCAGTGGCGGGACCGGTTCGGCCGGTCATTACCTGAGCATCCAGGCAGCGGTCGTGTGCACGCAAAATAGCTACACGGTTGGCGGCACGGTGACTGGCCTGACAGCCGACGGCCTGGTCTTGATCAACGGCAATGCGCAAACCACGGTGGCCAAGGGCAGCACGACCTTCACCCTGGCATCGCGTGTTGCCGATGGCGACAAGTATGGCATCAGCGTATTTACCCAGCCAACCGGCTTGAAATGCAGCGTGGCGCCCAACACTGGCGTCGGCGTGATGGGCGAAGCGAACGTGACCACCGTGCAGATCGCCTGCAATCCGGGCTAACGCTGTGGCGCTGGCAGCCGCGACGCGGCTGCCAGGAAGAGATATCACTGAAGAATATAGTTGATATTCGAAAGATAAATTGGAGTTATATGTGGCGATGCAGCATAATGCATCCGTCTCCTCCAACTCTTCCAAGAATTGGATTTAGCCCGCTTTTACCAGCGGGCTTTTTTTTGCCCAAAATTCCTCAAGCGGGTTTATTCAAGTCCGGCTGCAGCATCTGCACGATGCTGGAGAAATCCTGCTGCGCATAACCGGCTTGCGCATGCATCTGGTACAACTGGCGCACCAGCCCGCCCAACGGCGTGGGCGCGTTTGCCGACAGGGCCGACTGCTGCGCCAGGCCCAGGTCTTTCAGCATCAGCGCCGTGCCGAAGCCACCCGTGTAATTGCGCGACGCGGGCGTGCCATCCATGACGCCGGGCCACGGGTTGTACACTTCCAGGGTCCAGTTGCGCCCCGAGCTCTTGGCCATGATGTCGGACAACACTTTCGGATCGAGGCCATGCGCCACGCCCAGGTTCAGCGCCTCGGCCGTACCGGCCATCAAGATCCCCAGCAGCATGTTGTTGCAAATCTTCGCTACCTGACCCGCACCCGCCTCGCCCGCATGGAAGATGTTCTTGCCCATCTTTTCCAGCAATGGACGCGCCTGCTGCAAGGCCGCTTCGCTGCCACCCACGATGAAGGTCAGGGTGCCGGCCGCCGCGCCCGCCGTGCCGCCCGAGACGGGCGCATCGATCATGGCAAAGCCGCGCTCGCTGGCCGCCTGCGCCACTTGCCGTGCCACGTCGGCCGCGATGGTGCTGCAATCGATGAACAGGGCACCGGGCTTGGCGGAATCGAGCACACCGCCAGCCGCCAGGTACAGCTCCTGCACGTGCTTGTTGGCTGGCAGCATGGTGATGACGGCGTCGGCCGTCTGTACGGCCGCGCTGGCCGATGCAGCCGCCGTGGCGCCCGCTTCAACGAGCGATGCGACGGCTGCTGGCGCCAGGTCGAAGACGGACACGTGGAAGCCGGCGGCCACCAGGTTGCGGGCCATCGGCGCGCCCATGTTGCCCAGGCCGATGAAAGCGATATGTTGCATTTTTTAAAGTCTCCTGTTGTTCTTTTAATGCAGGTCGCGCAAAGGATGGCTATCCCATGGCGCCGCGAAATATTCATTCAGATACGCATCGCCGACGTCGGCCAGGCTGGCCGGCTGCCACTGCGGCGCGTTGTCCTTGTCGATCAGCAAAGCACGCACGCCTTCGCTGAAGTCCGCATGGGCGCAGCATTGCACGGCCACGATCAATTCCAGCTGGAACGCTTGCGCCAAACTCATGTGACGTGTGCGGTCGCGCATGGCCCAGACCAAAGCGGCGGAACTGGGCGCGCCCTTGGCCAGCGAATGGGCCGCCTTTTGCAGCCAGGCCGAATCGCCGTCGTACGCGGCAATGGCGGCCACCACTTCGGGCAAAGTGGGCGCTTGCGTCAGTGCCGCGATGGCGTCGAAGTTGGCGCGCACTTCGGAGACGGGCAGCATGGAGGCAGGCGCCGAGAAACCGCGCAGCAAGCGGCCCAGCTGCTCGCCGTTCGCCTGCGGGCTGGCTTGCCATTGCGCCAGCGCCAGCGAGTCGAGCACCATGGCGCGCTCTTCCTGGCGCAGGAAATAGTCGCCGAGCCCTGTGAACAGGGCGTCGGCCGCGTTCATCGGCGCGCCCGTCAAGCCCAGGAACAGGCCGCTGCGGCCCGGCATGCGGCCCAGGAACCAGCTGCCGCCCACGTCCGGGAACAGGCCGATCGTGATTTCCGGCATGGCGATGCGCGTGCTTTCCGTTACGACACGGTGACTGGCGCCCGCCATCAGACCCAGGCCGCCACCCATGACGATGCCGCCGCCCCACACGAGCAGCGGCTTCACGTACGTATGGATGCGGTGGTCGAGCCGGTATTCCTCGGCAAAGAAGGCCAGCGCCTGCGGGTTCGGCACGACGCCCGGTTGCTCGGCAACTGCCGAACGCAGGCTGCGCACGTCGCCACCCGCGCAAAAGGCCTTGTCGGTCGACGAGTGCAGCACCACGCAGGCGATGGCGTCGTCACTGGCCCAGCGCACGAGGGCGCCATCGATGGCGCGTATCATGTCCAGGGTCAGCGCATGCAGGGATTTGGGCGCATCGAGGGTGATGACGCCCAGCTTCATGCCGCCGGGACAATCGCGCTCCTCGATCTTCACCGTATCAATCAGGGTGCTTTCAGCCAAGATTTCAGCCATTGCGCCACTCCGCCGGACGTTTTTCCAGGAACGCTTGCACACCCTCTTTCTGGTCTTGCGTATCGAACAGGCCCAGGAACAGGGTGCGTTCATCGGGCAGGGAATTGACGAGCGGATGGCTGCGCGCGCCCTGGATCAGGGTCTTGCACGCCGTCACGCTGCTGGGGCTCTGGCGCGCCACCTTGGCGGCCAGGGCCAGCGCCGTGGCGGCAGCCTTGCCGGTTGGCACGACTTCTTCGACGAGGCCGATGGCCAGGGCCTTGGCCGCATCGACCCGCTCGCCGCATAAAATCATGCGCTTGGCCCAGCCTTCGCCCACCAGCCATGGCAAATGCTGCGTGCCGCCCGCGCACGGCAGCAGGCCGACCGATGCTTCCGGCAAGGCCATCTGCGCGTGTTCTTCCGCGATACGGATGTCGCAGGCCAGCGCGCATTCGAGCCCGCCGCCCATGGCATAGCCATTGATGGCGGCGATGCTGACGCCGCGAAACGCGGACAATGCCTCGAACGCCTCGCCAAACGCGGCGGCCATGGCAAACGCCGTGTCCTTGTTACCATCGGCAAACACGTTCAAGTCGGCGCCGGCCGAGAAGAACTTGGCGCCGCCCCCCGTAATCACGAGCGCATACACGTCCGGGTCGGCATTCAGGTCGGCCACCAGCTGCGTCAGCCCGTTCAGGCTGGCCAGGGTCCACGTGTGGGCCGGAGGATTATCGAGGGTCACCAGGGCCGTGTGGCCACGGCGTTCCAGCAGTAAATTTGTATACACTTTGCTCATCGTAAGGTCTCCGTGGCGCCGTCTTTCAAAATCGCTCGCGCGACGATCAGGCGCATGATTTCATTCGTCCCTTCCAGGATCTGGTGCACCCGCGTGTCGCGCACATGGCGCTCGAGCGGATACTCGCGGATGTAGCCATAGCCGCCATGCAATTGCAGCGCATCGTTGGCCACATTGAAACCCACGTCCGTGGCGAATCGTTTGGCCATGGCACAATACGCCGTGGCGTCCGGGCTTTCCTGGTCCAGTTTCCAGGCCGCCAGGCGCACCATCTGGCGCGCCGCCACCAGTTCCGTCAGCATGTCGGCCAGCTTGAATTGCAGGGCCTGGAACTGCGCCAGCTCGCGGCCAAACTGCGTGCGCTCCTTCATGTACGCTTGCGCGCGCGTGAGGGCCGCCTGCGCCGTGCCCACCGAGCACACGGCGATATTGATGCGCCCGCCATCGATGCCCTTCATGGCAATGGTAAAGCCTTCGCCTTCCGCGCCCAGCAAGTTACCTACAGGAACTCTTACCTGGTCGAAGCTGATGATGCGCGTGGGCTGGCTGTTCCAGCCCATCTTTTCTTCCTTCTTGCCATACACGATGCCGGGCAAATTGGCCGGCACGGCAAACGCGGAGATGCCGGCCGCGCCCTCGCCGCCCGTGCGTGCCATAACGATCAGCATGTCCGTCTGGCCCGCGCCCGAAATGAAGGCCTTGGTTCCATCCAGCACATAGAAATCGCCATCCTTCACGGCTTTCGTGCGCAAGGACGCCGCGTCGGAGCCCGATTGCGGTTCCGTCAGGCAATAGCTGGCCAGCTTCTGGCCGGCAGCCAGGGCCGGCACCCATTCGTCGCACAGGGCTTCCTGGCCCCAGCGCGACAGCATCCACGTGGCCATGTTGTGGATCGTGATGTAAGCCGTGGTCGAAGTGCAGCCCCCGGCCAGCTCCTCGAAGACGATGGCCGCATCCTGGCGGCTCAAGCCCAGGCCGCCCCAGCGCTGCGGCGTGTACAAGCCGCAAAAGCCCATCTCGCCCGCCTTGGCGATAGTTTCCACGGGAAAGATCGATTCCGCGTCCCAATGGGCCGCATGCGGCGCCAGTTCCCCTTCGGCAAACGCGCGCGCCGCCTGCTGGAACTCGCGCTGCTCGTCGCTCAGTTCAAAGTCCATGCCAGCTCCTTATTTGAGGCTGATGGTCGTGTTGACCTTGCCCACCGAGGCCGCATCCGTGAACCAGCGCTGGGTAATCGTTTGCGTCTGCGTGTAGAACAGCACGACTTGCTTGCCGAACGGGCCCAGATCGCCCAGCTTGGAGCCGCGCGAACCCGTAAAGCTGAACAGGGGAACGGGCACAGGAATAGGCACGTTGATGCCGACTTGGCCCACGTCGATTTCTTCCTGGAAGTAGCGCGCGGCCGCGCCGCTTTGCGTAAACAGCGCCGTGCCGTTGCCGTTCGGATTCGCGTTCACGAGAGCAATCGCTTCATCCAGGGTATCGACTTCGACGACGATCAGCACAGGGCCAAAGATTTCCTGGTCATACACGACCATGCCGGGTTTCACACCGGACAGAATCGTCGGTCCCACGAAGTTGCCGTTCGGATAGCCATCGACCTTGACGTCGCGGCCATCGAGAGTCAAGACGGCGCCCTGCTCGATGCCCTTGGCAACGAGGCTGTGCACGCGCTCCTTGGCTGCGCAGGAAATGACGGGACCGAGGTCCGGATTGTCCTTGCCCGCACCGACGCTCAAGCCTTGCGCCTTGGCGGCCAGTTCCGGCAGCCATTCGCGCGCTTCGCCCACCAGCACGGCGACCGAGGCGGCCATGCAGCGCTGGCCGGCCGCGCCGAAACCCGCACCCAGCAACTGATTCAGGGTCTGTTCTTTATTTGCATCCGGCAAGACGACGGCATGGTTCTTGGCGCCCATCATGCATTGCGCGCGCTTGCCGTTCAGGCTGGCGCGCTGGTACACATGCGTGCCCACCTTGCTGGAGCCCACGAACGAAATCGCCTTGATGTCCGGATGGTCGCACAGGGCGTTGACGACGTCTTCGCCGCCGTGGATCACGTTCAGCACGCCGGCAGGAATACCCGCCTGCAAGGCCAGGCGCACGAGTTTTTCCGTCACGAGCGGATCTTGCTCCGATGGTTTCAGCACGAAGGTATTGCCGCAGGCAATTGCCATCGGGAACATCCACAAGGGGATCATGGCGGGGAAATTGAACGGGGTAATGCCGGCGCACACGCCCAGCGGCTGCATCACGCTGTAGGTATCGACGCCGCCGGCCACGTTTTGCGCGTATTCACCCATTTGCAGGGTGCCGATATTGGCCGCGTGTTCCACCACTTCCAGGCCACGGAAGACGTCGCCTTCCGCGTCCAGCAAAGTCTTGCCCTGTTCCATCGTCAGGGTGGCGGCCAGGTCGGCCATGTTTTCACGGATCAGCTGTTGCAGCTTCAAAAAGATACGTGCGCGCGCACCGATCGGCGTCTTGCGCCAGGTTTTGAAGGCGCGCTGGGCCGAGGCGATGGCCGCGTTGACTTCGTCCGGGGTAGCGAACGGCACCCTGGCCAGGACTTCCTGCGTGGCGGGGTTGACGACGTCGCGCCAGACGGTGGTCTGGGATTCAACCCACTCGCCGTTGATCAAGAGGGGAACGGTCGGAATAGCGTTTTGCGTGGTCACTCGGTGTCTCCTTGTGTGGGTATAAGTCTATTTGCATTATTCGCACAATCGCCGCCGCGAACAAGGCGTGAAAATGCGAGATAATGCAAAGCTGAATCTGTTAATCTGCAAATGTTGTAAATTTGCAGATTCCACAAACCGGGGAAGAGGAAACGCGATGGCAAAGGTTTTCATGGGCGTGCGCCTGCAGCGGCTGCGCGAGGAACGGCGCATGACGCAGGTGGCGCTGGCCAAGTCCCTGGGCATCTCGCCCAGCTACCTGAACCAGATGGAGCGCAACCAGCGCCCGCTGACGGTGCCGATTTTGCTGCGCATCGGCACGGTGCTGGGCGTCGATCCGCAAATCTTTTCCGAACACGACAGCGCCAGCCTCGTGGCCGACGTACGCGACGTGTTCGGCGAATTGCCGGACGCGCCGCCCACCTCGATGGCGGAACTCAAGATGCTGGTGGAAAACATGCCGGAACTGGCCCGCTCGATCTTGCTGCTGCAGCGGCGCTACCGCGTGATGGCGGAGCGGGCCGATACGCTGGCTGCGCGTCTTGACGATGGCAGCCGCGGCGCCAGTTCGGCGGCCCCGTCCACGGACGAGGAAGTGCGCGAATACCTGAACCGGCGGCAAAACTATATCGATGAGCTGGACCGGGCGGCGGAGCTCGTGGCCGGCGAATTCGATCCCGCCCTGCGCACGCTCGACGCGCTGCAAGGCCGGCTGCTGGAACGCCACGGTATCGAAGTGCGCTTGTCCGATGGCGACGCGGGCATGGTGCGCAAGCACCGCTACGACGCCCAGCAACAGATACTGTGGCTGCCCGACACCCTGACAGGCGGCCAGCGCGCCTTCCAGATGGCGGCGCAAATCAGCCTGCTCGAACACAGCGACCTGATCGACGCTCTCGTGCTGGCGGCGGGATTGTCCGGCGCGGCCGCGCAAACGGGCGCGCGCCTGGCTTTCTCGAATTATTTTGCGGGCGCCCTGCTGATGCCCTACCAGCGCTTCCTGCAGGCGGCGGAAACGCGCGCCTACGATATCGAGCGTCTGGCGCACCAGTTCGGCGTGGGTTTCGAAGCCGTCTGCCACCGCCTGAGCACCATGCAGCGCCCGGATGCGGCGGGATTGCCGTTTTTCTTCGTTCGCGTCGACCGGGCCGGCAATGTCTCGAAGCGCCAGTCGGCCACGGACTTTCATTTCTCAAGGGTGGGTGGCACCTGCCCGCTGTGGATCGTCTACGATGCCTTCAGCCATCCGGGCCAGGTGCTCACGCAAGTGGCCAGCATGCCGGACGGCTGCACCTATTTATGGATCGCGCGCCAGGTCAGCACGGCGTCGCCTGGCTTCCGTGCGCCCGGCAAGACGTTTGCCGTGGCGCTGGGCTGCGACATCTCGCAGGCGCACCGCTTGATCTATTCGAAGGGACTCGATCTGCACGACCCTTCCAGCGCCACGCCGATCGGCACGGGCTGCAAGGTGTGCGAGCGCCAAAGCTGCCCGCAGCGGGCGTTTCCGTCGCTGCTGGCACCGCCCCCAGCATCAGCCTGATTTATTCGGCGACCCGGGCGCGCAGCGCATCGAATTCGCGCGCAAACTCCGCGCGCCAGTCGCGCCGCGTGGACTCGTCTATCCAAGCCGCGTCCAGGCCATTCAACATGAAGCCGCGCATGTCTTCGAGGCCGAAGCCGAATTCGCGCATCATCATCCAGGCGCCCGTCTGCGTCACGTGGTGCAGGGTCGGATCATCCGTATTCGGATGCAGTTTCAGGCCCAGCTTGGCCATGGCGCGGATCGGGTGGTCGAGCGCCCAGCGCTCAGGGGCCAGGGTGCGCAAATAATACGAATTGGTCGGCACCACGGTAAACACGAGACCGCGCTCCACGCAGCGCTGCGCCAATTCCGGGTTGTCGACAATCGTGTAGCCATGGTCGACACGGTCCACCTGTAACTCGTCTATCGCCGTCTCCACGTTCATCCACGGCATGCCGAATTCGCCCGCATGCGCCGTGCACTTGAAACCGGCCGCGCGCGCGTTGCGGTAGGCTTCGATGAACAGTTCCGGCGGACGGTAGTTCTCGCGGTAGTCGATGCCGATGCCGATGACTTCCGGTGCGCGGTAAGCCTTCATCCATTCCACCATCTGCACGGCTTCCGCGGGAGCCGCTTCGCGGTCGATGCTGGGGATCAAACGGCCGATCACGCCGAAGTCGCGCTGCGCGTCGCGGATGGCGGCCACGATGGCGTCTTGCGCCGATTCGTAACGGATGCCCGACACGCGCACGGTGCCGGTGGGGTTCCAGAAAAACTCCGCATAGCGCACGCCGTGGCCATGCGCGTCTTCCAAGTATTCATACGCGAGGCAATACAGGTCGGTCGGCGAGACGATCAGGTGCGCGTCGAGCGCACGCAGCACGCGCAGCACGCCGACGGGCTTGTCGCCGCGCGTGTAGAAAGAGTCGATTTCCTCGGGGGTGACGACATTGCGCGTCTTGGCGGCCAGCGCGCGGAAAGTTGCCTGGCGCACCGTGCCGAACAAATGACAATGCAGCTCCACTTTCGGCATGGCGCGTAAAAACTGTTCGATGCTCAGGGATGAATTAGACATGAAGCTCGTTTCGTAATGGAGTGGATCAGGCGAGAATGCCGGCCAGGCGCCGCATCAGCAGTTCGATGGCGGCCGGGCCGTCGGCCAGCATCGCCACCTGGGTGTTGATGGGCGCGCGGCGCGGCACGCGGAACTCGCACACCGTCATGCCGCGCGTCAGTTCGCCCGTCAATTCGATGGCCACGTGGGAGCTCTGGAACTGGAACAGCTGCGGCGCTTCCAGATACAGCACCACCACGGGGTCGTACATGGGCATGGGCACGGAACCGTCGGCGCTGCGGATGCGCACATACGCTTCTAGGTAGCCGGACAAAAGCTGCGCGCGCGGCGTGCCGATGGCGCGCAGCTGCCGCACTTCCCCATTCGTCACCAGCAGTTGGCGGCACAGGTTCAAGCCGAACATGCGCAGCGGGATGCCGGCCTGGAACACCTGGGCGGCCGCTTCCGGGTCCGCATAGATATTGAATTCGGCCGCCGCCGTGTGGTTGCCCTGGTCGGTGGAGCCGCCCATCAAAATGATCTCGACGATTTTCTCGGCGATGTCAGGCGCCTTGGCCAGCGCGGTTGCGATATTCGTCATCGGCGCAATCGCCATGATGGTGATCTGGCCAGGGTGGGCGCGCACGGCGGCGATCAGCGCGTCGACGGCGTGGCCGGCAGCGTCCGTAGCGGCGCCGGGCGGCAGGATCTCGCCCGTCGTCGGCATGCCGCTGTCGCCGAGGATGCGCTGCGCCGTTTCGATGACGCCGGCCAGCGGCTGGTCGCAGCCGCGGTAGATCGGCACCGTCAAGCCATCATGGGCCTTGATGCGCAAGGCGTTGTCGTAGGTGATGTCGACGGGCGCATTGCCCGCCACCACGCTCACGCCCAGCCACTCGATAGCGGGATTGCTGCCCAGGAGCAGCATCGTCAGCCAATCGTCGAAACCGGGATCGGTATCGAGCCATATCTTTTTCAAGGGTTTGTCCATGATGGTTTCCAGTCGGAGTTAGGCACCCAGCCACAAGGCGCTGTCGGCAGGCAGCACGAACGAGACGGCCGTGCCTTCGCGCCAGGCGGCGCCACCGGCCGCGCAAATGCCCTTGACCTGGCCCAGCGGCGTTTGCAGCAGGTATTCAACGGTGTCGCCCAGGAAGCCGCGTGCCAGCACGGTGCCCGGGTATTGGCCTGCAACGTCATCCGATGCGCAGACGCGCACCTTGTCCGGACGCCAGCCCAGCACCGTGGTGCCGGCGGCGACGGGAGACGTGTACGGCAGGCTGGCGCCCGCGTGGTGCAGCGCGCCGTCGCGGTAGTCGAACAGGTTTTCAAAACCCATGAAGTTGGCAACGAAGCGCGTCGATGGCGTGTTGAAGACGGCTTCCGGTGCGGCCAGCTGCTCGATGCGCCCGCCGTTCATGACGACGATACGGTCGGACAGGGCCAGCGCTTCTTCCTGGTCATGCGTCACGTACAGCATGGTGATGCCCAGTTCGCGCTGGATGCGGCGCAGCTCGGCGCGCATCTGCACGCGCAGCTTGGCGTCCAGGTTCGACAGCGGTTCATCGAGCAGCAGCAGGGCCGGTTCGACGACGATGGCGCGCGCCAGCGCCACGCGCTGCTGCTGGCCGCCCGACATCTGCGCCGGCAAGCGGGTTTCAAAACCCGTCAGTCCCACGGCGGCGATCACGGCTTCCACTTTCGTTTTCAGCAGGGCCGGTGCGACCTTGCGCAGGCGCAAACCAAACGCGATGTTGTCGTACACGTTCAGGTGCGGGAACAGCGCATACGACTGGAACACCATGCCGATATTGCGCTTGTTCGGCGCCAGCTTGCCGATCTCGCGGCCATCGAGCACGATGCGTCCTGACTGCAGCGGCATCAGGCCGGCAATCGCGCGCATGATGGTGGTCTTGCCGCAGCCGCTGGGGCCCAGCAGGGAGATCAGTTCGCCCTGCTCGACGTGCAGGTCCAGGTCTTTCACGGACGTCGTGTTCTTCGCGTAGCCGAGGTTCAGCTTGTGCAGTTCCAGATAACTCATGGTGTGTTGCCTCTTACATGTATTTAGAAATGCCCAGCACCTTCTCGGTCACCATCACGAAGGCCATGGTGAACAAGACCAGCAAGGTCGACAGGGCAGCGATCGATGGATCGAAGCTGTTTTCCATATGGCCCAGCATCTCGATCGGCAAGGTGCTGATGCCGGGCCCCGTGAGGAACAGCGACACGGGCACCTGGTTGAACGAGGTGACGAAGGCGAGGAAGAAGGCGGCGATCACGGCGTTGCGGATATTCGGCAGCACGATCATGAAAAACGCGCGCAGGCGCGACGCGCCCAGGGTGATGGCGGCATCCTCGATATCCACGCGCAGGTTCACCAGGCTGGCGTACACGACGCGCACCGAATACGGAATCAACAGCGCGATGTGGCCGATCAGCAGGCCCACGTAGACGGGCGCGTTAATCGTCAGCACCAGGTGGTGCAGCAAGCCCAGACCGACGAGGATGGCGGGAATGATCAGCGGCGACGTCAGGATTTGCCGGATGGCGCCGATGCCCGGTGGCGGCATGCGCGAAAACGCGTACGCGACAGGTATGCCCAGCAGCAGCGCGATGACAGTAGCGATCAGGCCGATTTCCAGGCTGGTCTGGAAGGCACGGCGGAACTCGGGCGCCGACCATACTTCGATGATCCAGCGCAGCGAATACGACTCGGGCGGGAAGGCCAACGTCTCGCCGCCGGAAAAGCCCGCCAGCACGACGATGGCGAAAGGCCCCAGCAGGAACAGGAATACCAGCCATAAAACGGCACGTGAAAACAAGCTTTCTTTCATACGGAACTCCGGCTCGAGGAAATACGTTTAAGGCCGGCGTTGACCAGCAGGGTCATGCAGACGAGGATGACGGCGATGACATTCGCCGCGCCGAAATCGCTCTCCACGCTGACCTTCTGGTACAGCAGCGTTTCCAGCATCAGCACCTTGGTGCCGCCCAGCAGGGCCGGCGTCACGTAGGCCGTCACGCAGCCTGTAAAGACCAGCGTGCCGCCCACGACCAGGCCTTCCTGCGTCAGCGGCAGGGTGACCTTGCAAAAGACTTGCCATGGATTGGCGCCCAGGGTGGCGGCAGCCGGTTCCACGTCGCGCGGCAGGTTTTCCAGCGCGCCCGCCAAGGACATCAGCATCAGCGGCAGCAGCAATTGCAGCAGGCCGACAAAGACGGCAAATTCGCTGAACAGCAGACGCAGCGGATCTTCCGTGAAACCCATGTTGACGAGTGCCGCGTTGACGGCGCCGTTACGGCCCAGCAGCACGATCCAGGCGTAGGTACGCGCGATCGGCGAGACCATCAGCGGCAAGATCATCATGCCCACCACCAGCCCGCGCCACTTCGGTGACACGCGCGCCACGGCTTGCGCGGCCGGGTAGCCGAGGATGATGGCCGCCAGGGTCACCAGCGCGGCGATGCGCAGGGTGCGCCAGAAGATGGTGCGGTTGAACTCCTGCGAGAAGAAGTCGATGAAGCGGTCCACACCCCACTGCATGCCGTCGCCGACGCGGAAGGCGTCGACCAGCAAGGCCAGCACGGGCAGCAGGAAGCAGACGACGATAAAGATCAGCGCCGGCAGGACCAGCAGCAGTCCCAGGCGCTTTTTTGGATCAGCAAACATGGTGTTCTCTCCTCGTCACCACTATTTGCTCATGGCCTTGTTCCACTGCGTCATCCAGTTGCTGCGCTGTTTGATGATGGTTTCCGGCTTGACGAATTTCAGCGAATTGATCTGGTCGGCGCCATAGGTATTGAATTGCGCGGCCGCCACGGACAGGCGCACGTCCTTGTTGACGGGCGAGTCAACCAGATTGGTCGCCAGCTGCGTCTGCACTTCCTTGGACAGCCAGAAATCCATCAGCTGGTAGGCCAGGTCCGCATTCTTCGAACCGGCGACGATGCCCATCACGTTCATGCCGGCCGCCTGGCCTTCGGCCGGGATGCTCCATTTCAGGGGCAGGCCCGTCTTGAGCATTTGCGACCACGTAAAGCGCGCCACGGGCGCGGCCCAGATTTCATCCTGGGCGAACAGCGCGGCCAGCTGCGCGCTGTTTTTCGAGAACGTGACGACGTTGCCCTTCATGCCGACGATCTTCGCAAAGCCGGTCGCGTAGTCGTCCGTCTTGCCGCCCCAGGCCGCATCGGCCATGCGCAGCATCAGCGGGCCCTGCGTGGTGCTCACGTCGGGGAAGGCCACGCGGCCCTTCAGTTCGGGGCGCCACAGGTCTTTCCACGACGTCAGCGGGGCAATCTTGTCGCTGCGGTACACCAGGCCCACGGAGTACAGCGTGTAGCCGACGGCGTAGTTGCCGCCGATGGGGTTTTTCGCCACGTCGTACAGGGCTTTGTAATTGCTCAGCTTGGAGTAATCCATGGGCTGGATGACGCCCTTCTGCGCCGCTTCCAGCATGCCGGAATCGGACAGCAGCACCAGGTCGATCACCGGGTTCTTGGCGTGCACCACCAGCTTGGCGATGCGGTCCGCGTTATTCCCCGTTTCCACCTTGATATCGCAACCGCATTTGGCCTTGAACGGCTCGTACACATACTTCATGAACAAGGGCTGGGCAATCGGGTAGGCCGAAATGACCAGCTCGCGTTTTTCCGCGTGGGCGGCGTTAGCCAGCAAGCCTAGGCTCAACGCCAACATGAGGTGCTTTTTCAAGATGCTTCCTTTCAGGGGACGGCGCTGCGGGACAGCGCCTGTAAAGATGAATCAGAGTCAGAAATAATGCCGCATGCCGGCGATCAGGACGCTTTGCGTCTTGCCGCCCGAGGCGCCAAAGCCGAACACGCGGGCGAACGTCGCATCGCCGGCCGCTTTCTGGTAGCTCCAGGTGATGGCGACATCGGTGCGCTTGGACAGGAAGTAATCGGCCTGGAAGTTGACCTGATGCCATTTCGGCGTCTTGTTGATCACGTCATATTTACCGGTGGTAAAGAAATACGAGGCGCCCAGGTTCAACGCTTCCGTCAGCTTGTGGTTCACGTTCAAGTCCACGTTTTGCAAGGTCAGATTGCTTTGATCCAGGTAGTGGTAGCGCACGTTGGTGTACAGCGCGCCAAACTTGGTCTTGCCGACATTATAAAAGCCTCCCGTGCCGGCGATGGCCTGGTCATTCACGCCGGCGCCGCTGACGGCGCTCTTGTTGAAGATCAACAAGGAGCTGCCATAGTCATTGCCGATGGCGCCATTCGGCGCATCGGGGCTGTTCGGACGGTCCATCTTGGTGTAGGCGACGGCCCAGCTGAAGGCGTCGACCTTGTAGCCGGCGCCCATGCTGTAGACGCGGTTGCGGTTCGAGTCTTCCGGGTTTTCGCTGAAGCCGTACAAGCCCGTGAACGACAGGTTGCTGATGTTCGGGCTCACATACTTGACGGCGTTTTGCACGCGCAGGTTGTTGTAGCCATTGTCGTTGTCGCCGATGTGCACGCCGTTACTGGCGATGACCACAGGTCCCAGCAGATCCTTGACGGCTTCGTACTGGCGGCCAAGGGTGAGCGTACCCTTGTCGTTGCTGGACAGCCCCACATACGACTGGCGGCCGAACAGACGGCCGCTTTGCGAGGCCGTGCCCGTCATGACGTTAAAACCGTTCTCCAGCACGAAGACGGCCTTGGTGCCGTTGCCCAGGTCTTCCTGGCCGCGGAAACCGATGCGGGGATTCTGATTCGTGCCGCTCAGCGCATGCGTGCGGCTGCCCTTGCCTTCATCCGATACATAGCCGATACCGGCCGACAGCAAGCCATACACTTGCACGCTGCTTTGCGCCTGCGCCACGCCATGCGCCGCCAGCAAGCCCCCCACCACCATCGTTCCCGTCATCCATTTGTTCATCGCCGCCACCCTAAAAAGAATAAACCCTGAGTTTTTTTGGAATTATTTTATTGATGCATCCCTTGCATGGCGTGCTGCCGCGAGTATCGGCGCCGCCTGGCAAGCGCTTCTCTGAAGATTGTTGCCTTCGAGACAAGTAAGGACCAGTCCAGAATATGGTAAATTGCAGGATAAGAAAATTTGTTTATTTTTATAAATCCATTACTTTTTCTAATAAGCAAACCCATGCATGAACTGAGCAAGAAAATTTCCTTACGACATTTGCAAGCGTTTGCCACCCTAGCCCGGGTAAACAGCTTCAGCAAGGCCGCACAGGAATTGTGCGTGACCCAGCCGGCCCTCAGCGCATCGATCAAGCTGCTGGAAAACCAACTGGGAAAAAAGTTGTTTAACCGCACAACCCACCAGCTGGAATTGACACGCGAAGGCAAGCTGGCGCTCGACTACGCCACGCATTTATTGAATACGGCGAGCAATACCTTTGCCGATATCCAGCGCGCCATCGGCAGCGGCCGGCACCGCATCCGCATCGGCGCCATCCCGTCGGCCATGGCGATGACGGCCGTGGTGGTGGCGCGGTACTGCGAGCAGCATGGCGATGAAGTGGAAATCGTCCTGTCGGACATGCCCAACGATGGCTTGCTGCACGCGCTGCATTCGGGCCAGCTGGACTTTTGCGTGGGCATCGAAGTGCCCGGTTCCGTGTCGCTGGAAAGCGTGGGCCTGTTCGAAGACGAGCTGGTGCTGGTGACGGCGGGACGCCATGCGCTGGCGCCGCTCAAGGAAGTGCGCTGGGACCAGCTGGCGGGCCAGGAAATCGTCGTGTTCACCAAGGGCAGCATCTGGGAGTTCGCCTCGAGCGCGCTGCGCCAGCATGGCTTGAGCCCGTCGAGCCTGTACCAGATGATCCACAGCGAATCGCTGTACGGCGTGGTACGCGCCGGCATCGCCGTGGGCATCATGCCCAGCCTGTACACGACCTTCCTCAACGACGAGGACCTGCACGTGGCGCCGCTGCGCCAACCCACGTGCAAGCGCAAGATCGCCCTGATGCGGCGCAATGAAATCAGCCGCAACCACCACGTGGACGACTGTTTTTCAGCGCTGCGGCAGGATTTGCAGCAGGTCGACCAGTGGTTTTAAGTTAATACTTAAGCAGGTGCCTTCAGCAAGTTCGCCAAAGCCACATACTGCTCCAGCCCCACGGTTTCCGGACGCAAGGTCGGGTCGATGCCGGCCGCCTTGATCTGCTCTTCCGTAAACATCCCGGCCAGGCAGTTGCGGATCACCTTGCGGCGCTGCGAGAAGGCCTTCATGACGACGGCTTCCAGGGTGGCCTGGTCGCAAGCCAGACGCTCGGCCACGGGGATCATGCGCACGATGGCCGATTCCACTTTCGGCGGCGGATCGAAGGCCGTCGGCGGCACGATGAACAGCAGCGACATCTTGTAGCGCCACTGCAGCATCACGGACAGGCGGCCATACGCCTTGCTGCCCGGCTCGGCCACCATGCGTTCGACCACTTCCTTTTGCAGCATGAAATGCTGGTCCTGCACCAGCGGCGCGAAGTCCGCCAGGTGGAACAGCAGCGGGCTGGAAATGTTGTACGGCAAGTTGCCCACGATGCGCAGCTTCTGGCCGGCCGGCACGGGGATTTGCGCGAAATCGAATTTCAGCGCGTCGCCCGAATGGATCGTCAGCTTGGCCGGATTGAACGTCTTTTCCAGGCGCACGATCAGGTCGCGGTCCAGCTCGACCACGTGCATCTGCTTCAGATGGCGCAGCAGCTGCTCCGTCATGGCGCCCAGGCCGGGGCCGATCTCAACCATGGCATCGTCCGGCTGCGGCCCGATGGCGGCCGTGATGTCGTCGAGGACGAAGCGGTCATGCAGGAAGTTCTGGCCAAAGCGTTTGCGGGCAACGTGTTTCATAATGTGTTTTCTATTAATGCGGTAAAGCCGGCACAGGCCGGCGGAATCGGTTGAGCAGGCAGCGTCGGGTTACGCCGTGCCGGCTAACCCGACCTACGCTCTATGCTCTGGTCGGGGTGCTGGCGCGCAACATGTCGAGCGCCGTTTGCAGCGCTTGCTCCATGCTGTGGCCGTCGGCCAGCCCCAGCCCTTGCGCGGCCAGGTCCAGCGCCGTGCCATGGTCGACCGAGGTGCGTATCAACGGCAAGCCCAGGGTGATATTGATGCCGCGCCCGAAGGTCGCGTATTTCAGCACGGGCAAGCCCTGGTCGTGGTACATGGCCAGCACGCAGTCGGCATCGGCCAGGTATTTGTGCTGGAACAGGGTGTCGGCCGGGTACGGTCCGCGCGCATCGATGCCGCGCGCTTGCGCCGCGGCAATCGCCGGAGCGATGACATCGATTTCCTCGCGTCCCAGATAACCGCCCTCGCCCGCGTGCGGGTTCAGGCCGGTGACGAGAATGCGCGGCGCGGCGATGCCGAATTTCCGTTGCAGGTCCGACTGGAGGATATCGAGGGTGACGGCCAGGCTGTCCATGGTGATGGCAGCGGACACGTCCTTCAACGGCAGATGCGTGGTGGCCAGCGCCACGCGCAGGGTCGGTTCGCCATGGCCGGGTTCACCGGCCAGCATCATCACCACTTGCGGCGTGCCGGTTTTTTCTGCCAGGTATTCCGTATGGCCGGAAAAAGCCACGCCGGCGTCGTTGATCGTGCTCTTTTGCAAGGGCGCCGTGACCATGGCGCCAAACCAGCCGGCTTCGATGCCTTCCACGGCCGCGTCCAGGGTGGCGAGCACGGAACGCCCGTTTTCCTTGTCCAGCACGCCGGGAATGACATTGTTCACGGTGGGAATATCGATCACGGCCAGGCGGCCGGGTCCGAACTGGGGCAAGCCGCTGTTGCGCACGGCTTGCAGCGACAGCGCCGCCAGACGGATGTCCGGGTCGATCAGGCTGGCCGTCAGCGCCAGGAAGGCGGCGTCGCCCAGCAGGATGCAGTTGACCTCATGCCGCATGGCCCAGGCGGCGCGGATCGAAATTTCCGGGCCGACACCGGCCGGTTCACCACAGGTAATGGCGATGGCCGGGCGGCGGGCAACAGGCAAGTTACTCATGCGCAATCAGTCAGCGGCATTACTGGTCGTCCGCGCGGAATTCGACGTAGGCACGGTCGCGCACTTCGCGCGCCCAGTTTTCCGTCGCTTCTTCCAGCTTGCGTTCGCGCAAGGCGTTGCGTGCGGCAGCGCGCTGCTTCTCTTTCGAGACGTCATCGCTCTTGCGTTCCAGCACTTCGATCAGGTGGAAGCCAAAGCTCGATTCGATCGGTTCGCTCACCTCGCCCGGTTTCAGCGCATTCATCGCCGTTTCGAATTCCGGCACGGTGTCGCCTGGATACAGCCAGCCCAGGTCGCCGCCCTTGGCCGCGGAGCCGTCGTTCGAGAACAAACGGGCCAGGTCTTCGAACTTGGCAGCCTTGTTGTCGAGACGCTCTTTCAGCTCCAGCAATTTACGCTTGGCTTCGGCCGCCGACAGGGTCGGCGTCACTTTCAGCAGGATGTGGCGGGCATGCGTCTGCTGCACGGCGGCGACGGCTTGCGCCTCGGCAGCGCTGCGGCGGTCCACCAGTTTCAGGATATGGAAGCCAGTGTTGCTCTTGATGATAGGCGTGATCTGGCCCGGCTTCAATTTCAGCAATTGCTCCGTGAACAGGGGCGGCAGGCGGTCGCTATTGCGCCAGCCGATATCGCCGCCGCTCAGTGCATC
Organism: Janthinobacterium sp. LS2A; assembly: GCF_036543145.1. NCBI lineage: Bacteria > Pseudomonadati > Pseudomonadota > Betaproteobacteria > Burkholderiales > Oxalobacteraceae > Janthinobacterium > Janthinobacterium sp. LS2A. The sequence goes on from NZ_JAZHPB010000002.1 coordinate 867,303, forward strand.
GCTGGCGTCGGAATAGCTGGCGGCCATCTTGGCGAAATCGGCGCCCGTGCGCAGCTGGCGGCTGACTTCTTCGGCGCGCGCGCGGCGTGCGGCGATTTGTTCAGGGCTCGAGTTTTCCGGGATGCGCACGAGAATTTGCGCCAGGTTCAGCTCCACCTGTTCGCTGGCGGCCGCCTTTTCCGCTTCCAGGAAGTTATCCACTTCGGAATCGGAAATCTGGATCTTCGCGTCGACTTCGTGCTCGCGCAAGCGCTGCATGATGATTTCATCGCGGATTTCTTCGCGGAAGGTCGCAAACGGCGTGCCTTCCTTTTCCATCTGGTTGCGCAGCTCTTGCACCGTCATCTTTTGCTGTTCAGCAATACGGCCAATCGCGCGGTCCAAGGTCAGGTCATCCACGCGGACGCCCATTTCCTTGGCCAGCTGCATTTGTGCGCGCTCGACAATCATGCGCTCGAGCAATTGACGACGCAGGTCGGCAGGATCGGGCAAGGGCACGTTCTGCGCCTTCATGCGCTGCTCCACGCTCTTGATACGGGCCGCCACTTCATTGCGCGTAATCACATCGTCATTGACGACGACGGCGATGGAATCGATGGTCTGGCCACTGCTCGACGCGGGGGGAGTGAATCCCTTGACTGGCGCTGGGGCAGCGGCAGCGGGCTTGGCCGCAGGAGCTGGCGCAGCCTGTTGCGCCCAGACACTACTGGTCGTGGCGCCGGAAATGGCGCACAACAAAACCGTTGCAATTTTGAGTTGGTGCATACTGGCATTACGCATAATGTGTAGAGCGCTCATGAGTTCAGGTGAATAAAAAAACCGGTTTGTGCCAGCGCCGGGAACACCGGCGGCGGCAACGGAGCCTATCTTAACGGAGTGGCTGGCTCAATGTCTGGTAACCAGGGATGGTTTTTGTAAAAGTTTCCAGGCCATTCGCACCCAGGCCCAGACCATTCGACAAGCCTGTCAATTCCAGCTGGAAGAAGATCGGCGTCGAGACAGTCTTGGTCGTCGTCACGAAACGCTGCGCGCCCATGCGGAACACCCAGCAGTCGCCCTTGTATTCCAGGCCGACCAGGCTTTCCAGCATGCTGCGATCCTTGATGGAGTAACTGATGCGGCCGACGCCATACAGCCGGTCCGTCAACGGCCATTGCGTCGACACTTCCGCATTGCGCAGGACGTCACGCTGAAAACGGTTACTGAAATTCAATACCTTCTTCGGCCCTGGCTGATATTGCAAGGTGTAGTTGTAGCTCATCAGGCGGCGATCGCTGGGATTGTACTGCAACAGGCTGTCGGCGGTCCAAGTCTCGGACACGCGGCCCGTTGCGGCCAGCAGGATATCCGAACGCGACTGGTTGACGGGCGTCGTCGAATTGAGCTGCACGCGCTGGTCGGCAAAATAGAAACGCTGGCCGAAAGTCAGGCGCATGCGCTCCGTGCCGTCCGATTGCAGGAAGCGCGAGACGACGGCGGCCGTGACCTGGTTGGCGTCGCCGATGCGGTCGCTGCCGACAAAACGGTTTTCCGTGAAGATCTGTGTCAGGTTGAACGTGCCATCGGCCGTATCGAAGTTCGGGAACTGCGACTGGTCGCGGTACGGCGTGTAGACGTAGAACAGGCGCGGCTCCAGGGTTTGCGTGCCACCCTTGGCGCCAAACAGATTCGTGTCGCGTTCAAACACCAGGCCGCTGTCGACCGAGAAGGTCGGCACGGCGCGCGTAAACGAGGTGTCCTTAAACAGCGCCTTGGTCCGAGCGTCATTGTCGAGTTGATACGCGCTGGCATTGAGCATCAGCTTGGGCGTGATGAAGTAGCCAGGGCGCATGATGGGGAAACTCACCTGCGGCACGGCCACGAGGCGCGAGCCTTGCACCAGGGTCGGATGCGCGAAGCGCGTCGCTTCCGCGTCGAAGGTCCAGTCGAAACCGCCCCAGACGTCGTATTTGCCTGCGTGGAAGTTCACCGCCGGCAAGCGGTCATACGGGCGTGGCACGACCACATTGGGATCGGGATCCTGCAGCACCTGGTAATTCTGCACGCGTGCCGTCAGGCTCCAGTCCTCGGTGCGGTAATCGGTGCGCAATTCGCGCAGCAACTGGCGCTCGGTGGCGGAGGCGACGGTTTTCGAGAAATCGTTCGGGTAATTATTGTCCGACGCCTCGCGCAGATCCCAGCTGTAAGTCCAGCCCTTGGCCAGCGCCTGCTCATGCTTGGACTTGATCATGTAGCGGTTGGTCTTGGTTTGCTTGTCGTTAGGCAAGAATTCAAACGACGTTTCACCGCCATACAAGCCGGCATCCGTCTCGCCCATGTAGCGGCCCGTCGCACCGAGCTGGATGCCGCGCCGCTGGATGTAGCGCGGGAACAGGGTCAGGTCGCGGTTCGGCGCGATGTTCACGTAATACGGCATCAGCAGCTCGAAGCCGTTCTTCGAGGCAAAGCCTGGCGTGGGCGCCAGCCAGCCCGAGCGGCGCGCACCCGACAGCGAAAACGAAATGCCCGGCGTGCCCAGGATCGGCACGTCCTTGAAATAGATGATGGTCTTGCTGCCGGTGCCCACGTCGCGGCCCGTATCGAGGTTCAAGGTGCTCGATTTCAGGTACCAGTCCGGATTCGGCCCTTCGCAGGTACTGTACGTGCCGTCGATCACAGTGGCTTCGTCTGGATTGATGAAGTCGACGCGCTCGGCCTTGCCCTGGCCGCCGCCCACTTCGAAGCGATAGGTCGGGTTGAGCAGGAAACCCTTGCCGGTCTCCATGTTCAGCTTCAGGACGTCGCCCGTGTAGTAATCGCCGAAACGCCACATCTTGATATGGCCCTCGGCGTCGAACTGATCTTCAACTTGTTTGTAACAAGCTGTATCGGCCGTCATTTTTGTGGTTTTTCCGCGCTCAATCACGACATTCTGGTCGAGATTGATCTCTCTTTCCGGTCGTCCGTTCATGCTGTTCGCCGTCATGACGGTGGGCGCGTCGGGATCTTCCACATGCACGGGACGCGGTGCTTTCTGGGCGTGGACAGGCACCGTCGTGGCGGCGACGAGCGCGCTGATGGCGAAAGCCCAGCGCTGCGAAGGGGGGGAGGCCGAAAACCAGCTCATGAATTGGAAGGGGCAAGCACCATTGACAGGCGATTTTTTGATTTGAATCCCTTATTATATGGGAATCTGCACCATCAACCCGATTCCACAGGCCGCTTAATGTCATTCTCCCCCAATTCCTCCACCGCGCCGGCCTCCGCCGACGCTCGCCTGCCCCTGTTGAAAGCCTGGTTGACCTCGCTTAACCTTGTCGCGCCCGAATCCGCCCGCCCCGCTTCCAGCGATGCCAGCTTCCGCCGCTACTACCGTCTCGATGTGCTGCCAGGCAACACAACATTGCCAGGAAGTACACTGATCGCCATGGATGCGCCGCCCGAGCGCGAAAACGTGCCCGCCTTTGTCAAGGTGGCCGGCTTTCTGAAGGGCGCCGGCGTGTCCGTGCCAGAAATCATCGCGCAAGACCTGGAGCAGGGCTTCCTGCTGCTTTCTGACTTGGGCACGACCACGTATCTCGACGCCCTGAACCACGACAACGCCAGCGTGCTGTACGCAGAAGCGCTGGAATCGTTGATGAAAATCCAGCTGGCCAGCCAACCGGACGTCTTGCCCGAATTCGACCGTGCCTTCATCCTGCGCGAAATGAATCTGTTCCCGGAATGGTTTATCGGCAAGCACCTGGGCGCCACCTTGACGGATGTGCAACAAACCCAGCTGGACAAGGTATTCGAAGCCATCACGGCGAACATCTTGTCGCAGCAGCAAGTATTCATGCACCGCGACTACCATTCGCGCAATTTGATGCACATCAACGATGGTTCCATCCCGAATCCCGGCATCCTCGACTTCCAGGACGCCGTTTTCGGCCCCGTCACCTACGACATCGCCTCGCTGCTGCGCGACGCGTATATCCAATGGGATGAAGAACTGGTGCTCGACTGGGTGATCCGCTACTGGCAGCGCGCCAAGCAGCTGGGCTTGCCAGTCAATCCCGACATCGACGCCTTCTACCGCGATTTCGAATTCACGGCCCTGCAGCGCCACCTGAAGATCCTCGGTCTGTTCGCGCGCCTGAATTACCGCGACGGCAAGGATCTGTACATGGGCGACCTGCCAACCGTGCTCGATTACGTGCGCAAGACAGCCAACCGCTACACGGAACTCAAGCCGCTCGTGCGTTTGCTGGACGCCCTCGAGAACAAAACGCCGCAAGTCGGTTACACCTTCTGATCACTTCAGAGCAATTTACAATGAATCAGAAAACGAGTATTCCATGAAAGCCATGATCTTTGCCGCAGGCCGCGGTGAACGGATGCGTCCGCTTACCGATACCTGTCCCAAACCGCTGCTGAAAGTGCGCGGCCGTCCGCTGATCGTCTGGCATGTGCTGAACCTGGTGCGCGCCGGTATCACGGACATCGTCATCAACCATTCGCACCTGGGTCATCTGATCGAGGAAACCCTGGGCGACGGCAGCGCGTACGGCGCGCACATCGCGTATTCGCCCGAGACCACGCCGCTGGAAACGGCGGGCGGCATCGCCCAGGCGCGCCACTTGCTGGGCGAGGAACCGTTCCTCGCCATTTCCGGCGACATCTATTGCCCGTATTTCGATTTCAAGCAGGTGCTCGACGTGCTGGCCGACAAGGACGTGCTGGGCACGCCGTACCCGGCCGACCAGCGCGATATCGCCTGGGCCTATCTGGTGCCCAATCCCGACTTCCACCCGAAGGGCGACTTCGGCCTGACCTTGTTCGCGATCAACAATACGGACGACACCAGGTGGACCTTCGCCAATATCGGCGTGTACCGTCCTGAAATGTTCGACGGCATCGCGCCCGGCAGCCACGCCAAACTCGGCGATTTGCTGCGCCGGTATGCGGACCAGGGCCGCGTGGGCGGTGAAGTCTATACCGGCGAGTGGACCAATGTGGGCACGCCGGCACAGCTCGACACGCTCAATGGCGTGGCAGCGAAGGCGCCTGCGGCATGATGGCCAATTACGCGGCACGGCGCGCGGCGCTACTGGCGCAGATGCTGCCGGGCAGCGTCGCCATCCTCGCCACGGCGCCCGAAGTGCCGCGCAACAGCGATTGCGATTATCCATATCGCCACGACAGCTATTTCTATTACCTGAGCGGTTTCACGGAACCCGACAGCGCCGTGGCCCTGGTGGCCGCCAGCGCCACGGCGCCCGCGCGCGCCATCCTGTTTTGCCGCGCCAAGAACACGGAGCGCGAAATCTGGGACGGTTTCCGCCACGGCCCCGAAGCGGCCCGCGCCAGCTTCGGTTTTGACAGCGCCTTCCCCATCGAGGAACTCGACGTGGAAATGACACGCCTGCTGGCCGACGCCCCCGCCATCTACCATGCGCTGGGCGGCAGCCTCGATGCACAAGTGAAGCTCTGGCGGCACAACGTGCGGCAAAAGGCCCGCAGCGGCGTCACGGCGCCCGCCATCGCGCATGACATCCATGGCATGCTCGACGCCATGCGCCTGCTGAAAGACACGGAAGAACAAAACCTGATGCGCCGCGCGGCCGCCATTTCCAGCGCCGCCCACGTGCGCGCCATGCGCGCCACGCGTCCCGGCATGCACGAATATGCGCTCGAAGCGGAGCTGCTGTACGAATTCCGGCGCAGCGGCGCGCAGTTCCCCGCGTATTCCTCCATCGTGGCCGGCGGCGACAACGCCTGCATCCTGCACTACAGCGCCAATAACGCGGTCCTGCAAGACGGCGAGCTGGTATTGATCGACGCCGGCTGCGAACTCGATGGCTACGCCTCGGACATCACGCGTACCTGGCCCGTCAACGGCCGTTTCAGCGGCCCGCAGCGGGCGCTGTATGAACTGGTGCTGGCCGCGCAGCAAGCGTCGCTGGACATGGTGCGCCCCGGCTTGCCGCACAGCGCCATCCACGAAGCGGCCGTGCAGGTGCTGGCGCAGGGCATGCTGGACCTCGGTTTGCTGGACCGGCAAAAAAGCGGCGGTGTGCAGGACGTCATCGCCGACAAGAGCTATATGCCCTTCTACATGCACGGCACCAGCCACTGGCTGGGCATGGACGTGCACGACGTGGGCGCCTACCGCGACACGGATACCCCCGGCAAGCCGTGGCGCGCGCTCGAAGCGGGCATGGTGCTGACGGTGGAACCGGGCATCTATGTGCGCCCCGGCGCGGGCGTGCCGGAGCAGTTCTGGCATACGGGCATCCGCATCGAAGACGATGTGCTGGTCACGCCGCAAGGCCATGAAGTCTTCAGCACGGCGCCCAAGAGCGTCGCTGAAATCGAACAACTGATGTCACAGGATTAACGCCGCCGCATGCATACACCGCCCACTTTCGATCTCGCCATCTGCGGCGCCGGCCCCGTCGGCATGGCGCTGGCCGCCCTGCTGGTACAGCGCGGCAGCCGCGCCGCCGGCATCGTCCTGCTCGACGCCAAATCCATCGAACAAGCGAGGCGCGATCCGCGCACCATCGCCCTGTCGCACGGCAGCCGCCAGATTCTCGAGGAAGCGGGCGCCTGGCCCGTGGAAGCGACACCGATCCATCAAATCCACGTCTCGCGCCGCGGCCAGTTCGGGCGCAGCCTGATGGACCGCAGCGAACATGGCGTCGAGGCGCTCGGCCACGTGGCCCGTTACGGCGCCGTCGTCAGCGCGCTGGCCGACGTGTGCGAGCGCCTCGGCGTGGCCAGCCTGCGCCCGGCGCTGGTGACGGGCAGCGTGGAAGACGCCGATGGCGTGAGCGTGCAGATCGACCAGGCGGGCGCCGCGTCGAGCTTGCGCGCCAGCCTGCTGGTGCAAGCCGAGGGCGGCCTGTTCGGCCAGCAGCCGGAACGGGCCGTCAGCCGCGACTATGGCCAAAGCGCCATCATCGCCCATGTGCGCACAAGCAGCCCCATCGTACACCGCGCATATGAGCGCTTCACCGACGAAGGTCCGCTGGCCCTGCTGCCGCAGGACGATGGCTACGCGCTCGTGTGGTGCGTGCCGCCCACGCGCGCCGAGCAATTGCTGGCGCTGGACGACGCAGCCTTTCTGGCCCGTCTGGGCGCCGCCTTCGGCAGCCGCCTGGGACGCTTTACGCACACGACGGCGCGCCTGGCCTATCCGCTGGGCCTGAACGCGCAGGCGAACGGCACGGCGCGCACGGTCGCCATCGGCAATGCGGCGCAAACCCTGCACCCGGTGGCGGGACAGGGCTTGAACCTGGGCTTGCGCGACGCCGCCGTGCTGGCCCGCGTGCTGGCGCAGGATGGCAGTCCGGCCGGGCTGGAACGCTACGCCAGCCTGCGCCAGACCGACCGGGGGCTGACCGTGCGCGTCACCGACACCATGGCGCGCATCTTCACGGGCAGCGCTCCCACGCAAGGCTTGCTGGGCCTGTCGCTGGGTTTGCTGGACGTATTTTCCCCTGCACGCAAGGCATTGGCTGGGCTGATGATGTACGGCCGCCGATAAGGCTTAACAATAAGGAAAGAGCTGGGGCAAAAAAGAAACAGGGAACATATCCGGCATGGAATAAACGGCCCGCGGATGCGACAATGGCTGTCACCTGGCTTTTGGCGACCGTTCCATGACAGATGTATTGCCCGCAGCACCGCCTGCCGCTCTTCCCGAAGTGCTCTTTTCCCGCCTGCTGGAAGACGCCCTCGACGCCGTCATCATCATCGACGAGCATTGCCGCATCCGCTATATCAATGGCGCCATGCAGGCATTGTCGGGCTATGCGAGCGGGGAATTGCTGGGCCAGACTTTGAACGGCTTGCTGCCCGACGCCGTCGGCGCGCAGCACGACAATCACGTGATCAATTACATCCGCAGCTCGCGCACGTCCAGCGTGCTGGGCAAGATACGCGAATTCGCCATCCGCCACCGCGACACGCAGATGATCCCCATCGAAATGAAGGCGATGGACCTGGGCGTGGTCGACGGCATCCGCTATTTCGGCGCCTTCTTGCTCGACGTGCGCGAACGGCGCGAACTGGCGGCAAAGAACGCCAGCCTGCTGGCGCAGCTGGAACAGCAGGCGCTGCACGATGCGCTGACGTCGCTGCCGAACCGGCGCGCGTATGAAGCGCAAGCCGAGCAGGCGATGGCGCGCGCGGCGCGCAGCGGCGCCGCCCTGACCGTGGGCGTGGCCGACCTCGACCATTTCAAGAAGATCAACGACCGCTACGGCCATGCCGTAGGCGACGCCGTACTGCGCACGGTGGCGCAGGCGCTGCGCGACACGGGACGCATCACCGACGTGGCGGCGCGCCTCGGTGGCGAGGAATTCGGCCTGCTGTTCCCCGACGCCAGCCTGCAGCAGGCGCATAGGGTGGCCGAACGCATCCGCGCCGCCGTGGCCGCCGCCATCACGCCGTTGCCCGATGGCGGCGAACTGCAGGTGACCATCAGCATCGGCGTGGCGTCCCTGACGGCCGGCGCCACCCTGGATGCGGCCATGTCCGATGCCGACAAGGCCCTGTACGCGGCCAAGCACCAGGGCCGCAACAAGGTCGTGGCGGCCCAATAAAAACGGCCCGCGCAAGGCGGGCCGTGCGGTCGCAGCAAACAGCGTTTATTCGACGGCCTTGAGCATATCCTCGATCACCTTCTTCGCATCGCCAAACACCATCATCGTGTTCGGCTGGTAGAACAGGTCGTTGTCCAGGCCCGCATAGCCGGACGCCATCGAACGCTTGTTGACGATGATGCTCTTGGCTTTATACGCTTCCAGGATCGGCATGCCGGCGATCGGCGATTTCGGATCTTTCGCCGCCGGGTTGACGACGTCGTTCGCGCCCAGCACCAGCACCACGTCCGTCTGGCCGAATTCGCCGTTGATGTCCTCCATCTCGAAGACCTGGTCGTACGGCACTTCCGCCTCGGCCAGCAGCACGTTCATGTGGCCCGGCATGCGCCCCGCCACGGGGTGGATCGCATACTTGACGGTGATGCCCTTGTGCGTGAGCTTTTCCACCAGTTCCTTCAGCGAGTGCTGCGCGCGCGCCACGGCCAGGCCGTAGCCGGGCACGATGATGACGGTTTCCGCATTGCTCATGATGAAGGCGGCATCGTCGGCCGAACCCGATTTCACGGGCCGCTGTTCCTGCGCACCGGCCGCGCCGGCCGCCGGCGCATCGCCGCCGAAGCCGCCAAGGATGACGTTGAAGAACGAGCGGTTCATCGCCTTGCACATGATGTACGACAGGATCGCGCCAGACGATCCCACGAGCGAACCGGCGATGATCAGCATCGAGTTATTCAGCGAAAAACCGATGCCGGCCGCAGCCCAGCCCGAGTAGCTGTTGAGCATCGACACCACCACCGGCATGTCGGCGCCGCCGATCGGAATGATGATCAGCACGCCCAGCGCGAAGGCGATCAGTGTCATCACGATGAACGGCGTCCACGCCGGTTCGACGCCATCGGCGAAGCAGAACGCCAGGCCCAGTCCCACCATCACCAGCGCCAGCACGAGGTTGAGCATGTGCTGGCCCTTGAAGCTGACGGGCGCGCCCTGGAACAGACGGAACTTGTATTTGCCCGACAGCTTGCCGAAGGCGATCACGGAACCGGAGAACGTGATGGCGCCGACAAAGGTGCCGATGAACAGTTCGAAGCGGTTACCGATGGGCAGCGCCTCGCCGTGCTTGGCGATATTGAAGGCCCACGGTTCCGACACGGCCGCCACGGCGATGCAGACGGCCGCCAGGCCGATCAGCGAGTGCATGGCCGCCACCAGTTCCGGCATCTTCGTCATTTCCACGGTTTTCGCCAGGTAGGCGCCGATGGCGCCGCCCGTGACGATGCCGATGATGACGAGGGTCAGGCCCATGCCGCCCGTTTGCTGCTCCTTCAGTTTCAGGATCAGCGCCACGGTGGTGACGGCGGCAATGGCCATGCCGCTCATGCCAAAGGCATTGCCGCGGCGCGCCGTCGATGGCGACGACAGGCCTTTCAGGGCCTGGATGAAGCACACCGAGGCGATCAGGTACATCATCGTCACCAGGTTCATGGTGACGAAGCTCATGGCGTGACTCATTCTTTTGCTCCTTGCTTGGCCTTCGGTTCTTTTTTACGGAACATCTCGAGCATACGCTGCGTGACGAGGAAGCCGCCGAACACGTTGACGGCGGCCAGCGCGACGGCCAGAGTGCCGGCCACTTGCGCCAGCGGTCCATCGGTCAGGCCGGCCGCCAGCATGGCGCCGACGATGATGATGGCGGAAATGGCATTGGTGACGGCCATCAGCGGCGTATGCAGCGCCGGCGTGACGGTCCAGACGACGTGGTAGCCGACATAAATGGCCAGCACGAAGATGATCAGGTTGGTGATGGTATGACTGATTTCCATGATGTTGTTCTCTCCGGCACCGCGTTATTTTCTGAGGATGTCATTGCCTGCGCAAACCAGGCTGGCCTTGATGATTTCATCCTCGCGGTCGATCAGCAATTGATCGTCCTTGTCGATGATGAGCTTCAAGAAGTCCAGCACGTTGCGCGCATACAGGGCCGAAGCGTCGGCCGCCACCAGGGTGGCCAGGTTCGGCTCGCCCACGATGTAGACGCCGTGCTTGACCACCGTCTTGCCCAGTTCCGACAGCGGGCAATTGCCGCCCTGCTCGACGGCCAGGTCAACGATGACGGAGCCCGGTTTCATGGCTTTCACCGTTTCTTCGGAAATGAGCACGGGCGCGGCGCGGCCGGGAATCAGCGCGGTGGTGATGATGATGTCGGCCAGTTTCGCCCGTTCGTGCACGAGTTCGGCCTGGCGGCGCATCCAGTCGGCCGGCATGGCGCGCGCATAGCCGCCCGAACCCTTGGCGATCTCTTTTTCTTCATCGGTGAGGAAAGGCACGTCGAGGAACTTGGCGCCCAGGGACTCCACTTGTTCCTTGACGGGCGGGCGCACGTCGGACGCTTCGATGACGGCGCCCAGGCGCTTGGCCGTGGCGATCGCCTGCAGTCCTGCCACGCCCACGCCCATGATCAGCACGCGGGCCGCCTTGACGGTGCCGGCCGCCGTCATCAGCATCGGCATGAAGCGCTGGTAGGTATTCGCGGCCACCAGCACGGCCTTGTAGCCGGCGATATTGGCTTGCGAGGACAGCACGTCCATCGACTGCGCGCGCGTGATGCGCGGCACGGCTTCCAGGGCGAAGGCGGACAGGCCGGCCGTGGCCATGGCGGCGATATTGTCGGCGTCAAACGGGTTCAACATGCCGATCAGCACCGTGCCGCTGGCCATCAGGACCCGTTCATCGGCATCGGGCGCGCGCACCTTGAGCACGATGGCGCAGCCATAGGCTTCCCGGGCCGTGCCGATCTGCGCGCCGGCGGCGGCATAGGCGTCGTCGGGAATCGAGGCTTGCAGGCCCGCTCCGGACTGCACGACGACTTGATGCTTGGCTGCCAGCTTCTTGACTGTCTCGGGCGTTGCCGCCACCCGCGTTTCACCAGGCCGTGTTTCGGCCGGTATGCCTATCCTCATGATGCCTCCGCTAATTGATAAACTGACTAGAATCTAACACGGAAAGCAGCGCGTTAAACGTTTGTGAAGCAGCAACTTTTAGTCGTACGACACTAATTTACCCGTAATACCAATCCTTGTTCCGCCATGCGGTATGGCGACCATATTGTGGGAAAGGTGTGTCAATCTCACCACAGTCGAGCACGCGTACGCGCTTGTTTTGACCACAGGGAAAGCCTATATTAGCGGGCGCTTGCTACCCTCTTGCCGACTAAGCCCCCATGCTAGTGCGCTCCCCGGGACAGACGTAAGTACCTCCCACCGCTATTTGCTAAAACGTTGTCATTTATCAATATGTCCGCGCAACAAAAGGCCGGCTTCAAACCGCGCGCGCAGAACAAGATAAAATGTCGGCTCTTTCAAGGATGGAATCATGCCGAGAATCTGGAAACCCTCTGTCACCGTTGCCGCCATCGTCGAACGCGACGGCCTGTTTTTACTGATTGAAGAAGAGACCAGCGAAGGCATCAAGATCAACCAGCCGGCCGGCCACCTCGACCCGTTCGAGTCGCTGGAGCAGGCGGTGATCCGCGAAACGCTGGAAGAAGCGGCTTACGATTTCATCCCCACGGCACTGGTCGGCATGTACATGTCGCGCTATCAGTCCTTGCGCACGGGCGAGGACGTGACCTACTTGCGCTTCACCTTTTGCGGCACGGCCGGCGCCGAGCATGACCGCCCGCTGGACGAAGGCATCATCCGCACCTTGTGGATGACGCGCGACGAGCTGGCCGCGTGCCAGGAGCGCCACCGCAGCCCGCTGGTGCTGCAGTGCGTGGACGAATACCTGGCTGGCAGGCGCGCGCCGCTGGCCCTGCTGCACACGCATGCGTCCGTTTTCAATAGCGCATAGCAACATTATCTAAAGTACACTGGAAAGCAAGATGAGCAAGAAGAAAGTCGTTATCGGCATGTCGGGCGGGGTCGATTCCTCGGTCGCGGCATGGATGCTGAAGGAACAAGGCTATGAAGTCATCGGCCTGTTCATGAAAAACTGGGAAGATGACGACGATTCGGAATACTGCTCCACGCGCCAGGACTGGATCGACGCGGCCAGCGTGGCCGACGTCATCGGCGTCGATATCGAAGCCGTCAATTTCGCCTCCGAATACAAGGACCGCGTGTTCGCCGATTTTCTGCGCGAATACCAGGCCGGCCGCACGCCGAACCCGGACGTGCTGTGCAACGCCGAAATCAAGTTCAAGGCCTTCCTCGACCACGCCATGACCCTGGGCGCCGACCTGATCGCCACCGGCCACTATGCGCGCGTGCGCCAGGCGCCGACCGATGCGGGCCGTTATGAACTGCTCAAAGCCGTCGACGCCAGCAAGGACCAGAGCTACTTCCTGCACCGGCTGAACCAGGCGCAGTTGTCGAAAACCCTGTTTCCGCTCGGTGAAATCCCGAAGACGGAAGTACGCAAGATCGCTGAAAAACTGGCGCTGCCGAACGCGCAGAAGAAGGATTCGACGGGCATCTGTTTCATCGGCGAGCGCCCGTTCCGCGAATTCTTGAACCGCTACCTGTCGTACAAGCCGGGCCCGATGAAAACGGCCGACGGCAAGACCGTGGGCGAACATGTGGGCCTGAGTTTTTATACCCTGGGCCAGCGCAAGGGCATCGGCATCGGCGGCGTGAAGTCGTACCAGAACGCGGACGGTAGCAGCGACGCCTGGTATGTGGCGCGCAAGGATATCGCCAACAACACCCTGTGGGTGGTGCAGGGCCATGACCACCCGTGGCTGCTGTCGCCCGCCTTGACGGCCGACCAGGCCAGCTGGGTCGCAGGTAGCGCGCCGCAAGCGGGCGCCTTGAGCGCCAAGACGCGCTACCGCCAGGCCGACGTGGCTTGCCAGCTGCTGCCGGATGGGAATGAACACTTCGGCCTGGCCTTCGACCAGGCGCAATGGGCCGTCACGCCGGGCCAGTCGGCCGTGCTGTACGACGGCGACGTATGCCTCGGTGGCGGCATCATCGCCAGCGCGACGGGCCTGGCTGGCGTCTAACTATTGCCTTGCGCGGCGGCGGCCAAAGCCTGCTGCTTGCGCACCATGGCAATCACCGTATTGCGCACGGTTTTCAGGACCGTGTCGGCCATGAACGGTTTCACGATAAAACCCGACACGCCCATGGCGAGGGCCGCCTGCAGCGAGGTGGCGTCGATGCCGCCCGAGACCATGAAAATGAGCGTCTTCGGATACTGGGCGCGGATGGTTTGCACCACATTGGTCCCGTCTTCCACCTGCTCGCGCGCGATGCAGACGAAATGCGGGTGGTGCTTGACCAGCAGCGCCAGCCCCAGCGCGCTCGTATGCGTCTGCCCGCAGACATCGTAGCCGCCATCGGTCAGGACCGTGTTCAGCAGGCCGCGCGCCACGGCGCTGCTATCGATCAGGACTGTCTTTAACATCATGATTTACTTCCCTTGCTTGATTTTCTATTGCGAGTTCCACTCAGAGAGCGCCCATCAAAATGCTCAGGGCTAGGCGCGTTGCCGAAGGCAGTACGAATGTACGACGAGGCAAGGCAACAACGCCATGAGTTTTTTTTGGGCGCTCTACTTTTCCCACACCAGCTTGTTCCAGGTGACGCCCAACGTGACATCCGTCTTGAGCGCAACTAACTTTCTTGAAAGATACAGTATTTCCCGCTCTTTTCGCAGGCTTTCACCGAGCGCACCGGGCAAAATGCCCGCGCCGGCCATCACGGCGTCGATATTGCCGTAGGCGCGCAACAGTTTTGCGCCCGTCTTCAGGCCGATCTTCGATACGCCGGGAATGCTGTCGGTGACGTCGCCCATCAGTGCCAGCAGGTCGGGCAGCAGTTCCGGCGGCACGCCGAACTTTTTCTCGACCCAGGCGTGGTCGTGCCAGACGCCCTTGAAGTGGTCCCACACGAGCGCGCCGTGCGCGATCAGGCCATGCAAATCCTTGTCGGTGGTGGCGATGACGGCCGCGCCGCGCCCCTCATGCAGCCAGCGCATGACGGCCGTGCCGATCACGTCGTCGGCCTCGACCTCGGGAATGCTGACCACGTGCATGCCGAAGCTGGCCAGGGTGGCGTAGAAGCCAGGCAAGGCGTCGCGCAGCACCTGCGGCATGGGCTGGCGCCCCTCGCGGTAACCGGCATACAGGGCGTGGCGCCAGGTCGGGCCGCCGAAATCGAAGGCCGGCAGGATATGCGTCGGCTCGTGGTCGTTGATGAGCGTGCGGAACGACGACAGCGCATGGCGCAGCGCGATCTCCGCCTTCAGGTCGGAATCGGGTTCAGGACTGGCTTCGTAGACGCGGCGTACGATATTCAAGCCGTCGATAGCGAGGAGTCTGGCCATGCGGTAAATGGATACTGGTTGAATCGATCATTTTACCGTATGGAGCAAGCACTATTCCCCGCGAATTCCGCTTGGCAGGTTTTACGCGGCGTAACAACGCCTAACAAAACCGTAGCGAGCGGAAGTGAATTGTGGCTAAGAAGCGCAACCGTACTCAAGTACGGTGAGCATCGCAGGCCGCAAGTCGCGACGCGCAGTAGGTTTGGTTAGGCGTTCTCACTTGGCGAAATCGTAGGGCCCGCCCCGTTCGAGCGCCCGCTGATAGGCAGGCCGCGCATGGATGCGCTGCAGGAACGCCGTCAGCTTTGGCAGGCGCTCGTCGAGTCCGCCGCGCATGGCCGCCGCTTCCAGTGGAAAGCTCATCTGGATGTCGGCCGCCGTGAATTCATTGCCGGTAAACCATTTGCTGTTCTCCAGTTCCGCTTCCATGTAGGCCAGCTGGCTGTTGATATTGGGCAGGATGAAGCTGCTCTTGACCTTGCTGGCGATGCCGCGCGCGATCGGTTTGACGAAAAACGGCATCGGCGACGATTCGACCTTGTCGAATACCAGCTTCATCAGCAGCGGCGGCATGGCCGAGCCTTCCGCGAAATGCAGCCAGTAGGTCCAGCGCAGCTTCTCCGGCGTGCCCGCCGCCGGGATCAAGCGGCCATTGCCGTAGCGCTCGACCAGGTACTCGATGATGGCGCCCGATTCGGCGATGGTGTTGGCGCCATCGGTGATCACGGGCGACTTGCCCAGCGGATGGACGGCCTTCAGCGAGGCTGGCGCCAGCATGGTTTTCGGGTCGCGCTGGTAGCGCTTGACCTCGTAATCGAGGCCCAGTTCCTCGAGCAGCCAGAGCACGCGCTGCGAGCGCGAATTGTTCAGATGATGGACGACGATCATGGTTTTCCCGTTAAGCGATGGTTGAGTTCCAGTATAGCCGGGACGGCCGGATCGGGGCGGCGCAAGGGAATCTGCAAAAAAATTGCGAAAAACAGTATTTTCAATTGATAACTTTTCAATCTTCCCTTATCTTGTTTTGTTTCCAATAAGTAAGGAAACCCCCTGTGGATTTCGACACCAACAACACCACGCCCAAGCGCGAAGCCATCACCTTCAGCGCCACCGGCAGCGAATACTTCCGCATCTGGATCGTCAACCTGCTGCTGAGCATCGTCACCCTGGGCATTTACTCCGCCTGGGCCAAGGTGCGCCGCAACCGCTATTTCTATTCCAGCACCCACCTGGCTGGCAGCAGCTTCGAATACCATGGCAATGCCGTGGCCATCCTGAAGGGCCGCATCGCGGCCGTCGTACTGATCGGCGGCTACAACATCGCCTTCCAGATCTCGCCCATCATCGGCCTGATCATGCTCGTGCTGATGATGGCCGTGCTGCCATGGCTGGTCTGGAAAAGCCTGCAATTCAAGCTGTACAACACCAGCTACCGCGGCATCCGCTTCGGCTTTGACGGCAGCGCCAAAGAAGCCTACAAATACTTCCTGTGGCTGCCCATCCTGAACACCTTCACGGCTGGCCTGATGACGCCGTTCCTGCACCAGCGCCTGAAGCGCTTCCAGCACACGCAAAGCCGCTTCGGCAGCAGCAACTTCAGCTTCGACGCCTCGGTCGGCAGTTTCTACAAGACGTACCTGCTGTTCTTCGCCCTGCTGCTGGCCGGTTTCCTGGTCCTGATCTTTGTCGTCTTCGCCAGCGTCTTCGCCACGTTTGCCACCAATGCCAACGATGTCACCAAGGCCGGCAGCATCTTCGGCGCCGTGGCTGCCCTGTATGCCTGGGCCTTTATCGTGCTGCCGCTGTTCCTGACCATGATCCAGAACCTGATCTGGAACCATACGCGCCTGCAGCAGCACCAGTTCCAGTCGCAGCTGACGTGGGGCCGCACCACCTTCATCATGCTGACCAACCTGCTGGGCATCGTCGTCACCTTGGGCCTGTTTTCGCCATTCGCCCAGGTGCGCTGGCTGAAGTACCGCCTGGAAGCGACTTCGATGCTGGTGCACGGCAGCCTCGACGCCTTTGTCGCCGCCACCGGAGAGCAAGTGTCGGCCACGGGCGAAGGCATGGTCGACCTGCTGGACTTCGACCTGTCGCTGTAGCATGACGCTCGACCACGACGCGCCGGGCGCGGCCCCCGTGCCCGCGCGCTATTTCGACGGCCAGACCTCGCGCCTGTACCACGTCACGCTCAGCGTGCGCGATGGCATGGCCGTGCTGGCCGGCGATATCGAGCGCAGCTCCCCGCTGGGCGAGCTGCACGTGTCCGAACGCAGCAGCCATGCCGTGCGCAAGGTCAGCTTTCCCGACGGCGCCTATCTGGAGATCGCCGACCAGGCGGCCTTCAACGACATGCTGCATGACACGGGCCACCGCGACGGCTGGGTGGTGCGGCTGCAGCAAAGCTGGCGCGGCGCCCTGCTGGCCACGGTCGCCACCGTGCTGGCCCTGTGGCTCAGCTATCAGTACCTGCTGCCGGTCGTGGCGAAGGGGGTCGCGTATGCGATTCCCCAGTCCGTCGAGCGCCAGTTGGGCCAGGGCGTGCTCGATTTCCTCGACGAACACGTGTTTGAGGCAAGCAAGCTCGCTGACGCGCGCCAGCAAGCCTTGCGCGCCCGGTTCGCGCGCCTGGCCACGCCCGGCGACAGCACGCCCGAGCACCGCATCGTTTTCCGCAAGAGCAAAATCGGTCCGAACGCGTTCGCCCTGCCGTCGGGCGACATCGTGCTGACCGATGAAATGGTGGAACTGATGCCGGACGACGACGCCATCATGGGCGTGCTGGCGCATGAACTGGGGCATTTGCAACAGCGCCACCTGACGCGCCGCCTGATCCAGACGTCGGCCGTGGGCGCCGGCGCGGCGCTGCTGTTCGGCGACGTGTCGACCGTCGTGGCGACCTTGCCGCCGCTGCTGCTGGACTTGAAGTATTCGCGCGATGTCGAGCGCGAGGCGGACGACTACGCGATCGCCATGCTGCGCCAGAACGCTATTCCACTGGAACACCTGGCGCAAGTGTTTGTCGCCCTGGGCAAGCTGGATCACGGCACGCCCTACCTGTCTAGCCATCCGGCCAGCGCAGAGCGGGTCGAGCGTATCCGCGCCGCACAGCGCTAAGTCTTCACGCGGCGTCCACCGGGCGCCGCTTTCTTTCCCTCCAGCACGTTCGGCGAATCGAAGGTAGACTCGGCTTTACCAGTCTGACTTCACCGGAGTGCCCATGCACCTAGTACCATTTCGCTACCTGACCTTCATTGCGACGGCAGCCATCTTTGTCCTGTCCCTGTTTTACTACGATCATTACTGGCTGCCCGTGCTGGCCGGTGCGCTGACCCTGGTCGGCATCAGCGACCTGCTGCAAACGAAGCGCGCCCTGCGCCGCAATTACCCCATCCTCGCGCATTTCCGCTTCTTTTTTGAGAGCATCCGCCCCGAAATCCGCCAGTATTTCCTGGAAAGCGACAGCGAAGCGACGCCGTTCTCGCGCAGCCAGCGCAGCATCGTCTACCAGCGCGCCAAGGAGCAGACGGACAAGCGTCCGTTCGGCACCCAGCTCGACGTGTATGAAGCGGGCTACGAATGGATCAACCATTCCATCGCGCCCGCCAAGGTAACGAGCCACGATTTCCGCATCGAGATCGGCAACCATCCGGACTGCCGACGTGAAAAGCCGTATTCGGCCAGCGTCTTCAATATCTCGGCGATGAGCTTTGGCGCCCTGTCGGCCAACGCCATCCTGGCCCTGAACGGCGGCGCGCGCAGCGGCGGCTTCATGCACGACACGGGCGAAGGCAGCATCAGCCCCTACCACCGCGAAAACGGCGGCGACCTGGTGTGGGAAATCGGCTCCGGCTACTTCGGTTGCCGCAACCAGGACGGTACATTTTCGGAAGAACGCTTCATCGCCAACGCCAGCTCGGAGCAGGTGAAAATGATCGAGCTGAAAATGTCGCAGGGCGCCAAGCCGGGCCACGGCGGCGTGCTGCCCGGGCCGAAAGTGACGATCGAGATCGCCACCACGCGCGGCGTGATGGTGGGCGAGGATTGCGTCTCGCCGGCCGCGCACAGTGCCTTTTCCACGCCGCTGGAAATGCTGCACTTCATCGACCGCCTGCGCACGCTCTCCGGCGGCAAGCCGACGGGCTTCAAGCTGGCCATCGGCCATCCGTGGGAGTTCTTCGCCATCGTCAAAGCCATGCTGGAAACGGGCATCACGCCCGACTTCATCGTCGTCGACGGCAGCGAAGGGGGCACGGGCGCCGCGCCCCTGGAATTCACGGACCATGTGGGCACGCCGCTGCAGGAAGCGCTGGTGCTCGTGCATAACACCCTCGTGGGCGCCAACCTGCGCGCGAAGATCAAGATCGGCTGCTCGGGCAAGATCATCACGGCCTTCGACATCGCCCGCCTGCTGGCGCTGGGCGCCGACTGGTGCAATTCGGCGCGCGGCTTCATGTTCGCGCTGGGCTGCATCCAGTCGCAAAGCTGCCACACGGACCGCTGCCCCACGGGCGTGGCCACGCAAGACCCGCAGCGCCAGCGCGCGCTGGTGGTGCCCGACAAGATCGCCCGCGTGGCGCACTTCCACCAGAACACCATGAAGGCGCTGGCCGAACTGATCGCCGCCGCCGGCCTCGCGCACCCGCAGGAGCTGCGTCCGCACCACCTGGTGCGGCGCATTTCGCCGAACCAGGTGAAACTGGCGTCGGCCCTGCTGCCGTTCCTGGAAGCGGGCCAGCTGCTCGACCCGAGCCAGCTGCCGCAACTGCCGCCCGTGTTCGGCTTGTACTGGCCAAAGGCGCAATCGGCTTCGTTCCAGCGCCTCGATTGACGGCGCCGTTGCGCAAGTGGAGCAATACCACTTAACAACCACTTGCGCAAATATCCAAATCCAATACAATACCAAAATAAGTATAAAACCAAGGCAGCTTTTCCGGTGATTGTCCAGACGCGTCACCAGGGGCCAGAATACGGACTTGTCGTCATCAGAATGAATACCGGAGGAGTTGCAGCATGGAACAGGGTTTGCGCGAGAAAGTAGGACAGCTATTCATGGTGGGCTTCGACGCCCTGCAGGCGGACGAGCATATCAAGACCTTGATACGCGAAAAGAAGGTGGGCGGCGTGATCCTGTTCCGCCGCAACGTGCATACGCCCGCGCAAGTGTCCGCCCTGTGCCGCGAACTGCAGGAGATCAACGCGGAAGTGTCCGACACCCCGCTGCTGATCTCCATCGATCAGGAAGGCGGCATGGTGATGCGCATCGAACAGGGCGTCACGCCGATCCCGGCGGCGATGGCCTTCCAGGCGGCCGGCTCCATCGACGACTGCGAACGCATGAACCAGATCAGCGGCGATGAAATGCGCCAAGTGGGCATCAATATGCTGCTGGCCCCCGTGCTGGACGTGAACAACAACCGCAACAACCCCGTCATCGGCGTGCGTGCGTATGGCGAGGATGCCGCCACCGTCATCGACTACGGCATGGCAGCCATGCGTGGGCAGCGCGCCAGCGGCGTGGCCGTCACGGCCAAGCACTTCCCCGGCCACGGCGACACGGCCACCGACACGCATTACGCCATGGCCCTGGTCCCGCACGACAAGGAACGCCTGCGCGCCGTGGAACTGGCGCCCTTCCGCGCGGCCATTGCCGGCGGCGTCGATGCCATCATGACGGCGCACGTGGTCTTCCCCGCTTTCGAGGCCGATACCAGTGTGCCGGCTACCCTGTCGAAAGGCGTGCTGACGGACCTGCTGCGCGGCGAGTTGAAATACCAGGGCGTCGTTATCACCGACTGCCTGGAGATGGCGGCCATTGCCGACGGCATCGGCATCGCGCAGGGCGCCATCGCCACCTTGCAGGCTGGCGCCGACATCGTCCTCATCTCGCACCGCGAAGCGCAGCAGACGGCCGCCATCGATGCCGTCATCGCCGCCGTGGAGCGCGGCGACATTGCCATCGCCCGCATCGACGCGGCTTGCGCGCGCGTGGCGGAACTCAAGCGCAACCGCGCCGTGCGCGACTGGCGCGAACGCCCGGTCGCCCCGCCGGCGCTGATGCAGCCGGCCGCCATGGCCCTGTCGCAGCTGCTGCAAAAGGCCGCCTTGCGCGTGCAGGGCGACTACCGCCCGCTCGACGCCAGCCTGCCCGTGACCCTGCTGACGGTGGAAGTGCGCTCGCGCAGCGAAATCGACGAAGTGGCGCTGGGCCGCAACAAGGAAGCGCGCAGCTCGATGCTGCCGGCGCTGCTCGAAGCGGGCCTGGACGTGCGCGAGTACGCCTTGTCGGCCGAGGCGCTGGACGACGAGGTCAATGAAGCCATCGCCTTTGCGCAGGGCGCGCAACAGATCGTGCTGCAAACGTATAACGCCATGTTCGTCGACGGCCAGCGCCGCCTGGTCGAGGCCCTGCCGCACGACAAACTGTGGCTGGTGGCGGGCCGTCTGCCATATGACCTGGACCTGGCGCCCGACGCGCAAGGCCGCCTGGCCGCCTTCGGCTGCCGCCCGGCCGCGCTGGTGCCGGTCGTCGACAAGCTGGCCGGCAAAGCGTAAGCGCAGCGCTGCAGACGTAAAAAAAACCCGCATGCGCGGGTTTTTTTCATTCAGCTTGGCGCAACGGGCGGCAGGGCCGCCACCGCCAGCAAGGCAAACGGACCGAGGAACAGGCCGATGCCGAACCAGAGTCCCCCGTGGCGGCCGCGCCGGCTGGCGAGCAGCCAGGTGGCGACCGCAAACAGAAACATGAAGATCAACAGTATCGCCATTGCCACTCCTTGCCATGCGGAAAGCCCAGTGTAGCCCACAGGCGCGCCCGTGGCTACACTGAAATACAAGCCCTAGCGCTGCACCTGCATCAGGATCACGCGCTTGCTGCTGCCGTCGGCCGGTGGCGTGGCGGACGGCGGCGGCGGGCTGTCGCAGGAGCCGCAGGAACCGCAGCCACTGCCGCAACCGGGCGCCACCTTGAAGAAGGTCGACATCTTCGCCTCATCGAGGCCGCAGCGCACGAGGCCGCGCACGATGGCGCGGCGCACGCCCGCCGGCAGGTACTTGGTCGAAAAATGCAGCAGCGCGGCTGCGACGATCAGGGCGACGATGAGGGTTTGCCACATGCTTTTCTCCTAAGCGCCCAGCAACAGGGCGACGCGGTACGTGATGAACGAGGCGGCATACGCCAGGGCGAACATGTAGCCGGCCATCAGCAGCGGATAGCGCCAGCCGCCCGTCTCGCGTTTCACCACGGAGAGGGTCGACAGGCACTGCGGCGCAAATACATACCAGGCCAGCAGGGACAGCGCCGTGGCCATCGACCACGAATGGGCGATCAGCGGCTCGAGCGTGGTGGCCAGCGCGTCACCCGTTTGCGACAGCGCGTACACGGTGCCCAGGGCGCCGACGGCCACTTCGCGCGCCGCCATGCCCGGCACCAGCGCGATGCAGATCTGCCAGTTGAAACCGATCGGCGCGAAGATCACTTCCAGGCCGCGGCCCAGGATGCCGGCCAGGCTGTAATAGATCGGCGGGTGGATCGCGTTGTCCGGCGGGCCGGGGAAGGTGCTGAGGAACCACAGGATGATCATCAGGCTCAGGATGATGGTGCCGACGCGCGTGAGGAAGATCTTCGCGCGCTCCCACAGGCTGACGGCCAGGTTGCGCAAATGCGGCCAGTGGTAGGCCGGCAGTTCCAGCAGCAGCGGCTGGTTGCCGCGCACGCCCATGCTGCGCTTCATGACCCAGGCCACGGCCATGGCCGAGATGATGCCGGCAAAGTACAAGACGAACAGCACCAGGCCTTGCAGGCTCAAATAGCCCCACACCTGGCGTTCCGGAATGAAGGCGGCGATGATCAGCGCATACACGGGCAAGCGCGCCGAGCATGTCATCAGCGGCGCGATCATGATGGTGACGAGGCGGTCGCGCGGATTCTGGATGGTGCGCGCCGCCATCACGCCGGGAATGGCGCAGGCAAAGCTCGACAGCAGCGGGATGAAGGCGCGGCCCGACAAGCCCACGCCACCCATCATGCGGTCCAGCAAAAAGGCCGCGCGCGGCAGGTAGCCGCAGTCTTCCAGGCTCAGAATGAAGAAGAACAGGATCAGGATCTGCGGCAGGAAAACCAGCACGCTGCCGACGCCGCCGATGATGCCTTCCACCAGCAAGCTTTTCAGGTGGCCGTCAGGCATGTTTGCCGTCAGCACGGCGCCCAGATGGCCCACGCCATCGGTAATCATTTCCATCGGCGTGGCCGCCCAGGCAAACACGGCCTGGAAGATCAGGAACATCAGCACGGCCAGGATGATGGGGCCGAAGACGGGATGCAGCACCACGTCGTCGATCTTTTCCGTCAGGTTGCCGCTGTCGCGCGTGTCGTTGCTGACGGCGGCCAGGATGCGGCGCACTTCGCGCTGGGTTTCTTCGACGCTGACGGCATCGATGGCCGCCAGCGGTTTCGCTTCCACCACCGGCAGCGGCAGCATGGCGTCGATGGCGTCGAGCAGGGCTTTTTCGCCATCGTGCTGCACCGCGATGGTTTCCACCACGGGCATGCCCAGTTCGGCCGACAGCCTCGCCGTGTCGATCAGCATGCCGCGCTTGCGCGCCACGTCCGTCATGTTCAGCGCCAGCAGCATGGGCAGGCCCAGGCGCTTGACTTCCAGCACCAGGCGCAGATTCAGGCGCAAATTGGTGGCGTCGACGACGCAGATGATGGCGTCCGGGCGCGGGTCGCCCTTCCGCAAGCCGCCCACCACATCGCGCGTGATCGCTTCATCGGGCGTGGTGGCCGACAGGCTGTAGGCGCCAGGCAGGTCAAGCACGCGCACGGGCTTGCCGGCGGGCGACGTGAAATGGCCTTCCTTGCGCTCGATGGTGACGCCGGCGTAGTTCGCCACTTTCTGGCGCGCGCCCGTCAAACGGTTGAACAGGGCGGTCTTGCCGCAGTTCGGATTGCCCAGCAAGGCAATTTGTGGCTGATGCGGCGGCTTGTGCACGCCCGCATCGACGATTGTTTCGACAGCACCCATGATCATTCCGGTTGAAGCAGCGGTTGAATCGTAATCAGCGCCGCTTCGAAGCGGCGCAGCGCGAACGTGGCATTGCCCACCTTGATGGCCAGCGGATCGCCGCCGGGAATGCCGCGCTTGAGCATACGGATGCGTTCGCCGGGAACGAATCCCAGCTCCATCAGGCGGCGGACAAGGTCGACGCCGTCCTCCGTCTGTCCTGCCGTGTGGGGCGTGATATGCAACACCGTGCCGCTCTGGCCGACTGCCAGCGCGTCGAGCGTCATCATGGGTGGAACTAGAGTCATGAGCAAATTCCGTTCAAATTAAGAACACCGGGGACAGACTGCTGCGCGTGGCGCATCGTGTTTGACGTGGGTGTTGTGAGGTAAAACGCAACTGTTGCGCATTACCGACAAGCGGCCTTTCAAACTGTCCAGACGGCGACCGTCCGAGACAATACCAGCATTATAAACATGAATGCGAATAGTTTTTATTTAGCCCGGAGAGCCGCCCCCATCAAGGGCTGCACCATCCGAAAAAATGGCATATCGATGCGCCGCGCCAGGCCGCCAACTGCCGCACACTTGATCAAAATCGCTTGCATTGTCCCGCACTTTGCGCGACAATGAAACGTAATGATAATGATTCTCATTAAAACACTAGCAACAATGCTTCCAAGCACTAGTGTCTGTTCATCCTCCAGCCAGAAGGTGTATCAATGATTGTATGTGTCTGCAACAACATATCTGATCGTGAAATCCGTCAAGCCGTCGATCTTGGCCTGTCCAGCATGGCCGAACTGCGCCGCGACCTGGGCGTGGCCACTTGCTGCGGCAAATGCCACACCTGCGCGCGGGAAGTGCTGAACGATCACCTGAACGCCACCGTGGCGCTGCAAGAAACCGTATTGATGCGAGCTGTACTGACAAACTAAGAAAGCGATGAATGCCATGACGATGATGCCCCCGCCCGTAACGGTGCAGGCCGTGCAGCAATTTGCCGACTTCGACAAGAAGCGCAACAAATTCGCGCCGCTGATGGCCATCGTCGTCCTGCATATCGCCGGCTTTTACGCCATCCAGAGCGGCTTGCTGAGCCGCGTCGTCACGGCGGCCATGCCGACCATCACGACCATCAGCATCATCGCCCCGCCGGCGCCGCCGAAACCACCGGCACCGTCCGTGCCGAAAACCGTGGAACTGAGCGCTCCCGTGCCGCGCGCCGTGATCCCGCCGCTGCCGCTGATCGCCGTGGCGCCAAGCGAACCGACGATCACGCCGCCGCAGCCGACGCGCGCCGAAGCGGCGCCTGTCGCCACCGCCGCACCGACGGCGCCAGCGGCACCATCGCCGACGCCACCGGCACCTTCGACACCGCGCACCGTCAGCAGCGTCGAATACATCAAGGCGCCGCAACTGATCTACCCGAATCTGTCGCGCCGCCTGGGCGAAAGCGGCACCGTCGTGTTACGCATCCTGATCAATGAAAAAGGCTTGCCCGAGCAAATCCTGATCCAGAAATCGACCGGCTACAACAACCTCGACGAAGCGGGCCGCCAGGCCGCGCAGCGCGCGCTGTTCAAGCCGATGATCGAAAACGGCAAGCCCGTGCCCGTCTACGTTTTAGTACCGCTGACCTTCCAACTGAGCTAGCCTTCCGGCGGCCCTTGGGCCGCTGCCAGCCCGCAAGCACCGCACCCTGTGCCCTGCTTGCTTTTTTGCGCCCGTTTTAGTCAAGCGATTTGCTTGTTTCAGTCTGCCAGCCTACATCCCCGGGCCAGGCAGACTTTTTTTTGCCTGCTATGGGGTCAGACCCTCAACACCGCCAACGCCCAGTTCAGCGCCAACGTCCCCGGGGGTCTGACCCCAGCCTTACATCTCCGCCCACATCCTGAGCAAATTATGATAATGCCCCGTCAGCCCCACCGTCGCCGGCGAGTCGCCATGCGCCGCGCGCACGCTCTGGATATTCTGATCGAGCTCGAACAGCATGCTGCGTTTCCAGTCTTCGCGCACCATGCTTTGCGTCCACAGGAAGGAGCAGATACGCTCGCCGCTGGTGACGGGCAGCACCTGATGCACGCTGCTCGACGGATACACGATCACGTCGCCGGCCGGCAGTTTCACTTCATGCGTGCCGTAGGAATCGACCACCACCAGCTCGCCGCCTTCGTACTCCTCCGGCTCGCTGAGGAATACGGTCGACGAGACGTCGGCGCGCATCGATTGCATGCCGTTTTTCGGCGTGCGGATGGCGCCATCGATGTGCAAGCCATAGTGCTCGCCGCCCGCATAGCTGTTGAAGAATGGCGGCAGGATGCGCAGCGGCAGCACGGCCGCAAAGAACAGCGGATTGGCCATCAGCGCGCGGCTGACGATCTCGCCCAGTTCCAGCGCCAGCGGCGAACCTTCGGCCAGCTGGCGGTTGCGCTTGACTTGCGCGCCTTGCGCTCCGACGCTGGCGCGTCCGTCGACCCAGTCCGTCTGCGCCAGGCGCTGGCGGAAATGCGTCACCTGTTCCGGCGTCAGCACGCCGGGTATATGCAGCATCATCTTGCTATCCTTTTTCAGTAAATATCGCTGCCCGATTATCGCATCGCCGGCGTCGGCCAAGAAGGCACAAAAGCAAGAACGGACGAACATTTCCCGCCTTTTCAGCGCGGCCATGCACGCGCGCCAGCGGCGGCAAAACAGCGCTGGAAACGCGAATGAGAATGGCCTTCATTTTCCTTAACAAATAAAAAACGGCGCAACTGGGCAATCCACTTGAGAATGGGTTTTATTCGCACGATATTTACGTTAAAAAGACGGAAAAATGCCGTTTAGCACCGGAAATCGCCGGCATTTTGCGCTATCATGCGGGCATAGCGAAACCGGCAACCTGCGCGCCACCAGGCAGCCAACGCCACCCGGCAGTGAACGCCAGCAGCCTGCGGTTTCATCATCGAACGCGACACAGAACAAAGGAAATCCCATGAAGGGCGATAAAGAAGTCATCCGCATGCTCAACGCACAGCTCACCAACGAACTGTCGGCCATCAACCAGTACTTCCTGCATGCGCGCATGTACAAGCACTGGGGCCTGGAAAAGCTGGGCAAGAAGGAATACGAAGAATCGATCGGCGAAATGAAACACGCCGACAAGCTGATCGACCGCATCCTGATGCTCGACGGTCTGCCTAACCTGCAAGCGCTGCACAAGCTGCTGATCGGCGAGAACACGCCGGAAATGCTGGAATGCGATTTGAAGCTGGAACGCGCCGCGCACGCCACCGTCAAGGAAGGCATCGCCATCAGCGAAAAAGCGGGCGATTACGTCTCGCGCGACCTGTTCCTGATGATCCTGGAAGACACGGAAGAGCATATCGACTGGCTGGAAACGCAGATCGACCTGATCGCCAAGGTCGGCATTCAGAACTACCTGCAAAGCCAGATGGCGATTGAAGAATAATTGTTCTTCGAGGCAGATAAAAAAAACCGGCAGCGCCGGTTTTTTTTCGCCTGCCGTCAAGCCTTGCCGGTCTGCGGCGGACGCAGCTTGACGAACAGCACGGCCACCGCCGCGCACAGCAGCAGGGCGCCGGCCAGCCGGATGACGTTCTCCGGATTGCCTCCCAGCCAGCTGCGGTAATACAGCGGCAAGGTGAAGATCTGGATGATCATCGGGATGACGATGAACATATTGAAAATGCCCATGTAGACACCCGTGCGTTCGGGCGGGATGCAGCCGGCCAGCATGATGTAGGGATTGCCCATGATGCTGGCCCAGGCCAGGCCCACGCCCAGCATCGGCAGCAACAGCAGCGCCGGGCTGTGGATCAGCGGGATGCCCAGCATGCCCACGCCGGCCGCGCACAGGCACACGCTGTGCATGCGCTTGGGGCCGAAGCGGCGCGTGAACGGCACCAGCGCGAAGGCGGCGACAAAGGCGACGAAATTGTAGAAGGCGCCCACCTGCCCGTTCAGCAGGCCTGCGTCGCGAAAGCCTTGCGACGCGGGGTCCGTCGTGTGAAACAGCGTGGCCGACAGCGACAGCGCGATGTACTGCCAGTAGCAGAACAGGGCGTACCACTGGAACAGGTTGACGAGGGCCAGCTGCTTCATCGTCGGCGGCATATCGCGCAGGGCCGCGCCGATATCGGCCAGCGTGTGGCGCCAGCCCGGCGGGCGGCTGCGGATGGCCGCCAGCTCGGCCGCCGTGAGCGGATTTTCCGGCGTCGTCTTCAAGGTCCACAGCACCGAGGCGAGCGAGAACACGGCGCCGATCATGAAGGCGGCGATGACGATGTGCGGGATATGGCTGCCATTGACGGCATCCTTGTTCATGCCCAGCATAACCAGCAGCGACGGCGTCAGGTAGGCCAGCGTCTGCCCCAGTCCCGTAAACGCGCTTTGCGTGAGAAAACCCAGCGAGTGCTGCTTCTTGTCGAGCTTGTCGCTGACAAAGGCGCGGTAGGGCTCCATCGTCACATTGTTGGCCGCGTCGAGTATCCACAGCAGGCTGGCCGCCATCCACAGGGTGGGACTGAACGGCATGGCCAGCAGGCCCAGGCTGCACAAGATGGCGCCAATCAGGAAGTACGGCGTGCGGCGGCCCCAGCGCGTCACCGTGCGGTCGCTCATGGCGCCGATCAATGGCTGCACGAGCAGCCCCGTCATGGGACCGGCCAGCCACAGGTAGGGCAGGCTCGCTTCATCGGCGCCCAGGTATTTGTAGATGGGGCTCATGCTGCTTTGCTGCAGCCCAAAACTGAATTGGATGCCAAAAAAGCCGACATTCATGTTGACGATCTGCCAGAACGACAGGTGCGGACGGTGCGCGCTGGCGTCGCTCATGCTGGTTCCCTTTCCAACCACAGCATATGCCAGGGCTGCAAGCCCACCGTGCCGGACAGCACGCTGCCATCGAGGCTGTTGCGCCATTCGCCTGCGGGCAAAGTGAAACGCTGGCTGGCGCCGCTGAAGTTGCTCAGGTTGAGAAACGCGTCGCCGCGCAGCAGCGCCAGCACGGCCGGCATATCGGCGGGCAGCACGCTGCGTGGCGCGGCGGCGGCAAGGGCAGGCAAGCGCCGGCGCACATCGACCAGCTGGCGCAGCGCCAGGTACAGCCGGCCGCTGGCGCTCACACCATCGTGGCGCCATGCCAGCAGGCTGTCGTCGAACGCGGGACGCTGCAGCCAGCGGCTGTCCATCGCCCGGTCGGCCCGCTGCGTGTAGCTGTGATCGTTGGTCATGCCCAGTTCATCGCCCATGTACAGCACGGGCAAGGCGCCAAAGCTCAAGGCCAGGCCATGCAGCAGCAGCAGGCGCCGCAGCGCGTATTCCTGCTCCTGCACCGTGGCGGCGCTTTCCAGCCCGGCCAGCGAGGCGGCCATGCCGTTGCTGCCATGCGCCTTGTCGGCGCTGCTGCTCTGGAAGGCGGCGCCGCGCGCATAGCTGCCGGGCGCGCCGGCAAAAAACTGCGCGATGCGCGCCAGGCGCACCGGCCCGTTCGCGCCCGCTTCATTGAGCAGCACGTTCCAGCCGATGTCGTCATGGCAGCGCACATAACTGAGCCAGCTGGCGGCCGGCGGCAGCGGCGGCGTGGCGGCGATCACCTGCTGCAGCAAGTCCGTACTTTCCTCGGCCAGCGCGCCCCAGCCGGCGGCCATCAGGCTGCTGTGATAGGCGATATGGCATTCAGGCGCCGCATCGCTGCCAAAATAGGCGGGCAGCTTGGGCGTGGGCACGATGGCTTCGGCCTTGAGCAGCACGCCCGGCGCGACGATGGCGGCAATCGCGCGCAACGCCTGCAGCAGGCTGTGGGCTTCGGGCTGGTTCATGCAATCGCTACCTTCGCGCTTCCACAGGAAGGCCGTCGAATCGAGGCGGAATACCTCGATCCCCTTGTTGGCCAGGCCCAGCATGGCGCCGGCCATGGCCGCGAAGACGGCCGGATTGGCGTAATTCAAATCCCACTGGTACGGGTAAAACGTCGTCCAGACCCAGCGCTCGAGTTCCGGCACGAACGTGAAATTGCCGGGTGCCGCCTGCGGGAAGACCTGCCCCACGGTACGCTCGTAGCGGTCCGGCTGCACGCGGTCGGGATAGGTATGGAAAAAATCGCGCAGCAGCGGATCGCCGGCCTTGGCGCCCAGCGCCCACGCATGGTCGTCGGCCACGTGGTTGAGGATCAGGTCCGAGCACAGGCTGATGCCGGCCGCGCGCAGCTGCGCCGTCAACGCCAGCAAGTCGGCATTGCTGCCCAGCGCGGGATCGACTTCCTCGAAGCTGGCGACGGCAAAGCCGCCATCGCTTTCGCCGGCGCGCGGGCGCAGGAACGGCAGCAGATGCAGATACGTCACGCCCAGTTCGCGCAGGTGGGCAATGCGCGCCGCCACGCCCTGCAGATTGCCGCCGAAGCGCTGCACATACGCGCTGTAACCGAGCATGGACTGGCTGGCAAACCAGTCCGGCTGCGCTTCGCGCTGCGCATCCTGCCGCAGCAGCTCGGGGGCGCGCGCCGCATACAGCCGCCCCACGCTTTCCATCAGGTCGCCCAGCCAGGGCAGGAAGTCCGGCCGCTGGCCATACAGGCTGCCCAGGCGGTCGAGCAAGACCGCCTCCTGGCGCGCATAGCGGCGCGCCGCATCGTCGCGCAAGTGCGTGGGGAGCGGCGCCAGCAGGCGCGCCAGGGGGCTGCGTATCGACATCATGAATCCTATCCTTGCTTAAAATGCGTATTTCAGGCTGACCTTGACGGCGCGCCCCGTGATCGAGCGGGCCGCATGGCCATCGCCCTCGACTTCCGTGTAGCCGATCTTGTCGAGCAGATTGTTCGCCGTCAGCGCCACCTGCAATTGCGGCGTGAGCTGGTAATTGACGAAGGCATTGAGCACCTGGTAGGCGGGCAAGGTGATCGTGTGCGCATCGTCGCCCCACGACTTGCCCGTGCCGACCAGGCTCGCGCCCAAGGTAGCCTGCCCCCATTCATAGGTGGGCGCGATCTGGTAGACGACACGCGCCTGGCGCCGCGGCGTATTGCCGATCAGCGCCACGTCGGCCGCCGCCGTGCCCGTGATCTCGGCATCGGTGAACGTCAAGCCGCCATTGATGCGGAAGTCGCCGGCGCTGTAGGCCGCTTCCAGTTCCACGCCTTTCGCTTCATAGCTGTTGGCCGTGCGCAGCTGGGTGGTCGCCTCGTAATTGCTTTCCTTGGTCTTGGCCTGGAACACGGTGACGAAAGTGCTCAGGGGACCACGCCGCCATTTCACGCCGCCTTCGAGCTGGCGCACGGTATTGATCGCCACGGGCACGCTGCCATCGAGCGGTGTGCCGAACAGGATGCGGTCGGCATTGAAGGCCACGCCTTCGCTGACGCGGGCAAACACGGCCAGGTTCCCCTGCAGCTTGTAGTTCGCGCCCAGCGAGTACGAGGTGTGGCCCAAGGTGTAGTCGACCCGCTGCACCGTCGACGGCAGATACGCTTGCGCGCCGGTGGCCTGGTTGGCCGTGCCGCTCGCATGCTGACGGTCGCGCCGCAGGCCGCCGTCGAGATTCAGCGCGCCGCTTTCCCAGGCCAGATTCAGGTAGGGCGACGTCGTGCGGTATTCCATGTCGACGGCGCGCGAGCAGCAGGCGCCGAAGGCCGGGCCGATATAGCCTAGCGTGCCGCTGGCCGTCTGCAGCAACGCCGGCCGGTCGCCCGTGGCCTGCATCAGGTATTCATTGAAGTTCCAGGTCAGGCCCAGCTTTTGCTGCGACAGGTACAGGCCGGCCGTGGTGGTCAGCTTGCCGCTGTCGAGCACAAACGTCTTGGCCAGCTTGGTGTCGCTCAGGGTATTGCTGGCGTCGTCGATCGAGGTGTTGAACACCACGGCGGAAAACGCACGGCCCGTGTAAGGCTTGCCCTGGTTCGGGCCGCTGGCAAACACATAGCTGCCGTCGCTGCCATTATTCGACGGGAAGACGCCGATGAAGCGCCCCGAATTGTCGGCGTAGCGGAAGTTTTCGCTCACGCTCCAGCCCTGCCCCAGCTTGAACGACGCTTCCAGGCCCACGGTATCGCTCTTGACGTGCAAGCCGTCGTTGACGCGGGTGGCCACGCGCTGGTTATCCTTGTTCAGCACCATGTCGGGCACCCAGTACGGCGAATAGAAACTGGCCTTGCGCGGGTCGATGCCGGCGATTTCCCCGATACGGCCATTGCGCACGCTGACGGGCACGGGCAGGGCCGTGGGCGACTGGTCGTCGAGATGCTTGAACGACAGGCGCACGAAGCCGCTGTCGAATTCATGCGTGACATTGCCGCGGATCTGCCCACCCTTTTCGCTGTTGACGCCACTGTGGCGGATGCCTTCGCCCGTGCGCCAGGAGCCGCCGATGAAGAAGCGCGTGCGCTCCGAAACCGGCGCGCCGTAATCAAAATCAACACGCGTCTGGTCGTAGCCCAGGCCACGGCTGAGGGCCACGCTGCCGCCCTTCTCCTTGCCATTCTTGCTGATGAAATTGATGATGCCGCCCGGCGAATTGGTGGCCAGGGTGGAGGCCGAACCGCCGCGCACCACTTCCAGGTGGTCGAGCGTGGAATCGATCTTGACGAAGCTGTCGGGCGTCGTGAAATTGAAGTCGCCGAACTGCAGCACGGGCAAGCCGTCTTCCTGGATCTGCACATAGCGCGCGCCGCCAGCGGAAATGGGCAGGCCGCGCACGGTGATGTTGGCATTGCCTTCGCCGCCCGAGGATTCGGCGCGCAAGCCCGGTACCGAGCGCAGGACTTCGGCCGCGCTGGTCGGTGCGTTGTGCAGGATGGTATCGAGCTCCATGCTGCTGACGGAATTGCTCGATTTCATTTTGGACGTGCCGCCGGTGGTACCCGTGACGACGATGCGTTCCAGGTTCAGGCCATCGGCGGGAGCGGCGCTGGCGGTGTCGGCGGCCGATTGCGCGTGGGCGGCGCCCAGTTGCAGCATGGCCAGGGCGACGGCTGCGGCCATGCAGCCGCGTTGTGCAGTACGTGCGTTCATTTTGTCTCCAGTGTTGTATGCCGATACATCGAGGTATCCGCTTGTTATGGGTACTGGCCGCCGCATGCCGTGGCGCGCTGGCTGAGCCGGTACGCCATTATTGAACGAATAAGAATTTATTGCAATCGATTGCAATAGAGCACTGCAACATGAAAATGTTGTTGTTTTTAAGGGAATATTACGGGCAATATAGAGGGAAAAATGCGGGGATCGACGTGATGTCAGGCTTTTCCATGCTGCTGTGCAGCATGGAAATTCACGGCTAAATTTGAAATAATTGCAATCGGTTGCAATACCTTGCCAATGCGTTTCAACGGCCCGAGGCGCGTACGATCAGCTCGGTTGGCAATTGCTGCGATGGCGCAGGCGCGCCGTCGACCAGCGCCAGCAGCGAAGCCACCAGCGCGCGTCCGGCGGCGCGGATCGGCTGGCGCACGGTGGTCAGCGGCGGATGGAAATACGCGGCCAGTTCGATATCGTCGTAGCCGACCACGGCCACCTGTTCCGGCACGGCCACGCCGCGCGCGCGCAGGGCGTTGATGGCGCTCATGGCCAGCAAGTCGCTGCAGGCAAAGATGGCGTCGAACGGCAACTGGCGGTCCAGCAGTTCCTGCACGCCCGTCGCGCCGCCCTGCGGCAGGAAGGAGCCGGCCACGTACAGTTGCGGGTCCGGCGCCAGTCCTTGCGCGGCCAGCGCCTGCGCATAGCCGGCGTGGCGCTGCGCCACTTCGGGCAGCTTGGCGTCGCCAAAGAAGGCGATGCGCCGGCGCCCCGCCGCCAGCAAGTGCTCCGTGGCCAGCCTGCCGCCGGCGACGTTATCGCCGCCCACGGTGCAATACAGCTGCTGCGGCAATTGCGCGCCCCACACGACGATGGGCACCTGGCGCGCGGCCAGCTGGTTCAGTTGTTCATGGTGGCGCCACTGGCCGATCAGGATGATGCCGATCACGCGGCCGCTGTCGAAGGACAGGGCGGCCGCATCGAGCGTTTCGGCGTCCACGCGCGAAATGAGCATGTCGAAGCCCTGCTCCGTCAGCGCATCGGCCAGGCTGCCCAGCATGCTGAGAAAGAAAGGATCGGACAGGTGCTGGCGCGTGGCCGCGTCATACGGCACCACCACGCCCACCGTGCGGTTCTGTTTCAGGCGCAGGTTTTGCGCGCCGATATTGATGGAGTATTTGAGCGAACGGGCCAGCGCGATGACGCGCGCGCGCGTCTCTTCATTGACCAGCGAACTGCCGCTCAGCGCACGCGACACGGTCGACGTGGACACGCCGGCCAGACGCGCGATATCGGCCATCTGCAGGCGTTGCTGCGCCTTCGAATCGTTGCCGGTCATCGTGCGCTCACTGCGGCGCGGTGTCCTTGAACGACTGCCGCTCGGACAGTTTGTCGAACAAACGCGCCAGCGCCGGATGCTCCGAGCGCCAGTCGATTTCCGGGAAGCGGAAGCTGAGCCAGCCCAGGGCGCAGCCCACGGCCACGTCGGCCAGGGTGTAGTTCTTGCCGGCACAATAGGCGCTCTCGCCCAGGCGTGCTTCCAGCGCCGCGAGGCCCAGAGTGACTTTGTCCAGCTGGCGCGCGATCCAGGCCGCGCTTTGCTGCTCGGGCGGGCGCTGCGTGCGCTCCAGGCGTACCAGCACGCCCGCGTCGAGGATGCCGTCGGCCAGCGCTTCCCAGTTCTTGATATCGGCCCGCTCGCGGCCATTGCCGCCGGCCGGCAGCAGTTTACAGACGGGCGTGAGGGTGTCGAGGTATTCGACGATGACTTTCGAATCGATCAGCGTGCTGCCATCTTCCATCACCAGGCAAGGCACCTTGCCGAGAGGATTGGCCTGGGCGATGCGGGTTTCCGGCACCCACACGTTTTCCAGCTCGAAGACATAGTCGAGCTTTTTTTCCGCCAGCACGATACGGGCTTTGCGGACATACGGGCTGGCGAGGGAACCGATCAGTTTCATAGGTACTTTAAGGTAAAGGAGCAGCTAGCAGTATAGCATCGGCGGCAGCGGTGTTTGGCAGCACGCGCCCGGCGGCCTCCAGTGTGTGGCAGGCACGCCGCATCGGGGCCGGATTCGGCCAACATGGGGGCTATCCGCAGCCGACGGACGGCTGGCCAGCGGCCAGCGGTGGTAAAATCGCCCTTTACTGTGGCGCCGTCAGTGTTGCTGTATTGTAATAGCCCCGCCCTCCCCGCGCGCCACACGCCAACCGTTTCTTTAACTTGCGTCCGCTCTCATGACTTCTACTACTCCGTATTCCACGCTGTCGGCCCTGTCTCCGCTCGATGGCCGCTACGCCAGCAAGACCGATCTGCTGCGCCCGATCCTGTCCGAAGCCGGTTTCATGCACCACCGCGTGAAAGTGGAAATCTCCTGGCTGCAAGCGCTGTCGCAAGCCGGTTTCGCTGAAATCAAGCCGTTCTCGGCAGAAGCGAGCGCCCTACTCGACAAGATGGCGGCCGATTTCTCGGAAGCCGACGCGGCCCGCATCAAGGCCATCGAAGCGGTGACCAACCATGACGTCAAGGCGGTCGAATACTGGCTGAAGGAACAAGTGGCGGACGTGCCGGAACTGGTGGCGGCGTCGGAATTCATCCATTTCGCCTGCACCTCGGAAGACATCAACAACACCTCGCACGGCATGATGCTCAAAGCCGCGCGCGACGGCGTGATGCTGCCGGCACTGAACGGCCTGGTGGCCAAGCTGACGCAGATCGCGCACGACAATGCCGACGTGCCGATGCTGTCGCGCACGCACGGCCAGACGGCCAGCCCGACCACCCTTGGCAAGGAATTTGCCAACGTCGTGGCCCGCTTGCAGCGCGCCGTGAAACGCATCGAACAAGTGGAAATCCTCGGCAAGATGAATGGCGCCGTCGGCAACTACAACGCCCACCTGTCCGCCTACCCCGGTTTCGACTGGCCGGCATTCTCGAAGGCCGTCATCGAACAGCGCCTGGGCCTGGTCTTCAACCCGTACACCATCCAGATCGAGCCGCACGACTACATGGCCGAACTGTTCGACGCCTTCGCGCGCGCCAACACGATCCTGCTGGACCTGAACCGCGACATCTGGACGTATGTGTCGCTGGGCTATTTCAAGCAAAAACTGAAAGCGGGCGAAATCGGTTCGTCGACCATGCCGCACAAGGTCAACCCGATCGACTTCGAAAACTCGGAAGGCAACCTGGGCCTGGCCAACGCCGTGCTGAAACACCTGTCGGAAAAACTGCCCGTCTCGCGCATGCAGCGCGACCTGACCGATTCGACCGTGCTGCGCAATATCGGCGTGGGCCTGGGCTACACCCTGCTGGCGTATGACAGCTGCCTGCGCGGCCTGAACAAGCTGGAAGTGAACCACGCGCGCCTGGCGCAAGACCTGGACGCGACCTGGGAAGTGCTGGCCGAGCCCGTACAAACCGTGATGCGCCGCTATGGCATCGAAAACCCGTACGAACAGTTGAAAGAGCTGACGCGCGGCAAGGGCATCTCGAAAGAAGCGCTGCAAACCTTCGTCAATGGCCTGGCCATTCCGCAGGATGCCAAGGATGTGCTGCTGACCATGACGCCGGGCAACTACATCGGCATCGCCGCGCAATTGGCCAAAGCCATCTAAGCAGTTTCCACATGGGGATCCTCCGATCCACTCCCGCGGGGCGGCCAGCACAAATGCTGCCCGCCCCGCGGTTTTTCCGGCAATCTTTCTTGTAGAATCTCCGGCACGCAGCGCAATTTGCTTTTCTTTGGTATATTAGGCCGAATTAGTCCTAATACGTACTACTTTCAAGAAAGCCATCGATGCAACGCTACACCACCACCGCCATCATCCTGCACTGGCTGACCGCCCTGCTGATCATCAGCGCCTTCGTCATGGGCCTGGTCATGGTCGATATTCCCGGCCTGACGCCCACCAAGCTCAAATATTTCTCGTGGCATAAATGGCTGGGCGTGACCGTGCTGGCCATCGCCGCCATCCGCCTGCTGTGGCGCAAGGCCAATGTGCCGCCGCCGCACCCGGCCAGCATGGTTGCCTGGCAAAAGAAGGCGGCCGACGCCATGCACGTGCTGCTGTATATCCTGATCTTCGCCGTGCCCGTCTCCGGCTACCTGTACACCTTGGCCGCCGGCGTGCCCGTGGTCTACCTGGGCCTGTTCCAGTTGCCCGTCATCATGGCGCCGAACCCGGAACTTAAGCCGCTTTTAAAAGAAATTCATTATGTTCTGAACATGACGATGGCCGCCGCCGTGGCCGCCCATGTGCTGGCGGCGCTGAAGCACCAGTTCATCGACCGCGATGGCGTGCTCAAGCGCATGCTGCCGTAGCACCGACTTCCCCTTGCTCACTGAAAAACTACAGGAAAAAAACAAGATGAAAACCACCCAACGCATCGTCCTCGCTTCCCTGCTGGGCCTGTCCGTGGCCGCCACCGCCGCCACCTTGCTGAAAGTCGATCCCGCCAAGACCAGCGTGTCGGCCGTGTTCAAGCAAATGAACGTGCCCGTGGAAGCGAAGTTCAAGAAATTCAATATCGCCATCGATTACAACCCGGCCGCGCCGGACGCCTCGAAGGCGTCGGTGGAAATCGAGACGGCCAGCATCGATATCGGCGACCCCGAGTACAACAAGGAAGTGGCCAAGAAAGAATGGTTCAACTCGGCCCAGTTCCCGAAAGCCACCTTTGTCTCGAGCAGCATCAAGGCGGCCGGCGCGGGCAAGCTGACGGTGACCGGCAAGCTGAGCATCAAAGGCAAGACCACCGACGTGACCTTCCCCCTGGCGGTGAAAGCCGACGGCGGCAAATATGCATTTGACGGCGCCCTGCCGATCAAGCGCCTGACCTATAACATCGGGGAAGGCGAGTGGAAGGACACGAGCATGGTTGCAGACGAGGTCACAATTAAATTCCACGTTGCCGCTCAATAACACCTGAGAAAACGTCCATGGCTGCGTTGCTCTTGCCTCGTCGTACATTCGTACTGCCTTCGGCAAGGCGCCTTGCCCTGAACGTTTTTCATGCGTTATGAAAAACAACCCCAAAACCTGTTCAACTATAGGATCTGCATGAAATTTTCGCACTTGATGATCGCCGTGCTGGCAGCCGCCGGCGCGGGTTCGGCCATGGCCGCTACCGACACCTACAACCTCGACCCGACGCATACCTTCCCCAGCTTTGAAGCCGATCACATGGGCATGTCCGTGTGGCGCGGCAAGTTCAACAAGACCAAGGGCACGGTCACCCTGGACCGTGCCGCCAAGACGGGCAGCCTGGACCTCGTCATCGATGCCGATTCGATCGACTTCGGCCTCGACGCCATGAATACGCACGCGAAAAAAGCGGACATGTTCAACGTCGAGAAATTCCCTGAAATCACCTACAAGAGCAAATCGCTCAAGTTCAACGGCGATCAGCTGGTGGAAGTCGATGGCGAACTGACCCTGCTGGGCGTGACCAAGCCCGTCAAGCTGAACGTGAGCAAGTTCAAGTGCATCATGCACCCGCGCTACAAGCGTGAAGTGTGCGGCGCCGACGCCACGGCGGAATTCAAGCGCAGCGACTTTGGCCTGAACTACGGCATGCCGGCGTTCTCGCCGGAGGTCAAGCTGGCCATCCAGGTGGAAGCGATCAAGGCCGATTAAACACGGCCTTGCCGCATGACAAGCCCGCCTCGCTGCCCGCAGCCAGGCGGGCTTTTGCATGCGCCATGCGAATCCGCTGGACTTTTCTATCGTGCGGCATCACTATCCATTGGCATGATGTTGTTCTGACATGGCACACCTACTTATCCATCGCGCGGAGGACTACATGAATTTCATTATCTGGATCGTTATTGGCGGCGTCATTGGCTGGCTGGCCAGCATGGTCATGAAAACCAATGCGCAACAGGGCATCTTCCTCAATATCATCGTCGGCATCGTCGGCGCCTTCCTGGGCGGCTGGCTGCTGGCCCCGCTGTTCGGCACGGGCACCATCAATAGCGACAATTTCAGCCTGGCTTCGTTGCTGGTCTCGTTCCTGGGCGCCGTGATCCTGCTGGGCATCGTGAATCTTTTGCGCCGCGGCAAAATACGCTAAGCAGTCAAAAAGAGCGCAGCAACACATGGCCGGGCCGCGCAAGCGCCCGGCCATTTTTCATTGCCGCCAGGACACGTATGTACAAATACCACAGCCGCCGCACGGAAAAATGCGCGCTGGCAGCCGGTTCCCGCCCCTGCGCCACTCAAAATAATGTCATTCAAGCAAGCACATACGAGCATGCTGCCCGGAAAATGTGATTGACTAGTGCGAGTTCGATACGGATACTCTATGTCGCCCGCTGCACAATCAGCGGGTACTCCGCTGATTCCGACTTCCCTACAATGTAAAAGAACAGAACTCGAATGAAAAAATCTCTCATCGCGCTCGCCATCCTGAGCAACTTCGCACACGCCGACGAAGGCATGTGGATGCCCCAACAGCTGCCACAAGTAGCCAAGGAACTGAAAGCGGCCGGACTGAAACTTGATCCGACCAACCTGACCAAACTGACCGAATTCCCGATGGGCGCCATCGTCAGCCTGGGCGGCTGCTCGGCGTCGTTCGTCTCGCCGCAAGGCCTGGTTGCCACCAACCACCATTGCGTCTACAACAGCGTGGCGGTCAATTCGACCAAAGAGCGCGATTTGCTGGCCAACGGTTTCCTGGCCAAGACTTTCGCTGAAGAATTGCCAGCATCCCCAGGCAGCCGCATCTTCGTTACCTCGGCCGTGACGAATGTCAGCGACAAGATCATCACCGCCGACGTGGCCAAGCTGCAAGGCAAGGCACGCATCGACGCGATCGAGAAAAACCAGAAGAAACTGGTCGCCGAATGCGAAAAAGAAGCGGGCTTCCGCTGCACCGTGTCGGCCTACTACGGCGGCCTGGAGTTCTACCTGATCAAGCAACTGGAAATCCGCGACGTGCGCCTGGTGCACGCGCCTCCAGCGGGCGTCGGTAAATTCGGCGGCGACACCGACAACTGGATGTGGCCACGCCACACGGGCGACTACGGCTTTTACCGCGCCTACGTCAGCAAGGACGGCAAAGCGGCCGACTTCAGCAAGGACAACGTGCCGTACCAGCCAAAACACGTGCTGAAACTGGCCAAGGATGGCTTGAAAGAAGGCGATTTCGTCATGGTCCTGGGCTATCCTGGCCGCACCAACCGTCACCGCCTGCCATCGGAAGTGGCGTACACGTTTGACTGGAACTACCCGGCCTTCGTGAAAGCGTCGGGCGAAACCCTGGCCATCATCGCGCGCGAAACCAAGGACAACAAGGATGTTGCCCTGAAATACGCGGGTCAAGTTGCCGGCGTGAACAATTACTACAAGAACCGCCAAGGCATGCTGGACTCGTACGCCGGCAGTGACTTCCTGGCGCGCAAGACGGCGGAACATGAAGCCCTGAAGACCTGGGTCAACGCCACGCCGGCACGCAAGGCCGAATTTGCCGGCGACATCGAGCAAGTGGAAAAGCTGATCGCCGAGCGCGATGCCGACACCAAGCGCGATTTCTTCCTCAGCTACGCACAGCCGCGCCTGCTGAACACGGCACGCAGCCTGTACCGCCTGTCGAACGAAGGCACCAAGGCCGATACGGAACGCAAGTCCGGCTACCAGACGCGCGACTTGCCACGCCTGGAAGCGGGCATCACCTCGGTCGAGCGCACCTACGATGAAAAAGTCGACAAGGCGCTGGTACTGAACAGCCTGACCAAGTACGCCGCGCAGCCGGCAGCACAACGCCGCGCCAGCTTCGACGCCGCCATCGGCATCAAGGACGGCATGTCGCCAGCCGACCTGTCCGCCGCCCTGGACAAACTGTATGCAGGCAGCAAGCTGGCCGACAAGGCCGAGCGCGCAGCATGGCTGAAACGCACGCCAGCCGAATTCCAGGCCAGCAAGGACAGCTTCATCCAGGCCGCCGTCGCCATGTATCCGGATTCGCTGAAAAACGAAGCGGAAGATGAAGAACTGGCAGGCAAGATCCAGCAAGCGTACGCCAACTACATGAAAGCAAAAATCGCCTTCATGAAGAGCAAGGGCCAAGCTGTCTATCCTGACGCCAACAGCACCCTGCGCGTCACGTTCGGCAAAGTAGCCGGCCGCGACCATGGCGCCGACGGCACCACCTGGTCTGCCTTCACCACCGTCAATGGCGTCGCCGCCAAAGCCACGGGCCAGGGCGAGTTCAATGCTCCGGCAAACCAACTGGCCGCGATCAAAGCCAAGGACTTCGGTAAATTCGTCGATCCGAAGCTGAAAACCGTACCGGTCGACTACCTGGCGACCCTGGACATCACCGGCGGCAACTCCGGTTCGGCTGCCCTGAACGCCAAAGGCGAATTCATCGGCCTGGCATTCGATGGCACCCTGGACTCGATCATTTCCGATTGGGACTACAACAAGGCCAACACCCGTTCGATCCAGGTCGACCTGCGCTACATGCTGTGGAACATGAAACACATCGACCACGCAGACAACCTGCTGAAAGAAATGGGCGCTGAATAACAAGAAGCAATAACCCGGCAACGGGCGCTTTAGCCTGAGCCACTCCTTCGGGAGTGGCTTTTTTTCGCCTAACGTTTTACCTTGGCGAAACGGTAAGGCACGGCTTGTTCCTCGCCAAACACTTGCGTGCGGTCACTTCCCAGCGGCAGCATCACCCGCCGGCCGTCCTGCAACAGCAAGGCCAGGTCGGCACCGGGAAAACGCTGCGCCAGCAGCGGATACGCTTGCCGCGCGATGGGGGCGGCGGGTATCACGATGCGGTAGTCGCCATCGCCAAAGTCCAGCAGCAGCGCGGGAAGCTCATCGGGCCCCGGCAGCGCCGTGATGCGCAGGCGCGCGCTACCCTTGACGAGCTCGAAGGCTGACCACAGGGGCAAGGGGCGCTGCGTGGATCCCATCTGCAGCTGCGGTGCGTGGCCCGCCTGCGCCGACGTCAGCACGACATCGGACCGCTGCTCCGATAGGGCGCCATCGACGGCCAGCAGCCAGCCCCGGTAGCGTATCAGCGCACCCTGCGCGGCGGCCGTGACGGAGCCGCCCTGCGCCACCGGTCCCTTGCCCGCTGGCAAGCGCAATGGTGCCGCCTGTGCCGCCAGCCAAGCCCACCACAACAGCACCGCCATCGCCATCTTGCCCATGCCGTCTCCCTCGTGCGTGAAACGTATTCATAACACAAGTGCGGCCCGCCCCCTCTGCCGCGCCTCAAGGCGCCAACGCCGGTGCTACAATTGGCCCCTAGCGGGCGTACTTACCCAGCGCGCCTTCCCCCTCCCAGACTCAGACCGCTATGCCACCAGACTTGCGCACGACCTACGAACTCGGTAACCACAACCAGACCACGACCTGGCTGGAATGCATCACCTTCTATCAAGATCTCGCCGCACGCTATCCGCAAGTGCTGCATTTCGAACAGATCGGCCTGTCCGACTCGGGCGTGCCCATCCATGCTGGCGTCGTCAGCGCGGACGGCGTGTTCGACCGCGAACAGATCAAGCGCGCGGGCCGCACCGTGTTCTTCAACAACAACGGCATCCATCCGGGCGAACCGGAAGGCATCGACGCCTGCATGGCCATCGTGCGCGACCTGTGCACGCAGCCGGAACGCCTGGCGGCGCTGGGCAGCACCGTGCTGCTGTTCATTCCGATCTACAACGTCGATGGCAGCCTGAACCGCGCCAACACGTCGCGCGTGAACCAGGATGGCCCGGAGCAATTCGGTTTCCGCGGCAACAGCCGCCACCTGGACCTGAACCGCGACTTCATCAAGTGCGACAGCCTGAACGCGCAAGTGTTCAACCGCCTGCTGGCCAGCTGGGACCCGGACGTGATGGTCGACACGCATACGTCGAACGGCGCCGACTACCCGTACACGATGACCCTGATCCACACGCAGACGGACAAGCTGGGCAATGGCCTCGGCCCCTTCCTGCAAGACACCATGCTGCCGCACATCTTTGCGCAGATGGAACAGGCCGGCTGGCCCACCTGCCCGTATGTGAACCCCGTCAAGGACAGCCCCGACCACGGCATCGCCGAGTTCCTCGAAGTACCGCGTTTCTCGACCGGCTTTGCGGCCTTGCACCACGTCATCGGTTTCATGCCGGAAACGCACATGTTGAAACCGTTTGCCGACCGCTACGCCTCCATGCGCGCCCTGCTCGACATCACGATGGCGTTCACGGTCAGACATGGCGAACAGATCAAGCAACTGCGCGCGCAAGCCAAGGCGGCGGGACGCACGCAAGCCGAGTGGCCCATCCACTGGACCATGAACGAAGAACAGCCGTCGACCTTCCCCTTCAAGGGCTATGCGGCGCAATACACGCCAAGTATCCTCGGCGATTACCAGCGCCTATCGTACGACCGCTCGCAGCCGTGGGAACGCGACATCGCCTACTACAACCGCTTCGATGCGGACGTCACCGTGGCCGCGCCGAAAGCCTATGTCGTGCCGCAAGCGTGGCGCGAAGTCATCGAGCGCCTGCGCTGGAACGGCGTCGAAATGAGCCGCATCACCGCCGAACAGACGGTAACGGCGCGCTACTACCACATCGCATCCGTCGGTACGCGCGCCACGGCCTACGAAGGCCATATGTTCCACGACACGGTGGAACTGGAAGCGCGCACGGGCCAGTTCACCGTGCAGGCGGGCGATTATGTCGTGTCCCTGGAGCAGGACAACGCGCGCTACGCCGTGGAAACCTTGGAACCGCAAGCGCACGACAGCTTCTTCCGCTGGGGCTTCTTCAACAGCGTGCTGGAGAAGAAAGAAGCGTTTTCCGACTACGTATTCG
The DNA here is from genome assembly GCF_036543145.1 of Janthinobacterium sp. LS2A. Lineage (NCBI taxonomy): Bacteria > Pseudomonadati > Pseudomonadota > Betaproteobacteria > Burkholderiales > Oxalobacteraceae > Janthinobacterium > Janthinobacterium sp. LS2A. Next base: position 911,047 of record NZ_JAZHPB010000002.1, read on the forward strand.
AGGACATGGCATCCGAATTGCTGCGCGACGAGCCGGCGCTGGCCGCCAAGTTCGCCGACTGGAAAGCGGCCAACCCGGCCTTGCTGAGCAATCAGGAAGCCGTGCTCGACTTCATTTTTGCACACTGCCAGCGCTTTGCCGAGCCGGAATGGCGGCGTTATCCTGTGATCGCCCTGATGTAACTCGGGGCTGTAGCGACTGCAACATCCTGGCGCCGCATCGGAGACCCCGGTGCGGCGCCTCTTTCTGTGCCCTGCCCACAAGGTAATCCCATGCACTACGCACTGAACCTGCGCACCTTTATTTACAGCCATTATTTTTACCTGGGCTTGCGCGTGGCCATCGGCCTGGTCGGCCTGGCCTTGCTGACCCAGGAAATCAGCGACAGCGCCACGGCCATGACCGTGTGCATCGGCGCCCTGTGCACGACCCTGATGGACATGCCCAGCCCGCTTCGCCACAAGTTCAACGAAATGCTCGCTTCCGTGCTGCTGTGCAGCGCCGTGACCTTATTGATCAGCCTGTGCGGGCCCGTGCAGTGGCTGTTGATGATGGTGCTCGTGCTCGTCAGTTTTCTCGCCAGCATGATGGTGGTGTACGGCAAGAAATCCATGCCCTTGCAACTGGCCGCCCTGTTCATCATGACCATGTCGATGGAGCATCAGATGACGTGGCAGCAATCGTTTCACCACGCGGGCCTGTTCATGCTGGGCGGCTTGATCTATCTGGCCTATGCCATGGCCATCGCCTGGGTCTTGCGCCACCGCATCAAGCAGCAAGTGCTGGCCGAAGCCCTGTTCGAACTGGCCGCCTACATCGACATCAAGGCCGATTTCTACGACACGCGTTTCAATTTGACGGAGCAGTTCAACAAGCTGGTGCGCCATCAAAGCATCCTGGCCGACCGCCAGCAAGCGTCGCGCGACTTGATCTTGCGCAGCCACAAGAACAGCAAGGATGCCATCGTCGTGCAGGTGCACGTGTGCATGCTCGATCTGTATGAACTGATACTCTCAACGCACACGGACTACGCGCTGCTGCGCCAGCATCTGGCCGACTCCGACGTGCTGAAATCCCTGCACGACCTGGCCTACAAGGCGGCGCGCGATATCGAATCCGTCGCCTACGCCGTCACGCGCAAGCGCGCTTCGTATGCGCAGATCAGCTATGACAAGGAATGGGCCGACATCGAAGCGGAAATTGCCCGACTGCAGGCAAAGGGCGACGCTGCGCAGGAAGCGCTGGCCACCCTGCGCGCGCAGCGCAACAAGATCCGCGCCATTCTGAAAATGATCGGTGAACTGCATTTGGCCACGCAAAAAGTCTATGACAACGCGCCGTTCTGGAGCGGCGCGGACATGGCGCCATTCCTGTCGCAGCAGAAATACGAACTGAAGACCCTGCTGTCGAATCTGCGCCTGGACTCGCCCGTATTCCGCTTCGCCCTGCGCGTGTCGATGGCCATTTCCGTTGGCTTGCTGATCGGCCACTGGCTGCCGTATGCGGCGCACAGCTACTGGATCGTCCTCACCATCGTCATCATCCTGCGCCCCACGTTCAGCATGACGCGCCAGCGCCGCGCCGACCGCATCATCGGCACCATCATCGGCTGCGTGGTCACGGCCATCGTGATCCGCTACGTGCACAGCAATATCGTGCTGATGGCCATCCTGTTCCTCTCCATCGTGGCCACGCCCACCTTCATCTATTTGCGCTACCGCTACACGGCCATTGCCGTCAGCCTGATGATCTTGCTGCAAATGCATCTGGTGGCGCCCAGCAACCCGAACCTCGTCAGCGAGCGCCTGATCGACACCCTGATCGGCGCGGCGGTGGCCACCGTGTTCAGCTTCGTGCTGGCCAACTGGGAATACCAGAGCCTGCCGCGCCTCGTGCGCCAAGTGCTGAACGTGAACCTGTCATACATGCAAGCCAGCTTCGCGCTGCTGCAGGGAAAGTGTTTCGATGACTTCGCCTACCGCATCGAGCGCAAGCGTTTGATGGACAGCCTGGCCGCGCTCAGCTCGGCGCTGGTGCGCATGCTCGATGAACCGGCCAGCAAGCAGCGGGCCGTGGAAGACATCAACCTGTTCATCGTGCAAAATTACTTGCTGGTCGCCCACGTGGCGGCGCTGCGCTCCATCCTGGGGCGCCATGCCAGCCAGCTGCCCGTCGCGCCCGTCAACGCCCTGCTTGGCCACAGCCATACGCAAGTGTGTCTGACCCTGTCGCGCGCGCTCGATCAGCTCGACAACAAGGCCGCCATCAGCGCCCCGCTGGCGGCCCCTGCCGCACCGCCCGTGAGCGAAGTGGACTGGTCGGGCTGGCCGCTGGTCAAAAGACGCATCCGCCTGTTGCAGGCCGATGCCGACAAGATCGTGGTGCATAGCGCGGCGATCGTGCATATCGTGGCACCCAGATAATCTTTTGGGAGCGCCCTGGCGCAAGTGGTGTCATCAGGAGGTCATCTGGCCTCTCTATGCTGCCATGGTTTTTCCACTTCCAGCCAAGGTCATCCATGCACGCATTTCCCCTGAGCCGGCGCCTGCCGCTGGCGCTGGCCATCAGCGCCGCCCTCGCCCTTGCCGCCTGCGGCGGTTCCGACCACCAGGAAGCAGCGCTCGTCATTCCCGCCGCGCCCGCCGACCAGGGTGCGCCCGACACGGCGCCGCCATCGGCCACGGCCATCCCCTTTGTCGACAATATCGCCAGCAACCAGCGCGGCGATGCGCGCTACGCCACAGCCGCCACGAATGCGGGCGTACGCGTACTGGCCGGCATGCTCGACATATGGAAACCATTGACGGAAATCGTCGATGCCGGCGTCTCGGCGCCAGCCGTGGACGGCTTCCCTGCGGTCGTGCCTTCCGCCTGGACGGGCGTGCCCAACGATGGCACGCCGGGCGGCACCATCGTCAATGCCAGCGTGCACAATGCGAACATCGATTTCGTCGTCAAAGCCACCACCAGCCGCACGCCGGCGCAGGAACTGGCCGCCTACCTCGATGACCGCCGCGGCAAGGGCTACAGCATCACCGACGGCATGGGTCCGCTGACGGACGCCTGGCGCAGCGCGGCGCGCCAGACCACCAGCATCACCGACATCGCGCCGGACGCGACAAGCAAGCTCTACAACGATAGCGGCAGCAACACGGGCGTGGCAGGCAGCGCCAATGCCGAGTTCGGCAACGTGGTGGGCCTCGTCAACGCCATGGGCAACAATGGCTCGACGGAACCGGCCAAGCGCTTCTACAAATATGCGCGCCCGTTCCGCTGGAGCAGCAACGTAGCCGTGATCCCGGCCCTGCTGCCGGCCCGGAGCGCCACGCCCGCCACCGATGGCGGCTTTACCAGCGGCCACTCGGCCGAAGCCGTGCGCGGTGCGCTGGGCATGGCGTATACCTTGCCCGAGCGCTACCAGGAAATGGTGGCGCGGGGCCTGGAACTCGGTGAAAACCGCATCATCGCCGGCATGCATTCGCCGCTCGACGTGATCAGCGGCCGCGTGCAGGCGCAAGCCATCGTCGCCGCCAACCTGCTCGACCCGGCAACGGCCGCCACCAAGGCCGCCGCCGTGACGCAGGCGCACACGACCCTGATGGCGAAAACCGGCACCACGGCCGACACCTTCTACGACTATGCCCACTCGGGCACCGGCGCCAACGACCGCTTTTCGGACTACGCCAGCACCAAGGCCGCCTATATCCGCCGCCTGACCTTCGGTTTCGCGCAGACGGGCGCCGCCAACGCGCCAGCCGTCGTGCCGAAAGGCGCGGAAGTGCTGCTGGAAACGCGTTTGCCGTATCTGTCCGATGCACAGCGCCGCGTGGTGCTGAAAACAACGGCCTTGTCATCGGGCTACCCGGTGATGGACGATGCTGAAGGCTGGGGCCGCTTGAACCTGTTTGCCGCCGCCGACGGCTATGCCGTCTTCATGGGCAATGTCGTCATCAGCATGGATGCAGCCAAGGGCGGCTTCTACACCGTCGACCGCTGGCGCAACGACATCGGCGGCACGGGCAAGCTGAACAAGCAAGGCACGGGCACCCTGAAGCTGGGCGGCAACAATAGCTGGAGCGGCGGCACGCAGCTGGAAGGGGGCCGCCTGGAAGGCTTGTCGGCCACGGCCTTCGGCAAGGGCGACGTGTATGTCAGCGGCGGCACCCTGGTCGGCAATGCCCCGTCCGGCCTGGCGCTGGCCGGCAAGTACACGCAGCTGGCCACCGGCAATCTGGAATTGAAGCTGGGCAGCGGACAGCAAGGCCGCCTGAGCGTGGCGGGCCAGATGACGGTGGCGGGCGGCAGCCTGAAGGTGACGTTCCAGAACGGCTACAAGCCGGCCGCCGGCGACACCCTGACCGTGCTGCAGGCCGCCAGCCTGAAAGGCAAGTTCGACAGCATCACCGCCGATGGTTTCAAGGTGACGCCAACGTACACGGCAACGGGCTTGCAGCTGCGCATGGATGTATAAGCGAGCTACTTGAGGTAGCGCTCAAACCAGCCGATAGTACGCTTCTGCAAGTCGCGCTGGTGCTCGGGCTTGCGGAAGGAATGGCCTTCACCGTCGTAGATGAACAGGCTGGACGGCACGCCCATGGCGCGCAAGCCGTGCCAGAATTCCAGCGACTGGGCGGCCGGCGTTTCCACGTCGCGCTCGCCCACGTAGATCAGGGTTGGCGTCTTGGCCGCCTTGATCGATTCGATCGGCGAGGCCTTGCGGTAGACGGCCGGATCGTCATACGCGGAGGCGCCGAAGAACGGGATCATCCACTGGTTGATGCCGTTCTGGCCGTAATAGCTGATCCAGTTCGACACGCCCGCGCCCGCCACGGCCGCCTTGAAGCGGTCGCTGTGCGTGACGCCCCACATGGTCATGAAGCCGCCATATGAATGGCCGATCAGGCCCAGGCGCTCGCCATCGACGGGCGCCACTTTTTGCACGGCGTCGATGCCGGCAAGAATGTCGCGCCAGTCGCCGCCGCCAAAGTCCGCCATATTGGCGCGCGTAAATGCCTGGCCCTGGCCAAAGCTGCCGCGCGGATTGGGCAGGAAGACGAAATAACCTTTTTGCGTCAATTCGTGGATCAGGGTGCCCGCGCCCACGTAACGGGGCGAGGCAGCCGCGCCGGGGCCGCCATGCACGTTGACGATCATCGGGTAGCGCTTGCCGGCGTCCGTCTTCAACGGTCCCAGCAGCCAGCCCTGCACCTTGTATTGCTCGTTGTTCCAACCCACGTTCTGCACCGTCAGCTGCGGCGCAAAGCCGTCATTGTCGCGCGTGATCTTTTTCAGCCGGCCCACCGGCCCGGCCATCAGGTAGGAAGCGTGCGTAAAGTCTTCCTGCGCGGCCGCCGCTTGCAAGCCGTCGGCGCTGAACGACAAGCGGCCATCGCTGCCGCTGCTGCTGATTTCTCCGAGCAGCACAGGTTGGCTGGGGCCGGTCTGCGCATCGACGGGCACCAGCGCCAGCTGCGAATCGATCAGGGCCGTTGCCAGCAAACGGGCGCCGCGCCAGACGACGCCATTGAAGGTACCGCGATAGTCTTGTGTCACATTGCGCGGCGTGCCGCCGGCCAGCGGCACCGTATAGATATCGCCGCCGATGGAGCCAAAATCGCTCATCAGGCCGCCGATGAAGACCACTGTCTTGCCATCGGGCGAAACCGAGGGCAGGTTCAGCTGCATGGCCGGCGACGCGATCACGCGCAGGGCGCCCGTGGCCGCATCGATATGGCTGAGTTTGGCGACCCACCAGTTGCTGTCGCCATTGCCCTGCGCGCTGGTGGCGACAAAGCCGCGGCCATCGGGCGTCCAGCTGTATTCATACACATAGGTGTCGTTTGGCGACAGCAAGCGCAGCTCGCCGCCGCTGGCCGGCACGACGGCGATGCGCTGGGCATCGTCTTCGCTGCCCACTTCGCCCACCTGGCGCGCGCCCGCCTCGACGGCGCCGGCCAGCTTGCGCGCGCCCACCGTGGCCAGCAAGGCCAACTGCTTGCCGTCCGGCGACCAGAGCGCCGTGCTGGCCACGCCCTTGATGCTGGTCAACGTTCGGACTGGCGTTTGCGACAGGGTGGCCAGGTACAGCTGCGCCGTGCCCGCCTTGGCGTCGTAGCCGACAAAGGCCAGCTGTTTTCCATCTGGCGACCAGCTGGGCTTGTCGTAGGAACACACGGCACACGGATCGAATTGCTGCACAATGGCGCCGTTGGCGGCGTCGCGCACGACGATGGCAGCGTGCGGGCGCTGCGCTTGCTCGCCGGCCTTGTTCGATTCGATGGCGGCGATGCGCTGGCCATCGGCGGACAGGGCCACGGCGCGGTAATCGCGCAATGCCGGCCCGGTTGCAACGGCGGCCTGTACCGTGGTGCCCAGAAGGCTGCTTGCCAGCAAGCCGCAGGCGGCCAGATCAGTTATTTTCATCATGTAAATTCCGGTTAGAAATAAAAAAAACCGCCGGCAAGCGCGGCGGTTTTGGATGGAACAGACTGCATTAGCGGGCCTTCTTGCCCAGGTGCGAATGCCGCATGCTGTACAGGAAGTAAATGGCCACCGTCACCGTCATCCAGATACTAAACACGACAAACGTCGTATGCGGCAAATCGCGCATGATGTACAGGCAGGCGAGTACGCTCAGGCCGGGAATCACATACGGGCCGAACGGCACGCTGAAGCCTTCGATGCGGTTCGCGCCCTGCTTGTGGCGCAGCACGGGCACGGCGATCGAGACCACCATGAAAGCCGTCAGGGTGCCGATGCTGACCATATCCCACAGGTAAGTCGCATCGATGGAACCCGCCACCACGGCCACGACGAGGCAAACGATGATGGTATTGCTGACCGGCACCAGGGTGCGCGGGTGGATCTTCTGGAACGATTTCGGGATCAGGCCGTCGCGGCTGACGGCAAACAGGATGCGCGTCTGGCCATAGATCGTCACCAGGGTCACGCTGAAGACGGAAATGACGGCGCCGGCCGACAGCACCAGCGCGGGCCAGGTCTTGCCCGTCACGTTTTGCAGGATCACCGCCAGGCCCGCTTCCTGGCCTTCGAACAATTTCGCCTGTTGCGCACCGAGGGCGGCCACGGCCACCAGCAGATAGAACACGGTGACGATCAGCAAGCCATACAGGATGCCGCGCGGGACATTGCGCTTGGGGTCTTTCACTTCGTCGCCGGCCGTCGCCACCGTATCGAGGCCGATGAAGGAGAAGAAGACGGTGCCGGCCGCGGCCGTTACGCCCGTCATGCCGGCAAAGCCCTTGCTATTGTCGGTATTGAAGAACGGCACGAAGTTGTCGGCGTTGAAACCGGAAAAGGCAATGGCAATGAAGAATACGAGGATGGACAGCTTGATGATGACCATGATGGCGTTCATCAGCGCCGATTCCTTGGCGCCGCGCAACAGCAGGAAACCGCACATGCAGATCAAAAAGATCGGCGGCAGGTTGATGTGGCCGGCATGAAACTCCATGCCATGCGGGCCGGAAACGATCATCGGCGTGCGCAGCATCTCGGGTATGTGCCAGCCAAACGCATTTTCCAGGAAGTTGTTCAAGTAGGACGACCAGCCGATGGCCACGGCACTGCCCGCCAAGCCGTATTCGAGCAGCAGACAGGCGGCCATGATGAAGGCAAGAAACTCGCCGACGGTGGCGTAGGCAAACGAATACGAGGAGCCGGAGGCGGGGATACGGAACGACAGCTCCGCATAGCACAAGGCCGTCAGGCCGGCCGTGATGGCGGCGATCAGGAAAGACAGGACGACCGAAGGACCCGCCTTGGGCACGGCTTCGACCATGGTAAAGAAAATGCCCGTGCCGATGGTGGCGCCGACGCCAATCATGGTGAGGGAAAACAGGCCGATGGATCGGCTCAAGCCACTGCTGCTGAGGCCTTCACCATATTCGACCGTGGTATCGATCGGCTTGGTGCGGCAAATTTTCTGGACCAGGGTTTGGCTCACTAATATTCCTTTATGAGGCACACATATTCGTATGACGGGTAAAAACAAATAGCGCTCCGGCCCTACCTGGCAAAAAACCGGAAAGATCGCGTCCATTTTCAAAACTAAGCGATTATAGGGCTTTCACCGGCACAGCCAAACAGAACTTTGATGCATGGAAACAACGCCAGGCGTGCGCCGCGTAATGCGCATAGGCGCTAGCGGAGCCTGAGATTGCCGAGATGAAAGAAAAAGCGCGCCGCTGCAGGGGCAGGGGCGCGCTTCTGGTTCAGCTCAGTTCAGCTGAATTACTTCTTGCCGTGCGGCGCATCAGCCGGCGACCAGCCTGCCTCGTAGCCTTGCGGCACGTCGTCGCGGCCCTCTTTCGGCGCCAGGCCCAGCACGTAGTACAGCACCGTCAGCAGGATCAGCCAGGCCGGTCCCACCATCAGGGCGATGCGCGTATCGGGGAAATACGCCATCAGGCCGATCACCAGCGCCAGGAAAGCGAGCGAAATCCAGGAGCCATACGGCGCGAACGGCATGCGGAAGGCCAGGTTCTTGATTTCCAGTGGCGTCAGGGTCTTGCGGAACTGGATCTGCGTGACGAGGATCACGCCCCAGGTCCAGACGGCGCCGAAGGTGGAAATCGAGGTCACCCAGATAAACACTTTTTCCGGCACCAGGTAGTTCAGCAGCACGCCCAGCAACAAAGCAAACACGGACACGAGAATGGCGCGGCGCGGCACGCCGCTGGCCGTGGTTTCCGCAAACGCCTTCGGCGCCTGGCCTTGCAGTGCCAGGTTGTACAGCATGCGGCCCGTGCTGAAGATGCCGCCATTGCACGACGACAAGGCTGCCGTCAGCACGACGAAGTTGATGATGCCGGCGGCCGTCTTGATGCCCAGGCGTTCGAACGTCATGACGAAGGGGCTGCCGGTGGTGCCGATTTCATTCCATGGATAGATCGACAGGATGACGAACAAGGCGCCGACATAGAAAATCAAAATGCGCCAGAACACGGAATTGATGGCGTCTGGAATCGATTTCTTCGGGTTGGCCGCTTCGCCAGCCGTCAGGCCGATCATTTCCACGCCCAGGTAGGCAAACATCACCATCTGCAAGGACATCAATACGCCCTGCGCGCCATTCGGGAAGAAGCCGCCATGCGTCCACAGGTTCGAGATACCGATGGCCACGCCATCGTTGCCCAGACCGAAGACGATCATGCCCGTGCCGCCGACGATCATCAGGATGATGGTGACGACCTTGATCAGGGCGAACCAGAACTCGAACTCGCCGTAGGCTTTCACGGCCAGCAGGTTGATCGCGCCCATGGAACCCAGGGCCGCCAGGGCCCAGATCCAGCGCGGCGTGTCGGGGAACCAGATGCCCATGTAGATGGCGACGGCGGTAATTTCCGCCACGCACGTGACCAGCCACAGGAACCAGTAGTTCCAGCCCGTCAGATAGCCTTGCAGGGGTCCCAGGTAATCCTGGGCATAGCGGCTGAAGGAGCCGGCGACCGGGTTGTGCACGGCCATTTCGCCCAGTGCGCGCATGATCATGAAGATGACCGCGCCACCGATGATGTACGACAGCATGATGCCGGGACCGGCCATCTTGATGGCGTTGCCGGAACCCAAAAACAGGCCCACGCCAATCGCAGCGCCCAGCGCCATCAGGCGGATCTGCCGCTCACCCAGGCCGCGGTGCAAGCCTTGTTCACTCGTTTTCATTACGTGTCTCCGTTTTTTTCTTGAATACACCGATCCCTCCACCCCAATGGCGGTTCCGCTCTTGCTGGAAAGGAAGAAAGGGCGCGCCGGCGGCAAGCGCCGGCATGCTCATGTGGTCAGGCTACTGCGTCAGGCCAGTTCAGCGATCAGCTCGATCTCGACGCAAGCGCCCAGCGGGATTTGCGCCACGCCGAAGGCGGAGCGCGCGTGCTTGCCGCTGTCGCCGAAGACTTCGACGAACAATTCCGAGGCGCCATTGGTCACCAGGTGCTGTTCCGTGAATGCGGAGGTGGAATTGACCAGACTCATGACCTTGACGATGCGCTTGACCTTGTTCAAGTCGCCGCCGCACGCGTCTTGCAGGGTGGCGATCAGTTCGATGGCGATGCCGCGCGCGGCGATCTTGCCTTCTTCCGTCGTGACGTCCTTGCCCAGTTGACCAACCCAGACCTTGCCATCCTTCTTGGCCAGGTGGCCGGACAGGAAGACGGTGTTGCCCGTGCGCGCATGCATCACGTAGGCGGCAGCTGGCGCGGCAACGACTGGCAGTTCAATGTTGAGGGCCTTGAGTTTTTCGTAAAACGACATGCTATTTCTCCAAGAAAACAATATAAGCGAAACCAGAATTCATGCACGGCAGGGCACGGAGGATGACGCCCTGGCAGCGCGGTAGTGACCGACAACAGTGCCAGATTAAACGTCATCATATTGGTGAACCAGCAGTTTTAGTTCACAAATAGGCCCGGTTATTCAGTGGATTATACCGACAATCAAACAAAATTCAGCATCAGTTCATGAAGCATGCTCTACAGGCATCGAGCGTGACTTTTTTCATTAAATTGTCACTTGTGCAATGTCAAGCCCTCGGGGTCAAGGTTTATCGCATCCAGAAATGCCTGGTCGTGCGAAACCACAAGTAACGCGCCCCGGTATTGCAGCAGCATCTGCTCCAGCGCCTGCAGGCTGGCCAGGTCCAGATGATTGTCGGGTTCGTCTAACAGCAACAGTTGCGGCGGCGCCTGCGCATACAGCTCGGCCGCCAGCGCCACCTTCATGCGCTCGCCACCGCTGAGTAAACGGCTGGGCATGGTGGCGCGTGCGCCGGCAATGCCCAGCAGCGCCAGCCGCGTGCGCAAGTCCCCTTCCGCCATCGTGCTATTGCGTTCCTGCAAGCGCTGCACGGCGCTCCATTCGCCGTCTTGCAGTCCGGCATGCTGGTCCAGCCACGCCACCCGCGCATGGCACAGTACCTCGCCGCTGGCGGGCGCCAGTTGTCCGGCGATCACGCGCAGCAGGGTCGACTTGCCGCTGCCATTATTGCCCGTCACGGCCAGGCGGCGCGGGCCGCTGATGACCAGGCTCACAGGCTGCGCCTGGCCATAGGGCAAGACCACGTCGCGCAGTTCCAGGATCAGCTTGCCGTTCGGCACGGCGCTGTCGGGCGCCAGCAACAGCCGTTCAGCCTCGGGCGCGCAGCGGGCGCTGGCGTCCATCACCCGTTGCTGGCGCGCCTGCTGCGCCTCTTGCGCGCGCAGGCGCAACTTGCCTTGGCTATCCTGGCTTTTCTCTTTGCGTGCGTCGAGCAGCAGCTTGCTTTGGTTGCCTTCGCGCCCCTCGCGCTCACCACGCACCACCCGTTTCTGCTGGCGTTCGGCTTGCTGCTGCGCGTCGCGCTGTTCGCGTCTGGCGCCCGCCTTTTCCGCCTGCAGGGCGGCAGCAAAACCGGCCTGTTCCAGCGCGCGCTGCTGTGCATACATCGCGTAATTGCCTCCATAGCTGCGCAAGCCCTGGCTAGACAGCTCGACGATTGCATCGACGTGCTCGAGCAAGCTGCGGTCATGGCTGACCAGCAGCAAGCCACCCGGCCAGCGCGCCATCTGCGCCACCAGGCGGGCGCGCTGCTGTACATCGAGATGGTTGCTCGGCTCATCGAGCACCAGCCAGTCCGCCTGCGACAGCCAGGCGCCCTGCAGAGCGATGCGCTGGCGCTCGCCGCCGCTCAGGCTGGCCGTTGGCGTAGCGGCATCGACATGGCGCAAATCGAGCGCATCGAGCGCCTGGCGCAAACGGGTGTGGGCATCCCAGCGCTCTCCCACGAGCGCATAGTCGGCTTCATCGACGCTGCCTTCGGCAATGCGCGCCAGCGCGGCCAGCAAGTCGTCCATGCCGGCGAGCGCCGCCACGGTGCGATAGCGCTCAGGATCGAGCTCCTGCGCCACGTAATGCACGCGGCCGTCGCAGCGCACGGCGCCGGAAGACGGCTGCGCCTGGCCCGCCAGCAGGCGCGCCAGCACACTCTTGCCCACGCCGTTATCGCCGACGAGGCCGATACGTTGCGGGGCAAAGCTAAATTGCAAATCGGAAAACAGGGTGCGGCCATCGGGCAGCACAAAGGACAGACGGTCGAGTTGTAGTAATGCGGGCATGGATACTCCTTGAGCAAGGCTGGCGAACCCGCGCGGCGCTATGCGCTGTGGCGGGATGGGCGAGGCCGTGCACAGCACGGCAGTATCAATGGCGCATGTCGAAGCGTCCTGGAGAAATGGGAAAGAAGCGTCAGTGTAGCAGAGCCGTTCCCTTAGCGCTGCCCCAAGGTCGTGTCGCCGAACAGGTTCTTGAATTCACGCGGCTGCGAACGCCAGTACTGCGGCGGCGCCTGCACTTGCGCACCCAGCTGGGCCGCCGCATGCCAGGGCCAGCGCGGGTCGAACAGGATGGCGCGCGCCAGCGCCACCATGTCGGACTGGCCGTTGGCGATGATGTCTTCCGCCTGCTGCGCCTCCGTGATCAGGCCCACGCTAATCGTGGGCAAACCGCTGTCGCGCTTGATGCGTTCGGCAAACGCCACCTGGTAGCCGGGTCCCACGGGAATTTGCTGCTGCGGCGAAACGCCGCCGCTGGAGACGTGGATGAAGTCGGCGCCCAGCTGCTTGAGTTCCTGCGCGAAACGCACGCTTTGCTCGATTTCCCAGCCGCCTGCGACCCAGTCCGTGGCGGAAATGCGCACACCCACAGCCATGTCGGCCGGCACGGCGGCGCGCACGGCTTCAACAACTTCCAGCGGAAAACGCATGCGGTTTTCCAGGCTGCCGCCATACGCATCCGTACGCTGGTTGGACAGGGGAGACAAAAACTGGTGCAGCAGATAACCGTGCGCCGCGTGCAGTTCGATGCCTTCGATGCCGAGCGCATGCACGCGCTGAGCGGCCGCGACAAAGGCGCCCTTCACTTGCAGCAAGCCCATCTCGTCCAGGGCGATCGGCACGGTTTCGCCCGGTGCATGGGCGATGGCGGACGGCGCCACCGTTTGCCAGCCGCCCTCGGCCAGGTGCACGCAGGAACCACCCTGCCATGGCGCGCGGCTCGACGCCTTGCGTCCCGCATGGCCCAGTTGCACCACCAGGGGAATCGGAGCGTGGCGGCGGATGGCCTGCACCACGTTGGACAGCGCAGTCTGGTTCGCGTCCGACCACAGGCCCAGGTCTTCGGCCGAGATGCGTCCCTCGGGCGAGACGGCCGTCGCTTCCGTCATCAGCAAGCCCGCGCCGGACAGGGCCAGATGGCCCAGGTGGATCATGTGCCAGTCGGTGGCGTTGCCGTTGTCGGCCGAGTACTGGCACATGGGCGCGATGGCGATGCGGTTGGCCACCTGCAGCGGCCCCAGGGCATACGGCGTGAATAGCTGGCTCATGGCGGACTCCGGAAAAGGGGAAGCACCGATTCTACTGTGCTTTGGAAAGCGCGGCTTACACCTGCTTACGTTTGATACAGCGCAAGGGCTAGCCTTGGACAGGCGAGGCCGCTAATCTGGACACATCAATAACACCCGCAGTACCACCCCAGGAGAACACATGAACACGACGACTACCGCCAGCCGCATCCACCCTTTGATGGCCGGCGCCGCCATTTCCGTGACGGTCCTGTGCCTGGTCGGCGCGGCGTCCATCGCCGGCATCCTGCCCAATTCGCGAGCGAATGTGCCTGCCGTGCCGGCCGACGTGGCCGCCATGACGCCGGCCAGCGCCGCTGCCCTGGCAGCGCCCGTGGCTGCACCGGTTGCCGCGCCTGTCGTCGCACAAGCGGCCCCTACGCCAACCCCGGCGCCCGTCGTGCACAAGCGCGTCGTGCACCACACGCAAGTGGCACAAGCGCGCCCTGCCTACAATGACAACAACGATGGCTACCGCGACACAGCCTACCGCGAACCTGTGCGCCAGCCGCAGCCAGTGCCTGCGCCGGCACCAGCACAACCGAACTACGTGGGCATCGGTACGGGCGCCGTCATCGGCGGCTTGATCGGCAATCAGGTCGGCGGCGGCCGCGGCAAGGCCCTGGCAACGGTGGCCGGCGTGATCGGCGGCGGCATGCTGGGCAATGCTGTACAGAACCAGGTCGAGCAGCAACCGCAACGTTAATCGTACGGGCCAAGATAGTCGAGCTTGCCCACGGCCACGCCATTGTTTCTCAGGATGGCGTGGACCATGGAAACGTGGAAATAGAAGTTCGGCAGGGCAAAACTGAGCAGGTAATCATCGCCCGAGAATTTTGTTCCCTCGTCGGTCCAGTTCAGCACGACTTCCTTCTGCGCGCTGCCCGCCATTTGGCCCGCATTCACGCTGTCGATGTAGGCGATGGTGCTGGCGATACGTTCCTGTAGCTGCTCGAAGGACGCTTCGTTATCCTCGAACTTCGGCGCCGGCACGCCGCTCAGGCGCTCGACCGACATCTTCGACGTATCGCTGGCGCGCTGCACCTGCGCCGTCAAATCCAGCATGTCGGGCGCCAGCTGCGCACCCAGTAAAATCTCGGGCACGATGCCATCTTCCTCCACGTGGGCTTGCGCTTTTTCCAGCAGGGACGAGACGACCCGCAAGCCGCGGATGAAGACGGGAATGGTTGCCTGATACATGGACACGGACATGGCTGACTCCTGATAGTGAACGATGAGCCAGTGTACCCGAGGCGCTGTTTTCGGGTACCGCGCCCGTGTGCGTCAGCGCACCTAGCAGCCCAGTTGCTTTTACTTGTCGAGGTTGACCTTGCCGTCCGGTAAATGCGCTGGCTGTTCAACGGACTCCTGCTGCTGTATCGGCGCCGGCTTCTCCTTGCGCTTGCCAGTGAAAAACTTGACGATGGCCGCACCGCCGCCCACGACGGCCAGGAGCAGCACTTTCTTGAAAGCCAGCAGCAGCGCCAGCAATTTGCCAAACAGGCCCAGCTTGCTGGCTACGCCACCGGCCACCAGCGCCGCCAGGCCATACTCGGCCACCTTGTCCGTCTTGCTGTCGAAATCCGTGTAGCGGTTACCGTCGGTAAATTCCGTGAACGCCGTCACTTGCTGCATTTCCTGTTTGATCGTCGCGATCTGCTGCATGCTGGCAATCGCGTTCAGGTTCAGCACGCCTTCGCGGCCCAGCACGCGCACATTGTAGTTCAGCGAATGCTCGCCGCCATCGACCATCAAATCCTTGGCCCAGTACAGCTTGTGCGTATCCTTGGCATAGCTGGGTTTTTCCGCCCAGCCCATCAGATGGATGCCTGGGTAACCCTGCTTCTTGCGCTCCGCATTGTTTTCCAGCACGGATGCCTGCATATCCTTGAGCAATTCATCGTATTTGATGCTGTCCGCATCGTCATCCTTGATATGCCCTTCCTTTTCATACGTCACCACCACGCCCCAGCTATCACGCTCGAGCAAGCTGGTCTTGGCGGGCACGATCATGCCCAGCGATTCCATGCCCGGTGGATTACCCCAGGCCTCGACCAGCACGCGCTCGGCGTCCGCCGGCGACAAATAACGGAAGCTGGCGGGCAAATCCAGGGTGGCGATACCGCCTGGCAATGTGATCTTGCCGCGCTGCAGGTGCAACTGGGCAAGGAATTGCTCGGCCGTCATTTCCGTTGCGGCAGCCTTGTCTTCGGCAGGGGCGGCAGCCGTCAGGCCGGTGAGGGTCAGGCACAGCAGGGCTGTCAGCAGGCGTTTCAACATGATCGGTCCAAAAAATTGCAAAGGGTAAATATTTTAAATCAACTGGTTGCTTAATGGATAATTATTTCTGTGCGGCATTTTTCCATGAAAAAAGCGCCAGACGGGTTTCCCCGGCTGGCGCCTGTGAGACGAGACGATTACTGGACAATCAAGAGACGCGCACCACCATCAGCCCGGCGCGCAAGCCCACGCGCACGTCCGGGTTGGGAAACACCACCAGCTCTTCCGCGTGCTGCACCGTGTACACATGGTCGCCATCGCTGGCGATCACGGCGTGCTGCGGCAAGGACGTGAAATTCTGCGTGCTGCGGTCAAAAGCCATGCGGAATTCATCGCTGTGCTTGATGATTTCCTGCGCCACCTTGAACACGTGCGGCTGCACCTTGACGGGCTGCGCAGGCAAGCCGCGCAGCAAGCCATCGAGCGCCCGCGACACGTCGTCGAACAGGGACAAATCGTTCTGCCCCAGGGTGCCCACACGGCCCAGTTCCACCGTGCTGGCGGCCGCGCCGAAATGCTCGGCCGAATAATAACTGTACGTGCCGGCCGACTGCGGGTTCATGATGATGGCGCCGATGGCCGCCTGGCCCAGCCAATCGATCAGCTGTGCCTTGGCGTCGTCGGCCACCAGGTCCGGCACGATGGCAAACGTGGGGTACACGGACGGCCGGATGGCCGTGTGCAAATCCAGGTGCCAGCGCACTGGACCGGCCGCTGCAAAGAACGCTGTTGTCGCGGCGATCATTTCATCGGCGCGCGCGCTTTCCGCCGCCTGCGCCAGGCTGCCCCGTACGGGGCGGAACATGCGATTGAGGTCGGCGTCGATGAAACGCTTGCCGGCCCGGATCGCATCGACATTGCCCACGCAAACGAGCAAATCGACGGCCAGCTTCGATGCATCTCGCGACAAGGCGTCGAGCAGATGCGCCAGCACTTCGATCGGTCCCGTCTCGTCGCCATGCACACCCACCGAGACGGCCACGCTGGCGCGGCCTGCTCCCGGCTTGACGACCTGCAGCATGCCGGGCGCCGGCAAGGCCACCGTGAAGCCGGCGTTGGCGAACAGCTGCGCCACGCCGCTGAAATCGGCCTGCGCCAGCGCCTGCACGGCTGGCGGCAAGCCGCCAGCGCCCTGCACTACCGGTGTTACTACCTGGGTTACTTCTTGCGTCATTCCACCGCCGCTTCCGCTGGGGTTTTCGCCGTGATTTTATTCACGGCTTCCGACAAGGTCCACACGTCCAGCATGGCTTGTTCCAGTTCCGTCGCCGCCACATAGGCCGACAGACCCAGCGCGCCCGTCACGGCATCGACGGCCTGGCCCGCATTGCCTTGCTCGGCACGGGCCAGCACCTGCGTCAGCAGACGCTGTTGCGTGCGGCGCAGCGCTTGCTGCGCGTAGTTGCGCAACTGTTCCTGCGACTTGCCTTGCGCGGCCAGCTTCAGGCCACGCTCCAGGGTGTCGATACCCGCCTGGCTGCGCAGGGCCAGGCCCACTTGCAGGAAGGAAGCCAGGTCCATCGAAGCAGGACGCGGCACGGACAGGGCCGGGAACAGGAAGCCGGCGACGACTTCCAGCGCGTCGACCGCATCCCACGCCTGCACGAAGGCCGGCGTCAAGCCCGGCACCAGCGCCGCTTCCGACTTGATGCCGACGGCTTTCAGCAGCTCGCGCTTCGATTCCGCGCCAAACAAACCGGTCAGTTCGGCCAGGCCGGCGCCGCGCAACTGCTCGGCCGGCACCGACAAGACACCGGCGATCATCGTTTGCTGCAGCACGCGCGTTTGCGCATCGACCTTGATCGACACGTCGCGTGGAATCGTCAAGGCATCCGCATCGAGCGCGTCGAACACGGGCGCCAGGTTCAGCGCCACCCATGCCTGGCCCCAGGCCAGGATCACGGTCGATTCGTCCACGCCGTGTTCCGCCGCCAGGTTGCGGATCATCAGCGGGCCGCAGCGGTTGATCACTTCATTGGCCAGCACGGTCGCCAGGATGGCGTTGGCCAGCGGATGGTCGAGCGCCGAACGGGTTTCCACCAGCAACGATGGGAAGTACGGCTTGAGCACCGGCTCGGCCCACGTTTCGCCGGTCAGCGGCAAGGCGGACAGGATGCGCTTGAAGCGGTTCTTCACGTTGGCGATCACCACCGCCAGTTCCGGCGTCGTCAGGCCGCGACCGTCGGCTTTGCGGCGTGCCAGTTCGGCCACCGACGGCAGCTGCTCGAGATCGCGCGACAGCGCACCCTCTTCTTCCAGGCTGGCGATCAGGGCGGCATAGCCATCCTGCACGGCGCTCTCGCTTTGCGCCTGCAGCTCGCGCACCAGCAAATGCGTCTGTTGCGTGTTGTCGCGCAAGACCAGGCGCTCGACGTCATCCGTCATCGCATACAGCTCGCGGTTGCGTTCTTCTTCCGTCAGCTTGCCCGCATTCACTTCCACGTCCAGCCAGATTTTCACGTTCACTTCATGGTCCGAGCAATCCACGCCGGCCGAGTTGTCGATCGCATCGGTGAAGATGCGGCCACCGGCCAGCGCGAACTCGATACGGCCCGCCTGCGTCGCACCGAGATTGCCGCCTTCGGCCACGACTTTCACGCGCAGCTCATTGCCGCTGACGCGGATGTGGTCATTCGCGCGGTCCTTCACTTGCGCGTGGGTCTCCGTCGACGCCTTGATGTAGGTGCCAATGCCGCCGTTGTAGAACAGGTCCACGGGCGACTTCAGGATGCGGTGCATCAGTTCTTCCGGCGGCAGCGAGGTCTCGGCGATATCGAGCGCGGCGCGGATCTGCGGCGACAGTTCGATCGTGCGGGCGGTACGCGGATACACGCCGCCGCCTGCCGAGATCAGCTCCTTGTTGTAGTCGTCCCACGAAGAACGCGGCAAGGCGAACAGGCGCGCGCGTTCCTCGAACGAGACGGCGACGTCCGGTGTCGGGTCGAGGAAGATGTGGCGATGGTCGAACGCGGCCACCAGTTTCAGCTGACGCGACAGCAGTACGCCGTTGCCGAACACGTCGCCCGACATGTCGCCCACGCCGACCATGGTGATCGGGGTGGTATTGAGGTCGTGGTCCATTTCATAGAAGTGGCGCTTGACGGCTTCGAACGCGCCCTTGGCGGTGATGCCCAGTTTCTTGTGGTCGTAGCCGTTCGAGCCGCCCGAGGCGAACGCGTCGCCGAGCCAGAAACCGCGCTGCACGGCGATGCCGTTGGCGATGTCCGAGAACGTGGCCGTGCCCTTGTCGGCGGCCACCACGAGGTATGGATCGGCTTCATCGAAGCACACGGTGTCGACTGGCGGAACGATATTGCCCAGCGAACGGTTGTCCGTCACTTCCAGCAGGCTGGAAATGAACAGGCGGTAGACGGCTTCGCCTTCGGCCGCGATGGTTTCGCGCACGGCGTCCTTCGGCATCATCTTGCAGACAAAACCGCCCTTCGCGCCGGCCGGCACGATGACGGCATTCTTGACCATCTGCGCTTTCACCAGACCCAGGACTTCCGTGCGGTAGTCTTCCATGCGGTCGGACCAGCGCAAGCCGCCGCGGGCGACAGGACCGCCGCGCAGGTGCACGCCTTCGAAGCGGCGCGAGAAGACGAAAATCTCGCGGTAAGGACGCGGTTCCGGCACCAGCGCCAGGCTGCTGGTGTCGAACTTGAAGATGATCTTGTCGCCTTGTTGATTGTTCTGGAAGTAGCTGGTGCGCAGGGTGGCGGCCATCAGGTCGGCCAGCGCGCCGAGGATTTCCTCGGTATCGGCATGGTTCACGGAGGGCAGGCCGGCCTTGATGGCGGCGATGCTTTCCAGGGCTTGCGCATGCTGCGCGTCGGACAGCGAAGGATCGAAGCGCTGCAGGAACGCTTCCACCAGGGCTTTGACCTGGGCCGGCTGCTTGCGCAGGCTCTCGGCGATGTAGCGCACCGAGAAGCGGCTGCCCGTCTGGCGCCAGTAGCTGGTATAGGCGCGCACCAGTTGCACTTCGCGCGTCGACAAGCCGCCTTCGATGACGAGGCCATTCAAACGGCCATCTTCGGCCGTGTCGTTGAACAGGGCGGCAAACAATTCCTGCGCCACGGCGACGACGGATGGCTGTGCCAGTTTCGCCGCGCTGGCGGCATCAACCGTCAGGCTGGTGACGAAATGGCGCGTGCCGTCGGCCAGCGAAACGGAATACGCCTGTTCGCGGTCGATGGCCACGCCCGCATTGTGCAGGGCCGGCAAGATGGTCGACAGCGGCGGCACCTTGTTGGCCGAGTACAAACGGATGGTGGTGACGGCGCCCGTCTCGATGCGCACGGCCACGTGCGCCGGATCCGTGTTACGCAGGATGGTGTCGAGGTCGCGGAAGGCGACGGCCGGCGCGGTGGCGGCCACGTAATCAAGCGGTAAAGTAGCGCACAGTTTGCGCAGGCTGGTGCGCAGGGCCACGTCGGGCACGGCGTCGGCCACGGCGGCAAAACCGTTATGCCAGCCGTCGAGCACGCTCAGCAGCGGCTGTTCGATATCCGTTTCCAGGTCCAGCGGGTAGCGCGCGGCGTGGGCGATCAGGTAGACGCGCGCCAGAGGACCGTCGGCCACCAGGGTTTGCATGCTCACATGCGTGGCGCCGGAACTGGCTTGCAGGGCTTTTGCCAGGCTCGAAGCGACGCTGGCGCTGTAGCGCTCGCGCGGCAGGTAGACCAGCACGTTCAGGTGGCGCGCATACACGTCGCGGCGCGCGAAGACCTTGGTGCGCGGCTGCTTGTACAGCGAAACGACGGAACCGCACACTTGCGCCAGCCAGTCGAGATCCGCTTCCAGCGCTTCCGTGCGCGGCAAGGACTCAAGGATTTCGCGGAATTTCTCGGCGCGGAAGCCTTGCTGGCGCACGCCGGCCAGGCTCAAAACCTTGGCTACGCGGCCGCGCGCAAACGGCAGCGCCGCCAGCGGGGTGGAATTGCCTGCACGGGTGAACAGGCCGACGAAGCAATGCTCGCCCAGGATCGCGCCTTGCGCATCCATGTCGCGCACGCCGATGAAGTCCAGCTGCTGGTCGCGGTGCAAAGTGCCCGCCACGTCGGCCTTGACGATGGACAGCGCCGAATCGCGCTTGGCCAGGGTGTCGAAGTCGCCCGGGATATTCGCCAGGCAGGTGCCGTAGACGGGGTGCGCCGTATCCTGCAGCACACCGACGCGGCTAGGAATGTCGCGTTCCAGTTCGCGCACGCCCGGCTTGACGCGATAGTAGGCGTAGCCGAACACTTCAAAGCCGCCGCTGCGGGCCCACTCCAGGAAGGCTGCCACTTCCGCGCCTTCTTCGCCATGCTGCGATGCCGCCGTGGCAACGGCGGCCAGGCGCTCGCTCATGGCGGCGCTATCGCGGCGCACGACGGCCGCGTCACGCGCGACCGTCTCCAGGGCGGCGACCAGCGCGGCCTGGGCTTGCGGCGCCAGCTCTTCGTCGAGCAGCACCAGCACATACGATTCGAGCGGGTCGCCCGGCTGGCGCACCGCTTCGACGCTGCCGTCGGCGGCGCGGCGCACGGGCAGCACGGTGTTCATCACGCCACGCACGGCCAGGTGCTGGCGGCGCATGGCCATGACGATGGAGTCGACCAGGTAAGGCATGTCTTCGTTCAGGATCAGCAAGGCGCTCGCCATGCCGCCACGTCCATCCGCATAACGCAGGGTGGCGATCTGGCAGCCGTTGCCGGTGCGCTTGGCCGCTTGCGTGAAGCCGTCGACCAGCACGGGCGCCAGGCTGTCGGGCGCGATATCGGCCAGGTCTTCGGCGTCGAGCGAGTCGAGCCATGCCTGCACCAGCTGCACGACAGGCGCTGCCGCCTTGCCTGCATTGCCAGCCGCGTTAATCAACTCCAGCGTTTGTGTACGCAAATCTTGTGGCGTGTGATTCATCTTGCATCTCCATTACGGTAATGTGAATGTCCAACGCTGTCGTTCGGGCTTGTGGCTGGGCGGCAGCGGTGTCAAGAGACGGGGGTCGCCCGTCCAATTCTGTCTGTGCTACGGATAGTTGTCTCGGATGTTCTGTGTGTTTTTCTATCGCCTACAAGTCGTACAATCCAGGTAAGTTGAGGATGATCGTCAATTCTTCAAGCGCCGCATGCACTTCCAGCGCCAGCTGCGGATCGGCCAGGTCGCCCGGCTCCAGATGGTCGCGGTAGTGTTTTTCCACCCACTGCACCAGCCGATGGTACAGCGTTTCCGTCATGATCACGCCCTGGTGCATGGCGCGCGCCTCGGTTTCCGTCAGCGCCACGCGCAAACGCAGGCAGGCGGGCCCGCCGCCGTTGCGCATGCTCTGGCGCAGGTCGAAATGAATCAGTTCATCGATGGGTCCACCGCTGGCCACCAGGCCTTCCAGGTAGCGCGACACGGCGCGGTTTTCCTGGCATTCCTGCGGTATCACCAGCGCCATCTTGCCGCCCTCTTTCGTCAGCAACTGGCTGTTGAACAGATAGCTGGTCACCGCATCCTGGATCGGCACCTGGCCCGTGTCCACGCGCAGCGCGTCCAGTTGCGCACCCGTGGCGGCGACGGCGCGGCGCAACTGCGACAAGCTTGCTTCTTCATCGGCAAACGCCTGCTCGTGATAGAACAGCACATTGCCATTGCCGACGGCGATGACGTCGTTATGGAACACGCCCTGGTCGATCACGTCCGGATTCTGCTGCACGTACACGGTGCGCTTCGCGTCCAGGCCATGCAATCGCGCCACGGCTTGCGACGCTTCCAGGGTCTGGCGCGCCGGGTAGCGCTTCGGCGATGGCGCGGACGGGTCGAACTCCACGCGACCATACACGAACAATTCCACCGATGGCGCGCCGTGGCTGGCGCCAAGGCGCGTGTGGTTGGCCGCGCCCTCGTCGCCGAAGGCCGGTGTCGACGGCAGCGCACCGTGCACGGCGAAGTGCTTGTCGTCGCTGAAAATGGCGCGCAGGCTGCGCGCCGACTGCGCGTGCTCGAAGGCGCGGTGCAGCTTGTTATTCAGGTTGGCGGCCGTGAAATGCACGCGGCCATCTTGCGTGTCCGCCGACGGGCTGACCGTGGCGGCATTCGCCGTCCACATGGGCGAGGCGGAATACGCGCAGGCCAGAATCACCGGGGATTCCTTGTAGGCGCGCGCCAGCACCTCGGCGTCCGTGCCCGTGAAACCGATGGAGCGCAGCAGGCGGAAATTCGGCCGGTCCTGCGGCGGCAGCAATGCTTGCGCAAAGCCGCGCGCGGCCAGGGCGCGCATCTTCGCCAGGCCCTGCAAGGCGGCCTGCTTCGGATTCGAAGTGCTTTTCACATTGCTGAACGAGGCCACATTACCGAACGAGAGTCCCGCATAGTTATGCGATGGCCCGACCAGGCCGTCAAAATTGTATTCACGCGTGCTGTGCATGGGGAGTTTCCTTAAAAATTCAGGCCGGGCGACAGCTTGGCCGGCATTTCCAGCGCGCTGTTCTCGATCGAGGCGACCGGGTAGGCGCAATAGTCAGCCGCGTAATACGCGCTCGGACGGTGGTTTCCCGACTTGCCGATGCCGCCAAACGGCGCCGTGCTGGCCGCGCCCGTGGTCGGACGGTTCCAGTTGACGATGCCGGCGCGCGCGCGCGTCTGGAACGTTTGCCACAGGGCGGGATCGTCGGACAACAGCGCTGCTGCCAGGCCGAATTCCGTGGCGTTGGCCACCTTCAGGGCCGCATTGAAATCGGCCACGCGGACCACTTGCAGCAGTGGGCCGAACCACTCTTCGTCGGGAATGCCGGCAGCACTAGTCACGTCGACGATGCCGGCCGTCACAAAGCCCGCCTCGGGATTCAACTGGCGCATCTGCAGCAAGGTGGTACCGCCCTTGGCGACCATGTCCGCCTGCGCCTGCACCAGGCGTTTTGCCACGGCACTCGATACCACTGGGCCCATGAACGGCTGCGGCTGGGCGTCGGACGCGCCGATACCCAGTTTCGCGGCCACTTCCACCAGGCGCGCCACAAAAGCGGCACCAGCGGCGTTATCCTGCACCACCAGGCGGCGCGCGCAGGTGCAGCGCTGGCCGGCCGACACAAAGGCGGAGAAGATCGCGTGGTGCACGGCCGCGTCGACGTTCTTGACGTCCCACACGACGAGGGCGTTGTTGCCGCCCATTTCCAGCGCCAGCATCTTGCCCGGCTGGCCGCCGAACTGGCGATGCAGGCTGATGCCCGTCTGGCACGAACCCGTAAACAGCACGCCGTCGAGATGCGGATTGGCACCCAGGGCCACGCCCGTGTCGCGTCCGCCGTTGACGAGGTTGACGACGCCATCCGGCAAGCCGGCCTGTTGCCACAGCTGCACGGTTTTGATGGCCGTGCGCGGCGCATATTCGCTGGGCTTGAAGACGATGGTGTTACCGGCGATCAGGGCCGGCACGATGTGGCCGTTGGGCAGATGGCCGGGGAAATTGTACGGACCGAACACGCCGAACACGCCATGCGGACGGTGGCGCAGCACGGCGTCGCCATCGGCGATCTTGCTTTGCGTGATACCCGTGCGCGCGTTGTACGACTGCACCGAGATATCGATCTTGTTGGCCATGGTGGCCACTTCCGTGCGCGACTCCCACAGCGGCTTGCCCACTTCTTCCGAGATCAGCAGCGCCAGCGCTTCCGCATGTTCCTTCAGCAGTTCGCGAAAGCGCACGCAGATGGCGATGCGCTCTTCGACGGGCGTATCGGCCCATGCTTCAAAGGCGGCGCGCGCGGCCTGGCAAGCCTGCTCGACTTCGTTCTCCGTCGCTTCCAGGCTGGCCCAGGTCTGCTTGCCGTTCGACGGATCGATGGTGACCAGTTCACGGCCCGTGCCTGGCAGCCAGGCGCCGTTGATGAAGTTCGATGCTGCGCTAGATGGATTCAATACGTTAGACATGGGGATGCTTCCTCGGGTTGAGTGACAAGGTGCGCACGGTGTCGCCGTGATGGCAGCGCAGCAGATGCAGTTCATCGTCATCGAGCGCGATCTTGCCGCTGTGCGGATTGGCGCTGGTGACGATCATGCGAAAATCTTTCAGGTCGGTGTTCGACACCAGGTAAGGCTCGGCCTGGGACGCGTCGCCGCACACTTCCGGCGCAGCGTCGGCGTCGAGCACGGCCGGCATGCTGTCGCGCATGGCGCGCAGTTCGGAGACGCGCGCCTGCAGCACGGGACCGGCGTCGAAAATGTCGACATAGCCTTCGAAGTGCAAGCCTTCCTGTTCCAGCAGGCGGCGCGCGGGCGCCGTGCTCAGATGCACCTTGCCGATGACTTCCTGCGCCTCGTCGGGCAGGTAGGCCACGTACATGGGCTGGCGCGGCATCAGTTCGGCGATGAACGATTTTTTACCCAGGCTCGTCAAATCGTCGACGTGGTGGAAATCCATCTTGAAGAAATGGCGGCCCAGGCCTTCATAGAACGGCGAGCTGCCGTCCGGCGCCTGGTAGCCGCGCATTTCCGCGATCAGCTTTTCCGTGAACAGCTGCGGGAACTGGGCGATGAACAGGAAACGGCTTTTCGACAGCAGCTTGCCGTTGTTGCCGCTGCGGTAATCGGGGTGCAGAAACAGCGAGCACAGTTCCGTGCTGCCCGTCAGGTCGTTCGACAGGTACAAGGTTTCCATGCGCGTAAACACGTCGAGCTCGCGGCTGGAATGGACCAGGGTGCCGATACGGTAGTTATAGAACGGTTCTTCCAGGCCCACGGCGCCCTTGATGGCGCACACGCCAGCCAGGCGACCCGTATCGGTATCCTCCATGACGAACATGTAGTCGCGCTTTTCGGGCGGGATGGTTTCGGCGAACGAAGCGCAGGCGATGGCCAGGCGGTCGCCCAGCATTTTCATGTCCGGCTTGAGGGTGGTCATACCGGTGCCGACCTGGCTGGCCAGGCCATACAGGGCATCGAGGTCATTGGCGTTGATGGCGCGTACTACTAGCATAAAATTGACTCCCTTAGATACGCACGCAAATGACGCTGTCGCCTTCGGCCACGGCCAGCGCCTCGAGCAGGTCGGCCGGCAAACCGATGGTGTCCTGCGCTTCGAGCGCATCGCAGGCAAAGGTCACGGCGCGGAAATTGCGCTCGGCGCCGGAAGCGACCGCATAATTGACTTTCAGGCCCGTGCGGCTGGGCGTGACGCCGGCGACGACGCGGCGCGTGAGCGAGCCCGTAAACGAGCGCAGCGCATGCTTGTGCGCCTGCAGGATCGGACCGCCATCGAAGATGTCGATGTAATCGTCGGCTTCAAAGCCTTCTTCCGTCAGCAGATTGAACGCCAGTTCGCCGCTCGGGTGGATCTGGCCCATGGCCGCCTGCGCGTCGCCGGGCAGCAGCGGCACGTACACGGGGTAATGCGGCATCAGTTCGACGATCAGGGTGCGGTTGCGCGCACCGCCGATGACTTTTTCGGCATCGAGGAAATCCATCTGGAAGAACTTGCGGCCCAGCGCATCCCAGAACGGCGACTGGCCATTGGCGTCCGTGATGCCGGCCAGCGGCACGAAGAAGCGGTCGCCGAAACGGTGCGGCGCCAGCACGGCGAACAGCAGCCGCGCGCGCGACAGCAGGGCCGCTTCCAGGCCCGCCTGCTCCATGTTGCGCACATAGAAGCCGGACAGCTGCGAGTACGCCGTCAGCTCCGAGCACAGGGTCAGCGCATGCACGCTGTGGCTGATGTTCAGGTCGCGCGAGACTTGCTGGATGACGTCGTTGCGGAAGGAAAAATAGGTGCCGTTCGAGCCGGCCGAGGCGAAGATGGCGGCCGTACCAAAGATGCTCTTGTCGAGCAGTGATTCAAGCACGAAGAGATACGACTCTTCGCTGGGGATGTCGACATGGGCGGCAAACGAGGCGATGGAGCGCTCGACGGAGGCGGCGATTTTTTCGCGCGTCTTCGGCAGGGTATGGACACCCGGCATGGTGACTGCGGCCAGCGCTTCGAGGGCTGCAATATCCGCAATTTCTACCGGACGGACAACATACATGGGTACTCCTTCAATGCTGACGATGCTGGGGTAGAACCAAGCCGGCCCGCAGCAAAGCGGCGGGCCGGTGATCAAACAGGGAGCGGGGCTAGCTTCAGGCTTTCAGCATGCCGTCGATGGCGGCGCGCAGCAGACGACCCGCTTCGGCGATCTGCTCGTCCGAGACGATCAGGGCCGGCGCCAGGCGCACCACGTCCATGCCGGCGATCAGCACCATCAAGCCTTGCGCTTCGGCCGCTTTCTGGATGTCTTTCGCGCGGCCTTTGTAGGCATCGGTGACGACCAGGCCCAGCAGCAAACCGCTGCCGCGCACGATGGAGAACACTTGCGGGTAATCGGTGATCAAGCCTTGCAGCATGGCGATGGTGTTGACGCTCGCTTCTTTCACGCGCGCCAGGAATGCCGGCGTGTTGATCGTGTCCAGCACGGTCAAGGCCACGGTGGCGGCCAGCGGGTTGCCGCCGTAGGTGGTGCCGTGGGTACCGACGGCCAAGGTCTGCGCCAGTTCATTCGTGGTCAGCATGGCGCCGATCGGATAGCCGTTGCCCAGGGCCTTGGCGGCAGTCAGGATGTCCGGCGTGACGCCGTAGCCCATGTAGGCGAACAAGGCGCCGGTGCGGCCCATGCCGCTCTGGACTTCGTCGAAAATCAGCAGGGCGCCCGTCTTGTCGCACAAGGCGCGCAGCTCCTTGAGGAACTCCGGATTGCCCGGCACCACGCCGCCTTCGCCTTGTACCGGCTCGACGATCACGGCGCACACGTCATCGCCGATGGCGGCGCGCGCCGCTTCGATGTCGTTGTAGGCGATGTGGTCGATCGATGGCGGCAGCGGCTCGAAGCCTTCCGTGTACTTGGCCTGACCGCCGACGGACACCGTAAACAGGGTGCGGCCGTGGAAGGAGCTGAAGCACGAGATGATGCGCGACTTGTGCGCGCCGAACTTGGTGTGCGCGTATTTGCGCGCCAGCTTCAGGGCCGCTTCGTTGGCTTCCGCACCCGAGTTGCAGAAGAAGGCGCGGTCGGCGAAGGTCGCTTCCGTCAACGCCAGCGCCAGGCGCAGGACAGGCTCGTTGGTGTAGCCGTTGCCCAAATGCCACAAATTATTGATTTGCTTGGTCAGCACGTCGACCAGCGCAGGATGGCAGTGACCGAGGCTGTTGACGGCGATGCCGGAGGTGAAATCGAGGTAATGCTTGCCTGACTGGTCCCACAGATCCAGTCCGGAACCGCGCACGGGCACCATGGCTGCAGGGGCGTAGGTAGGAACGAGGACCTGGTCAAAGGTTTCCCGGGTGACTGGACGAGCCGTTACGGTCGAATCAAGCTTGGCATTCATAGCATTTCCCCATCAATATGTTAGGTACTCCGCAGCTACGACAGCTACGTGTGTACTGCATTATAAAAAGCGGGATGCTAAAACTCTTTTGAATCTGCGACAAGGATTTTCACAATTCATCACAGCCGGGCTTGCTTTAATCACGCAGGCGGCATCAGCTTTCTTTGCCGCTCTTCCCGGGGCGTATTGCCAAACAGGGTGCCAAAGGCCGTGGAAAAGTGCGAGCCCGAGGAAAAGCCGCACATCAGGCCAACTTGCACAATGGAATAATGTGTATCGAGCAACAGTTGCCGTGAGCGCCGCAGGCGCAGCTCCAGGTAGTAGCGCGATGGCAGGCTGCCCAGGTATTGCTTGAACAGCCGCTCGAGTTGGCGCCGCGACAGGCCCACCAGGCTGGCGATATCGTCGGTCGACAGCGGTTCCTCGATATTGGCTTCCATCAAGGTCACCGCTTCGGACAATTTCGGCTGCAGCACGCCGAAACGCGCCTGCAGGGCCACCCTCTGGCGCTCTTCCTTGCCGCGCACCTTGTCCACGCACAGCGCTTCCTTGACGAGCGCCTGCACGTCGGCGCCAAAAATGGTCTCGATCAGGGTCAGCGAAAAATCGATGCTGGCCGCGCCGCCGCAGCAGGTGATGTGCGGGCCGTCGATGTCGAACAGGTGCGGCGTCAGGATGGCCCGTTCGGCCTTCGCTTCCGCATCGGCATACAGGGCCCACGGCAAGGCGATGCGCACGCCATCCATGACGCCCGCGCCAGCCAGCCACAGCACGGCCGCGCCCACGCCGCCCCAGAACGGCGCCGAACGGCAGCGTTCGATCACGGCCCGGCACAGCTCGGCGCGCAGCGGCGCCTCCGTCTCATCGGCCACCAGCAGCGCGATATGCCAGTTGCCGCCCTGCGCGGCCACCTGTTCCGGCGTGCGCACGTCCAGTTGCAGGGCGTCCGGCCCCAGCGCCCGCGCGCACAGGCGCAGCGGCTGTACCAAGCCGGCCCAGGTAATCGACTCTGCGTCGCCGGCATGGACCAGCAGCAAACGCAGCGGTTTGTCGAGGCCGATACGGGAAAGATTAGCGAAGGACATCGGCGAGGCGGACCAAGGGCAAGGGCTGAGTTGCCCACATGATACCGGACTTCCGCCCCGTCGCGCCCCTCATGCAAGGGCGCATCCCGGCGCGGCGGAAAAAAGCGGAGCGGAAGGATATAATCACCCCCATGGGTGAACGATATTTAAAAAGTATCCGGCTGCTGGCCGAATGCATGCAAGGCTTCGAGCGGTTTTCTGGCGACTTCGTGCGCCAGTACGGCTTGACGCATGCGCAATTCGACATCATTGCCACGCTCGGCAACACCCGCGGCATGTCCTACAAGGAACTGGGCCAGAAAACCCTGATTACCAAGGGTACTTTGACGGGCGTGGTGGACCGGCTGGAACAGAAGGGGCTGGTGATACGCGAACGTTGTCCACGCGACAAGCGTTCCTATTACGTGCGCCTGAGCTGCGAGGGCGAACAGGTGTTCCATGACGTGTTCCCCAAGCTGACAACGCAGGGCCAGCGCCTGTTCGACGGCTATACCGAAGACGATTTCATACGTCTGGAAAGCACCCTGGCGGGACTGAAACAGGCCATCGCCAACGGCTGACCATACACCAGGCACCGACATTCAAACAAGACAAAGGAAACCAAGTTGAAAACCTCACTGCTCGAAGGCAAAAAGCCTGCTCATTTCGATAAACACATCATCGGCAACCTGCTGCTCAACGCCAGCACGCCGGAACTGGTGCGCCAGGAAAAACTGATCATCGGCGTGCGCAACGAAGACGGCGAAATCTATCGCCTGATCGGCGCCACCAAGCACAACAGCTTCATGAACGCCGTCGAGGAATTGTTCGACCTGGGCTTGACCGATGAGCTGGAAGACAGCGATGAGCTCGTTGAAGGCTGCGACGCGATATTTAGCGAAGCAGACTGATAACGCTCGCGTTATCAAAAGAGGCATGCCGCCGATACCGGGGCATGCCTTTTTCCGTTTACGGGGCTTTGCTTGCCTTTTGCTAAGCTGTTTGCGAAAAGATCATGGTTAAAAAGTTCCGTACGGAAATATTGCGAGTATAATTTTTTCAATGAACAGACTCGACGCCTTTAAAAGCATCGCCGCACAAGCCGCTCGTGGCGAGCTGACCTTTCCTGCCAATGTGGACGCTTCGCTCAAGCTGCAAGAGGCGCTGGCCGATCCCGACTGCCATATCGAGGCCGCCGCCAAACTGGTGCAGGCTGACCCGCTGCTGGCCGCGCGCACGGTGGCCATCGCCAATTCCGTGGCGTTCAACCGTTCCGGCAATGAAATCACCAGCGTCCGCAACGCCGTGCAGCGGCTAGGCGTGCGTACCCTGCAGTCGGTGGTGGCATCGCTGATCGTGCGCCAGCTGGGCAGCACCATTACCGATCCCGTGCTGCAAGCGAAGGCCAACCAGCTGTGGGAGCATACGGCCCACGTGGCGGCCCTGTCGCAGGTATTGGCCCGCCGCGTCACCAAGGTGGACCCCGATACGGCCCTGTTTGCCGGCATCATGCATGAAGTGGGCGGCTTTTATCTGCTGTCGCGCGCGGCCGAATTCCCCGGCATCCTCGACGGCGAACCGGAAGACTGGGTCGAACATGGCGAACAGGCCATCGGCCACGGTGTCCTGGCCAAACTGAAGGTACCGGAAGCGGTCAGGGGCGCCATCGATGCGCTGTGGGAAGGCTTGCGCGCCATCCCCCCCGAATCGCTGGGCGACACCCTGCTTCTGGCAAATGACCTGGCGCCCGTCTCGTCACCGCTCAATGAAAGCCCGGCCGCCATCGCCGTGCGGGCCGCCCGCGCCGCGCGCAGCATCGATTGCCTGATCGGCGACGATGCGACCTTGTCGAGCATCATGGAAGAATCGGATGATGAAGTGCAATCGCTGCTGAAGGTACTCGTGCACTAGGCTGCCTGCCGTACCGGATGCGAGCACTCACTATCAGTGCCAGGCTTCCATAGCGGCAAACAAAAAAAACCCGCTCGAAAGCGGGTAAAGTCCAAAGCTAGGGATGTCCTGAAAGAGACAGCCCTATCTTATGCGCTGTGCCGCGCCAGCTCCGTGCGCTGGCTCACTTAGCGCACACATTATCCCGGCAACAGTTCCACGTCCGTTTCCTGCCAGGCGCGCAGCTGGCGCACGCGGGCAAACCACGCCTGGATGTGCTGGTATTGCGCCAGCGGCAAGCGCACGGCCTCGCTGTACATCAGCGGCGCGGCGACGGCGAACTCGGCCAGGGTCAAGGCATCGCCGCAGAGCCACTCACGCTGCGCCAGATGCGCATCCAGCACCACGGCACAGGCATGCAGTTCGTGCTCGCCGCGCGCCTCTTCCAGCGGGTCCGCTGGACCATTGCCCGTCATGCCTTTCCAGGCGCGTTCCCAGGCCAGCACGCTGATGGCGGGCGCAAAGTGCTGCGCGGCCCAGAACAGCCAGCGGTTGACGTCGGCGCGCGCTTGCGGCGCCTGCGGGTAAATCGTCTGGCCCGGCACCTGCTCGGCCAGGTATTGCATGATGGCGCACGATTCCCACAGCAGGAAATCGCCATCGGCCAGCACGGGCACTTTGCCGTTCGGGTTCAGTTCGGCCAGGCGGCGGCGATCGTCCGCATTCATCAGGTCGACTTCGGCCAGCTCCAGAGGCAGGCCGAGGTGGATCGCCGTCATCAGGGCACGGCGGGCATTCGAAGACATGGGGTGGTGGTACAGGCGCATGATGGATAGCTCCGGTGAGTGAGGAAGCCACCATCGTAGTCGCCGTCACTGACAGTTTTTGTCAGGAGCGAATGTCAGGATTCCGGGTCGATATCGTGCGCCTTGCGCCAGGCATCGAGCAGTACATGGCGCCGCGTGGGATAGCGCTCCGCATGCTGCCGCACGTCGGCGATGCGGTCGATGCGGAAATGCCGGTAATCGCCGCGCAACTCGCACCAGGCGGCCAGCAGGCGCTTGCCTTCGAAAAAAGCCAGGGCGAAAGGCCACACCGTGCGCGAAGTGGCGCTGCCATGCTCATCCTGATAGGCGAGCGTGAGCTTCTGTTCGTAGCGGATCGCCTCGCGCACGGGCTGCACGTAACGGTCGGCCGGCTGCGTGCCATCGGCGGGACGCCCCAGCGGCACCCACAAGCTGGTCTCGGCCATGCTGTCGCGCAGGTCGCGCGGCGACGCGGCCGCGATCTTGGCCAGGGCATTGCTGGCCGCCTGCGCCAGGCCCGCATCGCCCTGCCGGCGCACCCAGCGCGCGCCCAGCACCAGCGCTTCCAGTTCATCGGGACCGAACATCAGCGGCGGCAGGAATGCGCCGCGGCGCAGCACATAGCCGATACCGGCCTCGCCCTGCAGGGGCGCGCCCAGTTCGGCCAGGGTCTGGATATCGCGGTAAATCGTGCGTTCGGAAACACCGAGCTGCTGCGCCAGCTGGGCCGCCGTGACGGGCACGCGCCTGGCGCGCATGGCGTCCATCAGCAGGAATAAACGGCCGCTGCGGCTCATGGACAGGCCTGCAAGGCCTGGTCGCCCATGACGAGGGCCGACAGGGCCGGCACGTACAGATAGCCGTCGGGCGCCAGGCGCGCCGCGCGCGTCCCCTCTTGCACGCCGGCCATGCCATAGCAGCGCTGCAGGCGGGCGGCAGCCGGCCACCAGTAGACGGCCGCCTCCTGGTCGGGAAAGCGCTGGCGCACGCTATCGGCCTGCGCCGCCACTTGCCGGAAGTCGCGGTAAAAGGCGGGGGCGATGCCCAGCTCCGCGGCAAACGCCGATTCCTGCGCCGCCGTCTCCGCCAAGCGGGCCGCCAGCGCCACCGTTTCGCTGTCCAGGTCCTCGGCCGCCACGCCAGCTTCAACCAGGGTGCGCCGCATCTGCGCCTGGTCGACCTGCGCGCGCAGGAAAGCCGATTCCTGCAGCGCCAGCACGGCGCCGTCGGGTATGCTTTTATGCCGCGCGGCCGGGAACACATACAGGGCGCAGCTACCGGCGCACACGGTGTCGATGGCGAGACGCCATTGCCGCTGGCGCAGATAGCGGCCCAGCTGCATCGCCGCCTGCGGGTCGCCAGCATCGCTATTGACGCGCAACAGCGCGGTGCCCGGCGTAGCCAGCAGCCGCAGCTTGTCCACGTCGCCCTCGGCAATCGGGCCGCGCATGGCGATGCTGGCGGCATCGGCACGGCTGAAATCGGCGGCGTCGGCCAGCGCCGTCACGCCTGCCATCAGGCCTACCCATAAAAAACGCTTCATCGTCATCCGTTACAAAAAAAAACGACCACCGCAAACGGTGATCGTTCTTTCATTCAAGCTGCAAAAAACCTGCGCTTACACCACGGCGCCGTCGGTTTCGTCTTTTTCCTTGACCGGCTTGATCAAGTCTTCGCGCTTGACGCCCAGCCACATGGCGATCGAGGCCGCGACGAACACGGACGAGTAAATACCGAAGCAGATACCGATGGTCAGCGCCAGTGCGAAGTGGTGCAGGGTCTGGCCGCCGAAGATCAGCATCGACAGCACCATCATCTGGGTCGAGCCGTGGGTGATGATGGTACGCGAAATGGTGCTGGTAATCGCGCTGTCGATCACTTCATGCACGGTCGCCTTGCGCTGCTTGCGGAAGTTTTCGCGGATACGGTCAAAGATCACCACCGATTCGTTGACGGAATAACCGAGCACCGCCAGAATGGCCGCCAGCACCGTCAGCGAGAATTCCCATTCGAAGAAGGCGAAGAAGCCCAGGATGATCACCACGTCATGCAAGTTGGCGATAATGGCCGAGACAGCGTATTTCCATTCGAAGCGGATGGCCAGGTAGATCATCACGCCGATAATCACCACCACCAGCGCGTTCAAGCCATTCTGCGCCAGTTCCTCGCCCACTTGCGGGCCGACGAATTCAACTTTCTGCAGGACGACCGCTTCGCTGCCGGCAGCATCCATACACGCGCTCTTGAGCACATGCTCGCCCTTGTCGGTGACGGTGTCGATGGCCTTGGTCGAGCCTTGCTCGGCCTTGCACAAGGCTTCAAACACGCGCTGCGAGGTGTTGGCGGCGCTGACGCCATTTTCCACCGGCAGGCGGATCATCACGTCGCGCGCCGTATCGAAGCTGGTCACGCCCGGCTCTTCATAGCCCATGGCGATCAGGGTGCCGCGTATGCCTTCAAGATTGGCCGCCTTCGGGTATTTCACCTCCATCAGGGTGCCGCCCTTGAATTCGACGGACAGGTGCAAGCCCTTGTGCACCAGGAAGAAAACGGCGGCAAGGAAGGTCACGGCCGAAATCACGTTGAAAATCAACGCATGGCGCATGAAGGGAATATCTTTTTTGATCCGGAAAAATTCCATGAAATCCTCTGAGTTCTATTCTGTGCGTCCGGCGGCTGTGCCACCGGACGCGATCGCTGTTGACGCTATTGGGTGAGTCGGGGCCGTCGCTTATTTGCTGGTGCCCGGCACCCACACCGTGCCGATCGACAAGGTCGTCAGCTTTTTCTTGCGGCCATACCAGAGGTTGACCACACCGCGCGACACGAACACGGAGGAGAACATCGAGGTCAGAATACCCAGGCAATGCACAACAGCGAAGCCGCGCACAGGACCGCTGCCGAAGGCCAGCAGCGCCAGGCCGACGATCAGAGTGGTCACGTTCGAGTCGAGAATCGTGGCCCAGGCGCGGTCGAAGCCGGCGGCGATCGCCGCTTGCGGCGTATTGCCTGCGCGCAGCTCTTCACGGATACGTTCATTGATCAGCACGTTGGCGTCAATCGCCATACCCAGCGCCAGCGCGATAGCGGCGATACCGGGCAAGGTCAACGTCACTTGGATCATCGACAGCAAGCCGACCAGCAACAGCAGGTTGGTGGCCAGGGCCAGCACGCTGAAGGCACCGAACAGCATGTAGTAGGCGATCATGAAGACGGCGATGGCGATGAAGCCGTACAGGGTCGAGTGGAAGCCCTTGGCGATGTTTTCCGCGCCCAGTTGCGGTCCGATCGTGCGTTCTTCGATGACGGTCATCGGTGCGGACAGGGCGCCCGAGCGCAGCAGCAGCGCCAGTTCATTCGCGTTTTCCGCGCCGCCCATGCCGGTGATCTGGAAGCGCGAACCGAGTTCCTGCTGGATGGTGGCAACCGACAGCACTTCCGGCTTGCCCTTTTCAAACAGCACGATGGCCATGCGCTTGCCCACGCGTTCGCGCGTCGCTTCACGCATCTTGCGGCCGCCGTCGCCGTTCAGGTCGATCGATACGGCCGCCTGCTGGTTCTGGTCGAAGCTGGCCGTGGCGCTGGAGATATAGTCGCCCGTCAGGATCACGTCTTTCGCCAGCACGACAGGTACGCCCTTGCCGACGGTAAACAGTTCCGAGTTGAACGGGATGGCGCTCGACAGTTCGGTGCCAGGCACTATGCTTTCATCGACCAGGCGCACTTCCAGGGTCGCCGTGCGGCCGATAATGGCTTTCGCGCGGGCCACGTCCTGCACGCCAGGCAATTGCACCACGATGCGGTCAGGGCCTTGCTGTTGGATCAGCGGCTCGGCCACGCCCAGCTCGTTGACGCGCTTGGACAGGGTGGAGATATTCTGTTTCACGCCTTCATCGATGGTGGCTTTCAGGGCGGCCGGCTTCAGGGTGATGTTCAGTTTCAAATCGCTGCCTTCGCCCGCATCGGCGAACGCCAGTTCCGTCATCTGGTCGGACAGGACATTTTTTGCCTTCACGCGCGTTTCCGCGTCGCGGAAGTTGATCTGGACGCTGTCGCCCACGCGTTCGATGCCGGCGTGGCGGATATTCTTGTCGCGCAACACGCTACGCGCGGCGGACTGGACGCCCTGGACTTTCTTGTTCAGTACGGCTTTCGCATCGACCTGCATCAGGAAGTGCACGCCACCGCGCAAGTCCAGGCCCAGGAACATGGGCAAGGCATGCAATTTTTGCATCCACAATGGGGTATTGGCTTGCAGATTGACCGTCACGATGTAGGCGGGATCGCTGGCATCGGTGTTCAGGTCTTTTTCCAGCACCAGTTTCGCCTTGAACTGGGTATCGGGATCGGCGAAACGCACGCGCACGGAGGCGAGGTTGCCGGCGCCATCCATGGTGACACCTTCCGACTTGACGTTCTCTTTCGTCAATATTTGCTCGACTTGCGTCATCAGCTCGCCCGTCACTTTGACGGTCGACTTGCCGCTGGTTACTTGCAGCGCCGGTGACTCACCGAAATAGTTGGGCGCCGTATAGAGTGCGCCCAGCAATAAGGCGACGACGATGATGATGTATTTCCAGGCAGGATAGCGATTCATATTGATTCAGCGTTCAGTGTTGAGCGTCGGAGGCGTCGCGAGGGGCGGCGGGTAGCCGCCCCATTCAATCATTGCTTTGGCAATGACAGCGATGAATTACAGCGCCTTCAGGGTGCCTTTAGGCAGCAAGGTGGTGATGGAGCTCTTTTGCACCGTGATTTCGGTGCCGGTCGCCACTTCGATGGTGACGTAAGCGTCCACTACCTTGACAACACGGCCCAGCATGCCGCCGGCGGTAACGACTTCGTCACCCTTGGCCAGCGCGTCCATCATCGCCCGTTGTTCTTTGGCGCGTTTTTGCTGTGGGCGGATCATCAGGAAATACATGACCACGAACATCAATACCAGCGGCAGGAAGCTGGTCAGGTTGCCGCCGAGGCCCAGGGCGTCGGTTGGGGCTTGCGCATAAGCGTTGGAAATGAAAAACACGGTGACTCCAGTTCTAATCAGTTTGAAAAAATAGCGCTGTATTCTAGCATTGGCAATCCGCCAAGCCTCCAATTGCAGGCATGGCAGCTTCAAATGGGGCTAAAAAGGCATTATGCAATGCTTTATCGCCCCAGTCCAAGCACCAATACACAAAACTTCCGGCCATGCTGCGGCCAGGGCGCCAGATAAGGTTTTCTTAAGTTCCGCGTGCGCGTTCCGCGTGGAATTGCAGGGTAAACGCGTGGAAACGGTCTTCATCGAGCGCTTCGCGCATCTGGCGCATCAGGTCCAGGTAGTAATGCAGGTTGTGGATGGTATTCAAACGCGCACCGAGGATTTCCTTGGAGCGGTGCAAATGGTGCAGGTAGGCGCGCGAGAAATTGCGGCAGGCGTAGCAGCTGCAGGTCTCGTCCAGCGGCGCCTGGTCTTCCTTGTACTTGGCGTTCTTGATCTTGATGTCGCCAAAACGGGTGAACAGCCAGCCATTGCGGGCGTTACGTGTCGGCATGACGCAGTCGAACATGTCGATACCGTTCGACACACCCGCCACCAGGTCTTCCGGCGTGCCCACGCCCATCAGGTAATGGGGCTTGTTGGCCGGCAGGCGCGGGCCCACGTGGGCCAGCATGCGCATCATGTCTTCCTTCGGCTCGCCGACGGACAGGCCGCCGATGGCGATGCCGGGGAAATCGATTTCTTCCAGCTTGGCCAGCGACTCGTCGCGCAGCATTTCGAACATGCCGCCCTGCACGATGCCGAACAGCGCATTCGGGTTTTCACCGCGGTGGAACTCGTCCTTCGAGCGCTGCGCCCAGCGCAAGGACATGCGCATGGACTTGGCCGCTTCCTCGATGGTGGCCGGACGGCCCTGGATTTCGTACGGCGTACATTCGTCGAACTGCATGACGATGTCGGAATTCAGGACGCGCTGTACCTGCATCGACACTTCCGGCGACAGGAACAATTTATCGCCGTTGATCGGCGAATTGAAATGCACGCCCTCTTCCGTGATCTTGCGCATGGCGCCCAGCGAAAACACCTGGAAACCGCCCGAGTCCGTCAAGATCGGCTTGTTCCAGCCCATGAAACCATGCAAGCCGCCGAATTTTTCCATGACGGTGTTGCCAGGACGCAGCCACAGGTGAAACGTGTTGCCCAGAATGATCTGCGCTTCGATCTCGTTGAGTTCCAGCGGCGACATGGCTTTCACGGAGCCGTAAGTGCCCACTGGCATGAAGATCGGCGTCTGCACGACGCCATGGTTGAGTTTCAAGGTGCCGCGGCGTGCCTTGGTCAGGCCGCTCGTGTCGGTCTTGAGTAATGTAAATTCCAGCATGTCAGTCTTTCACGGGGGTATCAAGGTTCAGCGCAGCGCGCGATTGCGTGGTGAGCAGCATCGCGTCGCCATAGCTGAAGAAACGGTAATTCTGCGCAATCGCATGCGCGTAGGCGCTGCGGATCGGCGCATAGCCGGCAAAGGCCGACACCAGCATCAGCAGGGTCGACTTCGGCAAATGGAAGTTGGTGATCAAGCGCGTCACCGTTTTAAACGCATAGCCGGGCGTGATGAACAGGGCTGTGTCGGCGCTGCCCGCCACCAGCTGGCCGCTTTGCGAGGCCGATTCCAGCGCGCGCAGGCTGGTCGTACCGACGGCCACCACGTCGCGCCCGGCCAGCTGCGCGGCGCGCACGGCGTCGACGGTTTCCTGCGGCATGGTGTACCACTCGGTATGCATCTTGTGTTCGGCCAGCACCTCGGTGCGCACGGGCTGGAAGGTGCCAGCGCCCACGTGCAGGGTCACATAGGCGAAGTTGACGCCCTTGGCCTTCAATTGATCGAGCAGGGCCTGGTCGAAATGCAGGCCGGCCGTCGGCGCGGCGACAGCGCCGGGCACCTTGTTGAACACGGTCTGGTAGCGCGTCTCGTCGAATGCATCCGCATCGTGCTCGATGTACGGCGGCAGCGGCAGGCGGCCATGCGCCTCGATCAGCTCGAACACGTCTGCCTCGAAGTGCAGGGTAAAGAATTCGCCGGCGCGCTGGCCGACCGTCACATCAAAGGCGTCGGCCAGCCGGATGCGGCAGCCGGGCGGCGGCGACTTCGACGCGCGCACCTGGGCCAGCACGGTACGGTCATCGAGCACACGCTCGACCAGTGCCTCGATCTTGCCGCCGCTTTCCTTGACGCCAAAGAAGCGCGCTTTCAGCACGCGCGTATCGTTCATCACCAGCAGGTCGCCCGCCTGCAACAGCCCGACGATGTCGGCGAACTGGCGGTCGACCAGAGCGTCGCCGTCCAGATGCAACAGGCGCGAGGCGCTGCGCTCGGCCAATGGAGTTTGCGCAATGTTTTCTTGCGGCAAATTAAAATCGAAATCGGAAAGCGAATACATGCGTTTTGCTTCAAAAGTACGTCAAAAATGATTAGGAGTGCGCAATGGAACATCTGGCACTATACTGTGCGCCTATACAGGCATTACAATAATCCGCCGCAACAATTTACGACTGCGGTACGCACAGGGTGTGCCGGACAACCCTCTATTTTACGCTAGCGGCACCAAAACCTTGCATATGTCCGATCCCAAGCCCGATCTTCCTCCCACAGCCAAGCCGGCCGCGAAGCCGAAAGCCGTCAAAAAAGTGGTCAGCACGGAAAGCCGGCTGGCCAAACTGGGCTTGCGCACGGACATGGACCTGGTGCTGCACCTGCCGATGCGCTACGAGGACGAAACCAAGGTCTACACGATACGCGACGCCTGCCTGCGCGGCGGCGAGTCGTGGCAGGTCGAGGGCATCGTCACCAAATGCGAAGTCAATTTCAAGCCGCGCAAGCAGCTGCTGGTGACGATCGCCGACGAAACGGGCAATTTGCTGCTGCGCTTCATGAATTTCTACGGCAGCCAGGTCAAGCAGCTGGCCGAAGGCACGCGGGTACGCGCGCGCGCCGAACTCAAACACGGCTTTTTCGGCGCCGAGATGGTGCACCCGACATATAAAGTGGTCAACGAGGGAGCGCCCCTGCCCACGGCGCTGACGCCCGTGTATCCGTCCGGCGAAGGCCTGTCGCAGCACGTGCTGCGGCGCGAGATCGCCGACGCCATGCGCCGCATCGACTGGCAGGACACCTTGCCCGACCAGCTGCTGCGCGAAATGCAGCTGTCGCCGTTCCGCGCCGCCGTACACCTGCTGCACTATCCGCCGCAGGACATCGATGAAAGCGCGCTGATGGACCGCTCGCACCCGGCCTGGGTGCGCATGAAGTTCGATGAACTGCTGGCGCAGCAGCTGTCGCTGAAACGCGCCCAGCGCGCGCGCCGCTCGAAGGGCGCCGCATCGCTACCCATCGTCGGCACCCTGTCGAATGCCTTCGGCGCCGCCCTGCCCTTCAAGCTGACGGGCGCGCAGGCGCGTGTGCTCGAGGAAATCCGTGCCGACCTGCGCCAGCCGTATCCGATGCAGCGCCTGTTGCAGGGCGACGTCGGCAGCGGCAAGACGGTGGTGGCAGCGTTGTCGGCCACGCAAGCGATCGACAGCGGCTACCAGGCCGCGCTGATGGCGCCCACGGAGATCCTGGCCGAGCAACACTTCCGCAAGATCGCCGCCTGGATGGAGCCGCTGGGCGTGAAGGTAGCGTGGCTGACGGGCAGCCTGAAGAAAAAGGAAAAGACGGCCGCGCTGGCCCTGATCGAATCGGGCGAAGCGCAGCTGGTGATCGGCACGCATGCGCTAATCCAGGATAACGTGCTGTTTGCCAAACTGGGCCTGGTGATCGTCGACGAGCAGCACCGCTTCGGCGTGGGCCAGCGCCTGACCCTGCGCAACAAGGGCGACAGCGCGGCCGTTCCGCACCAGCTGATGATGTCGGCCACGCCGATCCCGCGCACCCTGGCCATGACCTATTACGCCGACCTGGAAGTGTCGGTGATCGACGAGCTGCCGCCAGGGCGCAGCCCCATCGTCACGCGCGCCATCGACCAGAACCGGCGTGACGAAGTCATCGCCCGCGTATATGCGGCCGCGCTGGAAGGCCGGCAGGTGTACTGGGTCTGCCCGCTGATCGAGGAATCGGAAGCGCTGCAGCTGCAGACGGCCACCGACACCTACATGATGCTGGCCGAAGCCCTGCCCGCGCTGCAGGTGGGCCTCGTGCACGGCCGCTTGAAGCCGGCGGAAAAGCAGGAAGTGATGGACGCCTTCATCGCCGGGCATATCCACGTGCTGGTGGCCACCACCGTCATCGAAGTGGGCGTCGACGTGCCGAATGCCTCGCTGATGGTGATCGAGCACGCCGAGCGCTTTGGCTTGTCGCAGCTGCACCAGCTGCGCGGGCGCGTGGGCCGCGGCTCGGCGGCCAGCGTCTGCCTGCTGCTGTACCAGGGCCCCCTGGGCGGCGTGGCGCGCCAGCGCTTGATGACCATGCGCGAAACAACGGACGGCTTTGAAATCGCCCGCCGCGACCTGGAAATCCGTGGCCCCGGGGAGTTTCTTGGCGCGCGCCAGTCCGGCCAGGCAATGCTGCGTTTCGCCGACCTGGAAACGGATCAGTGGCTGGTCGACCAGGCCCGCGACGTGGCGCACGATTTGCTGCACGCCACTACGGCCGCCGCTGCAGCCACCGTGGAAGCGCACCTGGCGCGCTGGCTGGGTGGGAAAGAGGAATTTTTGAAGGTGTAGGTCTTACATTGCATGTCGGATTACGCGCTTTGCGCTAATCCGACCTACTCACGACGCAAACGGTAGGTCGGATTAGCGTAGCGTAATCCGACAACATTGTTAGCGCTGCTCACTCCCGCCCAACGCCCTTCATATCGACAACATCCCCGCCCCAATCCGCGGCACACCATCCCTGCTTTACATACCGGTGAAAACTGGAATACGGCCAATCGATGACTTTACTCACAAGGCCATGCTTGACGGGGTTGTAATGGATGTAATCGACATGCTTGGCCAAGTCGCGCTCATCGCGCAAGACATGCTCCCAATACCGCTGCTGCCAGACATTTTCAAGATCGCAGCGCTTGCTGAACCACGTCTTGATCAAGCGCCAGCGCGTCATGAAATCGGTATCGTCTTCAGGCAGGGTCCAGATGCAGTGCAGGTGATCGGGCAGGATGACGATAGCGTCAATAGCGAATGGCCGTTGATGCCGCACGGCGTGGAAAGAATCACGCAGCAAATCCACGGCAGTGGCAGCAGCGAAAACAGGCCGGCGGTGGGCCGTCACCACCGTGAAGAAAAAGCTGCCGCCTGGCTGAAATGCGCGTCGGTATCGCATGGTTTCGGATGTTGTCGGATTACGCGAATCCGTCGCAGCAGGTCGGGTAGGTCGGATTAGCGTAGCGTAATCCGACTTCTAACGTAATCCGACTTCACGCAAACCACCTTGCGCCCACGCAGCCTACATGCACATCCAGAAGCGGTTCGCCAGGTCGAGCATGAAGTCGGGCCGCAGATAGGCAAGGAAGACGATGGCCAGCAGCGCGGCGCCAGCCAGGCGCCACAGCCATGTACGCCAGTTGGCCATTACGCGGCCACCGCCACGCGCTTGACTGCGCGCTCGTCGATGGGCAGGTTGATCAGCGCGGCCAGCAAGCCCAGGCCGATGGTGATCATCCACACGATGTGGTAACTGCCCTGGTGCTCGTACAGATAGCCGCCCAGCCAGGCACCAAGGAAACTGCCCACCTGGTGCGAGAAGAACACCATCCCGGCCAGCATCGACAGATGCTTCACGCCGAAGATGCCGGCGATGATGCCGTTCGTCAGCGGCACGGTCGACAGCCACAACACGCCCATGCCTGCCGCGAACAGATACACGGACCACGCCGACAATGGCGCCAGCAGGAACGCGGTGATGACCACGGCGCGCGTCACGTAGATGGCCGACAGCAGGTAGCGCTTGGCGATCTTGCCGCCGAGTTTGCCCGCATAGTAGGAGCCGACGATGTTGAACAGGCCGATCAGGGCCAGCGCCGTGACGGCGACGTTCGGGTTCATCAGGCCTTGGTCCTTCAGGTAGGCCGGCAAGTGCACGCCGATGAAGACCAGCTGGAAACCACAGACAAAATACCCGGCCAACAACAGCCAGAACGAGCGGCTGGCGATGGCTTCGCTGAAGGCGGCGCCCACGCTTTGCTGCGGACCGCTGGCGTGCGAGACGGGGGGCTCGCGCAGGTAGAAGGCCATCGGGATCATCGCCAGCAGCACCAGCGCTGCCAGCACATAAAAGGCGTTTTGCCAGCCCACGGCGGAGATCAGCTGCTGCTCCACGGGCATCATGAGGAACTGGCCGAACGAGCCGGCAGCCGACGAGATGCCGAAGGCCCACGAGCGCTGCTCGGGCGGCGCGCTGCGGCCGATGATGCCGCTGATGGCGCCAAAAGCGGTGCAGGCCAGCGCCAGGCCGATGAAGATGCCGGAGCCGACGATGAACAGGGTGGGCTGCGTCACGAGCGCCATCCACACGAGGCCCGCCATGTAGCTGATGGCGCCGACGATGACGACGCGCATGGTGCCGAAACGGTCGGCCGCCATACCGGCGAACGGGCCGAAGACCCCCCACATCAGGTTTTGCATGGCCAGCGCCAGCGAATACGTTTCGCGCGTCCAGCCATTGGCTTGCGAGATCGGCTGCATCCAGAAACCCAGGCCGTGGCGCACGCCCATCGCCAGGGTCAGGACGACGCCGCTGGCGATGAGGACAGTTTTCAGGCTGGGACGGG
This sequence comes from Janthinobacterium sp. LS2A, assembly GCF_036543145.1. Taxonomy (NCBI): domain Bacteria; kingdom Pseudomonadati; phylum Pseudomonadota; class Betaproteobacteria; order Burkholderiales; family Oxalobacteraceae; genus Janthinobacterium; species Janthinobacterium sp. LS2A. The sequence continues at coordinate 954,549 of NZ_JAZHPB010000002.1, forward strand.
ATGAGTGCAATGTCATGGGATTCCTGTTCACGCCTGGTCTGCTTGGTAGACGAGGCCGATCTGGCCGCGCATGGTGTCGAGATTGCGCATCAGCGCCACGCTGTCGGCGTGCGGCATGAGGGGGCTTTCCAGCAGGCCGGCGCGGATGCAGCGCATCGCCTCGATGGCCTCGTGCGCATAGCCATTGCCCAAGTGGGGGGCGGCGACGACGCGGCGTTCGCCGTCCATCATTTCGACAATCAGGTGATCGGGCTTGTAAAAACGGTTGGGCAGCCGGATGCGTCCCAGGCTGCCGGAAATGGTCATTTCCGTCGGCGTCTGCGCGCGCAGGCTGCAGGCGCAGGACGAGGTGCCGCCGCCCGCATGCAGCAGCGAGAACACGACCTGCTCGTCGACGCCGGTGGCGCCCATCTCGGCCAGCGCCTGCACCTGCGATACGGGGCCGAGGAAGAAGGCCGCCATCGACAGCGGATAGATGCCCACGTCGAGCAGCGCGCCACCACCGAGCTGCGGATTGAACATGCGGTGCTCGGGCGGGAAATTGGCGACAAAGCCGATATCGGCCTGCACCTGCCGCAGCACGCCGATTTCGCCGCTGGCGATGATGCGTTTCGCTTCCTGCACGGCGGGCAGGAAACGGCTCCACATGGCTTCCATCAAAAACAGTTTTTTCTCGCGCGCCATGTCGACCACGGCCTGCGCTTCGCGCGCATTCATGGTGAACGGTTTTTCGCAGACGACGTGCTTGCCGGCGGCCAGGCACAGCAAGGCATTTTCTGCATGCAGGGTGTGCGGCGTGGCGATGTAGATCACGTCCACATCCGGGTCCATGGCCAGCGCCTGGTAGGAACCGTGGCAATGCTCGATGCCGAATTCGGCGCCGAAGGCCTGCGCACCGGCGCTGCTGCGCGAGGCGACCGCCACCAGTTGCGCACCGGGCGCATCGCGCAAGCCATTGGCCATCGCGCGGGCGATCTTGCCGGTGCCGAGGATGCCCCAGCGGACGGTGTTTTCCATGCTATTGATCTCTTTCTGCGCCAGCCACCTTGCGCTTCGGGCGGAATACCGCCGCGTCATTATAAAAATCGTCGTCCTGGTCTTCACACCAGCCAGGCAAGCCAAGCACGGGCAGCGGCGTAAAGTCCGCCGTGGTCAGACCTTGCTGCGCCAGGTCTTGCGCCACCCGTTCGTCGAGCCAGGAGCGGCGTGCCGCATCGTCGAGCGCAAAGTAGGCGTCGCCGGCAAAGATCACGCGCGTATGCGCCGTGATGGCCTTGCGCGGCGCCACCAGTTTTTCCATCAGCGCGTGGCCGAACAGCCAGACATCGGCGTCGCCGCCTGCGCCAAATTTCTCGCGCTGCGCAATGAACGCGCTGCGCCAGTCGTGCCCGCGCAAGGCCGCGTCCAGCGCGCGCCCCGCGTTGCTGTCGCGCAGCACCAGCAAGGCGGAATTTTCGTCAAAAATCGTCGCGCCATCGCGCGCGGGACCGCGCGATTTGCCCACGCCCGACAGCGCGATCTGCGCCGCCTGCAGCGCATTCAATTGACGCTTGATGCGGGGGAAGGTCAGCCACACGAGCGCGTTGAAAAAATCGTGCAGATTCTCGCGCGTGGGCACGCCGCCCGTCGCGCCGATGAACTCTTCATAGGCCACGCCTTCGGGCAGGTCCGCTTGCGGCACGAAGGCCAGCGGCAGGCCCGATGGATTGCGCAAATCCAGCGCCCGCGCCCGTCCATTGAGCGCGGCAATCACCGTGTCGCGCTGCAGGTCCAGCTGCCGTCGCGCCGGCAGCACCGTGGCAAACCAGGGGCGGGTCCAGTCTATCGATGGCAGCATGAACGCTTAGACCATTTTCCAGTTGATCTGCTCGCCCGCGTTGAGCGGAATGACATGGCTGTCGCCCAGCGGCAGCGAAGCCGGCAAGGTCCAGCTTTCGCGTTTCAGGGTGATGGTGTCCGTATTGCGCGGCACGCCGTAGAAGGCCGGACCGTGGAAGCTGGCGAACGCTTCGAGTTTATCGAGCGCGCCGGCCCGTTCGAACGCTTCCGCATACATTTCCATCGCGTGCAGAGCCGTGTAGCAACCGGCGCAGCCGCACGCCATTTCCTTGGCGCCCTGCGCATGCGGCGCCGAATCCGTGCCGAGGAAGAAGCGCTCGTCGCCGCTGGCGGCGGCCGTCATCAGTGCCAGGCGGTGCTCTTCGCGCTTCAGGATAGGCAGGCAGTAGTAATGGGGGCGGATGCCGCCCTTGAAAATCTCGTTGCGGTTGTACAGCAGATGATGCGCCGTGATGGTGGCGGCGATCGGGCCTTCCGCTTCGGCCACGTACTGCGCCGCATCCTTGGTGGTGATGTGCTCGAACACGACGGACAGGGCCGGGAAGGTGCTGCGCAGCGGGCGCATCACGCGCTCGATGAAGACGGCTTCGCGGTCGAAAATGTCGATTTCAGGATCCGTCACTTCGCCGTGCACGAGGAAGGGCATGCCCACTTCCTGCATCACTTCGAGCACCTTGTAGCAGTTTTTCAGATCCGTCACGCCCAGGTCGGAATTGGTGGTCGCGCCAGCCGGGTACAGTTTCACGGCCTGCACGATGCCGCTGTCCTGCGCGCGGCGGATTTCGTCGGGCGAGGTGTTGTTCGTCAGGTACAGCACCATCAGCGGATCGAAGTTCACGCCTTGCGGCACGGCGGCCAGGATGCGCTCGCGGTAGGCACTGGCATCGGCCGTGGTGGTGACGGGCGGTTTCAGGTTCGGCATGACGATGGCGCGACCGAACTGGCGCGCGCTGTGCGGCAGCACGCTGGCCATGACGGCGCCGTCGCGCAGGTGCAAATGCCAGTCATCCGGACGGGTGATGGTGATGGAGGCTGGGGTGTGATCGAGTGTGGACATGGCGGCTGCTCTCAGGCGGTCATTGCGAATAGCGCCATTTTACCAGCCGCGGGGCGGCCTCGCAGGCTACGGCGGCTACTGCCCGATGCTTGCCGGACGATCAAACGGCCGGTTTGCACCGGCCGTTTTCAATCTCGGGAGCGTACGGGAATCAGGACTTAGCCGGCGCCGCTTCCTGCTTCGCCACCCAGGCGCGCAGTTCCGCCAGCATCCGGTCCAGCGCGGCGCGGTCGTAGACGTTGCCACGGCTGACCACCAGGCGGATCTGGCGCGTGGCGCCGATATCCTGCAGCGGGTTCGCGTCAAGCACCAGCAGGTCGGCCGCCTTGCCGGCCGCCACGCTGCCGTAGCGGTCCAGCTTGCCCAGGAAGCGGGGACCGTTGATGACGGCCGACTGCAAGGCTTGCTGCGGCGTCAGGCCGTACTGCACGTACAGGCCGATTTCATCGTGCAGGGCCTGGCCCGGATAGTCGAAGGAATTCAAGAAGCCCGCATCGGTACCGGCGATGATGCTCACGCCCTGCTGCTGCAAAAGGGGCAGCAGCTTGGCCGATTGCTCGAACTGCGCGTGGCGCTGGACGATCGCTTCCGGACCATCCTTGGCGGCGCGCTGCACGCGCCAGTCGTAGGTGGCGCGCAAGCCCTTGCCGATGTATTGCAGGGCCGTGTCGTGCGTGTGGTCTTCGCGGTCCAGGTAAGCCGTCACGCGCGAGCCCCACAGGGTCGGCACGATGGCCGTACCGCGTGCGGCCAGATAACTGAAGGCCTTGCGCGCCGTCGGCTCGTCGTAGCTTTGCACGCTGGCCTGCATGGCTTCCTTGCCCGTCATCGCGCCGGCGGCCACCTTGGCCGTCAGCTCCTGCTCGCGCGGCGTGGTGGCGCGCAGCAAATACGATTGATGCTCGATCGTGCCCAGGCCCGCATCGGCCATCTGCTCCAATGTGAGCTGCACGGGGATATGGCCCGACGTGCGCATGCCCCGTTCGCGCGCCTGGCGCAGCGCTTCCAGGTACAGCTCAGGCTTCAGGGTATTTTCCGTGATCTTCACGAAGTCGACCTGCTGCGCCTGCAGGCCGTCCAACGCGCGCGTGACTTCCTGCGGCGTGCCCACTTCGATGGTGCCCTTCCACAGCGGCTTGATGCCTTCGAGTTTGGCGCCGGACGTAAAAATCGTCGGGCCTTCCAGCTGGCCCGCATTGATCTGCTGGCGCCATGCCAGCACCGTGTCGGGCAAGTCGCCCGAGCAGTCGCGCACCGTGGTGATGCCGTGCGCCAGGTACAAGGGCAGCAGCTGCTTGTTCTCGTCAATCAGCTCCGGGCCACCGCCAAAATGCACGTGCGTATCCCACAGCCCCGGCATCAGATACTTGCCGGGCAGGCGGATGGTCCGCTTCGGCGCGTAGCTGCGCAGCTGCGCGTCATCGACGACGGCAACGATGCTGTCACCCTTGAGCAGCACGGTCTTACCCTTGACCGCCTTGCCCGCAGCCACGTCGATCACGGTGGCGCCGCGCAGGGCGATGTCGACGGCGATCTTGTCGGCCGCGTGGGCATGGGCGAGCAGGCCCAGCGCCAGCATGGCGCCGGCTAGTTGTTTCATGTCAGGCATTCGTACTCAACTTCAACGTAATAAAAAATTAATGGATGATCTTGGCGAGGAAATCGCGCGCGCGGTCCGAACGCGTCGTATTGAAGAAGTCATCCTTGCTGCAATCTTCGATGATTTTTCCCTGGTCCATGAAGACGATGCGGTTGGCCACGCGCCGGGCAAAGCCCATTTCGTGCGTGACGACCATCATCGTCATGCCTTCCTGCGCCAGGCCCACCATCACGTCGAGCACTTCGTTGATCATCTCCGGGTCGAGCGCCGATGTCGGCTCGTCGAACAGCATGGCGATCGGGTCCATCGACAGCGCGCGGGCGATCGCCACGCGCTGCTGCTGGCCGCCCGACAGCTGGCCGGGGAATTTGTCCTGCTGCGACAGCAGGCCCACGCGGTCCAGGTATTTCAAGCCCTTGGCATTGGCTTCGTCGGCGCTGCGGCCCAGCACCTTGATCTGGCCGATGGTGAGGTTTTCGCGGATCGACAGATGCGGGAACAGCTCGAAATTCTGGAACACCATGCCGATGCGCGCGCGCAGTTTCGACAGATTCGTCTTCGGGTGGTTGACGCTGATGCCGTCGACGATGATCTGCCCCTGCTGGATCGGTTCGAGGCCGTTGACGGTCTTGATCAGGGTCGACTTGCCGGAGCCCGACGGGCCGCAAATGACCATCACGTCACCCTTGGCGACGTTGGTGGTGCAATCGGTCAGTACCTGGAACTGGCCATACCATTTGCTGACGTTATTGAGTTCAATCATCTTGTTCTTTCTTTTACGGTTAGCGAATGATGGCGACGCGTTTCTGCAGGCGTTTTACCAGGAACGACAAGGCATAGCACAGCACGAAATACACGACGGCGACAAACACGTACATCTCCACCAGGCGGCCGTCGCGCTGGGCGATTTTTGATGCGGCGCCGACGAAATCGGGGATCGACAGCACGTACACGAGCGACACGTCCTGGAACAGCACGATGGTCTGCGTCAGCAGCACGGGAATCATGTTGCGGAACGCCTGCGGCAGCACGATGAAGGCCATGGTCTGCGAGTAGTTCATGCCCAGTGCCTGGCCGGCCCATACCTGGCCGCGCGGGATCGACTGTATGCCGCTGCGCATGATCTCGCAATAGTAGGCCGCCTCGAACATGATGAAGGTGATCAGCGCGGAAGAAAACGCGCCCACTTTCACCGGCTCGTTGGCGCCGATGATCCAGGCCGCGATGTACGGCACCAGGAAGTAGAACCAGAAGATCACCAGCACCAGCGGAATCGAGCGTATCAGGTTGACGTAGCTCGACGCCACGCCCGAGATGAGGCGGCTGCCGGACAAGCGCATCAGCGCCAGCAGGGTGCCCAGCACGATGCCGCCGACCATGGACAGCGCCGTCAGTTTCAGGGTGAAGACCATGCCGGTCTGGAACAGGTAGACCCACGAGCGGGAGATGACATCGAAGTCGAAATTGCCTAACATATCAATGTCCTCCCGTCTTGGCGCCAGCGACGATGAAGCCCGGGATGGCGACCTTTTTCTCGATCAGGTGCATCAGCACCACCACCAGCAGGTTGACGACAACGTAGATGATGGTGGCGGCCGAAAACGCTTCGAACACCTGGAAGGAAAACTCCTGGATAGCGCGCGCGCTGGCCGTCAGTTCGATCAGGCCGATGGTCAGGGCCACGGAACTGTTCTTGATGATGTTCAAAAATTCGCTGGTCAGCGGCGGCATGATGACGCGCGCGGCCATCGGCAGCAAAATGAAGCGGTAGGTTTGCGGCAGGGTCAGGCCCAGCGCCGTGCCGGCAAGTTTCTGCCCGCGCGGCAGCGCCTCGATGCCCGTCGTCACCTGCACGGCCACGCGCGAGGAGGTAAAGAATCCCAGGCACAGCACGGCCGTGACGAACGGCGCATTTGGCAGCGACTTGACCCAGGCGCCGAGATCCGGCGGCAGCAGTTCCGGCATGACGAAATACCAGAGGAACATCTGCACCAGCAGCGGCACGTTGCGGAACAGTTCGACGTAGGCATTGGCCACGCCCACCAGCCATTTGTTCGGCAGGGTGCGGATGGTGCCGATCACCAGGCCCAATATCAGCGCCATGATCCACGCCGCACCGGCCGTGGCCAGGGTCCAGGTCAGGCCGGACCACAGGGTGTCCATATACGTGCCCACGCCATCGGGAGAAATCTCCCAGAAAATGCGCCAATTCCAGTTGTAATTCATGATCATCCTTCGCATGCAGCCCGAGGACAGCGGCCAGCCGGCCACCCGTCCCGCAAATAAATCGGGAGGCTTGCGCCCCCCGGTTTGTTACGCAATCTTTACTTTTTCCGCTTGTCCGACGTCTTCTGCGCTTCCGGTACGGCCGCATACGCGGCAGGGTCGCCGGAGTCGGTCGGATTGGCAAACACGGCCTTCAATTGCGGCGGCATGGGGAATTTCAGATTGATGTTTTTCGGCGGGATCGGCGAGGTAAACCATTTCGCGTAAATGCGGTTGATGTCGTCGCTCTTGTACAGGCGGATCAGCGCATCGTCGACCACTTTCTTGAAGGCCGGGTCGCCCTTGCGCAGCATGATGCCGTACGGCTCGACTGACAGCGCTTCCTTGGTGATTTCGTAGTCGTTCGGGTTTTTCGAGTTGGCCACTTGCGACGCCAGCAAAATGTCGTCGTTGGCTTCAGCCACCGCGCGGCCCGTTTCCAGCATCAGGAACGACTCGGGATGATCCTTGCCGACGGCGATATTCATGCCCAGGTTCTTTTCCTTGTTCAGGATGGTCATCTGCTTGATGGTCGACGTGCCGGCCGTGGCGACCAGGGTCTTGCCGCGCAAGTCTTCCAGGGTCTTGATGTTCGAGGATTTTTTCGCCAGCACGCGGTTGCCGATGACGAACATGGTCGGGGCGAACGCCACTTGCTGCTGGCGCTCCAGGTTGTTCGTCGTCGAGCCGCATTCGAGGTCGATGGTGCCGTTTGCCATCAGCGGGATGCGGTTGGCCGACGTAACGGGGCTCATCACCACTTTCAGTTCGCTCAGACCCAGGTGCTTTTGCAGGGCCGTGACGACTTTCATGCACAGGTCGATCGAATAACCCTGATATTGCTGCTTGTCGTCGAGATAGGAGAAGGGCACGGAGCCGTCGCGCACACCGAGGGTGACGGAACCGGCTTTCTTGATCTTGGCCAAGGTGCCGGTCAATTCCTGAGCCTGGACTGGCGACATGCTGCTGATGACACCGACGCTGAGCAGCGTGGCGATGATTTTGGTCAATTTCATAAATTCTCCTGGGCGGACAAACCGGATGGACTCCGAACGAAACAACTGTGGTGCAGACGCCACCATTGGAATTAATTTTATTTCATTTTCAGCACCCGACCAGCCATTTTCTGCGATTGCCCGCAAATAGGCGCTATACGCGCGCTGGAATCAGCGCGGCTGTAGCATTTTTCCTACTGATTTCACATTCCCGATTTATTTTGCCGGCGCCAGACCCGCCAACTCATCCTCTTGCGCCTCATCGTCCATGTTCGCCTGCTGGCGTTGCCACATCTGCGCGTACAGGCCGTCGAGCGCCAGCAATTGCGGATGCGTGCCCCGCTCGACGATGCGGCCGTGGTCGAGTACGAGGATTTGCTGGGCGTCGGCCACCGTCGACAAACGGTGCGCGATGACCAGGGTGGTGCGGTTCTTGGCGATGTCCTTCAGCTGCGACTGGATCGCCTGCTCGGCCTTGGAGTCGAGCGCCGAAGTGGCTTCATCGAAGATCAATATCGCCGGGTCTTTCAGCAAGGTGCGGGCAATGGCCACGCGCTGCTTTTCACCGCCCGACAATTTCAAGCCCCGCTCGCCCACCATGGAGTTGTAGCCATCTGGCAAGCTTTCAATAAAATCATGGATCGATGCCGCTTTCGCCGCCGCCACGATGGCCTCCTTGCTGGCGCCCGGCTTGCCGTAGGCGATGTTGTATTCGATGGTGTCGTTGAACAAGACCGTATCCTGCGGCACGATGCCGATGGCCGCGCGCAGGGAATCCTGTGTGATGTTGCGCAAATCCTGGCCATCGATGGTGATGCCGCCGCCATCGACTTCATAGAAGCGGAACAGCAAGCGCGACAGGGTCGACTTGCCCGAGCCGCTGTGGCCCACCACGGCTGTCGTCGTGCCGGCGGGGATCTGGAAATCCACGTCGAACAGAATTTGCCGCTTGGCTTCATAGCTGAAATCCACGTGGGCAAAGCGCACGGCCGCGCCCCGCGTGACGAGCGGCTGCGCTTCCGGCGTGTCGGCGATTTCGCGGTTTTCGTTCAGCAAGGAAAACAGGCGTTCCATGTCGGCCAGGCTTTGCTTGATTTCGCGGTAAATCACACCCAGGAAATTGAGGGGGATATACAGCTGGATCATGAAGGCGTTCACCAGCACCAGGTCGCCCAGGGTCATCGTGCCGGCGATCACGCCCACCGTCGCGCGCCACAAAATCAGGGTGACGGCCGTGGCGATGATCAGGGACTGGCCCGTGTTCAGCAGGGACAGGGAAGTCTGCGATTTCACGGCCGCCGATTCATAGCGCTGCAAGCCTTCGTCGTAGCGCTTCGCTTCGTAATCCTCGTTGCCGAAATATTTGACGGTTTCATAGTTGATCAGCGAATCGATGGCCTTGGTATTGGCTTTGGAATCGAGGTCGTTCATGGTGCGGCGGAAATGCGTGCGCCAGTTCGTCACCAGCACGGTAAATGCGATGTAGGACACGAGCGCTACCGCCGTGATGACGGTGAACCAGATGTCGTAATGCAAGACCAGGTAGCCGAGCACGAGGGTGATTTCCACCAGGGTCGGCAGGATGTTGAACAGGGTGTAGGAAATGAGCGAGCCGACGCTGCGCGTGCCCCGTTCGATGTCGCGCGTCATGCCGCCCGTCTGGCGGTTCAGGTGGAAGCGCAGGGACAGCGCATGCAGGTGGCGGAACACTTGCAGCGCGATGGTGCGCACGGCCCGCTGCGTGACCCGGGCGAACAGGAATTCGCGCAATTCCGTAAACAAGGTGGTTGACAGGCGCAGCAAGCCGTAGGCCACCAGCAAGCCGACGGGCAGCACCAGCAGCGCTTGCGGATGGGCCGCCGTGATCGTCATGGCGTCGACGAGTTTTTTCAGGATCAGGGGCACGCCCACGTTGGCCAGCTTGGCGCCCACCAGGCATAGCAGCGCCAGCAGTACCCGCCATTTGTAGACCCAGAGATATGGCAGCAAGGTCTTGATGGTGGCGAAATCGCTGTGGCTGGCGGAAGCGGGCGAGCGGGGCGGAGGGGAAGTCTGGGAACGGCGCATGGCGAAGGTCGGCTTTTTATGGTTCAATCGGGGCAATTGTAGCCTTTCATGAGAATAAAAGATGAGCACCTCCCCAGACCGTCCCGACAACTGCCTCGCCTCCGGCCTGCCCGCCGGAAAAATGCCGGAATTGCGCATGATGCCCGCGCCGTCCGACGCCAATGTATACGGCGACGTCTTCGGCGGCTGGATCATGGCGCAGGTCGATATCGCCGGTTCCCTGCCGGCCACGCGGCGCGCCAACGGCCGCGTCGCCACCATCGCCGTCAATTCCTTCGTCTTCAAAAACCCCGTCTTCGTCGGCGATCTGCTCTCCTTCTACGCCGACATCGTCAAGGTCGGCAATACTTCGATCACTGTCAATGTCGAGGTATATGCCGAGCGCAACCGCCTGCAGGCGTGCATCGTGAAAGTCACGGAAGCAACCCTGATCTACGTGGCGACGGACTCCGACCGCAAGCCGCGCAAGGTGCCGCCGATCGAGACCTTGCTGTCATCTTGATTGTTGCAATCATTCCACACCATGGATAGCCAGCGCCGCATCTTCCTGCAAAGCGCTGCGCGCATCACGGCACTGGCCGCAGCCGGCAGCGTGCTGTCCGGTTCCAGCGCGAGCGCCGCCACGCGCATGAATGGCGCCGGCTATCCGTTTGCGCTCGGTGTCGCTTCCGGCTCACCCTTGCCGGACGCCGTCGTGCTGTGGACGCGCATCTGCCACGACCCGCTGCACGCAGCCGCCACCCCCGCCATCGCCCTGAATGTGCGCTGGGAAGTGGCCGAAGACGAAGCGTTTCGCCGCATCGCCGCCAAGGGGCAGGCCACGGCCATGCCAGCCCTCGCGCACAGCGTGCACGTCGACGCGGGCGGTCTCGCGCCCGGGCGCTGGTACTGGTACCGTTTCATGCTGGGCGACGCCGTCAGTCCCGTGGGCCGCACGCGCACGGCGCCCGAGCCCGGGTCCATGCCTGCCTCGCTGAAACTGGCCGTCGCCTCGTGCCAGCACTGGGAATTCGGCGCGTATGCGGCGCACCGGCATATCGCGGCAGCGGCGCCCGACCTGGTGGCCTTCCTCGGCGACTACATCTATGAGTGGGGGCCGTACCAGCTGCAGCATCCAAGCCGGGCCGTGCGCACGCATGAAAGTTTCAGCCTGGACGACTACCGCGCCCGCTACGCGCAATACAAGAGCGACCGCGACTTGCAGGGCGCGCACCTGGCCGCGCCGTGGATCGTCACCTGGGACGACCATGAAGTGGCCAACGATTACGGCAATGACCGCGACGAGTTGCTCACGCCCACCTTTTTGCAGCGCCGCGCGGCCGCCTACCAGGCGTTTTATGAACACATGCCGCTGCGCCTGCTGCTGCTGGGCCGGCGGGGCTTTGTCGACATGCGCATCTACCAGCGCTACGACTGGGGCCGCCTGGCGCGCTTCCACGTGCTGGACGACCGGCAATACCGTGCCTATCACGCGTGCGCCAGGCCGGGCCGCGGCGGCTCCAATTCCGTCACCACGCGCAATTGCCCCGACCTGCTGAAACCGCAGCGCACGATGCTGGGCGAAGAACAGCAGCGCTGGCTGCAAGCGGGCCTCAATGATTCTCCCGCGCGCTGGAATATTCTGGCCCAGCAAACCCTGATGGCGCAATCGAGCCAGGTGCCGATTTTGCGGCCCGGCGACGAACGCATCTGGACCGATGGCTGGGATGGCTATCCGATGGCGCGCCAGCACCTGCTCGACGCCTTGCAAAGCAGCAAGGCCAGCAACCCGCTGGTGCTGTCTGGCGACGTGCACACCTTTTATGCCACCGAACTGAGCCGCAACGCCATGCGGCCCACCGGCAAGAACAATCCCGTGCTGGCCACCGAGTTTTGCGGCACCTCCATCACGTCCAGCTCGCGTCCACAGGCGCGCACGGAACAGTACGTAGCGATGAACCCGCACATCCGCTACGGGCGCAGCGACAAACGCGGCTATATGCTGATGGAGATCACGCCGGATAAAACCACGACCTTGTTCCAGGGCCTGGAGAACGTGCGCGACAGCGCATCAAGCATCGCGACACTGGCGCGCTTTACCGTCCAGGACGGCAAGGCGGGCGTGCAACGCAGCTAGCAACTACTTTTCAAGCCATCGCGGTAGCGCCGGCTGACGGGCACCTCGCCGCCCGTGGTCAGCACGGCGCGCGCATCGCCCGATTCCAGTGGTGCGATTGCCTGCACGAAATCGAGGTTGACGATATAGCTGCGGTGCACGCGCACGAACCGTTTACCGTCCAGGCGGAGCTCGATGGCGGCCATGGTCGAGCGCAGCGGGTAATCGTGGCCACGCACGTGCAAATTCACATAATTGCCCCAGGCCTGTATCCATTCGATGTCGCCGGCGGGCAGCAAAAAATCCTTGCCCAGCTTGCGCACGAGGAAGCGTTCCGGCTGCTCTACCGGTTCCACGGCCGGCCCTTCATCGGGTTCGCCGAGCAGGGTCGCCTCGCCTTGCCAGCGCATCAGCAGCAACTGGTAAAAGCCCACGGCCAGCAAGACGAGGAAGTAAGCACGCACATCTTTCAGGTATTCATACGGCAGCTCGCGCCACCAATTACCGAAATCGTAATCGCTGCCCTGACTCCAGTACGCCAGCTTGCGCAAGGCCACCATGGCCGCCACATGCACGAGGCTGTAGACGACCGACGCCGCCAAGTGCCAGCGCAGGTTCTGGCGCTGGAATACCAGGTGCAGGGGCCGGTACTGTCCCGCCAGCACGACCACAGGCACCAGCGCCAGCAGCACGAGATTGCTGCTCCATTCCCACACGGCCACTTCCCAGAACGGTGTATTGACCCCGGTGCGCTGCAGGTCCAGCCACACGAGCCAGCTGTTGACGCTGGCCTGCAACAGAGTCAGCATGATCCAGAATCCTGGCTCGGCCACGCGGCGCCAGCGTTGATAACGTTGCAACAAGTCAGTGGAAGCGATGTGCATGGGCTCGGACGATAAATTGGTTACATGATTGTAAGGTCCCACACCCGTCCCAGGCGATCCATTCGTCCCAGCCAGCCGTCCACTGGTCCCATTTTGCTGGCTGGCAGCCCCGCCGCTGCCTATGCTGAGGCCTCCTTCATCAATCGCCCACGATCATGACCATGGACTCCCGCCGCCACGATATCGACGCCTTGCGCTTTCTCGTCTTCAGCCTGCTGATTGTCTATCACACCGCCCTGCTGTACATGGATGGATGGAATTTTCACATGCACAGCAGCTACGCCACCGATGCCTTGAACATGCCGCTGGTCTTCCTCAACCGCTGGCGCATGGAAATCGTCTTCCTCATCTCGGGCGTGTCGTGCGCCATGATGACGCAAGCCTCGCGCGGCGCCTTCCTGTGGCGCAGGACCAAGCGCCTGCTGCTGCCGCTGCTGTTCGGCATGGCCGTGATCATTCCCGTCCAGCCATATTGCGAAGGCGTCAGCAAGGGCCTGGTCGAGCCTGGTTATGGACAATTCCTGCTCCATTATTTTGGCGGCTACGCCTGGCCGGCAGGCGCCTTCGATGGCTGGCAATATGGCTTTACCTGGAACCATCTGTGGTATCTCGTGTATTTGCTGCTGTACATCGTCGTGCTGGTGGCACTGCAACCGCTGCTTGAGCGGATGAAACCGTACTTCCAGCGTCTGCGCGGCTGGCGTTTGCTCGTCTTGCCGGCCCTGCCCGCACTGGCCGCGACAGTCTTCCTCAAAATGCGCTATCCGGAAACCCATGCGGTAGTGCACGACTGGTATGCACACGCCATGTATTTCACGATGTTCGTGTATGGCTGGTGGCTGGGCAATGACATGGGATTGTGGGCGGAACTGGCGCGCCTGCGCTGGCATACGCTGTGGCTGGGCCTGGGCGCGTTTACCGTGTACATGGCGTTCGACCAGATTTATTCGGAGAACCTGCTGACCTGGGCCTCGTTCGGCTCCTGGCCCATGCGCAAGCTGTATATGTGGCTGGCCATCTGCGCCATCCTGGGCTGGTCGCATACGCTATTGAACCGCCCTTTTGCCTGGCTACCATGGGCGCGCCAGGCCGTCTTTCCCTGGTACATATTGCACCAGAGCGCGATTATCGTGCTGGCCTACTGGCTCGTGCCCCTGAAGCTGGGCCCCGTGGTGGAACCGCTACTGATACTGGCCGGCACGGTGGCAATCTGCTGGCTGGGGACGTCGCTGCTGATCAGCAAGGTGAACTGGCTGCGCCCCTGCTTCGGCTTGCCCGCCCGGCCAGCACGGAAGCTGGCGGCGGACACAAGCCTGGCGGCGAACTAGGCAACCTTCTTTTCGTCGCGCAATTGACGGCGCAAGATCTTGCCGACATTGGTCTTCGGCAATTCATCGCGGAACTCGATGTATTTCGGTTTCTTGTAGGCCGTCAATTCATGCTTGCAATGCTCGCGGATCTGTTCCACCGTCAGGTTCGGATCCTTGCGCACGACAAACACTTTCACGGCTTCACCCGCGTTGGCGTCCGGCACCCCGATGCAGGCACATTCGAGCACACCAGGGCAGGAAGCGACCACGTCTTCCACCTCGTTCGGATACACATTGAAGCCGGACACAATGATCATGTCTTTCTTGCGGTCCACGATCTTCACGTAGCCGCGTTCATCCATGACACCCACGTCGCCCGTCTTGAAAAAGCCGTCTGCCGTCATCGACTTGGCTGTCTCATCCGGGCGCTGCCAATATCCCGCCATCACTTGGGGGCCGCGCACGGCGATCTCGCCCGGCTCGCCCAGCGGCACTTCCACGCCATCGTCGTTGAGAATCGCCACTTCCGTCGACGGGAAAGGCAAGCCGATGGTGCCCGTAAATTCCGTGATATCGACGCGGTTGCCCGTCACCACGGGCGACGTTTCCGACATGCCATAGCCTTCGATCAGCGGGCAGCCCGTCAGCTTCAACCAGCGTTCGGCCACGTTGCGCTGCAAGGCCATGCCACCGCCATTGCACACTTTGTAGCTGGAAAAATCGAGCTTGGCGAAGTCCGCATTGTTCAGCAGCGCGTTGTACAAGGTGTTGACGGCCGGGAAGACTACGATCTTGTGCTTGGACAATTCCTTGACGAAACCGGGGATGTCGCGCGGGTTGGGAATCAACACGTTCAAGCCGCCCACGCGCATGCCCATCAGCGCGCTGACCGTCAGCGAATAGATGTGATACAGCGGCAAGGCGCACATGAACCCCATCGAGGTGGCGCGCATTTCCTTGGTCATCACGGGCGAAATCCACGCCTCGTTTTGCAGCACGTTGGCGATCACATTACGGTGCAACAACATCGCCCCTTTCGACACGCCCGTCGTACCACCCGTGTATTGCAGGAAGACGATATCGTCATGTCCCTGCTGCACCGGCGTCAGGCTCAAGCGTGCGCCTTCGGCCAGCATCTTGTTGAAGCTGATGGCGCCCGGCAAGGAAAACGCGGGCACCATTTTCTTGATCTTGCGCACGACGAAGTTGACGATGGTGCCTTTCAGTCCGCCCAGCATGTCGCCCATGGTGGCGACGATCACGTGCTTGACCTGCGTGTGCGGCAGCACTTGCTCGACCGTGGTAGCGAAGTTTTCCAGCACGATGATCGCTTCGCTGCCCGAATCGATCAGCTGATGCTGCAATTCACGGGGCGTGTACAGCGGGTTGACGTTGACCACCGTGTAGCCGGCGCGCAAAATCGCCGCCATGGCCACCGGATACTGGAGCACGTTCGGCAGCATGATCGCCACGCGCGCGCCCGTCTTCAGGCCCTTGCTTTGCAGCCAGGCACCCATCTGCAGCGACAGCTTGTCGAGCTCGCGGTAGGTGAGAAATTTATCCATGCACACGAACGCGTTGCGGTCCGCGTATTTCTGGAACGACTCTTCCAGCAAATGCGTGACGGACCGGTATTGCGTGCAATCAATCTCTGTGGGAACGCTGTCCGGGTACGACTTCAACCAAATCTTGTCCATCTATGCCTCATCTTTATCTGTAGAAAGGGTGTGCAGCCTGATGCGCACACCCTGCACTGTTTATGCTGCTGTCTTCGTTTCGTCACGCAGGGCGCGACGCAAAATCTTGCCGACGTTGGTCTTCGGCAGTTCATCGCGGAACTCGATGTATTTCGGCCGCTTGTAGCCTGTGAATTGTTCCTTGCAATACGCGGCCAGCACTGCCTGGGTCAGGTTCGGATCCTTGCGCACGACAAACACTTTCACCGCCTCGCCAGAGTGTTCGTCCGGCACGCCCACGCAGGCGCACTCGAGCACGCCCGGATGGGCCGCGATGACGGCCTCGACTTCGTTCGGATACACATTGAAGCCGGAGACGAGGATCATGTCTTTCTTGCGGTCGACGATCTTCACGTAACCGCGCTCGTCCATGATGCCCACGTCGCCCGACTTGAAGTAGCCATCAGCCGTCATGACCTTGGCCGTTTCATCGGGACGGTTCCAGTAGCCGCTCATCACTTGCGGGCCACGGATGGCGATTTCGCCCGTCTGGCCCAGCGGCACTTCCTTGCCGTCATCGTCGAGGATGGCGATCTCGGTCGATGGCACGGGCAAGCCGATGGTGCCGGAAAACACCGTGGTATCGGCACGGTTGCAGGTGGCGACGGGTGAGGTTTCCGACAGGCCATAGCCTTCGATGATGGACACGCCCGTCACTTGCAGCCATTTGTCGTTGACGGCTTGCTGCACCGCCATGCCGCCGCCATTGGCGATCTTCAAGCCCGAGAAATCGAGCTTGGCGAAATCGGGGTGGTTCACCAGCGCGTTATACAGGGTATTGACCGCTGGCAGCAGGTTGAATTTGTACTTGCCCAGCTCCTTGATCAGGCCCGGGATATCGCGTGGATTCGGGATCAGAATATTCAGGGCGCCCACGCGCGTGCCCCACATCGCGCACGCCGTCAGGGCAAAGATATGGTACAGCGGCAAGGCGCAAACGACGATCATCTGTTCCTTGCTGTTCTGGTCGAGCGCCGCGCCCGACCACGCTTCGCTCTGCAGCACATTGGCGATCACATTGCGGTGGCTCAAGGTCGCGCCTTTCGATACGCCCGTCGTGCCGCCCGTGTATTGCAGGAAGGCGGCGTCATTGATGCTCAGCTCGACAGGCGTGAGTTTCATGCGGCTGCCCAGCGCCAGCGCCTGCTTGAAACGCATGGCGTTCGGCAAGGAATACGCGGGCACCATCTTCTTGACGTTGCGCACGACAAAATTGACGATCGCACCCTTCAAGCCGCCCAGCATTTCGCCCATGCTGGCAACGATGATGTGCTTGACGGCCGTCTTGGCCAGTACTTGCTCCAAGGTATGGGCAAAGTTTTCCAGCACGATGATCGCTTCGCTGCCCGAATCGTTGAGCTGATGCTCGAGTTCGCGCGGCGTATACAGAGGATTGACGTTGACCACCGTGTAGCCGGCGCGCAAGACGGCGGCGATGGCAACCGGATACTGGAGCACGTTCGGCATCATCAGGGCCACCCGGGCGCCCTTCTTCAGGCCACGGCTTTGCAGCCAGGCACCGAGCTGGCGCGAATAGGTATCGAGTTCGGCATAGGTGAGAAATTTGTCCATGCAGACATAGGCATTGCGGTCCGCATATTTTTGAAACGCTTCTTCCAGCAGGTGCACCAGCGAACGATATTGATCAGGATCGATGTCGGCGGGGACGCCGGGAGGATACGACTTCAGCCAAATTTTTTCCATCCTGTGCCTCTTGTCTCGAATAATCGTGGGGGAGCCGGCGCACCCTGCCGGCGCGGATCATTGCTGCGGATTCTATTGTCCTGCAGTCAGTTTGAGCATTCTGACGAGCAATTGCTCTATGCTACTAATGCGATGCTATCGGGCGCCGCGCTTCCATGCAAGCGCTTTCAACAGTATTCGAGCGGCAACTCTAAGGGTATTTTATGCTGCAATGCAGCATGATAAATACACTGTTGCAGGATCGTCTGGCTCGGCGTACGGGACAATCTTTACGGGTCAGGGGCTGGACAATTGTTCCAGCGCACGCCTGCGCTCAGGCTTGTTCATCTGGGCCATTGTGTGCACTGCAGCATAAAAAGCACGAAAGTTCTTTTTTTCTTCCAGCAATTTTCTGAAGGCCGGCAAAAATTCATTGTAGGTAGACACGGAAGCCAGGTGTGCATTGCTCAATGGCTGCTCGAACCAGCGGTCGTAACCGGCAAAACCACCCCAGTTTTGCTTGAGTACCTGATACGCATCTTGCAATGCCGCAAACACCTGCGCCTTGCGCGCGCGCTTTTCCGCATCGCTGGCGCCACTCGCATACACGGCTTCCAGTTCGCCCCGGTAGCGCAGCAGCAAGGCCAGGAAATCCTGGCGCCGCGCCGCGTACTGGGCGTATGCGGCGCGCATCGCGTCATTGCCCTCGCGCGCCAGCCAGCGCTGCACACCCGCCTCTTCCACGGCACTGGCAAACGACTCGTTGAAGGCCGAATCGCCGGGCACGTACACCACCTGGTGCGCCAGTTCATGGAAGATCAGGCGCGCCAGTTCCGCATCGTTGTAATTGATAAAAGTCGACAGCAAGGGATCGTCGAACCAGCCCAGCGTGGAATACGCGGGCACGCCGCCCACCTGCACGTCGTAATGCTGGGCACGCAACTCGTCGGCATACGCGAGCGCCTCTGCCTTGCTGTAATAACCGCGGTAATTGACGCAGCCGGCGATGGGAAAACACCATTGCAGCGGCTGCAGCGATAATTCCGGCGTGGCTACCACGTTCCACAGCACGAAGGGGCGCCGCAGGGAGGCGTAGTTCTTGTAGCTGCCATTGTCCGGCAAATCCAGCTCGCTGACGGCAAAGCGGCGAATCTGCTGCGCCTTGGCCAGGCGCACTTTCAGGCGCGGCTCGGTGGCAGGGTCATCGAGCCAGTCACCGATCGGGCGCGAGCCGGACCACAGCGCATATTGCCCCTGCGCCGCCTGCGTGTAGTAGCGCAGCTGCGTGCAGCCGCCCAGCGGCAGGCACAGCATGCCGACAAGCAAGCGGGCCGGCCAGCGCGCCATGGTCAGCCAGCCTTTTCCACTTCGACCAGCGTATCGTAGAAGGTCGGCGCGCGGCCCATGTCCGTCAGGCGCTGGCTCGTCACTTCATTGGCGTTCTTGCCGTCGCTGGCCAGTTTCTTCCACCATACGGACAAGCCCACCACCAGGCCGCGTCTCGCCTTGTCCGTCACCCTGGCCTTGGCCACAAAGCTGCCGCGGTCGTTGAAGATGCGTACCATGTCGCCAGCCGCGATGCCGCGCGTGGCGCAATCATCGGGGTGGATGTCGAGGTGCGGCTCGCCTTCGGCCGCGCGCAGGCTTTTCACGTTCACAAAAGTGGAATTGAGGAAATTGCGCGCCGGCGGGGAAATCATGGCCAGCGGATAACGGGCCGCCAGCGAGGGATTGCTAGCCAGCGATTCGTGCGGCGCGATATACGTCGGCAAGGGATCGAGTCCCGCCTGCGCCATGGCGCTGGAATACAACTCGCACTTGCCCGATGGCGTGGGGAAACCGCCTGTGGCAAATGGCGCCTCGACCATGGCCAGCTTTTGCCAGCCCGTGCGTTTCAACGATTCCCAATCGAAATGCACGGCGCGCGCATCCGTCGTATCGAACGCCTTGGCTGCCAGCGCGTCGTCGCTTTCCTGGAAGCACGGGTCATCAAAGCCCATGTGCTGCGCCAGCAAACGGAAGATTTCCGTATTCGCCTTCGCTTCGCCCAGCGGCACCACGGCCGCATTGTTCGCCATCATGTACAGGTGGCCGTAGGTGGAATGCGCATCGATGTGTTCCAGCTGCGTGGTGGCGGGCAGCACGATGTCGGCGTAATCGACGGTATCGGTCTGGAAGTGCTCGAGCACGACCGTAAACAAATCCTCGCGGGCAAAACCCTGCGCCACTTTCGAGGAGTCGGGCGCCACGGCCAGCGGGTTCGAGTTATAGACGATCACGGCTTCGACTTGCGGGCCGAACTCGGCGGAACTTTCTTTCAATAAATCGTCGCCAATGGTGCTCATGTTGATCGTGCGCGGCGTCCCTTTCAGCAAGTCCGGGCGCTGCAGGGCCTTGCGGTTGACGGGGAAGGAGCCCGAGCTCGACAGCTGCATGCCGCCGGCCGGATGGCGCCAGGCGCCCGTCAGCGCGGGCAGGCAGGCAATATTGCGCACGGCCATGCCGCCGCCATGCACGCGCTGCACGCCGTAGTTGGTGCGGATGGCGGCGCCCTCGCCAGAGCGGCAAGCCTGGCCGTACAGGCGCGCCAGCTCCACTACTTCCGTGGCCGTGATGCCGCACACCCCGGCCACGCGCTCGGGCGGCCATTCCAGGGTCCGCTGTTTCAGTTCCGCATAGCCGATGGTGTACTGCGCGATATAGTCGTGATCGACCAGGTCTTCCGTGATCAGCACATGCATCAAGCCCAGCGCCAGGGCCGCATCGGTACCCGGCAGCAAGGCGATATGCTGGTGGCATTTTTCGGCCGTCAGCGAGCGGTAGGGATCGATGGCGATCAAGGTGGCGCCGTTGCGTTTGGCCTCCTGTGCGCGCATCCAGAAGTGCAGGTTCGAGGCGATCGGGTTGCCGCCCCAGATGATGATCAATTTCGCGTTCTGGAACTGCTCCATGTCCGTGCCGATGCTGGCGCCTACCGTGTAGCGGTAGCCCGTGGCACCGGCCGAGGCGCAGATGGTGCGGTCCAGCAGGGAAGCGCCGAGCTGGTTGAAGAAGCGCGAGGACATCGATTCGCCCTGCACCAGGCCCATGGTGCCGCAGTAGCTGTACGGCAAGATCGCCTGCGGATCGCGCGCGGCGATCGGTTTCAAGCGGGCCGCGATGGTCTGCAGCGCTTCTTCCCAGCTGATGCGCTCGAACTTGCCTTCGCCCTTCTTGCCCACGCGGCGCAGCGGGTGCAGCAACCGGTCCGCATGGTAGGTGCGCTCCGTGAAGCGCGACACCTTTGTGCACAGCACGCCAGCCGTGGTCGGATGGTCGGGATCGCCCTTGACGGCCGTGGCTACCCCATCGGTCACGGTGACCAGCAAGGCGCAGGTATCGGGGCAATCGAGCGGGCAGGCGGCGCGCACTTGGGTGGTGGTCATGGGGCAATCCAAAAACGTTGGGGGAAGGCGATACTGTAAACCATTCCGCGCGCTTGCTGTTGGCGCCGTGGCAAGCACGTCCGTGCGCTGGATTTACCCGGCAAACAAGGGCTACAATGCACTATTAGCCGCGCCTGTTTTCGATCAAGCAAGCGCGGTCCGGCGCGCCATACATTGCTGCGTGCCAGCATCCACAGGAGAGTCCCATGAAACTAGTTGATCCGATCTTGGCGTTTCAATCCGAGCTGCAAAGTATCCGCCGCGACCTGCACGCGCATCCCGAGCTGTGCTACGAAGAACAGCGCACCTCGGACGTGGTCGCCGCCAAGCTGACGGAGTGGGGCATCCCCGTGGTACGCGGCCTGGGCCGCACCGGCGTGGTCGGCATCATCCAGAATGGCACGTCGACAGGGGCCATCGGCCTGCGCGCCGACATGGATGCCTTGCCGATGCAGGAAATGAATACCTTCGAGCATGCTTCACGCCACCCGGGCAAGATGCACGCCTGCGGCCACGATGGCCACACGGCCATGCTGCTGGGCGCCGCCCATTACCTGGCGCAGCACCGCCATTTCGACGGCACCGTTTATCTGGTCTTCCAGCCGGCCGAGGAAGGCGGCGCCGGCGCGCGCGAAATGATCGAAGACGGCTTGTTTACGCGCTTTCCCATGGATGCCATCTACGGCATGCACAACTGGCCAGGCGCCGAAACGGGCACCCTGAGCGTGGTGGAAGGGCCAATGATGGCCTCCAGCAATGAATTCCACGTCACCGTCAAAGGCAAGGGCGCCCACGCGGCCCAGCCCCACAAGGGCGTCGACCCCGTCATGGTGGCCGTGCAGATCGCGCAAAGCTGGCAAACCGTTATCACGCGCAACAAGAGTCCGCTCGATACGGCCGTGCTGTCGATCACGCAAATCCATGCGGGCAGCGCCACCAATGTGATTCCCGATGACGCCAGCCTGGTCGGTACCGTGCGCACTTTCACCAAGCCCGTGCTGGACTTGATCGAAGAGCGCATGCGCGAGATCGCCGTGCACACGGCCGCCGCCTTTGGCGCGGAAGTCGATTTCCACTTCAAGCGCAACTATCCGCCGCTGGTCAACCATGCGAAAGAAACGGCGTTTGCCGTCGAAGTGATGAAAAGCGTGGTGGGCGCCGACAAGGTCAACGCGAATGTCGAACCGACCATGGGCGCGGAAGATTTTTCTTTCTTCCTGCAGGAAAAAGCCGGCTGCTACATCTTCATCGGCAATGGCGACGGCGAGCACCGCGATGGCGGCCACGGCCTGGGCCCGTGCGTCTTGCACAATGGCAGCTACGACTTCAACGACAATCTGCTGCCGATCGGCGCCAGTTTCTGGGTCAAGCTGGCCGAAGCGAGCCTGCCCATCGCTTGAATCAGCTCAGTTGATCCGGACCGGTGCCCAGGCGCTGGCCCGGATTCAACGCTTCCAGGGCCAGCAAGGCGGCCGCGTGATCGGCCGTCGGGTGGGTGCCGGCGAGGGCTTCATAGCGCTGCGTCACAAGTTGCGTCACCGGCAAGGTGACGTGCGCTGCTTCGGCCGCCGCAAGGATGTTGTGCATATCCTTGATCTGGCTCTTCACCTGGCCACCGGCAACAAAATTGCGCTCCAGCATGCGCTGGCCATGCACCTCCAGAATCTTGCTCTCGGCAAAACCGCCACGGATGGCCGCCCGCACGGCACTCGCATCGGCGCCGGCCGCCTGGGCCAGCAACAGCGCTTCAGCCACGATATTCAAGGTGGCGCCGACGATCAGCTGATTGCACAGCTTGGCCACCTGTCCGCTGCCGGCCGGCCCCACCAGGGTCGGGCGTCCCATGGCTGACAGAATCGTTTCAACCTTCGTGTAATCGCTGGCGCTGGCGCCGGCCATGATGGCCAGGGTACCTGCCTGTGCGCCGCCGACGCCACCCGACACAGGCGCATCGATGAAGCCATGCCCCGCAGCGTGCAAAATGGCATGAAATTGCTGGGCTTCCGATTGCTTGGTGGAACTCATGTCGACCCAGAGCGCACCAGTGGACAAGGCCGGCAGGGCCTCCTGCAGCACCGTTGCCACGATGGGCCCGGCTTCCAGCATCGAGATGACCACGTCCGCCCCGTTGACGGCCTCAGCCACTGAAACGGCCGGCTGCGCCCCTGCCGCACGCAGGACTTGGGCCTTGCTGTGCGTGCGATTCCAAATTGTGACAGAATATCCAGCGCGCAGCAGGCACCGGACCATCGGCCCTCCCATTAGGCCAATACCGAGAAATGCGATTTTTGTAGACAATGTCAATTCAACCTCTGAGATCAAACAGGTGGCGGGAGTAGTGTGCAAAACTAGGTGCCTGCGCTAACAAGACAAGCCTGACGGCCAATTTTACGATGAAAGTCTCTATGTCCTTCAAGAAGAATCTCCTCAAATCCATCGCCGCTGTTGCCGCGTTGATGGCGGCTAACGCCGGCTTTGCCGCCGACGACAAACTGATCGACTCCGTCTACGGCGAATATGCCAAGGGCGTGAAGGTACAAATGGTACGCGCCGGCGTGACCTCCAACTGGGATAAAGCCTGGTTTGTATCGAATGGCACGCAGCTGAGCGGTTACTGGGATGCCAGCATCGGCGGCTGGGATGCCAAGAGCTATCAGAATGTCTCTGGCCAGCATCAAAAGCTGTGGGACCTGGGTTTTACTCCCGTGTTCCGCTTTGAAAATACGAACAAGCTGGGTTTTTATGCGGAAGCCGGCATCGGCGTGCACATGCTGTCGAAACTGTACAACAACGACGATGACCGCCTGTCGACCCACTTCCAGTTCGGCGACCATATCGGCGTCGGCTATGTCTTCAATAACAAGTGGGAAGTCGCTGCGAAGATCCAGCATTTCTCGAACGGCGGCTACAAGAAACCAAATAGCGGCGTCAATTACATGAACGTCAAAGTCGCTTATCACTTTTAATGAAGGTGATAAATGAC
>NZ_JAZHPB010000020.1:0-3861 GCF_036543145.1 Janthinobacterium sp. LS2A
AAAAAACCCCTTCCGGTGATCCGGTTGGGGTTTTTTTACGTCTGGCGGTTTGTCGCGGCGCACCCGATTCGTGCATGGTGTGGTGCAGAAAGTCAGGCACTGCTCAAAAACTATGCAGAAATGGGAGCTTTGCAGATCGTATGCAGGCTTTGTATGCAGGCACGGAAACTGCTCAAGGATTATGGCGCGCTGTTCATCACGGGATAGCTCGCTCCATCCCACCTTGAGGAGTTGTCCATGAACCGTCGTTCGATCCTGTTGTCGCTGATTTTGTCCGCTACCGCACTTGCCGCACCGCTGACCCATGCCGAGGCGCTCGACGATATTCTCAAGGCCAAGGTCTTGCGCGTGGCCGTGCCCCAGGATTTCCCGCCTTTCGGATCGGTCGGCCCCGACATGAAACCCGTTGGCTACGACATTGACGTGGCCGCAATGCTGGCCAAAGGCCTTGGCGTCAAGCTGGAATTGGTGCCTGTGACCAGCGCCAATCGCATTCCTTACCTCAATACCAAAAAAGTCGACCTGGTTATTTCCAGTCTCGGTAAAAACCCGGAGCGTGAAAAAGTCATCGATTTCAGCGCAGCGTATGCGCCGTTCTTCAGC
Organism: Janthinobacterium sp. LS2A; assembly: GCF_036543145.1. Classification (NCBI taxonomy): domain Bacteria; kingdom Pseudomonadati; phylum Pseudomonadota; class Betaproteobacteria; order Burkholderiales; family Oxalobacteraceae; genus Janthinobacterium; species Janthinobacterium sp. LS2A. The sequence goes on from NZ_JAZHPB010000020.1 coordinate 604, forward strand.
GGCGTATTCGGTGGTGCGGATCAGACGATCAGCAAGGCCGAGCAACTGGCAGGTAAAACCGTGGGCGTCACCCGCGGCGCCGTGGAAGATCTTGAACTGAGCAAGATTGCGCCGGCCAATACCACCATCAAGCGTTTTGAAGATAATAACGCGACCATTTCTGCTTTCCTGTCCGGCCAGGTGCCCTTGATTGCCACTGGCAACGTGGTGGCTGGCGCAATTGTCGAAAAACAGCCTGCCAAAAAACTCGAATTCAAATTCTTTATCAAAAATTCTCCATGCTACGTCGGCATCAATAAAAGCGAACCGAAGTTACTGGCGCAAATCAATACCATCCTGGCCAAGTCGAAAGAAGACGGCAGCCTCAATACCATCGCCCAGAAATGGCTGAAAACAACGCGTCCTGTCACCGCCCTGCTGTAACGGGTCAAGCGCACCATGGCATACACTTTTGATTTCAGCAGTATCTGGGAATACCGCGAGTACCTGTACAACGGCGTGATCGGCACCTTGCGTTTGACACTCGTTGGCACCGTGCTCGGTGTCGCCATCGGTATTCTTGGCGCCATCTCGCGTGCCTGGAAACTGCCCGTGCTGTTCCCGGTCTACACCGTGTATGTGGAGCTGATCCGCAACACGCCGTTCATCGTGCAGCTATTTTTTGTTTTCTTTGGCTTGCCCAGCCTCGGCATTCATTTGAGCGAGTGGCAGGCGGCAACGATTGCGATGGTGCTCAACCTGGGTGCCTATAGCACCGAGATCATCCGCGCCGGCGTAGAGTCTGTGCCGAAAGGCCATATCGAGGCCGCTTCGGCGCTGGCGATGTCGCGCTTCCAGATTTTTCGCTGCGTGATCCTGCGCCAGGCCTTGCTCAAGATGTGGCCAGCCTTGTCGAGCCAGATCGTGATCGTGATGCTGGGATCGTCCGTGTGTTCGCAAATTTCGGCCGAAGAGCTGACTTTTGGCGCTGGCTTCATTACCTCGCGTAACTTCCGCTCCTTCGAAGTGTATTTCGTCGTCACCATCATGTACTTTTTGCTGGCGGTCGGCGTGCGCCGCGCGTTGGGCCTGTTTGGCCGCTACGTGCTTGCCAGGAGAGCGACATGAGCGATTTTTCCCTGTGGGACATCATTCGCAACTTGCTGCTGGCGGGGCGTTGGACGGTATTGCTGTCCTTGATCGCCTTTGTTTGCGGTGGCCTGGTCGGTATCGCCATCCTGATGATGCGCACCTCGAGCGCGCGGCTGCTGCGCCAGTTTGCCGTGATATACATCGAGCTGTTCCAGGGCACGCCGCTGCTGATGCAATTGTTCCTGCTGTTCTTTGGCCTGTCGCTGACCGGCATGCAAGTGTCGCCCTGGCTGGCCGCCAGCGTGGCCCTGACCTTGTTTACTAGCGCCTACCTGGCGGAAATCTGGCGCGGTTGCGTCGAGGCGATTCCCCGTGGCCAGTGGGAAGCGTCTGCCAGCACGGCAATGACATATATGGAACAGATGCGCCACGTGATCTTGCCGCAGGCGTTGCGCATCGCCGTTGCACCGACGGTCGGATTTTCCGTGCAGGTCGTGAAAGCGACGGCGGTCACGTCCATTATTGGTTTTGTTGAGCTGACCAAGGCCGGCTCGATGATCAGCAACGCCACGTTTGCGCCCTTCACCGTGTATGGCCTGATCGCCCTGATGTATTTTTGCCTGTGTTTCCCGCTTTCGCTGTATGCCCGCCGCCTGGAAAGGAAAATCAATGTCTCTCGTTAGCATCAATGGATTGCACAAGCGCTTTGGTACGCATCATGTCCTCAAGGGCATCGACTTGCGCGTCAAGGAAGGCCAAGTGACGGCAGTGATCGGACGCAGTGGTTCGGGCAAGAGTACCTTGCTGCGCTCGATCAATGGACTGGAAAGTTTCGATGAAGGCTCGCTCGACGTCGATGGCGTGAGGGTCACCGTCGGCCAGACCGATTTGCGCCAGTTGCGCCTGAAAGTCGGCATGGTGTTTCAGCAGTTCAATCTGTATCCGCATCTGACGGCCGGACAGAATGTGATGCTGGCACCGACGGTGGTCAAAAAAATCGGCAAGCAGCAAGCAGAGGCGCTTGCGCGCGATGCGCTGGCAAAAGTCGGCCTTGCCGATCGCTTTGAATCGTTTCCAGACCAACTTTCGGGCGGCCAGCAGCAGCGTGTGGCAATCGCCCGGGCGCTGGCGATGCAGCCGAAAATACTGTTGTGCGATGAAATCACCTCGGCGCTCGACCCGGAACTGGTGAACGAAGTGCTGGCCGTGGTGCGCAAGCTGGCCGAGGATGGCATGACCTTGATCATGGTCACGCATGAAATGCGCTTCGCACGTGAGGTGGGCGATCAACTGGTCTTCATGCACCAGGGAAAAATCCATGAGCAAGGTGATCCGAAGGCGCTGTTTGCCGCGCCGTCAACGCCGGAACTGGCCAGTTTCATCAGTTCGGTTTCCTGATCGTTTTTGCCAAAGCCAGATCCCGCATGCTTGACCCCACCACACCAGCTGTTACCAACTCGTCCGAGGAGATCGCTGCGGATATTGCGGCGGCGATTATCGAACGCCGCTTGCCCTCTGGCACCAAGCTCAAGGAAGAGGCCCTGGCCCGCGTGTATTCGGTCAGTCGTACCAAGATCCGTGCGGCCTTGCTGATGCTGTCGAAGGATGAGCTCATCGAGATCGTTCCGGAAAAGGGCGCTTGTGTGTGCAAGCTCAGTGAACGCGAGGCGCGCGAAATATTTGCCGTGCGCCGCACGCTCGAGGCCGGTCTTGCGCGTGATTTCGTGACCATCGCCAAGGCCGACGATTATCGCCGCATCGATGCCCACCTTGCGCTGGAACGCCAGGCCCTGTCACAAAACGATCTGCCGCTGCGCGCCAGGTTGCTGGGTGACTTTCACATCCTGCTGGCCGATATCGTTGGTAATCTGGTGTTGAAGGAAATCTTGCGCAAACTGACGGCGCGGACCTCGCTGATCGCCATGCACCAGCAGTCCAGCGAAGACGCCAGTTGCTCATCGGATGAGCATGCGCTGTTCATCGAGGCGGCCAAGGCTGGCAATGCCGACGTTGCGGTCGACATCATGCTGCATCATCTCGACCAGGTGCTCAAGGCGCTGCATGTTGATGCCCCGGAGTCTGTCGACAAGAAAGACCTGGTCAAAGCCCTGCTGGCCGCCTGAACAAAAACACCGATGGCGATTGAAAGCCCTTGCCAAGACTGGCGGGGCTTTGCTATAGTTCGCT
>NZ_JAZHPB010000021.1:0-2944 GCF_036543145.1 Janthinobacterium sp. LS2A
GAAAGCGGCTTAACGACCCAACGCCTGCCATAATAACTTTTCGAACCTTTCTTGCGCAAAGTAGAACTTCTCCCGCACTGCTATCCATTTCTCGACATCCTCGTAGGACGGCTCAGCAATGGCCTGCAATTCATCCCAAGCATCATGATGAGCGTCTGCAGCAGCATTCGCCTCGTCTCGCGCATTGATTACAAATTCAGGTAACTGAGCCATACGATGTCCTTTCACGATGGGAGGCTGCTTCTGGCCCAGGCTGTGTGAAAACGCAAAAACACGAAATTTTCATGGGTAGGGTGACCATTCCCCACTCCGAAAAAATCGCGTAGCGGGCGTTTTAAGAGACCGTTTTTTTGCGGGGCCGAATTTTTCTGCGTTTTCACACAGCCTCGGCCGGTTGGAGTCACTCTGCTGATGTCATTGGGGCTTCGCGGAGTATGAACCTGCTCGCCATCTGGTTCCAGCTAATAGCCCGCTCTTGAATAAATAACAACTGCCCATACTCATCCATATTTGAATCTCGGTGAGTTAAGCGTAGCCATTTCTCATAAAATACGTCAAAGTCTTCCTGATTCATTTGAGGTAAAAACTTATCGGAATAATCAAAGAGCGCAAGGAACTCAGTGTTAGGCCGCAACGATATTGAGCGCAATGGTTCAATGCCGAGCAACCCCATCAGCAACTCCAATTCTTGGTCACTGGCGAGCGTAACCGAGAAAAGCTCGGCACAGGCCGCCGCCATTAAGGCTTCAATCGACAAAGACGCTGTTGCACTTGGTTCGTTTGACGATGCGAATAGATAGCTTTGAATTCTCGCCTCCACTACAGTTGAGATGATATCGACGTCCAGTAGTCCGTCTGCTCCTGGCCGGTTGTCGTCTTTGCCAGGTTCCGCCCCAAAGCGGAAGTTCGAAATTGTTCCTCATCACGCAATCGCGCCCGAGCTTCTGACAGCGCTTGACCATATTCCATATTAAATGGAGCTACTGATTTCTTCTCAAGAATGCAGCACAGATTCCAGAGCGCCCTTTGTTCTGCTTGGTCTATTATATTCAACTGACCTGAATCAGAGTAGCGGCTCAAAAGCTCAAATAACATAAGGGCTTCGTCAGCGGTAAGTGTTATGTGAACTTCAGAATTTATATGCTGTTCATATGATGTAAATTCGCGCTTTATCTTCGTCTGTTCTTCGTCTGTAAATGGCCCAATCCGGCCGACGGCGTTCAGGATAGCGGTTTGCCCATCTGTAAAACGCGCTGATTCTCACTCTAGGCTGGCGCTGCCCTGAAGCGAAAGGGCGGCATTTCCGTGCACGCTTGGCCGTTTCGCAGCGGGGAATCAGTATAATTGCATAATTGCAATTATTGAAATGCCCGCCCCCCCCTTCTACGGTGTCACGAGCTGCGCAGAAGCGCTGCCTTCGGGGATAATCAGGGCAAAATCGTAGCCGTTGATCAGGTTGAACATTTCAATGTCGCCCCCCGCCAGTTTGCGCGAGCCTGGCCGCAGTGAACGCAGATCAAATAGAGACCAACTGCCGTCGGTGGCGCCTGCACTGGCCAGCAGTTTGAAGGCCGAGCTGTCAAGTTTGATTGGTGCCGGCTGATATGGCTTGCCCGCTCCCGCAAATCTCAGTTGCGTCCCCTTCGCCGCCATCACAATCAGGTGCAGCGTGGTATGGCCCTGGCCTTCGGCGCGTTCAGCCAGAAAGTTGCCAATGTCACGATTGTTGAGTGGATTAATGCCCTTGTATGCGTGATTTGCGCCGACCTTGACCACCAGCTTTTGCTCTTGCATGCCGAGCCGGGTTTCCAGGGTCCGCTTTAACAGCGTCAAACGTAAGCGGTTGGATAGGTCGCGATCGCCGGGCACTTGAGAAGCGCTTTTCTGATAGATGGCGCGTGTGGCCAGCAATGCATCGAGCAGGCCTAGCGCGGTTTGCTCTTTGGGGCCGGCAAGTAGCGGGCGCAACGAGGTCAGTTCCTCGGTTGAGGCCGACAGCATAAAGTACTCTAAGGGATTGCCGGTGGCTACCGCCTTTTGAGACGCGGCAGCTTCCATTTGACGCAAGGCTTCCATCTTCGTGCGGGCGGCCGGATTAACCGGCTGGGCCAGCATCAGCGTGATCAGGTATTTGGCCGCACCCACGAATTCCTGATCGATGCCCCAGTGCTGGAAGCGCGGTCCTGCGGCCAGGGCAAAGCTGGCGAGCATCTCTGCTTCCTGGCGCATGGTGTAGAAAGCAACGGAGTCCGGATAGATGGCGTCGAATCTGGCGATAGCAGCAACCGCGTCGGCACCCTTGAGTATCCCTTCGAGCGCACTCGTCACGGCTGGACCATTTTCGGTGACCAAGGTCGTGAAGCCGGCAGGGGGCAAGGCATTGAAGTAGGCGGATGAGAACTGGGCGATCTCGGCGACACCATGATCCTCGCCGAGGAGGACGTACTGCGCCTGGCGCGAAGCCTGCAGCAGCAGTGCCGCACCGGGTCCCGATAACGTGCCTTTGTCAAGAGTGATAGCGAGCCGGCTAGCTGTGAGTTTTTCAAGGACGGGGGTATCGGCAACAGCCGAATCGGCGAAGCCGAGCGTCAGGGTGGCGGCAAGGAAGGCGAGACGGAAGAACATAGTGGCGTGGGCCGATCAGGGCGGTCAGTGAATGAGTCAACAGTTTAAACTGTCGCTAGGAAGGTCGGCTTCTGGCCAATCTCAGCCATACAGTGTACGGCAACTGTCGCCCCCAGAGTAGCAGAGAGCGCTACATGTTTAATCGAGCAAAACAATCTGAACTTCGATGCTTCGCGTTGTCGCAAGCGCGCGGGGAAAAGTGCGGAGCATTCGAATCTCATCTCCAACCGCGCCACTGGCACTTGGCAGGCCACAGACGAACACCCGCGCAGCTAATGCAAACTCGCTGGAATGGCCGCTTGCCGTCGTTGCCAGGTAT
>NZ_JAZHPB010000022.1:0-2302 GCF_036543145.1 Janthinobacterium sp. LS2A
GTTTCACACAGCCTGGCCCCACAGCAGACATCCATCATCCTTAACTCATTTGAAGATCAATATTAAGGATAATATCTTTTCTCACTAACCTCATGGTTATCGGGAGATTTCAAAAGTCATCTTTTTGAAATACAGAGCTCAAATGTTCCTTGAGATAAAGCGCTTGAGCAGAAGTCGGATTTTTGCGGAGGACATTGGGAACACCCTTGAGTAATTCTTTGTCCCGCAACTCCTTAGAGACATGCATATGCCCTTTCTCGTCAAATCCAATCAAGCCCGCATCGAACAATGCGTCCAGCGTTGCTACGAGTGGAATTCCATTATTGGGGTCCAAACGTTCATTGTCGTTAGACTTGCACCATGGCTTCGCATGTGATGCCCGAAGCACAGGTAATATGGAACATCCAGTCACTGCACATTGATCGTCCCACAGCGATAACAGCTCCTTACGATACTTGCCTTGACCAAGTCGTGCCAAAACCATTGTGGCTCGCATAGTCGGGTTATCGCAGTACTCGTCTTCAATGTCTTCGATGTCGGCCGGAATCGATGCAGCCTCTCCCATTTCATGGTAGTCCGTAACAACTAATCCCTTCGGGACTATCCGGAATCCAAGGTTCTTTAACATTTCGTGCCACTTTCCGTCTTTTGCCCCTGCAAAACTTGACGGAGGCATATCTCCTAGTTTTGCTAGTTCGCGAGAAATCGAGACAATTGCTTTAGGAGGGAATGATTCTCCATTAATGATCACATCATATCTAGTACTGTCTCGAAAACCTTTGTAGCCAGGATTTAGGCTCCAAAATTTTGCGGCCTTTTCGACGTGGTCTGCTCGAACCTGCCGCGCTTTTTTTATGGGCATTTAAAGTCCTTTTTTTGTTAGCTACGTTGATGACAGGCAGCTTCTGGCAGAAACCACCAAATTAGTCAATGAGTCAATTTGCTCCTCGTCTGGCAAAAGAAATTCTGATTCGGGAACAAGGCTAGTCCATTGCTGATAAAATGTAGACATATCTTGCACAGCTTCGATTGCTGCGTCTGGAATAGGTGTTGCGTCCGCATCTTTATGCGCTTCTGAGATCTCGACAACTACTTCTTTCGCCTTTGGATGGACTAGATCGTTTCGGCGCTCGGCAATTTTAGTCACGGTCCTAGTTATTGCCAGGCTCTGGTTAGTATCGATCCCATGACATATTTTCAACAGTGCTTGTACTTTCTTGGGCTGACTGAGTCTCTCAATAAACGAGTCAAATGGAGTCTGCCCCAGTCGAACCACTCCATAGAAGTTGAGGAAAGATTCCACAGCCATCGCAGTGAAGATTCGGACCGAATCAGACAGCAGATCTCTGCGACGTACTTTTCTCCATAGTTCAGCATGACCTACATCACCGCTGCGGATCGACCCACCACCCGAGGGCCAGTCAGTCTTTATTTCAGCCGTTAATCTCATAAGCTCGTCAAGCAACATGCGGGAGTATTCCGGATACCGGGAACTCTCTGTAAGCCATGTGCGAGTCTCACCTAGGGGCCTTAGGGCAAATCGTTGACTTTGCCACTTTTCCATACTTGTCCTTTCGTCTGGCACTATAACGGCTGCTGTTGGCCTGACTCGGCCCCCTCTGGCAACTCAAGTATGCGACGGCACTATCAAGCTAAGCCGAATCAGCAGAGCTCTAGATGAGCGGCGGTCAAAGCTGGGAGAACGTGGCGGATAAAGCTTCAAAGAATTTTTGGCGGGACGCAAGTATTTTTTCTCGCCATTCCTGTAGCTCTTCATCCTTGTACGATGTGCTTCGTTCAAAAACTTTTCTTTTGAATTCGCGTATCAGATCAGCATATTCACGCAAGGATTTTTGTGCCTCTGAATTTCCCATCAAGAGCAATTTTGCTTCTGCACTAGTAAGACCTTTTGCGGCATAAAGTATTCCCGTTTGGCTCCTGCCAAAGCCTCTCTTCTATCGTCGGGGACATCCTTTTTCGCCAACTTATAACGATTCCATTCTGTAATAATCGCCCAATAACTAAACACACTATGGCTAAAGGCCTCAAATTCCTTAGCAACCTTTTCTAATAATTCCCGTTCTCGTTGAATTCGAGTCTTTTGCTTTTCGTTGACATGATTTTTCTTTGTTACAAGAAAGGAGGCAATACCGGCAATGATGGAGCCGAGTCCGATCTTAACTGCGGTATCAATTATATCTAATCCTGTTGCAGGCCTTTATTTTCCAATTAGTTCTAGTTATTTTGTACAAAGTCCTGCTGATCGAAGACGAGCATGCCTACGGCAACGGCTGGTCTTGGC
>NZ_JAZHPB010000023.1:0-1520 GCF_036543145.1 Janthinobacterium sp. LS2A
CTATTGCGTTGAAAAACTCCAGTTGAGCACGCGATCTTCACGATTTGCCGCTGTCTAAGCAAAGAAAAGACGGAGGCTGCGATGATGGGACGTCAGGAAACCAAACGGGAGTTGTTCGTCTTGATTAGTCTAAACGAATACGTTCCCGAAGACCATCTACTGAGAGCGGTGGATCAGTACCTCGACCTGACCGAGTTTCGCGAGAACTTGGCTCAGTCGTACAGTCATACCGGTCGACCATCAGTCGATCCCGAGCTCATGGCCCGCATGCTGATCATTGGCTATTGCTACGGCATACGTTCTGAGCGGAGGCTGTGCGAAGAAGTCGGCATGAATCTGGCTTACCGCTGGTTCTGCCGGTTGGGTCTGAAGGACAAGGTGCCGGATCACTCAAGTTTTTCCAAGAATAGACACGGCCGCTTTCGCGATCACGATGCATTTCGCCAGCTATTCGATGCGGTTCTTCGACGTTGCATGACAGAAGGCCTGGTACAGGGCGAGGGGTTTGCAACCGACGCCAGCATGATCAAGGCTGACGCCCAGCGGCAACGTTCCTGTTCAGGCGATTCCGCTATCGATTGGGGTGATCCTGAGCAGGCAAGTCGACCGGTGCGAGAGTATCTGGCAGCTCTGGACCAAGTTAATCCGGTGCCGCCAAAAAGAATCTCGCTGACGGATCCGTCTGCAACCTGGACTGCCGCTGCAGGGCCGGCTATTTTTGCTTACTCGACAAATTACCTGATCGATTTGAAAGCCGGAATGATTGTCGATGTCGAGGCATCAGCCGTAAACAAGATCGCCGAGGTCGAAGCGACCAAAACGATGATCAACCGGGTTGAGGAGAAATTCGCTATCAAGCCACAGCGATTGGTGGGCGATACGAATTACGGTGTGGCTGCAATGCTGGGATGGCTGGTCGATGAAAAGAAGATCGCCCCGCACGTTCCTGTCTGGGATAAATCCGAACATCACGACGGCACTTTCAGCCGTACCGATTTCATCTTCGATAGAGAAAACAATCGTTATGTTTGCCCTGCTGGCAAGTACTTGAAACCCGCTCAGCGTAGCCAGCAGAAAAACCCATTTCGCTATCGAGCCAGCCTGTATGACTGCCAGGCCTGCCAGCTCAAATTAAAATGCTGTCCCAATATGGACATCCGTAAGATCGACCGTAGCCCGTATGAACCTGCACGCGACGTGGCACGAGCCATTGGCAAGACAGACGCTTATCGACAATCGCGTAAAGAACGGAAAAAGGTCGAGATGCTATTTGCTCACCTCAAACGCATCCTTAAACTCGGCCAATTGCGCTTGCGCGGCCCCAGCGGCGCCCACGATGAGTTTCTGCTGGCAGCGACGGTACAAAATCTGCGGCGAATGGCCAAAAAGCTGCTTCCGCCAAAACAGAAGGCGACACTAGTGATGAGCTAAGCGAGCCGAACACCGCCACTGCGTACAATTTTCCTGTACATTTATTGCATTGTGACAGGTCTTGACCAATAGTTTTTCAACACAATAGG
>NZ_JAZHPB010000024.1:0-1422 GCF_036543145.1 Janthinobacterium sp. LS2A
CACGAAGCAATCGGAAGTGGTTCCAAGAAAAGCCTCTAAGCTTCAGTCATACGAGACCGTACCGCAAACCGACACAGGTGGGCGAGATGAGTATTCTAAGGCGCTTGAGAGAACTCGGGAGAAGGAACTCGGCAAATTGGTACCGTAACTTCGGGAAAAGGTACGCCCCGGTAGCTTGATTGGTTTACTCCATGAGGGTGAAAGGGTTGCAATAAACTGGTGGCTGCGACTGTTTAATAAAAACACAGCACTCTGCAAACACGAAAGTGGACGTATAGGGTGTGACGCCTGCCCGGTGCTGGAAGATTAAATGATGGGGTGCAAGCTCTTGATTGAAGTCCCAGTAAACGGCGGCCGTAACTATAACGGTCCTAAGGTAGCGAAATTCCTTGTCGGGTAAGTTCCGACCTGCACGAATGGCGTAACGATGGCCACACTGTCTCCTCCCGAGACTCAGCGAAGTTGAAATGTTTGTGATGATGCAATCTACCCGCGGCTAGACGGAAAGACCCCATGAACCTTTACTGTAGCTTTGCATTGGACTTTGAACCAATCTGTGTAGGATAGGTGGGAGGCTTTGAAGCGGGGACGCTAGTTCTCGTGGAGCCAACCTTGAAATACCACCCTGGTTTGTTTGAGGTTCTAACCTTGGTCCGTTATCCGGATCGGGGACAGTGCATGGTAGGCAGTTTGACTGGGGCGGTCTCCTCCTAAAGTGTAACGGAGGAGTTCGAAGGTACGCTAGATACGGTCGGACATCGTGTTGATAGTGCAATGGCATAAGCGTGCTTAACTGCGAGACTGACAAGTCGAGCAGGTACGAAAGTAGGACATAGTGATCCGGTGGTTCTGTATGGAAGGGCCATCGCTCAACGGATAAAAGGTACTCTGGGGATAACAGGCTGATTCCTCCCAAGAGTTCATATCGACGGGGGAGTTTGGCACCTCGATGTCGGCTCATCACATCCTGGGGCTGTAGCCGGTCCCAAGGGTATGGCTGTTCGCCATTTAAAGTGGTACGTGAGCTGGGTTTAAAACGTCGTGAGACAGTTTGGTCCCTATCTGCCGTGGGCGTTGGAAATTTGAAGGGGGCTGCTCCTAGTACGAGAGGACCGGAGTGGACGAACCTCTGGTGTACCGGTTGTCACGCCAGTGGCATTGCCGGGTAGCTAAGTTCGGAAGAGATAACCGCTGAAAGCATCTAAGCGGGAAACTTGCCTTGAGATGAGATTTCCCAGAGCCTTGAGCTCTTTGAAGGGTCGTTCGAGACCAGGACGTTGATAGGCTGGGTGTGGAAGTGCAGTAATGCATTAAGCTAACCAGTACTAATTGCCCGTACGGCTTGTCCCTATAACCTTAGCAGGTACAGAGGATAAGACGGTACAACGTTGCGTGTGTGTTGATACTACCAGTCATTACCCC
>NZ_JAZHPB010000025.1:0-1237 GCF_036543145.1 Janthinobacterium sp. LS2A
GGCTGCGGATTCAATCGGTGGTCGCAACACTCTAACCTAAACACCTAGGTTACGGGAGTGTTGAAGATGAAACAGAAACCACGAATTTATTACACCGAGAGCCAGAAGGCCTTGATGTGGGAACGCTGGAAGCAAGGCGACTCCTTGCAGATGATAGCCCAGCTATTTGATCGCAATCATTCGTCGATACAGCGGATTCTGGCCGAATCTGGTGGCATACGGCCAGCGCAGCGATGCCGTTCCAGACGGGCCCTGACACTGGCCGAGCGCGAGGAAGTATCGCGTGCAATCGTTACCGGCATATCCATCCGCGCGCTGGCCAGACGCCTCGGACGCGCACCATCGACCATCAGCAGGGAACTCAAGCGCAATGGTGGCCGCGAAGCATATCGTGCAACTCAAGCGGACCAGCATGCTTGGGATCAGACGCGGCGCCCCAAACCTTGTAAGCTGACGGAGAACCGCATGTTGGCCAACATGGTTGCCAGCAAGCTCCAATTGCAGTGGTCGCCAGAACAGATTGCTGGCTGGCTCAAGCAGCTGTTCACGGGCCACGAGGAGTATCACGTGTCGCACGAAACCATTTACCGCAGCCTCTATATCCAAGCCCGAGGCGCTTTAAAGAAGGAGCTGCTGGAACACTTGCGCCGTACGCGCGCCATGCGCCGCTCACGTCATCACACCCAAAAGACGGACAACCACGGCAGAATTGTCGACGCGGTGTCGATCAGCGAACGTCCAGCGACGGCAATGGATCGAGCGGTGCCTGGGCATTGGGAGGGGGACCTGTTATGTGGCAGCCACAACAGCCAGATCGTGACCTTGGTTGAGCGCCAGACGCGCTATGTCATGCTGATAAAGGTCGCCGCCAAGAATACCGAAACGGTGGTCAACGCATTGATCGACAATGCCCGCAGGCTCCCCCAAGAACTATATAAATCACTGACCTGGGATCGTGGCAGCGAGCTCGCTGGGCATAAACGCTTTACATTGGCCACCGACATCCAGGTCTACTTCTGCGATCCACAGAATCCATGGCAACGCGGTTCAAATGAAAATACCAATGGCCTGTTGCGCCAGTATTTCCCCAAGGGATTGGATATTTCCACGTATTCGCAAGAGCAACTCGATGCGGTAGCCAGAAGACTTAACGAGCGCCCCAGGAAGACGCTACACTACCAAACACCGGCTCAACGATTTGAACAGTGTGTTGCCTTGACCGATTGAATCCGCAGCC
>NZ_JAZHPB010000026.1:0-1019 GCF_036543145.1 Janthinobacterium sp. LS2A
GGATTCCAGCCATGTCAAGGGTAGGTAAGGTTTTTCGCGTTGCATCGAATTAATCCACATCATCCACCGCTTGTGCGGGTCCCCGTCAATTCCTTTGAGTTTTAATCTTGCGACCGTACTCCCCAGGCGGTCTACTTCACGCGTTAGCTGCGTTACCAAGTCAATTAAGACCCGACAACTAGTAGACATCGTTTAGGGCGTGGACTACCAGGGTATCTAATCCTGTTTGCTCCCCACGCTTTCGTGCATGAGCGTCAATCTTGACCCAGGGGGCTGCCTTCGCCATCGGTGTTCCTCCACATATCTACGCATTTCACTGCTACACGTGGAATTCTACCCCCCTCTGCCAGATTCTAGCCTTGCAGTCTCCAATGCAATTCCCAGGTTGAGCCCGGGGATTTCACATCAGACTTACAAAACCGCCTGCGCACGCTTTACGCCCAGTAATTCCGATTAACGCTTGCACCCTACGTATTACCGCGGCTGCTGGCACGTAGTTAGCCGGTGCTTATTCTTCAGGTACCGTCATTAGCAAGAGATATTAGCTCTCACCGTTTCTTCCCTGACAAAAGAGCTTTACAACCCGAAGGCCTTCTTCACTCACGCGGCATTGCTGGATCAGGCTTTCGCCCATTGTCCAAAATTCCCCACTGCTGCCTCCCGTAGGAGTCTGGACCGTGTCTCAGTTCCAGTGTGGCTGGTCGTCCTCTCAGACCAGCTACTGATCGATGCCTTGGTAGGCTTTTACCCTACCAACTAGCTAATCAGATATCGGCCGCTCCACGAGCATGAGGTCTTGCGATCCCCCACTTTCATCCTTAGATCGTATGCGGTATTAGCGTAACTTTCGCTACGTTATCCCCCACTCTAGGGTACGTTCCGATATATTACTCACCCGTTCGCCACTCGCCACCAGAGCAAGCTCCGTGCTGCCGTTCGACTTGCATGTGTAAGGCATGCCGCCAGCGTTCAATCTGAGCCAGGATCAAACTCTTCAGTTTAATCTCTGTTACTTTGCC
>NZ_JAZHPB010000027.1:0-809 GCF_036543145.1 Janthinobacterium sp. LS2A
TACTAAGCGTACGACAAGTAGGGCGGGACACGTGACATCCTGTCTGAATATGGGGGGACCATCCTCCAAGGCTAAATACTCGTAATCGACCGATAGTGAACCAGTACCGTGAGGGAAAGGCGAAAAGAACCCCGGAAGGGGAGTGAAATAGATCCTGAAACCGTGTGCATACAAACAGTAGGAGCGGACTTGTTCCGTGACTGCGTACCTTTTGTATAATGGGTCAGCGACTTACATTCAGTGGCAAGGTTAACCGCATAGGGAAGCCGTAGAGAAATCGAGTCCGAATAGGGCGATCAGTCGCTGGGTGTAGACCCGAAACCAAGTGATCTACTCATGGCCAGGATGAAGGTGCGGTAACACGCCCTGGAGGTCCGAACCCACTAATGTTGAAAAATTAGGGGATGAGCTGTGGGTAGGGGTGAAAGGCTAAACAAACTTGGAAATAGCTGGTTCTCTCCGAAAACTATTTAGGTAGTGCCTCAAGTATCACCATCGGGGGTAGAGCACTGTTATGGCTAGGGGGTCATTGCGACTTACCAAACCATTGCAAACTCCGAATACCGATGAGTGCGAGCTTGGGAGACAGACGTCGGGTGCTAACGTCCGGCGTCAAGAGGGAAACAACCCAGACCGCCAGCTAAGGTCCCAAAGATTGGCTAAGTGGAAAACGAAGTGGGAAGGCTAAAACAGTCAGGATGTTGGCTTAGAAGCAGCCATCATTTAAAGAAAGCGTAATAGCTCACTGATCGAGTCGTCCTGCGCGGAAGATGTAACGGGGCTAAGCCAGTCACCGAAGCTGCGGATAT
>NZ_JAZHPB010000028.1:0-680 GCF_036543145.1 Janthinobacterium sp. LS2A
CGACCCGAGATCGAGAACACGTCTTCCACTGGCATCAGGAAAGCACCGTCAACAGCGCGCTCTGGCGTTGGGATGTAAGCATCCAGCGCATCGGCCAGACGCAGCACTGCGTCAACGCCCATTTCGCCTTCTTTGCCTTCCAGCGCCATACGTGCCGAACCTTTGATGATTGGCAGGTCGTCGCCTGGGAATTCGTACTTCGACAACAGCTCGCGCACTTCCATTTCAACCAGTTCCAGCAGCTCTGCGTCGTCGACCAGGTCGCACTTGTTCAGGAACACGATGATGTATGGAACGCCAACTTGGCGGGCCAGCAGGATGTGTTCGCGGGTCTGTGGCATTGGGCCGTCAGCTGCGGAGCACACCAGGATCGCGCCGTCCATCTGGGCTGCACCGGTAATCATGTTTTTGATGTAATCGGCGTGGCCTGGGCAGTCAACGTGCGCGTAGTGACGCGTTTCCGTTTCGTACTCGACGTGGGCGGTGTTGATCGTGATACCGCGCGCTTTTTCTTCTGGTGCTGCATCGATCTGGTCGTATGCTTTAGCTTCGCCGCCGAATTTCTTCGACAGAACCGTTGCGATTGCAGCGGTCAGCGTGGTTTTACCGTGGTCGACGTGGCCGATGGTGCCGACGTTGACGTGCGGCTTGGTCCGTTCGAATTTACCTTTTGCCATTTT
>NZ_JAZHPB010000029.1:0-537 GCF_036543145.1 Janthinobacterium sp. LS2A
TGATTCGTGCAAACTCTAGAAAGGAGGTGATCCAGCCGCACCTTCCGATACGGCTACCTTGTTACGACTTCACCCCAGTCACGAATCCTACCGTGGTAAGCGCCCTCCTTACGGTTAAGCTACCTACTTCTGGTAAAACCCGCTCCCATGGTGTGACGGGCGGTGTGTACAAGACCCGGGAACGTATTCACCGCGACATGCTGATCCGCGATTACTAGCGATTCCAACTTCATGCAGTCGAGTTGCAGACTACAATCCGGACTACGATACACTTTCTGCGATTAGCTCCCCCTCGCGGGTTGGCGGCGCTCTGTATGTACCATTGTATGACGTGTGAAGCCCTACCCATAAGGGCCATGAGGACTTGACGTCATCCCCACCTTCCTCCGGTTTGTCACCGGCAGTCTCATTAGAGTGCCCTTTCGTAGCAACTAATGACAAGGGTTGCGCTCGTTGCGGGACTTAACCCAACATCTCACGACACGAGCTGACGACAGCCATGCAGCACCTGTGTACTGGTTCTCTTTCGAGCACTCC
>NZ_JAZHPB010000003.1:0-590078 GCF_036543145.1 Janthinobacterium sp. LS2A
TCACTCTGCTTTACTCGGCATTTGCATGCGTCGTTCAGCGAGGGGGCGAATTATAGCCCTGCCTCACATTCCCCGCAAGCGCTATTTACCGCCCCTCACCGCCCAGCAAGCCTTGCCTTCACTTCAAGCGCCTTTTTGTGCAGCCTGTCGCAATCGGCTGGCGTAGTTCGTGGTCTTTAGGCACAGTGGCAACATCAGACTCTGACGCTACGCAACAAGCGGTTAAACTTGCCCGCTGCGTCGATTAACTCTTGTACTTGAAAGTGCTCCCATGCTTCCGATTTCCAGCCTGCCCGAATTGTTGAAAACCATCCTCGCTTGGCTGCAACGGGCATTCGACGCGACGACGACCTGGGTCACCCAACTGTCCTGGTGGAAATTCTTCCTATTCGCGGCACTGGCCCTGATCGCCGGTTCCATTTTGCAAGATGAACTGTTCTCGTCCGGCCCAGACGAAGAAGTTGTCATCAAGTCGCATAAACGCAGCAGCAAGGGCTCGGGTGAAACCAATATCCTGATCGACGATACAGGCATTCATTTCAATCCCCGCAACAGCAAGAACCGGCGCAGCAGCGCGGCCGATGCAGCCAGCGATCCGGCCGACGCCGCCGAGGCGGACGCGCAAGCCAGTGCCGTGCCGCCGGCACCGCCTGAACCGCCGGCCGCCCCCGCCAAACCCAGCTATCCGGTGACCACCAATGCATCGGGCGAAGAAGTCCATATTGAATTGCCGCCGCAAATCGGCGAAGAGCTGTCAAATGCCATCGAAGAAGCCGTCGATGATGCGGCGGAACAAAAAGTGTCGCGTTATCACCAGCAAGCCTCGACCTGGTTCAAGAGCTTTGTCTCCTTGCTGGTGTTGGCCCTGTTCGCCATGAAAGCCCTGGTCGGCGGCAAGAAACGCGCGGAAGCGGAAACCGTCACGGCAAACGAAGCGGCCGAGCGCGAATCCATGCAGCGCCAGCTCAGCGAAGCGAAGATGCAGATGATGCAGGCGCAAGTCGAGCCGCACTTCCTGTTCAACACGCTTGCCTCCGTCGAACACCTGATCCAGGTTGATCCGCCGCGCGCGGCCAAGATGCAGCGCAGCCTGATTCAATATCTGCGCGCCGTGCTGCCGCAAATGCGCGACAACGCCCTTATTACCAACCTGGGCCGTGAAGCGGACATGGTGCAAGCGTATTTGAACCTGCTGAAAATGCGCATGGAAGAACGCCTGACCGTCGATTTCCAGATTCCCGATGGCCTGCGCAGCGCCGCCTTCCCGCCCATGATGCTGCAATCGATGGTGGAAAATGCCATCAAGCACGGCCTGGAAGTCAAACCGGAAGGCGGTACCCTGCGCATCGTGGCCGAAGTGGCGCACAGCAAATTGCGCGTGACGGTCACCGACGACGGCCTGGGCTTTGGCGTGGTGCCCAGCGATGGCACGGGCCTCGGTTTACCGACCATCCGCGAGCGTTTGAAACTGCTGCATGGCGACCAGGGCAGCTTGACCATTACGCCAAATCAACCGTCCGGCGTGTGCGCCGTGATCGAAGTGCCCTATCAATTGTCCAAATAAGACAGAGTAGTTGATAAAAACGCTAAATCATTGAATAATCAATCTTCGCCCGTTCACACTTGAGACTTATGCCTACCGCTATTATTGCCGACGACGAAAGACTGATGCGCGACCAGCTGCGCCTGCGCCTGGGCCAGGCCTGGCCTGAACTGGAAATCATCGGCGAAGCCAAGAATGGCGACGAAGCGATCGAACTGGTGGAGCAACTCAAGCCCGACTTTGCCTTCCTCGATATCCGCATGCCGGGCAAGACGGGCATGGAAGCGGCGCAAGTGATCGGTAGCAAGACGCATATCGTCTTCGTCACGGCCTATGACAGCCACGCCGTCGAAGCCTTCGAACGGGGCGCCGTCGATTACGTGCTCAAGCCGCCCGAGCACGAGCGCTTGCTGGTGACGGTGGAGCGCCTGAAAACGCACTTGAACAAGCCGGCCCTGGACGTCAACAGCAGCGTCACGGCCATGCTGTCGCAGCTGGCGGAAAAAATCACGGCCAAGCCCACGTATTTGCAATGGATACAGGCCAGCATCGGCCAGGACTTGCGCATGATTCCCGTGGAAGAGATCCTGTTCTTCCGTTCTGACGAGAAATACACGTGTGTGCAGACAGCCAAGTACGAGGCGCTGATCCGCAAGCCCGTGCGCGATCTAGCCGAAGAGCTCGATCCTTCGCTGTTCTGGCAAATCCACCGCGCCACCCTCGTCAACGTGAATGCCATCGAAGGCGTGACGCGCGACATCCGCGGCCGCCACCTGGTCCTCATCAAAGGCAAATCCGACAAGCTCGAAGTGAGCCGCAGCTTCCTTCACCTGTTCAAGCAAATGTAAGTCTCCGCCGCCCGGTCCAGGCCGGCGCGGCGCATGCCTCTCTTCTGCCACCTTTCTGCGCCACATCAAACCACGCCGCGCCAGCAGGCATAGGCTATATCAAGTCCCGCCCGTCATTCCTGCACTGCCTGCCTTCGCCCACGTTCGCAAGGAGACCCCAATGCCCGACCGAGGCAGTCCCGCGCTGCTGCGCATCTTGCCGCTGGGTATGGCGGCGGCGCTTTTGCTGTGCCTGTTTCCTCCACTGAAAGCCCGCCGGCAACAGCAGGCGCGCGGCCAGGCCATTATCGACAACGCCAGCGACGCCATCATCAGTATCGACAGCCGGCAAATCATCCTGCATGCGAACGCGGCGGCGGCCAGATTGTTCGACGACACGCCGGCCGCCATGTGCGGCATGCCCCTGGGCCACTACATCCTGCGCGACTTGCGTACCTTGGGCAGCCTGGGCACGCACGATGGCGATCCGCCGTTTGACGACATCAGCCTGGAGCTGCGCCTGACGGGCCGGCGCGCCACCGACTACACCTTGACGGGAAGGCGCAGCGATGGCGCCATGTTTCCCCTCGAAGGCTCGCTCTCGTCCATGCAGGAAGATGGCCAGAGCGTGTTTACCATCATCGTGCGCGACATCAGCGCGCGCCAGCAGATGCATGAACAGCTGGCCCGCTCCTTTTCGCAATTGCGTGAATTGTCGAGCGCGCTGCAAACCATCCGAGAAGAAGAACGCAAGCATATCGCGCGCGAACTGCATGATGACTTGGGGCAATTACTCGCCACCTTGCGCGTCGACCTGACCCTCGTGCGCCAGCACACGGACACCACCGCCTCCCTGCAAGCGTTGCTGCACAGCATGGACGGCTTGCTGGTGACAGCCATCACCTCGCTGCGGCGCATCGCTAGCAACCTGCGTCCGCGCGCGCTCGATGAAGGGGGATTGTATTTTGCGCTACAAAAACTGCGCCACGACTTCCTGTTGCGCCGCGCCATCCATTTCGACTTGCTGGCCGACGAAGCCGACCTCGTGCTCGACGACGCGCGCAGCACGGCCATCTACCGCATCGTGCAGGAAGCGTTGACGAATATCGCGCGCCATGCCGAGGCCAGCCACATCACCATCGCCCTGCACCGCATCGATTCCTCGCTGGCGATCACCATCCAGGATGATGGCCGCGGCATTGCCGAACACGACCTGGAAAAAGCCACGGCACTTGGCTTGCTGGGCATGCGTGAACGGGTATGGGGCTTGAATGGCAATATCCATATCGGTACCGATAGCGAACTGGGCGGCACGCGCATCGAAATCTCGCTGCCCATGCATGCCGAGGCGGCCGCCGCGGCGATGCAATAAAAAAGGCGCCCGCAGGCGCCTTTGCTTCGTCACATCGAATGATGCTTAGAATTTGTGTGCCAGACCGATCTGGTACGAAGTCAGCGACTTGACGCGCTCGCGGCCAGCGTAAGCGTACACATCGGTGCGCTTCGACAGGTGGTAGTCGTAACCAACGCCGAATTCCTTGATGGTGTCCTGATCCTTGAACTTGTTGTTGCTTTGCTCTTGCTTGCCGTACGACACTTTGGCATCGCCACCGCCAACCGTGTAGTTCAGGCCGATCAGGTAGGACTTGAATTCGCCAGTCGTGGCAACCTTGGTGTCGCCTTTCGAATAGGCCGCCGTGATCTTCGCTGGGCCGAATTTATAGCCGCCACCGATGGACCACAGGTCAGGCTTGGCAGCCGTTGCCGTCGCTTGCACGGCTTTTTCGTAGCCGGCGTGCAAGCTGATCGGGCCATTGTCGTAGGTTGCCAGGCCGATCACGCCTGCGTCAGCGCTGTTGACTTCGCTCAGCACGTATTGCAGGCTGCCCACGAAACCGTCAAAGCTTGGGCTGTTGTAGGTCACGGCATTGTTGACGCGCGACGTGCCGACGCCCGAACGCAGCAGGGTTTCATTGTTCTTGCCAACCACGCCGTAGGTGTTGAATGGGTCGACGCGGGCGATGGTGCCATCGACCAGGTTCTTGGTGCGGCCCAGGATGGCGGTACCGAAAGCGCCTTTCAAGCCCACGTAGGCTTGACGGTCGAACAACACGCCTTTTTGCGCGCCGGTGTCAGCCAGGAATTCACTTTCCAGGTTGAAAATTGCGGACAGGCCGCCACCCAGATCTTCCGTACCCTTGAAACCGAGGCGCGAAGCATTGTTTTCGCGTTGTACCGTCGGCTGGCCAGTGGTCTTGGCAATACCGAGGTCAACCAGGCCGTACACGGTGACGTTCGATTGTGCTTGTGCCGTAGCTGCTGCGAAGGTGCCGATGATCAATGCTGCCAGAGTAATTTTTTTCACTTGAGATTCTCTACATTAGGTTGGACAAGAGTGGTGCTGCTTAGCTGCTGAACCGAATCATGCCCACCAAATACTTCAACAATATGACATCGACAAGATGTTGCTTTTTGGCACAACGTCATGTCAGATAAAAACAACAGACGAAAAAAAACCGCCCGAGGGCGGTTCATGCGGCAACAGCTTACTTCAGGCGGCAGCTCAGCAGCCAGTAGTATTCCAGGCGCTTCATGCGGATTTCGCGGGCCGAGTGGGCAAACTTCTTGCGCAGGTGGCTATCCGATGGGAAATTCTTCAGTACTTCATAGCGCTCGCCCGCGTCCGTCGTGCGGAACTGGTGGGTGTTGCCTTCCAGGTCGGTGCGCGCGATCACGGTGCTGCTGCCGTCGACATAGGAATTGTCGATCAGCACCAGCATGATGTCCTTGCCCAGCTTGCTGCGCAATTGCTTCAGGTATTTATCCTGGTCTTCGCGCTTGACGTGCGACCACCAGAAACCGGCGAACACGGCCGTGAACTTGCCCAGCATATCGTCGGGCAAATTGAAGGCGTCGAGCTTGGCGAAACTGACGTTACCGGGCAAGCCGCGCGATTGGGCCAGCGCCAGCATTTCATCGTTGACATCGGTGGCCAGCACGGAGTCGGCCGACTCGGCGACCACTTCCGTCCAGTAGCCGGTGCCGCAAGCCAGTTCCAGCACGGTGTGGCCTTCCAGCACGTCGGCGACCTTGTCGCGCAACACTTCCAGGTCTTCCTGGCGTTCGGGCTTGTCATAGACGCGCTCGTACTGCTGCGCGATGGTGGCGTAATATTTGGCAAGCTGATCGGTAATCATTGTTTCTTCTCTTCTTAAATAATCTTGGCCAGGCAACTCGCCCGGCCGGCTTCATGCATTGTTTATAGTTCGTAGTGCTCTTTATCACCGCTCATCGCCTGCTCGATGAGCTTGCGGTTCAGGGTCGGTGTCAGCAACTCGATAAAGGTATAGATATAGCTGCGCAAATACGCGCCTTGCTTGACGGCCACGCGCGACACATTCATGCCGAACAGGTGGCCGACAGGGATGGCGCGCAAGCCTTTGTCGCGCTCGGCATCGAAGGCCATACCCGCTATGATACCAATCCCCATGCCCAACTCGACATAAGTCTTGATCACATCCGCATCGATGGCTTCGAGCAAGATGTCCGGCTTCAGGCCGCGCAGCACGAAAGCGTGGTCGATCTTGTTGCGTCCGGCGAACGCGCTGTCATAGGTAATCAGGGGGAAAGCGGCGATTTCTTCCAGGGTCACGGACTTCGATTTGAGCAGCGGATGGTCGACGGGCACCACCACCACGTGCTCCCATTGATAGCATGGCAAGGTAATCAAGCCATCGATGGCGGCGATCGATTCCGTGGCGATGGCGAGGTCCGCCTGGTCGCGCTGCACCATCTCGGCGATCTGGCGAGGATTGCCTTGCAGCAAAGACAATCTTACCTTCGGGAACTTCAGCATGAAGGCTTGCACGACCTTGGGCAAGGTGTAGCGCGCCTGCGTGTGCGTGGTGGCAATCGTAAAGCTGCCGCTGTCCTGCGCCGCGAATTCCTTGCCGATGCGCTTCATGCTGTCGATTTCCTGCATGATCAGCTCGACCGACTCCAGCACCAGGCGGCCCGGCTCCGTCAAGCCGCGGATGCGCTTGCCATGGCGGGTGAAAATATCCACGCCCAGCTCTTCCTCCAGCTCGATGATGGCTTTCGATACACCCGGTTGCGACGTAAACAAGGCCTTGGCGGCGTCCGTCAGGTTGTAATTCTGCCGGACCGCTTCGCGCACGAAGCGCAGTTGATGGAGATTCATTGCTGGTTTGCCCTAGATTGCCGTGATTTGCCGAGTTTCCGCCCCACCCATGATTTTGCGTTCATGCATATACGCATATCGCATATAAGCAAATGCGTACTTAGTAGTTTGGAATAAACACTAAGTTTATTACTATTGCGGGTACTTTGGGGGTGCAAGCATGACTTTGTCTTATATAGTCTCAGGATTTGCCGTAGGATTACTCGTAGGAATGACCGGCGTGGGCGGTGGCTCGCTGATGACGCCGCTGTTAACCCTGCTGTTTGGCGTGCCGCCTTCCGTGGCCGTGGGCACGGACCTCGCGTTCGCCTCGATCACCAAGAGCGCCGGCACCCTGACGCACCGCCTGCGCGGCACCATCCGCTGGGATATCGTCAAGCGCCTGTGCATCGGCGCCCTGCCCGCCGCCGTCATCGCGACCCTGGCGCTCAAATCGTTCGGTACCCTGTCGCCGGAAATCGGCCAGATCATCCGCTACTCGATCGCCGGCTCCGTGCTGCTGACCGTCGTGGCACTGATTTTCAAGGGCCGCATGCTGGCCTGGATCAATGCGCACCCCGAGAAACAATTACAAGGCAACAAGCTTGCCGCTGCAACCATTATTGCCGGCGCCGTGCTGGGCGTGCTGGTGACGGTCTCGTCCATCGGCGCCGGCGCCATCGGCGCCACACTGCTGGTGATGCTGTATCCACGCATGAGCTCGGCCGAAGTGGCGGGCACCGATATCGCCTATGCCGTGCCCCTGACGGCCATCGCCGCCCTGGGCCACTGGTGGCTCGGCTCCATCCACTGGGAATTGCTGGCCTCCTTGCTGGTCGGCTCCCTGCCCGGCATCACGCTCGGTTCCTGGGTCGCCCGCTCCGTGCCGGAAAAGTTTTTAAGAGTGCTGCTGGCGATGACCTTGACCGGCGTGGCAGTGAAGCTAATCTATTAATTACCGAACAAGTGACAAGAGCAGTATCAAGAACATAATCCCAGGCAATCTTCCAGCACCCCGGCTTTTTTAGGAATTGATATGTACCATTACGATCAGTACGACCACCTCATCATCAAAGAACGCATCGCCCAGTACCGAGACCAGGTTGCGCGCCGTATCGCCAATGAACTGACGGAAGAGGAATTCATTCCGCTGCGCCTGCAAAACGGCCTGTACATGCAACGCCACGCCTACATGCTGCGCATTGCCGTCCCGTACGGCTTGCTGTCGGCCAAGCAGATGCGCATGTTCGCCCACATCGCGCGCAAGTACGACCGCGGCTACGGCCACTTCACGACGCGCCAGAACATCCAGTTCAACTGGATCGAGCTGGAGCAAACTCCCGATATCCTGACGGACCTCGCTTCCGTGGAAATGCACGCGATCCAAACGTCCGGCAACTGTATCCGTAATACAACATCGGACCCGTTCGCCGGCGTCGCCGCCGATGAAATCATCGATCCGCGCCCGTACGCGGAAGTATTGCGCCAGTGGAGCACCTTCCACCCCGAGTTCATCGCCCTGCCGCGTAAATTCAAGGTCGCCATCAATGGCGCCGAGGAAGACCGCGCCGCCATCGCCGTGCATGACATCGGCTTGACGGCCGTGCGCAACGCGGCCGGCGAAGTGGGCTTCAAGGTCATGGCCGGCGGCGGCATGGGCCGCACGCCGATTTTGGGCAGTGTCGTGCGCGACTTCCTGCCGTGGCAGCATTTGCTGACGTATATCCAGGCGATCATGCGCGTGTACAACTTGCACGGCCGCCGCGACAACAAATACAAGGCGCGCATCAAGATTTTGCTGAAAGCCATCGGCGTCGAAGAATTCACGCGCCAGGTGGAAGCCGAGTGGGTCGACTTGAAGGATGGTCCGGAAACCCTGACGGCCGAGGAAATGCAGCGCGTGGCGGACTTCTTCAATCCGCCCGCCTACCAGGCCCTGCCGGAACTCGACTACAAAGCGGAACACGCGGACAACAAGGCCTATGTGAACTGGCTGGCGCGCAACGTCAAGCCGCACCAGCGCCCCGGCTACGTGGCCGTGGTGCTGTCCCTGAAGAAAACGGGCGTGCCGCCGGGCGACGCGACGGCCGAGCAGATCGATTTCGTGGCCGATCTGGCCGACCGCTACAGCTTTGGCGAACTGCGCGTGACGCACGAGCAAAACCTCGTGCTGGCCGACGTGGAACAGTCGAAACTGTTCACGCTGTGGCAGGAAGCCAAGGCGCATGGTCTGGCCACGCCGAACATCGGCTTGCTGACCGACATGATCTGCTGCCCTGGTGGCGACTTCTGCTCGCTGGCCAACGCCAAGTCCCTGCCGATCGCGGCGGCCATCGCGGAACGTTTCGACAGCATCGACTTCCAGCATGACATCGGCGAGATCGAACTGAATATTTCCGGCTGCATCAATGCCTGTGGCCACCATCACGTGGGCAGCATCGGCATCCTCGGCGTCGACAAGGATGGCAGCGAATGGTATCAAGTGTCGATAGGCGGCGCGCAAGGCAACAACGCGGCCATCGGCAAGATCATCGGACCATCGTTCTCTTCCCTGCAGATGCCTGAAGTCATCGGCCGCCTGCTGCACGTCTACGTGCGCGACCGCCACGAAGGCGAGCGCTTCGTCGACACGGCCCGGCGCCTGGGCCTGGCGCCGTTCAAGGAACACGTATATGCAACGCCGATCACCGTCGGCAACCTGGTGGGAGAAGACGAATATGTTTGAAGTACGCGAAGAAATCATCAAGAACGCCGCCGTGGTGCCGAATACCTGGGGCTTGCTGCGCCTCGATGAAAACGACACGCCGGAAACGGTCGTCGTGCCAGCCGGCAAGGTCATCGTGCCGCTGCTCGTATGGCAAGCCCAGCGCGAAACCCTGGCGGCCCGCCTGCCCGACATCGGCGTGTGGCTGGCCAGCGACGAGCGCCCGGAAGAACTGGCCGCCGACGTGTCGCAACTGCCCGTCATCGGCGTGGACTTCCCGAAATTCACGGATGGCCGCGGCTATTCCATCGCGTTCAACCTGCGTGCCCGCCTCGGTTTCCAGGGTGAATTGCGCGCGATTGGCGACGTGCTGCGCGACCAGTTGTTCTCGATGCACCGGGTCGGCTTTGACGCGTATGCGACACGCCCCGACCGCAGCATCCATGACGCCCTGAAAGGTTTGTCTGTGTTCTCGGAAACCTACCAGGCGTCGTGGGATCAAAAGTCGCCGCTGTTCCGCCGCCACCAGCGCGAAGGCCAGAATCCTGACCTCGACAACGCGGCCGGCATCTGAGAAAGCGAGCCATGAGCGACCTCTCTACTTTAATTGACGCCACCGAGCAAACGCTGACACGTATCGCCGCGGACTTTTCGCCGGCCGTGTTCGCCTCTAGCCTGGCAGCCGAAGACATGGTGCTGACCGACATGATACTCAAGGCGAAGCTGCCCATCGGCATCTTCTCCCTGGAAACAGGCCGGCTGCACCAGGAAACCCTGGCCGTGCTCGACAAGGTCAAGACCCGTTACGACCACGACATCACCTTGTACCGCCCTCAACCGGAAGCCGTGGCTGCCTACGTGGAACAAAATGGCCTGAACGCCTTCTATAACAGTGTCGAGATGCGCCGCGAATGCTGCCGCATCCGCAAGGTCGAGCCGCTGGGCCGCGCCCTGGCCGGCAACAAGGCCTGGGTCACGGGACAGCGCCGCGCGCAGTCCACCACGCGCGCCGAATTGCACGTGCAGGAAGACGACGCGGCCCACGCGATGACGAAATTCAATCCGCTGGCAGACTGGTCGGAAGAAGACGTGTGGGCCTACATCCGCGCCAACGACGTGCCGTACAACGCGTTGCACGACCAGGGCTACCCGTCGATCGGCTGCGAACCGTGCACGCGCGCCGTGCAGCCGGGCGAAGATGTACGCGCCGGACGCTGGTGGTGGGAAAACCCGGATTCGAAGGAATGCGGCCTGCACATGGTGGACGGCAAATTGATACGTATCAAATCCGTGGCAGCCTGAACAGACACAACAGACTCAGCAGAACAAGAAAGCACCCATATGAGCAATATTTTGAACCAGCGTCACCTCGACAGCCTTGAATCGGAAGCCATCCACATCATGCGCGAAGTGGCGGCCGAATCGGCCAACCCTGCGCTGCTGTTTTCCGGCGGCAAGGATTCCGTCGTCCTGCTGCGCCTGGCCGAGAAAGCCTTCCGCCCAGGCAAGTTTCCATTCCCCCTCGTGCACATCGACACGGGCCACAACTTCCCGGAAGTCATCACTTTCCGTGACAAAAAAGTGGCGGAACTGGGCGAGCGCCTGATCGTCGGCTCCGTGGAAGACTCGATCAAGCGCGGCACCGTGCGTCTGCGCAACCCGGCAACGGATTCGCGCAACGCGGCCCAGGCCGTCACCTTGCTGGAAACCATCGCCGAATACAAATTTGACGCCTGCATCGGCGGCGCCCGCCGCGATGAAGAAAAGGCCCGCGCCAAGGAACGCATCTTTTCGTTCCGCGACGAATTCGGCGCCTGGGACCCGAAAGCCCAGCGTCCGGAACTGTGGGATCTGTATAACACCCGCGTCCATCCCGGTGAAAACATGCGCGTCTTCCCGATCTCCAATTGGACCGAGCTGGACGTGTGGCAATACATCGCCCGCGAGCAACTGGAATTGCCGCCGATCTACTTCGCGCACGAGCGCCAGGTGATCCCGCGCAACGGCTTGCTCGTGCCGCTGACGGATCTGACGCCGCCGCGCGAAGGCGAAACGGTCGAAACGCAAGTCGTGCGCTTCCGCACGGTGGGCGATATCTCGTGCACCTGCCCTGTCTCGTCCGATGCGGCGACGGTCGATGCCATCATCGCCGAAACGGCAATCACGCAAATCACGGAGCGGGGCGCCACCCGCATGGATGACCAGACTTCCGAAGCCTCGATGGAAAAACGCAAGAAAGCAGGGTATTTCTAATGAACGCAGCAATCCAGAACACCAACCTCACCGACAGCCTGGAGCGCGGCATGCTGCGCTTCATCACGGCCGGTTCCGTCGATGACGGCAAGAGCACCCTGATCGGCCGTTTGCTGTTCGACAGCAAGGGCATCTTCGCCGACCAGCTCGACGCCATGTCGCGCTCCAAGCACAAGCGCACGGTGGGCGACACGGTCGACCTGTCGCTGCTGACGGACGGCCTGGAAGCGGAACGCGAGCAAGGCATCACGATCGACGTGGCATACCGTTACTTTGCCACGCCGAAACGCAAATTCATCATCGCCGACACGCCGGGCCACGAGCAATACACGCGCAACATGGTAACGGGCGCCTCCACCGCCGATGCCGTCATCATCCTGATCGACGTGTCGAAAGTGAAACTGGGCGACGACGGCAGCGTGGAATTGCTGATCCAGACCAAGCGCCACTCGACGATTGCCCATTTGCTGCAGATCGAACACGTGGTCGTGGCCGTCAACAAGATGGACCTCGTCGACTACGATGAAACGGTGTACAACCGCATCGTGGCCGCCTACCGCGAATTCGCCCAGTCGCTGGGCTTGAAGGACATCACGCCGATCCCGCTGTCGGCACTCACCGGCGACAACGTCGTCGAGCGCGGCGACAAGCTGGGCTGGTACACTGGCCCGACCTTGATCGAGCTGCTCGAATCGCTGTCCGTCTACGACGAATCGCACGACACGCCCTTCCGCTTCCCGGTGCAGCTGGTGGCG
Organism: Janthinobacterium sp. LS2A; assembly: GCF_036543145.1. Lineage (NCBI taxonomy): Bacteria > Pseudomonadati > Pseudomonadota > Betaproteobacteria > Burkholderiales > Oxalobacteraceae > Janthinobacterium > Janthinobacterium sp. LS2A. Next base: position 12,263 of record NZ_JAZHPB010000003.1, read on the forward strand.
CGCCACAACGGCCACGAAGCAAACGACTTCCGCGGCTACATGGGCCGCATCGAAGCGGGCAAGGTCAGCATCGGCGACACCCTCGTGGTGCAGCCATCGGGCCAGACGGCAACCGTCAAGGATATCGTCACCCTGGACGGCTCGCTGAGCAACGCCGTGGTGGGCCAGTCCGTGACCCTGCTGCTCAATGAATACCTCGATATCTCGCGCGGCGACTTGCTGGCGAGCAGCGAGCGCCCTGCCACCCTGCTGAAACAAGTGGTGGCCGACGTGTGCTGGCTGTCGGAAGACGCGCTCGACTTGCGCCGCAAGTACTGGATCAAGCACGGCACCAAGCAGACGGCGGCCAAGGTGACGGCGATCGAATCGATCCTCGACATCAATACGCAGCAGCGCTATCCGGCCGAAGGCTTGAAGCTCAACGACATCGCCCGCATCAGCCTGAACGTGCAGCAAGCGCTGGCGGCCGACGCGTATGCCGATATCCGCGCCACCGGCGCCTTCATCCTGATCGATGAAGTCACCCACCAGACCGTCGCGGCCGGCATGGTTCGGCTCTAATCCCGTATCGTCCAGGAAAGGCAGCCACATGAACAGCTCCCCATCTCTCCCCGGCAAGGTCTACCTGATCGGCGCCGGGCCCGGCGCGCAAGACCTGATGACCTTGCGCGGCGCGCGCCTGCTGGCACAGGCGGACGTCGTGCTGCACGACGCACTGGTCACCGAAGAGATGCTGGAGCTGTGCCCGCAGGCGCAAAAGATTCTGGTCGGCAAGCGCTGCGGCCAGTTGTCGACGGCGCAGGCCTTCATCAACAAGCAACTGGTCGACAACGCGCGCAAGCACGCCGTCGTCGTGCGCCTGAAAGGGGGCGACCCCATGCTGTTCGGCCGCGCCGACGAGGAATTGCGGGCGCTGGAAGAAGCGGGCATCGCCGTCGAAGTGGTGCCCGGCATTACCACGGCCCTGGCGGCCGCTGCCGCCACACAGCAGCCGCTGACCAAACGGGGCGTGTCGCGCAGCGTGGCCTTCTTTACTTCCAGCACAGCGCCGGGCGAACCGGACCAGACGCGCATCCCCGACTGTGACACCCTGGTGCAATACATGGGCGGCCGCGAAGCCATCGCCACGGCCCAGCGCCTGCTGGCTCAGGGCCGCCGTGCCGACACCCCGGTGGTGGTGATTGAAAACTGCAGCCGCCCGGACCAGCGCATCGTGCGCCTGACGCTGAGCGCCCTGGCGCATGGTCTGGGCGACAACCACGGCCCCGTGCTGGTGATGCTGGGCGACGCCATGGCCGCACGTACGCACCAGGCCATCGAAGAAACGGCCGCCATTCTGGCGCGCCATGCTTGAATAAACACAGCGTATTTTACCGACTTTAAAGTCAGTAACCGACGTCTTCCGGGGAAACATGATACGATGCTCACGCATCTTTTCTCGAGAAGTTGTTGTGTGATAGCAATAAACTCACGCTTCACCCCGCCATAGCGCTTGCCATGCGGCCTCCCGGCTGACGGGAGCCCTGGCAATCTCCCCGAAAAAAGCTGCGCCCGCAGGCTGCAATACCGCGCCGCGCAACTTTAGCCTTACGATCACAGATGAATTTCAACTCCATGCGCGAAGCCCTGACTTCGCTCAGCCGCAGCAATGTCGGCGTCGCCAGCGCTGTGCTGTTAAGCATGCTCGCCTCCATCGCCCTGTGGACGGTGTTCCCGAATATCGACGACGAAAACCATTTGCTGGAATGGCTGCAGGCGCTGTTCCTGGCTCTCGCTTGCACCGTGCACGGCGTGCGCGCCTGGCAAGAGACTGACCGCCAGTCCTTGCGCTTTCTCATGCATGCAGGCCTGTGCGCGCTGCTGTTCGGCTTCCTGCTGCGCGAACTCGATATCGACCAGTTCGGCACGGCGCCCTTCTGGGCGCAGCTGGAAAAAGCCCTGCGCGTGGTGGAGTTGCTGATCCTGATACGCTTGCTGATCTTCTTCGCGCCGCGCGCGCGCAAGGTGTTTGCCCATGCGGGCCTGATTTTCAGCATGCGCATCACCATCCTGACGGCCATCGGCGGCTTGCTGATGGCCGCCGGCTGGCCCTTCGACAAGAAGGTCTTCCATGGCATGCCCGACGCCTACGCGCTGCTGGGCGAGGAAGTCTTCGAACTGGGCGCCTATCTGCTGCTGTTCCTCGCTTCGCTGTCCGACAGCACGGCCGCCGCCCGCATCAGCCTGGCGCCGAAGAAGAAATCGGCTTAACCGCCTTCAAATGAGGATGGCAGCGGCAGCAGCCGCTGCAAGGCAGCGGCCACGCGCAGCAGGCGCGGGTCGTCGTCCTCGGCCTCGTCGCAGGTATCGTTGATGCAGAAAAACGGCAAGCTGCCGAATCGCGCGGCCAGCTCCTCGAGCTGGCGCGGCGCCGCCACATCGCCGCTGGCGATATGCAGCGGGTCGAGCATGCGCGAGCGCGCGAATCCCTGATGCACCATCCAGCGCGGCACCAGATCGGGCAGCAATGCCGGCACCTGCCACGAGCGGAACACCGTCGCGCGCACGCCGGCAAACATGGCCGGCGCCAGCCCTTCCAGTGCATGCAGCGCGCTTTTCAGCATGGGCCGCGGCGCATGCGCATACAGGCGCGGTTCATGCAGGTATTCGGGGTACTGCGCCGACAGCCATTGCCGCGACAAGGCAGCGCAATTGACGGGCGCGGCCACATCGGCGCGCAAGTCCTGCACGTCATCGTGCGGCGCACTCTCCGTGAACACACTCAAACGCCCCTCCCCTTCCTCCCCGAACCAGAACGCGGGCTCGAACGGCGCGCCAAAAAATACGTCGTCGTTCAGATACAGGAAGCGTTCGGACAGGCCCGGAATATGGTGCAGATACGATTCGATATGGCCAGAGTCGAACACGGGCAGCGATGCGCCGGGCATCAGGCTCGCATGGTCGATCACCGTCAGGCGCGGTGAGGCGCGCAGCCAGTGGGGCACTTGCCGGTCCGTCAGCAGGTAGATATGGCCGTGGCCTGGGAAGAAACGCTCGAGCGCGCGCAGGTTGTAGCGCAGTTCGCCGTTGTCGCGGTAGCGCCCCGCCACGTTGCCGTGCAGGGCCAGCTGGCCCGGATGCGCCCGCGCCCAGGCGGCATAGGCGTGCTGCCGGCGCGCGCGCCAGGCGGGATCGGCGCCGTCTACCCACAGGTAGACGATGTCGATACCGCTCAAGGGATAGAGCTGGAGCCTGGCGCCGCCACGCAGTAATCGGCGATGGCGGCCAGCACACTGGCGTTCTCGCCGACCGCCTCGACCACCTTCAGGCGCAGTGCCGGATGCTGCTGGCGCAGTTCCTCCAGCAGCAGCGGCAGGTCGCGCAGCACATGCCCGCCCTGCCCCAGGAACACGGGCACCACGGTGACGTCCAGGATGGCGCCGGCGGGCAGCTCGGCCAGCAGGGTCGCCACCAGTTCGGGCAGGCGTGGCGTCATCAGTTCCAGGAAAGCCAGGTGCACGCCGGTACCGGGCATGCGCGCCTGTGTCAGGTCGCGCAGGCGCTCGAAGGGCGCGGCCCACGATGCGGCGCGCGCGCCATGGGCAAACAAGATCAGTGCCTGTTTCACGTTCGTCTCCATCAGTGCCGCTCCACCCACCACAGGGCGCCCAGCGCCAGCAGCAGATACAGGGCGCTCGGCGCCACCGCCGTCAGGAAGGCAGGCCAGGTGCTGAGCAGCCCAAGATGCGAGAACAGGGTGTTGACCAGCATGAAGCTCACGCCGATCATGATGCCGATGAAGATCTTCAGGCTGATGCCGCCGCTGCGCGTATGCATGTAGGCGAACGGCAGCGCCAGCGCCATCAGCACGAAAATGGCCAGCGGATCGATCAGCTTTTTCCAGAAGGCGATGCGGAAACGCTCCGTTTCCTGCTTGTTCTCGGCCAGGTGGCGCGTATACACGGCCAGTTCGCTGGCCGACATGCGCTCGGGATCGGAGGCCGACACCGTCAGGATCTTCGGCGTCACTTCCGACGTCATGTCCTTGCTGGCGCTTTGCACCGTGCGCACCAGGCTCGTTTCCTGCCCATAGTAGTTCGCCAGCTTCGGCTCGAAGCCTGGCGCGGTGGCCGCGCTGTTCGAGAACGAGGTTTCCGTCACATCGGTCAGGCGCCAGATATTATTGCCCTGATACGTCGCGCCCTTGGCCACGGTCAGGGTGCGCAAGCGCATATCGGTGTCGAATTCATACAGCTTGACGTTTTTCAGCTGGCCATCCGGACGCGCTTCGCCCACATTGAAAAAGCGCGAACCGGTGACGGTGCCCGTCAAGCCATCGCTCTTGACCATGTCCTTGGTCCACAGGCCCGAGCGAAACTCGCTCGACACGGCCGCACCGCGCGAGGTCAGCTTGAGGCGCTCGGCCAGCGGCTCCGTGCGCGGCGTGATCAACTCGCCGAAGATGAAGGTGATGACGACGAAGACGATACCGATGCGGAACAGGAAACCGGCCGCCATCGCCGTCGACATGCTCGAAGCGCGCATGATGGTGAATTCGGAACTGGCGGCAAACTGCGCCATCGTGTAGATGGTGCCGATCAGCGCCGCGATGGGCATCACCTCGTACACGTGCCCCGGCACCAGCACCAGCACATACAGGAAGGCATACTGGATGGTGTAGCCGTTGCGGCCCACCTTGGGCAGCTCGCCCGTCAGGTCGATGAAGGCTTGCAGTGCCAAAAAGGCCAGCAGCACGAACAGCACCGCCTGGAATATCGAGACCGCAAAATAGCGCTGTAAAATCTTCATTTCGGTGCCGCTTTACTTGTATTTCCGGCGCGGCGTGCGCGCTTGAAAGCCGCCAGCAGGACCAGCGGATGATAGCGGTGGTTCACATTCAGGCGCCACGCAAACAGCACCACCACGGCCAGCGCCGCCAGCAGGTGCAGCGGCCACCAGGCCAGGCCGAAGGTCATGCGACCTTGTTTCACGCTCGCTTCGATGACCTTGATCAGGTTGCTGTACGTAAAGAAAATCAGCAGCGCGATGATCAGATTGGTCGAGCTGCCGGCGCGCGGATTGACAAAGCCCAGCGGAATGGCCAGCAGGATCAGCATCAGGCCGATCAGGGGCGCGCTGACCCGCCACAGCAATTCGGCCATGGTGAACTGGTTGTTCGCCTCGACCAGCGCCATGGTGCTCATGGCGCGCACGCCCAGGTCCGCGCCCATCTCCTGCTGCTTGCTCTCGATGCGCATGATGTACTGTTCGAATTCCATGGTCTGGAAGTCCGCCTGCGTCGGCACGCCCTGGTAGCGGCGGCCGCTCTTGAGCACGAGGAAGCGTTCGCCCTTGGCGTCGGTATTGATCACGCCTTCCCTGGCGACGACGACGACGGCGCTGCCTTTTTCATCGACGGTATTGACGAAGACGTTCTGCACCACGTTCTTCTCGCCGCTGACGCCCTCGACAAAGAAGATACGGTTGCTGCCGGCCGATTCGCGGAACTGGCCCGGCGTGACTTTCTGCAGGTCCTCGCGCTTTTCAAAGCGCGCCACATATTCATCGCTTTTCTTTTGCGCCCATGGCGTGGCGTACAGGCTCAAGACGCCGGTGGCCAGCACCAGCGGCAAGCCGAAGCTGAGCACGGGCCATATCCAGCGCGACAGGCTCAGACCGGAGGCGAACCACACCACCATCTCCGACTCCTTGTAGCTGCGGGTGACGACCATCAGCACCGAAATGAATCCGGTGAGGATGATGATGGTGGGCAGCTGCATCAGGGCGGAAAAAACCATCAGCGACATGACGTCGGACGACGCGATCTTGCCGCCCGCCGCCTTGCCGAGAATACCGATCAGCATCCAGGTGAGCAGGATGCTGAACAAAACTGTGAAGGTGGCCCCGGCGGCACTAGCCAATTCACGTCGAAGGGCGCGTTGAAAGATCATTCGGAGTTTATAATTCGGGTCAGTTAGTTGAGTAACACGTTACTAGTAAATGAAAACGGAGAACCAAATGGACTTTAGCATAAAAGCATTCGATACCAAGAGCACCCTCGGCACGGCCAAAAGCGGATGCATCGCGGTTGCGGTATTCGAAAACAAAAAACTGTCGCCAGCGGCAAAATCGCTGGACAGCAAGGGTGCGATTTCGGCTGCGCTGAAGTCCGGCGACATCAGCGGCAAGCCTGGCAGCACCTTGCTGCTGCGCGCAGTCGATGGCGTCGCCGCCGAACGTGTTCTGCTGGTAGGCATGGGCAGCGATGATACTGTCAGCGAAAAAAGCTTCACAACCGGCGTACAAGCCGCACTGAAGGCCTTCGGCTCGCTGGGCGCTGCGGACGCCATTATCGCATTACCACTGGCTGAAGTGAAAGAGCGCGACGTAAATTGGGCAATCCGTTGCGTGGTGCAAGCCGCCCACGACAGCGAATACCGCTGCGACTCGCAAAAAAGCAAAAAAGATCCGGCGCCTGCAGGCGTGCGCAAGATCGTCCTGGCAGCGCCAGCGACAAGCGCCACGCGCGGCGCGCTGACGCAAGCCATCGCCATCGCCAACGGTTCCGACCTGACGCGTAACCTGGGCGACCTGCCTGCGAACATCGCCAACCCGACCTACCTGGCCAACACGGCCAAGCAGCTGGCCAAGGATTACAAGTTCGAAGTCGAAGTGCTGGACCGCAAACAGCTCGAAGCGCTGAAGATGGGCAGCTTCCTGTCCGTCACCAACGGCAGCGAACAGCCGCCGAAATTCATCGTCCTGAAGCACATGGGCGGCAAGGCCAAGGATGCGCCAGTGGTCCTCGTCGGCAAAGGCATCACCTTCGACACGGGCGGCATTTCGATCAAGGCCGGTCCTGGCATGGATGAAATGAAGTACGACATGTGCGGCGCCGCTTCGGTGCTGGGCACCTTCCGCGCCATCGGCGAAATGAACCTGAAGCTGAACGTCATCGGCGTCATCGCCGCGTGCGAAAACATGCCGTCGGGCCGCGCCACCAAGCCGGGCGACATCGTCACCTCCATGAACGGCCTGACCATCGAAGTGCTGAACACGGATGCCGAAGGCCGTCTGGTGCTGTGCGACGCGCTGACCTACGCCGAACGCTTCAAGCCGGCAGCCGTCGTCGATATCGCCACCCTGACGGGCGCTTGCGTCGTGGCCCTGGGCCACCACAACAGCGGCCTGTTTACGCGCAGCGATGCGGCGCATGACCAGCTGGCCAATGAATTGCTGGCAGCGGGCAAGCAGTCGAGCGACACGGCATGGCGCATGCCGATCGAAGAGGCGTACAACGAGCAGCTGAAGTCGAACTTCGCCGACTTGGCCAACATCGGCACGCCAGGCGGCGGTTCGGTGACGGCAGCGGCCTTCCTGGAAAACTTCACCAAGAAGTACACCTGGGCGCATCTGGACATCGCCGGCACGGCATGGAAATCGGGCGGTGCAAAAGGCGCGACCGGTCGTCCAGTTCCACTCTTGACGACGTTCCTGATCAACCGCGTGTAAGTTGACGCCTTGCCGGCAGCGCCCAGATGCTGGCAATACGAGGCAAAAAAGCCGCCACGGTCTGAACTGACCCTGGCGGCTTTTTCATGTGTGGCGCATTAATCAGTAGACGACGGGATTGGGCAACGGCGATGGCGCCACCTTGGGCTGCACCACCGTTTCCGGCACGGCGGGCGGCGGTTTCACGGCAGCGGGCGGAGGCGGAGGCGCCAGGCGCGCCGGGTCTTGCATGACGATGGTCAGAATCGACGGGTAGTCGAAGCCGGCGCCCGTGTTGCGGTCGACGAAATAGCCGACGCCCAGGGTCAGGATGACATTGCCCCAGACGCTGCCATTGAGCTTGGGATCGATATGGTCGTCCGTCGCGATGGCGGGAGAGCCATGCTTGCGGCAATCGACCTTCAATGGTTCCTGGCTCTTGCGGATGGTGATGCGTCCGGGCGTGGTGACGAACCACTTGCCCACGTCGTTGCTGAGGATGCAGCCGGCGCCCGTCAGCTCGCGGTTGTCCTGGATGGTTTGCACCAGCACCATCTGCTCGGTGTTGCCCGTCAACGTGGCGCAGCCGCCCAGGCCAAACAGCAGCAGCGTCCTGGCGGCAAGGGCTGCAGACGATGGCATGCGCATGGGTAGCTCGCTTAACGGACGGGAATCGGCTGGTCGCCGGGCACGGCGACGGCGGTGACGCTGTTCTTCGGACTGCCCTCGATCAGGCGGTCGGAATACACGAGGTAGACGAGCGCATTGCGCTTGCTGTCGACCATGCGCACGACGCGCACGTGCTTGAAGAAGATCGAGGCACGCTCGGTAAACACTTCTTCCTGGCGCGGCAGCTTGCCCTTGAATTGCAGCGGCCCCACCTGGCGGCAAGCCACGGACGCATCGGCCTTGTCTTCGGCCAGGCCGACGGCACCCTTCAGCCCCCCGGTCTTGGCGCGCGACAGATAGCAGCTGACGCCGGCAACACGCGGATCGTCATACGCTTCGACGACGATCTTGTGGTCAGGGCCGATCAGCTTGAACACCGTGTCGACCGAACCGATGGTTTCGGCATGTGCCGCGGCGCAGGCAAAGCCCAGCACCAAAGCGGCAGGCAGCAATTTACGCATGAAGAAAATCCCGGGCACGCACGCGGGCGGCCATCAGTTGATGGGAGCGAAACGCTGAACCATGACGCCTTCGACTTCGATCAGTTGAAAGAACACGTCTTTCGGCCGAGTCCAGATGGAACCATCCTCGGCGCGATAGACGATCATCGGCGTCAGATCCGCTTCCAGCGTGGCTTCGCACACCAGTTCGTAAATGCCGCCCTTGTAGTGCCGATAACGCATCGCCGTCCCCTCAAGCCGTTGAATCTTCGCTCTTGTCGTCGGCCAGCGCCTTCTGCTTCTGCTTCAGGCCCTGGATCACTTTCAGTATGCCTTCCATGCCGGCCGCGCCATCGGCGCCGCTGAAGGCGTCGAGCACCTCATTGAGCACCTTGTTGCGCACGGTCGCCTCATCGGAGGACATTTCCAGCGCGCGCTGGGCTTTCGCCGCCTTTTCGGCCGCGCTCACGCGCGGCTTGGCAGCCGTCTTGCCATGCGTCAGAGCTGCCTGCCAGATAACCCAGCGGCGCTGGGTCTCGAAAATCAGGTACTCATCCGGTTTGTCTTCTCTTCGCCGCACAATGTGGCCGTCACGCTGCGCCCACGCTTCAAATGCAGTTCGCATTTTCTTCCTTTGCAAATGCTACGCGCAAGTCTCACTATTAAAACTGCAACATTTCAAAATAGTACCATCTATTGATGTCGCAAAACAGTCTCATAGATACAGTACTGCAATTTATATAACAAGTCTGGCGGCGCCAGGGATGGAATTGACACTCCGTCCCCGGCACAGTGGTCATGTAATCGGAATAGCAATTACAACTAATTACAACTGCTTCCTGTTCGGTTCTTAACTGGGCTGTAACAAAGCCGTATGACACAGTTGTTACATTGTGCCATTTTAGTAGTTTTTATTGCGTTTTAGCGAGAAACTTTACACCTTTGTCGCGCTAAACAGCGAGACGCAGCCTGCCACGCCAGCCACTTATGCCAAATCAAACATAGGGGTTGATCAATGATACACAAAAACATAATATTCATGCGCCACGATTGGTTAAATACAAATACTTTATTGGCACTCCTTTTTTCCTGCTAGTAAATAAAGCCCATGCCCGGTAAGCCGGGCAGGACGCCATCGACACGCATGCGGTAAGATTCGCGCCTATCGCCACCTATTCAAGCAAGGATTTTTCCCATGAAACTCGCCACCTGGAACGTCAACTCGCTCAAAGTGCGCCTGCCGCAAGTGCTGCAATGGCTGACCGACAACCCGGTCGACATACTGTGCTTGCAAGAAACCAAGCTCACGGATGACAAGTTCCCCGTCGCCGAGATCGAGGCGGCCGGCTACCAGGTGGTCTTCAGCGGCCAGAAAACCTACAACGGCGTGGCCATCCTGTCGAAGCTGCCGATCACCGACGTGGTCAAGAACAACCCCCGCTATGAAGATGCGCAGCAGCGCATCCTGGCCGCCACCATCGGCGGGGTGCGCGTCGTTTGCGCCTACGTGCCGAACGGCCAGAGCGTCGACTCGGACAAATACGAATACAAGCTGGGCTGGCTGTCCGCCCTGCACGACTGGCTGGCCGAAGAAGCGCTGCAGCACCCGCAGCTGGCCGTCGTCGGCGACTACAATATCGCGCCCGACGACCGCGACGTGCACGACCCTGTCGCCTGGGCTGGCCAGGTACTGGTCTCGGACAAGGAACGCGCCGCCCTGCAGCGCCTGTTCGACATCGGCCTGACGGACGCTTTCCGCCTGTTCGAACAGGCGGACAAATCGTTCAGCTGGTGGGATTACCGCCAGCTGGGCTTCCGCCTGAACAAGGGCCTGCGCATCGACCATATTTTGCTCTCGCCCGCCCTGGCTGGCCGCTGCAAGGCTTGCGTGATCGACCGCGTGCCCCGCAAGTGGGAACAGCCGTCCGACCATGCGCCAGTCGTTGCCACTATCGACTGACCGATACGGGCATCATCGACAGGGGACCACTTGCAACTGGCAACAGCCGTCCGATCATGCACCCGTCATCGCGACGATCGACTAAGCAGGAAGACGTTCCAGCAGCGATTGCGCATTGGCCGCTGGAACCGGCGCGGAAAACAGATAGCCCTGCGCATAGCGGCAGCCGTTCGCCTGCAGCAGCGCGAACTGTTCTTCCGTTTCCACCCCTTCGGCCACGGCCGACAATTGCAGGCTGTCGGCCAGCGCGATGATGGCCGCCACGATGGCGCGGTCTTCCGCGCTGTGCTCGAGGTCCTTGATGAAGGCGCGGTCGATCTTGACCTTCTTCACGGGGAAGCGCTTCAGGTAAGCGAGGCTGGAATAGCCGGTGCCGAAATCGTCGATCGACAGGCGCAGGCCCATGCCATTGATCTGCCGCAGAATCTCCAGCGTATGCTCGCCGTGCTGCATCAGCGCCGTCTCGGTGATCTCGAATTCCAGCAGCGCCGGATCGATGCCCGTTTCCCGCACCACGGCGCCAATCGCCGCCACCAGGCCCTTGTGCATGAACTGGCGCGGCGACAGGTTCACCGCCAGCGGAACGGGCTGCAAGCCCATGCGCTGCCAGGCCATGCTTTGCTCGCACGCCTGGCGCATCACCCACTCGCCCACGGGCACGATCAAGCCGTTTTCCTCCATGATGGGAATGAAGCGGTCCGGCAGCACCAGGCCGTGGCCCGGACGGCGCCAGCGCAGCAGCACTTCCATGCCGTGCAGGCGGCGCGTGGCGATATCGATGATCGGCTGGTAAACCAGCTCGAACTGCTGCAGCGCCAGCGCCGTGCGCAAGCTGCTTTCCAGATCAAAATGCAGGGCCGCCGCCTGGTTCATCGTCTGCGTGAAGAACTGGTAGTTGTTGCGGCCATTGCCCTTGGCGTGATACATGGCCGCATCGGCATGGCGCATCAGGGCGTCGACGTCGCCGCCATCGTCCGGATACACGCAGATGCCGATCGATGGCGTCACGTGCAGCACATGGCCGTCGAGCGGAAAGGCTGGCGTGAGCGCTTCGATGATCTTTTCGGCCACGCGCGCCGCTTCGTCGCCGCCGCGGATGCCCGGCACCAGCACGACGAATTCGTCGCCGCCGAGGCGCGCCACCGTGTCGCTGGCGCGCACGGCGCCGCACAGCCGGGCGGCCACTTCCTTGAGCAGCAAGTCGCCCGTCATGTGGCCGAGCGAATCGTTGATCGTCTTGAAGCGGTCGAGGTCGATGAACATCACGGCCAGCTTGCGCCCCGAGCGCTGCGAGGCCAGCATGGCCCGTTCCAGCCGGTCCGACAGCAGCGCGCGGTTCGGCAAGCCCGTCAGGTTGTCGTGGTAAGCCATGTGGTGCACGCGCGCCTCGGCCTGGCGCCGCTCGGCGATCTCGCCCTGCAGCAGCAGGTTGGCGCCGGCCAGTTCGGCCGTGCGTTCCTGCACGCGCAATTCCAGTTCGTCGCGCGCGCGGCGCACCGCCTCGGCCGCCTCGCGGCGCGCCGTCACGTCGTCGACCAGCCACACGGAACGGCCATGCGCATGCGCCAGGTCGAACGGCCGGCCGGACAGGCGCGCCCAGAAGCGGCTGCCATCCTTGCGCACCAGCTGGTATTCCGACATGTGGACCCTGCCCGCCTCGAAATCGCGCGCCGTCTCGCCGCGCGCCACCTTCCACGCGGCCACGTCCGGATACAGGGCCTGCACCGACAGGCCGTTGATCTCGCCCGGGCCATAGCCGAACAGCTCTTCCATCTTGCTGTTGGCGCGCAAATTGTAGCCGCCCTCTATCACCGAGATGCCCAGCACGGCGCTGTCGAGGATGGCCTGGTTTTCCAGCAGCGCGTTGCGCAGGGATTCTTCGGCGCGCTTGGCTTCCGTGCGGTCCTCGATGATCCAGATGGTACCGGCGGCCGGGTCGTCCGGATTGACGACATAGGCGATCAGTTGCGCCCACAGCGTGCTGCCGTCGCGGCGCATCATCTCCACTTCCGTCTGGAACGGCTTGCCGACGGACAGGAAGGGAAACGCGGCCGCGCCCAGCAAATCGTAGGACTGCTGCGACACGTACAGCGCGCGCCCGGGCAAGCCCAGCGCCTCGTCGCCGCTGTAGCCGAACATCGCGGCAAAGCCCAGGTTATAGCGCGTGATCTGGCGGTTCTTCGTGTACAGGATGCTGACCGAGGCATTCGTCATGATGGCCGCCACTTCCATCTGCGCCTGGCGGCTGGCCGTGATGTCTTCGAGGATCCAGATGGCGCCCTGCTCGCTGTGCGTCTGATCGACGGCCTTGGCGCGGATGCGGCACCAGAACAGGCTGCCGTCGCGGCGGCGGAACAGCGATTCGTCCTGCTCGTAAGGCAAACCCTGTCCCAGCAGCGGCGTGGTTTGCACGCCAAACTGCTCGTAGGCGGCGGGCGAGGGAAACAGCTCGGCGGCGGGCAGGCCGATCATCTCGTCCTGCGTATAGCCGAACATTTCGGCGAAGCGGGGATTACAGCGCAGGATCAGGCGCGAACGCGAAAACAGGATGCCGACGGAGGCATTGTCGAGGATTGCCTGCTGCTCGAGCATCAGCTGGCGCGTCGCCTCCTCGGCCGCCTTCTGCGCGCTGCGGTCGTCGAACAGCCAGATCGTGTCGCGCAGCGCGCGGTCGGACTGGTTTTCCGGGTTCAGCACATAGCCGTAGGCCAGCGCCCAGAACGTGGAGCCATCGCGGCGGCGCATTTCCATCTCGCCCTGGAACGGCAGGCCGCGCCGCAGCAGGGGAGCGGCTTGCCGCACGACGCTCTCGTACGCCGCGCGCGACGGATACAGGTCGGCGACGGCCAGGCCCACGCCGCTGTCGCCATCGAAGCCGAAGCATTCGGCGAAGCGCCGGTTGTAGCGCAGCACGCCCTTGTCGCGCTGGAAGCCGATGGCCAGCGGCGCGTTGTCCATCACGGCCTGCATTTCCAGCATGGCGCGGCGCAACTGGTCTTCATCGCGCCGGTGGTCGCTGATATCTTCGATGATCCAGACCGTGCCGTCATGCGTATTGAGGGGATCGACGGCGCGCCCGTGCAAACGGCTCCAGAACAAGCTGCCATCCTGGCGCCGCAATTCCAGCTCCGTGCGGTATGGCTTGCCCTTCGAGAGCAGCGGCGCCGCTTCCAGTCCCAGGGGGCGGCAATGCTCGGCGGAGCGGTACAGCACCGCGCCCGGCATGCCCGTCAGCTGGTGGCGCGCATAGCCGAGCATCTCGGCGGCGCGGATATTGCACTCCTCGATAAAGCCGCCCTTGGAAAAGATGATGCCGACGGCCGCGCTTTCCAGGATGGCCTGCTGCTCGAGCATGGACTTGCGCAAGGCTTGCTGGTCGCGCTGCTGCACGCGGATGTCGGCAAACACGAGGGTCGCGCCCGGCAAGCCGTCGTCCACCAGCAGCGGCCTCGACCAGACCTGCACGGCGATAGCGCCAGATACCCCTTGCAGACTGCTGTCCCACTGCCGCTCGCGCCCGGCCGCACCGAGCGCGCCGCGCAGCATGCTCGTGCTCGACGCGCGGTAGGCGTCCGTAAAACAGTCGGCCAGCAGCCGGCCCGCTATATCCGTGCCCAGCAAGGATTGCAACGCGCCATTCGCCGCCACCACCATGCCGCAGGCATCGCAGGCGCAGGCCGGCAAGGCGATCAACTGCAAGGCATCGGCGATGAAATCGGGACTGGTCGGTACGCGGTTCATGGACACCATGGACGGTTAAGGACGAGATAAACATGTGCCTGGGCAAAAATTCTCACAAGCATCATGGTGCTGTCAGATCATAAACCAGTTTCCCGGGGTTTTTTCATATTCCTCATTGGCAATATCTGAAACGCCACAGACCACTTGCAACACGTCCGTTGCAACCGCGTTGCATGGCAAGAAATTGAAACAAATCGTTTAGAATAAAGCATGCGCCGCCCTCCCCAACCTCCGCTCGACCACCGCGACAAACCCGTCATCTGGACCGTCTCCGTCTCGCGGCTGTTCGACCTGTTCCGCGACATCACGCTCGAGTACGACGACCTGGCGACGATCGAACCGATCAACCTGGGCTTCGACGACGCCGTGCGCCATATCCGCGAACGCATGGCCACGGAGCGCTGCGACGCCGTCATCGCGGCCGGCTCGAACGGCGCCTACCTGAAAGGCCGGCTGTCGGTACCCGTCATCATCGCCAAGGCCAGCGGCTACGACGTGATGCAGGCGCTGGCGCGCGCGCGGCGCATCTCGCCGCACATCGGCGTCGTCACCTACCAGGACCCGATGCCGGAACTGGCCGAATTCGCCGCCACCTTCGGCTTCCAGATCGCGCAGCGCACCTACGCCACCGAGGAAGACGCGCGCGCGCAGATCAATGAACTGAAGGCGGCCGGCGTGAAAGCCGTCGTCGGCGCGGGCCTCGTCACCGACCTGGCCGAAGAGGCCGGGCTGGCCGCCGTCTTCGTGTATTCGGCCACGGCCATCCGGCGCGCCTTCGACGATGCGCTGGAGCTGGCGCGCCTGACGCAGATCGAATCGACGCGGGGCCGCCGCGCGGTGGTGGCCGACACCCTGCGCGCACGGCACGGCCTGCACGATCTGCGCGGCGAATCAGAAGCGATGGAAGCGCTGCGCCAGTCGGTGGTGCTGTATGCGCGCTCGCCGGCGACGGTGCTGATCCAGGGCGAGACGGGCAGCGGCAAGGAACTGGTGGCGCAGGCGATCCACCGCGAAAGCCCGCGCAGCCTGGGCGCCAACCGGCCCTTCATCGCCATCAACTGCGGCGCCATCGCCGAGTCATTGCTGGAATCGGAACTGTTCGGCCACGAGGACGGGGCCTTCACGGGCGCGCGCCGGGGCGGCCATGCGGGCCTGTTCGAAGCGGCCAACCACGGCACCCTGTTCCTCGACGAAATCGGCGAAATGCCGCTGGCCCTGCAAACGCGCCTGCTGCGCGTGCTGGAAGAGCGCGAAGTGGTGCGCGTGGGCGGCACGCGGCCCATCGCCATCAATGTGCGCATCATCAGCGCCACGCACTGCGACCTGGAACAGCGCATCCGCGAAGGACGCTTCCGCGCCGACCTGTTCTACCGCCTGGCCGTGCTGCGCCTGCATTTGCCCGCCTTGCGCGAACGCGCCAGCGATATTCCCGGCCTGGCCGAATGGTCGCTGAAAAACGCGCTGGCCGCGCTGGGCGCCCGTCCGCACCCCAACCTGCACGCGGAAATCCAGGCTTGCGCGCCGCTGCTGAGCCGCTACGGCTGGCCCGGCAACGTGCGCGAACTGCGCAACCTGGCCGAGCGCCTGGCCCTGTTCCTGGCCGCCGAACCGCTGCAGGCGCTGACGCCCGCCTTCGTGCTGGGCGTGGCGCCGGAACTGGCCAACGCTGCCGGCACGCCGGCGGTGCCGCCGGCGCCTGCCGCCAGCGCGCCACGCCTGGAAGTCGAAAGCGCCAGCGCCGTGCTGGCGCGCTTCGGCGGGCGCCGCGACGCCGCCGCCCATTACCTCGGCATCAGCCGCACCACGCTGTGGCGCCGCCTGCGCGCCGGCTGATTTTTCAACCATTCCCTACTCACCATGGACGACTGGCCCCACCTGCACGAGTTATGGCAACGCTGCACGGGACACGCTGGCGCGAGCGGCAACCAGGGGCTGGCGCGCGACCACCGCGACATCAAGGCGCTGTACGCGCGCGGCATTTCCATGGAAGACGCCATGCAGTTCCTGTTCCAGCAACGCCCTACCCTGGCAGCCTTTCAGGCGTGGCTGGCTGGCCGCACGCGCGTGCGTCCGGCGCACGCCGCCAGCCCTCACCAGGACGTGCTGTCCGCCGCAGAGCTGCGCCATTTCGAGGAGCACGGCTATCTGGTGCTGCGCGGCGCCGTGCCGCGCGCGCAGTGCGCAGCTGCCCGGGCGGCCATCTGGGACTACCTGGGCGCCAGCCCCGATGATCCGGCATCGTGGTACCAGACGCACCCGGGCAAGCGGGGCCTGATGCTGCAGTTTTCCGACCATCGGGCCCTCGAGGAAAACCGCCACAGCGCGCACATCCGCCACGCCTGCCAGCAGCTATATGACACCAGCGCCGGTACCAGCACCGGCATCTACGCCAGCATCGACAAGGTCAGTTTCAATCCGCCCGAAACGCCGCAGCACCGTTTCCTGGGCAGCGCCCTGCACTGGGACGTCAGCCTGCAACAGCCGGTTCCCTTCAAGCTGCAAGGCATGCTGTACCTGAGCGACTGTCCCGCGCAGCACGGCGCCTTTCACTGCGTGCCCGGCTTCCAGCACCGCATGGCCGACTGGCTGCGGCAAGTGCCGCCGGGCCGCCAGCCGCGCGAATGGGCGGTCGACAACTTGCGGCCCGTGCCCGTCGACGGCATGGCCGGCGATTTCATCATCTGGCACCAGGCCCTGCCCCATTGCGCCACGCCCAACCGCGGCCCGGCGCCGCGCATGGTGCAGTACCTGACCTACCTTCCCGACCATTGCCAGGACCAGGATGTGTGGATATGAACCGCTCATCCCGCCCTGCCGCCGCTCATCCCGCGGCGCTGGCGGCCGCACGCCGGCGCCGCTAGCATGGTCGTCAAGGAGGAGTACCCAATGAAACGAACACTGCAAACTTGTATCCTGCTCGCCAGCGTGCTGCTGGCGGGGGCCGGCCAGGCCGCCGCGCCCACAGCCTTCACGGCCGAGGTCACGGGCCAGGGCCGCCCGCTGATCCTGATTCCCGGCCTGGCGTCATCGGGCGAAGTCTGGCAAGGCACGGTGGCGCGCCTGTGCGGCCCGCAAGCCGCGCGCCAATGCCACGTGCTGACACTGGCCGGCTTTGCCGGCGCGGCGCCCATCGAAGGCGACCTGCTGGCGCAGGCCGAGCAGCAACTGGCCGACTACATCGGCACCCAAAAACTGGGCCAGCCGGCCATCATCGGACATAGCCTGGGCGGCTTCCTGGCCCTGAAAATGGCCATCGACCATCCGGCGCAAACGGGCAAGCTGGTGATCGTCGACTCGCTGCCGGCGCTGGGCGCGACGCAGCTGCCCTCCATCACACCACCGCAGCTGCAAGCCATGGCGACGCAGATGCAATCGGCCATGCGGGCCCAGGATGCGGCGACCACCATCGCCAGCCAGCGCCGCACGGTAAGCGGCATGGCCAGCGCGCCGGCCGATGTGGAACGCATCATCGGCTGGGGCCAGCGCTCGGACCGTGAAACGGTGATCAACGCCATGGGCACCCTGATTGCCAGCGACCTGCGCCAGGATGTGGCGAAAATAAAATCGCCGACCCTGGTGCTGGGCACCTGGATCGCCTACAAGGATTACGCGCCGCGCGCCGCCATCGAAGCGACCTTCCAGCGGCAGTATGCACAACTGCCCGGCGTGCAGATCGCGCTGGCCGACACGGCGCGCCACTTCATCATGTACGACCAGCCGGACTGGATGGTTGCGCGCATCGAACAGTTCCTGGACTAGGCGGTGAACGCACCCTTGCACGGGCCGCCGCTGCTGGCCAGGATCAACTGGTACTGGACCTTCCAGCTGGCCGGCTGGGGTGCACTCGCCCTGTTCAACAGCGTGTATGGCGGCTCCTCGCAGCTGCGCATCGTCGTGGCGATTGCCTGCTGGGGTTCGCTGGGCGGGCTGCTGCTGTCGCACCTGTGGCATGGCGTCCTGCTCCGGCGCGGCTGGGTGGCGAGCGGCATGCGCTGGACACGCGTGCTGCCATCATTATTGCTGTTGGCCGCCATCCAGACGGCCAGCGTGACGGCCGCCTTCCACGTCATGTATCCACCCGATGTGCTGCGCGGCCTGGCCTGGCTGCCCGGCGCGCTGCTGTTCTGGTTCGGGGTATTTTTGACCTGGACGGTGTTTTACTTTACCGCGCTGTCGCTGCGCCGCGCCGCCCACCTGGAAGCGGAAACCCTGCGCCTGCAGCTGCATGGGCGGGAAGCGGAACTGCGCGCCCTGCAGGCGCAAGTCAATCCGCATTTCTTCTTCAACAGCCTCAATAGCGTGCGCGCGCTGATCTTCGAAGACCGCGACGCGGCCGCGCACATGATCGACCAGCTGGCCAAGCTGATGCGCCACGCGCTGCAGTCGGGCCAGCACGCCACCGTGCCGCTGGCGGCCGAACTGGACGCCGTGCGCGCTTACCTGGCCATCGAACAGATACGCTTCGAGGAACGCCTGCGCGTCAGCTTCGCGATCGAGATCAGCGCGCCCACTCTGGAACATGTGCGCGTGCCGCCCATGGCCGTTCAAACGCTGGTGGAAAACGCCGTCAAATATGGCGTCGAAGCGAGCGCCGATGGCGGCGACATCCGCATTGCCGCGCAGCGCAGCACCGGCGTGGACATGCTGCGGATCGAGGTGGCCAACACGGGCCAGCTGCGCGGCGCGTCCGGCTCCACCGGCATAGGCTTGCGCAATGCGCGCCAGCGCTTGCAGCTGGCCTGCGGCGAGCGCGCCAGCCTGGCCTTGCGCCAAGAGGCGGGCTGGGTCTACGCCACCATCGACCTGCCGGAGCGGCCATGAACGGATCGCCGCTCAAGGTCATGCTGGTCGATGACGAGCGCCTGGCGCGCGCCGAGCTGCGTCGGCTGCTGGCACCGCATGTGCAGTGCGGCGCCGTCGAGATCGTGGGCGAGGCGGCCAGCGCAGCCGATGCCGTCGCGCAGATCGGCAAGCTGCGCCCCGACCTGCTGCTGCTCGACGTGCAGATGCCGGGCGGCTCCGGCTTCGACCTGCTGGCCGCACTCGATGAGGCGCCCGACGTCATCTTTTGCACGGCCTTCGACCAGTACGCGCTGCAGGCGTTCGAGGTGAGCGCCCTCGACTACCTGCAAAAACCCGTGCAGGCGGCGCGCCTGGCCACGGCGCTGGCGCGCGCAGGCGCGCGGGCGCAAGCCGTGCCGCCGCCTGCGCCGCGCAAGGTATTCATCAAGGATGGGGAACGCTGCTGGTTCGTCGCGTTTGGCGATATCCGCCTGCTGGAATCGGAAGGCAATTACACGCGCGTGCATTTCGGCGCACAGCGGCCGCTGATGCTGCGCACCCTGAACCAGCTGGAAGAAAAGCTCGATCCGGCCCTGTTCCTGCGCGCCAACCGGCGCCAGATCGTCAACCTGGCGCAGGTGGCGCAGCTGGCGCCGAACGCCGCCGATGGCCTAGCCCTGCACCTGCTGGACGGCAGCGTGGTCGAGGTGTCGCGCCGCCGCGCGCAGCAGTTCAAGGCCGCCTGCGGCCTGTAGCGGGACTACCTGAGCGCGGGGATCGGCTGCGCCTGGAAGGCGGGGCGCGGCTGCTCCTTGAGCTTTTTCGCCAGCATGTCGAGCGCCACTTCCAGCTGGCGGTCGGCGCCATTGAAGGTGGCGTGCGGCGGGTTTTCCACCTCCACGTCCGGCACCACGCCCACGCCTTCGATCAGCCACTGGCCGTCGATGCCGAACTGGCCGTTTTCCGCCACGCGCGCCATGCCGTTGTCGGCCAGGCGCATATTGTCGCTGAGCCAGACGCCGGCGCCGGCCGTGCGCTTGCCCACCAGCGGCGCCAGTTTCAATGCCTTGATGCCGGCCGCGAAAGTCTCGCCATCCGAATACGTGAGTTCATCGACCAGCACCACCAAATGGCCGCGGAAGGTGTTCTGCATGTTCGACGACGGCTGCACGCCTGGCGGCGCCCAGTAAGCCCAGGCCTTGCGCAGCAGTTTTTCGATGATCCAGCTGTCGATATTGCCGCCGTTATTGCGCCGCACGTCGATGATCAAGCCTTCGCGGTTGATATTCGCGTAAAAATCGCGCGCGAACGAGGCGATGTCATTGGCGCCCATGGCGCGCAGGTGCAGGTAGCCGATGCGTCCCTGCGAGGCGGCAGCCACCTGCTCGGCGCGGCTCAATTCCCAGTCGCCATAGCGCAGCGCCGTCTGTTTCGCCATGTTGACGGGCGTGACGATGACGGCGCGCGGCGCGCCCTTGCTCCGTTTGACTTGCAGCAGCACCTGCTTGTCGGCCTGGTTCAACAGCAGATCGCTGATGTGGCGCGCGGCCAGCACGTCCTTGCCGTTGACGGCCGTGATCACGTCGCCCGCCTTCACATCGACTTCGGGGCGCGACAGCGGTGCGCGCGCCGACGGCAATTCCGCTTCGCTGCGGTAGACATGCTCGACCCGGTAGCCCTCGCTGGTGCGCGCCAGCACGGCGCCCAGGCCCGCCGGCGTGCCTTCCTGCTCCGTGCGGCGCAATTCGCCGGGACGGATCTGCGAATGCAGGGCGCCCACTTCGGCCACCATCATGCCCAGCACGTCATTGAGTTCGGCGCGGTCCGTGACCCGCTCGACCAGCGGCGCATATTTGTCGCGCGCCGCCTTCCAGTTCACGCCCCGCATCTTCGCGTCGTACAGGAAGTCGCGGTGCAAGCGCCAGGCATCGTTGAACATCTGCTTCCATTCCAGGCGCGGATTCGACACAAACGTCCAGTCGTCGACCTTGACCTTGGATTTCGACAGGTCGGTCGGCAGCTTGGCGCCCGCCTCGATCACCAGCATCTCGCCCGGGCCGGTGGCTGCCGCCGTCCTGTAGTACAAATGCTTTTTATCTTGCGCCAGGTCGAATTCGCGCACATTGGCCACAAGCAGTTCCGGCTTGGAGCCGGTATTGCCAATCGCTAAGGTCTTCAGGCTGGACTTGTTCTCGCCGCTGTCGCGCTCGATGAAATACAGGCGTTTGTCGTCGGCGGCCAGCGCGCTGTAGTTGCCCGCCGCCAGCGGCACTTCATACAAACGCTCGGCCAGGCCCTGGCTGACGATGGCCGGCAAGGCGGCCGGCGCTTTCTTCACGGCCGACTTGCCCCCGGCCTTTTCCAATGCCTTTTCCGCCGCCTGTTCGGCCGCCTTTTCATCGTCCGTCTCGGCCGGCTTGACGCCAGGACGGCTCAGCTCATCGTCGGGCTGGAACGGGAAACGGTTGCCCGGCTGCAGCGCCAGCGCATACACGCCGACGCGCTTGTCGAACACGGGACCCATGTTGCGGTCGCCCCATGGCGAGCCGTTGGCCAACTGGAAATTGCGCGCCGACAGGAAGTACAACCACTTGCCGTCGGGCGAAAACACGGGCGAACCGGACGTGTAGCGGTCGCTGGTGACGAACTGCAGCTGTTTCGATGCGAGGTTATACAGGCCGATCTGCTCGCGCTGCTCGTTGCTGGCCACGCGCACGATGGCCAGGTTGCGGCTGTCGGGCGACCATTGCACTTCGTCGTGCTTGTCCACGCCCGCCTTGCCCGCATCGTCGATCAGCTGATTGCCCCTGGTCGTCAGGTCCAGCAGCCAGAAACGGCCCTTCTTGTCCGTGTGGGCCAGCCAGCGCCCGTCCGGCGACGGGTACAGTTTCCAGCGGTGGTTATCGCCCTGCGTCGTCAGCTGCTCGCCCTTGCCCGAGCCATCGGCGGCGTATTTCCAGATTTCATTCTCTCCGCTCGTGTCGACGATGGCGAACACGGATTTTTCGTCACTGGAAAAGACGGCGTCGCGCGCCCTTGCCCCGTCCGGAATGGCGATGTCGACACGGCGCAGGCTGCCCGTGCCGGCGATGCTGACCTTGCCGCGCGCCGTCAGGATGATACGCTCATCCTTGCCCGATAGCTGCACGTTGGAGAGGGTGTCGAGCGGCGAACGGATCTGGCGCGCGCGCTGCTGGTCGAAGTCGGACACGAGGCTGATCGGCAATGGCGGCGAGTCCGTGCCTGCAGCCAGGTCCAGCACGTGCAAATCAGCGCCCAATTGATACACGATCTTGCCATCGCCCAGCTGCGCATTGCGCACATCCCACTGCGTGTGGGTCGTCAAGGCGCGGCGGTCGGAGCCGTCGGGCAGCATGCTCCACAGATTGTCGCTGCCGCCCTCGTCACTGATGTAATAGACTCTGCCCTGCCACCACATGGGGCGCTTGTTGTTGCCCGCCGACACGGCAGGCTCCGTATGCATGCGCACGGCCTCGCCCTTGCCATCGAGCTCATAGCGCCACAGGGTGGCATGCGCGCCGCCCCGGTAATTGCGCACATTGTCGTTGGTCATGGCCAGGCCGAAGCGTGTGAAGAACAGCGTCTTGCCAGAGTCGTCGAGCACGGCGTCGTTGGCGTCGGCTACGGGAAACACGCGCCGCATCTGTTTTACGG
This sequence comes from Janthinobacterium sp. LS2A, assembly GCF_036543145.1. Lineage (NCBI taxonomy): Bacteria > Pseudomonadati > Pseudomonadota > Betaproteobacteria > Burkholderiales > Oxalobacteraceae > Janthinobacterium > Janthinobacterium sp. LS2A. The sequence goes on from NZ_JAZHPB010000003.1 coordinate 35,000, forward strand.
GGTCGATGGCGGCGACGATGCGGCGCGATGCGGGGCCATCCGTGTTTTGCGTGCTGACCAGTACTTCGCCCTGCGCCGTCCAGCCCAGCACCAGCACGCCGCCATTGTCATACGAAATGCGGCGCGGCAAGCCGCCCGCCAACGGCATCACATACGCTTCCTGCGCCCCTTCGTAGGCGGCGGAAAACGCCAGCCACTGGCCGTCGCGCGAAATCGCCGCGTTCGTTTCATAGCCGGGATGCGTGGTCAGGCGCTGCGCCGCGCCGCCGCGCAGATTGCTTTTCCACAAATCGCCTTCGGCCGTGAAGACGACGGTGTCGCCGCGCACGGCGGGAAAACGGAAATAGCTGCCGGCAGGCGCGGCAGCAGCGTCAGCCAGCAGGCCGGCGGACAACAGGAGCAAGGCAAGAGTGCGGGAAATTTTCATGTGGGCATCCAGATAGCGGTCAGGGCGATGAGACGGCATGGACATCATGTCGATACCGGACAGCAATTCTGGCATAACTGAGGCCAAAGAAAACCTTCTTTATTGCCCACAAAGACGTAAAAAAACCCGCGCCACTTGCGTGGGCGGGTTTCTGGATCGCATTTTGCGAAGGAGCCGATTACTCTACTTCCACCGTTTCCGGCGCAGCCGTCGGTGCCGCATCTGGCGGTTCCGGGAATTCCAGCAAGACCTGGTCCTTGTCGTCGAGGTCGACGGTGACACGTCCACCGGTGACCAGGCGGCCGAACAGCAGCTCGTCGGCCAGGGCCTTGCGGATCATGTCCTGGATCAAGCGCGCCATCGGCCGCGCGCCCATCAGCGGATCGAAGCCTTTCTTGCCGAGGAAAGCACGCAGCTTCTCGGTAAACACGGCTTCGACCTTTTTCTCGTGCAACTGCTCTTCCAGCTGCATGAGGAACTTGTCGACCACGCGCAGGATGATTTCCTGGTCCAGCGCGCGGAAACTGATGGTCGCGTCGATACGGTTGCGGAACTCCGGCGTAAACATGCGCTTGATGTCGGCCATCTCGTCGCCCGCCTGCTTCGAATTCGTGAAGCCGATCGACGTCTTTTGCAAGCTTTCCGCGCCCGCATTGGTCGTCATGATGATGATCACGTTGCGGAAATCGGCTTTGCGGCCATTGTTGTCCGTCAAGGTACCGTGATCCATCACTTGCAGCAGGATATTGAAAATATCCGGATGGGCTTTTTCAATTTCATCGAGCAGCAAGACCGCATGCGGCTTCTTGGTGATCGCTTCCGTCAGCAAGCCGCCCTGGTCGAAACCGACGTAACCCGGCGGCGCGCCGATCAGTCGGCTGACGGCGTGGCGTTCCATGTATTCCGACATGTCGAAACGGATCAGCTCGATACCGAGGATGAAGGCCAGTTGCTTGGCCACCTCGGTCTTGCCGACGCCGGTCGGACCGGAGAACAGGAAGGAGCCGATCGGCTTGTCCGTCTTGCCCAGGCCGGCACGGGCCATCTTGATGGCCGAAGCCAGCGCGTCGATGGCGGGATCTTGCCCGAACACGACATTGCGCAAGTCGCGGTCGATCGTCTGCAGCTTGCTGCGGTCGTCTTGGTTGACCGTTTGCGGCGGAATGCGCGCGATCTTGGCAATGATGTCCTCGATCTCGGCCTTGCCGATGGTTTTCTTTTGCTTCGACTTCGGCAAGATGCGCTGCGCCGCGCCCGCTTCATCGATGACGTCGATCGCCTTGTCGGGCAGATGGCGGTCGTTGATGAACCGCGCCGCCAGTTCAGCCGCCGTCGACAGGGCCGAGGCCGAGTATTTCACGCCATGGTGCTCTTCGAAGCGCGATTTGAGGCCGCGCAAGATTTGCACGGTTTGCTCGACGGTCGGCTCGTTGACGTCCACTTTCTGGAAGCGGCGGGAGAGCGCATGGTCTTTCTCGAACACGCCGCGGAATTCCGTGTACGTGGTCGCGCCGATGCATTTCAGCTGGCCATTCGCCAGTGCCGGTTTCAGCAGGTTGGACGCATCGAGGGTGCCGCCCGACGCCGAGCCCGCACCGATGATGGTGTGGATCTCGTCGATGAACAGGATGCCGTTCGGATTGTCCTTCAACTGTTTCAGCACGGCTTTCAGGCGCTGTTCGAAGTCGCCGCGGTATTTGGTACCGGCCAGCAAGGCACCCATGTCCAGCGAATACACGACGGCATTCTGCAGGATTTCCGGCACGTCGCTTTGCGTGATGCGGTAAGCGAGCCCTTCGGCGATGGCCGTCTTGCCCACGCCCGCCTCGCCGACGAGCAGCGGATTGTTCTTGCGGCGGCGGCACAGGATCTGGATCACGCGGTCGACTTCTTCCTCGCGGCCGATCAGCGGATCGATCTTGCCTTCGGCAGCGGCCTTGTTCAGGTTTTGCGTGAACTGGTCGAGCGGGCTTTCCTTCGGCTGGCCATCGACGGGCGCTTCTTCCACGCCTTCGGAGGCTTTCGCGCTTTCCGTCGACTGGTCCTTGCGCACGCCGTGCGAGATGAAATTGACCACGTCCAGGCGCGTCACGCCCTGCTGGTGCAGGTAGTAAACAGCATGCGAATCCTTTTCGCCGAAGATGGCCACGAGCACATTGGCGCCCGTGACTTCCTTCTTGCCGTTCGAGGCGGACTGGACGTGCATGATGGCGCGCTGGATCACGCGCTGGAAACCAAGCGTCGGCTGGGTGTCGACTTCGCCCGTGCCAGGCACGGTCGGCGTGTTATCGCCGATGAAATTGGTGAGGGTCTTGCGCAGGTCTTCAATATTGACCGCGCAGGCACGCAACACCTCGGCAGCGGAGGGATTGTCCAGCAGTGCCAGCAGTAGATGCTCAACCGTGATGAATTCGTGCCGTGCCTGCCGAGCTTCGACAAACGCCATGTGCAAACTTACTTCTAATTCCTGCGCAATCATACTTCCTCCATCACGCACTGCAGGGGATGCCCCGCCTTGCGCGCATGCGTTAAAACGAACTCCACTTTGGTACACGCTATATCTTTAGAGAACACGCCGCACACTCCTTTGCCGTAGCGATGAACACTGAGCATGATTTGCGTCGCCGTTTCACGGTCCTTGTTGAAATACTCCTGAATGATGGCCACCACGAATTCCATCGGGGTGTAGTCGTCATTGAGCAAGGCCACCTGGTAGAGCGGTGGCGGCTTCAGCACTTGCCGCTCCAGCAGGGTTTCTGTGTCGTGCTTGGTTGCCATACGCTTATTCTAATGCTTTCACAGTGGTTGTCATGCGCAATATCTACGCCTTTCCAATTGTTTTCAATCTTACGCGTTTTCTTAATAGTGCGCAGATGGCGACCTTGCCGTCAAAATCAAGAGTTGCTTTTTTGGTTGTCGTGAAGAATTTGGCAATATCGATGGAAAAGCGCTTGACTTCATTATTTATTCCGCCAACAATGCTGTATCGACTGTTGCAGTAATGTACAGCTTGATAAGAAGTGAGACGTCGAGGAGGGGGCAAGAAGCTTCTTGCTTTTATGGCTCGTGTGATTTGTTTTAATTTTGAAAGTTCTTTTTATGGCAACAGGTACAGTTAAGTGGTTCAATGATTCCAAAGGTTTTGGCTTCATCACTCCAGATGATGGCGGCGAAGATTTGTTTGCTCATTTCTCCGCAATCAACATGAACGGTTTCAAGACCCTCAAAGAAGGTCAAAAAGTTCAATTCGAAGTCACGCAAGGCCCTAAAGGCAAGCAAGCTTCCAACATCCAAGCAGCCTAAGCATCGCCGGCCCTCAGATGTGAAAAACCCCGTTTTCGAACGGGGTTTTTTTTCGTCCGCAGGGCACACGGCGCCCTGCCCCTCTATTACATGTGCTCGATCATCACCTCGCCGAAACCGGAGCACGACACTTGCGTCGCGCCTTCCATCAGGCGGGCGAAATCATAGGTGACGCGCTTCGAGGCGATCGATTTCTGCATCGAGGAAATGACCAGGTCGGCCGCTTCCAGCCAGCCCATGTGGCGCAGCATCATTTCCGCCGACAGGATCAAGGAACCGGGATTGACGTAATCCTTGCCCGCGTACTTCGGCGCCGTGCCGTGCGTCGCTTCGAACATGGCGACGGAATCGGACAGGTTGGCGCCTGGCGCGATGCCGATGCCGCCCACTTGCGCCGCCAGCGCATCGGAAATGTAATCGCCGTTCAGATTCAGGGTGGCGATGACGCTGTATTCGGCCGGACGCAGCAGAATCTGTTGCAGGAACGCGTCAGCGATGGAATCCTTGACGATGACGTCGCGGCCCGTCTTCGGATTCTTGAACTTGCACCATGGACCGCCATCGATCAGTTCGGCGCCAAATTCCTTTTGCGCCAGCGCATATGCCCAGTCGCGGAAGCCGCCTTCCGTATACTTCATGATATTACCTTTGTGCACGATCGTCACGGATGGCTTGTCATTGTCGATCGCGTACTGGATGGCCTTGCGCACGAGGCGCTCCGTGCCTTCGATGGACACGGGCTTGATGCCCAGGCCCGACGTGGCCGGGAAGCGGATCTTCGTCACGCCCATTTCATTGACGAGGAAATCCATCAATTTCTTGGCTTCGGGCGAGCCTTGCTGGTATTCGATGCCGGCATAGATATCTTCCGAGTTTTCGCGGAAAATCACCATGTCCGTCTTTTCCGGCTCTTTCACGGGCGACGGCACGCCCGTGAAGTAGCGCACGGGGCGCAGGCAGACGTACAGATCGAGCTGCTGGCGCAGGGCCACGTTCAGCGAACGGATGCCGCCGCCGACAGGCGTCGTCAGCGGGCCCTTGATGGACACCACGTAATCTTTGAGTACTTCCAGTGTTTCTTCCGGCAGCCACACATCGGGGCCGTACACATTCGTCGATTTTTCGCCTGCGTAGATTTCCATCCAGATGATCTTGCGCGCGCCGCCGTAGGCCTTGGCCACGGCAGCGTCGATCACCTTGATCATGACCGGGCTGATATCGATGCCCGTGCCATCGCCTTCAATGAAGGGAACGATGGGATTATCTGGTACATTCAGCGAAAAATCGGCGTTGACGGTGATTTTTTGGCCGTCAGCAGGTACAGTGATATGTTGATACATCGTGATCTCCGAAGTGGGACACACCGCTGGCGGGCAACACAGGCCGGCGACGCGCTCTGCGGTTGCAGAGTTTACAAAAACAAGTCCGAACAGGGCGGCAACAACGCACTTTAGCAGGGAAAGAACACCCGGGCCATCCGCATCGCCAAAGAAGCGCATCGCCATAGTCTTCTATAAGACATAAGACTAACGTTTCACATTATGCACCAGTATCTTACAGGGCGCCACGCTTTTGCGGCGCCGACCAGCAGCCACCATCGTTTGCATCCATTTATCCAGCATGCCACTTATTCTCTTCAATAAACCATTCCAGGTCCTGTGCCAGTTTTCGCCGCAGGACGGCCGCACCACCCTGGCCGACCATCTCACCATCCCCGGCATCTATCCGGCCGGCCGGCTCGACGCCGACAGCGAAGGCTTGCTGCTGCTGACGGACGACGGCCGCCTGCAGCATGAAATCAGCCACCCGGACCGCAAGGAAGCGAAAACCTACCTGGTGCAGGTCGACGGCGTGCCCGATGCGGCCAGCCTGGCGCGCCTGCAGGCGCCGCTGGACCTGGGCGACTTCATCACCAAGCCGTGCAAGGCCGTGCGCATCGCCGAGCCGGACTGGCTGTGGCCCCGCAATCCGCCGATCCGCGCGCGCGCCGACAAGCCGACCTCGTGGCTGGCGATCACCTTGAAAGAAGGAAAAAACCGCCAAGTGCGGCGCATGACGGCGGCCGTCGGCCTGCCCACCCTGCGCCTGGTGCGCAGCGCCATCGGCCCGTTCTCGCTGGCCAGCCATCCATTGATGCCCGGCGAATGGTGCGAAGTGCCAGCCGAAAACATTGGCAAGGCCTAAGCAGCACAAGAAAGAGCGGCGACGGTAGCGAATTTTTCCAATAAGCACTATTTATTTTTAGATAATGCATTAAAATCATCTAACCTCAACATGACGGAAAAGGAAAGATGATGAAAAAAATAATTTCGACCCTGGCCGCATCCCTGCTTGCCGGCGCCGCACTGGCCCAGTCGGGCGCCCAGGTGCACGCATCCGCCGCGACCGATGCCGTCAAGCCGCCACCCGCATCGGCAGCCAGCCACGCCTCGGCCGCCACCGACGCCAGCAAGCCCGTGCCGCCGGCGTCCGCCTCCGTCAACGCATCGGCCGCAACCGATGCGCCGCGCCTGATTCCCCAGGCGCGCAAGACGAAGCAGCCGGCCGCTGAAGCGGGCAAGCCCGTGAAATAAGCGCAGTCCCGGGCTGACGATGGCGAGCATGTTGCTGTAACCCCACGCTTTCGATGCGGCCGGGCAGCATGCTTGACCAGCCGGCCGCCAGCGTGGCTTAATCGCCGCTTCGCAGCCACCGTCCCGCCCCATGAAAAATTCCCTTTGCCGTCTCAGCCTGTCCATCGCCCTGCTGTCTTGCGCCAGCATGGCCCAGGCGCAAACAAAGAGCTTGCAACTGTCGGCCGGCATGCATTTGATCCAGGCGGAAGTGGCCGCCACGGAAGAGCAGCGCGAACAGGGCTTGATGTACCGCGAAAAGATGGCGGCCAATGCAGGCATGCTGTTTGTCTTTGGCAACCCATCGACGCAATGCATGTGGATGAAAAACACGCCACTGCCCCTGTCGGTGGCCTTTATCGACGCCAGCGGCAAGATCGTCAACATCGAAGACATGCAGCCGCACACGCTCGACAGCCATTGCTCCACGAAGACCGTGCCCGTGCGCTATGCGCTGGAAATGCATCTGGGCTGGTTCAAGCAAAAGAACATCAAACCAGGCATGAGCATCGGCAACTTGCCGGCGGCGCGCTAGACCATGGCGGCGGGCCGCTAGCGGACGCGGCCTTAAAAATCAGAATAAAAACGCGAAAAAACCCGCCAGAACGAATCTGCGGGTTTTTGCTTTTCAACCAGTGCCAGCGTACCGGCACAGGCAAGGCCACCGTGGTGGCTTGCCTGCTGGCGAATATTAAGCGGACAGTGCTTTCAAAGCAGCTGCCAGACGGCTCTTATGGCGAGCTGCCTTGTTTTTGTGGATGATCTTCTTGTCAGCGATACGGTCGATGGTCGACACGGATGCTTGGAAGATTGCAGCAGCAGCTGCCTTGTCGCCGCCCTGGATCGCTTTGCGAGCAGCTTTGATAGCCGTGCGCAAGGTCGAACGTTGGGACGAATTGTGTGCGTTTTGCTTAACTGCTTGACGAGCGCGTTTGCGCGCTTGTGCGGTATTTGCCATGGAATTTCCTAAAACAGGGTCAAAGTGCGTTTGCAAACATTAGTGTTTGCCAACCGGTGCGTTCTGTGCGTCTGCCGAACCATGTGTGCCAAACCAGTGCCTGTCAAACATTAGTGTCTGCGTAACAGAATTCTGTACAGCCTTCGATTATAGCGATATTTTCAAGCGGGGGCAAATCAAAAAACCGTGTGTCACGCCAAAAACACGTGGAAATGGGGCGGGCAAGGGCGAATCGGCGGCAATTGTTACCATATTTTAACCGTTTTCCGGTACCGCTCCCGGCTATAATCTGCCCCCATGAACTTGCTTAAAACCCTCGCCGCCATTTCCAGCATGACCATGCTGTCCCGTGTAACCGGATTATTGCGCGAAAGCCTGTTCGCGCGCGCCTTTGGCGCCGGCGCCTACACGGACGCCTTCATTGTTGCCTTCCGCATCCCCAACTTGTTGCGCCGGCTGTTTGCCGAGGGAGCGTTCTCGCAAGCCTTCGTGCCGATCTTGTCTGAATACAAGAACCAACATGGCCAGGAAGCGAGCAAGCAGCTGGCCGACCATGTGGCCACCACGCTCGTCTGGGCCACCCTGCTCGTGTCCGCCATCGGCATCGTCGGCGCACCCTGGTTCGTGTACGTGATCGCCACGGGCCTGACCAAGGATGCGGGCGCTTTTGACGCGGCCGTGTGGATGACGCGTTTGATGTTCCCTTATATTACTTGCATGTCCTTCGTCGCCCTGGCCGGCGGCATCTTGAATACCTGGCGCGAATTCAAGATTCCCGCGTTCACGCCCGTGCTGCTGAACCTGTCTTTCATCGCCGCCTCGCTATTCCTCGCGCCCTATCTAAAACAGCCGATCTACGCCATGGCCATTGCCGTGTTCGCTGGCGGCCTGCTGCAGGTGGCGATCCAGATTCCCGCGCTGATCAAGATCGGCATGCTGCCGCGCCTGTCGATCAATCCCGCCATCGGCTTGTCCGACGGCGGCGTGCGCCGCGTGCTGAAAAAGATGGGGCCGGCCGTGTTCGCCGTCTCGGCGGCGCAGATCAGCCTGATGATCAACACGAGCATCGCGTCGCGCCTGGCCGAGGGCAGCATTTCCTGGCTGTCGTATGCGGACCGCCTGATGGAATTCCCCACCGCCATGCTGGGCGTGGCCCTGGGTACCATCTTGCTGCCCAGCCTGTCGAAGGCGAACGTGGATGGCGACAAGACGGAATACTCGGCCTTGCTGGACTGGGGCTTGCGCCTGACTTTCCTGCTGGCCCTGCCCGCCGCCGTCGGCATGGCGACCCTGGCCACGCCACTGATCGCCACCCTCTTCCACTACGGCAAGTTCACGGCCGAATCCGTGACCATGTCGACGCAGCCACTCGTGGCCTACAGCCTGGGCCTGATCGGCATCATCCTCGTCAAGACCCTGGCGCCCGCCTTCTATGCGCGCCAGGACATCCGTACGCCCGTGAAGATCGCCATCGGCGTGCTGATCGCCACGCAGTTGATGAATCTGCTGTTCGTGCCGTATATCGCCGTGGCCGGCCTGGCCCTGTCGATCGGCCTGGGCGCCTGCCTGAACGCCAGCTTCCTGTACTGGGGCTTGCGCAGGCGCGGCATCTACCAGCCGAAACCGGGCTGGGCCAAGTTCTTCCTGCGCCTGCTGCCGGCACTCATCGTGATGGGTGGCGTGGCGTATGCGGGCGCCGTGCGCATCGACTGGATCGCCATGCAAGCCCATCCGTTGCTGCGGGCAGGCGCGCTGGCCCTGGTGGTGGCCCTGTGCGGCGTGGCGTACTTTGCCACTCTCTTTATAGTTGGCTTCCGCTTCCGCGACTTCAAGCGCCACGCGTGATTGCGCAGGATGCTGTTGCCGGCGTCTTGCATCAAGCAGCTGATCCAGACGAAAAAAAACCCGCCGAAGCGGGTTTTTTTCATTGCAGCGTAAGCTTAGTCAGCTTTCTTGGCGCGGCGGCGGGCCACGGCGCCAACCAGCGCCAGGCCGCCCAGCAGCATGCCATAGGTTTCTGGTTCTGGTACTGGCAGGGCCGAAACCGTGCCTACGTACTGAACATTTTTCACCAGGGTCAGGCCCGTGACTTGCACCGTGTAGGTGCCTGCAGCCAATTGACCTGCCCAGCTCAGATTCTGGATGCCGCTAGCCGTGCTCTTGGTCAGGTCGCCATAGCCGACCAGAGTAGCAGCGAAATCCTTGATCGCGCCGTTAGCAACGGAGAACGTTTGCAATGCACCGAACGAGGTCGACGATGGGGCCAGCAACTGGAAAGTCCACGAATCATTGATATCCGAATTGATGGCGAACTTGGTCGTGAAAGCCGACAGGGTATCGGAACCGGTTGGATCCAGGATGCCCAGGTCATAGGTTGCTGCCGATGCGCTGAACGATGCTGCTGCCATGATACCTGCAGCGATAAATTTCAATTTCATAGTTTATCCCTTAAAAAGTAATTTATGGCTGCAATGCGCAGGCCACCAATAGTTTTAGTACCGGAAGTACTGAACAGAATGGTAGCATAATCACATCAAATTACTTATAAATATTTTATCGAAGTTTCATATGAGATAAGTATTTTCGAAATGAACTATTTGCCGCTATCTATTAATTTCCACACAATAATAGTTACCGGCGCATACATTTATTTTTGTTACGTTTTAAGGTGAAAACGCCTACTCGGCAGTGTTTTCATCTGAATTTTGCGGTTCTGGCTGCTCAATTGGCGCTGATGGCGATTGTTCTTGCGGTGGAGTAACAGGGCGAGAAAACAACGGTGGCACCGGCAAGGCAGGCGCGATGCCGGCCTCATCACTCGCCGGCACAGCTGCCGGTCCCGCGGACGGCACGGAAGACACCCGGGCATCGACCATGAAGCGCCATTCCGAGAAATGCGCCTTGCCTTCGAAGCCGGCGAACCGGGCCTCGAAATTGCCGACCTTTAATGGCGCCGCCTGCGACAGGCTGTGCACGCCAATGATGCCGTTGCTGCCGGGCTGGTACAGCAAGCCCCACTCGGCGCGGCCCGTGATGGGGTCGACAAACAGCTTGCGCAGATGCCGGCGCAACTGGGGCGTACGGGGATCGCGCAGCAAGGCGGCAAGGCTGGGCGGCTGTTGCGGCTGGCCCGGCGGCGTGGCGGCCGCATAACTGTAGAGGGCATCCGAAAACTGCGCGCCGATGTCGAGCAATTCCTGCTCGGCCGCCTGGCGCTGCAGCAAGGAACCCATCTTCAGCCCGGCCGCCCCTACCATGCCCAGGATGGCCACCAGAATGATCAGGCCCAGATACGTAAAACCGCGCTGGCGGCGCGCAGAACGGTGCATGGCCGCTACCAGTCGGCAAACGGTGTGCCGCTGCGGTCCTTGCCGGGCGCGCCGCTTTTCACGTCATACACCTGGCCCGGCGTATCGTCGGGCGGCGGTACGATGAGCCAGCTGCTGTCGCTGTCCGTGATGGGATCGATGGGCATGGCGCGCAGGTATTTCTTTTCCACCAGTTGCTCCAGCGAATCGGGATAGCGCCCCGTATCGCCGTGGAACTGGTCGATGGTCGTGCGCAAATTGCGCAAATTGTCCGCCAGCACGGTTTCCTTTGCCTTGTCGAGGCTGGGAAAGTAGCGGGGCACAGCCAGGGTCAGCAGCAAAGCCACGATGCCGAGCACCACCAGCAATTCGATCAGGGTAAAGCCGCGCGTGCGGACTTGGGTGTTTTCAGCGGCCATGGTTCACCATAGACGGTAAGGCACGTTGTTCAAGCCGGTCTTGCCGGACGTGGAGTACACATCGTAGACATCGTCGCCCTCGCGCGGCTCGGCCGCCTCGCTGGCGTAGCTGCGCTTGCCCCACGTTTGCGCATCACTGAGGCCAGCATCCCCATTGAACGGGTCGCGCGGCACGCGGCGCAAAAAGAACATCTTGCTGCGCTTCGGGTTGCGCTGGTCCGCCACCCCCTCGACCAGCAGTTCCAGGCTTTTCGGATAACCGCTGGCGTCTGTCGCGCGCACGATTCGGCCCTCGTCGCCAGCCCGTTTATACGCATCGATCCCCTGGCGGATCTCGCGCAGTGCGCGCCGCAATTCCTGCTCCTGGCGCCGCTGCACCGTCACCTGCGTGACGGGAATGACCAGGGTGGCCAGCACGCCCAGGATGGCCAGGGTCACCAGCAGTTCGATCAGGGTAAAACCTCCCTGCCCCCTCTGCGCATGCGCCAGTCTCATTTGGCAGGCGGTGGCGGTGGCGGCGCCACCGGTACCGGCTGGCTCGACGACAGCGGCAAGGGCGCCGCCTGCAGCGGTACGGGCTGACCCGACGATATCGGCAAAGACGACGGAGACGGCTCGGGCGACGGCGCCACTTCCGGCGCCGGCACGCTCTGCGGCAAAGTCGATGGCACCTGGCCTGGCGTCATCATCGGCTGCGCCGGCGCCGGCTGCATGCCGACGGCTGACGGGCCGGAACGCACGATCACCGTGCCCGGCATCTGCGTGGGCGCCTTGGCCGCCATGTCGGGACGGCGGCGGAAGCTGCCTTCCGTGCCGGCCGAGAATTCCGATTCCTTCGCTTCCGGACGCTGCACGGTGCGCACCAGGTGCGGCGTGATCGACAGCACGATTTCCGTCTTCTGGCTGTCGTCCTTGCTGCTGCCGAACAGCCGCCCCAGTACGGGGATGTCGCCCAGGCCAGGCACCTTGTTGCCCGAGCTGCGCTCTTCATTGTTGATCAGGCCCGCCAGCACCTGGTTTTCGCCATCCTTCAGCTGCAGCATGGTCGACGCCTGGCGCGTGCCGATCTGGTACAGGGTCGAGCCGCTGCGGGTGGTGGTGGCCGCGCCCAGGTTGCTCACCTCGAGCGAGATGCGGATGCCCACCTCGTTGTTCAAATAGATGGTCGGCTCGGCGTTTACCGTCAGGCCCACGTCCAGGTAGCTGATCGACTCGGAAGCGAAGCCGCCCGTGCCCGGCGAAATCGTGGTGGTCACCACGGGTACCCTGTCGCCGATGACGAACTTCGCCTTTTCCCTGTTGCGCACGCGGATGCGCGGGTTGGCCAGGATGTTCGCGTCGCCGTCCGTCTTGTTGGCGTTGGCCGTCACGGACAGGTCGCTCACGCCAATGGTGCGCTGGTTCAGCTTGTTCAAGTCACTGATGGTCAGGCCGATTCCGCCCGAGGTGGAAAGCGGCGTCAGGGTCAGGCTCGATGGCCAGGCCACACCCAGTTCCATCAGGCGGCTGCGCTTGACTTCGAGGATTTCCAGTTCCAGCACCACTTCCGCCTCGGGCACGTCCTGCAGCGCGATCAGACGCTCGGCCAGGCGGATCGCCTCGGGCGTGTCGCGCACGATCACGAGGTTGAGCTTTTCATCGGCCACCACGTCGCGCGTCTTCAAAATCGTCTTGAGCGTGTTGGCCACCTGCTTGGCGTCCGCATTCGCCAGGAAGAAGGTCTTCACCAGCACTTCCTGGTACTCCTTCAATTTCGCCGCCACGTTCGGATAGATCAGGATCGTGTTCGCATCCATCACCTGCTGCTCCAGCTGGTTCGTCACCAGCAGGAAGTAGACGGCCGATTCCACCGTGCTGTTTTTCAGGAAGATCGAGGTTTTCGCGTCCGCCTTGACGTCCTTGTCGAAGACGAAATTGAGGCCGGAACGGCGCGCGATCAGCTCGAACACCTGTTTTAACGGCGCGTCGCGAAACTCGATCGTGATCGGCTGCTTGTACGACTTGGCCAGGCCCGACTCGACCACGGGCGGCGCCGTTTTGTCGTCGACCTCGCGCAGCAGCGTGCGCGCGCCCGCATGGTTCGGCTGCTCGGTCAGGATGGCGTTCAGGCGCTGGCGCGCGGGGTCGTAGCGCTTGGCGTCGATATCCTTCTGCGCTTCGGCCAGCAGCTTGCCCTGGCGCTGCTCGCGCTCGAGCGCGCGCAAGCCGCTGTTGGCCCGCTCGTTCTGCGCATCGATTTCTAGCACGCTCATGAAAGAAGCGCGCGCCAGATCGCCCTGCCCCGCCTGCGCCTGGCGCTCGGCCTGCTGCAAGCGGCTGCCGGTCGCCCGCTCGCGCGCCTGCAGATAGGCGCTGCGGTATTGCGCGTTGCCGGGGTCTTGCTGCAGCGCTTCCTGCAGCTTTTGCAGGCCGGCCGGCACCTGGTCTTGCGCGATCAGCTCGCGCCCGTCGCGGTAGGCTTGCTGCCCTGCGCAGCCGGACAGCAACAAGAGCAACAGCGCCGATGAAAAGGAACGAGACATCACTCGGAAACTCCAATGTTGAGCTGCTGAACCTGGTTCAACGGCAGATAAGTAAGCGTCATGACGGGCGGCGCGATCGTCACGACCTTGTAGGCGCCATCGATGACGGTATTGGCGCGCACGATATACGTCTTGTCGGCGCGCGACAGAAACACTTCCCAGGCGCCGTCGGCGGCCGCCTTGCCCAGGTAGACGAAGGGCAGCGGCGGCGCCATTGGGGGCGGTGGCGGCGGCGCGGCCGTCACCGCGATTTTCGGCGGCGGCGGATTCCAGTTCTGGCTCTGGAAGACAGCGCCGGCGCCGCCAAAGGTGTCGCCATCCTCGCCCGCCACTTCGCTGCGCGGCAGCAGGGCCAGGATGACCGGCTGCGCAGCTGGCGCCTTGGCCGCAGCATGGCGCGCGGGCGCGACGGCCCGCTCCACCGCTTCAGCCACGTCGGCCACGGGCTGGCGCTCGCCGAACAGCAGCAAGGCGCCCGCGCCCAGCACGCCGGCCAGCATCAGATAATGGCGCGGGGTCATGGCGTTTCTCCCGCATCGCCAGGCGTATCGGTCAGATAAAACGTCAGGCGCAAGCGCGCTTCGAGATCCGTATCGGCGATCTGCTCGCGGCGAAAACTCAGTTCGTCGAGCGACGCAAAGGGGACGGCGCGCAGCGCTTGCAGCGCGAACTGCGACACGGCCGCATAACTGCCCTTCAGCGGCAAGGTCACTTGGTAGGTGGCGACACGGCTGGCCTTGTCGTAGCCGCTCTTGTATTCGCCCTGCGCCAGCAGCAAGCCGTTTTTTGCGGCCAGGTCGAACAGCTGCTTGACTTGCTGCTCCGCGTGGCGCTGTTGTCCCAGCGCGGCATAAAAGCGCGCCAGGTTTTCGCTGGCTGTCGCCGGCGGCGCGGCGGCCACCACGGCCAGCGCTGGCTGCGGCAAGGGCCGCGCTTCCAGCTGCGCCGCCACGGCGCGCTGCTGCCAGGCCCAGACCCAGGCGGCCACGCCCAGCGCGAGCAATGCCACTGCCAGACAGGCGGGCGCGCCCAAACGGCGCAGCAGCAGTTGCGCGCGCAGGCGCAAGCTATTGAGGTCGATGGCCGTCATGGCGTGCCCCAGCGCGCTTCGAGCTGGAAGCGCAACGGTCTGTTCGGATCGAGCGCGTTGATTTCATGGCGCAGCAGCTGCACGCGCGTGCCGAACAGCTCCTGCCGCTTCAATTGCGCCACATACGCCACCATGGCGTCGCTGCTGGTCGTTTCGGCCGTGATCTTCAGCACGCGCTTGCGCGCGTCCGGTTCCAGCGCCAGCAGCGCGACTGCCGGTGGCGTGGCGCTGGCCAGCGCATCCTGCAGGTCGCGCCACGGCAGGTTCAATTGCAGGATGGCCGCATTCACGGCCGCCGCCTGCGCGGGCGCGATCGGCGTGGTCACCACCGGCGCCGTCCCCTGCGTGGCGGCCAGCACGCGCTGCTGCGCGCGCTGCAATTGCCCTTCGCGCAGCTGCTGGCGCTGCAGCGCGGCGCTGCCGCTGTACGCCGCCGTGACGGCCAGCGCCATACCCAGCGCGCCGACGCACCACGCCCACGCGGGCACGCGGTGCAGGCTGCGGCGCCAGTTTGGCGGCGCGAAATCGATATCGAGGCGCGTCATGCCACGCCTCCGCTATGCGCCAGCCGGGCGGTCGGCGACAAGCCGTTTTCGCCATCGGGCGTGGAAAAAACCTGGCAGCTGAACTCTTTCGCCGGCGTCAGCCATGCGGGCGGCGGCGCGCCGCACAGCTGCAGCAGCGCCGGTGCGGACACGCCTTGCAGCAGCGCCTCGCGCGCCAAGGTCTGCGCCAGCCAGTCCCTGCCAGCGCCAGGCGGCACGGGCAGCGCGCGCACGGCGCGCAAACGCCCTTCGTGCCGCACGCCCAGGGTCAGGGCGTTCTCCTGCAACTGGCCAAACCAGGCGCCCGGTTTCAAGGCGCCGTGCCAGCGGTTCCAGTGGCGCGCGAATTGCGGCGTAATGAAAATCAGGGCCAGCTTGCGTGCTTCGGCCACGCGCGTCAGCTGCGCCAGCAGCGCGCGCGGCACGGCGCAGAAAAACGGCGCGCGCGCATCCCAGGCGCTGCTGCTGTGCCACAGGCCCGGTGCATCGCCATACAGCGACTGGAAGCGCAGCGCGGCAGCCGCCTCGATATCGGCCAGGCGCGCGGCGCCCTGCGGCATGTCCACTTGCCACAGGCGCGCCAGAGCATCGTCGAGCACCACGGACAGGGGCCAGCCCGCGTATTCGCCAGCCGGCAGTATCTGTTCCAGCGCCTGGCCCAGGGCGGCAAAGCCGCCGTACGCCGCGTCGTCCGGCGCATATGCGACTTCACCGAGCGAGGTCCATGCGGGCGCGCGCCAGCGGCTGCTGCGCCACAGGCTCACCGTGCCCGCCGCCACGCCCAGGCGCAATCCTTGTCCGAGACCTCTACGCATGCAGGGTGACCCTCTTGATTTCCGTGATGGTGGTGGCGCCCCGCTTGACCAGTTCCAGCGCCGCCAGGCGCAGGCTGCGCGTGCCGTTCGCATACGCGGCCGCCTTGATCTGGCGGATCGGTTTTTTATCGACGATCAATTCGCGGATTTCATCGGTCAGCACGAGGATTTCGGCGATAGAACGCCGCCCCTTGTAGCCCGTGCCGCGGCAATCGCCGCAGCCCTTGCCCTGCTTGAATTGATAGTCGGCCGCGTCGGCGCGCGCCAGGCCCACGCTGGCCAGCTCGGCATCGTCGGGCGTGTACTCGGTGGCGCAATGGGGGCAGTTGGTGCGGATCAGACGCTGCGCCCAGATGCCGTTCAGGGCCGAGACGAACGCATACGGATCGATGCCCATGTGGGTAAAACGGCCGAACACGTCGAACACATTATTCGCGTGCACGGTGGTGAGCACCAGGTGGCCCGTGAGCGCCGACTGCACGGCGATTTCCGCCGTCTCGCGGTCGCGGATCTCGCCCACCATGATCTTGTCGGGGTCGTGGCGCAGGATCGAGCGCAAGCCCTTGGCAAAGGTCAGCCCCTTCTTTTCATTGACGGGGATTTGCAAAATGCCGGGCAGCTGGTATTCGACGGGATCTTCGATGGTGATGATCTTTTCGCGCCCGTTATGGATTTCCGTCAGCGCCGCATACAGGGTCGTCGTCTTGCCCGAGCCGGTCGGTCCCGTCACGAGCAGCATGCCGTAGGCTTCCTGCGCCAGCGCGCGCAAGGCGACCAGCGATGGCGAGTCAAAGCCCAGCGCTTCGAGCGTCAGCGCGCCATACGCCTCGATCATGGCGCGCTTGTCCAGGATACGGATGACGGCGTCCTCGCCATGGATGCTGGGCATGATGGAGACGCGCAAATCGATTTCGCGCCCGCCCGACTCGACGCGGAAGCTGCCGTCCTGCGGCACGCGGCGCTCGGCGATATCGAGTTCGGCCAGCACTTTCAGGCGCGAGATGATGTGTTCTGCCACTTCGATGCCGTTGACGGATGTGGCGTGATCGAGCACGCCGTCGACCCTGTACTTGACGGCCAGGCCGCCGGCCGTGCTTTCCAGGTGGATGTCCGACGCGCCCGCCTTCAGCGCGTCATACAGGGTCGAGTTGACCAGCTTGACGGCAGGGCTGGCCGCTTCAGACACGCTGGCAAACGACAGCACGGCGGCCGTCTTGCCATCACGCCGCGCGTCACTGGCGGCGCCGGGCAGCAGGCTGTCGACGGCGCGCGCCGACTCTTCCTGCTTCGACAGGTAGGCGCCGATGTCGGCCTGCAGCGCCAGATGGATGCTCAAGACGCCCTGCCCGGCGCGCGCACTCAGCCAGGTTTGCAGGTCGAGGTCGAACGGGTCGGCGATCACGCCCACCAGTTGGCCGCCGGCGGCGCGCAGCAGCACGCTGTGACGCGCCAGCGCCTGCGACAGGGGCAGCACATCGAAGGCGGGAGACAAGGCCAGCATGTCGGCCGTTTCCAGCACGTCCAGGCCGAACGGGCGCGCCAGTTCGCGCACCACGGCGCGCGCCTCGATGCCGCTCAGCTCCTGCAATTCCTCGACCAGGCTACGCTTCGATTGCCGGCTCAGGATGCGCGCGCGCTGCAGCAGCGCGGGGTCGATGGCGGCGGGAACGGAAGAAATCTGGTTCATGAAATATCGCCGGCAAGGTCAAAGATGGGCATGTACAGCAGGATCACGATGGCGCCCACGACGAGGCCGATGGCGGCCATCAGCAAGGGTTCGAAGGTGCGCGTAAAACGGTCGATCCAGCGGCTGATTTCACCGTCATAAAAGGCGGCCGACTGCGTCAGCATGGGGCCCATGTCGCCCGTGCGCTCGCCCACGCGCAGCATGCGCAGGGAAATCGGTGTCGTCAATTGATGCTGCTCAAACGCCGACGACAGCGGCTGGCCCGCCTCGATGGCGCCGCGCGCGCCCTGCAACGATGCCTGCATGCCCGGCGAGACCATCGCCTGCACGGTGGCAATCGCCTGCACGATGGTGATACCGCCCTCGGCCAGCATGCCCAGGGTCAGGTACAGGCGCGACAGTTCATAGATGCGCACGCGCTCGCCGATGCCGGGCAGTTTCGCCAGCAGGCGCGCCACGCCGCCGTTGCGCAGCACGCGCCGCACGGCAGTGAACACGATGCTGCCGACGAGTGCCAACCCCAGCAACAGCAGCACGCCATGCTGCGTGACGAACTGGCCCCAGCTGAGCATCACTTGCGACATCCATGGCAGGTTGCGTCCCGCGCCCTGGTAGACCTCGGCGAAACGGGGCACCACATAGCTGATCAGGAAGGCGCTGACGCCGCCGCCCACGGCCAGCAGGATGGCGGGATAGATGGCGGCGCTGACGATTTTGGACCGCACCGCATCGATGCGCTGCTGGTAGTCGATGTAGCGCGACAGCGCGCGCGGCAAGTCGCTCGTGCCCTCGGCCGCCTTGACGATGCCGATATACAAGGGAGGAAACAGTTCAGATTGCTCGCCCAGCACGGCGGAAAAGCGCTTGCCTTCGCGCAAGCCTTCGAGCAGACGCGTGAGCACGCTGCGCGTGGCCGGCGACGCTTCCTTTTCCAGCAAGGCTTCCAGCGCTTCGACGATGCCCAGACCCGCTTGCAGCAGCGCCAGCAATTCCTGGCTGAACAGCAGCAGGGGCAAGGCCCGCGCGCGCTGGCGCCCGGCCGCACTGAACGGCGTGGCCCGCAAGGGGCGGATGGCGCTGACAAACAGGCCGCGCGCTTCGGCCTGGCGGCGCGCGTCGGCTTCGTCGCGGCCGTCGATCACGCACGTCTGCAAGGTAGTTACGGCCTGGTCCGTGGAAAGCGCGCGTACTTCGAACTGCATGATGGCTTGTCCGTAGGAAAAAGAATGGCGCTGGCGCTATTGCGAGCTGATGTCGGCGTTCTCGCCGCTGCCGCCCGGCTGACCATCCTTGCCCATCGAGACGATGTCATATTCGCCCTTGCTGCCCGGCGCGCGGTATTGATAGGCATGGCCCCACGGGTCGAGCGGCACAGCCTTTTTCAGGTAAGGACCATTCCAGCGCGTGCCGGCGGCGGGCGGTGCCACCAGCAGCGCGGCCAAACCCTCTTCCGTGGTGGGATAGCGCCCCACGTCGAGGCGGTAGGTGTCGAGCGATTTTTCAAACGCCTCGATCTGCGCCTTGGCCACCGTCACTTCGGATTTGCCCAGCTGGGCGAAATACTTGGGGCCGACATACGCCGCCAGCAAGCCGATGATCACGATGACGACCAGCAATTCGAGCAAGGTAAAGCCGCGCGCATGGCGCGTTGCCGCAAGGTTCTGCCTGTGTGCTGCATGCATCCGGTAACTCCTTATTGCCTACCTTCAATACATTGCGTCGCTGCGCGCGGCGGATGGCCACGCACGGGCGACACGCGCTTGCCTGATGCTTATCAGCCTACCATGCCGGTTATGGTTAATACAATCTTTTCTTTGCTCTGTGAACAACAAATTCCTGCGGAAACCATCCAGTGTGCGCGAAACCGCCACGGCGCCGCGCGCGCTTGCCTGGCTGCTTGATGATTCAACTATTTTCAATGCAGAAACTATCTACTCCTGGTTACCAAATCATAGTAAGTGATGAATTTTATTCATTCATTATTTGTAACTTTCAAATTAAATTTGCAAGAATATCAAACAATCAAATTGCCTCTTTTGCTATAGTAAAAGTCAATTTTCTACGTATTGGTCTTATCCGTCCACGCAGAAAAGAGCATCCCAGACGCAAAACATATTGCATCCTACATAATCACCAAGGGAAAATTCATGACTCGTATTGTGCATTCGAAGGCAACTGCCGCAGCAAGTCCTTTCTCGGCCAAGCAGTGGACCGGCGCCGCCATCCTGGCCCTGTCCGCCGCCTGGGCCCCCGCCGCCATCGCGGACGTGATCAACTTTGACAACGTCGACAGCCAGTTCGTCGGCCATGGCGACTCCCTGGAATTCGGCAAATTCCTGCTGACGGGCGCCTCGAATGCCGCCGGTGCCAGTTATGGCGACCTGGTCGGCGCCGTATTCGACGGCACGGATCCGGCCGCCTGCGGCATGGCGTGCCCGACCAACAATACGAGCAATTACTATGCATCCCTCAACGACGGCATCGTCTACCTCGATCCGCTGACGACGGGCGGCAGCGTCAGCCTGCAGGGCTTCGACGCCAGCTTCATCGGCTACGCCCAGGGCGTCACCTATCCGGCCGTAGCGGGTCTGTTGCGCGTGCAAGGCTTCTACGCCAACGGTTCTTCCATCTATGAAACCTATCAGCTAGGCGGCCCCATCGGCGGCAACTTCCAGTTCCAGCGCTACAACACCAGCGCCAACTTCGGCAGCCAGCAATTCGCCTCGCTGGCCTTCTTCGGATTCACTTGCAACACGGCCGGCAGTTGCAACGCCTTCACGAGCAACAAGGGCCAGTTTGCACTCGACAATATCGTCGCCTCGGTACCGGAGCCATCGACCTACGCGATGCTGCTGCTGGGCCTGGCCGGTGTCGGATTCGCTGCGCGCCGCCGCAGCAAGCAAGCCTGATTGCCGCCTCTTTTTGACTCCGATACCGATACAGGAAACCCTACATGACATTCCGTCCCGCCTTGCGTCCCATTTCGCTCGCCGTGCTGAGCCTGTTTGCCAGCCTCAGCTTCCAGGCCCACGCCGACGACCTGCGCCGCCCTTACATCGTGCAACTGACCGACAAACCGATCGCTTCCTACACCGGCTCGGTGGAAGGCCTGGGCGCCACCCAGCCTGCCGCCGGCGGCCGCCTCGACCTGGCCAGCACGCAAGTGCAGCTGTACGGCGACTACCTTGAACAGAAACAGGCCCGGGTACAAGCGCTCATCGCCGCCGCGCCCGTGCAATACCAGTACAAGATCGTCCTCAACGGTTTTTCCGCCCTGCTGACCGACGCCGAAGTGCGCCAGCTGCAAGCGAGCGGCGAAGTGGCCAGCATCGCCCCCGACGAACCGCGCGCCCTGCAAACGAACTACACGCCCACTTTCCTGGGCCTGGACCAGCCGGGCGGCCTGTGGAGCCAGCTGGGCGGCAAGCAGCATGCGGGCGAAGACATCATCATCGGCATCGTCGATGGCGGCGTGTGGCCGGAAAACCTGTCGTATGCGGACAAGGTCGACGCCAACGGCGCCCCGACCTTCGACCCGAACGCCACCCTGGCCTACGGCGCGCCGCCGGCCGCCTGGAAAGGCAGCTGCCAGGCAGGCGAAGGCTTTACGTCCGACCACTGCAACAACAAATTGCTGGGCGCGCAATATTTCAACGCCGTGCGCCTGACCGAGACGGACAAGATCCAGCACTGGAGCGAATTCACCTCGCCGCGCGATTCCATCGGCGACCCGAATGGCGAAGGCGGCCACGGCACGCACACCTCGTCCACCGCGGGCGGCAATGCGGGCGTGCCCGTGACCGTGAACGGCTCGCCGCTGGGCGCCATTTCCGGCGTAGCGCCGCGCGCCCGTCTGTCCGTCTACAAGGTGTGCTGGTCATACAACCTGGCTACCCAGCCGACCGGCGCGAAGAACGGCTGCTACGGCGGCGACAGCGTGGCGGCGATTGAAAAAGCCGTGCAGGATGGCGTGCACGTGATCAACTACTCGATCAGCGGCGGCGGCACCGTCAACGACCCGGTCGAGCAAGCTTTCCTGCACGCGTCGAATGCGGGCGTCTTCGTTGCCGCTTCGGCCGGCAATGCGGGACCGGCGAACACGGTGGCGCACGTCAGCCCATGGATCACCACCGTGGCCGCCTCGACGCACAACCGCGCCAACCAGGCCAAGGTGACCTTGAGCAACGGCGCCAGCTACACGGGCGCCTCGCTCAACTACAACCCGCTGCCGGCCACCACCCTGATCCGCGCGCAAGACGCGGGCTTGCCCGGCGCCGATGCACAAAAACTGGCCCTGTGCTACCGCGCCGGAGACAACGGCGGCGTGGCCCTGCTGGACCCGGCCAAGGTCGCCGGCAAGGTCGTCAGCTGCCTGCGCGGCACCACGGCACGTACCGACAAGGGCGTCGCCGTGCTCGAAGCGGGCGGCGCCGGCATGGTGCTGGTCGACACGGGCGTGGGCCTGGTGTCCGACCCGCACGTGCTGCCGGCCGTGCACGTGAGCGCCGCCGATGGCGCGCTGATCAACGCCCAGGCGCAAACGGGCGCGGCCACGGCCGCCATCTCGCGCTTCGTCACCAACGGCAACGGCCCCGCCGCCCCCGTGGTGGCCGACTTCTCGTCGCGCGGCCCGAACCTGTACGACGCCAACCTGCTCAAGCCGGACGTCACCGCGCCCGGCGTGGACATCCTGGCCGGCGGCACGCCTGCCCTGTCGCGCGCCCAGCGCGACGCCGTGCAGGATGGCAGCCTGGCACCGGCGCAAGCCTACATCTTCCTGCAAGGCACCTCGATGGCCAGCCCGCACGTGGCCGGCCTGGCCGCCCTGCTGCGCCAGCAGCATCCGGACTGGAGCCCGGCCGCCATCAAGTCGGCCCTGATGACGACCGGCAGCGCCACCTTGCCCGACATCCAGGCAGGCGACGCGCGCGGCATCCTGCCATGGGGCCAGGGCGCCGGCCACGTGACGCCGAACAAGGCAACCGATCCCGGCCTCGTGTATGACGCCAGCCTGGCCGACTACAAGAAATACATGTGCGGCGTCGGCATGACGGCCGAATGCGCGGGCGGCACCCTGGCCGGCTACAATCTGAACATGCCGTCCATCACCATCGGTAACGTGCTGGGCACGCAAACGGTGACGCGCCGCGTCACCAACGTGGGCAGCAGCAGCGCCACCTACACGGCCAGCGCCTCGCTCAGCGGTTACAGCGTGACGGTGGCGCCTGCCACCCTGGCACTGGCGCCCGGCGAAACCAAGTCCTTCACCGTGACCTTGGCGCGCACGACGGCGCCGGACAATGCCTGGCAGTATGGCGCCCTCGTGTGGAGCGATGGCGTGCACACGGTGCGCAGCCCCGTCACGGCCCGCTCGGGCCGCGCGGTGCAGTCGCCGGCATTGCTGCAGGCCGACAAGGTCAGCGGCCTGCGTTCGCTGACCCTGTCCACCGGCTTTGCCGGCAAGGTCGGCGCGGCGACGGGCGGCCTGAAGGAAGTGGCGCGCAGCGCGCAAACCATCAGCCAGGCCGCGCCGGGCAGCGTGGAAACGCTGGCGCAGATGGCCGACGCATGCAAGGCGGGCGGCAGCGGCGTGCGCGCAGTCAATGTCAGCATTCCCGCCAGCACCGTTGTGGCGCGCTTCGAAATCTTCGACCGCGATACCACGGAAGGCGCGGGCAATGACCTCGACATGCTGCTGCTCAACAGCGCCGGCGCGACGGTCGCCACCTCGGCCACGGCCGGCTCGAACGAAGCCATTACCTTGACCACTCCGGCGGCAGGCAGCTACAAGGTGTGCGTGATCGGCTATGAACTGGCGAATGGTGTGTCGACCGGCTTCGGCCTGTCGTCGGCCGTCGTCACGACAGCCGACAAGGGCGGCAACCTGAAAGCCACCCTGCCAAGCAAAGTGTACGTGGGCGGCAGCGCCACGGCCGGCGTCAGCTGGTCGGGGCTGGAAACGGGCAAACGCTACCTGGGCGGCGTAGTCTTCCTTGATGGCAACAGCGCGGCGGCGTCCACCACCGTGCTGTCGGTGGAGACCAACAACCCGTTGCCGCTGGCCGTCCCCAGCCAGCGCAACGTGAGAGCGGACGCCAAGCTGTAACGGTATCGCTCCAGGCAGTAACACGGCGCGCCCTGCGGGGCGCGTTTTTTATGCGCGAGGCGCGTACAATCGGTGCATGTCCACCTTTCGCCTCTGCATTGCCATCCTGGCCGGCATGGCCAGCATCCATGCCCTGCCTGTCGCGGCGCAGGCCGCTGCGGCGCGGCAGTCCTATCTGGTGCAATTGCGCGCCCCGCCGCTGGCCTCGCAAGCGGACGGCGTGCATGGGCTAGATACCCACAGCGATGCCGCGCGGCGCTACACGGCCCAGCTGGAAGCGCAGCAGCGCGCCGTGCTGGCGCTGGTGCCAGACGCCCCCGTGCAATACCGCTACACGGCGGCCTTCAATGGCTTTGCCGCCATGCTGACACCGGCCGAAGTGGCGCGCCTGCAGACGAGCCCTGACGTGGCGCGCATATCGCCCGGCAGCATCGAACACACGCAAGATGGCGGTAATGAAAAGAGTCAGGCCCGGCCGCAGGACCAGCGCTAGTGGCTGAGCAGGCGCAGCGCGATGCCGCGCGACACGGCTTGCATGCGGTTGCTTACTCCCAATAATTTGTAGATGCGCTGCAAATGGCTTTTCACGGTGGTGCCGCTGATGCCGAGAATTTGTCCCACTTCGTCATTGCTTTTTCCCTCGCGCACCCAATGCAGCACTTCCAGCTCGCGCGCACTGGCCACGCGCGCGGCAACCGGGCCCGTCACGGACGCACGCTGGCTGCCTGGCAGCGCCAGCCAGTGCACGTGCAGATAGGGCAGCAGCAACTCCAGCGCATACGCCTGGCGCGCCGCGTCCGCCGGCTTCACGGCGTAGAGGGCAAAAAAGCTGCCGCCGGCGTCGCCCACGCTGCCATGCACCAGCACGCCGTCGATGACGCCCGCCTTCTGGCCACCCGCGCGCCAGGCCAGCGCAAGGTGCGCCAGCTGGGCCTGGCGCTCGCGCAGCTGCGCGTGATCGGGCGCAGCACTGTGCCAGGCTTCGCTGCGCAGCACGGCCCCGCCGGCATCCAGTTGCGCGCACATCAATATGTCGTGCGGCAACAGCGTTTGCAGCGGCCCCTGGCTCCATAGAAAGAAATCGCCGGGCGCGGCGATGCCATGCGCGCCGAGGATGGCGTGCAGCAGGTATTCCTGCTCCCTCCCCGTCAGCAGCATCATGCGCACACGGCGGCGTCAGAGGCCAGATAGCGGTAGCCGCTGCCGCGTACGGTTTCAATGCGGTGGCCGCAGCCGCCCGGCTGCAAGGCGTGGCGCAATCGTCCCACGTGGGCGTCGACCGTGCGCTCGTCGAGGTAGGCAGCATGGCCCCACACCTGGTCCAGCAGTTGCGCGCGGCTATGCACCCTGCCCGGATGGTCCATCAGGAAATGCAGCAGTTTGAATTCCACGCGGCCCAGGTGGATCGGCACCTTACCCGCCGTCACACGCAGGGTGTGCGGATCGAGCCGCAAGGCGGCAGCCCCGGCCGTGCCTGCGCCTGCGCGCAAGGCTGATGGCGCGCGCCGGCGCAGCAGCGCATGCACACGGGCCAGCATTTCACGGGGACCGAAAGGCTTGCACAGATAATCGTCGGCGCCGCTTTCCAGCGCCAGCACCTTGTCCTGTTCGCTGTCGCGCGCGCTGATCATGATGATGGGCAAGTCGCACAGCGCGCCATCCTGGCGCACCTGGCGCAGCAGCACAATGCCGGACGCATCGGGCAGTTCCCATTCCAGCAACAGCACGTCTGGCGGATCGGCCGCCAGCAGCGCCAGCGCGCCGCGCGCATCCAGGGCGCAGCTGACCCGGTAGCCGGCGCCCGCAAGGTTATGCGCCAGCAGCGCCTGCATGGCAGGCGCAGGGTCCAGCACCAGGATATGGCCAGGCATCGATGCATCTCCCGAAAAAAGTTGGCAGCAGTCATGAAAATACTAGACTGCCCGACAAGTTTTTTACTATGCATCAAGCGTAAAACGGTGACTAATACAATTTAGTTTCCTGATTTATAGCTATTGCGAATAAATAGACGAAAAAAAAACACAACGGCCCGTAGGCGCGCTGTGTTTAGTCTGGGAAGATTAGGCGCGTGCGACAGGCTGGCGGCGGCGCAGGGCAAAACCGATCAGCGCCAGGCCGCCCGTCAGCATCATCCATTCCGACGCTTCCGGCACGGCCGAGATCGACGCGATGCTCGCATACGTGCTGCCGGCGATGCTGGCGGGCAAGCCACCAGTCATCGGCGTCAGCTCGAACTGCACCAGGTTGCCATTGACGTTGCCCAGGTAAGCCATGCCGGTGTAGTCGAGCAAGCCCACGCCAAACGTCGTGCCCGCGTTGCCGGCCGTGTTCAGGAAGTCGCCACCAAAGACGATATTGAAACCGAACTTGCCACCCAGGGTCACGTTGTGGAACCAGTCGTTGTAGGCGCCGCTATTGCCAAAGGTCAAGGTGCCGGGCAAGCTGCCGCTGACGTTGCCTTCCATCGATTCCAGTGCGCCGAACGCGCCCGAGAAATTGCTGAGCACGGCGCTGGCGCCCGGTGCCGGACTGTTGCCGGCGATAAAGGCGAAGTCGAGGAAACCGGCGCCCGAGAACTGGCTCGTGTCGATTTCCACGTGGTAGCCGAGCGGACCCGCCAGCGCCAGGCTGGAGCTGCCGGCCAGGAGGGCGGCCAGGACGGCGCGGCGCAAGGTGAGGTTGAATGTCGTTGTCAACATGATGGTGTCCTTAGAAGTTGCCGGCGAAAATGCTGGCCGAGTAATTGATCGTCACTTTCGACGGATTGGTGAAACTGACGGCAAACGAAGCCGTCGCGCCCGGCGCCAGGCTGGCCGCGTTGACGGTGACATACGCGGCGCCCGCATGGCTGCCCGTGGCATTGGCCAGGCTGACGCCGGCAGGCAAGCCGCCGAACACCACCTGGAACGGGCCGTTCAAAACGCTCGTGCCCGTATTGGTGAACGAGAAGGTGCCCGTGTACTTTTGCGTCGCGCGGTTGTAGGCCAGGCCCGAGCTCGCTTGCGCCACGCCGGCCGTGATATCACGGTAGGCGGGCTGCAAGTCCAGGCTGATGACGACGGGATCATGGTCCGAAGCGCGGTACGGCAAGGCGTTGTACAGGTCTTGCGGCTTGGCCGAGTCGATGTTGTAGTCGATCACTTCCGGCTCATCCGCATTCAGATGCCATTCGGCCACGCCGGCCACTTGCGGGCTCAGCGAGGCGCTGGCCAGCGCATGGTCGAGGTAGCCGCTCTGGCCGCCAAACACGTACGAATACGGCATGCCGGACGGCCGCACGAAACGCTCGAGTTCATTGACGAAGCCGGCACCCGTGATGACCTGGATCGGGTCTTCCGCGCCATAGGAATTGAGGTCGCCGATGACCAGCACGTCCGCGTCGCCGGCAGCGGCCGCCACCTGCGGTACGAAGCTGCCGATCAGGCGCTGGGCTTGCTGCACGCGGGTGGCGTTCCAGCAGCTCTGGCTATCGTTCTGGTCCGCGTCCAGCCCGCTCGAGGGGCAGCTGCCCTTCGACTTCAGGTGGTTGACGATCAGCGAGAATTTCTCGCCATTGCCTGCGCGGAAGGTTTGCGCCATCGGCGGACGGTTGTTGATGGCGTTGGCGTCCGACAAGGCACCGCCCGCCAGGCCCAGCTTGGCTGGCTTGTAGATCATGGCCACGCGGATAGCATCCGTGCCCGTGGCGGCCGGCTTCGGCACCACGGCATACGTGACGCCGCCGATGGCCGCGTTCAGTTGCTCGACCAGGTAGGTGACGGCCGTTTCGCCATTGTTCTGAATTTCCATCAAGCCCACCACGTCCGCATCGATGGCTTTCAGCTCGGCGACGATCTTGTCACGCTGGCGCACAAACTCGGCCAGATTGTCGGCGCCGCGGCAATTGCTCTTGGTGGTCGAAGTGCCCACAGTGCAGCCTTGCCCCGTCTGCCCAAAGATATTGTTGCCATTCGTAAAGGTCGTAAAGAAATTCAGCACGTTGGCGCTGGCCACCTTGACGTTGCCGGACGGCAGTTCCGGGCTGCCCGTGCGCGGGTTGTCGCGCGAGAATTGCGGCGTCTGTGTCGGCTGTAATTTGTAGGCGGCGCCGCCACCGCCGATGGCGCCAAAGTCCACCACGCCCGTCAGGTCGGCCACCGTGTCGCCGCTGCGCACGGTGTTGTCCTGGCCGATATACGGTATCGTTGGCGGCGCCACGAAAATGCCGTCATCGAGCACGATCAGGTTGTTCGCATTGGCGGCGATCAAGGCTTGCGCCTCGGCGGAGCCGGCCGGGTAGCGGTTGGTCGGCACTTCGCGCCGTCCCGACGACAGGCTCAGTTCGCCACGCGCGCCCAGATAGGCGTTTTGCGACACGGTCAACGGTTGCGTGAAGCGCACGAGCATGCCTTCCACGGCAGCCAGGTTGTCGTTCGGCAAGCTCACATTCGCCGGCACGACACTGTGGCCCGCGCTTTGCGTGAGGATGGCCGTCACGTCCTTGAATTCCGTATAGGAATTTTTCGCGCCCGATGGCGTGTATTCGACCACCGTGCCCGTCACGCGCACCAGTTCGCCCGGCTGCACGGTGGTGGCCGTCGCGCCCGTGTACACGAAGATGCCGTCCGACGTCGACGGGTCGCCGTCGCCGGCCGCATCCTGGATAAAGAAGCCGGTGCCCACTTTCAAGGTCACCACGCCCTCGGTCGTCTGCACGGAATTGGCGTAGGGGCTGCTGGCTCCGCTGCCCTGGATTTGCGGGATCGTATGGCTGATGGCGGCCAGGCCTTGCACGGCCACGTCAACCTTGCACGACGCCGTCTGCTGCTGGTCGTTGCTGAAATTCACGATGACCGGGTAATTTCCCACCGGCACGCCAGCGGCCACCAGCAGGTTCACGCTGGCGCTCTCGCCCGCCACGCCGGCCGCGCTGAAATTGGCCAGGCTGATGCCGGCCACGGCGGGCGAGCTCAGGGTGGCCGCATTCACGACGCCATCGACGTCGGATGCGCGCAGCACGGCGCTGCCGCCATTGCCCACAGCCAAGGCCAGATTAGCCGGGCAGCTGGTAATAATCTGATGCACGACGGGACCGCCGCACACATTCAGCGGCGAAGCCGTATTGCGCGGCGCCACGCTGCCGGTGGCAAAGTCCACGCTATTGTCGTCCGTGTCGCCGCAACCGCCATTCGCGCGCGCAATCGACAGGGTATTCGATGGTGCGGGCGCCACGGCGCCTTCAAAACCGTTGGCCGTGCCGAAACCGACCAGGTCGACGATAGCGGCGCCCGTGGGGCTGGCGCCCGTTTGCGCCGTCTTGCTATTGCTCAGCAACACCTTGCCTGCAGTACCGGACATGGCCAGGCTGCCCGTGGCGTCCGGCGTGGGCAGGTCCTGCGTGCCGCCCGCGCCCTTGGCTTGCTGGACCAGCAAATACTGGCCTGGTTGCAAATCGATAGCCGGCAAGGCTGTCACGGCCCAGCTCGTGCCAGCGGCGGACGCGTATTGCACGCTCCAGTTGCCCAGGTTCACGGGGCTGGCGCCGCGGTTGAAAACTTCGATGAAATCATTGCGGTACAGCGCCCCCGAATTGCCGCCACCGCCATACACCTGGCTGATGACGATATCGGAAGCGGCCAGGGCTGGCACGGACAGGCTGGCCAGCACGGCGGCCATGACGGTCAGGCGCAGCGGCGTGCGCAAGGGGGAAAACGAGTTGTGCATGAGGATCCCGGTCGGTAAATAGATGACGCCGGCCCCACATGATCGGCCGGCGCGCCATAATTAACAAAAGTATTTCAGACTTGTTATTTGCATATTAAAGGCCCGGGATGACGACTTGATGACATTTGATTAAGCCGAATGGAGTAAAAGTCCAGCCGCCCATCCTTCATCCAAGTAGCTAGGCAACAACATTTGACCGTCAGACTTCAGCAAGCACAGCAAATTGCTCAAAAATATGATATATTTCTATTAAATAAGTTTTATTCCTTGCAAGTTTATAAAGCTTGCCCAGTCAGTAGCAACACGCCAGTAAATAGATATGCAAAGGGCCCAGTCCACGCCCTGCGCCACGCACAATCGATGCGCTATTTGAATGTACTGCTAATTTTATTGCGTCGAGATCATGGAGCGCGCAGCGCCCTGTCGGCATGAAAACCCTAGCGAGATCAAACCATGAAAAAATTCACCCCCGTCGTCCACCTATCCCTGCTGACAATTGCCGCCACCCTGGCATTGAGCGCAGGTTACGCGACAGCGCAAACAGCGGCACCAGCCGCTGCGGACAATAAACGCTGCGAAGCAAACAATGCCGGCACCAACGGCAACGCCAGCGAGGCAGACATGAACAGCACATATAGCGCGTGCCGTTTGGCAAATGGTGCCATTGGCATGGGTTGGCGCACCAACGACGGCAAAGGATCCACGCCCGAATTCGGTGGCGAAGAATCTTCGCAAGTATTGCGCAAGCCGCATTTCGACAGTCGCGGCCATGATCTGAGCCAGTTCGATACGGACGCCAGTACGCGCGCCAAGGGTTTGGGAAGAGGCATCAAGCAAGATGGTTTTGACTATAGTTCGGGTACACGCGATTTTGTTGCGCAGGAAAGACTGGAACCGTTTAGCGGCAGCGAAGGCTACCGTGGTGTGGGACGGGCGATGCCGGAACAGTATGCGTCTCTGCTGACGTCCTCCGACACGCCCACTCCCGCGGCAGCCGGCGGCGGTGGCGGTGGCGTTGGCTCCGGTGGTGCTGGCGGCGGCATCGAAGGCCGCGGTGTTACTCCCAACACCATATTGCCGCCGGTACTGGCCGTTCCTGAACCGGAAACGTATGCCATGCTGCTGGCCGGCCTGGGGCTGGTGGCCTTCATGGGACGCCGAAAACGCACGGCTAAAACCTAATCAAAAAGGCTCGCAAGAGCCTTTTTTTTATTTATCTGGCAGCAACGCAAGCGAGCGCTGTTAACGTCGGAATGCCCTGTAGGGGGCCGCCAGTGGATCGCCGATGAACAATCCTTGTGCCGGCCACGCCACACTTCCCCAGTACGCTTCCAACGCCGTCATGCCCGTCAGGTAGCGCCGCAACAAGACTGTCGAATTCGGGAATTTCTGCCAATAGTTACACGGTTCACTGACGGTACCGTAGCTGGCCGTCGCGCCCGCCTCCAGCCAGCGCTGGCTGCTCATTTGCGCCGTCCCCTGCAGATCGCCACCGAACGAAGTCAGGTGATCCGCCAGGGCGCCTGGCAGAAAGCGCAAGGTATCGAGCTTGGCGACCTTGGCCATGCCGGTCTGGTAGACCATGATGTCCTGTGCACCGTCGAGCACATCAGCCTTCAGATTCTTGACCGTCAGCTTGCGCTGGCGAACGATCCCGGCAGGCGGGAAAAAAGCGGCACGACTGTTGCGCGCATTTTCGCTGGTGGTCAGATAATACGCGCTGGCGGCGGGCACGGAAAAACCGCTGACCGTCCCGCGATCCACCACAGCCTTGGCCTCTTCCACAAAATCGATGGGCAGCAACATGGACAGGCGCATGCCCATCTGCGTAAATGGCTGCGGCACATTGCTGTTGAAATACGTGCTGGGCTTGCCGGCGTCACACGTCTTGGCGCATTGCCCCGCATCGTAGCCCAGGGTATAGGCGGAAGTGATGGAATTGCATTCGACCGCGTAAGGCGCGCTCCACACCATCAGCACGGCCTGGATATGGGGCTTCAATTGCGCGTCAATGCGCTCCTTCAATTGCGCGAACTGATTCATGCTGAGCTTGCGCGGGCGATTCGGGATATTCACGTGCACAACGTTCGCAGGCGGGATGCCATGCGCCTGGCGGTAATATTCACCCACCACGATACTGTTTGGTTCGGCGTCATTGATCACGACTGCCAATTGCAGCGCATTCAATCCTGGCGGCATGGATGGTGCATCGGCATGGGCGATGCCGGCAGCCAGCGCCAGCGAAAGGAAGAGAGATTTATGCAAGGTCAATATCGCCGTTGAAGAAGATCGAAGCCGCCATGTGGCGGCCGCCAGCTATGCCCGATGATTATAGCGCCCAGCAATCGACAGGCGAAAAAAATGGAGGCCGCAGCCTCCATTTCATCAATGCAACAGACGCGCTCAGGCTTGCAGCTTGCGGCGGCGCGCCGCGAAGCCGACCAGGCCCAGGCCGGCCAGCAGCATGCCGTAGGTTTCCGGTTCCGGCACCGGCGTCACCGCCAGGTTGCCGCTATAGCTGCCACCAGCGGACGAAGCCACATAGCCATCGATCTGCAGGAAGTAATTGCCGGTCGCCAGCGGCGTGCCGCCCGATGCCAAACTCCAGGCCTGGTCCTGCACCGTATAGTTGATCAGATCGAGCGTACCCTGAAACAGTACGCCGCCGGCATTGCGCAGGCTGAAGCCGGTCAAGGTCAGGCCGGAATTGGCGCTGGGCTTGAGCGAGGTCGCCAGTGCGCTCAGGTCATTGAAACCCGTTACGCTAAAGGTATATTTGTCGCTGAAAAAGTTATTTTGCGCGCCAGCCAACTGGCCTGCCGCCAGCGAGAAAGAACCCAGCAATTCAGCGCTCGAGTAGTCGAGCAAGTCTTGCGTCAGATCTACCGGTGCGTGGCTGATATCGACTGGGGCGGCGTGGGCCGCCAGGCTGCTGCCGGCAAACATGGCTGCCACAAACAGGGATTGAAGAAATTTTTTCATACTTTTCACCAAGAGTGCTGCGGCCAGCTCAGGCTGGCCGCGGAATAAAATGCGAATGGAGGGGCAAACGGACGCCGTTCGCCTTGCTCAGCCGGCGTTCTGGCGACGGCGCGCCATGAAGCCCAGCAGACCCAGGCCAGCGAGCAGCATGGCATACGTGCCAGGCTCAGGCACGGCCGACACCAGGCTGCCGTTGGCACTGAAAGCGGCGCCCGTGTTCGACACGACATTGCCGCTGACTTTCAGGTAGTAGGAACCGGCTGCCAGATTCGCGTACGACAAGGTCCACTTGTCGTCTATGCCGCTCAGCAGTTGATCACCTCCCAGCAATTGCGCATTGTTGACGCTGCTGTACAAGCCAAAACCCGTCAGATTCAGGCCATTCAAGGCGCTGCTGCTGCGCGACGTCAAGACCAGGCTCAGATCGCTGGCGTGCGCCACGTCAAACGTAAACAAATCATTGAAGAAATTGTTTTTCTGATTATTCTTGAACTTGTCGCTGAACGTCAATGAACCACCCGTGGACAGCTTCACGGCACCTGGCAGCGAACTGATGTCCACCGGCGCGGCAAAAGCTGCCTGCGAGAATACAGCTGAACCGGCAAACGCCAGCATTGCGAGCACCGAGCAAATATTTTTCTTCATGCGATTCCACCAACGTAACTGCGGGTAGCGTTGCACCCGCATGTATTTATCTAATCAAACCAGGCAGAATCATAGCATAAAGCAATTTTTTATGTTAACTATTGTTTAATGATGAGTTACTTTATAGCATCATTCTTTAAGCCAATAGTTTCACAGTGCAGATATCGTAAAAACCGCGCATCAGGCGCGCTGGTAGACATCCTCCAGCCGCACGATGTCATCTTCGCCCAGATAGCTGCCCGATTGCACTTCGATCAGGTGCAGCGGCAATTTACCCGGGTTTTCCAGCCGGTGCGTCATACCGATGGGAATGTACGTCGATTCGTTTTCCGTCAGCAAAGTCACCTTCTCGCCGCAGGTGACGCTGGCCGTGCCGCTGACGACCACCCAGTGCTCGGCGCGGTGATGGTGCATCTGCAAGGACAGCTTGCCGCCCGGATTGACCGTGATGCGCTTGACCTGGAAGCGCTCGCCGATATCGATGCCTTCATAGCTGCCCCATGGGCGGTACACCTTGCGGTGCTGCACGTGTTCGCTGCGCCCCGCCTGTTTCAAGTGATCGACGACCTGTTTCACGCGCTGCACCTGGTCCTTGTGCGCGACCAGGATGGCGTCGTCCGTTTCCACCACGATCAAGTCCTGCACGCCCAGCACGGCCACCATGCGGCGCTCGGCGCGCACCAGGCAATTGCTCACGCCGTCGAGATACACGTCGCCGCGCACCACGTTGCCGTTGGCATCCCCGTGCTGCACTTCCCACAGGGCCGACCAGGAACCGACATCGCTCCAGCCGATGGCGGCCGGCAGTACCACCGCATGCGCCGTATGCTCCATGACGGCATAATCGATCGAATCGGACGGACAGGCGGCGAAGGCCTTCTCTTCCAGGCGGCAGAAATCGAGGTCGCGGTAGCCGTCGCGCACGGCCGCCTCGCAGGCGGCCAGCATGGCGGGCTGGAATTGCCCCAGTTCGCCCAGATAACGTTCGGCGCGGAACATGAACATGCCGCTGTTCCAGAAATAATTGCCGGCAGCCAGGAACGACTGCGCCGTGGCCAGGTCCGGCTTTTCCACGAAACGCTCGACCTTGCAACCGATGGCGCCAGGGCTCACGGGCGTGCCGCTGCGGATATAGCCATAGCCCGTTTCCGGCGCCGTCGGCACGATACCGAAGGTGGCCAGCGCGCCGTCGGCCGCCAGCAGCGCCGCCTCGGCGATGGACTTGTGAAACGCGGCCACGTCAGTGATGACATGGTCGGCCGGCAAGACCAGCATCAGCGCATGCGGGTCGATGGCCAGCAGGTATTGCGCGGCCACGGCCACGGCAGGCGCCGTGTTGCGCCCTACCGGTTCGAGCAAGATACCCAGCGGCGGCAAGCCGATCTCGCGCAGCTGCTCGGCCACCATGAAGCGGTGCTCATTGCCGCACACCACCAGCGGCGGCATGACTTCAAACTCGGCCAGCGCGCTGTCGCCGGCACGGCGGTTCGACAGGCTGCTCACGCGCAGCGCCGTTTCCTGCAACATGGTCTTGTCCGTTACCAGCGGCAACAGTTGCTTGGGCAACACGGCGCGCGACAGCGGCCACAAACGGGTGCCCGAACCGCCGGACAGGATGACTGGGTAAATTTTCATGGTTTCATTTCAAAAGCAGTTTATTGAGGAGCATGCACGCTCGACACTATAATCGTTCAGGCGATCAGCATGCCACCCAGCACGCCGCACGCGGCGCTTTTGTCCGGCGCTATCAGCCGCCATCCTTGCTCAAGGTCACGGGAACGGCGGGCGCGGCGGCGGGAAACAGGCGCGCATACGCGGCCAGCAGCTTGGGCGCTTCATATTCCCACTCCAGCTCGTTGATCACGCGATGGCGGCCAAACGCGCCCATCTGCTCGCGGCGGGCCGGGTCGTCGAGCAATTCGACGATCTTGCGCGCCATGTCGATAGGGTCGTTCTTCAAGGCATACAGCGACGCCTGCTGCGCCGACACCTTGCCTTCGACCAGGTCGAATTGCACGATCGGTTTTCCCAATGCCATGTATTCCATGATCTTGTTCATGGTCGACTTGTCGTTCATGTCGTTGGCCACGTCCGGGTTCACGCACACGTCGGACGTATTGAGCATTTCCAGCAATTGCTGGTCCGGCACGCGTCCCGTGAACGTCACGTAGTCGGCGATGCCCATGTCTTGCGCCATCTGCTTCATCTGTTCCAGCGAGGTGCCGCCGCCGACCAGGCCGAAATGCACATCCTCGCGCTTCAAGGTCTGCACGATGTATTGCGCCGCCTGCAGCAGCAGATCGATGCCTTCCTGCGCGCCCATCACGCCCACATAGCCGACCAGGTAGGTGCGCCCCTTCTTGAGTTCCGGCACGGGCGGCAGCACGCGCAAGCGGTCCAGCTTGGGTCCGCTGCGCACCACGTAGACATCCTCGGGCTTCATGCCGCCCCGCTCAATGGCGATCTTCTTGTACGACTCGTTGGTGGCGATCGACACGTCGGCGCTCTGGAACGACCAGCGCTCGAACAGCACCATCAGTTTATAAAAGAAATCGCGCCGGCCGAACTTGGCTTCGTACAGCTCCGGATTGATGTCGTGGTGGTCGAACAGGAAACGCTTGCCCATCGTCAACTTGAAGAAGCCGCCGATGAGGAACAGCAGGTCGGGTGGATTGCAGGCGTGGATGACGTCGAAGCCGCGCGCGAAGTGCACTTTCCACGCCAGGCGGAAAGTGTGGAACAGCGCCAGCGAATATTCGACCAGGTACCCCTTCGCCCCTTCCGCTTCCAGCGGCAGGTTGTAGCGGTAGATATGGATGCCGTCGATGGCTTCGTAGCGCGACTCGTAGCCCTTGCCCGTCGGGCAGATGATCGACACTTCGTAGCCATTCGCATGCAGGGTGGTCGCTTCCTGCCACACGCGCCGGTCGAACGGCGACGGCAGGTTTTCCACCAGGATCAGCACACGGCGCGGCTGCCCTGCCACGTGATTACCAGCAGATGCCGTCATATTGTTCTCCACTTTGATCCTTGCTGATGCGCACCAGGTCGACGATGTGCTGGTGCGGCTTGAGGCTGCCAGGCACGGCCTTGAACTCGGCCGCGCCATTGCCGATGACGATGGTGTCGGCAAAATCGAGCACGTCCTGCATATTCGTCACCATCAGCTTGGAAATGTGCGGGATGTGGTTGAGGATGTAATCCTGGTTGGCGCCCGTCAAGGCGGCCAGGTTGACGTTCTTGTCGTACAGCTTCAGCTCGTAGCCCTTGCCCAGCAAGTATTCGATGACGTCGACCAGCGGCGACTCGCGCAAGTCGTCCGTGCCGGCCTTGAACGAAAAGCCCAGGATGCCCACCTTGCGCGCGCCCTTGTCGACGATCATCTTGATGCCTTTTTCCACTTGCCGCTGGTTCGACGGCAGGATGGAATTGAGCAGAGGCAAATCGAGGTCCAGGCTGCGCGCCTTGTAGGTCAGCGCGCGCACGTCTTTCGGCAGGCAGGAGCCGCCGAAGGCGAAGCCCGGCTTCATGTAGTACGGCGACAGGTTCAGCTTGGTGTCCTGGCAGAAGATTTCCATCACCTTGTGGCCATCGATGCCGACCGCCTTGCAGATGTTGCCGATCTCGTTCGCGAAGGCCACCTTGACGGCATGCCAGGTGTTGTCCGTGTACTTGACCATCTCGGCCGTTTCCACGTCCGTGCGCACCAGCGGCGCATCCATCTTTTCATACAGCTGCACCAGCAGCGCACCAGCCTTTTCATCGGACTCGCCAATCACCGTCTTCGGCGGATTGTAGTAATCGTAGACGGCCGTGCCTTCGCGCAGGAATTCCGGATTGTTGCACACGCCGAAATCGACGCCGGCCACCTTGCCCGAGGCCGCTTCCAGGGTCGGAATGACGAGCGAACGCATGGAGCCTGGCAGCATGGTCGAGCGCGCCACGACGACGTGGAAACTGTCTTTTTCGCGGATGGCGGCGCCGATCTCCTGGCACACCTTGCGCACGTGGCTGAGGTCCAGGTTGCCATTGAGCTGCGAAGGCGTGCCCACGCAGATGAGCGACATGTCCGAGCTGAAGACGGCGTCGCGCACGTCGAACGTGGCGCGCAAGTGGCCGCTTTTCACGGTGGCGGCGATCATCTCGCCGATGTCTTTTTCGATGATGGGTGTAGTGCCCTGGTTGATCAGCTCCACCTTGGTCCTGTTCGGATCGACGCCGATCACTTCATGCCCATCCGTTGCCAGGCAACCGGCAGAGACCGCACCCACGTAGCCGAGGCCAAAAATACTGATTTTCAAAATATGCTCCCTTAATAATTAGCCGGCGAATCAGCCAGCGACGCCTGCGGCATCAGCTCGATGTGCGTCACGATTTCAGTTGTTCCCTGCACCCTCATGCGCCAGGCGGCACTGGCAATCGGTGATTTCTCGTCGAAGCGGCGCGATATCCAGCCGCCAGGCGGTGTGTCGCTACCGCGCAATACGTCCAGCGTTCCATGCGAACAGCGCATGCGCAATCCGGACCGCAATCCCTGTGCCCGCAATTGCCCCTCGTCAACGGTCACCACGCAGTGGTCGCCGAACTGCCAATGCACGGAAATATCATGTACATTTGTACATTGTAATATGTCTTTTACAACAATGCATTTATTATTAAAGTTGAACTCGATACGACGCCTGTGCAGCACGGGATCGGCCAGGCGGCCGTAGCCATCGTGCTCGCCCTCGAAAACTTGCACTTCGGAATCCGTTTCATGAGCAATCATGCGCGCATTGGCTTTTTTCAGCCACATGAAATTGCCGCCGATTTCAGACTGGTCCAGGCCGTCGACGGCTACCGTGTTATGCGCGGGTGTGCTGCGGAAGTAGTCACGCCATTTTTTTTGCGTGTGATAGGCGTAGGTGCCTGGATCGGTGAGCAACTCTTCCCCGCTCACGGAGAGGGTAAATGCCAGCGCATCGGCATGTCCATGTGCGGCAATGGACAGATAGCCAAGCGGTGCGCAGTCGGCCACCAAACGCACTTCATCGGGCGTGCCGAAATGGCTACCAAGCAAGAAATAGCCGCCTTCGGGAAACGCCATCACGGGCGCTTCGGCCCCACTGGCGTCGAGCGCCTGCCACTGTCGCAAACCCGCCACACCGAACAGCCAGCGGTTCTTGTCGTCGAAATGGCCGGCCTTGCGCTTGAAGTCGGCGCGGCCAAACAACACGGCACAGCTGGCCAGCAGCGAGCGGTAGCGATGCCAGCCATCGTCGTGCGCCAGGCGCACCATCTGCGCATCGTCGGCATCGCCCGTCATCGGCACGTTGCCGTCCACGTCCATCAACGCGGCGATGAAATCGGCCAGGCGCTCCAGGCGCTGCAAGTACGCCGCGGAAAAGCCGGCGCCGTTGGCCTGCCCGATCCTTTGGCACAGCAGCATCATGTCCATCACTTCATGCTGATAATAGACGGCTTGCTCGCGGTTCACGCCATCGGACGTATTTTGCCTGAGCGCCTCCTCTTCCAGCCTCTTGCGCGCCAGCGCCTGCCATTTTGTACTTTCCGGCCAGCAAGGCCACACGCTACTGGCCACAAACAAACCCATGTATTCGCCGAACAGATGGTTGTTCGCCGACGAGTGGCGCGAAAAATAACCGGCGATGAAGTGCGCATGCTGGTAGATTGCCGCGAGCCACTGTTGCAGGAAACGCTGGCCCGCCTCGCCCTGGAACAGCGGCGACGCCAGGCCGCCCAGCAATTCCCAGGCGCAGGCCCAGTTCAGCAGGCGCAGCGCCAGCTCAAGCGAACTGGTCCAGTGCACGCCCATGGGATACGGACATTGCTCGAACCACGACTGCAGCAAGGTACGCGCGCCATCGGCGTAGCGCGGCTCGCCCGTCACTTTCCATGCCTGCGCCAGCGCCACCAGTTCCAGGTGCCGGTTCGGTTCCCACAAGTATTTGATATCGCCGACCACTTTTTCGCTGCGGTAATCGATCTGCTTGCCCAGGGTCAGCGGCGCCACGGTACCCGTCTTCGGGTCGCGGTTCCATTGCGGCGGGAAACCCAGTGCCGCGCCACGCAGGGCAAACACATTCCAGCGGCCCGCCAGCACGGCATCGGCCGCGGCGCGCAAGGCGACGCTATCGATATCGCGGCCATCGCCAGCCAGGAATGGCAGGCCCATACGCTTCAATTGCGGCGCCGGCACGCTGCGCAGCAAGCCGATGCCAAACTTGCTGGCCTTCTTTTGCAGCAATTGCTGCACGCGCCAGGCAATTTCGGGGGCGCCCATCAATTTCAAACGGTTGATTTTCCATGCTAACGATGTCATACGGCATTCAACCCCAAGTCGGTATACATTTGTTCCAGGCGCGGCAAAACCGCCGCCGTGGAAAACTGACGTTCCACCTTGCTGCGCCCCGCGGCGCCCATTCTTTGCGCCAGCGCATCGTCTTCCAGCAAGCGTGCGATCCGCTCGGCAAGTCCCTTGACGTCGCCGGGCGCGAGCAGGTATCCCTCCACCCCATCTTGTATTGCCTCGGGAATGCCGCCGATCGCCGTGGCAATCACGGGCACGCCGCAGGCCATCGCCTCCAAAATGCTCATCGGCAAGCCTTCAAAATACGAAGGCAAGACGTAGATGCGGCAACTATTGAGCAGGCGCGTCTTTTGCTCGCCCTGTACCCAGCCCAGCAAGTCGACGTGCGGCGCCACCCCCAGCGCATCGGCCTGTTGCTGCACGGCACTACGATCGCCATCGCCGCCTAAGGCCAGGTGCAGCGATGGACAACGCTGCGTCAATTCGGCGCATGCCTGCAGCAGGTCATCTACCCCCTTGGCCTGGCCTAGTTTACCCAGGAACAACACGCTTCCCGCTTGCCGCGCAGACCATGGCGCGGCAATGGGCGGCAGCGACACCGGATTGAACATGATCTCGACATGCGGATTGCGGCTCATGCCGCGCACCCAGGCCTGCCAGCCGCTCGACAATACCAGCACGCGCGACGCATGATTGAAAATGTAGCGGATATAGGCGCGCCGCAAGGGACCGCACTGCCGCTCGTAAAAAGCGGCAAAGCCGCCGCCATGCAAGTGCACAATGCTGGGCACGCGGCACAGGAAGGCCAGCAGGAAAAATCCCGACTTGCGCCAGAAGCTCGCGTGCGAGGCGACATGCACATGAATCAGGCCTACCTGCCCGCTCAGCAGCATGCCCAGGAAGCGCGCATAGGCGCAGAGCATGATGCGCAGTTTGGCCATCGGCCCGCCATCGCAATGCGTGGCTAGGTAATGCACACGATAGCGCTCGAACAGGCCGGCGCCCTCGTACACGCGCGCCACGGCGGCAATGCCGCCCATGGTGCTCAGGCTGGTGCCGACCATCAGAATTTTTTTCATGTCGAATCCGGTAATTTTGTCATTTTCCGCCAGCCGGCGGGGCGCTAGCCATTTGCCCGGGCACTCGTCTCATTGACCACCCAACGGAATTTCCCCGCCGCCGTATTGGGCAAGTCCGCCTTCAGTACCACATCCACACTGACGCCGGAATCGACCATGGTATGGATATTGTCGAGCAGCTTGCGCTTGTCGCTGTCGGAAAAGGCGGGGCCGGGCAGCAGGCGCACTTCCCAGCGCGCAGCACCCACTTGCGCCACTTGCGACTTGAGGATGTTGTCGACGCCCTTGAAGGCAAACGTCAGGACCGATGGGCTGATCACCGCACCGCCGCTGCCGGTGATGCTGTCCTCAAATTTGCCGGTAACGGGCTCGATCATGGGAAAGGGCCTGCCGCAATCGCAGCGGCCGGGCTTCCAGCGGGTCCGGTCGCTGAGCCGGTAACGCAGCAGCGGCATGGCCAGATTATGAAAGGTCGTTCCCACCACGAAGCCTTCTCCGTCCGTCGCCTCGCCATGCTCGTCCAGGATTTCAACATGCGAGTAATCACTGTTCAAATGCATGTTTCCATGTTCGCATTCGGTAGCGAACGCCACGCGCTCCGCCATGCCATACATATCCATGATGGTGGCGCCCAGGCGCTCGACGATCAATGCACGCTGATGCGGATACAGCGGTTCCGATGCCGTAAAGACATACGGAATGGATAGCCGGCGTCCTCGCCGCTGCAAGAAGCCGGCCAGCGTGTAGGCAGTCGATGGATAGGCTTGCAACATGGCAGGCGCCGCCTGTTCCAGGCGATCGATGATCGCATCGGCATGCGCCTCGGTCAGGTGCCGCGACGACAGCAACAACTGGCGGTTATAGCGGTTCCAGAACCAGAATGGCGGACTGGTCTGGTTGATGCCGGCCACCATGTCGCCACGCAGGGTGGCGCGCGTCACCTGGGGCGTGTAGCCGGACCAGCTCCAGTGGCGCTGGATGAAGGCATTTTCCATCAGCACCGACTGCATGCTGCGAAAAATCGTCAGCGGCGTGCCGGTCGTGCCACTGGTCTGCCCAGCCGCCTGCCACGGCCGTTTGCGGCCCAGATGCGGATACAGCGCGGCGCGGTGCGCCAGCAGCGTCGCCTTCTCGATCACGGGAAAATACTCGCGCAATACCTGTGCCGCCTGGGCTGGCGTAAAACCGGCCGGCATGGCCGCGTAATGCGGCAGCGTTCGTATGGCGTGCCGCATGCTCGCATGCAGGCGCAGCTGGGAATAGTGCGACAGCTCGTCGACGCTCATGCGCTCATGTACAGCGAGGCGGTCCATGGCACGCCGCAACAAAAAATTATCGCGCAACATGGCTCGCATGCCGAAGCGCAGTTCGTTCTTGATTGAAGACATAGTCACAATGGCTCCCGCAACGGGGTATCCGATAGGAGTGGAATGGAAGGCATCAGCTCAGCAGGAAACGATGTATTTCTTCACCTGGACTGCCGACCTTGGCCAGGCGGGATTCGGCTTGCACGATCGCATCGCTCAATGCTTCCCGGAATGTGGCGTCCTCGACGGCACGCTCGAGGGTCGCGCGCATGGCCTCGACATCGTCATGCGGGACGAAGCCCGGATAATCGCTGCCCAGATAGGCCTCGATCGCCTCATGGCGCGTCGCCACCAGCGGTTTGCGGTTGCGTAACACCCGCAACAGCACGCTTTGCCCGCAGGCCTCGCCCTGGC
This sequence comes from Janthinobacterium sp. LS2A, assembly GCF_036543145.1. Lineage (NCBI taxonomy): Bacteria > Pseudomonadati > Pseudomonadota > Betaproteobacteria > Burkholderiales > Oxalobacteraceae > Janthinobacterium > Janthinobacterium sp. LS2A. The sequence goes on from NZ_JAZHPB010000003.1 coordinate 77,232, forward strand.
TTTTCAAGGGCATCGCAACCACGCGGCTGGCGGCAAGCAGGCTCTCGAACTGCGCCTCCGGCAAATCGAGGTGCAGGGTCATGCGCGACTGCGCCGGCACGGCGACATGATTGCGTTCCGCAGCCACCACCACCAGCGGGGCGCTGACGCCCGCCATGGCCTGCAACAGCAAGTCATAGTCGCGGTTGGAATAACCACCGGCGAACACATAGTCGCCCTCGACCGCTGCCGCAGCGCCGCCAAAACCATAGAGTTCCTGCCGCCACAGGTGAAAATACACGTCTTGCGGCGCCATGCCGACGGCCTGGATCAAATTATCCCCCTCCCCTTTCGAGAAGGCGATAAAGCCCATTCCGGGGAAGCGCAGTGCGCGCCAGAGCAGGTTGAGACCACGGCGCGCCCGCACCGAATGGACGAAACACGCCATCACCAGCAGTTTGCGCGGGCGCTTCACCAGGCCGCAGCGTATCATCGCCAGGATGGGTAGCGCCTGCCAACCGATCAGCAGCACGATATCATCGCTGCCCCACAGCTTGCGCACGCCCCACAGCTTGGGCGACACCATGGCTGCCAGGATCGACAGTTTTCCGCGAAACGACGAGCCACGGCCACGTTCCGGCCCCATGTTACTGACGTGGGCCCCCTGCTGCTGCAGATAGGCGACAACGTCCTGGTAGCCGCCAGCTTGAGAAAGGATTATTTGAATCATCAGAAAACATTTTCAAAAAAACATTATCACATAGCATAGCGACATCGCCTAGCATTTTGCTGCAGTGCACAGAATTGTTACAATATTATGGCTTTTGAGCAACGCCTTCTTTGTACACGGCGGCGAGGCGGCTGGCCAGAACCCGGTAGCTGCGCTGTTCGTCAATAAAGGCCGGGCCAGCGGCCGCAAGCAGACGGGCGGCAGGCAGGTCGGCAAAAATGACGCCGATCTGCTCCGCCATCGCCTCGGCGGTGCTGGCCGCCAGGTAGCCGGCACCGCTGGCGCGCAACACATTTTCCTGATCCGGACTGTCATTGCCCACGCAAGGCATGCCCAGCGCAAGGTACTCGAGCAGCTTGGTTGGCGAACTGTAATCGAACAGCGCGCCGCGCGGCACATAGGAAAGCGCCACGTCGGCGCCACGCAGCAGGGCCAGCGCCTGCAGCGACGGCAGCCAGCCCGTTACATGAACGGCATCGGCAATACCAAGGCGCGCCGCGTAAGCCATCAAGGCGGGCACATCGGATGCCGTCGGCGAATCGCCGATGAATAGCAAGCGTGCCGATGGCTGGCGGCGGCGCAGAAGCAGCAGCGCATCGAGCAGCACAGTCAGCTCGCGCGAACTGTCCAGCGTGCCGAGATAAGCGAGCACGGGGACGTCTTCCCAGCCGGCCAGGCGGCGTGGCGCCAATGCATCCGCATGCAGCATTTCCATGTCGACACCCATCGGTACGGCCGTGATCTTATCTATAGCAATACCTCGTTCCACCATCAATTGCTTCATCGCTTCACTTTGCACAAAAACATGGTCTGCCCATTTCAGCACAAATTTGTACAGCAGAAAGCGTTCAACCAGCCCCTTCAGCAACACGATGTAGTAGCGCTTGCCCCTGCCAGCGGCAATTGAGGATCGGGCACGCGCGATGCGTCCTTCACTCATCAGAAATGATACCCAATATGCAAACCGGATACCCTTGCAACGGGCCATAAGCATCGTCAGCAGACCAATGGAGACCATATCTCGCACCTGGATCAAGTCACACTGCTTTTTACTGGTCGCCAATACACGGCCGAGGCACAGCTTGAAAAATGCCCACTCCCGGCGCAAGCGACCGGAATATTCGGCGGGGCGCACCTGTGTCATATAAGCACCTTCCACCAGCTCCCCCTTGCCAGCCCGCCCAACAATGTCACATATCACGCCATGAAGCGGCAGGTATTTACCGAAAAGGGTGGCCACATCGACACGGAAGGTTGGCAAGGGTTCAGGTACAAGTTGCAATAATCGAAATACTTTGTGTGATTTCAAGGCAAACATCCCATATAAGCCCGTCAATGAAAGACGCTGAAGAAAGATCGATGGCAGCTACGCGGCCATCGATCTCAAAGAACAGGCATATCATACCCGCGCCAAGGTAAATAATTAACAAAAAAGTTAGTTTCATTGACAAAAAAATCTCGCCTCTTCCCCACTTTCGCTTGCATTACCATTCCTCATTCGCACATAAAAAAAAACCTGCCGCAGCAGGTTTTTTTACAACGAATAAAGGATCTTTGGCCTATAACCGGGACTTCTTAGTTCGTAATCATGATCGTCTGTCCTCCAACCACCAACTGCTTGCCAGTGGCCGTGGTGGTTAAAGTAGTCTTCGGACGCTTGCAGCCGACATCGAGCAAAACAATGAATTCGCCAGTCTGCGCAACACCCGTTTTCACAAAGGCACCATGATCTTCGATTTTACCTGGGGCTGGCGGTGGCCCCGAGCGTGGCTGGTAGCTATTGGCCTCGCCGCCCAATGAAGTAATGCACAGGGTACGATCAACTTTGGTAATCTTCACGGCGGTTGCACTCTCCTTGGCGATCGGTCCGCCCGCATGCAGATTCCATTCGAAGGACAACGCTGTTGGCGCGGATAGCTTGTCCACCACCACCACCGCGTCTTGTCCACGCAAATACCATACCTTGCGCACCGCCGAAGTCAACGCTCCACCATAAGCTGGTGTCGCATCACCGGCTGCATAATCCAACGTCGGGGTCGTCGAAAATGCCGTGATCTTGCCATTTCGGCTCAGGTTATTGACGTTATCGTTGATTAGCTGGCCTACGCCATTATTGAACGTAATGGCATTATGCGATTTGGTCTGGCGATACCAAGACATGACCAGCGGCGAATAATAAAAGTCCTCATATCCGGACTCAATCAGCAGACGGCGCCCGCCACTATCGATCACCAGCGAGTTCTGATCGCCATGGCCATGATTATACGAACCATAGGGACTGGATTTGAAGTACACGGACGTACGAGCACGGTCCGCCAGATTACTATGCATGGCTACCCAACCGATAGTTGGATACAGGGCGGCATTGGGTGGCGGCACAGGCGCCTCAGTCACTGTTTCAACAGGCAGAGGATAAGGCGCCTGAAACAAAGTCAGATCGGCCTCTTCGCCAACGATATTCTTGACATACCAGGCAGCCTGAGGTGTCTTGAAGCGCGATGCGAAACCCTTCAATACAAAATTATAGATATCACCCTCATGCTGATCGCCAAATACCTGTCCTGGCGCACCTGGCGGCAGGAAATGCATCAGATAACGCGAAAAACCATTACTCCACGGCTTGGTGAAAATATTCACTCCAGTCGCTTCAGCCATCGGCTGCCATAACTGCAGGGCATACTCAGTATTAAACATTGCGTAGGAGGTACCATTGGCATAGCCGCCTTCGGGACCACTCCAGGCATACACCGCGTTGACATAGGAACGGAAAGAGAAATCAAACCAGGTAGTTGCAGCAGGGATATCACCCATCGTGAGCGTGGAAATCACTGCCAGATAGCCGAGCGCTATCACGCCATGAGCATCGAAGGGGGTTTGATCTAATCTGTAATTATTTTTGATCAGATCAGCATACATGGGAGTGACCCGCGCAGTAATGGCCGCCATCCAGAGTGCTTTACGCTGCGGATCCTTGTTCAGCTCGACCGATAGCAAGTCCGCGGACTTAGCCAATGTCAACATGATGCTGCGTGTCGCCATATCATGATTGACATAACTGGTCATGCCCGCAGGATCAAGTACTGCCAACTGATCACCACGTGTCAGTGCTTCCTGCAGATACTTGTTTTCACCTGTCAGTTGATACAACAGTGCCGCACCCAACATTTGGTTGGTTGCGCTACCTATGGCTTGAGAAACCTGAGTGACATACGCCGTGCGCGCCGCGGATGGCGTGCTTGTCGTCACTGGCCAAAGTGAATCCGATGGCGCGGCCAGCGCACGGGTGCCACCCGGCATGAGACTGTTGACCTGTGCCGTAAGCCGAGTCAGGGCAGCCCCGCGCGCTGTGCGCATGGCCGGCGTCCATGCACTCAACGGCAGGAAATCTGCGCGCTGCTGGCGAGGGCGAGGATGCGCCAGCACTTTGCTCCTGATTAACTCGTTGTCAGGTACTTCAAACGTTTGTGAAGTGCTATCAATCGAAAAGGTGCGTGGCGTCGACCAATCGGTATTGGTACTGGGACGCACGCGCCAGCTGTACTGGCCGGCACCAAATGCCGTCGCAGGCAGGTAAAAGGTACGCTTGGTCGTGTAAGTGGCAAACACGACACCACTCTTTTGAACTTCAACAACATAGGACGGGGGCGCAGTTGTACCCGGATATTGTGCCCACGCAAACGCAGGCGGGTTTTGCGCCTGTATCTGCCGATCGACAGGCGCAGGCCGGACAATGAACACCTCTTTCGACTCGGCCCAATCAGCCTGGCTGGATCCAGCCATCACACTCAGCGCCAGCCCAAGGCCAACCGAAAAAAATAACTTATGATTAACCATTATTGGCTCCTACAAAAAACAATCGGATGCTACAGGAAGCGATATCGCCGCATCGGGCCTGTCAGGCTGCCGCATAAAATACAAACCGCATAATCTTCATGCATTAGCATCTAAGCGCTATTTCACCTGCTTCTTAATCGCCCAACTATACACCGGATATAAGATTATGGCGTTGTCCGAAGCCAACAATAGTCATAACAAGGGATAAAATAAAAAACTTCAGCACAACAATTGCAACAAACAAAACATTATAAGAAAATTTTATTTCTGATGAAATATTTCAAGATAAATTAAATGCGGCGAATGGAAAATGATAACTTAATGAAAATGTTTACATATTTCACCACATATTCCACAGCGACTAACCACATACTCTGAGAGCATAAAATATGAAAAGAGCACATATCCAATCTTAGGCAACGCGCGGGGTTATCAGTTTTGCAAACACAAACCGTCTCACCGCAGCCGTGTGCCGCTCGGTTAGGGCCCATAGGAGAATCGATGCACCATTAATGGCTAACAGATACAGCGTGAAACGCAGCACCGTATCGTAGCGAATAGGCTGTGGCAACGCCAGCTGAGGATCGAAACTCATGAGGAAAAAAGTCAATGGCAGGTGTAGTGCATACAAAGAAAAGCTGTAGCCGGAAAAAAAATCGGATATTCTTTTCAGATAATTTGCAGGAATATCCTTTGATATCATAATAAGAAAAACCGTAAAAAAACCAAGCGCAAAATCATAACCAAGGGCGTCTGGGTAAATACGTTTAAAAACAATAAACATAAAAAATGCGACAACAAGAAAAAAAGCCGCGAGGTAACGCCGCCGTATATTTTCGTAAAAACAATAAGCAGCCGCCCCCATCATCCAAATTACAAACATCATAAAATAAGTCAACGGCCTCCCCTCATCATTTGGCTTTGTCGAATAAATAAAAAGAAAACCGATAAAAAGAGTCAAAAGCACGCATAAAACTTTTGTATTTCTCTTGAAAACAAATATACCGAAGGCCGCCGGCAATAAGAGGTAATACCAGAATTCATTGGAAATACTCCATAGCGAAAGATTCGTCCCATACTGAAAACCGATAATCATTTGCATGAAGAATGCATTTAGTACAAATGTCTTGATAGAATCCGGTTCCAAGCTGCTCCACCACTCAGGAAAAAATGGAGTGCGGCTGGCCAGCAAAGCTTCTCCTCCACCGTAGCTGAAGGCCAGTCCATCGAGCAAGGCTGTCATTAATAAGGCGGGAAGGATCACTATCCACAATCGGGTCAATCTATCGATGAAATACTTGAACGAATCGAAGCGTTGTGATCGCATTGCCTCGATGACTGGCCCGCCAATCAGGAAACCACTCATGACAAAAAACATGATGACCGCTTTGTGGGCTCCGGAACTGCACAGGCCCACCAGCCATGCAAGCGCACCACCTGTGCCTTCCGCATGGTCAAAGAAGAGGTAATTGGCATGCCCGATAACAACAGCTTGGGCAGCCAACGCACGCATTACGTTGAGCCAAATTGACGTATTCGAAGGAATTCTCTGCATAGACTAGCTCGACTAACGAAGGTTAAAAAAATTCGCCTCTCAAGCTGCAGGCATTCCGAGCCTTGCAAGCAGGGACATCGGCAACGATACGTTGGCCATCAGGGCGGCACGCCACCCACTATCGGCCAACTGCTTTGTCCAAGACGGGTCAAACGCGATTCAATTGGTAGCGGGCGTCGGCCGTGCTTTTGCGGTAAGCGCCTCAGACACTTGATTTGGCATGACGGGATACCCGGCGAAAATATGCTGCCACTGCATTGACGTGTCGCATACCCGGCTGCTCGATGAGTTTAAATGTCATGAAGCAAATACATATCAGTACCGGAGTCAACAACAAGATGACCGACCAATGCAACAAGGGAGAAAATGTCATGGCATGTTCGCGACCGATTACAAAATGAAACGTCACGAACAGCAACAAACCATGCAGCAAGTAAATGCTATATGCGAATTCACCGAAAGTGCGTGATACGGCAGTATGCAGCGTGCCAAATATGCTGGTCCCGCCCGCAATCATGGCAAAGGCGATGGATAGAAGCAATAATGATCCAATTTCATGCGCGGAAGCAAAGGCCAGGCAAGCGGTTCCGATACATACAACGGTGAGAATGCTTGCAAGCCGGCTTGCACAAAATCGGCAAAAGGTAGGTAAAAGAACTAACACGGCAGCAATCATTCCCGCCAAGAATGCCAAAAAGTGATGTACAGGGGCCTGCCTTATTATCGCAGCTGCCAGCACAGTCAAAAATACCAAGATACTTGCCAGCAAATACGGCCACGGCGGCATGATGCGCAGGGGTAAGGCCAATAATGGTAACAGAAGATAAAACAGCCATTCGTATGGCAGCGACCATGTGACGCCAGCCATAATATGAGTGGTATTTTTAATACCGTTCAGGTCTGGCGCCTCCAGCGCGGTAAACATCAACCATTGTGCGGCATGCTTCAATAACGTGGGCAATGTTTCCTGCATGCGAAAACCAGAAAGACAAGCGACCGTTATAAACAAGAGCACCATGGCAAACAGATACAGCGGTGTCAGGCGCAAAATCCGGGAAATATACAGTTTCCCCCAGTCTACTCCCCGACCACGTGCAGCGAGTAGTTTTGCATAAAACAAGAAACCAGTAATCATGAAAAACATGGCAACGCTGGCATGTCCAAAATTTGTATAGAGCGGTGATGGCGGTACGTTCCATGCACCGTAGCGCACATAAAAGTACCATATGCAAGCATGGTGCAGGAAGACAAAAAATGCCAGGTAACCACGCAAGCCGTCGATCGCTCCATAGCGTCCGGCAAGTGGTGGTGCCCCCCATTTTTTAACAATGAGAGCACAACAAAATAATGCCAGCAGCAGACTCGCCACGGCAGGCAAAAAACTTACAACGTCCATTATTACTTTCAGAACAAATATAGAAATATGGCCTAGTGTCGTTAAGCTGTATGAGTAATACTGTTTACGTGGTCAAATGGCTTAAAGGAAATATCCCAACGACGCTGCAGCGCCATGCGTTTGACTATCTTGAAGATCAGCCGTTTAACGCGGCTGTCCACCCATGATGCTTTCAAACCATAGTGATGGATGCCAATAGTCTGAGCGGTAATATCGCTGTACATCAACTGCATGGCGTTCTGCGAATTACTGCGATCATATGGATTAAACGGATAAAAAGTAACTGGATCCAATTGCGTGCTATTCCCGCCGAGATCAAGCTCCACCGCTTTTTTCAGCACCACCGGTGATGTGGCAAAGAGCCGCTGTTTTATCAATTCACCCAAAATCAGTTCACGGGCAGTCATCATCACAGGATTGCCGGCTTCGCATGCGAGAAACCCGGTACCATAACCCGCCCCCACGTCCTTGCAGGTTTCGCGGGCCATCAGGCATCCATGCAAGTTCAGCACAAGATCGAGTGAAGTAATCAACTCCAGATCCGTATCGAGGTAGATACCACCATATTTGGACAATACGTCAAAACGTACCCAATCGGCAACGAAAGCCCATTTTTTTTGAATGATGGCCTCTCGACAATAATCATTGTCGATATTGGCATTGTCCTCATTCCATAATTTCAACTCATATTCTGGACAATATTTTTTCCATGACTCAACACAGCGACGGTGCAGTACACTCATCTCACCACGGCCAAACCAACAGTAATGTATAACTTTAGGAATCATTGATTTCTCAGAGCAATTTTTCGTAGCAAGATAATTTTGATTGCAGCGACGAATGTGACGTGAATCAGAAAGGAAAGTACCGCACCAAACAGGCCAAAATACATCGTCAATATTGACAACTCCAACAAATACAGAAGATTTGTGCCTACTGAGATAATCGTCGATTGGCGCAGCTTTCCCAACGCCCAGTAAAACGAATGCGTTGTCACGAAAGTGCCAGCCATCACAGCCGTCAAGAGAACCACTGCGAACTCCAGCACATAATCTTGCAGTACAGGAAAGACCAATGGCATCCAGATAAATTTACTCAAATAACAGATGGCACCAGCAGAAGCAGTTACCACAAACAGCATCTTCATCGTCTTGATCCACAATTCGAACGCCCCCTTCAGATCGCCTGCATTGGCACAGGCAGCAAACTCGGGAATCGATGTCGAATAAAATGGCGCCGTGGCCATATTGACCAGCGAATAGATACGCTTCAAGATACTGAAAACGCCCAGGTTGTAACCCGGCAGTGTCAATCCAATGATGATACGGTCGAGTTGCGCCACAGGTAAATCACAGATCGCCTGCAAGGTACCCCATTTCCCCGCCTCGATCAGGCGTGCCGGGCGCAAATCAGTGCAGGGCAAGGCACCGTCAATGCCGCTACGATTGCGAAAAATCAGCACAAACAACACCACACACCGAATGACCTCCGGCAGTGTATAGGCCAGCACCATACTCGACAGCGTGGGCTGATACCGGGACACTACGACCAATACAAGTAGCTTGAGTAAATTGGCCAGGAAACCCGCATACATCAACACCTTGTATTGATTGACCAACCGGAAGTATGCGGTATGGGTACCAATGACGGGAAAAACCGCAGCCAGGGATAGTAACAATAAATTTACAGTGGAAAACTCTTTCAATTGGGGCAAGGAAAACAGAGTCAGCCCCGCCACCACCAGTATTACAGCAGCCATCGCGAGCATTTCATAGCGTAGGCTTCTTACAACGGCAACACGCAAGGTGGCGGCATCAATTTTATGCCCCGGCATGGCTACCAGCATGCCTTGCCAGTACTGAAATCCGCAGACGGTAAATACCGCCAGAGCGATCGATTGCACAAGTACCAAATGACCATATGACTCCACGCCCACAATGGCAAGCATGACAGGAATGGTAATAACGCTCACTCCGGCTCCAGCTACATTCAGCAAGAACATCATGGAGCTATTTTTGACCAGGTTATTAAATACCTTGCTCGATACAGTCATGCCAGAACGCCATGCGGGGTGTGGCCCGGGGTGCGCTGGGGAGGCAGCTTCGCCGAATCAGCTGCAGGCTTGCCATACCGAGAAAATTGAACGATACAGCCTAGCGAAAAATAGCACAGCAACTGTATGGAGGGTTCATCAATCATGGTCCGATTGTAGATCAGCGTACTGACAAGCAATATCAGGGTCACAGTACTGGCATCAGCCATCGCCAGGCGCTCGGGACCGGCTTGGCTGTGCGCCACATACCGTGCGCCTTGCCGTATCCCCAATATGAAAATGGAAAGATAAACCAAAGTTCCCAGTATGCCCACATCCCAAAGCAAGCTCGCCAGTCCAGTTGCGCCAATTTGCAAATTACGATAACGTGCCGCGACATAGCCACGCCCAACGTTCTGACTCGTTGAACTTGCGCTGGGGCCATAACCAATCAAGCGTTCCTGGATAGTCGGAACCGGATCCTGATACCACAGCGCCAACGACGCGCCGCGACTAATTTCCCCTGTAACATAATTGATGCCATTGGGATCCACCACATAGCCACCGACACTGTTGACCTTTTCTTCCATGGTGTCGGTTTTCGTATGGCTCCCCCAGTACAAGGCGTGATAAGCCATGAAGATGCCAGAGCTAATACTGCACATCAACGCCACGAACATAACGAAAACCAGGATATTTTTCAAAACCTTACGCCGCACCACCCAGAACACGCCAAGGGGCAACCAAATAAAGACCGCCTTCACTTCGCCCAGCAGAATAATAGCCAGGCCAATGATGAACATGCCAACCACATGCGAAACCGGAGTGATGCCTTGTACCCACCGCGCTAGCACGTAGAGCATCGCCACAACTGTAAACAGCACCAGTACTGGGCTCATGTTGCCACCGAAAGAACCCACTACGCTATCCCAGCCCATGGACGCTATATTAAAAAAATGCTGGTACAGAGCCAATGGCAACTGTGCCACCGCAATCACCACGATCGCTCCCCACAGTACAAGCAAACGCCGATCAGACCATTGAAACCAGTACATGGCAAAAAGAACGCCAAACATGGGCAAACAGAAGCGTAGGACGGAAATTAACTGAACGGTGGACGCATGGCCCATAAAAATACTAAACGCATAGAACGCCAGATAAATCCAGGCTGCAGCAACAATACGCGTGGCGCCGGAAAAACTGTCACCGAACTGATCCTTGACCAAATGATTGGCCAGTGTTTTTTCCAGAATCGTCCGGGCGAAGAAGAGCGCAGCCAAGCCACTGGCCATCCAGGTCGCCAGACGCAGATTGAAAAAATATTGTGCCGTGCCAGAGACAAAGAACACAACTATAAACAATAGCGGCAATAGTTTTTTAGTATCGACAAACAGCAGGATCGGTATAAAGATTAGCAAGCCAGCCAACATGATAGTTAGCTGAATCGCTCCCAGGGCGATGACCATTCCAAGCAAAAGCGCCGTCGCTAATCCAGCCAGGGCCAACAGGACAGCAGTAAAGACAGGCATGCCCTGCCTGGCCTTGCGACGCTGGGACTGCGCATTCCGCGCATTACCTGTCCTCAACCCCAGTTTATGGATAGAAAAACTCATATGTGTTCCATACACAGCGCGTACGCTGGACTCAATAATGTGAACCGTTAGAAGTACTGTCTGCTGTAGCGATTAGCTATGCCAGCCAATCGCGTACAGCGTCTATGCCAGGATTACCTTAGTGCGAGGTACCAGAAAAATGGCCGCGCAAGTCGGGGGGCATGGATTGCAACAATTGATCTATAAATGATTGCTGCAGTTGATAGCCTTGTTCGATATCCTCGCCGATACTCGACACGCGCATCAATGTCGCATCAGGAATCATCCCCTGCAATGCGTAAGCGAGTTTGACTTTTTTGACTTCCCACGAATTGGGCACGGCCTTATCGCCAACGACAACCCAATATGTAATAGGTTCGACGCGAGAATTAAGCGTTGCCACTGTACGCGACGTCGCAATACCTCCTGCGACCGTCGGCAAGACGACTTGACTGGTTTGGCCGACTGCAAAGCCCTGGCCGCCATAACAACCTTCTGGAAAATGTACGGACAAGTTATCGCGCTGGTCGGTGCCATAAGCAATCGACAACATGATGCGATTACCTTGCCGATTAACATAAGTGCGCGACAACGTTTCAGCGTAGATTTTATTAAGTTCAGCCACGGTGGTGGGATTGACCACTGCCGCGACCTGACTTGCATCTTCCTGCCAATCGCCAAACTTCGTTGGAATCGCCGTGCCGAGAATGATTTTTGGACGGGTATCGGATAGACGCAATGTTGGCGTGACCGCCTTGGTGCACAAGGCAGCGATCAGCATCAGGCCACCCATGGTAAGACCAATTATCGAACGCTTCTTCATAATGCCACCTTTCGGGCGTTCCACTGCCGCGCTATCCATTGCAGTAAAGAATCAAGGCTCAATATCAGCACCAAGGCGCTCACGAACAGCACCATGCCCGCGAAACCATGCAGGAAACCCTGCCCTGCCGCATCGCCAAAATAATAAGTGATCAACGTCAATGCTATGACGCGCATGACATTGGCCGTAAAGGAAATAGGGATAATCAGGATCGCCAGACCGATATTGCGGATAGCCGAGGTATGGCGCACGAGGTTCAAGTAAAACAACCCCAAGGCTTCGAGCGTGAGCAAGGTTTGTAGTCCAGCGCAAGCATCGGCGACCAACAGCTGATACTGGCCAATTTGCAGGATCACACCTGTACGTGCTATCGGATAGCCTGCCCAAAACAGGATATGCTCGCACACATACGACACGGCCATCTTCATTGGCAACGTCAAGGTACTGACGACCGAGCTTGGCAACGGAATCATGAACAGCATGAAGAAGAATGGGAACCAGGCGGCGCGTAGCGCGCCCACTCCCAGCTTGAGCACCAGGATGGATGCCGTGAGCATGACGAATGAGCCAATCTCGAAGGCAAGAATCTGCTGCGAGCGACCGGCGATATAAATCAGCAGCGCGGCGATAAAAAGCAGCCAGCCGGCTACAGGTGCACGATCATGCTCGGCAGCAGCCAATATCTGCTCGCGTTGGCGCCAGATGAGCCAAACCGACAGTACCAGGATAATGGGACCATGCGCCTGCTCTTCGGTCATCCAGATACCAGTAAACAAGGTATAAAATGATGGGATATACAGCGCCGCAAAACCAATAACAATAGGCAACCATTCCAGCAACTGGTCGCGCCGCGGCAAGGCAGATGCCAGGTTCAGCCGAGTGCTGGTATTCATCAGAAATCGACCAGTACCGAGCCGATCACCTGTGCACCGCTGTGCAGCATCTGCTCGGTCATGGCGTTGATGTCGCCGACAGGCGTGTGATTTTTGCGTGCCACCAGCAGGACGCCGCCGGTCCGGGCGGCAAGCGCCAGAGCGTCGGAGCCCAGCGAAAATGCCGCCGAGTCATACAGCACCACGTCATATGACGACTCAAGTTCCGTGCGCAAGGAAGAAAACGCTGGACGGCTCAACAGTTCCTGGGGATTCGGCGGCAAGGTGCCGGCGCCCAGCACGGACAGGTCGACGAACGATTCAATGCGCGTAATCACATCGCGCTCGGCACGTCCAGCCAGGATATCCGACAAGCCCTGGCGTCCCGCAAGGCCAAAGATCTCGTGCTGGCTCGGGTTGCGCAGATTCGCGTCGACCAGCAAAGTCTGTTCGCCCAATTGGGAAAACACCACGGCCAAGTTGGCCGCGAACAGGCTGGTGCCGTCGCCATCGTTGACGCCAACCACCACCAGCGATTTGCGGCCCAACGCCATCCAGCGCAGCATCAGCTGGCTGCGGATGGCGCGCAGCGTTTCCACTTGCGGGCTGAACGGCTGATAAGCAGCGATCAGCTTGTCGGAATACTTGCCCTCCCCCTGTTGCAGATAGGGATAGTCGAACTGGCGCGCGAGGACTTGCTGGATATCCGCCTCCGTCACCAGACCGAGGCGCTGGGCAGCTTCGCCAAAACGGATGCCCAATTCCTTTTGCATGCGCAGAACACGTTCGGCACTTTCCGGCGTGATCTTGCCTGATGCGAGCAAAAGCCCACCGATGCTGGAATCGGCTGTCCGCGGCGCCGCGGATACTAGCGGTTGCAATGCTGGATTCATATTATTTCCAATACTTAATTAAGACGCAAGCTGCGAGGCAACAACGATTTGAAGCGGTTCAAGCGCGGGCGTGTCGGCGCGCTCCAGTCGATAGAGCCGAGTACAGGCAACTGCAACAAATCGCTCAAATCGGTTTCTGAACGTACGCGACGGTCCAGCATCTCGGCCAGCAAGGAAAACCCCACGCCCAGCAAGCCGCCCAGGAACAAGGCCAACAGCGTGTTCAACATCACTTTCGGGCCGGCCGGCCTGATCGGCGCCACGGCAGGATTGAGCAAGGAGATATCCGATTGCTCCGATTGCCCCTCAATACGGGTTTGCGAGAAGCGTTGCGAGGCGATATCGAAGGCGCGCTGTGCGCTTTCCACATCTTTTTGCAAGACGCCCATTTCGTCGCGGGTACGGTTCAATTCCAGAACCTTGTCCTTTTGCGCCGCCAGCGCCGCACGCACGGCACCTTCGCGCTGTTGCAGGATCCCGGCATTCTTGCTGACCGAATTGGACGTCACGCGCGTGCCATCCGCCAGTTCCCGGCGCATGCGCTCGACTTCGGCGTTCAGGCTTTCATATTGGGGATGATTGCGCCCCAAGCGCTGCGCCATCTCGGCCAGCTTCGATTCGGCCGTTGCCAAACTCAGCTTCAGATTCTGCACCAACGGGTTCGACGCCACGTCCGGCGAATCGGAACCGGCATTGCCCTCGGCCATGCGCTGACGCGAGGATGCTTCCATCGCCTGGCCTTGTGCAGCCACGAGCTGTGCCGACAGGTCATTCAAGCGGTTCGATTCGACGTCAAGACGGTTATCGACGCTGACGATGCCATGTTCCTGCTGGTACTTCGATAAGCGGCTTTGCGCCACTTCGAGACTGTCGCGCAGCAGCTTCGTTTGCTCATTGAAATACACAGCCACCTTTTTCAAGGGATCGACTTTCAGCTGAATGCTGGTTTTCTGGTATTCATCGGCAAATGCATTCGCAATAACGGCGACAAACTGCGGATCGTTACCCTTGAAACTGATATCGACCACGCTGCTTTCGCGCGACGGTACGATTTCGAGCTTCGCCAGCAGCAGATCCGCCAGCCAATCGCGCACGGTACCCTTACCTTGCGTGGCTTCATTAAACTGGGCAACGACCGCAGGATTTTCCGCCAGACGCAGATTATCCACTACCTTCAGCGCCACATTCTTGCTGCTGATAATATCGATTTGCGTCGCCATATAACCTGGCAACAACTGCATCGGCAATGCCAGACCCGTGACGGGATCGACGCCCTTGTAGTTGATCAGCAGGGATGCCGTGCCTTTATACGTCTTGGGCAACAACAGGCTCACCACCATCGTCGCCCCGACTGTGATAAGCAAAGTGAATAGTAAAATCCGTTTGCGGGCAAGCAAGACGAGTAGAAACTGGTGGAAATTCATGGTCAACTCTCATATTAATAAACAAAGCCAGCCTGGCCATAGCGCTGGCACTACTCAACTTAGAACCAGCTTTCTTTGACATACACCACGTCATCGATTTGGATGATGTCGTCATGCTTGGCGTCGAGTATTTGCATGACACCTGCCGCATCACGGCGCTTGATGCGTACGCCACGTTCGGTACCGCGCTGCGTCAAACCACCACCAACGGACAGAGCCTGCAAGACCGTCATCGAACGTTCCAGGCGAAATGCCCCGGGACGCTGTACTTCGCCGTAAATGTAGAAACGCGGTGCGCGTTCGACGTACAGCACATCGTTGCCGGTCAGGTCGAAGTCGCGGGCCAGATCGGCACTGCGCATCATGTCGACGATATCGATGGTTTCCTTGGTGGTTGTGCCGCCGCGCTTGCGGATCAGGCTAACGACATCACCTCCATCCGTGTTCTGGCCGCCAGCCATGGCGAGGATATCGAGCAGACTGCGCTTGCCTTCAATCGGATAACGGCCCGGGCGATTTACTTGCCCCAGCACGGAAACTTGCTGACTTTGCAAGGCAGTGACAATGATATTGACCTGCGCCTTGCGCAGGAAACCACCGCTCTCCAGTGCCTGCCCCAGTTTCTTTTCTGCAGCGGCAACGGACAACCCCCCTACGGCAACACTGCCAACGAGCGGGAAGGTTATGCTGCCGGCCTCGCTGACACGCGTTTCCAAACCCAGGTCAGGACTGCCATACACGGAAATTTTCAATACATCGCCAGCGCCGAGCAACACTTCGGCGGCCCCTGCCACACCAACACTGCAAGCCATCAGTACTGCGGCTGCCCACATCGCAAGTCGTTTCATGATTTGCTCTATCCTTTTAAAAACTTCTGTTAATCCGAAAGATCCCTGCCCGCTCTTATTTCAGGCCTGCCACGCCGCGCGCATTCACGTCGCTACTGTCGGCCGCTGGTGCCGTTGGCGCCGCCACCGCTGGCGCCGAAGCGGCAACAGCGGCTGAGGCGGACGCCGCAGCCGGCTTGTCCGTCTTGTTCAGATACTCGATCTTGGCGCTGGCGCGCAAACGCTTCAACTCGGCGTCCGCTGCTTCCTTGTTCTTCTTATTGAAAAGGAACTGCTCGATCTGTGGCGCCGCTTGCGCCAGCGTCACCGGGTTATCCTTGATGTCGGCCAGGGAAATCAGCAGGGTGCGATCACCTTCGCGGATAATGAACAACTGGCCTTTTGGCATCCCGGCCAGTTTGCTGCTCAATTCAGGAGCGAGATCAGCACTGGTGCGAGACAGTTGCGTACGGGCATATTTGACCTTGTTGGCATCTAGCCATACCGCAACCTCTTCCAGCGTTTTCGCCGCATCCATCGCTTTTTTCAAGTCGTCGTTCATGTCGGCCGAGGCAATAATCAGTTCACGCATGTCGAACTGCTTGCGCTGGGTAAAGTACTGTGGATTCTTGTTAAAGTAATCTTCCACTTCCGCCGGCGAGGGCTTGTTGATGGTGCCTATACGTTTTTGCATATAGGCTTGGGCAACGATCAACGCCTTGGCCCGCTCAACGGCTTGCACGACCTTCGGATCGCGGTCGACCTTGTCCTTGATCGCCTCGTTCTGCAATAATTGGCGGTCGATCAACGATTCCAGCAATTGCTTGCTTGCCGCTTCCTGCTGTACCGCAGGAACATTGGCACGCTGCAATTCTTCATTCAATTGCAGCACTGTGATTTCCTCGCCGTTGACGCTCGCCAATGCCTGACCGGCCTTTTTTTCCTTACCTCCGCAAGCGGACAATCCGGCAGCAGCAAAAAGGACCAGCACCGCGCACAACAATCGGGTGTTGGCGGCCGGTTTGGGCATGGTCAAACGATAGTTGCGAAAATGATTCAAGATTACTCCTTCGGATTCATTATTTAAAATGCAATTTACTGCAACGCAGCGCGATGGCAAAAAGATATTTTTTACCAAAATGACACAAGCCACCAGCGACTAGCAAGCCATGCAAACAATTATTAATATTGTAAATATGATACACAAGATGCAAGCCAAAATGGAAACAATTTGCTTAAAAATCTATTAAGAAGCTTTTAATACAACTATTTCCATTGTCGACTAGAAAATAAGTTGCACTAAGAAAATGTTCTTCAATGTGGATCGTTTAAGAGCGATAGCGCCTTGGCCTTCGTAATATATCTTGGTGACAAGCGGCTGAGCTTACGGCCGCTAACAGTGTATGACGGCGAGGATGAGGCCGATTAAAGAGCCCAACAGGTCGCAAACAACGTCCGCTGAGCAACAGTGATGGGGCAGGTTGCCCGCCAATGGGTAGCCATAGCTGCCAGGAGCATGCATCGCCAGCGCACTCTGCCGTGTACGGTTTGCGTATCACCGAGCTTCCTTCCACCTGGGTTATACCTGACTGCGCCCAACGCTACCTATTACACATATTTTATCGCGTATTGATTGAGCGCAAACTAAATTGCAGATCATTTTCCCTCCGCCTGTCACTCAATGCGCATTGTCACGCTTCAGCACGACTTTCACCGTTCGCATGATGATCCACAAATCGAGCCACAGCGACCAGTTACGCAGGTAATCGAGGTCAAAATGGATGCGTGCTTCCATTTTGTCCAGGGTCTCCGTCTCGCCGCGCAAACCGTTGACCTGGGCCCAGCCCGTAATGCCGGGCTTGACCTTGTGGCGCAGCATGTAACCCTTGATTAATTTGCGGTACTGCTCATTATGGGCGACCGCGTGTGGGCGGGGGCCGACTATGCTCATGCGTCCCTGCAAAACATTAATGAACTGTGGCAATTCATCGAGCGAGCTACGGCGCAGAAAAGCGCCAATGCGCGTCACACGCTGATCATTCTTGGTTGCCTGCACCACCTTGTCGCCGTCTTCGCTGACCGTCATCGAGCGAAATTTATAGACGATGATTTCTTCGCCATACAGACCATAGCGCCGTTGGCGGAAAATCACCGGCCCCTTCGACGTTACCTTGACCGCGATGGCGATGAGCAGCATTACTGGCAGCAGCATGATCTGGATCAACAAGCCCAACACAATGTCGCTGCCCCGCTTGACCATGCTGTTAAAACCGGTAAACGGCGACTCGCGGATGGCGATCACCGGCATGCCGCCCACATTGTCGAAGCGCGCCTGCATCAAATCGAAGATATAAATATCCGGCAAGAAATACACGGATGCCGTCGTATCCTGCAGTTCATCGAGCATCTTGCGGATGCGCGGCTGGGCTGAAATAGGCTGGCTGATGAATATCATCTTGATATTGTGTTCGCGCACATAGGCAGCGATATCGGCCATCCTGCCCAGCATGGGCTCGCGCATCGTCTCAGGCCAGCGGTCATCGGTGCGGTCGTCAAAAAAACCGCGCACGCTCATGAACAGGTTCGGATTACGCTCGACGGTAGCGGCAAACTTCAGGCTGGCGTCATTGGCACCGATGATGACGACGGAGCGCACTTCGCTGTCGCGCCCGGGATCGGCCACCATGCGCCGCGCGGCCAGATGGCTGAGCAGCAATATGAACGGCGTCAACAGGAACCAGGCCAGTACCAGCTCGCGGTCAAAATGAAACGCCAGTCCTGTCGCCGAGCCCAGGAATACCAGGATCAGGGCCGTGATGCCCCAGCTGACAAAAATATCGCGGGCATAGGCCAGCATGCGACCGCTGCGCCAGGTACGATAGGGATCGACATACTGGAATACGGATGATGAAATAAAGAATGCAAGGATCATCAATACCAGCGAGTAACCGGTAAATGGCGAACCTGACAAGGCGGCCAGCAGATACAGCGTGCCCATGATGATCAATGGGTCGAGTATGCGCTGGAAAAACGAAATCAAGGGTATATCATTAACCGTCATGATGCTCTTCAGAACTGGGCACTGGCATTGAAGGAAATGCCGTTGGCGTGATAACTGCTGGTATTGATGAGCGGAGCGCCTCTGCGTGCATCGCGGAAGGCGTTTACGCCCAGCTGGATATTCGGCCGTGGCGCATAAGTCAGGCCCACGGTCGCGGTCCGTGTCGTATCGCTGACATCGATAGGCAAGGACAGGCCGCTTGCGGCGGAAAAATCGCGCTTCTCGCGCCGCACCTGGGCATCCATCCTGACCTTCGCGGAAATGTCCCAGGCCGCCGCCAGGCTGGCGCCGTTATTCAAGCTGCTGGTAATCAATGAATTTTCCACAGCGGCAAACTCATGCCACAAGCTGCCAGTAAACCGCACTTTTCCAAGCGGCGCCCAATACACGATCACGCGTCCATTGGCGCCACTGGAATCGCGCCCGCTGAACAGCTGGTTCTTGCGCTTCACCCAGCCGCCGAGCAACTGCACTTGCGTAATGCCGCTAACGCGCCAATAGATATTGGCCTTGACCTCATCCTGTTCATACCCTTGCTCCACCCCAAAGGCTGCCAGGCTGGCCCGGTTTGGATATGTGCCTTTGAGATGGCGCAACTGGACCCCGATGCGGCTCTCGCTGGCCGGCAGGTAATCAAGGCCGAGCTCGTACGCATCTTCCTGGCGCTCCGAAATTTTCTGCGCGATGGAATCATAGGTATATTTGTCACGCGAAAAACCGCCGCGCACGCGCCAGCTGGGATGGAAGCGCCAGCCGCCATTGACATATTCACGGCGTATCGTACGCAGGTTGCGCTCCGTGCTTTGCAAGTCGCTGAACGGCGTCAAGGTCTGCGAATAACTGCCGCCGACATGGCCTTCGAGATGGTTGGCGATATGCCATTCCAGATCGGCGAGATAATCCTTGCCCGTATAGTCGAGCTGATCAAAGTGATCGAAATAGACGCGCGACCACTTTACCTGGCCCGTCAACAGTTGCCGCCCGATCGGCCGCCTAACCAGAAATCCCGCTTGCACCTGGCGCGAAGTATCGGAACGCGTACCGTCGAACCCGGCAGCACTGTCGTCCAGCCGGAACAAGTTATTATCATATGAATAAGTTGTCGCAATGAAGGGGGAAATCGTGTCGCTGATCGCCGCCCACACCGGTACGCTGCAGGTCGCGCCGCCAAGCAGCATCAGCGAGGTGGGCAAGATGCGCACCATGGCCAGGGCCAATCGGTTGCGTTGCATTCTGGGTTGCCCGGCAGACGCTGGGCTATGAGGCAAGGAATTCAACATGGGTATTGTCTTTGAAAGAGCAAACAGTTAGTTGGTAATATTACCAGTAAGTCCAGTGTCCACCGGAAACAATCCAGAGGCCCAGCACGCCATTCGTCACGCCATGGGCGAGGATGGGCGACCATAGCGATTGGCTGCGCATGTACAGCAAGCTATAGGCGGCGCCCGCAACGATACCCGCCAGCCACAAATTGTGTTCGAAGCCAAACAGTACCACGGTGATAACAAAGGCCTTCGCACTCGCCAGGCGCGGGTTGAACCGCAGAAAGTCAGGGGCATCGATCCAGCGCAACAGGAAGGAGCGCCAGAACAGCTCTTCCATCACAGGCACCACGAGCGCCGCGCCGGCGATGCGCAGCACCACCAGCGTCCACTCGATGCGGCCGTCATCGCGGGGATCGAAGCCGTCGGCGCTGCCGATCGTCATCCAGCCTGCGTCCAGGTTGATCCACAGCAGAAAAACAACAATGCCGGTCGCCAGCGCCACGGCGAGCGCGCGCGCACCCAATGGCACCCAGGCCAGTTCCGTATAGCTGCGGCGCCAGTACAACAACATGCCCAGCACGACACCGATCTTGACGGCGTACAGCCAGCGCAAATCGTGCGCGGCATAGCCCGCCCGGCCCAGCATGTCGGCGATAAAGATAAAGGAGAGGTAGGCCAGGAACGGCGCTACGCGGGGCAAGGCGGCGCGGTCAAACATGCTGATGCGCACCGGAGGTGGAACCACGCGCCGGACGCAGTGGTCCGGAGCGCGTGTTTTCGATGTCAAACATGCATCCTCCGATGTAAAAAATATAATTATATAATTATATCAAGCAGAACCGTTGCCGTGGCAAGTAATCCTAACTTAAATTACAACAGAGGATGCAAGAAACTAATCAGGCATTGCTGCGCGCCTCGATCTGCTCCCACTTTTCCAACGCTTCCAGCAGCTCACCTTCGATCTCGGCCACGCGCGCGTTCAGGCGCTTGCCTTCGGCCGGCGTCTTCTTGTAGAAGTCCGGATGCGACAGTTCGGCGGCCAGCACCGATTGCTCGTCTTCCAGCTTGGCGATCAGTTTCGGCAACTCTTCCAGCTCGCGCTGTTCCTTGTAGCTGAGCTTTTTCTGCTTGGCGGCCGGCGCGGCGGCTTCGACCTTCACGGCCGGCTTGCTGGCGGGCGCCGTGGCGATCGGCAAGGTGCGCACGCGCTCCCAATCCGTGTAGCCACCGACGAATTCGCGCCATTTGCCCTCGCCTTCGGCGACGATCACTTGCGTGACAACGTTGTCGAGGAAGGTACGGTCATGGCTGACGAGGAAGACGGTGCCGGTGTATTCTTCCAGCAACTCTTCCAGCAATTCCAGGGTATCGATATCCAAGTCATTGGTCGGCTCATCGAGCACCAGCACGTTGGCCGGCTTGGCGAACAGACGGGCCAGCAGCAAGCGGTTGCGCTCGCCACCAGACAGCGACTTGACGGGCGAGCGGGCACGTTCCGGCGCGAACAGGAAGTCGTTCAGATACGTCATCACGTGGCGGCGCTGGCCATTGATCTCGACCCAGTCGCTGCCTGGCGCGATGGTTTCCATCAGGTTCGCCTCTTCGTTCAGCTGCGTGCGCATCTGGTCGAAATACGCGACCTGCAGCTTGGTACCCAGGCGGATGGTGCCCGTGTCCGACTCTTCCTGACCCAGGATCATCTTCAGCAAGGTGGTCTTGCCGGCGCCGTTGGCGCCGATCAGGCCGACCTTGTCGCCACGCAGGATGGTGGCGCTGAAATCCTTGACGATGACCTTGTCGCCATAGATCTTCGAGACGTTTTCCAGGTCCGCCACGATCTTGCCCGAGCGTTCGCCGGCCGATACGTCCAGTTTCACTTGCCCCTGCTGTTCGCGGCGCGCATTGCGCGTCAGGCGCAGCGCTTCCAGGCGGCGCACGCGGCCTTCGTCGCGCACGCGGCGGGCCTTGACGCCCTTGCGTATCCACACTTCTTCCTGCGCCAGGAACTTGTCGAACTTGGCGTTTTCCACTTCCTCGATTTCCAGCTGCTCCGCCTTGCGGGTCTGGTAAGCCGTGAAGTTGCCCGGATACGACAGCAAACGGCCGCGGTCGAGTTCGATGATGCGCGTGGCGACGTTGTCGAGGAAGGAGCGGTCATGGGTAATGAACAGCACGCTGCCCTTGAAGTCGCGCAACAAGCCTTCCAGCCACAGGATGGAGCTGAAGTCCAGATGGTTGGTCGGCTCATCGAGCAGCAGCACGTCGGGCGCCGACACCAGTGCACGCGCCAGGGCCACGCGCTTTTGCATCCCGCCGGACAGGGTTTTCATCAGCATATCGCCCGTCAGGTTCAAACGGTCGAGCACAGTTTCCACCTTGTTCGGCAAGCTCCACGCATCGGCCGCATCGAGTTTGACCTGGATGTCGTGCATGCGTTCCATCAGTTCGTCGTCATTGCCCTGGCCAAACTGACCGGTCAACGCATCGTACTCCTTCAGCCACGCCTGCGATTCACCCATGCCGGAAGCGACGGCGTCGAACACGGACATCTCCGGGTCGAATTGCGGTTCCTGCTCCACATACGCGATCTTGATGCCTTGCTGCATCACCAACAAGCCGTCATCGAGCTTGAACTTGCCCGAAATAACCTTCAACAGCGACGATTTACCCGTGCCGTTGCGGCCGATCAAGCCGACCCGCTCCGAGGTTTCCAGTGAAAATTCCGCGTGATCGAGCAGCGCGACGTGACCGAACGCAAGTTGCGCCGATGAAAGAGAAATGACAGCCATAATGAGTAAGAGTGCTCGGGCGCCGTCTCGCGCACACCGCGTGGTGTGCAAAACAGCCGCCGATTGGATGAATGAAGCACGCATTGTACCGATAACTCGGACTTCAATCGCCATCGACCAGTAACTACCGCCTGGAATATCACAGGCTGCCGACGCGCGTTGCGTGGAAACGTGGTGTCGCCAGCAGGAATCGAACCTGCATTTAAGTCTTAGGAGGACCTTGTACTATCCATTGTACGATGGCGACACGCGCAGCGGCATTATACAGGCAAGCGCCTGCCATTGACAGCGTGGCAAGCGGGCGGCGCCACTTCACACAACGCGTGACGTGGCCCTGCCGCGCTGGCGCATCAGCAATACA
This sequence comes from Janthinobacterium sp. LS2A, assembly GCF_036543145.1. Lineage (NCBI taxonomy): Bacteria > Pseudomonadati > Pseudomonadota > Betaproteobacteria > Burkholderiales > Oxalobacteraceae > Janthinobacterium > Janthinobacterium sp. LS2A. The sequence goes on from NZ_JAZHPB010000003.1 coordinate 100,665, forward strand.
AACAATCCTGCCAGGATCAGCCCATAGGTGGCCGGTTCCGGTACGGCGCTGATGGAAAATACCTGGATGGCGCCGAAGGTCACATCATTGCTATGCCAGATGGAACCGTCGAGCAGGCTGACGCCGGTCGATGGCTGGCCCAGATAATTATAGGTATAGAGGAAGGAACTGCCTCCATGCGTGAGGTCCTGCGGCACATACAAATCATGCCCATAGCCAAAAGTAGGTCCGTAGTTGGCCTGATTGTAGGTCTGGTCCTTGCCGATACCGTCGCCGTTGAAATACTGCTTCAATTGCGGCAGCATGAAGTCTGACGTCAAATTAAACAGAAAGGCGGTACGCTGGCTGTCGTCCATGGTGACATGCGTGCCATCGGTGGAGCTCCAGCTTTGCGGATTATAGCCGCCCACCAGCCACGTCTTGCCCGATGAATTCGTGGCCTCCATGACGGAAAAAGTGCGCCCCTTGCCATCGGACGCCTTGTGAAAGTCGAGCGACGTGTCGCCTGCCGACTTGGTATAGATCGCATCGAGCTTCAAGTGCCCTTCGCCCAGCCAGGTTTCCAGCTGTCCCTGATAGGTAGGAGACAGCAGCGAAGGCCCAGAGGCGGCCTGCGCACTCAAGCAGAAACCCGCGCCAGCCACCGCCAGCAGGAAGGCACTTGCCGTTCTGAATTTGTTTTGCATCTGCTACCTCGACTGTCAGTATTTGGAACCGGTGTATTTTCCGGTTGCTAAATATAACATAACAGATAATGTTTTTATATTCCTTATTTTATCGCAAAAAGTGCAATATTAACAAAAAAGAATTCAACCAGGCAACACCGCCGTCACCTCGATCTCAACTCTCGCTCTGTCCTCGATCAGTCCCGCCACCTGTACCGCCGTCATGGCCGGGAAATGCTTGCCGATGATTTCCCTGTAGGCAACGCCAATTTGTGGATATGCCGCCACATATTCCTTCTTGTCCAGTACATACCAGTTCATGCGCACGATGTGTTCGGGCAAGGCGCCCGCCTCGGCCAGCACGGCGACGATATTTTGCAAGGCCTGGCGCACCTGCCCCGCAAAATCGTCCGTGTGGAATTGCCCCTGCGCATCCCAGCCTATCATGCCGCTGACGTACACCGTGCGCCCGCTGGCGGCGATGCCGTTCGCATAGCCGCGCGGTCTGGCCCAGCCCGCTGGTTGTAACACTTGCATATTGTTTTCCTCGTTGTTCATGCGCTTCAGGCTGCTCATGCGTTTCCCGCCTCGCGCAGCAGTTCGCGCGCGATAATCAATTGCTGTACTTCGCTGGCGCCCTCGTAGATGCGCAAGGCGCGAATTTCGCGGTACAGGCGCTCGACCGGATGACCACTCACCACGCCCATGCCGCCGAACAGCTGCACGGCCGCATCGATCACCTGCTGCGCCGTTTCCGTGGCCGTCAGCTTGGCCATCGCCGCTTCCTTCGTCACCTTGCGGCCCTGGTCGCGCTGCCAGGCGGCGCGGTAGGTGAGCAAGGCGGCAGAGTCGATGCCGGTGGCCATCTGCGCCAATTTCGCCTGCGTCAGCTGGAAGTCCGCCAGGGTCTGGCCGAACATCTGGCGCGCCGTCGCATGGCGCAGCGCTTCGTCGAACGCGCGCCGCGCAAAGCCCAGGGCGGCGGCGGCCACCGATGTGCGGAACACGTCGAGTGTCGCCATAGCCACCTTGAAGCCCTGCCCCGCTTCGCCGAGGCGCTGCGACGCGGGCACGCGGCAATTGGCAAAGCGCAGGCGCGCCAGCGGATGCGGCGCGATCACGGCGATGCGTTCGGCGATTTCCAGGCCGGGATTGTCGGCGTCGACGATGAAGGCGCTGATGCCGCGCGCGCCGGGCGCCTCGCCCGTGCGGGCAAACACCACGTAAAAGTCGGCGATGCCGCCGTTCGAGATCCACGTCTTTTCGCCCTCGAGCACGTAGTCGTCGCCGTCGCGGCGCGCCGCGCAGACCAGGGCCGCCACGTCGGAGCCGGCCTGCGGCTCGGACAGGGCAAAGGCCGCGATGCGCTTGCCGCTGGCTACGTCCGGCAAATAGCGCGCCTTGTTGTCCAAGCTGCCGAACAGGCCGATGGCGCCCGAACCGAGTCCCTGCATGGCAAAGGCGAAATCGGCCAGGCCATCGTGGCGCGCCAGGGTTTCGCGGATCAGGCAAATGGCACGCGTATCGATCTTGCCATCGGCGCTTGTGGCATGCGCGAGCCAGCCTCCCTGCCCCAGTTGCGCCACCAGCGCGCGGCAAGCCGCATCGACATCGGCATCATGGGCATCGTCCAGGTGCTGCGTCGCCCACGCATCGAGCTCGGACTCAAGCTTTGCATGATGCGCTTCGAAAAATGGCCAGTCCAGATAGCTCATGTCACGCATGTCAGTTACCCTCGAATTGTGGTTTTTCCTTCGCCACGAAAGCGTGATAGGCGCGGTGGAAATCGTTGGTGGCCATGCAAATGGCCTGCGCCTGCGCTTCCGCCTCAATCGCTTCATCGACGCCCATGTTCCACTCCTGCTGCAGCATTTTTTTCGTCATGCCGTGCGCGAACGTGGGGCCGCTGGCCAGGCCGGCGGCGAACAGCTGCGCCGCCTCTGCCAATTCTTCCGGCTCGACGAAGCGGTTGAGCCAGCCCCAGCGCTCGGCCTCGGCGCCGGCCAGGGAGCGTCCCGTGTACAGCAGCTCGGCGGCGCGGCCCTGGCCAATCACGCGCGGCAGCAAGGCGCAGGCGCCCATGTCGCAGCCGGCCAGGCCCACGCGGGTAAACAAAAAGGCCGTCTTGCTGCGCGCCGTGCCGATGCGGATATCGGAAGCCAGCGCCAGCATGGCGCCGGCGCCCGCGCATATGCCGTCGATGGCGGCGATGATGGGCTGCGGACAGGCGCGCATGGCTTTCACCACGTCGCCCGTCATGCGGGTAAACGCCAGCAGGCCAGGCATGTCGAGCTTCGTCAGCGGGCCGATGATGTCGTGCACGTCGCCGCCCGAGCAGAAATTGCCGCCGCTGCCCGTGATGATGACGGCCTTGACGTCGTCCGCATGGGCCAGCGCGCGAAACAGCTCGCGCAATTCCGCATACGAGTCAAAAGTGAGCGGATTCTTGCGCTCGGGGCGGTGCAGGGTCAGTGTGGCAACGCCTGCGTCGACGGCAAACAGAAAATGCCGCGCGGCGTAATGGGCCAGGCTGGCGCGGTTGCCTGGCAGGTCTTGCGGCTGGCCGGGTAGATGGCGCATGGTCAGTCCTTTATCGAGGTGTCATTCAGTTGCTGCTTCATGTGCGACAGCAGGTCAATCAGCTGGGTTTTGTCGTCCGGCGTCACGCCGTGCAGCAGTTCGGCGATCCAGCCTTCGTGCACGCGCGCCATCTCGTCGAAGGCGCGCCGGCCCGCTGGCGTCAGCTTGACGCTGTACGAACGGCGGTCCTTCGGATCGACCACGCGCACCACGAGTTTTTCCTGCTCCAGCTGGTCGGTGATGCCCGTGATATTGCCGCCCGTGACCATCATGCGCTTGGACAGTTCGCCCATGCGCAAACCATCGGGAAAGCGCTCGAGCTGCGCCATCAAGTCGAAGCGGGGCAAGGTGATGCCGAAGGTGGCGCGCAAGCGCGTGCGCACCTCGTTTTCAATCTTGACCGTACACGAGAGCATACGCAGCCACAATTTCAGCGACTGGTGGTGGTCCTGCGTCAGCCGGCTGGCCAGGTCCAGCACGGGTTCGTCGTGCAAATTTTCGGGTTCTTTATCCATGGTCTTCATTCAGTTACATGACTTCGCCGCCGGCGACGGCGATCGATTGTCCATTCATGGCGGACGACGCGGGCAGGCATAGCCACGCCACCGCATCGGCCACTTCCTGCGGCTGCACCAGCCGCTGCTGCGGATTGCCAGCCGCCAGTTCCGCGCGCGCCGCCTCTTCGCCGCGCCCCGTCTTGCGCACGATGTTCTGCACGGCCTGCGCCACCATGTCCGTTTCCGTGTAGCCGGGGCAGACAGCGTTGACGGTGACGCCGCGCGGCGCCACTTCCAGCGCCAGTGCGCGCGTCAGGCCGATCACGCCATGCTTGGCCGCGACATAGGCGCTGACATAGCGATAGCCTTTCAAGCCCGCCGTCGACGCCACGTTGACGATGCGCCCCCAGCCCGCTTCCAGCATGGCCGGCATGGCCGCCTGGCAGCAGTGGTACACACCCGTCAGGTTCACGGCCAGCATCTGCAGCCAGATGGCGGCGTCCGTCTTGCCGAAAGGCGCCGCATGCGCCTGGCCCGCGTTATTGACCAGAATATCGACGCGGCCGAAATGCGCGGCCGCCTGCGCAAACCCTGCCTGCACGGACGCTTCCACGGCCACGTCGAGCACGCAGATGGCCACCCTGCCCGCGTGGCCCGCCTCTTCCAGCTGCATGCGCGCGCGCGCCAGCCGCGCGCCATCGCGCCCGGCCAGGGTAACCCTGGCGCCCGCGTCCAGCAAGGCGCCCGCGCAAGCGAGGCCAATGCCGCTGCCGGCGCCCGTCACCAGCGCATGTTTGTCGGCCAATGCGCCATCCAGTTGATCCTTGCTCATGTCATCCTTCCAGCAGCCGCGCGGCCACCTGTTGCGGGGTGAGGCCCGTATTGGCGGCGGCCAGCTGGCGTTCGCGCTGCAGATTGCGTTCCAGCTGCTGCTGGCCAGGGCGGTACTGTTTCGGCCACGCTGCGCCTGCCCCGGCGCCGCTGTAGCCGATGCGCGCCATTTCCGTCAAGGTCCAGGCCGGGTTGGCCAGATGCGGGCGGCCCACGGCGCACAGGTCGGCGCGCCCGGCGGCGATGATGCTGTTGGCGTGGTCGGCTTCGAAGATCGAGCCGACGGCCATGCTGGCGATGCCCGCCTCGTTGCGCACGCGGTCGGCGAACGGCGCCTGGAACATGCGCCCGTACACGGGTTGTTCGAGTTTGCTGACCTGGCCCGAGGAACAGTCAATCAGATCGGCGCCGGCCTGCTTGAACAGGCGCGCGATGACGACTGCATCGTCGGGCGTGATGCCGCCTTCGACCCAGTCGTGGGCCGAGATGCGCACGCTCATTGGTTTATCCTGCGGCCAGGCGGCGCGCATGGCGCGGAACACGCGCAGCGGATAACGGCAGCGGTTTTCCAGACTGCCGCCATATTCGTCCGTGCGGCGGTTCGTCAGCGGCGAGATAAAACTCGACAGCAGATAGCCGTGCGCGCAATGCAGTTCCAGCCAGTCGAAACCGGCGACGGCCGCGGCCAGGGTGGCGCGCACGAAGTCCTGCTCGATGCGCGCCAGGTCGCTTTCCGTGGCCGCGCGCGCCACCTGCGACACACCGGCCAGGTATTGCTGTTCCGAGGCCGAGATCAAGGGCCAGTTGCCCTCGCTGAGCGGCAGGTCGATGCCGTCCCACATGGGCCGCGTCGAGCCTTTCGCGCCCGCGTGGCCCAGTTGCAGGGCGATCTTCGCATCGCTGTTCGCATGCACGAAATCGACGATGCGGCGCCACGCCTGCGTGTGCGCTTCGCTGTACATGCCGGGACAGGCGGGCGTGATGCGCGCATCGGCCGACACGCACGTCATCTCGGCAAACACGAGGCCCGCACCGCCCATGGCGCGCGCGCCCAGGTGCATCAAATGGTAGTCGCCCGCCACGCCATCGACGGCGCTGTACTGCGCCATCGGCGAGACGGCGATGCGGTTTTTCAGCAGCACGCCGCGCAGCCGGAAGGGCGTGAGCATGGGCGGCAAGGCTTCGGCCCCCATCTCCACGCCGGCCTGCTCGCCCGCGCGCCGCGCCAGCCACTGTTCATAATCGGCCACATACGCGGGGTCGCGCAGGCGCAGGTTTTCATGCGAAATGCGCTGGCTGCGCGTGAGCATGGAATAGGCGAACTGCGGCGCTTCCATGGCGCTGTAACGCTCGACGTTTTCAAACCACTCCATGGAATTGCGCGCCGCGCTCTGGATTTTCAGCACTTCGATGGCGCGCAGCTGCTGGTAGGCGGCTAGCGCAGTGTCGCTATCCCCATGCTGGCCGAAGCAGCGCGCCAGCTCGATCGCGTCTTCCAGCGCCAGCTTGGTGCCGGAGCCGATCGAATAATGGGCCGTGTGGGCAGCGTCGCCCATCAGCACGACGGGTACGCCATCCTGCCGGTGCACCCATTGCCGGCAGACGATGCGCGGGAAGGTGATCCACTGCGCCGAGCCGCGCAAGTGCGGCGAATTGCTCAGCAAACCCTGGCCGTCGAGTTCCTCGGCAAACAGGGCTTCGCAAAAGGCGATGCCTGCTTCCTGGCTCATGCTGTCCAAGCCCGCGGCGCGCCACACGTGTTCGGGCGTCTCGACGATGAAGGTGGAAGTGTCGCCATCGTATTGATAGATATGCGCCTGGAACCAGCCGTGCGGCGTCTGGCGGAAGGCAAACGTGAACGCCTCGAATTTCTTGCGCGTGCCCAGCCAGATAAAGCGGCAATGGCGCTGGTCGATCTCGGGCTGGTAGCTGGCCGCATAGCGCATGCGGATGCGGCTGTTCAAGCCATCGCTGGCGATCACCAGGTCGGCGCCGTACTGCTTCGCGATGGCCTGATCGTCCTGCACTTCCGTCTCGAACACCAGCTGTACGCCAAGCTCCTCGCAGCGCGCCTGCAGGATGTTGAGCAGGCGCTTGCGGCCGATGCCGCAAAAGCCATGGCCGCCGGAACGCACGGTCTGGCCCTTGAAGTGGATTTCGATATCGTCCCAATGGTTGAACGCCTGCAGGATGGCGCGCGCAGTCGGCTCGTCCGCGTTGGCCAGGTTGCCCAGAGTCTGGTCGGAAAACACGACGCCCCAGCCAAACGTGTCGTACGGGCGGTTGCGCTCGATGACGGTGATGCGGTGATCGGGGTTCTGCTTTTTCATGAGCAGACTGAAATACAGGCCGGCGGGGCCGCCGCCGATGCAGACAATATTCATGGGGTGTCCGTGCGAAGTTTGAAGCGCTGCAGCTTGCCCGTTTCCGTGCGCGGCAGCGAAGGCAGGAAGCGGATGGCGCGCGGATATTTATACGGGGCGATCTGCTGGCGCACGAAGTCCTGCAGTTCGGCCGCCAGCGCAGCGCTGGCCTGGCTGTCGTCTTTCAGCACCACGTGCGCCTCGACGATCTGGCCACGCTCGGCATCGGCGCGCCCGACCACGCCGCATTCGGCCACGGCAGGGTGGCGCAGCAGCGCCTCTTCCACTTCCGGGCCGGCGATGTTGTAGCCGGCCGAGACGATCATGTCGTCGCTGCGCGAGCGGTAATAAAAATAGCCGTCCGCATCCATCTCGAAGGTGTCGCCCGTCAGATTCCAGCCGTTCTGCACGTAATCGCGCTGGCGCGGGTCGGACAGATAGCGGCAACCGGTGGGGCCTTTCACGGCCAGGCGGCCCGTCACGCCGGGCGGCTGCGGCACGCCCGCATCGTCGACGATGCATGCCTGGTAGCCGGGAATGGCCTTGCCGATGGCGCCGCGGCGGATGCCCTCGCCCGTGGCGGAAATGAAGATGTGCAGCATCTCGGTCGCGCCGATGCCGTCCGTCATGGCCAGCCCGGTCGCCGCCTGCCAAGCGTCGCGCGTGGCCAGCGGCAGCGCTTCGCCGGCCGACACGGACAAGCGCAGGCTGCGCAAGTCGTGGCTGGCTGCCAGGGGTGCCATCTGGCGGTAAAAGGTGGGCGCCGTGAAGCAGATCGTGGCTTGATAGGCGCCGATGGCGCGCAGCAGGCCGTCGGGCGTGAGTTTTTCCAGCAGCACGGTGGCCGCGCCAAAGCGCAGGGGGAACAGCAGCAAGCCACCGAGGCCGAAGGTGAACGCCAGCGGCGGCGTGCCGATGAAGATGTCGCCGGCACGTACCTGCAGCATGGAGCGGGGGAAGCAGTCGCAGATGGCCAGCAGATCGCGGTGCATGTGCATGGTGCCTTTGGGGATGCCCGTCGTGCCCGAGGTAAAGCTGATCAGACAGACGTCGTCAGCCGCCGTGTCGCATGCGGAAAATGGCGCAGCGTGGGCCGCCATGCGCCGTTCCAGTTCCGCGTCGGCGGCGCCAAAGCACAGCATGGGCGGCAAGCCGGGCACGCCATCGAGTTCCGCGCGCAAGCTCTGCGCGCACAGCACGGCATTCACTTCAGCTTTGGACAGGATGATGGACAGTTCGCGTGCGCGCAGCAGCGGCATGGTGGGCACGGCGATGCAGCCGGCTTTCAGCACGGCGAGCAGGCAGGCGGCCATCATGGGAGTATTCGCGCCGCGCAGCAGCACGCGGTTGCCGGGGATCAGACGTAACTCGCTGCGCAGCACGTGGGCGATGCGGTCGACTTGCCGCGCGAGCTCGGCGTAGCTCCAGCGCTGGCCGTCGGCAAGGATGGCGGTACGCTCGCTGCCGTTGAGCACGGCCGCATCGAGCAGCGCGGCGACGCAATTGAGGCGCGCCGGATACTGGAGCTCGGGCAAATCAAGGCACAGCTGCGGCCAGAGTGCGCGCGGCGGCAAATGCGTGCGCGCAAAGTCGTCCTGGGGAGATGCTGTGGTAGGCGAAGGGTCGCTGCTCATGCTCATCCTGGCGGGTAGCGGGCGCGTGCACAAGGCCCGGAAGCAGATACTTTAAACCTAAAGTATTTTTCCGGCAAGCGAAAAACAGCAGATTCAGTCGCCTCTGTCCTGTTGCTGCAGCAAACGCGCCTGCTGTGCCACGCTGCGCGCCAGCGCGGCCAGGGCCGTTTGCATCTGGCCGCCGTCAAGCACCGCCGATTGCAGCAGCGCGCTCATACCGGCTTCCGCGCCATGCAGTCCCAAGGTGCGGCAACCGAGGTGCAGCCGTTCCAGCTGCTGGCGCGCCTGGGCCGGTTCGCCGCGTGCCAGCAAGGCGTCGACCTGTTCGCTGGCGGCGCCGATCTGTCCCTGAAAGCCCGTCAAGTAGGCCAGCAGGCGTTCGCCGTCGATGCCCAGCCGCTGCAAGGTATCGCGCGGCGCCTCGGCCGGCAAGGCGGAAACGTCGAAGCAAGCGTCGATATGCTGGCGCACCTGCTCCGGCTGGAAGGGTTTCACGATGTAGCCGGCGGCGCCGGCCTGCACGGCGTCGCGCACCGTGTCCTGGTCATTGGCCGACGAGACCAGCACCAGCGGCATGGCGTCGAGTGCACTGTCGGAGCGGACTTTTTGCAGCAGCTCCATGCCGGACAGGCGCGGCATGCGCAAGTCGCAAAAGCACAGCGAGGGACGCAAGCCGCCTTCGAGCTGCTCCCACGCCGCCGCGCCATCCTCGGCTTCCACGATATCGTGCACGCCGCAGCTGTCGATCAAATGCATCAATACCATGCGCGACACGACATCATCGTCAACCACCAGTACTTTCATTGCTTTCTCCATTGGCGGCAGCGTCAAGGTGCCTGGCCGTATTCTACCCAGTTTCGCCGCGCGCCCGAAGGCCGGCATTGCCTATTTTACATTTCTTGACCCGAAACGGCTATTTGCGCCAACAGTGCGCGCAATTGCGGCAAATGCAGGGCCACCTGCGTCCAGCGCCCGCCATCCGCCGCCTCTTCCATTTCCGTGCACAGCATGTGCAGCTGCGTTTCATCGAGATAGGCGGCGCTGCCCTTCAAGCCGTGCAGCAGGCGCCCGGCGTTATCGCGGTCCTGCGCCGCCAGGGCGTCGTCGAGTTCGCGCAAGCGCCCTTCCAGGTCGGCGACGAAGGCGACACGGATGCGCCGTTGCAGCTCGCCGCTGCGGATGGACTGGGAAGGCGCCGGAACAGGAACTGCCGGCGCGATGCCGAACAGGGCATCGAGTTCGGCCTGCCCCCGCGCGGCGCCGCGCGGCGCGTTCGACGGCATGCGCGGCAGCATGAAACCGCGCTGCAGCTGGCGCTCGATGGCGCGCGCCAGCAAGCCATGCAGCGCCGCCTCGTCCACCGGCTTGCTGAGGAAATCATCCATGCCGACGCCAAGATAGCGGCTGCGGTCTTCTTCGCTGGCGTTCGCCGTCAGGGCCACGATCATCAGCTCCTGGTCGCGCACGGGCTGGTCCGGCCAGCCGCCCACGCGGATCAATCGCGTCGCCGTGGCGCCGTCCATCTCCGGCATGCGCCCGTCCATCAGGATCAGGTCATAGCGCGTATGCACGCAGGCCGCCACCGCCAGCACGCCGTTGGCGACCACGTCGACCCGGTGTCCCAGTTCCTCGAGCATGACGCGGATGATGATCTGGTTGGTGGGGAAGTCTTCCGCGCACAGCACGCGCAGCTGGTGGCTGTGCGGCGCCAGCGCCACCTGCGGCACCAGCGGCGGCGCCACACCATCGGCCAGGGGCAAGGTGAAGGCAAACGTGCTGCCCTGCCCCGGCGTGCTGGCCACCTCGATTTCGCCATCCATCAGTTCGACCAGCTGGCGGCAGATGGCCAGGCCCAGCCCCGTGCCGCCGTAGCGCCGCGTGGTGCTGGCGTCGGCCTGCTCGAACTTCTGGAACAGGCGCGCCATCGCATCGGCATCGATGCCGATGCCGCTGTCGCTGACGGTAAAGCGGATCAGGTTGACACGGCGCCCGCCCCTGCCGCTGGCCACGCCGGCCCGCTCGACGCACACGCTGACGCCGCCGCGCTGGGTGAACTTGAAGGCATTGCCGACCAGGTTGACCAGCACCTGGCGCAAACGGGTCGGGTCGCCCACGACGAAGGGCGGCAGGTCGGGCGCGAAATCGATGGAGAAACCGATGCTGCGCGCGGCCGCCTGCTCTTCGAACAGGGTGACGACCGTCTCGATCGCCGCGCCGAGCGCGAAGTCGATGTTTTCGATACTCAGCTTGCCCGCCTCGATCTTCGAGAAATCGAGCAAGTCGTTGATGATCACCAGCAGCGACTGGGCATTGGCCTGGCCGCGCAGGATCTGTTCGCGCGTGGCGTCGTGCAGCTGCTCGTCGCGCAGGGCAAAACCCAGCATGCCGATCACGCCGGCCAGCGGCGTGCGCATCTCGTGGCTCATGTTGGCCAAAAATTCCGACTTCTGGCGCGTCGCATCCTCGGCCTTGCGCTTGGCCTGGCGCAGGCTTTCCTCGTTTTTCGTCAGGCTGCTGTTCACCTGCGCCAGCTTTTCCGACTGGGCCAGCACTTCGATTTCCTTGCTCTGCAACTCGGCCGTGCGTTCGCCGACCAGTTTTTCCAGTTCGTTCTGCTGGCGCCGCAGCGTGCGCACGCGCTGGCGGTAGGCGCCATACACGGCGCCCAGCAGCAGCGCCGCCATCAGGGTGCGGAACCACCAGGTTTTCCAGAACGGCGGCAAGATCGTGATGGCCAAAGTGGTGCCGCTCTCGTTCCACACGCCGTCCTTGTTGGCCGCCTTGACGCGAAACACATAGTTGCCCGCATCGAGGTTGGTGTAGGTGGCAAAGCGCCGCCCCGCATCGGTCATGACCCAGTCCTGGTCGAAGCCTTCAAGCCGGTAGGCGAACATATTGCGCTGGGGCGCGGCGAAATGCAGGGCCGCGAATTCCAGCGAAAAGACGCTTTCGCGGCTGGTCAGCACCAGCTCGCGCGTATGGTCGATGGCCGTCTTGAGCACATGCGCGAACTCGCCGCGGCCGATGCCCACCGGCTTGTTGAAGATCTGCAGTTCCGTGACAGCCACCAGCGGCGGCACGCGGTTGTCGTGGATATCCTGCGGTATGAACGCCGTCATGCCGTTGAAGCCGCCGAAATACATGGTGCCGTCCGACGCGCGCAGGGCCGCGCCATCGAAGTACGAGCCTTCCACCGTGCCGTCGGCGCTGTCGTAGTTGCGAAACAGGCCGCTGCGCATGTCGAGCCGCGTGATGCCGCTATTCGTGCTCAGCCACAGCTGCTCGTTGTCGTCGCCGAGGATGCTGGCGACGGCATCGTCGGCCATGCCATCCTTGCGCAGGAAACGGCGGAAACGGATCTCGCCCTTGGCGTCGATGTCCATGCGGTTCAGGCCATTGGCCGTGCCCACCCACAGCACGCCGCGCTTGTCCTCGTGCAGGAAATGCACTTCGTCGTGGCTCAGACTCTGCGGGTTTTGCGGGTCGTGGCGGAAATGGCGGAAGCGGCCGCTGGCGCGGTCCAGCAAGTCCAGGCCGTGGAAGGAACCTATCCACAGCCGCCCCTTGCCGTCTTCCAGCACGGGCCGCACCATGTTGTCGGACAGGCTGTTCGGGTCGGCCGGGTCGTGGCGGTACGTGGTAAAACGCTTGCTGGCCGGGTCGAAGCGGTGCACGCCACCCCGCGTCGAGACCCACAGCATGCCGCTGCGGTCGCTGACGATATTGCGGATGGTGTCGCTGTTCGGATCGCCGGCGGCAAAGCGCATGGTGAAGAAACGCCCCAAGGCCGGATCGAATCGGTGCAAGCCCGTCGAGCCGCCCACCCACAGCACGCCGTCCGGCGCCTTGTACAGGGTCGTGACTTGCTCGTCGCGCGACATGCCGGGCGCGCTGCGCAGGTCGAACAGGCGTGAGCTACCGTCGCGCGTGTCGTACAGTTTCAGGCCGCCCTTGGTGGCCAGCCACAGCTTGCCATTGCCCGCGTCGGCCACGGCGCGCACTTTCTTGTCCGCCAGCGCGCCCACGTCGCCGGGCGCGCGCGCCATGCGCGAAAAGCCGCCGCTGCCCAGGTCGACCCGGCTCACGCCGTTGTACCAGGAGCCGACCCAGAAGGTGCCGGCGCGGTCGCGGTACAACGACGACAGCTGGTTGTCGGCCACGCTGAACTTGTCGCCCGTCTGGTGGCGGTATTGCAGGAAGGTGTCGCTTTCGGGCAGCCAGCGGAACAGGCCATCGGCATTGCTGCCCAGCCAGACGGTGGCGTCGACATCCTGGTACAGGCTGGCCACGCGGATGGCGGAGAAGCCATGTTTCTCGCCTAAGCGCACTCTCGATTGCGGCGGCTGGCCGGCCGCGCCCAGGCGCCAGCGCTCGGCACCGGCCATGGTGCCGATCCACAGGTTCTGCTGGCGGTCGATCAGCAGCGACTGGATCACGTTGTACTTCGAGCCGGGCGTCGCATCGACGGCGAAATGCTCGAAGCGCTCGCTGCCCGGCGCCAGCATGTCCAGGCCCGTCACCGTGCCTATCCACAGGCGCTGCTGCGCATCCAGCGCCAGCGCCTTGATTTCATTGTCGCCCAGGCTGTGCGGGTTGCCCTCTTCATGGTGCCAGGTGCGGAAGCGGCCCGTGGCGGGGTCGAAATGCTGCAAGCCGTCCGAGGTGGCGATCCAGAAGCCGCGCGCGCCATCGTCGAGAATGGCGTGGATATGCCGGTTGCCGTTGCCGCGCTTGCTCTTTTCTGCCGGGCCGTAATGGATGAAGGTCTGGCTGGCGGCGTCGAAGCGGTCCAGGCCATTGTCCGTGCCCACCCACAGCTGGCCCTGGCTATCGACATGCAGCTCGCCGACCCAGTTATCGGCCAGGCTGGTCTTGTCGCCCTCGATATTCTTGTAGACGACCATGCGGTAGCCGTCGTAGCGGCTCAAGCCGGACTGGCTGCCGAACCACATATAGCCTTGCCGGTCCTGGGCGATGGCCAGCACCGATTCCTGCGCCAGGCCCTGGTCGACGCTGAGCTGGTCGAAACGCAGGGTGGGCGCAGGCGCCGCCACGGCCCATCCACCCGCCATCAAAATTAACAGTAAGGCAACATCGCAAACACGTCGAAATACCCGCACAATCGTCCTGTCAAAAAAAACGCGAAAAACCCGCACGCCGCTCCAAGGGCCGTCTCAAGAACCAAAAAACGCCAGTACATCGTCCTTGCGGGCCTGCGTATCGCGCTGTCCAAGACGGATCAGCTCGTTAGTATACGTCGATTCGAACAATAAATACGATGCCAGCGCCGCGCCGCGCGCTTCTGCCGCGCCGATGCCCGACAACATGGTGCGGATGGGACGTGGCAAACTGCCGATATGCCGGCTGGCGATGGCGTCGAGCCGCTCGGACGGCGCGATGACCAGCAATTCCACGGGCCGCAAGGCCGTCTTGCCCAGCAGTTCGGGCGGCAGCATGGACAGAGTCAGGTTGATGCGGTTCAGGCGCTCGATGTCGACGGCCAGGCCATCGAGGAAGATCGACGAGAGCGCGTGGCCGGCGATCTGCGCCAGGCTCGGGTAGCGCGCCGCTTCGGACGCGGCGGGCGCCGGTTCCGTCATGCGTCCCGCACCCACCACCAGCACCTTGTTCGCGCCCAGGTGAATCGCCGGCGAGATCGGCGCCAGCTGGCGCATGGATCCGTCGCCGCAGTATTCGCGCTGGCCGCCCACGTACAAGGGCACTGCGGGGAAGATGAAGGGGATGGCGGCCGAGGCCAGCAAATGCTCCACGCCGATCTGGTCCGGCAGGGCCAGGCGCTGCGTGCGTACCCACGGCGCGATATCTTCGGCCGTCTGGTAAAACGTCATGTGGCGGCTGCCCGAATACGAGGACGCCGTCACGGCCAGCGCATGCAGCAGGCCGTCGGCCAAGGCCGCGTCCAGGCGCGGCAGGTCGAGCATGCGGTGCAGCAGGCTGACCAGAGGGGTATTGTCGAGCAGGGAACTGGGCGGCGACGCATGCCACTGGCGCAGCAGCCAGCCGAACGACAGCAGAGACAGCCAGCGCGCGCCCGAGCGGATCACGCCCAGCGAATCGGCGCGGTACACTTGCTCGACTTCGATGTGCTGCCACACGTCGAGCAGCTTTTGCACGCCTTCGCCGAAATTATCGGCACGGCAGGCCAGCGCCGTGGCGTTGATGGCGCCGGCCGAAGTGCCGCAGATGATGTCGAACGGATTGCGCGCCGGCGCCCAGCCCGCTTCCCACAGTATTGCCGAAATCGCTTGCAGCACACCCACCTGGTAGGCGGCACGGGCGCCTCCTCCCGTGAGTATCAAGCCTGTTTTATTTTGCATTCCCATGCCGGCAGATTAGCAGGGTCTGGATGCTTTGTGGAAAAGATTAGGGGGTGATTAATCTCCGCGAACCATCCCTTCTCTTCTCGGATCTGCCCCCCCAAACCAGAAATCCTTGCCATGCGCATTCAGGCGCATGATGCCCTGCAAGCCCGAGTTCTGCTCGATCACGCGCACCTCGTGGCCCATCGCCTGCAGCGCCTCGACTTGCGCTGCAGGCGCACGGCCCTTTTCCAGTTCCGTCGGGCCGTTGCGGCTGCCGAAGTTCGGCAGGCTGATCGCCTGCTGCACGTTCAAGCCCCAGTCCATGGTGCCGACGAGCACCTTGGCCACATAATTGATGATGGACGAGCCGCCGGGCGAACCCGTGGCCAGCACCAGCTTGTGCGTGCCCTTCTCGAACACGAGGGTGGGCGACATGGCGCTGCGCGGCCGCTTGCCCGCTTCGACCCGGTTGGCGATCGGGCCATCCGCATCGCGCGAATCGAACGAGAAATCCGTCAGCTGGTTATTGAGCAAAAAGCCGTCGACCATCTGGCGCGAACCGAACGCGTCTTCCACGCTGGTGGTCATCGACAGGCCGTCCCCAAAAGCGTCGACGGCCACCAGGTGCGAGGTCGACGGGCGCTGCAAGGCGTTGTCCATGCCCCACGCCACCTGCATGCCGGGCGGCGTGCCAGGTTTGGCCTTGCCCATGGATTTTTCACCGATCAGCGAGGCGCGCTGCGCCAGATAGGTTTTATCGAGCATCGAGGCGACGCCATTGCCCGGCAGCGGCACGAAGTCCGTGTCGGCCACGTAGCGGTTGCGGTCCGCGTAGGCCAGGCGCCCCGCTTCCGAGAACAGGTGGATCGCTTGCGCATCGAGCACGCCGTCGACGGGCGCATACGGCCGGATGTCTTTGACCTCCAGGATGCCCAGCATCTGCGCGATGGCGATGCCGCCCGACGATGGCGGCGGCATGCCGCACACGGTCCAGGCCTTGTAATCGCTGCAGACGGGCTCGCGCACCTTGGCCTTGTAGCCGGCGATGTCGGTCGCCGTCAGCTTGCCCGGGTTGGTCGGGTGCGACGCCACCTTGGCGGCGATGTCACGCGCGATGCGGCCGTTGTAAAAAGCGTCGGCGCCGCCGCGGGCGATCTCGCGCAAGGTGCGCGCCAGTTCGGGATTCTTCAGCACGTGGCCGACGGGCCAGGCATTGCCCTCTTTGTCATAGAAATACGCGGCGGCGACAGGGTCGCGCTTCAAGGCCTGGTCCCAGTTCAGCAAGCCGTTGAGGCGCTGGCTGACGGGAAAGCCGCCGTGCGCCAGCTTGATGGCGGGGCCGAACAGGGTGGCCCACGGCAGCTTGCCGTGTTCCTGGTGCGCCAGTTCCAGCATGCGCAGCACGCCCGGCGCACCCACGGAACGCCCGCCCACCACGCCCGTGGCGCGCGAGACGGGACTGCCGTCCGGATTCTGGAACAGGTGTTCATCGGCGGCGGCCGGCGCCGTTTCGCGCCCGTCGAATGCCTGCACGCCCTTGGCCGTGGAGTACAGCAAAAAGGCGCCGCCGCCGATGCCCGACGATTGCGGTTCGACCAGGGTCAGTACCAGCTGCGTGGCGATGGCCGCGTCGATGGCGCTGCCGCCCTTTTTCAGCATCTGGTAGCCCGCATCGGCAGCCAGCGGATTGGCGGCGGCGACCATGAATTTCTGCGCCGCCCAACCCGATTTTTCCGCATACGCGGTGGCGACTTCCGGCGCCTTTTGCGGCACCTCGGCAAATACGGGACTGGCAGCGAGTGCTCCCAGCAAGGTCAGGCTCAGCGCCAGCGGCTTCAATGTGATCATGCTTACTCCGGTAAAGATACCCGGGTATGCTACCTCAAATGCCGGCCACGGCGCTGCACCCTCGACGAGGGCTTACTTCGGCTGCATGCGGATCGCGCCGTCGAGACGAATCGTTTCGCCATTGAGCATGACGTTTTCCACGATGGCTTTCACCAGTTGCGCGTATTCGCCGGGCTTGCCCAGGCGCGATGGGAACGGCACCATCTTGCCCAGCGCATCCTGCACTTCGGCCGGCATGCCCAGCAGCATCGGCGTTTCGAAAATGCCGGGCGCCACCGTCATCACGCGGATGCCGTTGCGCGACAAATCACGCGCCATCGGCAGGGTCAGTCCCACCACGGCCGCCTTCGACGAGGCGTAGGCTGCCTGGCCGATCTGGCCATCGTAGGCCGCCACGGACGCCGTGTTGATGATGATGCCGCGCTCGCCTTCAGCGGTGGCATCCTGCTTGGCCATGGCGTCGGCCGCCAGGCGGCACATATTGAAGGTGCCCACCAGGTTGATGTTGACGACTTTCTGGAACAGGGCCAGCGGGTGCGGGCCATCCTTGCCCACGGTTTTCACGGCCGGCGCCACACCAGCGCAGTTGACGAGGCCACGCAAGGTACCGAGTTTGGTAGCGGCCGCCACCACGGCCAGGCCGTCTTCTTCCGACGTCACGTCGCACTGCACAAACACGCCATCGAGTTCCGCGGCCAGCGCCTGGCCCGCTTCCGTCTGCACGTCGGCCAGCACGACCTTGCCGCCGGCCGCCGTCAGCATGCGCGCCGTGGCCGCGCCCAGGCCCGATGCGCCGCCCGTGATGATGAATACATTGTCTTGAATCTGCATGAAATCTCCTGAGTGATAAGGGCCGTGTTCCCGGCGCCTGATGGTTACATGGTGCCATAGTTACGTTTACGTAAACGTAATGTCGGCGACAATTGTAGCCATTTTTGAGCGCACCGCGCGAAAACTTGCAGGACCAGCCTATGGCAGGACTAAAAACACTGGATGAACGCCCCATTGCGGTGGCAGATGCGCCCGTTGGCATCGAGCGTGGCGTTGCCCGCGCCGTTGTAGCGCGCGCCGGCCGCATCGCGGCAACCGCCCGTGTCGCAGGCGCCGATCGGCTGCGGCGCACGGGGCATGGGCACGGCCGGGCTGGGCGGCAGGGGCGCCATGGGCACGACGGGAGGCGCGGGCTGCGCCGGCATGCGGCCGATCACTTGCGGCACGGAACGGCGCGGCTGCACGGGCGGCGCCGGGCGGCAAGGTTCGACGGCCAGCTTACCGCTGTCGCGCGGATCGAGCTGGCACACGGGCAAATCATCGGAAACGGCCTGCTCCTGGGCGCCTGCGTGGCCGCCAGCGAGCAGCAGGGCGCAGGCCAGCGCCGGTATGGTTTTGATCATCGTCTTCATGCCACCTCCCCATGCATCGATCATACCGCTTTCATTATTGGCACACGCGGCGCCAGATGCCATGCATATGCTGCAACGGTGTTTTATTTCCTTTCATCACTTTCCTTCTTGCCAGGATAGCATTACAATAAGAACGATTCTTATTCTCATTGGCAGAATGGGAGCGCAGTTTATTGCATTTTCAATCATTCATACCCGAGCCACCCGGAAGGCAGCCAGGAAAAAACAACATCCGGAAAGTTCACCATGACCAAGCGCAGTCCCGCCTTCACATCCTTCGCAGTCCCCGCCGCCACTCCCGCCCGTCCCCGCCATTGCGCCACCCTGATCCTGCCCTGCCTGCTGTCCTTGGCCGTCAGCAACGCCTGGGCCGAAGGCAATGTGGCCGCCGACCCGACCATGAACACGGTGGTGGTTACCGCGTCGGGTACGGCCATCGACATCAAGGATGCACCGGCCAGCATCAGCGTCATCACGCGCGAGGAAATCGAACGCCAGCCCGTGTACGACCTCAACACCCTGCTGCGCCGCATCCCCGGCGTGACGGGCGGCACCAGCCCTGTGGGCGAAGAATCGAAGATCAAGCTGCGCGGCCTGCCCGACAAATACACCTTGATCCTCGTCGACGGCAAGCGCGTGGGCAGTTCGGCCGACACGGCTTACCGCCCGGACTTGGGCCGCCAAGACTTGAACTGGATCTCGCCCGACATGATCGAGCGCATCGAAGTGGTACGCGGCCCCATGTCCTCGCTGTACGGATCGGACGCCATGGGCGGCGTGATCAACATCATCACGCGCAAGGTGCCGGGCAAGTGGAACGGTTCGGCCACGGCCAACTACACGCAGCCGCAGGACAGCGGCCGCGGTACTGCGCACCAGCTGGGCGTGAACCTGGCAGGTCCCTTGTCGGACACGGTCGGCATGCGCCTGGGCGTGGGCCAGACGCGCCAGAATCCCGATGAAAAAGCCATCGGCAAATCGGGCGGCATCGGCGGCGAACGCAACCAGACTGTCACGGGCCAGCTGAGCTGGGCGCTGGACAAGAAACAGAACCTGACGCTGGACGCCAGCTACGGCAAGCAGCAATCGACGGATTCGACCACGCTCGACGCGGACGGCTACCCGCTGTTCGGCGCCTGGGGCGCCAGCAAGCTGATACGCAAGAGCGCCAGCATCGGCTATGAAGGCCGCTGGGACTTCGGCAAGGCCATGGTCAACCTGTACCACAACGATTTCGACAACGAAGTCGTCGGCACGGTGGCGAAATCCAAGGACAGCACCCTCGACGCCAGCCTGGAAAAACGCGTCGGCTGGGGCGGCATCGAGCAGATGCTGGTGATGGGCGGCCAGTGGAAGCACCAGGAACTGACGAACACGGACACCATCGGCACCATCCCTACCGACTACCTGGGCAACCCCGTCAGCGGCGCCACCCTGTCCGGCACCACGTCGGCCCTGTTTGCGGAAGACCAGCTGTTCCTGCGCGACAACCTGACGGCCACGGCTGGCCTGCGCCTCGACCACCACAGCAAGTTCGGCAACCATTACAGCCCGCGCCTGTACCTGGTGTACCACCCTGCCCCCGCCTGGACCATCAAGGGCGGCGTGTCGCAAGGCTTCCGCGCCCCGAGCCTGAAGGAAAACTCGCCGGCGGCGGCCACGCAGTCGGGCGGACGCGGTTGCGGCAGCCTGAAACCCCTGGGCTACATCACGGGCGGCTGCTACATGGCCGGCAATGCGGACTTGAAGCCCGAAACGAGCACGGCCGGCGAAATCGGCGTGGCGTGGGAACAGAATGGCTGGGACGTGGGCGTGACGTACTTCCACACGGATTTCAAGAACAAGATCGACTACGCGCCGCTGGGCTTTTACCAGAAGCAGTGGTGGACCAAGATGACGAATATCCAGAAAGCGCGCACCAGCGGCGTGGAAGCGACGGCCACCATCCCGCTGACGAAAAACCTGAACTGGCGTAACAACGTGACCTACATGGCGGAAGCGAAAAACCTGACGACGGGCGCCAACCTGCTGTCGACGCCAAAACTGTCGTGGTACTCGGCCCTGGGCTGGCAAGTCAACGACCAGCTGTTCGGCGAAGTATCGGCCCAGTACACGGGCAAGGAACTCGACGCGGGCCAGGCGGCCAACAAGGCCTACACCATCGTCGACACGGTCGTGTCGTACAAGGTCACGCCACAATGGACCGTGCGCGGCGGCGTGGAAAACCTGTTCAAGAAAGGCCCGCTGGCCGATGGACTGGTCGACTATTACGTGCCGGGACGGCGCATGTTCGTCGGCCTGACGTCGCGCTTCTAATAGCGGGGCGGCGGCGTATTTGGCGGCGGCGTGGCGGCATTGGCCGGCACGCTGCTCAGCATCTGCCCGGCCACGGGCACCTTGTGGCCGCTCGCGTACATGCATTGCTGGTAGGCGTAGTCATAGCGGCGCTGCATGCCATACGCCGAACTGTCGGCCGCGCCCGTGCCGGCCAGCGCGCCAAAGACCAGCCCAGTGCCGGCACCCACGCCGGCGCCATGGCCGCCATCGATGGCGGCGCCGGCCACCGCACCGAGCAAGGTGCCCAGGGCCGCACTGCGCACGCCGCTGTCGGCCGCGGCCTGCTGCGCCGAACCGCCGCCCAGCTGCGCCTGCGCATACCCGCGGCACTGGGCGTCATCGCCCTGGAATTGCGCGAAACTCTTGCCCGTGCCGGGCAACACCATGGCCGATGGCCCTTGCGGCATCACCGTGCATGCCGCCAGCACAAGGGGCGCCAGCACGCCCCCGCACACTGCGCCTGTTTTCCCGTTCATGTCGCACCTCGCTTTCAGCGCACACTGCCCGGCGCCACGGCGCGCCACGGCAGCGTGCAACTTGCCACATAGGGATAATAGCCTTGCGGCTGACGGCAGTAGTACCACATCGGCGTCGTCGGCACCCCGCCCTGCTCGACATACACGGGCGGCGCGACGGGCAGCGGCTGTACCACGACCGTCCGTCCGTACGGATGGCTGTACCACGGGTCGCCGTACCACCCCGGCCCGTAGCCCCAGCTAGAACCCAGCCACACGCCGACATGCGAGCGGCCACGGAAATGGCCGTGTCCGTGATGACCATGGTGGCCATGATGGCCGTGGAAGCCGTGTCCACCGTGCCGTCCATGCCTGCCAGGATCGGCCCAGGCGCTGCCGGCCAGCGCCAGCCCCACCGCCACCGCCACGGCCAGCCCCCGCATCAGCCAGCGCCGTTTGTCTGCCTTGTCCATGATGCCTCCTGCCTTCTGCTGCCTGAAGTGACTCCTTCATTATTGGCAGGTGGCCGGCACAGGCAAGGCGCTGTAACATTTGCTCACTTTTGATACGTACACGATATGGAAATCAGGAAATTTTGACATGCCCGACGTAAAAACAGCCCCTGGAAACGGGGCTGTTTGACGTGGGGTTTATTGCGCCGGCAAGCTTTGCACCGGTGTGGCCGGCGCCAAGATGGGCGGCACGGGCGCGTGGATCGGTGCCGGCGCCTTGACCGCCAGCCAGCCCGTGGCCGGCAGCAGCGGCACCAGCAGCAGGGCGACGATATTGATGATCTTGATCAGGGGGTTCACGGCCGGACCGGCCGTGTCCTTGTACGGGTCGCCCACCGTGTCGCCCGTGACGGCCGCCTTGTGCGCATCGGAACCCTTGCCGCCGAAATGGCCATCCTCGATGTATTTCTTCGCATTGTCCCAAGCGCCGCCGCCCGTGGTCATCGAAATGGCCACGAACAGGCCCGTGACGATGGTCCCCATCAAGAGGCCGCCCAGCGCCGCTGGCCCCAGCAGCATGCCCACGACGATGGGCACCACCACGGGCAGCAAGGAGGGCACGATCATTTCGCGGATGGCCGACGCCGTCAGCATGTCGACGGCCTTGTCGTATTCGGGCCGCGCCGTGCCTTCCATGATGCCCTTGATGTCGCGGAACTGCCGGCGCACCTCGACCACCACGGCGCCGGCCGCGCGGCCCACGGCTTCCATCGCCATGGCGCCGAACAGATACGGTATCAGCCCGCCGATGAAGAGGCCGACGATGACCATGGGATTCGACAGATCAAACGTGATGTGCTGGCCCACGGATTCGAGCGCATGCGTGTAGTCGGCAAACAGCACCAACGCGGCCAGGCCGGCCGAGCCGATGGCGTAGCCCTTGGTGACGGCCTTGGTCGTGTTGCCGACGGCGTCCAGGGGGTCGGTGATGGCGCGCACGGAGTCGGGCAGGCCCGACATTTCCGCGATGCCGCCCGCGTTGTCCGTGATGGGGCCATACGCGTCGAGCGCGACGATGATGCCGGCCATCGACAGCATGGCCGTGGCCGCGATGGCGATGCCGTACAGGCCCGCCAATTGATACGAGACGAGGATGGCGACGCAGACGGCCAGCACCGGATAGGCGGTGGACTTCATCGACACGCCCAGGCCGGCGATGATGTTGGTGCCGTGGCCCGTCGTCGACGCTTCGGCGATGTGGCGCACGGGCTTGAAGTCCGTGCCCGTGTAATATTCGGTGATGTACACCATCAGGCCCGTGAGGACGATGCCGACGACGGTGGCGCCCAGCATCTTGTAGCGCATGGCGTCATCGGGCCACAGCAGCCACGTGACGACGGCAAAGCCGACCAGCGACAGGCCGGCCGCCCACCACAGGCCCGTGTACAGGGCCGACATGATCTTCTTGCCAGGCGCCGTCTTGACCATCGAGCAGCCGACGATGGAAGCGAGGATGGACACGGCGCCCAGCAGCAGCGGGTAGATGATGGCCGTGCTGCTCGCTTCGGCCATCAGCAAGGCGCCCAGCAGCATGGTGGCGATCAGGGTCACGACATAGGTTTCGAACAGGTCGGCCGCCATGCCGGCGCAGTCGCCCACGTTGTCGCCCACGTTGTCGGCGATGACGGCCGGGTTGCGCGGATCGTCCTCGGGGATGCCCGCCTCCACCTTGCCCACCAGGTCCGCGCCCACGTCGGCGCCCTTGGTGAAGATGCCGCCGCCCAGCCGCGCGAAGATGGAAATGAGCGAGGCGCCGAAGGCCAGGCCGATCAACGGCTTGATCAAATCATGCTGGGTCAGGCCGGGCGCGCCCGTCGTCACCAGCAGCCAGTAAAACAGGGTCACGCCCAGCAAGCCCAGTCCCACGACCAGCATGCCGGTAATCGCCCCGCCCTTGAAAGCCACGTTCAGCGCCTGGTTGATGCCATGCGTTGCCGCCTGCGCCGTGCGCACATTGGCCCGCACCGAGACATTCATGCCGATGAAGCCGCAGGCGCCCGACAGCACGGCGCCGATCAGGAAGCCCAGCGCCGTATGCAGGCCGAGCAGCAGATAGATGGCGATCAGCAGCACCACGCCGACGATGGCGATGGTGCGGTACTGGCGCGCCAAGTAGGCGGCCGCGCCCTGCTGGATGGCCAGCGCGATTTCCTGCATGCGCGCGTTGCCGGGATCCTGCCTCAGGATCCAGCTGCGCGACACCAAACCGTAAATGACTGCGACCACGCCGCAGGCTACCGCAAACCACAAACTGGCTGCCATATCGTCCCCTTCTGTTTTTATCCGACGTCATTGCCAACAGCTGCAGACCGCACCGGGTAGGCACGCGCAGCCAGGAAAACACGACCTGCAAAAAAACTGAACCACGAAAACGATACGGCGCCCGCCTGAAGCGCGGGCACAAAAAAAGCGGACACTCAGGTCCGCTTTTCAAACACTGCTTATTCCGCCAGGGCGGCAAATGCGCTGTCGCGGATTTGCTCGACCGGACCGACACCGGCGATGCGGCGGTATTTCGGCGCGCCTGGCAGGCCGGACTTGGCCCAGTCATTGTAGTAGTTGAGCAAAACCTTGGTCTGGTTGTGGTACACGTCCAGGCGCTTCTTGACGGTTTCCGCCTTGTCGTCGTCGCGCTGGATCAGCGGCTCGCCCGTGATGTCGTCGACGCCGTCGACTTTTGGCGGATTGAATTTGACGTGGTACACGCGGCCCGAACCCGGGTGGCTGCGGCGGCCGTCCATGCGCTCGATGATCGAAGCGTCAGGCACGTCGATTTCCAGTACGTAGTCGACATTGATGCCGGCATCTTTCATGGCGTCCGCTTGCGCGATGGTGCGCGGGAAGCCGTCGAACAGATAGCCATTGGCGCAATCGGCTTCCTGCAGGCGGTTCTTGACCAGGCCGATCATGATGTCGTCCGACACGAGGCCGCCCGCATCCATGACTTTTTTCGCTGCCAGACCCAGTTCCGTGCCTTCCTTGATCGCCGCGCGCAGCATGTCGCCCGTGGAGATTTGTGGAATATTGTATTTTTCTTTGATGAAGTTAGCTTGGGTGCCCTTGCCGGCACCGGGTGCTCCTAAAAGTATCAGACGCATTGAAAAGTTCCTAAAAAACAGATTTTGGATGGTGGTATGTGTAATTATTTTTAGATGATGTTGCTATGGCTATCTTTCCCTACGAAACTTACCACAAAAAATCCCCGGAACGCCAGTTTGCTGTCGAATTGCTATGCCCTGATTGATCAAAGCCAGCAATTAGCGAAGCAGACGTTTCAAAATGTGGTTTTTGCTGCAGGCGCACAAAATTATATTTGCACGCCTGCCGTTTTGCGGGTAACGCGCTTACTGGGCGCGATAGTGGGCTTGCACCCTGGCAAGATCTTCCGGTGTGTCGACACCGGCGGCCGGGGCCGAGTCCGTGACATGCACGGCGATGGCAACACCGTGCCACAGCACGCGCAACTGCTCGAGCGCCTCGATCGCTTCCAGCGGCGACGCGGACAATTGCGGATACTCTTGCAGGAATGCATTGCTGTAGGCATACAGGCCGATATGGCGCAGCGGCACATAGCCGGCCGGCAGGCTGTCTTTCGACTGCGCGAAGCCGTCGCGGTGCCACGGAATCGTCGCGCGCGAGAAATACAAGGCGCGGCCATTCTTGTCCAGCACGACCTTGACCACGTTCGGGTTGAACGCATCGGCCACATCGTGCAACGGATGGGCGCACGTGGCCATGGGGACGGCGGCGCTGATCTGCGCCGCGCAGGCGGCCAGCAAGGCCGGATCGATCAACGGTTCGTCGCCCTGCAGGTTGACGACGACGGCATCGAGCGGCAGCTCGAGCGTGCGCGCCACTTCGGCGATGCGGTCCGTGCCCGACGGATGGTCGCTGCGCGTCATGCACACTTCCACGCCATGCGCGGCGCAGGCGGTGTGGATGGATTCGTGGTCGGTGGCGACGATGACGCGCGCGGCGCCCGACAGGGCTGCCTGCTCGGCCACGCGCACCACCATGGGTTTGCCGCCCAGGTCAGCCAGCGGCTTGCCCGGCAGGCGCGTCGATGCCAGGCGGGCCGGGATGATGACGATGAACGCCATCGTTATTCCACTGCGTCTTGCAGGGTGCGCGCTTCGTCCGCCCACATGATGGGGATGCCATCGCGGATAGGATAGGCGAGGCGGTCGGCGCGGCAAATCAGTTCCTGCGCCTTCTTATCGTGTTCAAGCGGACCCTTGCAAACAGGGCAGACCAGGATATCAAGCAGTCGAGCGTCCACGACATTTCTCCACAATTTGTTGGGCCAGCGCGCTATCGATGCGCGCACTGACGGGGACGACCCACAGTCTCGGGTCATCTTTGAGATATTCAATTTGCGCACATTTTACTGCATCCTTCTCGGTGATCAAGATCACATCCGTGTCGAGTGCCGCAAATGGCTGGTCGAGGAAGTCGTGATGATCGGGCAAGGGCAGTTCCGTGAAATCCAATCCGGCGCCGCGCAGCATGGCAAAGAAGCGCTGCGGGTTGCCGATGCCGGCCGCCGCCACGATGCGCTGGCCGCTGGCCGCCAGGGTTTCAAGCGCCACGCTTTCACTGCGGTTCACCATGCGTTCGGCCACGCCGCCGGCCAGCAGCATCTGCACCACCAGCCCGCCCTGCGGCGCGACCCTGGCCACCAGATCCGGCGCCAGCTCGGGCGCATTGATCATCGTCACGTCGCGCCGGCGGCGCGGCGATTCACGCAAAGGCCCCGCCGGCAGCAGCCAGCCATTGCCCGCGCCGCGGCCGTCGAACAGCACGATTTCCACGTCACGCCGCAAGGCGTAATGCTGCAAGCCGTCGTCGGTGACCAGCACGTCAACGTCCGGGTGCGCGGCCAGCAGCGCCCTGCCCGCTTGCGCGCGGTCGCGCCCCACCATCACGGGACAGCCGCCGCGCTGGAAGATCAGCAGCGGCTCGTCGCCCACCTGCTGCGGCGTGGAAGCAGCGGTGACGGCGCGTGGCGAACGGTCGGCGCTGCCATGGCCACGCGAAATGACGCCAGGGCGCATGCCCGCGTCGCGCAAGGCTTGCACCAGCCAGATCGTCAGCGGCGTCTTGCCCGTGCCACCGATAAAAATGTTGCCGACGACGACGACGGGCACGGGCAGTCGCGCGGATGTCAGGAGGTTTGCCTGGTACAGGCCTCGCCTGACACTGCTCAAAGCGCCGAACAGCAGGGAGACGGGCCACAGCGCGCACGCCAGCGGGCCGCGCGTCAGCCAGGCGCGGGTCAGTGTGGTTTCAAGCTTGGCGGGGGAGGATGTGGGCATGGGGGGAGGAGTAAAGGGCTGGGGTCTGACCCGGCGGGTCAGACCCCAATTTTGTTGCCGGTAACGGTCGAAGCTTACTTGCCCCCAGCTTGCGCCGCGAACGTCAGCTTTTCATAGCCGGCCAGGCGGGCCGCTTCCATCACGTGGATGACCATCTGGTGCATGGCGAACTGGTCGGCGTTGACCACGACCACGGGCGTCTGCGCGGGCGCCTTGCCGCCGTTGGCTGCTTTCGCCGCGTTCTGCAGGGCATCGGCCAGGCCGGCCACGTCGCGGAACGAGATGGGCTCGCGGTTGACCGTGTAGTTGCCCTTGGCGTCGATGGTGACGTCGATCTGCTGCGGCTTCTCCTTCGCCGGCTCGGCGTCGGCCGTCGGCAAGGTGATCTGCAGCTCCGTAAACTTGCTGTAGGTGGTGCTGACCATGAGGAAGATCAGGATCACCAGCAGCACGTCGATGAACGGGATCAGGTTGATTTCGGGGTCTTCACGCCCCTTGCCTTTGCGGAAATTCATTTGCGGCCACTGTGGACGATGTCGACGAACTTGACGGCTTGCTGCTCCATGTCAATGACGAAGCTGTCGACGAGGGCGCGGAAGTGGCGGTAGAAGACGAGGGTCGGCATGGCGATGGCCAGGCCGAAGCCCGTGTTATACAGGGCCACCGAGATACCGTGCGCCAGTTGTGCGGGATTCGAGCCGCTGGCGTTTTGCGAACCGAAGATTTCGATCATGCCCACCACCGTGCCGAACAGACCCATCAGCGGCGCCAGGGTGGCGATCGTGCCCAAGGTCGTCAGGAAACGTTCCAGCGTGTGGGCCACGCCGCTGCCCGCCTCTTCGATCGACTCCTTCATCACCTCGCGCGGCGCGTCGACGTTGCGCAGGGCGGCGGCCAGCACCACGCCGAGCGGCGAATTGCTTTCCAGCTTGGCCACCGTATCCGGCGTGATCTTGCCGCTGCGATACACCTGCACCACCTCATCGAACAGCTTGCGGGGCAGTATCTTGGCGCGGCGCAAATACAGCAGGCGCTCGATGATCAGGGCCAGGGCGACGATGGAAGCGATCAACAACAGCCAGATGGGCCAGCCAGCGGCTTGAAATATAGCGAGCAAAAGAAACTCCTGGTAAAGGGAAGGCGATGAATCGCCCGAACAGCCTGTATTGTACCGAGCGCCGAAGACCGATTGTACGTGCGCGCAGGAATGGCGCAATGTAGCGCGTTGCCGCGCCGGCGGCAAGTGGCGCCTGCATGGTACTTGTCCCCAGCGCGCAGTGAGCACCTGCCGCTGCGGCCCAGTTTTGCACACTTTGTGTGGATAAGATTGTGAGCAAGCATGAAGTCCAGCCCACAAGTCATTGATTTACATGGAGATTATCGTGCTGCGCAAAATACAGGCATAGCAGCTTATCGGCAGTAGTCAATGTCAATAAATTAACACTTGAAGAGTTCTGCACATTTACTGTGGACAAGATTGTGCGCAAAGCCGAGGAATGTAATCAAGCCATTGATTTTAAAGGAAATTAAATCAATGCGTAAAAAAGTGGCAGGCAGCGCGCAACCGGCGCCAGACAGGCCCTCAAAGTTCTGCACACAATCTGTGGACAAGATTGTGCGCAAGCGTACGGATACGCGCCAAGTACATTGATTTATATCGTTTTTATTGCCATGCACAAAAATGTGGCATTGGCTGAAAAGCGTGTTTTTCACGGTCCGATTCCACTTCAAAACAGCAGTTTTCCACCGCCAGCGCAGTTCCACACATAAAGTGTGGATAAGATTGTGAGCAAGCCGATTGACTCCATGCAAGAGCATTGATTCTAAAGGGATTTTTTTCTCTGCTGAAAAATAAGGCAGCAATTCGACATGCTCACACGGTGGAAAACCCGGACAAACCACGAAACGGTTTATGCAGTTTTACACACATTCTGTGGATAAGATTGTGAGCAAGGCGCACGGTACGATGCTATACCCTTGATTTGTAAGACTATTTTTATGCTGCGCAAAATTAA
Source organism: Janthinobacterium sp. LS2A (assembly GCF_036543145.1). Classification (NCBI taxonomy): domain Bacteria; kingdom Pseudomonadati; phylum Pseudomonadota; class Betaproteobacteria; order Burkholderiales; family Oxalobacteraceae; genus Janthinobacterium; species Janthinobacterium sp. LS2A. The sequence goes on from NZ_JAZHPB010000003.1 coordinate 129,443, forward strand.
GGCAAGCCATGCTATGGGCCTTCCCATGGATAAATCCGGTGCCGCGCCAGAGTTCTGCACATTTTTTGTGGATAAGATTGTGCGCAAGGCCATGCATGGCATACTAAGCGCTTGATTCATAGGCACTTTATTTCCGTGCGCAAAAATGTAGCAAGGCACTTTTATCGCTCGGACAAGGCCAGCCCGGCCATGTTTGTCCAAGGCAAAAAGTTCCGCACACTTTCTGTGGATAACTTTGTGCGTAAGTGGCAGGGGCTACACTGATGTACTTGATATTAAAGGATTTTTTCCCTGTGCACGCAAATCAGGCATACGGGAATTCGTCATGAAATCAATTACTTAGAAATAGAACTTGTTGTTTTGCGCGATATATGACATAAGCATGACCTCGCCGATAATATGTGGACAGTTCCCTTCCCGCTCCCAGCTTTATGATGACCGACAACCCGACTGACAGCGGCTTTGCCGCCCCACCCGTGCTGACCGTCAGCGCCCTGAACCAGGCCGTCGCGCGCCTGCTCGAGCGCTCGTTCCCCCTGACCTGGATCGCCGGTGAGATTTCCAACTTCACGCGCGCCGCTTCCGGCCACTGGTACTTCACCTTGAAGGACGATGGCGCCCAGGTCCGCGCCGTGATGTTCCGCGGCCGCGCCCAGTACGCGGGCTTCACGCCGCGCGAAGGCGACAAGGTCGAAGTGCGCGCCCTCGTCACCCTGTATGGCGCGCGCGGCGATTACCAGATCAATGTGGAAGCCATCCGCCGCGCCGGCGTGGGCGCCCTGTACGAAGCGTTCCAGCGCCTGAAGGAAAAGCTGGCAGCGCAGGGACTCTTCGACCAGGAGCGCAAGCGCGCCATCCCCATGTTCGCGCGCAGCATCGGCATCGTCACCAGCCCGCAGGCGGCCGCCCTGCGCGACGTGCTGATCGCGCTCAAGCGCCGCGCGCCGCACGTCAACATCATCCTGTACCCGACGCCCGTGCAGGGACAGCAGGCGCCGGAAAAGATCGCGCACGCCATCCGCACGGCATCGACAAGGGCCGAGTGCGACGTGCTGCTCGTGTGCCGTGGCGGCGGCAGCATCGAGGATTTATGGTCGTTCAACGATGAAGCCGTGGCCCATGCGATTGCCGATTGCTCCATGCCCGTGATCAGCGGCGTGGGACACGAGACGGATTTCACCATCGCCGACTTCGCGGCCGACCTGCGCGCGGCCACGCCGACGGCGGCGGCCGAACTGGCGGCCACGCCGCGCGCCGACTGGATGGCTTCCCTGCGCGCCGACGCGACGGATTTGCGCCGCGCCATGCGCCGCAGCCTCGACGACGCGGCGCAAACCCTGGATCGCCACAGCCGCCGCCTGCTCAACCCGAAGGCGCAGCTGCAGCAGCAGCGCTTGCAGCTGCTGGCCCTGTCGACGGCCATGACGCATGCGGCGCGCGCGCCCGTGAACCAGTCGCAGTACGCGCTCGAACGCCTGCGCTCGCGCTGGGCCAACCTGCGGCCCGACGTCACGGCATCGCGCACGCGGCTGGTGGAAGCCCAGCGGCGCAGCGGCGCGGCCATGGCGCAGCAGCTGGGCCAGCGGCGCCACCGCCTCGACGGCCTGGCGGCGCAGCTGGAACTGCTGAATCCCCAGCGCACGCTGGAGCGCGGCTACGCGATACTGCGCGATGAAAAAGGGAATATCGTGCGCTCGCCGGCGCAGCTGCAGGCGCGCCAGAACGTCAACGTGCGCCTGGCCGAAGGCAGCGCGCAGGTCGGCATCGCCAGCGTGCAAGCCAGCCTGGAATAAGCGCTGGAATAAAAAAGGCCGGGGAAGAACCCCGGCCCAACACCTTCCCTACTGAGTGGACTGCTACCGCAACTGCTCTTTCACCCTGCCTGACTTAGAACTTCATCGACACGCGTGCGCCAAACGTGCGCGGCGCGTTGTAGAAGGCGCCGTAGATCTGCTGCGTCGGCTGGCATGGCATGCCCACGTCCGTGCAGATTTCATTGACGTCGAGCTTGACCGCCTTGTCCGTGGCGTTCTGCACGAACGCTTCCACCGTGTAGGCCTTGTTGGCCGGCTGGAAGCGCAGGCTCAGGTCCAGGGTCGTGTAGGCTTCCTGGCGCTTGACGCCGGCATGGCCCGGCACGTCGCCGTTGAACGCCCCCGCCCCCACGTACGACATGGTTTCATAGTGCACCGAAGCGCGCGGCGTGATCTGGCCGCCGGCGACATTGAAATCATGCTCGTACTGCACGGTGGTGGAAAACTTCGGCGCATGCTTCATGGTGCTGCCGCCCACGTTCACCAGTGGCGCCGTCGAACCGCAGGACTGGCCATTCGCGCGCGCCGCATCGACGTCGCACGACATGAAGTCGTCGTACACGGCTTTGAGCCAGGTGGCATTGCCCGTCAGGCGGTCGACCTTCGTTGGCCGCCACACCCATTCCGCTTCCAGGCCCTTGACGGTGGCGCCGGCCGCGTTGAAGTTGGCCAGCACGCTGTTGACCACCTGCGACTCGAGCTTGTCCTTGTACTTCATCAGGAAGGCGTCGAGGTTCAGGGTCAGTTCGCGGTTCAGCAAGTCCGACTTGAAGCCGATTTCATAGCTGGTCAGCTTTTCCGGCTTGGTGGTGGCGCCGCCGTCGCCGATGGCCGGCGAATGGAAGCCCGTCGTCACGGAACCGAACAGCAGAATGTCCGGGCGCAGCTTGTACTCGATGCGGCCCAGCCAGGTGGCCTGGCCGTATTTCAGGTCGGCCGTATTGTCGCCTGGCGTATTGCCGCAGGTGGCGGCCGTGATGGCGCCGCCCGGGCCGATATTGTGCGTGTTGGCCAGGCCCGTGCCCGGCGTGACCAGCTGGCGCAGCTGGTCGGCGGTGAGGACCGTGGTGCCCAGCGGGGTATTGGCCGGCCAGTTCGGGCATGCCCAGTTCTTGCCGCCGATGTCGAATTTATGGTCTTTCGTGTAGCGCGCGCCGGCCGTCAGCTTGATCTGGTCCGTCACTTGCTGGCTGACCTGGCCGAACACGGCTTTCGATTTGAGCTGGCGGTCGCCCTGGATGAAGGACATCGACGACGCATACTGGCCCACGGTCGGCTGCACGAAGATCACGGCGCCATTGGCGATATCCTGCTGCACGGCCGCCTGCGAAATCTGGCTGCGGTCGATATCGAAGCGCACCTTGTTCTTTTCATTGAACAGGAACAGGCCGGCCACCCACTGGAACGGCGCGTCGTCGTCCGAGCGCGCCTGCAGCTCGTGCGAATAGCTGTCGAACTGCGCCCAGTCCGTGCGGTTTTCCGACTTGAAGCCGGGGAACAGGCCCGCATCCGAGTCGTTGCTGTTCTGGCGCTTGTAGCGGCTCCAGCTGCCCAGGTACGTGAAATCCAGCGCGTCCGTCGGCTTGTAATTGAGCTTGCCCTTGTAGGTCAGAATCGACTGGTCCAGGGTGCCCGGCGTGTCGATCAGGGCCGAACGCAGCTTCTCGCCCCGTTTCGGTTCGGCCGCCAGGTAGACGTTGCCGGCGCCCTGGTCGAGGAAGTAGTCGGCGATGAAGGTGCCGCGCAGCTGCGGCGTGAACTTCCACAGCAGCGAGGCGCGCACGCCCATCTGATCGCCGGCGCCATACTTGGCCGTGCCCGGCATGACGTTCGAGCCGCGGCGGAAGTCCACCGTGCCGTCATGGCTATCCTTGATGGCGGCGATGCGCAGCGCCACGTCGTCGGAAAACGGAATATTGATCATGCCCTGCGTCTGCAGGTGGCGGTAGTCGCCCACCGTGATGCCGGCCGAACCCATGAACTTGGCCGTGCTAGGCGCGGCCGACACGAGGTTGACGGCACCGGCCGTGGAATTGCGGCCGTTCAGGGTACCCTGCGGTCCGCGCGCCACCTCGACGTGCGACAGGTCATACATCAGCGCCGTGGCGCCCTGCGGACGCGGCGAATACACGCCGTCGACGTAAAAGGCGACGGCCGGGTCGCCCAGCTCCGTGTGGTTGGCCGAACCGACGCCGCGCATGTAGACGTGCACGCCGCCCGAGTCGCCATGCTGCTCGACGACGAGACTCGGCACCATGGTGGCCAGCGAGGCCAGATCCTTGACCTGGTTGTTTTGCAGGGTGTCCTGGTTGAAGGCGGTGACGGCCAGCGGCGTCTCCTGCACGAAGGTATTGCGGCGCGTGGCCGTGACGACGATGCGGTCCATCTGTTCGGCGGCCGGCTTTGCCGCATCCGTGGCTGCAGCCTCCTGTGCCATGGCGGCGCCGCTGCCCAGCAAGATGAACTGGGCGAATGTCGCATGCGCCAGGCTGAGGGCGATGGTATTGCGTTTGAGCTGTTGCATTGTTGTTGTCTCCTGTACCGCTGGTTGATTGATGATCACATAGCTCTTTGGCTATTGCTGCACATTTTTTGGGTGTCAATCTGAAGTCATGTCGCCTCCGTGCGGGGTCAATGGGTAGCCACGGCGCGCCCGGCCGTGTCGAATAGAAAGGCATGGCCTTCTTCCGGTGCAAAGCCGATGGCGCTGCCCTGCGCCAGACTGTGGCGCGCCTCGCCATGCAGCTTGATGGCCACCGCGTGCGGGCTACCATCGAGCATGGCGTGGATGATTTGCGCGTCGCCCAGCTGCTCGATCAGGGTGACCGTGGCGCCGTAGCCTTCGTGGCGCGGCACCAGGCGCAGGTGTTCCGGGCGTATGCCGACCAGCATGCCGGCCTCGCCGCCAAGCTGGCTGGCCAGTGCGGGGACGGCGGCGCACGGCAAGAAGTTCATGCGCAGCGCGCCGATGAAGCCGGCCACGAACTGGCTGGCCGGCTGGCGGTACAGGTCCAGCGGCGCACCCACCTGCTCCAGGTGGCCGCCGTGGAAGACGGCGACCCGGTCACCGAGGGTCATGGCTTCGACCTGATCGTGGGTGACGTAAATCATGGTGGTGCCCAGTTCCTGGTGCAGCTTGGCCAGCTCGATGCGCGTCTGCACGCGCAAGGACGCGTCGAGATTGGACAGCGGCTCGTCAAACAGGAACACCTTGGGCTGGCGCACGATGGAGCGGCCGATGGCCACACGCTGCCGCTCACCGCCCGACAAGGCCTTGGGCTTGCGGTCAAGCAGGTGCGTGATCTGCAAAATCTCGGCCACCTTGCCCACGGCCGCGCGCACTTCCGCTTCCGGCTTGCCCGCCAGTTTCAAGGCAAAGCCCATGTTGTCGCGCGCCGTCATGTGCGGGTACAGCGCATAGCTCTGGAAGACCATGGCGATACCCCGCTCGGCCGGCGCCACGTCGTTGGCCAGCAGGTCGCCGATGCGCAGCTGGCCCGCGCTGATGTCTTCCAGTCCCGCGATCATGCGCAGCAGGGTCGACTTGCCGCAGCCGGATGGCCCGACAAAAACCATGAATTCGCCGTCGTGGATATCGAGGTCCAGGCCCTTGACGATTTCCGGGCCGTCGCCATAGGTCTTGCGGATGCCGCGCAGGGAAATGGCGGCCATGTCAGTGCTCCTCGGCCAGGACAGCGGCGTGGGACGCGCGCTGCGCGGCGATGAAGTCGCGGTACCACAGGGCACTGTCCTTGAAGCTGCGCTGCTGCGTGGCGTAATCGACGTAGACCATGCCGAAGCGCTTGGCATAGCCCGAGTTCCACTCGAAGTTGTCCATCAGGCTCCAGTAGAAATAGCCGCGTACGTCGATGCCCTGCGCGATCACGGCGCGCAAGGCGTCCAGGTGCAGCTGCACGTACTCGATGCGCGGCGCGTCGTGGATCTTGCCGTCGACGGGCTTGTCGGCCACGGCCATGCCGTTTTCCGTGATGTAGACGGGCGGCAGCCGGTATTCGCGGTGCAGGCCGACGAGCAGTTCCGTCAAGCCCTGCGGATAGGTTTCCCAGCCCATGTCGTTGACACCGAGCTTGCACTCGGGCTTGCGCGGCGGCGTCTCGGCACTCATGAAAGCGCGCGTGTAGTAGTTCACGCCAAGGAAATCGATGGGTTGCTTGATATCTATGAAATCGTTTTCAAAGATAGCTAAAGCAGAAGCGTCGACGTGTTTCAGGGCCAGCGCCGGGTAACGGCCCTTGAAGATGGCGTCCATATACCACTGCACCGAGCGCGCATATTCGAGTTCGGCCAGCTCGCGGTCCTGGGCGCTGTCAGTGGCCGGCGTGGCCGTCCATTGATTGAGCACGATGCCCAGTTTCGCGGGCGGATTGACGGCGCGCATCGCCTGCATGGCCAGGCCGTGCGACAGCAGCAGATGGTGCGACACTTGCACGGCGGCGGCCGGGTCGGCCATGCCGGGCGCGAACTGGCCCGTGCCGTGGCCCAGCACGGCCGTGCACCACGGTTCGTTATGAGTAGCGATGCTGGCGACCTTGTGGCCGAAGCGGCGCGCCACTTCGGCCGCGTAGGCGGCAAAGTGGTAGCAGGTGGCGCGATTGAGCCAGCCGCCCTCGTCCTGCAGGGCTTGCGGCAAGTCCCAGTGGTACAGGGTCAGATGGGCATCGAGCCCCTTGGCGGCCAGGGCGTCGAGCAGGCGCCCATAGAAATCGAAGCCGGCCTCGTTCCAGGCGCCGGAACCCGTGGGCTGCACGCGCGACCAGGACATGGAAAAGCGGTAGGCGTTCACGCCCAGGCTGGCGATCAGCTCCACGTCCTCCGCGTAGCGGTGATAGTGGTCGCAGGCCACGTCGCCATTGCTGCCGTCGATGATCTTGCCATCCGTGTGGCTGAAGGTATCCCAGATGGATGGGCCGCGGCCGTCGATGGCGGCGGCGCCCTCGATCTGGTAGGCGCTGGTGGCCACGCCCCAGGTGAAGGTGGCGGGAAAGTTGGTGTCAATATCGTCGTTATGCATGGTGGTCATGTCAGTGTGAGTGGATGAAAAAAAGTGCTAGCCTTTGACGGCGCCCTGGGTCAGTCCTTCAATTAAACGCTTCGAGGCGACAAAAAACATCAGCAGCAGCGGCAGCACGGCGATGGCGGCGCCCGTCATCAGCGCGCCCCACTCCGTGTTGTTCGGCGCCTGCATGCTGCGCAGGGCCAGCGGGATCGTGTAGTTCTCGACCGAGCGCATGACGACCAGCGGCGTGATGAAGTTGTTCCACGAGTTGATGAAGGTGATCAGGCCCAGGGTGCCCATGGCGGGACCGATCAGCGGCAGCACGACTCTCCAGTAGATGGCGAATTCGCCGCAGCCGTCGATGCGCGCCGCCTCGATCAGATCCTTCGGGATCGCCGTGCCGATGTACTGGCGCATGAGGAAAATCCCCAGCGCGCCGGCCGCTCCCGGCACGTACAGGGCGCGCGGCTGGTCCAGCCATCCGAGGAAATCCATCAGCATGAACGTGGGAATCATGTTCATGAAAGACGGGATGATCATCGACGCCATCACGAGGGTGAACAGGGGCCGCTTGAAGCGGAACTCGTACATGGCGAACGCATAGCCGCCCAGCGAGCAAAAGAACAAGGTCAGTGCCGTCGTCATCAGCGCCACGTACAGGCTGATGCCGATATTGCGCCAGAACGGCAGGCGCTCCTGCAGCAGCTCGATGTTGTTGAGCAGGGCCGTGCCGAACCAGCGCGGCGGCGGCAGGCTGTAAATCTCGGCGCTCGTGTGCGTGGCGAAGACGAACATGAAGTAGAACGGCGCGACCATGATCAGGGCGCCGATGGCCACCATGGCGTAGGCCGTCCAGCGGGTGGTTTTCATCGGACCTCCTTGCGCTCATTGCGTTCGTTGCGGCTGAAAATGCGGTTGTTGACCCAGGTGGTGCTGGCGATGATCAGGAACAGCAGCCAGGAAATGGCCGACGCCGTGCCGAAGTCGCCCGAGGAAAACGCCGTCTTGTAGACGAAGATGGCCGTCGTCATCACGGACTGGCTTACGCCGCTCGATTCGGCCACCAGCACGAACGGTTCCTCGAACAGCTGCAGGTTGCCCATGATGGTGAGTGTGACGGCCAGGTAGATCATGGGGCGCAGCTGCGGCAAGGTGATGTACCAGAATTGCTGGCGTTTCGACGCGCCGTCGATGGTGGCCGCTTCATACAAATCCTTGGGGATCACCTGCAGCGCGGACAGATACAGCACCAGGTTCCAGCCCAGGTAGCGCCAGAAAATCACGAAGGCGACGGCCGGCTTGATGAACAGCGAGCTGCCCAGCCAGTCGATCGATTCCGCCGGAAACAGGCCGCCGACGAGCGGCAGGCTGGCGCACCATTGGATCAGCACATTGATCTGGCCATAGTCGCGCGAGAACAGGGTGTTGAAGACCATGGCGATGGCCACGCTGGACGTGATGAACGGTAAAAAGTAAATGCCGATCACCAGGTTGCGCGAGCGCTTGAAGCTGTTGTGGATGAACGCTGCCAGCGGAATGGCGACCAGGTGCTGCGGCACGCCCGAGGCCAGCGCCAGCCAGACGGTATTGCCCAGCGAGCGCAAGAACCACGGGTCGCTCAAGGCATACTTGTAGTTGTCCAGGCCCACCCACTGCATGGCTTCCACGCCGCTGGCCGCTTCCCACTGGTTGAACGACAGATAGATGGAAAACAGCAGCGGGAACAGGCTGAAGACGGCGAACAGGATGAAGAAGGGACTGATGAAAATATATGGCGCCCACTTCTTCATGTTGAAGCGTTTCCTGGCGGGCCGCGCTGCAGCTGCAGCGGGCGCGCCATCGGTACAAGGCATGGAAGTAGTCATGCTGCTCCTAGCGCCGCGCGCGGTGGGTGATCAGGGCCTTGGCGTCGGCCAGGGCCGTCTTGATATCCTTGTTTTGCGCCAGCACGCTTTCCAGTTCCATGTTAACGATGTCGCGCGCCACGGCGTCGAATTTGTCGACGCGGATGACGGGGATTTTCGCCGCCGTGTCGCGCGCCAGCAGGCGCGTCTTCTGGCCGCCGAAATACGGCTGCGGCTCGTCCATCATCGGGTCCGCATACGCGGCCTTGAGGGCCGGGAAGGCGCCGATCTCTTTGAGCGAGTGCAGCTGGATATCCTTGTTGACGGTCATGAACTTGATGAATTCCCAGGCCTGGGTTTTATTCGCCGCCTTTTTCGGAATGCCATAGAACGAGCCGCCGTACGACGCCAGCGCGCCGGCCGGCAGGTTCGCCGCGCGCCACTGGCCCTTGGAATCGGGCGCCAGCCACTTGGCCAGGTGGCCGCTCAACCACGAACCCATCATCTGGCTGGCCACCTTGTCGCGCTTGAAGCCTTCGGCCCACTCGCCCGTCCAGGCCACGGTGCGCGCATCGATGCCGGCGACCCGCGCCGCCTTGGCCAGTTCGAACGCCTTGACGAAGCGGGGCGAGTCGACCAGCACCTGGCCCTTGTCGCCAAAATAGATGCCTTCGCCATCTTTCAAATTGGCGCGGATATAGATATCGGCCAGGTCGCTGGCGCCGGCCAGCAGATAGGTGCCGGTGGCGGCCTTGAGCTTCTTGCCGGCGGCGATATATGACTCCCACGATTGCGTCAGATCGGTTTCCTTGATGCCCGCCTTGTCCATCAAGTCCTTGCGGTAGAACAGCGTGCCCGGTCCCAGGTCGGCCGGCATGGCGCCCAGGGTGCCGCGCGAACTGGTTGCCTGCACGAACGTGAACGGCACGAACTGGGCGCGGTACTGCCCTGCCCCGTATGGCGGCTGCAGCAAATCTTCCATGCCCTTCGATTCGGCGAAGCTGCCGACGTAGCGGAAGTCGATGGCCATCACGTCAGGCAGGCGCGCGCCGGCCGCCAGCGCCGTCGTCATCGAGTTATGGTGGTCGTCGATCTGCAGGCTGACCAGCTTGACCTTCACTTGCGGATACAGCTTTTCCCACAGGGGCAAGGCCGTTTTCACGGCGCGGTCCAGGTCGGGGAACGAGGCGACGGTAATCGTGGCCGGGGCCAGCGCCGGCAGGGCGACGGCCGGCGGAACGGCTGCGGGCGCGGCGGCCACACCGGCGGCCAGAGTCAGCGCCGCCAGAGGGGCGGCGCCAAGGATGCTTGACTTCATTATTTCATCTCCGTTTATTGAGCGTCTTCTATCTTGAAAACGTTTTCACAACATGTGTCCATTTAACACCGCAAAGAAAATCAAGTCAATCGAAAAAGTTGTCATTTTTATTGAGGGCAGCGTGGCGAGATGCATGCCATGACGCGTGTTCTCCTATGAAAAGACACAAAAATCCGCCATTTTGAGAGGTTGTTGTTTTTCGTGAAAACGTTTTCAAGCGTAGGTCGGATTAGCGCTACGCGCGTAATCCGACGTGCACAGCCAACAATATGTCGGCTTACGCCCTGCGGGCTAACCCGACCTACCCCGACCTACCCCGACCGACGGCCCTGTGGGCATTTATGGTAATCTTTCGATGAAAAGGTTTTCAGAGCACTGAGGACCAGCCATCTTGATACCCAGGAATCACCTTGAACGATAGCGCCCACGCTGCTCCCCCTTCCACCCTGCTCGACGTGGCCCGCCAGGCCGGCGTGTCGCCCAGCACCGTTTCGCGCATCCTCAATGGCACGGCCAGGGTCTCCGACGACAAGCGCGACGCCGTGCTGGCGGCCATTGCGCACATGAAATTCGCGCCGAACCAGATGGCGCAAGGTCTGAAGAAGGGCCGCTCGATGACCATCGGCATCGTGGTGCAAGATATTTCCAGCCCCTTCTTCGACGAAAGCCTGCGCGGCGTGGACGACGGCTTGAAGGACACGGGCTACGCGTCCGTCATCGTCAGCGGGCACTGGAATGCGCAGGAAGAGGCGGACCGCATCCGCTTGCTGCTGGCGCGGAAGGTCGACGGCATCATCCTGCTGTCGGGGCGCATCTCGGACGAGAGCGTGCTCGATTTCTCGCAGCAGCGGCCCATCGTCTCGACGGGCCGCCTGCTGGCCACGAAAAGCGCCATCGGCTTCAAGCTCGACAACGAATACGGCGCCTACCTGGCCGTGCGCCACCTGGTGGAACTGGGCCACCGCCGCATCGCCTTCGTGGCCGGCCCCGCCAACAACACGGATGCGGCCGAGCGCCTGACGGGCTACCAGCGCGCGCTGCGCGAAGCGGACATCGCCATCGACCCGAAGCTGATGGTGGAAGGCGATTTCCACGAGGCAAGCGGGATGCTGGCCATGAACCATTTGTTCGATACGCAGCAGCAATTCAGCGCCGTCTTCGCCGCCAACGACCTGTCCGCCTACGGCGTGCGCCTGTGCCTGTACCGCAAGGGCATCCGCGTGCCCGACGATATCTCGCTCGTCGGTTTCGATGACTTGCCCGGCTCGTCCTACACGACACCGCCGCTGACGACCATCCACCAGCCCCTGTACGACATCGGCCGCATCGCCACGGAAGCGCTGCTGGGACTGATCAATGGCGAGGCCGTGCAGGCGGCCATTCCACCGTTGGAACTGATCGTTCGCGAGACCACCCGGCGCATCCGTTGAGGCTTGCGGCTGGGAACTTTTCCGCCCGATTCAGGCTGAACGAGAATCACTACGCGACCGGCATCCATAACGCGTGCCGGAATCTGCAGCAATGGCGCATCCGCTTTACAATAGTGGCTCGTTCAGCAAGAATGCCTGCTTCAAGCAAGCTTGGCTCAACCCTCCGGCCACAGGCTGGAAGACTCCGAACACTCACCATAAAGGGACATCACATGGAACATACTCTGCCACCACTGCCATATGAAATGGACGCTCTGGCGCCGCATATTTCGAAAGAAACCCTGGAATACCACTATGCCAAGCATCACCAGGCGTATGTCACCAACTTGAACAACCTGATCAAGGGTACCGAGTTCGAGAACCTGTCGCTGGAAGAAATCATCAAGAAGTCGTCGGGCGGCATCTTCAACAATGCAGCCCAGGTATGGAACCACACCTTCTACTGGAACGGCATGAAGCCGGCCGGCGGCGGCGCGCCTGCCGGTGCCGTGGCTGACGCGATCAACGCGAAATGGTCGTCGTTCGACAAGTTCAAGGAAGAATTCACCAAGTCGTGCGTGGGCAACTTCGGTTCGGGCTGGACCTGGCTGGTGCAAAAAGCCGACGGTTCCGTCGACATCGTCAACACCTCGAACGCCGGCTGCCCGCTGACCACCGGCGACAAGCCGCTGCTGACCTGCGACGTCTGGGAACACGCCTACTACATCGACTACCGCAACCTGCGCGCCAAGTACGTGGAAACGTTCTGGGGCCTGGTCAACTGGGACTTCGTTGCCAAGAACTTCGCGTAAGCGCGGAACCTTGTCAACGTAGGGCGAAAAGAAGCCTGCGCCACCCCGCGCAGGCTTTTTTTTGCCTGCTGAAAGGCACGGCGCTGCGCTACAATCACTGCCCCGCCACCGCTATCTCCGTCTGCCACGATGTCCGCCCGCCTGCTGCGCCGCCTGTTGATCCTGCCCCTGCTGGCGTGCCACCTGCACGCGTGCGCGGCCGCCCCATCGCCCCTGCTGTCCGATTACACCCACAACGCCTGGGGCGCCCTGCAAGGCGCGCCCGTCGATGTGCTCAAATTCGCCCAGGGCAACGATGGCTGGCTGTGGATCGCCACGGCCACCGGCTTGTACCGCTACGATGGCGTGCGCTTCGACAGGGTCGACAGCGTGTACGGCCACCGCCTGCCGTCGAGCAATGTGCTGGGCCTGGCCACGCCGGCCGACGGCGCCGTGTGGGTCGGCTACCGCCTCGGCGGCGTCAGCGTCTTTCGCAAGGATGGCACACGCACCTACCGCGAGGCGGACGGCTTGCCGCCGGGCGCCGTGTTCCATATCGAGGTAGCGCCAGATGGCGCCATCTGGGTCGGCACGCGCGATGGCGCGGCGCGCCTGGCGCCGGGCGCCGACCGTTTCGTTGCGCAGGCGGCCAACGTGGGCCTGCCCGACAAGCGCGTCTACCAGATCCTGTTCGCGCGCGACGGCACGCAGTGGATGGGCACCATGCATGGCGCCTATTTCCGCAGGCCGGGCGAGACGCGTTTTTCCCATGCCTGGCCGCGCACCATCCTCACCGGCATGGATGAAGCACCCGATGGCGCCATCTGGGCCGTCGATGCGCAAAGCAATTACTACCGCGTGCGCACCAGCGCGCCGCGCCCCAATGCGCCGATCCGGCCGGACGCCAGAGGCAACAGCATCCGCTTCGACCGCGCCGGCACCATGTGGCTGATGCAGCCCGATGGCATCGAACGCAAGTTCGACCCTTCCGGCCCCAGCCTGCCGGCCCAGCGCCTGACGCGCCAGAACGGCATCAGCGGCCCGCTGCCGCAGACCTCGTTCCAGGACCGCGAAGGCAATCTGTGGTTCGGCACCTCGACGGGCCTGGACCGGCTGCGGCCGAACCGCCTGAAGACCCTGGCCGTGGCCGTGCCCTTCGACCATCCCGGCATGCTGCCGGGGCCCGACGGCGATGTGTGGATCGGCGACTACGTGAGCGACGTGCGCAGCTTTACGGCCGATGGCATGAAAAAAGTGATATTGAAGGGGGCGCTGGCGGCCAGCCACTGGGCGCCCGACGGCACGCTGTGGCTGGGCAACGAGCAGGAACTCCATCATCGCGCGCGCAACGGCGCCATGACGCGCGTGGCGACGCCCGTGCAGGGACTCGATCCGCAAGCGCTGCAGCAAGACCGCTCGGGCGCCCTGTGGGCCTCGTTTTCCGGCGGCGGCCTGTTTCGCCTGAACGAAGGAAAATGGAGCGCGAACGGCGGCCTCTCGGGCTTGCCGACGGTGCTGACGACGGCCATGGCGATGGATGGCGTCGGCACCGTCTGGCTGGGTCATGCCGACAATACCATCAGCCTGGTGGCCGACGGCCAGCGCGCGGGCGCCGTCAGGCGGCTCGGCGCCGCCGAGGGCCTGCAAGTGGGCACCGTGCTGCAGCTGTACCGCGATGGCGACGCGATGTGGGCCGGCGGCGAAAACGGCGTGGCCCTGTACCGCGCCGGCCGCTTCCACACCTTGCGCGGCGCGCGCGGCACGGTATTTCGCGGCGTGTCGGGCATCGTGCGCCTGCCGGACGGCGACCTGTGGCTGCATGGCGCGGACGGCATAGCCCATATCGGCGCCGCCAGCCTGGCCGCGTGGATGCGCGATGGCAGCGCCGTCACCTCGGAACGCTTCGACGCGCTCGACGGCTTGCAGGGCCATGCCTCGCAGTTGCGCCCCGTGCCGTCGCTGATCCATGCGCCCGATGGCAAGCTGTGGTTTTCCACCTCGGCCACCATCGGCATGCTCGACCCGCTGCATATCCGCCGCAACGCCCTGGCGCCGCCCGTGCAGATCCACAGCCTGCTGGCCAATGGCGTGCGTTACGCGCTGGACGATGGCAAGCCGCAGCACCTGCCGCAAGGCAGCAAGACCCTGCAGATCGGCTTCACGGCCCTGAGCCTGTCGATGCCGGAACGCGTGCGCCTGCGCTACAAACTGACGGGCGTGGATGCCGGCTGGCAAGAAGCGGTCGGACGCCGCGAAGCCTACTATACCAACCTCGCACCCGGCAGCTACCGCTTCGAGGTCACGGCCGCCAACGAAGACGGCGTGTGGAACACGCAAGGGACAGGGCTAGCCATCGTCATCGCGCCCGCCTTCGCGCAAACGCCGTGGTTCATCGTGCTGCTGGCGCTGGGCGCCGCGCTGCTGCTGTATGGCGGCTATGTGCTGCGCATCCGCCACCTGACGCGCAACATGCAGGAGCGGCTGCAGGAACGCTTGCAGGAACGCCTGGCCGAACGCTCGCGCATCGCCCGTTCGCTGCACGACACCCTGCTGCAAAGCGTGCAGGGCCTGATCCTGTCATTCCATGCGCATGCGGACATGCTGCCCAAGGGCACGCGCGAACGGGCGCGCCTCGACGGCACTCTCAACCTGGCCGACCAGCTGCTGATCGAAGGACGCGACCAGATCATGGACTTGCGCGCCTCGGCCGAACCGGACGAACTGCGCCTGGCGCTGCAGCAATTCGGCAAGGGCCTGGCCGAGCACCGCGCGCATGCGTTCACCGTGCATGTGAGCGGCACCTGCCGGCGCCTGCAGCCGCGCGTGCATGACGAGATCTATGCGATCGCGCGCGAAGCGCTGTTCAACGCCTCGCGCTATGCCGAAGCGGCCAACATCGTGCTGGAACTCGACTATGCGGAGCAGGCATTCACCCTGCGCGTGCGCGACGACGGCTGCGGCCTCGATGACGCCGTCGCACAGGCGGGCCAGCGGCCCGGCCACTGGGGCCTGGTCGGCATGCGCGAGCGCGCCGCCGGCATCGCGGCCAGCCTGCGCATCGACAGCCGGCCCGGTGCCGGCACGCAGATCGAAGTAAGCGTGCCGGGCCGCCTCGCTTACTGAGGGCGCGCCGGTCGCCGGGCTTGTTCTATGTGAACCGCGATCGCGCCACACCGTGAACTGCATCTGCGCCAGCGCAAACGGGAGCGGGCGGCAAGCGCCCATACTGGCCGCTCCGATGACTTACCCGTTTGTGCCATGAACAAACTCATCGATATTTCCCTGGACCGGTGGGACGCCCGCGGCAGCGCCGCGCAGCAGGCGGCGGCGCAGCAGGCACTCGAAGATGGGCAGGTACTGCTGCTGCCCGCGCTGGGCTTTCCCCTGCGGCAGGAAGAGCATACGCTGCTGAACGGCGCTGTGGGTAGCGCCAGCAGCGCCAAGAACATCAGCTGGGAACCGGCGCGCGGCGTGCGCGGCCACGGCGACGCCTACGATGCGACCCTGCTGGCCGCGCTGATGCAGCGCTATGCGCGGCACACGCAGCGCCTGCTGGCCGGCTTGCTGCCTGGCTATTGCCCCCATCTGCAGCAAGGCAAAGGCAGCTTTCGTCCCGTGGAAATCGCCGGCCGCGTAACTTCCTGGCGCAAGGACGATACACGCCTGCACGTCGACAGCTTTCCCTCCTCGCCCACGCAGGGCCGGCGCATCCTGCGCGTCTTCACCAACATCCATCCGCGCGACGCACCCCGCGTGTGGAAACTGGGCGCGCCATTCGAGCAGGTGGCACAGCATTTCCTGCCCGTCGCGAAACGTCCGCAACCGGTGCTGGCGGCCCTGCTGCAATGGCTGCGCGTCACCAAGTCGCGGCGCACGGCCTACGACCACTACATGCTGCAGCTGCACGACGCCATGAAGGCCGACCTCGGTTACCAGGCGCAGGTGGAACAGTACACGCATGCGTTCGCGCCGGGCCAGACGTGGATCGTCTTCAGCGACACGGTATCGCACGCTGCCCTGCGGGGACAGCATGCGCTGGAGCAAACCTGGCTGCTGCCCGTGCACGCCATGGCCGCTCCGCACAAGTCGCCGCTGGCCATCCTCGAGCGCCAGTTGCAACGTCCGCTGACCTAGCCGGGGCTCAGGCCGGCAAGCGGACCGCCTTGAAGCGCCGCCAGGCCTTGTGCATGCGGCCATCGCTGCCTTGCGCCTGCGCGCGCGCCGCCAGATAGCCGCGCACGAAGGCCGCATGCAGCCGCAACCGGTCCTGGGCCGACTGGTCAGTCTGGCCGGTCTGGCCAGCCGGAACTTCGGGCAATTCCTGCAGCAGCCGGTCGGCCACCTGCACGTCATTGAGCCAGCCCAGTTCATCCTGCAAGGCCGACAGCCGCCCCACATACGGATGCACGGCCCGGCCCGCAAACAGCGAGGCAAAAAATTCCGTCGCATAGCGCGTCTTCTTGGCCGCGATGCGCACCCGGTGGCGCTGCTGCGGCGTCGCATGCAGCAGGCGCTTGCCGCGCTGCATCAGGCGGCGCTGGTCCTTGCGCAAGGTGGCACGGGCAAATGGCGAAACGCGCGCATCCAGGCGCCGCAATTGGCGCGCGGAACAGCTATCGCGCCAGGCGCGCGCCTGCAGCCAGCGCTGCAAGCCCAGCATGCAGGCCGTGTAGCGCGCCGAGATGACGGCCTGGGCAGCCAGTTCGTGCTTGATGCGCGCCTGCGCGTGCGCCGCCTCCGCCAGCGCCGCCGCATCCGTGGCCGCCTCGCCATCGAGCTGCGCCAAGGTATTGCCCGCCAACACATCCCAGTCGCGCGCCTCGCCCAGCGCGCCGCCCAGCCACTCGAGTTCGCCCTTCAAGGCGTCCGGCAGCGCCAGCAGCGACTTGAACATGCCCAGCGCCGAGCGCAAACGGCGCAGGCCCACGCGCATCTGGTGCACGCTTTCCACGTGCTTGCCTCCCGCCACGCCATCCTGGTTGCCGCTCACCTGCTCGAGGCAATTGCCGCAGATAGCGATGAAGGCTTGCTGCACCGTCATGCCGTCATCGAGCCGCAAAGGCTGCGCCTTGACGGCTTGCAAGGGATGCGATGCGGCCAGCCGGTAACCGCGCTCCGCCTTGCTCATATGGCCCAGCTGCAGCTGCACCTCCTGCAGCAGGGCCAGCGCCACGTCGAACAGGCTGGACGCCTGCCCCTGCTTCAATTCCAGTTCGATCTCGCTGACGGGCACGCTGCGCGCGGCGCCATCGGCACCATCCGCGCCATCCGCGCCGCTTTCGATGACACCCTGGTCCAGCACGCATTCGATCTGGTCGCCCTGCGGCGTGCGCAACTGCCATACGGTGCGCTCGATGCGCGTGGTAAACACGGGCCGCAAAGCGTCGCGGATGGCGTCCTGGCGCAGCAGCGCGCGGATGGGCTGCTTGCGGCCGATGACCGAGTCGAGCGCGGCCAGATCCGGTTGCGGCCCCGGCACCTCGCCCTCCCATTCGTGGCGGCTGTGCAAGCCGCCGCTGACCGTGCCGCCCGCCTTCAGGGTTTGCACCCAGCGTCCGTCCACCTGGCGCACGCGCAAGCCCGCCTGGTGGCGGCACAGCTGCAGATCGGGCGTGTCGACATAGATATCGTGCATCTGCAACAGTTGCGGCTCACCTTGCGTGGATTGCGCCAGCAGCGGGTGCGCGCGCAAACGCGGTACATCTTGCTGCGCCAGCAACAATTTCAATTCGATTTCCATGACCGCTCCTTGCGAGACTCCTGATCGCCCATTGTAAGGCGCGTCCGGCCACGCGTACGGCGCACGCACACGGACCTTGATTTTGCGCGAAAATAAGCGCTTCATTCAACGAGGAGATGCCATGACCTACCACGCCGCCGAGAACCGCTACGACAGCATGCAATACCGCACCTGCGGGCGCAGCGGGCTGAAACTGCCACTGCTGTCGCTGGGACTGTGGCATAACTTTGGCGACAGCAACAATCTGGCATCGCAGCGCGACATGCTGCGCACGGCGTTCGACCTGGGCATCACGCATTTCGACCTGGCCAATAATTACGGCCCGCCGTATGGCAGCGCGGAAAGCAATTTCGGCAAGCTGCTGCGCGATGATTTCCTGCCCTACCGCGATGAACTGATCATTTCCACCAAGGCGGGCTGGGACATGTGGCCGGGGCCGTACGGCCAGGGCGGCGGTTCGCGCAAATACGTGCTGGCCAGCCTGGACCAAAGTCTGAAGCGCCTGGGCCTCGACTATGTCGACATCTTTTACTCGCACCGTTACGACGCCGACACGCCGCTCGAAGAAACCATGGGCGCGCTGGCCACCGCCGTGCAGCAAGGCAAGGCGCTGTACGTGGGCCTGTCGTCGTATTCGCCGCAAAAGACGGCCGAGGCGGCCGCCCTGCTGAAGGAATGGAAAGTGCCGTGTCTGATCCACCAGCCTGCCTACAACATGCTCAACCGCTGGATCGAGGAAGACGGCTTGCTCGACACCCTGCAGCAGGAAGGCATGGGCTGCATCACGTTCACGGCGCTGGCGCAGGGGTTGCTCAGCGACAAATACCTCGATGGCGTGCCGCAGGATGCGCGCGTCAACCGTCCCGGCGGCGGTTCGCTGACGCAACAGCACCTGAGCGCGGAAAACCTGGCCCGCGTGCGCGCCCTGAACCAGATCGCCGCGCAACGGGGGCAAACCCTCGCGCAGATGGCGCTGGCCTGGGTGCTGCGCGATCCCCGCGTCACCTCGACCCTGATCGGCGCGAGCAGCAGCGCGCAAATCCGCGAAAACGTGGCCGCGCTGCAGCAACTGTCGTTCACGGCCGACGAGCTGGCCGCCATCGACGTGCAGGCGCGCGAAGGCCATATCAATCTGTGGGAAGGTCCGTCGCGGGCGACCTGATCACCGTCCTGCGCTTGTGGCGGCGGCAGCGGGCAGGTAGACTGCCGCCGCCTTCCAACTTCCGCGACAAGATTCCATGCACGCCATCACCGCCATCACCTTCTGCCTGCTGCTGTCCTGCGCGGCCAACGCCCGCGCGGCCAACTATTGCGACTCGCCGCAATGGTCGATCGTGCACAACAAGAGCTACGACGAGGTGATGCAGATCGGCACGAAGCGCGACAATATCCGCGACGCCGAATGCAGTTTTACCGATGTGATCCTGAGAATCCAGAACGAGGAGGCGGGCATCGGGCGCTATCCGGGCATCCTGCTCATCGCCAACGCGCAGGATGAAAACTTCGTCGTCACCAGCCGCGTCGGCGCCTACACCATCTTCAGCTACCGCTACAACGACAAACGCCTGCTGCAGTTTGCCATGAAAGATCACAGCTGGGCGGAAGGGGAAGCGTTCCAGGCCGGCGCCTACAAGATCACGGGCGTGAAGGAATTCAAGACCATCACGGGCTTCCCTACTACCTTGCTGGTGGTACAGACATTCCAGTTTTACGGGCCCAAATAGGGCGGCAGCAACGCGCCCAGTTCCTGCGCGACTTGCCGGCGCCGTTCCGGCGTGGCGAAGACGCCCACCGCCACGTGCCGGGTAGCATCATACATATCGTTGATGTGTATCAATTGGCGCGGCCCTTGCGGCATGGCGATGCGCGTGCGCCACGGCGCAAAGTGGTGGCGCCGGCAATGCCCGCCGCTGACCTGTTCGATGATCAGCTCGCCATCGCGCAGGGCGATATGTTCATAGTCGCGCGCGTGGCGCAGGTAATGCAGCAGTGCGATAGCCACCAGGCACAGTTCGGCGAACGAAAAGACGGGAATGTACCAGAGGCCGCGCAGCGCAAAGGCGGCGGCAATGACGAGGGAAAACAGGCATAGCAAGCCATAGGCACGCAGCAACTGGCGCGCCGTCAAGGCACTGTGGCGCGCCAGCAGCCATTGCGGCTGCTCGCGCGAGTGATCGCGTGGCATGGCGCCTCCCGCACTATCGCTCCATCACCGCAGCGGCCTTCGCCGCCGCCAGGGTCAGCCATATCGTTCAGCCAGCTTGCGCCAGGGTCAGGCGCCCATGCGCACCAGCGCATGGCCCACGTGCTGCCACCAGTGATCGCGCGACTTGACCTGTTTCAGGCAAGACGTGTCGATTTCCGTGGGAAACACGTGATCCTGGCACGCCTTCGTTTCCAGGGCATAGCGCTGGTTTTCCGCCGCCGACAGGGCCACGACGAGCCAGAACGCCAGCGCCAGCAAGACCACCAGCAAACTCCAGGCCAGGTGGTTGGTATTACTTTTTTCGCCAAAAAACTCGCGTGGCCGCGTCTCGCGGTACATCGACATCAAGTCTTTTTCTTTCTCTTGCGACATCTGCGTTTGCATCCTCTGACATCCTATCCTGTGCCGGCCGGCTGGCCATGGCGGCGCGCACGCCGCCTTGCCGCCATTTTACGCTGATGGCGCCACAGCGGCGGCAATTTGCGGCCGGCCTCTGGCATCAGGGCCGTGGCGCTGGCGCCTGGGGAGCGCCGGGTTCGCCATCGCCGTCCTCTGCAGGCCGCACGGGCGCCAGGCTTTCCACATGGTCGACGTCGATGTCGCCGCCATCGGGTGCCGTATTGCGCGGCTCCACGCCGGCCCGCTCGCCCGTGCCCGCGGCATCGCTGTCGTTATCGAGCTCTTCCGGGTCCTGGCCCGGCACGCCCTGCATGTCGCTGCCGCTGTCGGAACTGTCGCTGGGACCCAGCGCCCCCTTGCCATGGCCGCTGCCCAGGACGCGGTCGGGGATGACGGGCAAATTGTCCGGATCGAGTGAACTGCTGCTCATGGCGGCCTCCGTTAACAAAAAAACCAGCTTACTCCCCTGGCCCGGCCAGCGGCGCACGCCTGCACGGCCTTTCCCCCAGAAAATGCGGCGGCGCACAACTATTTTCATAAATTACTTCACAAATGTAATATTCATTGCTATAGTTAATTCAAGTAAGCATCTTCTCACCCAGAAACTGCTTCATCGTCGGCATGGCGCCCACCAGCGCCATGCCGACGAACCGACCGGTACGTGGCGATCCGGCCCATCCACCCAGCCATCAAGCACATTTTGGAGTCTTATCATGCAAGCCAAATCCCTTATCGCAGCATTGTTTGCCGTCACCGCCGCCACCTCGGCTTTCGCCCAAAGCGCCGCGCCTGCCACCACGGGCCAGCAATTGTCGCGCGAACAAGTCACGGCCGAATACGTCCGTGCCCGCAACGCCGGCGAAATCGCCACCAGCGAAGTCGACTATCCGAAAACACCGGCCACCGCCGCCAGCCAGGTGACGCGCGAGCAAGTCATGGCCGAGTTCTACGCCGCCCGCAAAGCTGGCCTGATCCCGCAAACGGAAGCGGACTTTGACGTCGCGCAAACGGCAAAACACGTCGTGCAATAAGAAACCAGTCAGCCGGTTTCAGTCAGTAACAACTCAGTTGCGGCGCAGCACCCGGGCCACTCCCGGCGCTCACCGCGGCGAGCTGTCAGCAGTACCCCAACACCTTCTTCCGGAGTTCCTGCATGTCCCTGCACCGCCGTTTGCTTGCCGCCAGCCTGATCCTTGCCTTGAGCGCGTGCGCCGACATGGGCCATATCGCGCCGCAATCGGCCATGCTCGACGCCAACAAGCTGCAAGCGAGCCAGGCCATGGATGCCGCCGCCAGCGCAGCGATCGCCTGGCCGCGCACGCAATGGTGGCAAGACTTGCATGACCCCCAATTGAACCGCCTGATGGACCAGGCCCTGGCCGACAGCCCCACCCTGCGCGGCGCCCAGGCGCGCGTGCGCCAGGCCGAGGCGCTGGCCGGCGCCGCCGAGGACAAGACCCGCCCGCAGGCCGACGCGAATGTTTCCATCAACCGCGAACTGTATTCCCAGCATGGCAGCACGCCAGCGCCGCTGGCCGGCAATTACGCGTGGCGCAACCAGGCCACCGTCACGGCTTCATACGACCTGGACCTGTGGGGCCGCAACCGCGCCGCCCTGTCCGCCGCCTTGGACGACGTGCAGATGGCGTCGGCCGAATCGCAGATGGCCCGCCTGGCCCTGGAAACGGCGCTGGTGCGCACCTACATCCAGCTGTCGTATGAATTCCAGCTGCAGGACGTGATCGAACGCAGCCTGGCGCAGCGCGCCCGCATCCTCGACATCACGCGCCAGCGCAAGGCGGCCGGTATCGGTACCGACATTGACGTGGCGCAGATCGAAACCACCTTGCCGGCCGGACGCCGCCAGCTGGAACAGTCGGCCGAATCGCTGGCCCTGCTGCGCAACCAGCTGGCGGCCCTGGCGGGCAAGGGCCCGGCAGCGGGCGCGGCGCTCACGCGCCCTGTGCTGCGCCTGGACCAGCCGCTGGCCATTCCCGCCGCCCTGCCGGCCGACCTGATCGGCCGCCGGCCCGACATCGCCGCCCAGCGCTGGCGGGTGGAAGCGGCGGCGCAGCGCATCGACGCGGCCAAGGCCGAGTTCTACCCTAACGTGAACCTGGTGGCGTTTGCCGGCTTCCAGGCCTTCGGCTTCAGCCATTTTCTTGACGCCAATTCGCAGATCCGCGGCGCCTCGCCCGCGCTGAGCCTGCCCATCTTTGCCGGCGCCCGCCTGCGCGCCCAGCTGGGCAGCCAGACAGCCGTGTACGACGGCGCCGTCGAGCAGTACAACGCCACCGTCATCAACGCCATGTCGGACGTGGCCAACGCCGTCACCAAGGCGCAGTCGCTGGCCAAGCAACACGAGCTGACCGTGCAGGCGCTGGCCACGGCGCGGCGTGCGCGCGACCTGGCGGAAAAGGCGTACAAGGCGGGCATGAGCGACGCCATCGCCATGCTCAACACGCAAGTGGCGCTGCTGGCGGAAGAACAGCAGCAGGCGCAAAATGGGGCGCGCGAGCTCGATCTGTACGTTTCCTTGATGAATGCACTGGGAGGCGGCATATAAGCTTGCAATCCTGGCATTGCCCTAGCTCAACAAGATACAATCGGAACTTTATTCACACATGAAGGAATATGACATGACCGCTTTTGACGCCACCGCCAAGCGGCTGCAAAACATCCGCACGCGCATGCCAGGCTTCCCCATGGAACTGATGCGCCTGTTGCGCATGACGTACCACATTCAAAAAGGCATGAAGGACCTGACCAACGCCGCGCTGAAAAAGCACGACCTGGTCGATGCCAGCTACATGGTGCTGGCCGTGCTGTACGGCACGGACGACGAAACCTCGAACGCCTGCACCCTGGGCATGGCCTGCCATGAAAAACCGGCCAACCTGACGCGCGTGTGCAACGACCTGGAAACGCGCGGCCTGATCCACCGCGGCACGCGCCCCGGCGACCGCCGCTCCGTGATGATCTCGCTGACCGACAAGGGCCGCGCGCTGATCGAAACGGCGCTGCCCGACGTGTACCAGGAAACGTCGGCCCTGTACGAAGGGTTCACGGAAGAAGAGCTGCAAGTGCTCGACAAGCTGTACATGCGCCAGCTGCGCAATTTGAACAATCTCAACAACCAGAACTGATAGCCTATCGATGACGCCAGCCACAGCAACAACACCTATAGACGGCCCCCTGCCCCGGGCGGCCCGCTGGCTGGCGCTGGCGCTGCAGGACTGGCGCGCGACGGAAGGCGAACGCTGGATCTACGTCGGCAAGACTCTGATCGCCGCGTTCTGCGCCCTGTGGCTGGCTTACCGCCTGGGCCTCGATTCACCGAGCACGGCGATGACCACCACCATCATCCTGGCCCTGCCCAGCAGCGGCATGGTGCTGGAAAAAAGCTTTTACCGCCTGTGCGGCACCCTGCTCGGCTGCACGGCCGCACTGACCCTGATCGGCCTGTTCCCGCAGCAGCCCGTGCTGCTGTTCGCCGGCCTGGCCCTGTGGGTGGGCCTGTGCACGAGCGGCTCGGCCCTGCACCGCAACGCCCAGTCGTATGTGTACGTACTGGCCGGCTACACGGCCTGCATGATCGTGCTGCCCGCCATCGAGCAGCCGATGCAGGTCTTCTCGCTGGCCGTCACGCGCGTGGCTGAAGTGAGCCTGGGCATCATCTGCTCGGCAGCCGTGTCCAGCGTGCTGCTGCCGCGCCACCAGGGCACGCAGGTCATGCGCACGGTGCAGGCGCGCTACGGCAAATTCCTCACCTTTTGCCAGGATGTGCTGCAGCAAAAACTCACGCCGGCGCAAGTGGAACTGACGCATCTGCAGTTTGCCGCCGACGTGGCGGCGCTGGAACTGGGCCGCTCGGCCGCCCTGTTCGAAGTGACGAGCAAGGTCAGTCACGTACGTGCGCAAAACCGCAAGCTGCACGCCTTCAACGCCACCTTCATGACGGCGCTGACCACCTTCTATACCTTCCACCGCCTGTTCGACCGCCTGCAGCGCGATGGCGAAACCCAGGTCATGCAGGCCTGCGCGCCCCTGTACGCCATCGTCGCCGAAGCGCTGCAAGCGACGCCGTCGCAAGACTCCCTCGACACCATGCAGCGGCATCTGCAGACGGCGCTGGGCCAGGCGCGCGCGGACATCGACGGCGCCGCCATCGCGCATGCGCAGCGCATCGATTTCGACACCGTGTGCGAATTGCTCGAGCGCTTCGCGCGCGACATGAGCCGCTTTCACGAAGTGTATTTCAGCCTCGTGCACGACACGCCGCTGGACGTGAGCACGCCGCAGGCATATGCACCGAAGACGCCGCCCGCACTGGTACTTGCCAGCGGCGCGCGCGCCGGCATCAGCCTGGCCCTGCTGGCGCTGGGCGCCTATTTCCTCGCCTGGCCCTACGCCAGCACGGCGATGCTGATGGCGGCCGTGTTCTGCGCGCTGGCCTCGTCCTCGCCGCGCCCGATCATGATGATCCGCCAGGTGCTGGCGGGCTTTCTGATCGCCATGCCGCTGTCGCTCGTCTGCGTGTACTTCGTGCTGGTGCACGGCGACGGCTTCCCCATGCTGGTACTCAGTTTTGCGCCGTTCCTCGCCGTCGGCCTGTACCTGATGACGAATCCCGCCAAGCTGGGCGTGGGCCTGGGCGTGTCGACCTTCATCACGCAGATGGCGCCGACGAATGTGATGCATGTCGATGGCGCGGCCTTTCTCAACACGGGCATGGCCCTGATCGTCGGCCTGATGCTGGCCGCCCTCGTGTTTGCCGTGCTGCTGCCCGAGCACACGATGGGCCACAAGGACCACATCGGCCGGGCCCTGTGGCGCGAAGCGCTGCATGCGTGCACGGCGCCCGCACGCCGTGTCAAACACCGTTTCGACAACCGCGTGCGCGACCTGCTCAGCCAGCTCAACGCGGCGGCCGGCCCGGCGCCGGGCGAAGCCACGCGCGCCGTCGTGCGCCAGGCACTGACCCTGCTGGAAATCGGCCACTCCGTGATCGAACTGCGCGAACTGATCGCCACCGCCAGGCCAGGCGCCACGCGCCACGCGCTGCAGCAGTGCGTGGACCACATCGCCAGCTGGCTGCGCACGCGCAGCGATACGGCACTGCAGGCGGCGCTGGCGGCCACCCTGCAGGCGGGCGCCGTCGTGCGCGCGGCCCAGACGGAAGCCGATGCCACCGGCGAGCGCAGCGCGCGCCTGCAGACGGCGCTGGCCGACCTGCACTCGATCTACACCTCATTGCTCGACCACATGGCGCCTGGCGCCGGAGACCACCATGCCGCGTGAATTCGCCCTGTTCGGAATTCTGATTCCTACCCTGCTGCCCCTGTTCCTCCTCAGCATAGCCCTGCAAACCCTGCTCGACCGCGTGCTGGGCTGGCTGGGCGTGTACCGCATGGTGTGGCACCCGTCGCTGGCGCGGCTGTGCATCTTCATCGCCATCTTCGGCGCGCTGGCGCTATCGCTTTACAAATAAAAAAAACCGCTCAACCCGATCAAGGAAAGGCTGCCGACATGGTAAGCAAACTGACCCGCTATGCAATCACCGTGCTGCTATTGGCAGCCGCCCTATGGATAGGCAAGACCGTCTGGGACCGCTACATGGAGTCGCCGTGGACGCGCGACGGCCGCATCAAGGCCGACATCGTCAACATCAGCGCCGACGTGGCCGGCACCGTCACGGACGTGCTGGTGCGCGACAACCAGGTCGTGCAAAAAGGCGACGTGCTGTTCGTCGTCGACAAGGAACGCTATGTGAGCGCGCTGGCGCAAGCCGATGCCGTGCTGGCCGCGCAAAGGACGGAACAGGGCCGCCGCGGCAAGGAAGCGCAGCGCCGCGCAGGCCTTGACGCCAGCATCATCTCGACGGAAAGCCGCGAAAGCGCGGCGTTCGCCGCCACCTCGGCCACCTCCCAAGTGCAGGCCGCCGTGGCCGCCCGCGCACTGGCGCAATTGAACCTCGAGCGCACCACCGTGCGCGCTCCCGTCAGCGGCTACGTGACAAACCTGAACGTGCACAAGGGCGATTTCGCCGCCGTCGGCGCGGCCAAGCTGGCCGTCATCGACAGCGCCTCCTACTACGTCGTCGGCTACTTCGAAGAGACCAAGCTGGGCATGCTGGCGCAGGACGACAAGGCGGAAATGAATCTGATGAGCGGCGGCACGCTGCATGGCCACATCGAGAGCATCGCGCGCGGCATCACCGACCGCGACGCCGCCACGGGCCGCGAACTGCTGGCCGACGTCAACCCCACGTTCAACTGGGTGCGCCTGGCGCAGCGCGTGCCCGTGCGCATCCACATCGACGAGCAGCCGAAAGGACAACTGCTGGTGGCCGGCACCACGTGCACCGTGGTGATCACGCCCCACTCTGCACCGGCGCCGAAACCAGCGGCCGCGCACCCGGCATGATACGCGGCGGCGCCGGACGCCTGGCGGAAATCGCCCTGTTCCTCGACGCCGCGGCGCTGGGCAGCTTTTCCGCGGCCGGCCGCAAGCACGGCCTGTCGCCGGCCGCCGCAAGCGCCGCCATCGCGCGCCTGGAAGCGGCGCTGGGCGCCACCCTGTTCGAACGCACCACGCGCCAGCTGCGCCTGACGGAAGAAGGCCTGCACTACCGCCGCTACAGCGAACAGGCGCTGGACTTGCTGGCGCAGGCCGAAGACGGCTTGCACGCGGGCGGCGGCGCCGTGCGCGGCGTGGTGCGCATTTCGGCGCCGTCCGACATCGGCCGCCAGTTGCTGCTGCCCATGCTCGACCGCTTTGCCGCGCTGCACCCGCAGGTGCGCCATGCGCTGACCCTGACGGACGCCACGGCCAACCTGGTGCAGGACGACGTCGACCTTGCCATCCGCTACGGCGAGCTGCCCGACAGCGACATGGTGGCGCGCCTGCTGCACCCGGGCCGGCGCGTCGTGTGCGTGGCGCCCGCGCTGGCCGCCAGGGTCGGCGTGCCGGCCGCGCCGCGCGACCTGGCATCGCTGCCGACCCTCGTGCTCACGGCCGGCGACGGCGCGCCGCAGGAGTGGCGCTACCGCGAAAACGGCAAGCGCCACAGCCTGCGGCTGCAGGGGGACTGGCACAGCAACGACGGCGAAATCATCCGCCGCTGGGCCGTGGCCGGCCATGGCTATGCCTACAAATCCCTGCTCGACATCGGCGACGACCTGCGCGCGGGGCGCTTGCAAACGGTGCTCGACGATTACTTTGCCGATAGCGTCCCCCTGAACCTGCTGTACCGGCGCAGCCGCTTCCAGCCGCCGCGCGTTACCCTGCTGGTCGAGTTCCTGCTGCGGCAATTCGCCGACCTGCAGGCGCACGGTTAGCGGGCCGCCATCACGGCGCCAGCACGCCCAGCTGGCGCAGCAGGGTCAGATTGTCTTCCAGGTGCCAGTTGTCGCTGATGCGCCCTTGCGCATTCACGCGGTACAAATCAAACGCATGGAAATCGATGGCTTGCCCCTGGCCGCGCAGCTCGCCCTGCGGCGTGGGGAAGACGCCCGTGAAGCGGCCCGTGAAATGCAGGCGCAAAGTGACCCGGTCGCCGGCCACCAGCATCTGCTCGATGGCGACTTTCAAATCCGGCACCGCCGCATGGAACACCTGCGACGCCTGCAGCGGACCGGCCAAGCCCTGCGGCCGGCCGGCGGGCAAGGTACGGTCGGTGAAATCGTCAGCCAGCGCCAGCCGCGCCAGGGCCGGATCGCCGCTTTGCCAGAACGCGGCATAGCGGCGCGCGGCCAGCGCCACGGTGGCATCGGCTTTCGCGCCGGACAGGTGGGCCGGCATGGGCAAATCCATGGCGGCATGGGCTGGCGCGGCGGCCAGCAGCGACAGGGCCAGGAGGGCGGGTGCAAAAGCGGGCATAGTAGTTCCAAATGAGTTGATCGGCGTGCACATGGCACACCGCCATTCTGGACTCGCTTGCCGTACTTGATAATTGGCCCCGCACTTGAAGCAATTACTTGCAGGATTTGAAAATCAGCGCCCGCCCGCCGCGTCGAGGATGCTGCCCGTCACATAGCTGGCGCCCGGCCCCAGCAGGTACAAAATGGCGTCGGCGATTTCTTCGGGCTGGCCGCCCCGCTGCATCGGCACGCCGGGCGCCAGGCGCGCCACCCGCCCCGGTTCACCGCCCGAAGCGTGGATCTCCGTATAGATGATGCCGGGCCGCACGCCATTGACGCGGATGCCTTCGGCCGCCACTTCCTTCGCCAGGCCGAGGGTCAGGGTATCGACGGCGCCTTTCGAGGCCGCGTAATCGATGTATTCGTCCGGAGAGCCGAGGCGCGCCGCCGCCGACGACACATTCACGATGCGCCCGCCCCGCCCGCCATGGGCCGTCGACATGCGCCGCACGGCCTGCTGGCAGCACAGGAAATAACTGATCACATTGGTGCGCAGCACGCGTTCGAGGCGCTGCGCGGACATGTCGACGAGCCGGCATTTCTGCTCCAGCACGCCCACATTGTTGACCAGCGCCGTGAGCGTACCCAGGCGCGCATCGACTTCCGCAAACAGGCGCGCCACGTCCGCTTCATCGCTGGCATCGGCCTGCACGGCGATGGCCTCGCCCCCGTCGGCCACGATGCGCGCGCACAGCGCGTCGGCCGCCTGCGCGTCGCGCACATAATTGATGCACACGGCATAGCCCTGGCGCGCCGCCAGCAGCGCCGTCGCCGCGCCGATGCCGCGGCTGCTACCGGTAATCAAGATCACTTCCTTCATCGTCCCTCCTGAATAGTTGTGGCTTCATCATACGCGGACGAAAAAAAACCCGCACGCGGCGGGTTTTTCGTACTGACACATTCAATTTCGGAAATGCGTCATGGCGTAAGTGAGGTGCTGCCACCAGTGTTCGCGCGACTGCACGGACGCCAGGCATTTCGCATCGACCTCGTTCTTGAACGCGGGGTCCACGCAAGCCTTGCTGGCCAGCGCATTGCGCTGGTTTTCCACGTTGACGATGGCAATCGCCAGCCACGCAACGAGGGCGAGGGCCAGTACGCACAGGGTCCAGGGCAGCTGTTTCATGACGTCTCCGCTTACTTCTTCGCTGGGGCCGGTGCGCGCTCTTTCAGCACGCGCGCCACCAGTTCATCCATCACGCGCAGGGTCGCGGCCTGGGTTTGCGGCTCGGACTGGCCCGGGCGCGACAGCTGCGCCGGCGACGTCACGAAGCGGCCATCGATGACGATGGTCGGCGCGCTCTCGATCTTGCTGGCGGTGATCAGCTGCTCGTTGCGTTTCAGCTTGGTCTGCACGCCGAACGAGTTGAACATGTCCAGGTATTTCGCCTTGTCGATGCCGTTCTTGACCAGCAGGTCGAGGATGGCGTCATCGCGGTTCAGGCGGTTGCGCTCGACGTGGATGGCGCGGAAGATCTTGTCGTGGAACTGGTCCAGCTGGCCCATCGCTTCCAGCGTGGCATAGGCGTGCGCCTGCGGGTCTTTCGGGCCGGTGGCGGCCAGGTGGACGCGGCGGAAGGCGATCTTGTCGCCCTGCTTCTTGACCCAGTCGTGCATCAGCGGATCGAGCACGTAGCAGTGCGGGCACGAATACATGAAGTACTCGACCACTTCCACCTTCTTGCCCGTGTCCGTGCGCACTGGCGTCGTGAGCGTGGTAAAGCCGGTATCGGCCGCCATGGCGCCGCCGGTGGCCGCCACCAGGGTGACGGCGGCAAGCAGGGGACGCAAGAAACGCAGAAAACGCATATAAATCCTTCATCATAAGTGGTCGTGAACGGGGCGAGATTACCACTTTTTGCGCCGGACGATGTCGCCCGGCCGGAAAAAAAGCGCTTTTATCCGCTCCGTTTGCGCCCGCTTAAGCCGCATTTAAGCCCCGCCGCGCCCCTGCCTCAGAAATGGTAGCGCGCCGACACGCGCAACTGGCGCGCGTCATTGAGGTAAATGCTCGAGCGGCAGCCCGGCGCATCGCCGTAATGGCGGCGGTTGGCCAGGTTGCTGCCGGCCAGTTCCAGCTCCCAGGCGCCCAGCTTGCGCACATAGCGTCCGTCCACGGTGGCAAACGCGGGCACCTGCGCCAGGCAGCTGCTGGCGAAATCGGGACCATAGCGCAGCGCGCGCAGCCATTGCACGCCCACATCGGCACTGGCGCCCGCCTGCCCCGTCCAGTACAGGCGCAGGCTGGCCAGGGTCTTGGGCACGAGAGCGATGTCCGGGCCATCGTAGGCGTAATCGTCATAGCGCGCATGCACTTGCCGCAACTGCCCGTCAAGACGCCAGTCGCGCGCCAGCGCCATGCTGGCCTCGATGGCGACGCCGTCGCGGCGCGAGGGATCGAGGTTGCCCGCAAAGCCCAGCTGGCCCAGGTTCTGGTCGAAGACGATCTGGTTGCTCAGGCGCTCGCTGAACACGCGCACGGAAGCGCTGCGCGCCGCATCGCCAAAGGTGGCGCCCACTTCCATTTCGCGCCGCAGCTGTCCCGCCAGCGGGCGGTAGCCGGCGCGGGTATAGCCATCGTCGTCGATGCGGTAGCTGCGCGCGGCCTTTGCATACACGCTCAGTTGCGGGCGCAGCTGCAGGCTGCCCTGCACGTCCCACGCATTCTGGTTTTCCCAGTCGCTGCCGCCGGCGGGCATGTCGGCCGGGTCGAGCTGGAACTGTTCATGCCGCAGTCCCAGCAGCAGGCGCGGCGCATACGCACCGCCAAAGGCCAGCTCTTCGCGCAGCAGCAGCGCGCGCGAATACTGGCGGCGCTGCGCATCGCCCGCGCGGCCCGAGCGCCGCTGCCACTGCATCAGGTCCAGGCCCACTTCCGTATCCGTGCCCACGCCGCCCACCTTGCCGTAATGGCGCAGGCGTGGCGCCAGCTGCCGGCGGCGGCTGCTGTACGTCGATTCGCTGCTGCCGTCCTCGCCCGCATAGTGGGCCGTGGCGCGCTTTTCCCGCTGCGACAGTTCCACGCCCAGCTCGAAACTGCCCACATAGCGCTGCACGAAGGCGCTGGCGCGCCGCACTTCATAGCGGTACAGGTCTTCCGGGCGGGCCGCCAGCAAGGCCAGGAACGGCGCCTCGGGCGCGGGATAGCGGGTGTCCTGGTTCAGCTGGTCGGCGCTGAAACCGAAGCGGCCCTGGCGCAGCTTCCATTCCGCGCCGCCGTTGAAGCCGCGCTGGTGAAACACGCTGCCATCGCGGTAATTGCCGTTGCGCAGACCATCGATGGCCACATCGAGCACCATGCCGCCCTGGTCGCGCGACAGGGCGCCGCGCACGCTGTGCTGGCCGCCCTGCGCCAGTTCGGCGGACAAGTCGCCATGCGTGACGCCGGGCGCGCTGGCATCGGCGCCTTCCTGCGCGCACGCCGGCATGGCCAGGGCGCACAACAGCAGGGTGCGCATGGCGATGGTCAGGGCGGAAGGGGCAGGCATCATGGCGGAAAGCTGGGTGCGCCACCGGGGCGCGCACGCACGGCAGCAGGAGGGATGGCAAAAGCGAATCATTATACGCACGGCGCGCGGCGCCGCAACAGCCGGCAAAGCTGCCAGCACAATTCATTGCTTATTTGTAATTTTTACAGGTATATTAAGGAACGCCCGGCGATCCTGGGCGCAGCCGACTGCATTTGAAGATCATCAATCAGAAGTCACTGTGGGAGTCACGCATGGAAAGTCGTAGCACACCGCGCCGCCGCATTTCCCTCATCCCGGGCAAGCTCAAGGCCCTTTCCATCGCCGCCCTGCTGCTGGCCGGCCTGGCCCTGCAAGCCGACCTGTTCGCCCAGCCGGATCAGGGCAAGCCCGCCAGCGCACCCCTGCCGCTGGCACCATCGGCCGACGGCATCGCCCTCGCTTCGCCGCATGCGTCGGCCGTCACCACGCCCAGCGCCAGCAACGCCTGGGGCGGTGCGCGCACGGGCGCGCAAGCGATCCTGTCGGACCGCGTGGTCGACTACCGGATCGAAGCGACGCTCGATCCCGTCAAGCATACGATCGACGGCCGGCAGAAA
This sequence comes from Janthinobacterium sp. LS2A, assembly GCF_036543145.1. Classification (NCBI taxonomy): domain Bacteria; kingdom Pseudomonadati; phylum Pseudomonadota; class Betaproteobacteria; order Burkholderiales; family Oxalobacteraceae; genus Janthinobacterium; species Janthinobacterium sp. LS2A. The sequence continues at coordinate 161,969 of NZ_JAZHPB010000003.1, forward strand.
CTGCGCTGGCGCAACCGCAGCGCGCAAGCCGTCAGCAGCGTCTACCTGCACCTGTACCTGAACGCGTTCGAAGGCGAGCATTCGACTTTCTTCACCGAGAAGCGCAAGCTCGACACGGGCTTCCGCTCGGGCGTCGATACGCGCGACGGCGAGTGGGGCTACATCGAACTGCGCAGCATGACGCAGAACGGCGCCAAGGCGCCCTGGCATTTCGTCCAGCCCGACAACGGCCCGGCCACCGACCGCACGGTGGTGCGCGTCGACTTGCCGCAGGCCGTCGCGCCGGGCGCCGAGACGACGCTCGACATCGGCTTCTTCGACCAGCTGCCGCGCGTCATCGCGCGCACCGGCTATTTCGGCAGCTTCCACCTGGTGGGCCAGTGGTTCCCCAAGATCGCCGTGCTGGAACTGCCCGGCGAACGGGGCGCCACCGCACCGCGCTGGAACGCGCATGAATTCCACCTGAACTCGGAGTTCTACGCCGACTTCGGCCACTACGACGTGAAGCTGACCGTGCCCAAGGAATACACGGTGGGCGCCACGGGCGAGCTGCAGGGCGCGCCGCAGGAAAAGAACGGCATGCTCACGCATCACTATGTGCAGGGCGACGTGCACGATTTCGCCTGGACGGCCGACAAGCGCAGCGCGCCGCCGCTGCTGGACAGCTGGAACGGCCCTGGCAGCCCGCCCGTGGCCATCAGGGTGCTGTACCCGCCCGAGTACGCGTCGAACGCGGCGCCCGCGCTGCAGGCTGCCAAGGATACACTCACGTATTTTTCGCGCACCCTGGGCCCGTATCCGTACAAGACCCTGACGGTGGTGATCCCGCCATTTAACGCGGCCGAAGCGGGCGGCATGGAATACCCGACCTTCTTCACGGCCTCGGGCTACGCCGGCCTGCAGCCGAAGACGGCGGCCGAATTCGGCCTCGATTTCGTCACAATCCATGAATTCGGCCATGGCTATTTCTACGGCATCCTGGCCTCGAACGAGTTCGAGGAACCGATCCTCGACGAAGGCTTGAACGAGTACTGGGACCAGCGCATGCTGCGCGCGCGCGGCCAGGATATCCACGCCACCACGCCCCTGCTCAAGCGCCTGGGCTTCGCTCCCGCCTTCAAGGTTTTCGAGTTCGAGCGCACGGCCGCGCCGCGCCAGGACGCGGCCGACCCGCTGGGCCAGAACGCGTGGGACCGCCTGCAGGGCGTGGGACCCGTCTACAGCCGCACGGCCACCACCCTGCGCGACCTGGAAGCGCGCATCGGCAGCGAAGCCATGGAACGGGGTTTCAAGGCCTACTATGAACAGTGGAAATTCCGCCACCCGAGCGTGGCCGATTTGCGCGAAGCGCTGGCCGAGGCGACGGGCCAGCGGCGCATCGTGGAACAGGTCTTCGCGCAGCAAGTGTATGCCAGCGCGAATATCGACGACCGCATCGGCAGCTTCACCAGCGACGAGCAGACGCCGCTGGCCGGCCTGGCGCTGGTGAACGGCAAGCGCGTGGAACGCACGCCCGAGGCGCTGGAACAAGAGGAGGACAAGGTGCGCGAGGCGTGGGACAAGGCGCACCCGGACGCCAAGCCTGGCACGGGCCCCTATCCGTATCTGACCAGCGTGGTGCTGCGCCGCCGCGGCGCGCCCGTGCCGCAGGTGCTGCTTGTGAAGTTCGCCGACGGCACGTCCGAACGCGTGGTGTGGGACAACGACCAGCTGTGGCAGCGCCACACCTGGAGCAAGCCCGTGAAGGCCGTCTCGGCCGAACTGGACCCCGACCGCGTGCACTACCTCGACGTCAACAAGCTCGATGACAGCCGCACCCTGAAAGCCGACAAGTCCGCCGCGCGGCGCTGGAGCATCGACCTCGCCGCCGCCTTCCAATACCTCCTTTCCCTGATCGCCATCGTATGAGCACCACTTCCACGACACGGGCCAGCGGCCTGGCCCTGACCACGCGCGCCAGCCGCGCCGCCCTGCAATGGCGCTTGCTGCTGCTGTGGGCCGGCCTGCTGCTGATCCCCGCCATCGTTGCCGTCATCCCCATCTGGCGCACCTTGAGCGCCAGCCTCGATCAGGCCGTGCATGCGGCGGCCCTGGCGCAGCAGCTCGACCTGATGACCCTGGCGGACCTGGCCGCCAACGCCAGCCGCAATGGCGCCGCCATCAGCCAGGCCGCCATCGCCGGCATCGTCCTGACCCTGCTGCTGTCGCCGCTGCTGAGCGGCCTGGTGGTGACAGCCGCGCGCGCGCCGGCCCCATTGGGTTTCGGCCCCCTGCTGACGGGCGCCTTCAGCGCATACGGCCGCATGCTGCGCATGCTGTTATGGAGCATCGTGCCGCTGGGCCTCGCGCTGGCGATCGGCGCCGGCGCGCTGAAACTGGCCGACAAGCACGCGGCGACAGCCATCCTGGAAGCGGACGCCGACCTGGCCCGTCACCTGGCCTTGCTGTTCGCGGGCGTGCTGTTCCTGCTGGCCTGCGCCACGCTCGATGCGGGCCGCGCGGCGCTGGCCGTCGACCGGCGCCGCACGTCGGCCGTCAAGGCGTGGTGGCGCGGCCTGGGCATGCTGCGCCGGCGTCCGCTGGCCTGCCTGGCCATCTACCTCGCCATCACCGTGCTGGGACTGGCCCTGTATGCGCTGCTGGGCGTGGCGCGCCTGAACCTGGCCGGCCCGGGTCCGCTGGCCATCGTGGCCGGCTTGCTGGCGACGCAGCTGGCGGCGCTGGTGCTGGCCTGGATGCGCAGCGCGCGCCTGTTCGCGCTGATCGGCGTCAAGCGTTCGCTCGCGTGATCAAGCTCCCAGGCGCCCTTCATCGGCGAGGAAGTCGATGAAGGTGCGCACTTTCGAGGACAGGTAGCGGCGGCTCGTGTAGACGGCATACACCTTGCCGCCCGCCAGCTGGTAAGCGTCGAAAAGGCGCACCAGCCGCCCCGCCGCCAGGTCCGCATCCGTCTGCCAAGATGGCAGCAGTGCGATGCCCATGCCGTCGAGCGCGGCCGCGTGCAGCAGGCTTTCGTTATTGCATTGCAGGACGGGCGAGAACTTCACCGTCTCGCGTCCCTGGGGCCCATCGAAGGCCAGCTCATTGCCGTTCGCCAACAAGGAATAGCTGATCATCGCGTGTTGCGTCAGGTCTTGCGGTATGTGCGGCTGGCCCGCGCGCGCCAGGTAGGCGGGCGCGGCCACCAGGTGAAAAGCGATGCTGCCGATGGGCCGCGCGATCAGGGTCGGCGATGGCGCCTGGCTTACGCGCAGGGCCAGGTCGAAGCCCTCCTCCACCAGATTGACGACTCTTCCGCTCAAGTCGATGTCGAACGTCACTTCCGGAAAGCGCTCGCGGTAGGCCACGAGGGTGCGCGTAAAGATGGCGTTGGCGAACCAGACGGGGGCGCTCAGGCGCAGCATGCCGCGCGGCACCACCGTCGTGCGGCCCACCGTCGCTTCCACCTCGTCGAGGTTGTCGAGCATGTCGCGGCACTGTTCAAAATACACCTTGCCGATTTCCGTCAGGCTCAGGTGGCGGCTGCTGCGGTTCAGCAGCCGCGCGCCCAGGTGGCGCTCCAGATGCATCACGTGCTTGCTGACCATGGCCGGCGACAGATCGAGGCGCTCGCTGGCGCGCACGAAACTGTCCAGTTCCACCACGGCGTGAAACACGCGCATGCTGCGCAAGGTATCCATGACGGCCCGATCATCAACAAAATGGAAATGATATATCAATAATGGTGATCTTGATCAACTGGCTGGCCATGACTATCATCGATAGCATCAGCCATTCCACTGCGGAGCCGCCATGCAAGAACACACCTTCCCCACCTACTTCCTGTCGCACGGCGGCGGCCCGTGGCCGTTCATGAAAGACCAGTTCGGCGGCCGCTACGACGTGCTCGAAGCGTCGTTGCAGGATATCCCGCGCCAGATCGGCGCGCGTCCGAAAGCCGTGCTGGTCGTCACGGCGCACTGGGAAGGGCCGCAATTTCTCGTCTCGGCCAGCCCCCGGCCGGGCATGATCTACGATTACTCGGGCTTTCCGCCGCACACCTATCAAATCCAGTACCCGGCACCGGGCGCGCCGGAACTGGCTGCGCAGGTAAAACAGTTGCTGGACGCTACCGGCCATCCGGCGCGCCTCGACCATGAACGCGGTTTCGACCATGGCACCTTCAGCGCCCTGTTCCCCATCTACCCGCAGGCGGACGTGCCGCTGGTGCAGCTGTCGCTGAAACACGGCTACGACCCGCTCACGCACATCGAGGTGGGCCGCGCGCTGGCCAGCCTGCGCCGGCAAGGCGTGCTGATACTGGGCAGCGGCCTGTCCTACCATAACCTGCGCCAGTTCGGCCAGGCGGGCGCCGTCGCCTCGCACCAGTTCGACGCCTGGCTGCGCCAGACGATGGCCTTGCCGCCGGAACAAAGGTTGGAGCAGCTGCTGGCCTGGGACCGGGCGCCGGGCGCACGCCAGGCCCATCCGCAGGAAGACCATTTGCTGCCGCTGATGGTGGCGCTCGGCGCGGCCGAGCAGGAAGCGGCGCACGTGGCGTATCACGAGGAGGATTTTTTTGGAGCGCTGGCGGTGACGAGTTTCCGGTTTGGAGCGACTGGCGGAAATTAGCAACGAGCCGGGGTCAGACGGGGACGCCGAGTCCCTCAACACCGCTAACGGCTGGTTCAGCGCCAACGTCACCGGGGGTCTGACCCCAGAATTTAAAAAAGCCGCTAACAAGCGGCTTTTAGTTCATTACGTACCGCGCTTGCCGCGCGCCGCATTCTTCGCCTTCTCGGCAGCAATCTCGGCCGCCTTAGCCGCTTTTTCCGCCATCTCGGCCGCGTGCTGGGCCATCAGGGCCGCACGCGTGTCCGGCGTTTCCAGCGAGATGCGTCCCAGAATGCCGCTGCGGTAATCGAGCAGCAAGGTGTGCGACGCCTTCTCGAAATCGTAGTCGCCGCCCTTGATGCGGAAGCCGCGCTTGGCGGCGATGCCCTCGACCACGCCGATGGCATCGACTTCACCGACCTTGGTGCCGTAGCGGGTTGCCAGCAAGTCCGGGTAGCGCTTGAGCAACTCCTCGGCCAGGAACACGGCCACTTCCTCTTCGATCAGCGCGTTCGAGCCGATAGCGTGGCTGGCGGCCAGCATCAGGCCGTCGCTGGGGATGGCGATCTTCGGCCACAGCATGCCGGGCGTGTCGACGAGGATGGTGTTCTTGTCCAGATACAGCTTTTGCTGCATCTTCGTCACGGCCGGCTCGTCGCCCACCTTGGCCACGCGCTTTTTCAGCAGCGCGTTCATCAGGGTCGACTTGCCCACGTTGGGGATGCCCATGATCATGATGCGCAGCGGCTTGGTCGGCACGCCGCGGTGCGGCGCCAGCGACTTGGCCAAGTCCGGAATGCGCGCCACGTCGCCCGGCTTCTTGGTCGTCATCGCATACGCGGTCACGCCTTCCTGCGCATTGAAATACGCCACCCAGGCGGCGGTCGCGGCAGGATCGGCCAGGTCGGTCTTGTTGAGGATTTTCAGGCAAGGGCGCTGGCGGAACAGGCGCAGCTCGTCCACCATGGGATTGCAGCTGGCTGCCGGCAGGCGCGCGTCCACCACTTCAATCACCAGATCGGTGTTTTCCATGGTTTCGGCCGCTTTCTTGCGGGCCGCGTTCATGTGTCCTGGGTACCATTGTATCGCCATGCTCTTGCTTTCAAAATCGTTCAGTCAATCCGCTATTTTACGTGGTTGCCGCCACGACGTCCCGTTTTCCGCCGCCAGCGCCAGCCGTGCGACGCGAACGAGACAATTGGTGATAATTTAGCAGTTACTCGAATGATAAGATCCGCAGTCCGTCCAGCCTGGACGGTTTCCCCATTGCACGCTCAACCTGGCACGCATTCCATGCATCTTCCCCGCTTTTGCCTCCTTGCCTCCCTTTCCACTTGCCTGCTGCCCGCCATGGCCCAGGAACAAGCAGCGGCGCCAGGCGACCCGGTGAACCAGGAAATGCAGCAGATTGTCGATGTGCAAGGCACGCGCGATCCCGACCTGCGTCCCTACCGCACCATGCTCAAGGGACTCGACGCGTATGCCGACCACCAGCGCCTGGCGCCGGGCGCGCCGCTGCGCTTCATGCTGATCCCCGCCACGCCGAAGGCCAGGCTCGATGGCGTGACCCTGCACTTGTCGGCCGACAATCTGTCGATCCCCGTGCCGCTGGCGGCGGACGGCGGTTTCATCCTGACGCGCGACAAGACCGCCTACGATGCGAATGCCGACCTGGTCAGTAACAAGAAGCGCGCCACCCTGCGCTGGCGCGCCGACATCCACACGCCGGGCCTGCCCCACAACGTGCGCCGCCTGGGCGACTTGCGCCTGGAATGCGAAATCCGCTGGGCCGTCGAGCAGGATGACTTGCCGTTTGTGCGGCGCAACCTGTTCCGCCTGGCGGGCGGACCGTGCCACTCGTCGCTGATCCACGTGCCGTATCCCGTGTTCCGCAAGCTGCTTGCCGTGCAGGCCCGCTCGGGCGAGCGCACGCTGGACGTCCGCATCACGGAAGACCGCCAGCGCTACGTGCCGCCGCTGCACGACGTGAGCTGGGACGACAATACCCTGCTGACCCTCACGTATGCCGATGACGGCAACATGGCGCAAGCCGCCCCTGCAGGAGCACTGCGCCAGTGATACGCGCGCTGGAAGCCAGGTCAAATATTTCCACATGGATTCTTTTATTTACTGAGAGTAATAAAAAAGTGTGCTCTAATATCGCCTCTTAAATGAAAAGCAATAATTTTCCAGGCTGGCTCCCGCCAGATGCAGGGAGATAGGCGATGGGGAATAGCTCGATATGATGATGGAACACACTGGCAAGGCGCCCGAGCGCGTGCCGCGCAATGACTGGAAGAAGGAATGCCGGCAGTTGCAGCAGCAAGTGGCGCAGCTGGAAGAGCGCCTGAAACGCCAGAGCGCCGACAGCTATGGCTTGCAAATGCTGTATGACCAACTGGTCAATGAAATCAAGCACCACCGCGACATGTTGCAACTCGACAGTTTTGATGCGGATAAATCATCGCTCGTCTACACGCAAGCCTGGCACCGCTTCATGGCGGGCGACGCGCTCGACTACCAGACGCACCGCCACACGAATTCCAGCAGCCGCCCCACCTTGCTGTAGCGCGCAGGGCCCTTACAGTTCCGCCAGCGCCTTCACGTGCGCCGCCACGCTGCGGCCCAGCGACGACAGGTTGTAGCCCCCTTCGAGGCAGCTGACGATACGGCCTTTGCCATACTGGCTGGCCACGGCCATCATCTGCTGCGTCATCCACGTATAGTCGGCCTCCACCAGGCCCATGCCGCCCACGTCGTCTTCGCGGTGGGCGTCGAAACCGGCGGAAATGAAAATCATCTGCGGCTGCTGCCGGTGCAGCGCGGGCAGCCAGTGGTCGAGCACCAGCTGGCGCACGGCGTCGCCCTTCGAGCGGGCCGGCACGGGCACGTTGACGCGCGTGTCCGTATAGGACTCGACATCGCTGTACGGATAGAACGGGTGCTGGAAAAAGCTCACCATCAGGATGCGCGGATCGTGCGCAACGGACTCGGCCGTGCCATTGCCATGATGCACGTCGAAGTCGACGATGGCGACCCGTTCAAGCCCGCGCACGTCGAGCGCATGCTTGGCGGCGATGGCGACATTGTTGAACAGGCAAAAACCCATCGGTTCGCTGGGCCGCGCATGGTGGCCGGGCGGGCGGATCGCGCAGAAGGCGTTGCTGATCTCGCCATCAATGACGGCGTCCGTGGCTGCCACGGCCGAGCCGGCGGCAGCCAGCGCCGCCTCGTAGCTGTGCGCGTTGAGCAGGGTGTCGCCGTCGAGCGGATAGTAGTCGCCCTCCTGCGGCACATTGTCGCGCACGAGGCCGATGGCCGTGGCGCTGTGGTTGCGCTCGATATCGGACAATTGGGCACGCACGCCGTCGCGGTGCTCGACCAGGTCGCTGATGTGCGCGAGTATCAATTGGTCATTGATGGCCTGCAAGCGGGCCGGCGATTCTGGGTGCCAGTCGCCCATTTCATGGCGCTGGCAATCTGGATGGGTATAAATGGCTGTGCTCATGCGCTGTACTGGTTACCTCTGTCTCTGTCCATTCTCCGGGAACACTGCATGGCATTCCTGTTCGCCCTGCGCGTTCTCGCATAAAATCACTGGCCGGTCTGTGCCGCTACCGCACTAATCTACCACGTGCACGGCACGGGCGGGCGGCACGGCTTGACCTGGCCAAAGCGATTGTAAATTAAATAATCCGACTTACTGTGATAGAAATAGCATGTTTCCAAAAATACACCAGGCCGCACAGCAGATCGGCGAAGTTCTCGTCGGCAAACACTTGCAGATCCGCCAGACCCTCGCCTGCGTACTGGCCGGCGGCCACCTGCTGATCGAAGACGTGCCCGGCGTGGGCAAGACGACCTTGGCCCACGCGCTGGCCATCTCGCTGGGCCTGCAATGGAAGCGCCAGCAATTCACGAGCGACCTGCTGCCCGCCGACGTGGCCGGCATGAGCGTGTATGACCGGGGCAGTGGCAGCTTCATCTTTCATCCTGGCCCCCTGTTCACGCAAGTGCTGCTGGCCGACGAGATCAACCGCGCCACGCCGAAGACGCAATCGGGCTTGCTCGAAGCGATGGAAGAGCGGCAAGTGACGCTCGATGGCGTCACGCACGCGCTGCCGCAGCCGTTTTTCGTCATCGCCACGCAGAACTGCGCGCACCAGCTGGGCACCTTCCCCCTGCCCGAATCGCAGCTCGACCGCTTTCTCATGTGCGTGACCCTCGGCTACCCCGATGCGGCCGCGGAACGGGCGCTGCTGCTGGGCGCCGACCGCCGCGCCATGCTGCACACCTTGCCTGCCGTCATGAACGCGGAAGAATTGCTGCAGGCGCAAGCTGGCTTGCGCGCCATCCACGCCTCGGCCGCCGTCGTCGACTATGTGCTGGCCCTCGTGCATGCCACGCGCGCGCCCGGTGTGTTTGCCGATGGCCTGAGCCCGCGCGCCGCGCTGGCCCTGCTGCAGGCGGCGCGCGCCTGGGCCGCCCTGGAAGGCCGCGACCATGTCACGCCCGACGACGTGCAAGCCGTGCTGCTGCCCGTCTGCGCCCACCGCCTGCATGCCGCGCAAGGGTCCGTCGATAGCCGCAGCCTGCTGCAGCACATGCTGTTGAGTATTCCCGTCTGAGCGGCATGCGCTGGCGCACTATCCAATGGCTGCCGGCGCGCCCCTGGCTGGGCGCGGAGCGCGTGCACATCCGTCCCTCGGGCGCTGGCCTGGCGTTTGCCGCGCTGCTGCTGGCGCTGTGGATCGCCGCCGTCAATTACCGCCTGGGCCTGGGCTATGTGCTCACGTATTTCGCGGCCGCCTGCGCCATCGCCGACATGCTGTTTGCCAGCCGCAACCTGGCGGGCCTGGCCCTGTCCGCCACGCCGGGCAGCCCCGTGTTCGCGGGCAGCCCGGCCACGTTCACCTTGCGCCTGATCAACCGCAGCGCGCGCCCGCGCCATGCGATCCACGTGGCCATCCGCGATTCGGCGGCAGCGCCCAGCCTGGCCGACATCGCCGCCCACGGGGAAACGGCCGTCAACATCGTCGTGGCCGCGCCGCAACGGGGATGGCTGATTGCCCCGCCCGTGCGCCTGTCCGGCAGTTTTCCGCTCGGTCTGTTCCTTGCCTGGTGTCACTGGCAGCCGGACAGCCGCGTACTCGTGTATCCGCAGCCCGAACACAATGCGCCGCCACTGCCCTTGCCTGCCGGCACGGTACAGCAAGTACAGAGGCCAGGCTCGCCAGATTCGCCAGACTTGCCCGATGGCGCCCTGGAACTGGCAGGCGTGCGCGCCTACCAGCCCGGCGACCCCTTGCACCGCCTGGCCTGGCGCCAGATCGCCCGCCACGATGGCGAGCATGTCTTCAGCAAGCAATTCCAGCCTGCCGCCGACGCTACCGCAGGTGCAGCCCATGGCAGCATCATGCTCGAGCACGCTTCCCTGCACGCGCTGGCGCCGGAAGCGCGTTTGTCGCGCCTGGCCGCCTGGGTGCTGCAGGCGGAACGCACGGGCCTCCCATATGGCTTGCGCCTGGGCCCGCTGACTGTCGCGTCGGCCCTGGGCGCCAGCCACCGCGACACCTGCCTGCGCGCGCTGGCCCTGCACGGTTCGCCACACGATTGGCGGCACGATTTTCCGCCAGCGCAGGCGACGCCATGAAAGCCTGGCTGAGCAACTTGCCGCGCGACAAGGCCGACATCGTGCTGCTGTTGCTGGCCGCCGCCATGGTGCTGGCGCCGCACGCGCTGCACCTGCCTCCGTGGCTGTCGGCCGCCGCCGCAGCCCTCCTGCTGTGGCGCGCCGTCATCACCGTGCGGGGCAAGCGCCAGCCGCGGCTGGCCCTGCTCGCGCCGCTGGCCTTGCTCGGTATCGCCGGCGTCTACGCCAGCTATGGCACCGTGCTGGGACTCGATCCCGGCGTGGCCATGCTGGCCTTGCTGCTGGCCTTGAAATCGCTGGAAATGCATGGCCGGCGCGACATCTTCGTCTTTGTTTTCCTCAGTTTTTTCCTCCTGCTGGCAAATTTCTTCCATGCGCAAGGCATCCTCAGCGCCGCCTGGATGCTGGCCACCGTCATCGTCTTGCTGGCCGCCCTGCTGTCAGCCCAGTACGGCGCCGTGCAGCCCCGCCTGGCGCAACGGTTAAATTTGCTGGGACGCATGCTGGCGCTGGCCATCCCCCTGTCGGCCGTGATGTTTTTTGCCCTGCCGCGCGTGGACGGCCCCCTGTGGGGTACGGCACCGGAAGGCGCGCAGGCGCGCACGGGCTTGTCCGACAGCATGCAGCCGGGCGCCATCGCCTCGCTGGCCCTGTCAAGCGAACCCGTCTTCACGGCCCGATTTTCCACACCGCTCCCGCCGCAAGACCAGCTGTATTGGCGCGGCGTGGTGCTGGGCGACTTCGACGGCGCCACCTGGACGCGCCGGGGCGCAAAGGGCCGCGCGCCTGCCAGCGACAGCCGGATAGATATCGCGCTGGAAGGCCAGCCCAGCCACTACGAAGTCACCCTGCAAGCAAGCGGCCAGCGGCGCATCTTCGCGCTCGACGTGCCGCGCAGCATCGAACGCTTGCCCGGCAATCCGTACGTCGTGTCGTCCGCGCTGGAAGTGCTGACCATACAACCTATTACTTCGACCGTGCGTTACCGCGTCAGTTCCCAGCCCCGCTACCGGCTGCAGGCAAACCTGTCGCCAGAACAGCAGCAGCCATGGCTGGCCTTGCCCGCTGGCAGCAACCCGCGCAGCGTGGCCTGGGCCCGCGCATTGCGCGGCAGCGGCGCGCGGGCGCTGGCGCCCGCCGGCGCGATCGCCGCCGTGCTCGGGCACTTCCGCCGCGCGCCGTTCCGCTACACCCTGCAGCCGCCGCTGCTGGGCAAGCAGGGCGTCGACGACTTCCTGTTTGGCACGCAGGCGGGCTTTTGCGAACATTACGCGGGCAGCTTTGTCGTGCTGATGCGCGCCATGGGCATACCCGCGCGCGTCGTCACCGGTTACCAGGGCGGCGTGCGCAACGGTACGGACAACAGCTTGACGGTGCGCCAGTCCGACGCCCATGCGTGGAGCGAAGTGTGGCTGGCGGGCCGGGGCTGGGTGCGCGTCGACCCGACAAGCGCCGTCGCGCCCCTGCGCACGCAGCGCAACCTCGACGCCGCGCTGCCGCCGGCCTCGTCGCCGCTCACGGCGTGGCGCGCCTTGGCCGGCCTCGATGGCGGCGCGCAAGGGGCGGTTGCCGCGTGGCGCCAGCAATGGCAGCAGGCCGAGCACGCCTGGAGCAGCTGGGTGCTCGACACCACGCCGCAGCGCCAGCGCGCCATGCTCGATGGCTTGAAAAACGTGCCGGCGAAAAAGCTGGCACTCGCGTGCGCCGTGCTGGCCATGCTGTCCGCCGTGGCGGGCGCACTGGTCTGGTGGCGGCAGGCGCGGCAAGGCGATCCGCTTGACGCCCTGTATGCGCAGTTTTGCCATTTACAGGCGCGGCGCGGGTACAGCCGTGCGCCGCACGAAGGCCCGCACGGTTATGCTGCGCGGTTGGCCGCGGGCAAGGCCACACAAGAGGCACACGCCGCCATCGCACAGTTTCTGGCAATCTATGCCGCGATGAAGTATGGTAATGCCAGCCCAGACGAACAACTCCGCGCGCGGCGCACCTTGCGCCGCCTGTTAACCCAATGCCGATGAGACGCTCCTTGTTACCGATCAAATACCCCGCCCTGTCCCTGCTCCTCTCCCTTCCCCTGTGCCTGGCCACCGCGCACGCTGGCGAAAACAGCAATATTTCCGCTGCCGACCGCGCCCGTGCCGTGCGCGCGGCCAAGGCGCCGCCCGCCAAGGCAGCAGCCAAAAAGGCACCGGCGAAATTCGACTTCGAAGGCGAATTTGTCGACTATGCCAACTGGAAGGAAGTACGCGCCTTCCTCGACGACATGTCCGCCAAACACGGCTTTGACCGCGCCGAACTCGATACCCTGATCGGCAAGGTCCGCTATGTCGAGTCGACCGTGCAACTGATGAAGCCCGCGCCGCCCGGCAAGCCGAAGAACTGGCAAGCGTACAGCGCCCGCTTCATCGAACCGGTGCGCATCAATGCGGGCGTGAAATTCTGGGAAGAGAACGCGGAAGCGCTGGCGCGCGCCGAACGCGAATATGGCGTGCCGGCCGAGATCATCGTCGGCATCATCGGCGTGGAAACTGTATATGGACGCAACACGGGCCGTTTCCGCGTGCTCGACGCACTGACGACCCTGGCGTTTTCCTATCCGGAAAGCCCGACCCGCGCCGCGCGCATGGAATTTTTCAAGGGAGAGCTGGAAAACGCGCTGCTGTACGCGCGCAAGGATGGCATCGATCCCCTGACCCTGCTCGGCTCGTATGCGGGCGCCATCGGCTTGCCCCAATTCATGCCTAGCAGCATCATGAAATATGCGGTGGATTTCGATGGCGATAGCCACATCGACCTGCGCAATTCCACATCCGACGCCATCGGCAGCGTCGCGCACTTCCTCGTCGAGCACGGCTGGCGTCGCGATGATCCGGCCATCAGCACCTATCCCGTGACCGTTTCGGCCAGCCGCGCGTGGGAAAAGTTCATCGGCCAGGGCTTGCAAGCGAAGTACCGGCTGGGGGAATTGCAGGAAGCCGGCGTGAGTGCCGCCCCGTCCACGCCCCAGAACATGCTGTTCGGCTTGATCGACTTGCAAAATGGTTCAGAAGCAACTGAGTATCACTTGGCAACCAATAACTTCTTTGCTATAACTCAGTACAACAGAAGTTATTTTTATGCCATGTCAGTGATCGACTTGGGCAAAGCCATCAGTCAAGTGCGCGCACGCTAACCGAAAGTCAGTGTAAAGTTATAATATTACTTGTAAGAAAGCGTAAGGGATATTGAATCGACCAGCAAACAGGTCTATGGTAGGCCCGATAACATGTGCCAGCCTCGCTCGCCAGCCTTTGTGCGGCACGGAATGCAGTAATGGTTTTATACTTAACTTTTGTCAAAGTACAATTTTTGTTCTATCATAGAGCATAATAAAGAATAAATAGGTGTTGCAGCTAGACAACACCGGTTCTGTACCAAGCAAGATTATTGGGCTTTCCCGCCTGAAATTGAATCCTGTTGTACAATTGTGTATATATCATGAAAAACTGTATCCCGGATCGTACCGTGTGTGAATTCGTTCCTTTTAGTAAAGAATGAACATGAACGCAGCAAGAGCGAGCTCCGAGTGTTTTTTACTTTGCAGTGCAACTACAGAAGGAACAATAACATCATGACAAACCAAGTCGGCATTGATATGAACAGCGATTCGGACTCCGACGATCTGCTTCAGTACAACCCAAACAGACTGCTCGATACCCTGATCGAAAACCTGCGCCTGAAAAACGACGCAGCCTTGTCCCGCGCGCTGGAAGTGGCGCCACCGGTCATCAGTAAAATCCGCCACCACCGCCTGCCGGTCGGCGCATCGCTGCTGATCCGCATGCACGAAGTCAGCGACCTGAGCATCCGCGACCTGCGTTACCTGATGGGTGACCGTCGTAACAAATTCCGTATCAGCGACAAGCAATTCAAGCCAAAAGAAGGCGAAACGCCACAAGGCTGATCCTGCCAGTTTTGCAGGTTTTCCCTCCCCGCCATGGGGAGGGGGTCTTTCCAGCAGTTCTCAGGCCGTTCTGGCCGATATATTTCCCGTATTAACTATCAGGCAGGAAACACGCCCGTCGAGAGATAGCGGTCGCCGCGGTCGCACACGACGAACACGATCGTCGCGTTTTCCACCATTTGCGAGATGCGCAGCGCGATTTCGCACGCGCCGGCTGCAGAGATGCCGCAGAACAAGCCCTCTTCCGCCGCCAGGCTGCGCGCCATGCGCTCGGCCACGCCCTGGCTCACGTATTCCACCTGGTCCACGCGCGACTTGTCGTAAATTTTCGGCAAGTACGCTTCCGGCCACTTGCGGATGCCGGGAATCTGCGAACCTTCCTCGGGCTGGGCGCCGATGATCTGGATGGCGGGATTCTGTTCCTTCAAATAGCGCGACACGCCCATGATGGTGCCCGTCGTGCCCATGGCGCTGACGAAATGCGTGACGCGCCCTTCCGTATCGCGCCAGATTTCCGGTCCCGTGCTTTCATAATGGGCGCGCGAATTGTCTTCGTTGGCGAACTGGTCGAGGATCACGCCGCGGCCATCCTTCTGCATCTGTTCGGCCAGGTCGCGCGCATATTCCATGCCGCCCGTCTTCGGAGTCAATAAAATGTCGGCACCGTAGGCGGCCATGCTCTGGCGGCGCTCCACGCTCAGGTTATCGGGCATCAGGAGCAACATCTTGTAGCCGCGCAAGGCGGCGGCCATGGCCAGCGCAATGCCCGTATTGCCGCTGGTCGCCTCGATCAGGGTGTCGCCGGGCTTGATGACGCCGCGCTCTTCAGCGCGCTTGAGCATGGACATGGCCGCGCGGTCCTTCACGGAGCCAGCCGGATTATTGCCCTCCAGCTTGCCCAGGATGACGTTGTTGCGCGCAAGCGCATCGGCACCCGGCAAGCGCGTCAGCTGCACCAGCGGGGTATTGCCTATCGTATCTTCAAGTGTCTTGTAAGCCATCGTGTCTGTTTGAGTAGATTCAACAAAGACCCATTCTAATATGAGATGCTGGACGGCGTATCGCTGATCGGTGGCGGCATCCGGGCCCATTTGTGCCTCCGGCTGCGCCGCCACTGGTCGCATGGCGCCTGCCGCGCTGCCATTTCCGGGCGTGCGCAAGGGGTATTGCGGCAGGCGCGCACCGCATGCGCTAAACTCGTCACTGTTAGTTATTTTTGTTATTTGCTTATTCAGCCTCCGAACGGACTCGCCATGGCCAGCAGCACACCCGAATTCATTCCCGAAACGACGCAGGACGATCCCGTCCAGTTCGCCACGCTCGACTTGCACGGCCGCAGCCACCAGATTTCGCCCGTCTTCAATGGGCTCGAACTGCAGCGCTTGCAGCGCTATGGCACGCGCCATCACTTTGCCGATGGCGCGACGCTGTTCGAGGCAGGCAGCAGCAGCTTCGGCATGCTGGTCATACTGTCCGGACGGGTCAGCATCAAGCGCCATGAAGTGCTGGGACAGGCGTCCGTGCTGCGCGAAGTGGGCGTCGGTCACTTCATTGCCGAGGTGGCGCAATTGTCGGGCCGCCCCACCCTCGTCAACGGCAGCGCTGTCGGTGACGTGGAATTGCTCGACATCAGTTCGGAATCGCTGCGCGCGTTGATCGTGGCCGAGGCGGAAATGGGCGAACGCATCGTGCGCGCCCTGATCCTGCGCCGCGTGGCGCTGATCGAATCGAATTCAGGCGGCCCCGTGCTGGTGGGGCCGCGCGGCAATGGCAATCTGTTCCACCTGCAAAGTTTCTTATCGAGCAATGGCCACCCGCACACGGTGCTCGATCCAGCCACGGATGCGGCCGCCGCCGCGCTGGCCGAACGCTACCAGCCCACGCCGCAGGAATGGCCGCTGGTCGTCTGCCCTGACGGCAAGATCATGAAGAATCCCGGCAATGCGGAACTCGGGCGCTGCCTGGGAATGCTGCCCGATTTGTCCGGCGACAAGATTTTCGACGTGCTGGTGGTGGGCGCCGGACCGGCCGGCCTGGCCACGGCCGTGTATGCGGCCTCCGAAGGCTTGAGCGTGCTGGCGCTCGAGCAGCGCGCGTATGGCGGCCAGGCGGGCGCCAGCGCGCGCATCGAAAATTACCTGGGCTTTCCGACAGGCATCTCCGGCCGCGCCCTGGCGGGGCGCGCCTATGTGCAGGCACAAAAGTTCGGCGTCGAAATCGCCACCCCGGCCAGTGCCGCCAACTTGCTATGCGACACCTGGCCCCTGCGCGTCAATCTGTGCGACGGTACGCAGGTACGCGCCCGCACGGTCGTGCTGTCGTGCGGCGCGCGCTATCGCCGCCCCTCGCTGGCCAACCTGAAAACATATGAAGGACGGGGCGTGTATTACTGGGCTTCGCCCATCGAAGCCAAGCTGTGCCGGCAGGAAGAGATCATCCTCGTTGGCGGCGGCAACTCGGCCGGCCAGGCGGCCGTGTTTCTATCCGGCCACGCCGCCAAGGTCCACATGGTGATCCGCGGCGAAGGCCTGGCGGCCAGCATGTCGAGCTACCTGATCGAGCGCATCGCCGCCACGCCCAACATCACCTTGCACACGCACACGGAAATCATCGCCCTCGAAGGCGACGACGATGGCTTGACGGAGGTGCGCTGGCGCAACAACCGCACGGGCGAGGAAGCCGATTGCGCCGTGCGCCGCGTGTTTCTTTTCGTCGGCGCCGACCCGAACACGGACTGGCTGCACGACTGCGCCGTGGCCGTCGACGAACAGGGCTTTATCCGCACGGGCTTCGACGTCACGCGCGCCGAATGCCGCGCCCACGGCCACGCAATCTATCCGCCAGACTTGCCCGACCGGGCCGCGCTGGAAACGAGCGTGCCGGGCGTGTTCGCCATCGGCGACGTGCGGGCCGGCTCCACCAAGCGCGTGGCCGCCGCTGTCGGCGAAGGCGCTGCCGTCGTTTCCCAGATTCACGGCTTTCTTGCGCGCCTGCCCGTCAACAGCGCTTAACGCAAGGGCATGGGATACGTGGCCACGCTGACATTGCCGTCGCTGTCGATGGCCTGGACGCCAAAGAAATAGTTGTCTTTCGACTGCTTCACCCTGGCTTCGGTGACATTGCCCACGTCCTGTGCGCCCTGCCACTGGTCGGCCGTCGTGGCGCGCCAGACGATGCGGTAGCCGGCCAGGTCCGGTTCCGTATTCGGCTGCCAGACCAGCGAGGTGGCGTTTTCCAGCTGGGCCGTGCGCACCTGCACGCCGGCGGGCGCGGCTGGCGCCAAGGCCAGCGACGCGAGCGCCGCCGCATTTACGCGCGCCACTTTCGCCACGTAGTCATAGTCAACGAATTGCGGCAAGTCGCCGTACTGCACGCCGTTCTCCACGCGCACATCCTGATGCTGATGGGCAAAATCTTCGTGCGGTTCCGTGAAGCGCAGCGCCGCATAACCTTGCGCGAGAAAGGGCATATGGTCGCCGCCGCGCAGGTAGCGGTCGGCGCGCTGGATGACGTTGACCGTAAAGCCGGGTACATAGCGCTCGCCCACCTGTTTCACATGGCGCGCCAGTTGGCGCGAAATCGAATCGTTTTCGCCGCCCGTCGCCACCAGGGCGCGCACGCCGTCGCTCATCTCCTTCACGGCCGGGATGCCCTCGGCAAACAGGCGCACCTGGCCGCCATCGACCGTGCCGTCTTCCGCGCGGGAACTGCCGATGATGTCGTTGTTGAGCATGCCGGCGATGTTGAGATTTTTCAATTTTGCCTGCTGCGCCCAATGGCCGGAACCCAGCAACCCCTGTTCCTCGGCCGCCACGGCCATGAAGACGATGGTGGCGTCGAAGCGGTAGCGCGCCATCGCGCAAGCCATCTCGATCACGGCCGCCGTACCGGATGCGTCATCGTTGGCGCCGGGCGCGTCGCTCTGCGCATCCATCACGTCGGTGGCGCGCGAGTCGTAATGGCCGCTGACGACATAGATGCGCCCGGCCGACTGCGGCTGACTGCCGGGCAAGGTCGCCACCACGTTGACGATGTCCGTCGGCCGCGCAATGCGTTTCGATATGGGTGCGATATGGCTGTCGAACGCCACCTGCAACCGACCGCCCGCCTGCGCGCCGCAGCGCTCCAGCTCGGCCTTGATCCAGCGCCGGGCCGCGCCGATGCCGCGCGTGTCGGACACGGTATCGGACATCGTATGCCGCGTCTGGAAGCCCACGAGCCTGCGCACATGCGCCTCGATGCGCTGCGGCGAAATGTCGGCCACCACTTGCCGTATCTGCTGCTGCGCCGGTTCGGCGCCCGGCGCCGCCGCCGCGCCCGCCGACAGCAGGGCTGCCGTCATTGCCGTCAAAATCCGTCCCATGCGTGCATCCCCCGATGATTGATTGAGCTGGCCATTCTCGCATTTTTGACGACGGGCAAGGATGTTCCTGGACGAAAATCGTGCGTTATAGAAACTGCTACAATCGGCCACTGCCCCGCTCACGAAAGACACCGCATGCGCCTGACCACCCTTCACTCCGCACGCCGCAGCCTGCGCGCGGTCCGCTGACGGTGCGCCGCATGCTCGTCAAATTGCTGCTGCTGGCCACCTTGTTTGCCGTGCTCAGCATCGCCGCCCTGTACAGCTACGGGCGCTTCGCCGAACGCTCGCTGGGGGCGCCGGGCACGGCCTTGCCCGTGGCAGCCGACGCCACCCTGCTCGACCGCGTGCTGGCGCCGCAGCTGGCGCAACGCCCGGACCACAGCGGCACGGCCCTGATCGACGACAATCTGGAAGCGTTCGCCCTGCGCGCCCTGAGCGCGCGCGAAGCGGGCCGCAGTCTCGACCTGCAATACTACATCTGGCATAACGACGTCACGGGACGCCTGCTGGTGCGCGAACTGCTGCGCGCGGCCGACCGCGGCGTGCGCGTGCGCGTCCTGCTCGACGATATCAACGCACGGGGCCAGGACGCGGCCATCCTCGCGCTCGACAGCCACCCGCTGATCGATGTGCGCATCTTCAATCCGGGCCGCAACCGCGACGGCATCTGGATGCGCGCCGTGGAAATGGGCTTGCGCGCCGTCAGCCTGAACCGGCGCATGCACAACAAGGCCTGGATCGTCGACGGCAGGGTCGCCCTCGTCGGCGGGCGCAATATCGGCGACGAATACTTCGATGCCGCCGAACAAGTCAATTTCCAGGATGCCGACTTGCTGCTGGTGGGGCCCGCCGTGCGGCAGACGAGCGACATCTTCGACCGCTTCTGGAACAGCCGCGCCGTCATCCCCATCGGCGCCTTGCACGAGGGGAAGGACGCTGGCGCGGCTGAACTGCAGGCGGTACGCGCCCGCCTCGACGCACTCACGGGCGAACTGGGCGCCTCGCCCTATCTGCGCCAGCTGACCGATGCGGGCCAGCTGCAGGCCCACCTCGATGGCCGCCTGCGCCTGCACTGGAGCGACCAGGTGCAGGTGCTGTCGGACCCGCCGGAAAAAGCCGCGCCCGTAGCCAGTTTGCAACGCAGCGAGCACTGGCTCATGCACAGCTTGCTGCCCCTGCTGACGGACGCACGCGAGGAAGCGCTGCTGACCTCGCCATACTTTGTGCCCGGCACGGAACTGACGCAGACCCTGGCCGACAAGGTCGCCGCTGGCGTCAAGGTCCAGGTACTGACCAACTCGCTGGCCGCCACCGACGTGGCCCTCGTGCATGCGGGCTATGCGCGCTACCGCCAGATGCTGCTGGGCGGCGGCGTCGAGCTGTTTGAATTGAAGACCCAGCACCGCAAGCGCATCAGCCTGATGGGCTCAAGCCGCGCCAGCCTGCATACCAAGGCCGTGGTGGTGGACGGTCAGCGGGGCTTCGTCGGCTCCTTCAACCTCGACCCGCGCTCGGCCCAGCTGAACACGGAAATGGGCGTCCTGTTCGACGATGCCGCGCTGGCGGCGGACATGCGCACGCTGTTCCTGCACTCGACCGCGAGCGACACCAGCTACCGATTGTTCCTCGATAACGGCGCCCTGCGCTGGTCCGACGCTACCGAAGAGCCAGCCAAAGTGTGGACGCAGGACCCGGAAACAGGCTTCTGGCGCCGCATGCTGGTGTCGGTGATGCGCTGGCTGCCGATCGAGTCGCAGCTGTAGCCGCATAAAAAAAACCCCGCGCGGCCGGTACCACGCGGGGTTTTCTTCTCGTGCTGCGCGGCACCACCACGCAGCACGCCTTACAGCAACACGCTTACTTTTTCTCGGCTTCGGCCTTCTTCGCATCGGCCGCAGCCAGCTTGGCTTCCTTCTTCGCAGCCGCTTCCGCAGCCTTGGCTTCTTTTTTCGCTGCAGTAGCCGCCTTCTTCGCGGCAGCCGCTTCCTTCTTCGTTTCGGCCGCCGTTTTCACGGGGGCGGCATCGGCGGCGGCTGGCGCAGTGGCGGCGGCAGGCACGACCTTGGCGGCGGCTGCTTCTTTCTTGGCGGCAGCAGCGGCGGCCTTGGCTTCTTTCTTCGCGGCAGCAGCTTCTTTCTTCGTTTCAGCGGCTGTCTTGGCTGGCGCCGCAGCGGTGTCGGTCGCAGCAGCTGGCTTCGCTGCGGCTTCTTTCGCTGCAACTTCCTTCACAGCAGCTTCCTTTTTAGCTGCGGCAGCTTTCGGCGCCGGAGCGGGCGCCGCTGGCGCGCCGGACATGGACTGGCCATTCACTTGCAAGCCCGCTTCCGACAGTTTCACGGAACTTTTCGGGCCGATGCCCTTCACGCGGGTTTCGAAATCGGCCCAATCCTTGAAGGCGCCGCCCTTGGCACGTTCATCGATGATGGCTTTCGACGTAACGGGGCCGATGCCCTTGACGCTGTCGAGTGCCGCCTGGTCCGCCTTGTTGACATCGACCTGGGCAAAGGCAAAGCCCATCGTCGCAATCAAGGTGGCGATGGCCAGCAGTATTTTTTTGAACATGGGTATCTCTCCGTGGTGTGGTTTCAAGTTGACTCGAACGCAAGGGAAGAGCAGCGCCTTAACGGCTTTAACGGCTGTGGCGTGATACGGTTGACAAGACGGGACAGCGGAAGGAGGGGAAAACCTGCGCCAGATCAAACAGACTGGCGCAGGTGATATGCGGAATACAGCGGCATAGTTACTGCGGGAACAGCTCGTCGCGGGTGACGGTGGCCGTGCCCAGCTTGCCGACGACGATGCCGCCAGCCCGGTTGGCCGTGCGCACGGCCTCGCCCAGGCCCATGCCGGCGCCCAGCATGGCCGCCATGGTGGCGATCACCGTGTCGCCGGCGCCCGAGACGTCGAACACTTCGCGCGCATCGGTAGGCATGTGCAGCACCTCATCGGCCGTATACAAGCTCATGCCTTCTTCAGAACGGGTCAGCAGCAAGGCGTCCAGGCCCAGCTGCGCACGCATCTGCTGCGCGCGTTCCGTCAATTGCTCTTCCGTGCTCCAGTTGCCGATCACGCGGCGCAGTTCCGATTTATTCGGAGTGAGCACTGACGCTCCCGTATAGCGGCTGAAATCATCGCCTTTCGGGTCGACCATGACGATCTTGCCGGCGGCACGTGCCGCCTTGATCATCTCGGCCACGTTCACCAGGCTGCCCTTGGCGTAGTCCGACAGGATCACCACATCGTAGTGCGGCAAGAGGGCATTGAACTGCGCCAGCTTGTCGCGCAGCACCGTATCGCTGGGCGCATCCTCGAAATCGATGCGCAGCATCTGCTGCTGGCGGCCGATCACGCGCAGCTTGATGATGGTGGAAATGGCCGCATCGCGCTGCAGATAGCTGTGGATGCCGCCGCCCTCGAGCAGGCGTTCGACCTGGCTGCCGGCCTCGTCGTCGCCGACCACGCCCAGCAAGCTCGTCTTCGCGCCCAGCGCGGCCGCGTTGCGCGCCACGTTGGCCGCGCCGCCCAGGCGCTCTTCGCGCTTCTCGATGCGTACGATGGGCACGGGCGCTTCCGGCGAAATACGGCTGACGTCGCCAAACCAGTAGCGGTCCAGCATCACATCGCCCACCACCAGCAGGCGTACCTGGGCCAACGCGGCCGGCGCCGTCAAGGCGACCACCTCTTGGGCGCTCATGTGCGCGTCAGGATCGAGCGACCGATCCCGTGGTATTCGATGCCGTTCTCGGCCATGACGGCCGGCTCGAACAGGTTGCGTCCGTCGAAGATCACGGCCTGCTTCAGGCGCGCCTTGACCTGCTCGAAGTCGGGGCTGCGGAAGGCTTTCCATTCGGTCACGATGACCAGCGCATCGGCGTCCTGCAGCGCATCTTTCGAACTGTCGGCAAAACGCACCTTGGCCAATTGCTCCGGCGTCAAGTCCAGCTGCAGCACGCGGCGCGCCTCGGCCATGGCGACGGGGTCGTACACAGCCACGGTGGCGCCGCGCGCCAGCAAGTCGGCCAGCAGCACGCGGGCCGACGCTTCGCGCATGTCATCCGTATTCGGCTTGAAGGCCAGGCCCCACACGGCGAAATGCCGGCCCGTCAGATCTTCGCCGAAGCGAGTGACCACTTTGCGTCCCAGCACCTGCTTCTGCTGGTCGTTGACGGCTTCGACGGCGCGCAGGATCAGCAATTCCTGGCCGTAGCCGCGCGCCGTGCGCTCGAGCGCCTGCACGTCTTTCGGGAAGCACGAACCGCCATAGCCGCAACCGGCGTACAGGAAGCTGTAGCCGATGCGCGGGTCGGAGCCGATGCCGTGGCGCACGGCTTCGATGTCGACACCGACCTTGTCGGCCAGGTTCGCCAGTTCATTCATGAACGAGATGCGCGTGGCCAGCATGGCGTTGGCCGCATACTTCGTGAATTCGGCCGAGCGCACGTCCATCCAGTAAGTGCGTTCGTGGTTGCGGTTGAACGGCGCGTACAGGCTTTTCAGCAATTCGCGCGCGCGCTCGCCTTCCGGCGTGGCGTCGACGCCGATGACGATGCGGTCGGGGCGCATGAAGTCTTCGACGGCCGCGCCTTCCTTGAGGAATTCCGGGTTCGACGCGACCGAGAACGTGGCGGTCACGCCGCGCGCATCGAGTTCGCCCTGGATGGCGGCGCGTACTTTTTCGGCCGTGCCGACGGGCACGGTGGACTTGTCGACGATGACCTTGAAGTCCGTCATGTACTTGCCGATGCCGCGCGCGGCGGCCAGCACGTATTGCAGGTCGGCCGAGCCGTCTTCGTCGGGCGGCGTGCCGACGGCGATGAATTGCATCACGCCGTGCGCGGCCGCCGCTTCAATGTCGGTGGAAAAGGTCATGCGTCCGGCGGCGCGGTTGCGCGCCACGACTTCTTCCAGGCCCGGTTCATGGATGGGAATGCCGCCGCTGTTGAGCAAGGCGACCTTCTGTGCGTCCAGGTCGAGGCAAAAGACGTCGTTGCCCAGCTCCGCCAGGCAGGCGCCGGTCACGAGGCCAACATAGCCGGTGCCGATAATAGTGATTTTCATGGATGTACCGTATGGATAAAAAGCAGGTCTTACATAGAAGTACACGCCACATTGCTCAGGGCAAGGTGACGTGTACGAATCAGTTCATGACATTGAGTTCTTCTGTGCGGCGTGGTGGGTAAGTCTCCCACTTGTTGCAGCCAGGGCAGTGCCAGTAGAACTGGCGGGCCTTGAAACCGCAGTGGCTGCACTGGTAGCGGGCCAGCTTCTGCGTGTAGCCGTGCACGAGGTTTTTCACCATCGACAGCTCGGACCAGATCGCGGCCGGCGCATCCATCATGCGCGCTTCCAGCAGTTTATCGAGGCCCAGCAGGGTCGGCGTGCGGCGCAGCTCGGCGCTGACCAGCTGCTTCGCCGCCTCCACGCCGTCGAGCTCGATGACGGCCTTGAAGACGACTTCGATCAGGTCGATCGACGACGCCTCTTCCAGGTAGGAACGCAGCAGGTTGACGCCTTCCTGTGGACGGCCCAGCTTGGTATAGCCATCCATCAGGCGCTGCGCCACCAGGGCCACGTGCGGCACGCTTTGCTGCTCCACGCGGCGCCAGGTGGTCAGCGCGCCTTCCACGTCGCCGCGCGCCAGCAGCACGTCGCCCGTCAGGATGGTGGCGCGCACGCTCTTGCGGTCCGTCTGCAGGGCTTTTTCCAGCAGCGGCATGGCGTCGTCCGGCTTCATGTGCACGAGGGCGTCATGCGCCAGTTCGCAATAGAACTGGGCGATTTCCTTCTGGCGCGCACCGGCGCCCGATTCCTGCAAGCCCACGGCCGCTTCGATGGCGCGTGGCCATTCCTTTTCGCGCTGGTAGATTTCCAGCAGCGCGCGGCGCGCCTGGGCCGCATATTGCGTGTCGATCAGGCTGTTGAAGGTTTCTTCGGCACGGTCCAGCAGACCCGCTTTCAGGTAATCCATGCCCAGCTCGTAGGCGGCGTGGCCCTGCTGTTCCAGCGGCAAGTCCGGGCGCGCCAGCAAGTTCTGGTGCACGCGAATCGCGCGCTCCGTTTCGCCGCGGCGGCGGAACAGATTGCCCAGCGCGAAGTGCATATCGGCCGATTCCGGGTCCAGCTTGACGACTTCGATGAAGGCGTCGATGGCCTTGTCATGCTGTTCGTTGAGCAGGAAATTCAAGCCCTTGAAATAATTGCGCGGCAGGCTGCGCGATTCGGACACCAGTTGATGAATGTCCACGCGCGCGGCGATCCAGCCCAGCGCGAAAAACATCGGGATACCCAAGAGCCACCAGAGTTCAAAATCCATGCGATTGTTTTTATTCGAGTAAGAGAGATAGGAGCGACGGCGGCGCTTACTGCGCGCTCACGCTGTCCGGTTGCGGCTGGACATTGCTGGCCACGCCAACGGTCTGCAGCGCGGCAATGGTGGTTTTTTGCTTGGTCGCTTCGCGGCGGTGACGGAACACGGTCGGCGTCAGGGCCAGTACGCCCAGGCTCGCGCCAGCGACAAAAAAGCCCAGCAGCATCAGGACCAGGGGGCCACGAATTTCATAATTGAGGAAAACATGCAGGTCGACAACCTGCGCATTCTTCAGCGCAAAACTGAAGAACAGGACGAAAAGAACACAGCCAACGATGGTGGAGATGATTTTCATCGATAGGTCCAGAGTGAACAAAAAAATACCAGTGCGACATGGCAAATGGCAAATGGCGCAAACGTAGAGTGCTGACCAAACCGTAGCGAGCGGCAGTGATTTGTGGCCGAGAAGCGCAACCGTACTGAAGTACGGTGAGCCTCGCCGGCCGCAAAGCGCGCCGCGCAGTAGGTTTAAGCAGTGCTCTACAGCATATTAACAAAAAAAAGCGGCATCCAAGGACGCCGCTCTTTATTTTCCGCCTTCCAGCAGACGATTAATCCTCGATAATCGGTTGCCCGACCATCGCGTCCACGCGCTCGCGCAACTGTTTGCCCGGCTTGAAGTGCGGTACCCGTTTTTCGGGAACCATCACCTTGTCGCCGGATTTCGGGTTGCGGCCGATGCGCGGGGGCCTGCTGTTCAGGGCAAAACTGCCAAAACCGCGGATCTCGATACGCTGACCGGTCGCCAGGGCGTTGGTCATCGCATCGAGAATGGTCTTGACGGCATACTCCGCATCTTTCGCCACCAGCTGAGAATAACGCTCAGCGAGGCGGTTGATCAGCTCGGACTTTGTCATCTGCCAGTATCCGCGAAGTCTTAGTTCTTGTTATCGAACTTAGCTTTCAACAAGGCGCCCAGGCTGGTGGTGCCCGAAGCTGCATTGTTGTCGGTAGCTGCCATCTTCTGCATGGCTTCCTGGGTTTCAACGTTGTCTTTCGCTTTGATCGACAGTTGGATACCACGGGCTTTGCGGTCGATGTTCAGCACCATTGCTTCAACGGTGTCGCCGACTTTCAGGTGCGTACCAGCATCTTCAACGCGGTCGCGCGAGATTTCGGAAGCGCGCAGGTAGCCTTCAACTTCTTCGGACAGTTGGATCACGGCGCCTTTAGGCTCAACCGATTTAACGGTACCGGTTACCAGCGAGCCTTTGTCGTTCATGGCTGCGAAGTTGTTGAATGGGTCACCTTCCAGTTGCTTGACGCCCAGGGAAACGCGCTCGCGCTCAACGTCGATGGCCAGAACGATGGCTTCCAGTTCGTCACCTTTCTTGAAGCGACGCACGGCTTCTTCGCCGGTTTCGGTCCAGGACAGGTCGGACAGGTGCACCAGACCGTCGATGTTGCCGGCCAGGCCGATGAACACGCCGAAGTCGGTGATCGATTTGATCGCGCCGCGGACTTTATCGCCCTTCTTGTGGGTTACGCCAAAGTCATCCCAAGGGTTGGCTTTGCACTGTTTCATACCCAGCGAGATACGACGACGCTCTTCGTCGATTTCCAGAACCATCACTTCTACTTCGTCGCCCAGTTGGACAACTTTGTTAGGAGCAACGTTTTTGTTCGTCCAGTCCATTTCGGAAACGTGTACCAGACCTTCGATACCCTGTTCCACTTCAACGAACGCGCCGTAGTCGGTCAGGTTCGTTACTTTACCGAACAGACGGGTGCTTTGTGGGTAACGACGGGACAGACCGGTCCAAGGATCGTCGCCCAGTTGTTTCACGCCCAGCGAAACACGGTTTTTCTCTTGATCGTATTTCAGGACTTTGGCGGTGATTTCCTGGCCAACCGTCAGGACTTCCGACGGGTGACGTACACGGCGCCATGCCAGGTCGGTGATGTGCAGCAGGCCATCGATACCGCCCAGATCCACAAACGCGCCGTAGTCGGTGATATTTTTGACGACGCCGGTCACGACCGTGCCTTCTTTCAGCGTTTCCATCAGTTTCTGACGCTCTTCGCCCATCGAAGCTTCGATGACGGCGCGGCGGGACAGAACCACGTTGTTACGCTTGCGATCCAGCTTGATCACTTTGAATTCGAGGGTTTTGCCTTCGAATGGGGTCGTGTCTTTGACAGGACGGGTATCAACCAGCGAGCCCGGCAGGAATGCGCGGATGCCGTTAGTCAACACGGTCAGACCGCCTTTGACTTTACCATTGACGGTACCGACGACGATTTCGCCCGATTCCATCGCTTTTTCCAGAGCCAGCCACGAAGCCAGACGCTTGGCTTTATCGCGCGACAGGATGGTATCGCCGAAACCGTTTTCCAGCGATTCGATCGCCACGGAAACGAAGTCACCAACTTTGACTTCCAGTTCGCCGTGGTCGTTCTTGAATTCTTCGACAGGGATGAATGCTTCGGATTTGAGGCCAGCGTTCACGATCACGAAATTGTGGTCGAGGCGCACGACTTCAGCGGAAATAACTTCGCCGGAGCGCATATCTTGACGCGACAACGATTCCTCGAAGAGCGCAGCAAAACTTTCCATACCGGTAGATTCGTTAGTTGTAACAGTAGACATAGGGTTCACACAGGTTATCCAGCAGAGATCGCACGATGCGACTTAAACTGGGTTAGGTTTTTGACACACCCGGACAGGCCAGGAGCCGTCAACGGGCACCACATAGCACAACAACACGCTATTTTGCTGCGGCGGCATACCATTTCAACACGGTTTCAACGGCAACATCTGCCGTCATTTCCGACGTATCGAGGACATGCGCCCCTTCCGCAGGGACCAGCGGCGCAATCGCACGGTGAGTATCACGTTCGTCCCGCGCCTGCAAATCCATCAGAAGGTCTTCCATATTAGCAGAAAAACCCTTGTCTATCAATTGCTTGTAGCGCCGTTGCGCGCGCGCCTCGACGCTGGCCGTCAGGAACACCTTCAATTGGGCGTGCGGGAAGATCACCGTGCCCATGTCGCGCCCGTCGGCCACCAGGCCCGGCGTCTTGCGAAAGCCCAGCTGCAAGCTGACCAGCGCCTGGCGTACGGTTGGCAACACGGCAATCTTCGACGCCGTATTGCCCACTTCTTCGGCACGGATCTGCTCGGTGACGTTTTCCTGCGCCAGCAGGATCTCGCCATTAGCAAAGTGGCAAGGCAAGTGCTCGGCCAGCTTGGCCAGCGCGTGCTCGTCGCGCAAGTCCGTGCCGCGGCGCAGCGCGCTCAAGGCCGTCAGGCGGTACAGCGCGCCCGAGTCCAGGTAATGAAAGCCCAGCTTGTCGGCCACGCGGTGCGCCACCGTGCCCTTGCCGGAAGCGGTGGGGCCGTCGATGGCGATGACTGGGATGTGGGAAGTCGGCATAGTATGAGCAATCAATTAAATCAGGGTGTCTTTGGCAATCCCCGCAAACGCGGCGAAATACTCGGGGAAGGTCTTGGCCACGCATTTCGGGTCGTTGATGCGCATCTCGTTGCCGCGGCGCGCGGCGCCATCGAGCGAGGCCAGCGAAAAGCACATGGCCATGCGGTGGTCGTCATACGTGTCGATGGTGGCAGCCTGGATTTCGGCCGGCGGCGTCACGCGCAGGTAGTCCGCGCCCTCTTCCACTTCGGCACCGAGTTTGCGCAACTCCGTGGCCATGGCGGCCAGGCGGTCCGTTTCCTTCACCCGCCAGCTGGCGATATTGCGCAAAGTGCTGGTGCCGTCCGCGTACAGGGCGGCCACGGCGATCGTCATGGCCGCGTCGGGAATGTGGTTGAAATCCATGTCGACGGCTTTCAGCACGCCGTTTGAACGGGCTTCGATCCAGTTCTCGCCCATGGTGATGGTCGCGCCCATCTGCTGCAAGGCTTCGACGAAGCGCACGTCGCCCTGGATGCTGTCGCGTCCCACGCCTTCCACGCGCACGGGACCGCCGCCGATGGCGCCGGCCGCCAGGAAATACGAGGCCGACGAGGCGTCGCCTTCCACATGGATCGTGCCCGGGCTTTGGTATTGCTGGCCCGGCTGCACGGTGAACGACTGCCAGCCGTCATGCTCGACCGTCACGCCGAAACGGCGCATCAGGTTCAGGGTGATCTCGATGTACGGCTTCGAAATCAGCTCGCCCGTCACGTCGATGGTGACAGCATGGTCGCGCGCCATCAGCGGCGCCACCATCAGCAAGGCCGTCAAGAATTGGCTCGACACGTTGCCGCGCACGGCGATGCGCTGCGCGTGGATGTGGCCGCGGCGGATGCGCAGCGGCGGGAAGCCCTGCTCGCCCGTGTATTCGATCTGCGTGCCGACGGCGTTCAGCGCGTCGACCAGATCGCCGATCGGACGCTCGTGCATGCGCGACACGCCATGCAGGGTGTAGTCGCCGCCGATGACGGCCAGCGCCGCCGTCAGCGGACGGATCGCCGTGCCGGCGTTGCCCATGAACAGGTCCGCCTCGTGGTGCGGGAACACGCCGCCGCAGCCTTCCACGTGGTGCACCTGGTGGGCCGTGGCCGGGTCGCCCGTCAATTCATCCTGCGTCCATTTCACGCCCAGCGACGTCAAGGCCGTCAGCATGACGAAGGTGTCGTCGGAGGCGAGCAGGTCGATGATCTTCGTCGTGCCCTTGGCCAGCGCGGCCAGCAGCAGCACGCGGTTGGAAATGCTTTTCGAGCCGGGCAGGCGCACCGTGCCTTCGGCGTGCATCACCGGTTTCAGATCGATATGGTGGGGGTAGTGCTTGGTCTGGGTCATGCTGGAATCCTTGAGTATTTATCGTGTGGGCGCGGCCGGCACTTCCGCCGTTTCAATCGCCTCGATCCATTGCTGCCGCGCGTGCTGGGCGTTCGCATACACGCCCTCGATGGCGGCGCCGTCGTTCGCGGCCAGGTGGGCGCGCAAGGTCGTCAACTGCGCCAGGTAGGCGTCCAGTTCGTGCAGCAGCGCCGGCTGGTTGGCCAGGCTGATGTCGCGCCACATTTCCGGCGATGAGCCGGCGATGCGCGTAAAGTCGCGAAAGCCGCTGGCCGCGTATTGGAACAACAGGCCCGCGTGCGGTTTGTTGGCGATGTCGTCGACCAGCGCAAAGGCCAGCAGATGCGGCAAATGGCTGACGGCGGCAAACACCTTGTCATGTTCTTCGGGGCTCAAGGTGTGCAGGATGGCGCCGCAGGCACGCCACGCGGCCGCCACGCGCTCGACGTCAGCCGCGGCGTTTTCCGCCAACGGCGTGAGCACCACCTTCTTGCCTTGATACAGGTCGATGACCGCGGCATCGGGACCATTCGTCTCGCGCCCCGCGATCGGGTGGCCGGGCACGAATTGCCCCACCTTGCCACCGAGCGCCGCGCGCGCGGCCGCCACCACGTCGCTCTTCGTGCTGCCCGCATCGGTGACGATGGTGCCCGGCTGCAGGTGCGGCGCGATGGATGCCAGGATGGCGCCCGTCTGCGCCACGGGCGCGGCCAGCAGCACCAGGTCGGCGCCATGCAAGGCCTGCGCCATGTCGCCGCCGATGGCGTCGATGATGCCCAGTTCGAGCGCGCGCGCCATCGACGCCGGCGAGCGGCCCATGCCGACAACCTTGGTCACCGCGCCCGCGTGTTTCAGGGCGCGCGCGAACGAGCCCCCGATCAGGCCTACGCCAAAGATAACTACCTTGTTCAGTGCAGGCGTCGTCATATCGTCAGGCCAGCGCTTTCGTCAGCGCGGCGATGAAGATGGCGTTTTCCTGCGGCAGGCCGATGGAAATGCGCAGCCATTGCGGCAAGCCATAGCTGCCGACGGGACGCACGATCACGCCCTGCTTCAGCAGCGCCAGGTTCACGCGCGCGCCCGCTTCATCGTCGTCGCCCACTTTCACCAGCACGAAATTGCCGTGCGACGGCACGTATTCCAGGCCCAGTTGCGCAAACGCTTCCGTGAACTGCTGGTAGCCGGCCGCGTTATTGCGCGCACTTTGCTCGAGGAAGGCCTTGTCGTTCAGGGCGGCAATCGCGGCGGCCTGCGCCAGCGAGTTGACGTTGAACGGCTGGCGGATGCGGTTCATCAGGTCCGTCAGCACCGGCTGGGCGATGGCAAAGCCGATGCGCAGGCCGGCCAGGCCGTAGGCCTTCGACAGGGTACGCGATACCACCAGGTTCGGATACTGGCGCACCCACGCCGTCGACTCGTACTGGTCGTCGGCCGACAGGAATTCGTTGTAGGCTTCGTCCAGCACGACGACGACATGCGCCGGCACTTTTTGCAGGAACGCTTCCAGCTGCGCGGCCGTCAGGAAGGTGCCGGTCGGGTTGTTCGGGTTGGCGATGAAGACCAGACGCGTGTCGTCGGCAATCGCCGCCGCCATCGCGTCCAGGTCATGGCCGTAGGCTTGCGCCGGCACGACGATGTGGCGCGCGCCCAGGCCTTGCGTGGCCAGCGCGTACACGGCGAACGAGTACTGCGAATACACGACGGATTGGCCATGCTGCACGAACGCGTGCGCGGCGATTTCCAGGATGTCGTTGCTGCCGTTGCCCAGGGTGATCCAGTCTGCCGGCACGTCGTAGCGCTTGGACAGCACGGCTTTCAAGTCGAAGCCGTTGGCGTCCGGATAGCGTCCCAGGTCGTCGATGGCGGCGATCATCGCCTGCTTCGCCGACTCCGGCATGCCGTACGGGTTTTCATTCGACGCCAGCTTGACGATGGCTGCCTCGTCGAGGCCGAATTCGCGCGCAACTTCCGCGATCGGCTTGCCGCTCTGGTAAGGGGCGATGGCGCGGACGTATTCTGGACCGATATTTTTAGACATGGTGTTCTTTAAAAGTTGGTGAATGATTAGGCTGGTGGCTGTTGTTGGGTTACGCTGCGCTAACCCAAGCTACAGCTTACCGTATGTCGGGTAGGTCGGATTAGCGGAGCGTAATCCGACACCACCACAGGCATCAATCGAAGTCACAGACTGACCGGATACGACCCCAGCACCTTGAAAAACGCCGCATTGCTCTGCAGCTCGGCCAGCGCCTGTGCGACGGCGGCATCGTGCACGTGGCCCTCCACGTCGACATAGAAATAATACTCCCAGCTGCCCATGCGCGCCGGGCGCGACTCGAAGCGCGTCATCGACACGCCGTGCTTGGCCAATGGCGCCAGCAACTGGTACACGGCGCCCGCCTTGTTCGGCACGGCCAATACCAGCGAGGTCTGGTCCTTGCCCGACGGCGCCGTCTGCAAGGTGCCGACGACGGCAAAGCGCGTGCGGTTGTGCGGGTCGTCCTGGATATGGCCCTTGACCACGCCCAGCTTGTACTGCGCACCGGCCAGTTCGCTGGCAATCGCGGCCACCGTGCCATCTTCGCCGGCCATGCGGGCCGCCTCGGCGTTCGAGGCCACGGCGTGGCGCGCCACGTGCGGATAATTCTGGTTCAGCCACACCTGACATTGGGCCAGCGCCTGAGAATGGGCGCAGATGGACGTGACGCCCTCCATGTTGCCGCTCTTCGTCATCAGGCTGTGGTGCACGGCGATCGCCACCTCGCCGCTGATGATGAGGCTAGTCTGCAGCATCATGTCCAGCGTGCGGTTGACGGCGCCTTCCGAGGAATTCTCGATCGGCACGACGCCGAAGTCCGCCGTGCCCGCCTCGGCGGAACGGAATACCTCGTCGATCGACGCGCACGGCAAGCCTTCGACGGCGCTGCCGAACTGCTGATACACGGCCTGTTCGCTGAAGGTGCCGGCAGGGCCCAGATACGCCACGGTGACCCTCTTTTCCAGCGAGCGGCAGGACGACATGATTTCGCGGAAGATGGTCTGCACTTCGCGGTCGCCCATAGGGCCGGGATTGCGCTCGGCCACGCCGCGCAGCACCTGCGCTTCGCGCTCGGGACGGAACACGGGCGCCTGCGTCTCGGCCTTCACGTGGCCCACCTGCTGGGCGATTTGCGCACGGCGGTTCAGCAGCTCGAGGATTTGCGCGTCGATCGCATCGATCTGTTCGCGCAGCGGTTTCAATTTATCGGTCATGGTGGTTTGTTTCGTCAGCTGTACTTCAATCATGGCCGCACGGCCTGCGCCGGCGGCGGGCCGGCGCGGTCGTCTAGGCGACTCAGCGTCCGGCAAACTCGTTCAAATAATTGACCAAGGCTTGCACGCCTTCGATCGGCATCGCGTTATAGATCGATGCACGCATGCCGCCGACGGACTTGTGGCCCTTCAGTTGCAGCAGGCCGCGCTGCTTGGCGCCGGCCAGGAATGCGTCGTTCAGACTTTCATCGCGCAGATAGAACGGGATGGTCATGCGCGAGCGGTATGCGGGCTCGACCCGGTTCTGGTAGAAGTCGTCCGCATCGAGCGCTGCGTACAGCAGAGCCGCTTTCTCAATATTACGCTGTTCCATGGCCGCAACGCCACCCTGGCGTTTGAGCCACTGGAAAACCAGGCCGGCGATATAGATGCCGTAGGTGGGCGGCGTGTTGTACATCGACTCATGTTCGGCCACGATGGTCCAGTCGAAAGCGGACGGGCAAATCGGCAGCGCCTTGCCCAGCAAGTCTTCGCGCACGATGACGAGGGTCAGGCCGGCCGGGCCGATATTTTTCTGCGCGCCGCCGAAGATGACGCCATATTGCGACACGTCGATCACGCGCGACAGGATGTGCGAGGACATGTCGGCCACGATGGTGGTCCCTGCCGGCACGTTCGGCGCCTGCTGGAATTCCACGCCGTCGATGGTTTCATTGGTGCAGATGTGCAGGTAGGCGGCGCCTGGCGTCAGCTTCCATTCGGAGACGGGCGGCACGCCCGTGAAATGGGCGGCCTTGGACGACGCGGCCACGTTGACGTTGGCGTACTTGGCCGCTTCCTGGATCGACTTGCCCGACCACGAACCCGTATGCACGAAGTCGACGGTGGCCGGCTGCTGCGCGGCCAGGCCCGCCAGGTTCATCGGGATGATGGCGTTTTCGCCCAAGCCACCGCCCTGCAGGAACAGGATCTTGTAGTTGTCGGGCACGGCCAGCAGTTCGCGCAGGTCGGCCACGGCCTGCTTGTAGATGGAGATGAATTCGGGACCACGGTGGCTCATTTCCATCACCGACATGCCACTGCCAT
Organism: Janthinobacterium sp. LS2A; assembly: GCF_036543145.1. Classification (NCBI taxonomy): domain Bacteria; kingdom Pseudomonadati; phylum Pseudomonadota; class Betaproteobacteria; order Burkholderiales; family Oxalobacteraceae; genus Janthinobacterium; species Janthinobacterium sp. LS2A. Next base: position 195,977 of record NZ_JAZHPB010000003.1, read on the forward strand.
GCCAGTCCTGCATCTCGGCGGCCGCTTGCGCCAGCACTTCCTTGGGCAAGACGGCGGGGCCGGCTGAAAAATTGTAGATATGGGTCACGATACGATCCTTGGCAAAAATGAAAATCTTATTGGGGCGACTGCGTGGCCGCCCGCATGACCTGGTCAAGTACGGCATTCACGCGGGGGATCAGCACGCGCTGGCTGATGGCCATCGATTCGGCAGACAGTTGCGGCATGGTGGCCAGCATCTTGCGGCCCAGCGGCGTCTTGTAGAAGGCCGTCAGCTGCTCGACTTCCTGCACCGTGTAAAAGCGCGCGTACAGGGGCACCATTTCGTCGCCCAGCTCGTCGATCAGGGTCGGGTCGGCCAGTACCTGCGTCAGGGTGGCGATGGCCAGGGGAATTTCTTCCTCGGCGCTGGCCAGCGCGCGCGCCTTGCGCTGTTCGTCCAGTTTCGGGTTGCTGTTGATTTGCTGCTGCGCCGACTGGCGGATCATCGCGGGCACCGATTGCAGCATCTGATCGAAGATGCTGCGCGTCAGTTGCGGGAACTGCATCGCGTCGAGCATGCGCCGCACGGCCACTTTCATGGCGGGGCTGGGCGCAGCCTGGCGCGCCGGCGTGGCTTGCGTGCTCTGGGCCAGGGCAGGCAGGGTCGCGAGGAAGGCCAGCGAAAACGCGGCGAAGAAGGTGGCGACGATTTTTCTCATGGCATGCGGGGTCTTGAATGACTGGTAAAAGGGTGGCGGCCGGAAGGCCTGTCGGCTTACGCCCGACGGGCTAAGCCGACCTACGCAATTCTGCTGGCGGCATAAGCACGCGCCAATAGCAATTGGGGCTCCCGAAAGAGCCCCAATCATCTTACTCCGGCTGTGCCGGATCGACAGGATCGGCTGGTTCAGCCGCCGCCGGCGCAGGCGCGGCGTCCGCCTCCGTCGTCAGCTCGACTTCGTCGATATCCGTTTCCACCACGCGCTGCAGGCCGGACAGCTTGGTGCCGTCCTCCACGGCGATCAGGGTCACGCCCTGCGTCGCGCGGCCCATCTCGCGAATTTCCGACACGCGGGTGCGGATCAATACGCCACCGGTGGTGATCAGCATGATTTCATCGCTGGTATCGACCAGGGTCGCGGCAACCACTTTACCGTTGCGCTCACTGGTCTGGATGGCAATCATGCCTTTCGTGCCACGGCCATGGCGCGTGTACTCGGTGATCGGCGTACGCTTGCCGTAACCGTTTTCCGTTGCCGTCAGCACCGACTGCTGCTCGTTCTCGGCCACCAGCAGGGCGATCACGTGCTGGCCTTCTTCCAGGTTCATGCCGCGCACGCCGCGCGCCGTACGGCCCATCGGACGCACATCGTTTTCGTCGAAGCGCACTGCCTTGCCCGAATCGGAGAACAGCATCACGTCGTGCTGGCCGTCGGTCAGCGCCGCGCCGATCAGGAAGTCGCCGTCGTCCAGGTCGACCGCGATGATGCCGGCCTTGCGTGGATTGCTGAAGTCCTTCAGCGGCGTCTTCTTGACGGTGCCCAGGCTGGTCGACATGAAGACGTAATGGTCTTCCGGGAACGTGCGGTTCTCGCCCGACAGCGGCAGGATCACGGTGATCTTTTCGTTGTCCTGCAGCGGGAACATGTTGACGATCGGCTTGCCGCGCGAATTGCGCGAGCCTTGCGGCACTTCCCACACCTTCAGCCAGTACATGCGGCCACGATCCGAGAAGCACAGGATGTAGTCGTGCGTATTGGCGATGAACAGCTGGTCGATCCAGTCTTCCTCTTTCGTCGCCATCGCCTGCTTGCCGCGGCCGCCGCGCTTCTGCGCGCGGTATTCGGTGATCGGCTGGGCCTTCATGTAGCCGGTGTGCGACAGGGTCACGACCATGTCCTGCGGTGTGATCAGATCTTCCGTTTCCAGGTCGGTCGCATTCAACTCGATCTGCGAGCGGCGCACGTCCTTGTTGCCTGCGCCGTATTCGTTCTTCGCGGCCGTCATTTCATCGGTGATGATGACGGTGACGCGTTCCGGCTTGGCCAGGATGTCGAGCAAGTCGGCGATATGTTCCATCACGTCCTTGTACTCGTTGACGATCTTGTCCTGTTCCAGGCCGGTCAGGCGCTGCAGGCGCATCTGCAAAATTTCCTGCGCCTGGTCGTCCGACAGCTTGTACAGGCCATCCGTCTGCATGCCGTAGTGCTTCGGCAGGTTTTCCGGACGGTAGGCGTCCACGCCGCCCGGCGTCGTGCCGTCGCCCGTGCGGGCCAGCATTTCGCGCACGACGGACGAATCCCAGGCCTTGGCCATCAGCTCGACCTTGGCGATCGGCGGCGTCGGCGCGGCCTTGATGATGGCGATGAAGTCATCGATGTTGGCCAGCGCGACCGCCAGGCCTTCGAGCACGTGGCCGCGTTCGCGCGCCTTGCGCAGTTCGAACACGGTACGGCGCGTGACCACTTCGCGGCGGTGCGACAGGAAGCATTGCAGCATCTGCTTGAGGTTCAGCAGCTTGGGCTGGCCATCGACCAGAGCCACCATGTTCATGCCGAAGGTGTCTTGCAACTGGGTCTGCTTGTACAGGTTGTTCAGCACCACTTCCGGCACTTCGCCCCGTTTCAGCTCGATCACCACGCGCATGCCCGACTTGTCGGATTCGTCGCGGATGTCGGAAATGCCGTCGAGCTTCTTGTCGCGCACGTTTTCAGCGATGCGTTCCAGCAAGGATTTCTTGTTGACCTGGAATGGCAGCTCGTCGACGATGATGGCGATACGGCCGCCATCCTTGCCGTATTCTTCGAAGTGGGTCTTGGCGCGCATGACGACGCGGCCACGGCCCGTGCGGTAGCCGTCGCGCACGCCGGACACGCCATAGATGATGCCAGCCGTCGGGAAGTCCGGCGCCGGGATCAGCTCGATCAATTCATCGATCGTGCACTCGGGATTGCGCAGCACGTGCAGCGCACCGTCGATGACTTCGGTGATGTTGTGTGGCGGAATGTTCGTCGCCATGCCGACCGCGATACCGGACGAGCCATTGATCAGCAAATTCGGGATACGCGTCGGCAAGACCGTCGGTTCCTTTTCCTTGCCATCGTAGTTGGGCTGGAAGTCGACGGTGTCCTTGTCGATATCGGCCAGCAGCTCGCTGGCGATCTTGTCCAGGCGGCACTCGGTGTAACGCATTGCCGCGGCGCCGTCGCCGTCGACGGAACCGAAGTTGCCCTGGCCATCGACGAGCATGTAGCGCAGCGAAAAATCTTGCGCCATGCGCACCAGTGTGTCGTAGATCGAGGCATCGCCGTGGGGATGGTATTTACCCATGGTTTCGCCGACCACGCGGGCGCACTTGACGTAAGGGCGGTTCCACACGTTATTCATTTCATGCATCGCGAACAAGACGCGGCGGTGCACTGGCTTCAAGCCATCGCGCGCATCGGGCAAGGCGCGACCGACGATCACGCTCATGGCGTAATCGAGGTAGCTCTTGCGCATCTCTTCTTCGAGGGAAATAGGAATTGTTTCTTTTGCGAATTGATCCATTGGCGGTTCGACTGATCTCAGGCTGTGGTTAACTTATCTGTTACGCAATGTATGACGCAATACTGCATATCCTGGGTGGCTGTCGTCGTGGACGCCGTGCCGCGCGCTGCTGGCGTGGCCCGGTTTCCATGTCGCAGAGTGCCTGAACAAATCGGCGGGCTGGCGGCGCAGCCAGTACGGGTACCGCAAGGGTACGTGCTGGCCGTGCAGTGCCGCCGTGGGCATTTGCTCGACACTCTTAACAGTCAAGCGCACGATTTTAGCATGCGCGCCCAGCTACCTGTACAAATTGGCCATACCGGCAAGATTGGCAGTTTGCATCGGAGCCGTGCATGTTGCCCTGTCGATAATGCACAATGGCAATGTCAGTTCAAGACACCTGCCCTTAAAAGAGGCAAAAAAAAGCGATCAATTGTTACAGATGCGTTACAAATGGGCATTTTCGTTGCGCAAAAACAACGCACGGTCTAAAATCGGGCAAGCTTTGATTTAACCACGGTCGTGTGCCCCTGATGCGTGTGGCAAAATGACTGGGAAGTTAATTGCTAGTTTCGCAATCTGAAACGAGCGCATATGGTCTACATGATAAAATCTTGGCACGTAGCACCAGTAGCGCAGTGTTGTTCTGCGGATATCACCCCCCGAAAGGAAAAAAGAATGAATAAATTTGTAACGCTGTTTTTCGCTGCATCCGCAGTGATTGCTGGCTCGGCTTCGGCCCAAACCCCAACCTCCCCACCATTCGCGCCAGTTACCACTGACATCAAAGCACCAAGCCCAAAAAGCGCTTATGTGCAAGATGCTCGCGGCGTAATCGTGCGTGACCCATTCGGCCTGTGCTGGCGTACCGGCTACTGGACACCTGCTGACGCGGTGCCAGGTTGCGACGTACCACTGTGCGTAGAGCCAGAAACCCTGCAAGACGGCAAATGCGTGGCTCCTCCAGCACCAGTCGTACCAGCTCCAGCACCAGCACCAGTCGTGCCAGTGCCAGTCGTAGTTGCTCCTACCTCGGAAAAAGTCAGCTTCGCTGCTGATGCATTCTTCGATTTCGACAAAGCTACGCTGAAGCCAGAAGGCAAGTCCAAGCTGGACGAGCTGGCCGCACAACTGGGTGGCATCAACCTGGAAGTCATCATCGCTGTGGGTCACACCGACTCCGTCGGCACCGATGCTTACAACCAAAAACTGTCGGTACGTCGTGCTGATGCTGTCAAAGCCTACCTGGTCAACAAAGGCGTTGAAAGCAACCGCGTGTACACCGAAGGCAAAGGCGAAAAACAACCTGTTGCTGATAACAAAACTGCCGAAGGCCGTGCGAAAAACCGTCGCGTGGAAATCGAAGTTGTTGGTACCCGCAACAAGTAATTGCTGAACCCCTGGACTTGCCGCAAGTCATCGCGCAAGTCAAGAACAGCATGAAAAACCCCGCTACGGCGGGGTTTTTTTTCGTCCGTGGCTGCCCAATTGTAAAATTGCCGCTATTATTCGACCTATGAACGCCGACCCTCTCGAAATCCAAAAATTCAGTGAGCTGGCCCACCGCTGGTGGGACCCCACTTCCGAGTTTCGTCCCCTGCACGAAATTAACCCCCTGCGCCTGGAATGGATCAACGCGAAAGTGCCGCTGGCCGGCAAGCGCGTGATCGACATCGGCTGCGGCGGCGGCATCCTGGCCGAATCGATGGCCCGCAAGGGTGCCGACGTGACGGGCATCGACCTGTCCGACAAGGCCTTGAAAGTTGCCGACCTGCACAGCCTGGAATCAGGCGCCAAGGTACGCTACAAGCTGATCGCCGCAGAAGCCATGGCCGAGGAAGAGCCGGGCCAGTACGACGTCGTGACGTGCATGGAAATGCTCGAGCACGTGCCGGACCCCGCCGCCATCGTCAAGGCTTGCGCCGCGCTGGTCAAACCGGGCGGCCACGTCTTCCTGTCGACCCTGAACCGCAACCCGAAAGCGTATCTGTTCGCCATCCTGGGCGCCGAATACCTGCTGCGTTTGTTGCCGAAAGGCACGCACGACTATGACAAATTCATCACCCCGGCCGAGCTGTCGCAATACCTGCGCAGCGCCGGCCTGGACGTTAACAGCATGCGCGGCATGGGCTACAATCCGCTGACCAAGATTTACTCACTTAATAGCGATACGAGCGTCAATTACCTGGTGGCCTGCACCCGGCCGCTGTAACCATCACGCACAATACAAGGCGGCTGCGGCCGCCATTTTTCATTCCCACTTGACACACTTTGCCCGCCATGATCACTGACCATCTGCCAGCCCCGCGCGCCATTCTGTTCGACCTCGACGGCACCCTGGCCGACACCGCGCCCGACCTGGCAGCGGCCATCAACCTGCTGCGCGCGCGCGCCGGCCTGGCGCCGACCCCGTATGACATCCTGCGTCCCACGGCCTCGGCCGGCGCGCGCGGCATGATAGGCGCGTCGTATGGAATAGCTCCTGGCGAAAGCGGCTACGAAGCCCTGAAAGACGGCTTCCTGAACAATTACGAAGCGGCCCTGGCCGTGGAAAGCCGTTTATTTGACGGCATCCCCGCCATGCTGGAAGGCCTGCAAGCTCTGGGCCTGGCCTGGGGCGTGGTCACCAACAAGGCCGCCCGCTTCACCGACCCGCTGGTCGGCCAGATCGGCCTGGGCGCCGCCGGCTGCGTGATATCGGGCGACACCATGCCCCACCCGAAACCGCACCCCGCCCCCCTGCTGGAAGCGGCCCGCCGCCTGAACCTGGCGCCGGAAAACTGCTGGTACGTGGGCGACGACCTGCGCGACATCCAGGCCGGCCGCGCCGCCGGCATGCGCACGGTCGCATGCGCCTGGGGCTACTGCGGCGCCGTCGAGCCGCAGCACTGGAACGCCGACCATTTGCTCGATACGCCACTGGCCTTGCTGGAGCTGGTGACTGGCGTGGTGAAGGCGGCGCAGGAGCGGCAGTTGGCGGCCTGAGGAGCAGCACTTTCCGCAGTGGAAAGCTGGGGTCTGACCCGGCGGGTCAGACCCCTTACGTCTATGGCGCGAATGCACCATGCAAGAGTGGGCAGATTGCGCTACACAGAAGCTTCTGTGGGGACGACCTGGTTTCGACGTGGGTTGCAAAGCAACGCAGGGAATACCGAGGACGGGCTACCTCGCAAATACACCCAGAAAAAACTTAACTGCAAACGATAACTAGTACGCACTGGCAGCTTGATCGCTGTTAGCTCTAGAACACCTCGTCCCTGGGGTGGGCCGTCAAAAGCTCCAGAGTCACCACAGGGCTCGTCTGATGCTGGGTTATTTGGTGTCCGACTAAATAATAGGTAACTCGCTTGCCCATAACCTGCACATCCGTACTGGCTGAGTCAAATTAAATGATCGTGCCAAGTATGTGGAACTGTCTGTAGAGTGCTTGCGGACGCGGGGGTTGTGCGGGACTTCGGCGGGCACAGCCCGGCGCCGCACAACCGGCTTGTGCCTGCCAGCACAAGCCCCTCCAATTCGTCTGGCTCAAGCGATTCAAAGCTGCCTCGCTCCTTACCGCGAATGCATCATGCAAGAGTGGGCAGATTGCGCTACAATGAAGGTTCTGTGGGGACGACCTGGTTTCGACGTGGGTTGCAAAGCAGCGCAGGGCATACCGAGGGCGGGCTACCTCGTAAATACAACCTGAAAAAACTTAACTGCAAACGATAACTCGTACGCACTGGCAGCTTAATCGCTGTTAGCTCTAGAACACCTCGTCCCTGGGGTGGGCCGTCAAAAGCTCTAGAGTCATTTACAGGGACTCGTCGTATGCTGGGTTACTTAGCGTCCGACTAAATAATAGGTAACTCGCTTGCCCATAACGTGCACATCCGTGCTGGCTGAGTTAAATTAAATGATAGTGCTAAGTATGTAGAACTGTCTGTAGAGTGCTTGCGGACGCGGGTTCGATTCCCGCCGTCTCCACCACTGAATAAATAAAAAGGGCTTCCCCGTTTTGGTGGGGAGGCCCTTTTTATTTATTCCATGCATGCAGAACGCGAGCGTCGCATCCGCGTCCGGTACGGGCGCGGGGGTTTTGCGGGGCCTTCGGCGAGCGCAGCTCGACGCCGCAAAACCGGGTTGCGCTTGCAAGCGCAACCCTCTTCGATTCTTCTGACTAGGTTTTGCGTCGCAGGCGGTTTTTCCTAACGACAACATCAGTCGCTCAGGTCGTGTACCAATGGCGGATCGGACTTCTCGTTCCGCTGTTCACCGTACGACTCCGCCCACAGAGTCCCAACGAAATGATGCAATTTACAATATCATTGCATCTCCATTTCTGACCAAACCGAAAGAATATGATTAATATCCGTGAAGCTGAAATCGCAGACCTGCGCGTTCTACAGGAAATCGGCTGCCAGACCTACCGTGAGCATTTTTCGGATATTTGGTCCGCTACCGGAATATTGGATTTTCTGGACCAAGATTTTTCTCCCAGCACGCTTGAAGATTCGCTGGCTTCATTGACACAAGTCTGGCTTGTCGCTTCCGATGAAAGCGGAAAAGTCGTCGGCTTCGCCAAGGTCAACTTGTCGAAACCGGCGCCTATCAGCGGCGAAGTGGGCCTGGAGCTGCAGAAGATATACTTCCTCAAATCCGAGGCAGGACGCGGTTATGGGAAGCAGCTCTTGAGCTACATTCATGATCTGGCGGTGGAGCGCAAAGAGAGCCTGATATGGTTAGATGTGCTCAAAACAAACTTAAATGCTCGCCGCTTCTACGCAAAACAGGGTTTTAAAGAGCGGGGCGAAATCCCCTTCCAAACAGACAAAGTTGCCATTGGCATGGTGGTGATGGTATGCCAGCTTCCAATGGAGTGACGCCTCAGCTCACGTTCACTACGTACCGGTATGAGCATCAACAAACCTGCGCACAGGAAAAGAGAAGTGTCGGCGACCAGGATCAGTTCCGCCATTTCCGCAAGACCTCAGCCTTTTGACAACGTCTTCACAGGTGCCGGCCTCTGGTCTCACGCTCGGACACGATCTCGGCACTCAAGAATCATTCCTGCGACATGAGTTGCTGAATAGCCCTCCGATACTTCTCCCCCCTCTCCAAATCCTTCTCCGTCGGCCTATCTATCCTCGACAAATCGCTATTCTCAGCCAGATCAGCCAGCTTGACGGCCTTGCCTACCGGATTCAACGCCGCGCGGGCGATGAACGCCTCATACGACTCGCCTTCGACCTTGGTCACGGCGCGCATGCCGTCGATGACTTCCTGGGAAAATCCTTCGCGCGCCAGGTCGTCGAAGGTGACTTTGCCGTCGCTGTCCTCCACCACGTCATGCAGCACGGCGACTATCTGCTGGGCGCCGGGGGCGACGCGCAGCATGACGCGCAAGGGGTGGAGGATGTACGGCGCGCCGCCCTTGTCCGTCTGGCCGGCATGCGTGGCGGCGGCGATTTCAATCGCGCGCTCGAGGGTGCCGCGTCGTGCATTTTCAGTCATCTTCACTCCACGTTGATTGACGTTCCCGTTGCGCGCCAGCCGCGGCGCTGCAAATGGCAAACGCTGGTGCACAGCAAGGCTGGCAGCAGTAAATTAAGAACCGGGACGAGCATCAGCAAGCACAACAGCAGTCCCAGGGCGAAAATCGCCGGACGCTGTCCGCGGCGCAAGGCCGCTTGCTGTTCCGCGCCGAGCACCTCTTCGGCCGCCGCGCCGTAGACCATCTGGACGTTCCAGGCCAGCAAGTACGAAATCAGCACGCACATGGCCCACACGGGAATCAGGAGGGAAAGCAGCAGCAGCAGGCCACGCCGCCAGGCGGGGCGCGCGGCGGATGCATCCAGGCCGGCCGGCGGCGCCCACGCGACATAGCGCCGCGCCACCACCACCTTGGCGCGCTCCAGCAACAGCCAGCGCAGCGGCAGGCGCGCCGTGCCGATGGCGCCGACGATAAAGACCATGACATAGAAAAAAGCAGCCAGCGCCAGCAATGCCAGGGCGATCTGGCCGATCGACAGCATGGCCTTGACAGCGCTGCCCAGGCCGCCAGCGATATTGCCCATCTGCGACACCGTGGCAGGCCCGTTGGCCAGCGCCCCGACGCCATCCATCACACCCAGGCCCAGCAAGCCGGTGACGGACACCAGCGCCAGCATGGCGCTCAGCTCGACAAAAAAACGGCCAAAGTAGCTATACAGTCCCAGCCACAGCGCCACGACCGCCATGCACCACAGCGCGGAACGCCACCACAGGCCCGCATGACGCGCATCGCGCAGGCCCAGGCCGACGCACGTGAAGGCTTCCCGCCAGGCCCGCAGCCAGGTTTGCAATGTTGGTGTCACGCTAGTGCGTACTCCGCAGTGAAGGGGCGGATACGTCGATCCGGATGTTGCCGATTGTACATGGACAAGGCTGGCGCACGCGCCGCACAGGACGCAGCGCAAAGCCGCACCCGCCCATCCATCTTCAAAAATGGCTATCGAAACGCAAAGGCAGTCGCGGCCTGCTCGGCGGCAATTTCACTAGACGATTCATAACAGACCTGATTTCTCCCCAATGCCTTGGCCTTGTACAGTGCAGTGTCAGCCAGTTCAACCAGTTCGACCGCCTGGTTTTCAAGGTGCTTCGGCATAAATGCCGCCACGCCGACGCTGGCCGTCACCACGCCGAGGGCATTGCCGCTATGCTCGATTCCCAGCGATTGCACGGCCTGGCGGACGCCTTCCGCCACCGCCAATGCGCCCGGCAACTCCGTTCCTGGCAATAAAATGACCATTTCCTCGCCGCCGTAGCGCGCCGCAAGGTCGCCCGGCCTGCGCATGCTGTAGCCGACCACTTTGCCGATTTTTCTCAGGCACTCGTCGCCAGCCACATGGCCATAGATATCGTTGTATTGCTTGAAGAAATCGACATCGATCAACACCAGCCCAAGTGAGCTGTCTTCACGCTGCGCACGGCTGAACTCGGCAAGCAGCGACTGGTCGAAGTGGCGCCGGTTCGCCAGCCCCGTCAATCCATCCTGGCTGGCAAGGCGGGCCAGGGTTTCATTGATCATTTCCAGTTCATTGCGCGCCTCGACCAGTCCCGCCTCGCTCTTGACCCGCAAATCGATCTGCCGCACCACGCGGTATCCGATGAAGGCAATCAGCAGCACCAGCACGCCACCCACCGCGTTTTGCATCACCGTATCGAGCCGCCACGCAGCGAGCACTTCATCCTGCGACAGCGCGGCGGAGACCACCAGCGGGTATTCCTCGACTCTTCGATAGCTATTGATACGCGTCACACCATCGACTCGCGACCGGATCACGGCCGTCCCGACAGGACCTTTGGGCAAATAATCATGAAATACGGGAAATTGCGACAGATCGCGTCCCAGCAAACTTTCGTCGAACGGCCGTCTCAATAAAAGAATGCCCTGTCCATTCGCAATGAAAATGGCGCCTTTTTCACCTATCGAAAAGCGTTCATAAAAGAGCCTGAAATAATTCATATCGATGGTCGCCAGCGCCACGCCGCCGAAGCTGCCGTCAGGCATATTGATCCGCCGCGACACGGTGACTATCCAGCCGCCCGTCGATTTGCTGCGCACGGGAGGGCCGACATACGGGCCTCGATCAGCATGCGTTCGATGGTAGTTGAAGTAATCCCGGTCGGCAATATTCAGATTGCTCAACAGCGTTTTCTGAGAATTCACGAGCCAGCTGCCATCGCTGGCATAAATGAAGATGCCGTGCAGCTGGCGCAGCTCGGCGACACGGTTCACCAGCAACTTGTGCATACGGGCCAGTTCAGGATCGGAAACACCGTCTGTTTCCACCCGCTCCACCAATCCGACCAGCACCGTATCGGCTTCCTTGATGGTGTCATAGGCATGCTGGGCAACAGCTTGCGCCAGGTTAGCGCTTTCGCGCCCCGCTTCATCGAGTTGCACTTCGCGTGCACGCAAGGTCATCCATAGCTGGATCGCCAGCAGCGACAGGCACACCAGCACGACAAATGAGATGGTCAGCGGCAGCAAGGAAAAGCCACGAAAGCCAGCTCCCAGCAATCGTGGCGGCAAGCTGCGTGACCTGGCCATGGCGGCACTCCCGGATTTATATCCGGCAAAGTGTGCACCAAATAGGCGGCAACATACTCACACATCGTCACAAAAACGATATAAAAAAGTTACCACCATGGCGTTGATGAATCCGGTTCGTGTTCGCCACAGTTTGCGACACCGCAATTCCCGATGGAAAGAAATACGAAACAATGCCAACTCCCCCACCGTTGCGCGTAGCGGAGTTGACCATGCTTGCAGTTCAGCCCAGGGATAAGCGCGGGTTTTTTATATTGCCGCAAGCTCCGGAAGATGCCGGGTACTACGTCTATGGCAATCTGCACCGGATGCCAAATTCCGGCCATATGGCCCAATATGCGCACCCCAGCTTGCTATCCCTGATCTTTTACACCGAACGTGAATGGCAGGCAATTGATGATAGGAAATTTGGTATCGGGAATATCAGCATCGCCGAAGGATTAGCGTACGACAAGCATGTCAGCCACAGAAAAGGCATTGAAATGGATTTACGCCCCTTGCGGAAGGACAAACTGCAAGGCCAGTCCGCACGCGTGTCGCGCTTTGATAGCGTGTATGACCGGAGCGCTACTATCAAATTGATACAGCTGTTTCTGCGGCATCCAATGGTCACCAAGGTCTTCTTTAACGATGAAGAGATACAAAAGACGATCGGTGGCGGGCGCGTGCGGTCTCTGAAAGGACACGACGACCATCTTCATATTGAAATCAGGGAGCATGGATGACTACTCAGCTTGCATGCTGCGCCATGGCGCTCGCTCTATTCTCAACGGCACACGCGGCCGACAAACAGCGGGCGTGGACTGGCGAACCAAGGCCCTTGCGTGGTGACTATCAGATCTACGGCGGAACGCTGTCCGAAATGCTGCCACCCACGCGAAACGACCGGAAAGTGGCAATCATGGTCAAAGGGGAATTGGCAAGGGAACTGTTTGCTCAGCTCGGCCCCGATATAAAACAGGAACAGGCGTGCAGTTCCTCGGCTGACTACCGTGAGCGGCGCAGGGGAGATATTACCTGCGTTCATACAAAAGGGGCGGCATACCAATGCTATTTCGGACTCGACCTGCGTACGGGAAAAGGGATGTATGGAGCAATCTGCTAGCCTGGGCGCTGCCTGGCACAGCTACAACCAGGGCCCTCCTCCTTGTACCGGCGCACATCCAGCCGAATTCTTCCGCCTGAGCGACTCTACCTGCATATGACACCCAGAGCAGAACCCAATCCCCCATCCCTCAGCTCAACAGCGTACACTGGCTCCTCTTCCATCAACGCATTGGTCCACCGTGAAACTATCACGCTTTATTACCGGCCATCTGGAGCCGATCCTGGAAGAGTGGGAACTCTTCGCCAGGTCGCTGCCCATTCCGGGGGCCGCCATCTCGAAAGCGGAATTGCGCGATCATGCCAAGCAGATGCTGCAAACCATCGTGCGCGACATGGATGTCATCGAGAACGCGGCGCAGCGAAAAAAGAAATCGACCACGGGCGTATCGGAAATAACGGGCAAGGAAACGGCCGCCGCCACGCACGGCTCGCTGCGCCAGCAGATCGGCTTCACGCTGCCGCAGCTGACGGCGGAATTTCGCGCGATGCGGGCCAGCGTACTGCGGCTGTGGATGGCACAGGTGTCGGTGACGTCGAAAACGGCAACGGACGACATCTTGCGCTTCAATGAAGCGATAGACCAGGCGCTGCAGGAATCGGCCATACGCTACTCGCAGCAGAGCGACCGCACCCGCAATACCTTTCTCGCCATCCTCAGCCACGATCTGCGCAGTCCGCTGAGCACGATGACGATGGCCGGTGCGCTGCTGAGCAGGCCGAGCGCGACCTCCGCTTCCACGGTGCAGATCGGTGCGCGGGTTGCCCGCAGCGCGGCCACCATGACAACCATGGTCAACGATCTGCTGGAGTTCGCCAGGACGCAGCTGGGAGGACACATGCCTATTTCACCCGCCTTGGGCGACCTGGGGGAAATCTGCAAGACATCCGTCGAGGATGCCTCGGCCGCTCACCCGCAATGCAAGTTCGAACTGAGTACTACGGGCGAGATGATCGGTGACTTCGATGCGGCCCGATTGGCCCAGCTGTTTTCAAATTTGCTCAACAATGCCGCGCAATACCGCACCAACGACCAGCCGGTGACCATCACGGCTTGCGGCGATGCCGATACGGCCGTGGTGCAAGTGAAGAATTTCGGCCGCCAGATCCCGGAAGCGTCGCTGAAGAGCATCTTCGATCCGCTGGTCCAGCTGGCCATTTCCGACGATCACAAGGCACCCAATGCCACCAGTATCGGCCTGGGCCTGTTTATCGCGCGTGAAATCGCCAGCGCGCACGGCGGCACCATCGGCGCCGAGTCCAGCCTGGAAAGCGGCACGATATTTACCGTGCGCCTGCCCAGGGTATCGCTAAGCGGCGAGGGAAACGGCGGCTAAGGACTATCCCGGCAGATATCTGCATCCCCTGCCGGGACGGGCTCGTCCTACCTGCGGCTGAGCGGCACATACTCGCCCGGCAAGCTGGCCGCTTCCAGCGCATCGGCAAAGGCCAGCAGGAATTTCGCCGGGCCATGCTCGGACACGAGCAGGGAGGCGCCCTTGTGGCGCAGCAGTTTCAGTACTTCCTGCTGGTGCGCCTGGTATTCGCTGGAGTGGCCATAAAACGTTTGATACATCTCCAGCGTTTCCATGGCCTTGGCGGCCAGGATGAATTCGGGTTTGTCCATGATGTCTCCTCGTTGTCATTACTGCCAAAACCACGAAAAAAACCAGCAAGACGTGTAGCCGGCATCGGTCACACTGCCTTGCGGCAACCACATCTGTATTTCCATCATACGCCTCAACCCGGCCATTGCGCTGTCCTGTCGCGCATCTTTTTCCATTCCGCCCGTCCGGCGTCAATTGCCGCTCGTTCACCTTACAGATACCGCGCGCGCGTGGCATCATGTGCGGTGCCCATCGACAACTGACACCCATGACCACCCATTTATCGCTGCACTGCTATCTGCAAAACGCGCCGTCCGAACGCCCGCAACGCTGTTCCGACGTGACCATCCAGGCCGATCCGGCCACCCTGCGCGCCATCGCCCGCTTCCTGCTGGCCAGCGCAGACACCTTCGATCAGGCGCAAGAGCGCGCCGGCATGCACGCCCATCTGCAAGACGAATGGGACGGCTGGCAAGACGACTTCCCCGACCTCGTCGTGGTGGCAGCCTAGCCAGGCGCCCCGGCTGGCGCGCGTCGGGTAACATACGCCACCTTTGCCATACAGAGAACACCGATGCACCATACCCGATACGCCCTGCCGTCGCTGCGCACGGCCGTGCTGGCCGCCGCGCTGGCCAGCCTGTCCGCCTGCGCCAGCCAGCCCGCGCACGAGGCGCTGTTCCTCGCCACCACGCTCACGCCCGCGCATTCCTTTACCAAGGGCATCGAAGGCCCGGCCGTGGATGCGGATGGCAATATCTATGCCGTCAACTTTGCGCGCCAGCAAACCATCGGCAAGGTCAGTCCCGGCGGCACTGGCGAGGTGTACCTGACCCTGCCCGGCACCAGCATCGCCAACGGCATCCGCTTCGGCAGCCGTGGGCAGATGTATTTGGCCGACTACATGGAACACACGATCTACCTGGTCGACCCGGCCACGCGCGCGCTCACCATCCACGCGCGCGAGCCGCGCATGGCGCAGCCGAACGACATCGCCATCACGGCCGACGACGTGCTGTATGCGAGCGACCCGAACTGGAAGGAAAACACGGGCCGCGTGTGGCGCATCGCGCAGGACGGCACGGTGACCCTGGCGCTCGACACCATGGGCACGGCCAACGGCATCGAAGTGAGCCCCGACGGCAAGATCTTGTATGTAAATGAAAGCGTGCAGCGCAATATCTGGATGTACGACATCGCCGCGGACGGCAGCCTGAGTGGCAAGCGATTGCTGATCAAGTTCGACGATTTCGGCATGGACGGCATGCGCGTGGACGTGGACGGCAACCTGTACGTGACGCGCTACGGCAAGGGCACGGTGGTGAAATTGTCGCCTCAGGGACGCATCCTGCGCGAAATCAGCGTACCCGGCGCCAAGCCCAGCAACATCACCTTCGGCGGCCCCGATGGGCGTACGGCCTACGTGACGGAAGTGGTGCAGGGACGGCTGCTGCAATTTCGCGTCGACCGTCCGGGGCTGGAGTGGCAGCGGGCGCAGGAGCGGCGCAAGCCCGAATAGCATGTGAAGATGTCGGCTTACGCGCTTGCGCGCTAAGCCGACCTACGCACTACCACGATGGCCCGGTAGGTCGGCTTAGCCGGAACGGCGTAAGCCGACAACATAGTTGGCCGCAACCAGGTCAGCGGAGAATGACGCGCTCCGCCTTCAGCTTGTCGAACAGATTGAAGAAGGCATCCTGCGTATCCTGATAATCGAGGAAGCCCGCCTTGCGGCTTTTGCCCATGTCCGTCATCACTTCCATCGGCCGCCCCAGGTCGGCATCCGTATGCCACCAGGAAGCAAGGCGGCTCACATCCGCCTCCACCAGGCCATGCTGCTCGGCGATGGCGCGCCACTGCGCGGGGGCGTCCTGCATGCGGTCGGCCAGCGGCGCCATCGCCTCGGGCAGATCGGCCGCCTCGACGCCGAAATAAGCGGCCAGGCGCGGCCACAGCCACTTCCAACGGAACACGTCGCCATTGACGATATTGAAGTCTTCGTTGCGCGCGGCGAGGCTGTCGGCCGCCCACGCCAGGTGGCGTGCGATCTGCCCCGCGTCAGTCATGTCGGACAAGCCGTGCCATTGCGCGGGCGAACCGGGAAAGACGAAGGGCTGGCCGCCGACCTTGCACAGATTCGCATACACGGCCAGGGTCAGGCCCATGTTCATGGCATTGCCCAGCGCGTAGCCGATGATGGTGTGCGGGCGGTGCACGCTCCACGTAAAACCATACCGCGCGGCCGCGTCGAACAGCCGGTCTTCCTGCTCATAGTAAAAATTCTCGACCGCTTGCCGGCCCTGCTCTTCGCGGAACGGCGTGACGGGCACGCTGCCCTTGCCATAGGCGTCGAACGGTCCCAGGTAGTGTTTGAGGCCAGTGACCAGCGCCGCATGGCGCAAGTGGCTGGTGGAGCCCAGCGCGGCCAGCACATTGGCGACCATGGCGCCATTGACGCGGATGTTTTCCCGCTCGTTGGCCTGGCGTGCCCAGGCCGTGAAAAAGACGTGGCTGGCGTCCAGGCCAGCCAGGGCCGCGCTGACCGCCGCGCCATCCGTGGCGTCGAGCGACAGGGCCGCGCAACCGGCAGGCACGGGGGTGCGGCCGCGCGAGACGCCCGTCACCTGCCAGCCCTGCGCCAGCAAGTGCGTGGCCAGGTTGCTGCCGATAACGCCGCTGGCGCCGATAATCAATGCGTGCTTGTTCATGGATGCTCCAGTGCCTGTGTAAAAAGCCATGATATAGCGGACAGAAATTCTTATCCGCGATAGTATTTCACCTTATTCATGAAAAATATTCTGCAATCATGTCCGAACACTTGAAAGGCATCGCGACTTTTCTTGCCACCGCCGACGCCGGCAGTTTCACCAGGGCGGCCGAGAGACTGCACCTGAGCAGCTCGGCCGTGAGCAAGAGCGTGGCGCGCCTGGAAGCCCGCCTGGGCGTGATATTGTTCGAGCGCAGCACGCGGCGTTTGCAGTTGAGCAGCGCGGGGCATGCCTATTACGCCACCTGCAAGCGCGTGCTGCAGGAACTGGTCGAGGCGGAAAACGTGCTGGCCGAGCAGGATGGGGAACTGGCAGGCAAGGTGCGCATCGGCGTGCCCGCGTCGTATGGCCGCATGCGCGTGATGCCGGCGCTGATTGATCTGTGCGAAAAATTTCCGCAGCTGCAGCCGTCCATCAGCTTCAGCGACCGCTTTGCCGACCTGTTCGAAGAGCGCATCGATATCGCCGTGCGCATCGGCGCACCGGGCAGCTGGCCGCCAACGCTGGGGCAGATGCCCTTGGGCGAAGAGCGCCTGATCTTTTGCGCGGCGCCCGCCTATCTGGCGCGGCGCGGCACGCCGCTCGCCATCGCGGATCTCGATGGCCACGATTGCATCGCCTACGGCCGCGGCGACGGCACGGCGGCGCCGTGGTTGTTTGCCGGCGAGGACGGGGTGGAACGGCGGACAGTCAGTCCGCGCCTGACGGTGGGGGACGCCGAGGCGCAAACGGCCGCCGTGCTGGCCGGCCTGGGCATCGCGCAGCAGGCGACCTGGCTCGTGCACGAGCACCTGGCCAGCGGCGCCATCGTCGAAGTACTGCCGGCCTGCGCCACGCCAGGCTTGCCGCTGTCCCTCGCGTGGCCGCTGGCGCGCCAGCTGACCACCAAGACCGGCACGCTGCTCAATGAATTGAAGCAGCGCCTGACGATCAGCTGATACGCAATATGGAACTCAATACAAAACGTTCTTCGCTTCCGGCAGTTCCACATTGGCCTTGGTGACGATCACCACGCCCGTGTTGACGAACGGTGCGACCTTCTTGCCTTCGATCAGGCTGACGAGGGTTTTCACGCCCAGCGCGCCCATCGAGTAGGAACCCTGCACGGCGGTCGCATACAGGGTGCCGTCCTTGACGAAGTTTTTCAGGTCTTCATTGCCATCGAAGCCCACGGCGATCACCTTGCCGGCCTTGCCCGCCTGCGCGATGGCGCGCCCCATGCCCACGGCCGTTGGCTCATTGGCGCCGAAGATGCCCTTCAAGTCAGGGTTCGAGGCCAGCACGTCGGTCGTCTGGTTCAGCGCCGTGGCCATCTGCGACTGCGAGTAATACGTGCCGACGATCTGCAGCTGCGAGTTCTTTTCGATATAGCGCTTGAAGCCGCCCACCCTGCCCGTCTCGGAACCGGCGCCCGCCACGTACGACATCACGGCGATCTTGCCCGTCTTGCCGACCTGCGAAATGAGGGCCTTGGCGCTTTGCTCGCCGGCCGCTTCATTGTCGGTCGACAGGAAGGACTGGTAATAGCGCTTGCCGCTGTCGGCCACCAGCGAATCGATCAGCACGACGGGAATCTTCGCTTCCCACGCCTTCTTCAGGGCCGGCACCAGCGCGTCCGGGTCCGACGCGGCCAGTACGATGCCGGCCACCTTGCGCGTGACGGCGTTTTCCACCATGCTGACCTGGTCGGCGATCGCCGATTCCGAGGCCGGTCCCTGGAAGGTCAGGCTGTAGCCCTTGGCGTCTGCCGCGCTGGCCGTGGCGCCCTTTTTGACGTTTTGCCAGTAGTTGGAATTGGTCGTCTTGACGATCACGGCGATCTCGCCCGGGGCGGCGAAGGCGGCGCTGGAGCTCAGGGCAAATGCTGCGGTCAACAGACCCAGCGACATGGCTTTGATGGTTTTCATTGTCGTCCTCATGTAATTATAGATTTAGTAGATTGACTTCATGCGTGCTGCTTGCTGCTTCAGGCGCGGTTGCGCTTCTGATCGATCCAGACGGTCAGCAAGATGACCAGTCCGATAATGATTTGCTGGATAAAGCTCGATACCCCGTTCATGTTCAAGCCGTTGCGCAGGATGCCGATGACGAAGGAACCGATGACGGTGCCGGAAATGGTGCCGATGCCGCCGATCAGCGAGGCGCCGCCGATCACGGCGCTGGCGATCGCATCGAGTTCGTACATCACGCCCTCGTTCGGCTGCGCCGTCACCAGGCGCGACATCAGCACGCAACCTGTCAGGCCCGACAAGGCGCCGGACAGGGTGTACACGAGCAGGGTCACGCGGCCCACCTTCACGCCCGACAGGCGCGCCGCTTCCGCATTCGAGCCGACGGCATAGATATGCCGGCCAAAGGTGGTGCGGCTGAGCATGATGGAGACGGCCACGGCGATCACCACCATCAGCACCACCGGATACGGAATGCCGGGAAAGACGACTTCGGGAAAGGTGCCGCCCGTGTCGCGCTCGATGCGCCACAGCACGCCGTTACCGAGTTCGCCGAACGAGTCGCCAAGGCCGGAAATGGCGCGCGCACCCGTCACCTGCAGCGCCAGGCCGCGCGCGATCAGCATCATGCCCAGGGTGGCGATGAAAGGAGGCAGCTTCAGTTGCGTGATGCAAAAGCCGTTGACGGCGCCGCACATGGCGCCCACCACGACACCGCCCAGCATGGCGACCGGTACGGGCACGCCGCTCTTGACCAGCAGCGCGGCAGCCACGCCGGCCAGCGCCAGCACGGAGCCGGAACTCAAGTCGATGCCGCCCGTGATGATGACGCAGGTGGCGGCAATGCCCAGGTAGGCGATCGACGTCACTTGCAAGGCCACGCTCATGCCATTGCTGACGGAGAAAAAGGCGTTGCTGGTCAGCGAAAACACGAGCAGCAACAGCGACAGGCTGCCCAGCGCGGCGAATTTTTGGATCAGTTCTTTGTTCATTTTCTTGTGGCTTTCTGATGTTAATGCATTGCTGCCTGGCGGCCCGATGCGAGCTGCATGATCTCTTCCTGCGACGACTCGCGCGTATTGACGATGCCGCTGATGCGCCCTTCATGGAACACGGCCACCCGGTCCGTCATGCCCATGATCTCGGGCAGCTCGGACGTGATCAGCACCACGCCGATGCCCTCCGACGCGAGCTTGTCGAGCAGCTGGTAGATGGCGAACTTGGCGCCCACGTCGATGCCGCGCGTGGGTTCGTCGAAGAAGATGATTTTCGATTCGCGGTACAGCCATTTGCTGATGACGATCTTTTGCTGGTTGCCGCCCGAGAGATTGCGCGCGATCTGTTTCGACGTCGGCGTCTTGATGCCCAGCGCCGCGATGTACTGCTTGGCCACCGCCTCTTCTTTCGCAAAGTCGATGAAGCCGAAACGGTTCGCCAGCCCCGACACATTCGTCAAGGTGAGATTGGCCGCCACCGACATGCGGATCGCCAGGCCGTGGCTCTTGCGGTCTTCCGACAGGTAGGCGATGCCGTGGCCGATGGCGTCGATGGGACTGTCGATAGTG
Source organism: Janthinobacterium sp. LS2A (assembly GCF_036543145.1). NCBI lineage: Bacteria > Pseudomonadati > Pseudomonadota > Betaproteobacteria > Burkholderiales > Oxalobacteraceae > Janthinobacterium > Janthinobacterium sp. LS2A. Next base: position 216,554 of record NZ_JAZHPB010000003.1, read on the forward strand.
ACCGCCACGTCGCCCAGGTGGATGGCGCCGCTGGTGAGCGGATCGGCGCCGAAGATGGCGCGCGCCACTTCCGTGCGCCCCGCCCCCATCAGGCCGGAAAAGCCGAGGATCTCGCCGCGCCGCAAATCAAAACTCAGCGGGCCGAAGACATCCTTGCGGTGCAAATCGGTCACGCGCAGCAGCACTTCAGCCGTCGGCGTCGAGACGCGGTCGGGAAATTTTTCATCGAGGGTGCGGCCCACCATCTTCGCCACGATGGCGTCGAGGGTGGTGGCGGCAAAATCGTCGGTGCAGACGAATTTACCGTCGCGCAGCACCGTCACCCTGTCGATGATGTGCTGCATCTCCTCGAGCCGGTGCGAGATGTAGACCACGCTCACGCCGTTGCGCTTGAGTTCATTGATGATGTCGAACAGCTGGCCCGTCTCGCTTTCCGTCAGCGACGACGTGGGCTCGTCCATGATCAGCACTTCCGTATTGAGCGACAGCGCCTTGGCGATTTCCACCATCTGCTGCTGCGCACAGGACAGGTTTTTCACCAGCTGGCGCGGGTCGATGCGCAGCTTCAACCGGTCCAGCAGCGCCTGCGCATCGGCACGCATCTTCTTGCGATCGATGAAGATGCCGCGCACCGGTTCACGCGCCAGAAAAATATTCTCGGCCACACTCAGGTGCGGGATCAGGTTCAGTTCCTGGTGGATGATGGCGATGCCGGCGGCCTCCGCATCCACGCTGCAGGAAAAACTGCACACCTTGCCCTTGTAGACCAGTTCTCCCTCGTCGGCCTGGTACACGCCGCTCATCACCTTCATCAGGGTGGACTTGCCGGCGCCGTTTTCGCCGCACAGCGCATGGGCTTCGCCCTTGCGCAGACTGAAACTGACGTTGTCGAGCGCCAGCACGCCGGGAAAGCGCTTGCTGACCTTGTTCAGGGCCAGTATCTCTTCGGATTGATTCATGGTGTGTCTCCTCCACTCCACTGCCATAGGCCGGCGTGCCGATGTCTGAGCATCTTGGCGGCGCGCCGGTCTGCTACTCATTTAACTGTCGATCAGTTCCGGATTCCACGCATGCACGGTCTGGCTCTGTTCGCCGAGGCCGCTGATCCCCAGGCGCATGGTGTCGCCCGGCTTCAGATACACGGCCGACGGCTTCTGGCCCATGCCCACGCCCGGCGGCGTGCCGGTGCTGATGATGTCGCCCGGGTACAAGGTCATGAAGCGGCTGATGTAGCTGACCAGATTGGCCACGCCGAAGACCATCGTTCTGGTATTGCCGTCCTGGACGCGCTTGCCGTTCACTTCCAGCCACAGGCCCAGGTTTTGCGGGTCCGCCACTTCGTCGCTTGTGACCAGCCAGGGACCGATCGGGCCGAAGGTATCGCAGCCCTTGCCCTTGTCCCACTGGCCGCCGCGCTCCAATTGGTACTCGCGTTCGGACAAATCGTTCACCACGCAATAGCCGGCCACGTGCGACAGCGCATCGGCTTCGCTCACATAGCGCGCGGTGGTGCCGATCACCACACCCAGCTCCACTTCCCAGTCGCTTTTCTTCGAGTCCTGCGGCATCACCACGGCATCGTTGGCGCCGATGATGGCGCTGGTGGCTTTCATGAACAGCACCGGTTCAGCCGGCACGGCCATGCCCGATTCGGCCGCATGGTCGGCATAGTTCAGGCCCACGCACAAAAACTTGCCCACGCCCTTCCACGGCGGCGCGATGCGGCCAGGATTCGCCACCACCGGCAGGCTGGCGATATCGAGGGCGGCCAAAGTCGCCAGGCCATCCTTGCCCAGAGTCGCGCCCGTGATATCGGACAGCACGCCGGACAGGTCGCGCACGGCGCCATCGGCATCGATCAGTGCAGGTTTTTCAGCGCCCTTGGCGCCATATCGCATCAGTTTCATGTGTGTCTCTCGTTGTTGTAATTAATTGGACCAACCACCATCGATGACGTGAGTCATACCGGTGGTGAAGGCGGATTCATCCGAAGCCAGATACACGGCCAGGGCGGCGATTTCCTCTGCCCTGCCCACTCTGCCCATCGGCTGGCGGGCGACAAACGCAGCCTGCACTTCATCGATGCTCACGCCCGTCGCTGCCGCCTGCGCCGCAATGCGTTCCTTCAGCGACGGCGACTCGATGGTGCCGGGACAGATCGCATTGCAGCGGATGCCGCGCGTGACGAAGTCCGCCGCTACCGATTTCGTCATGCCCACCACGGCCGCCTTCGAGGTGCCATAGATAAAGCGGTTCGGCGCGCCCTTCACGCTCGACGCCACGGACGACATATTGACGATGGAGCCGGCGCCCCTGGCCAGCATGCCGGGCAGCACGGCGCGCATCAGCCGGTACATGGAGCGCGCGTTGATGTCGAAGGAACGGTCCCACGCCGCATCGTCGCAGTCGAGGATGGTGCCGCCGTCGACGAAGCCGGCGCAGTTGAACAGGATATCGACGGGGCCGATCTCGTCGGCCAGCGCGGTGATCGCCGCGCCATCGGTCACGTCGAGCCGGCGGATGGTGCAGCCCGTCGCTTCCTTCAGCGCGTCGAGCTGGGCCTGGTTGATATCGGTGGCGATCACGGTGGCGCCTTCGCGCACGAACGCTTCGGCCGTGGCGCGGCCGATGCCCTGGCCGGCGGCGGTGAGCAGCGCGATTTTGCCTTGTAGTCTGGCGGTCATGTTGTCTCCTTTTATTTTTTAACCCAACACCTTAACGGCTGGGGTCAGACCCGGCGGGTCTGACCCCGGATTTTTGCTAACTGACGTGGAATACCTGCTCCATCATCGCCCAGTGCTCGCCCTCGGCACGCGAAGCCAGCGGCTCCTGGCACGGTGCGCAAAAGGTCCACCAGCGCTGCGTTTCCGGGTCGGCGGCAATCGTCGCCATGTCGGCCTCAAAATCCTCGCCGTGGTACTCCCAGTAAGCGAACAGCAGGTTTTCCGGCTCGCGCAGGAAGATCGAATAATTGCCGACATGCGCGGCAGCCAGTCTGGCCAGCACCTGCGGCCAGACTGCGGCGTGCAGGGTTTTGTATTCAGCGATGCGCTCCGGCGCGATGCCGATGACCATGCCCATTCTTTGCATTACGACTCCTTTGTTGGCTTACGCCGTACCGGCTAAGCCAACCTACAGTTGGCATCGCGGTGATTCGTAGACACGCCCGCCACCTCATTCAAAACCATAAAACCGGCACGCATTGCGGCCGAAAATATCGTCCCTGTCCTCTTGCCCCAAATGCGCCAGCAGCGCCTCGCTGGCGGCCAGCCACGCCGCATAGCCGCCGGCCAGGTCGACCACAGGCCAGTCGCTGCCCCAGATCACGCGCCGGGGGCCGAACACGTCCAGCACATGTGCGGCATAAGGGCGCAGGTCGTCCACGTTCCAGCCGGGCCGCGCTTCCGTCACCAGTCCGGACAGCTTGCAGTGCACGTTCGGCAGCGCGGCCAGCAACGCCATGTCTTCGCGCCAGGTGCCGAACGCGGCATGGGCGATCGGCGGCTTGGCCGCATGGTCGATCACGATGGCCAGCTGCGGATAAGCGCGGGCGCAATGCAGCAGCCCGGGCAAGTGGCGCGGCAGCACCAGCGCGTCCAGCCGCAAGCCCTGTTCCACCATGGCAGCCAGGGCCGGCGCCAGCGCGGGATTGGCAATCCAGGCATAGTCATCGATATCCTGCAGCATGGGGCGCAAGCCTTTGAGCTTCGGTTGCGACGCCAGGTGGGCGATATTGGCCGGCGCGTCAGGCGCCAGCAAATCGGCCCAGCCCACGACGGCGCGAATGAAGCTGGTCTTTGCCGCCAGCGCCAGCAGGTAATCGGTATCGGCAGCCGACGGCAGCGACTGCACCAGTACCGTGCCGGCGATGCCGTGCGCGGCCAGCAGCGGCGCCAGGTGGGCCGGCGCAAAATCGCGGTGGATGGCGGCCAACGATGGCGGCGGCCAGCTGCCGGCACGCGCGGCCAGCTGCCAGAAGTGCTGGTGGGCGTCGATGCGCATCATGCGGCCACTCCCGCAGGCAGCGGCGCGCGCGCATCGATCAAGTCCGCGTCCCGCAGCGCCAGCCACAGGGCGTCGGGCAGCGGCGTGGCGAACCAGTCCAGGTTTTGCCGCAGCTGCGCCAGGTCCTGGCCGCCCGGAATGCAGGAAGCGACAGCAGGATGGGCGAGCGGAAACTGCAGTGCCGCAGCCTGCAGCGGCACGCCGAATTCACGGCAGACGGCATCGAGGCGCGCCACGCGCTTGAGTATCGCGGCCGGCGCATCGGCGTAGTTGAATTTGCCGTTCCCGGCCAGCACGCCCGAATTGAACGGGCCGCCGATCACGATGGCGTTGCCGCGTTCCACGCACAGGTCCAGCAACGGCGACAGCGAGGCTTGTTCCAGCAAGGTATAGCGGCCGGCCAGCAAGGTGCAATCGAGGTCGAATTCCGCCATCGCGCGCAGCACGATTTCGCATTCATTGACACCTAGGCCCACAGCCTTCACCTGGCCGCTGGCGCGCAGTTCATCGAGGGCGCGAAAACCGCTACCGGCCGTCAGTTGGCGCCAGTAGTGCTGATCGTGTTCGCCATGCGTGGCCTTGCCGATATCGTGCACGAACAGAATGTCGATGCGGTCCAGCCCCAATCTTTGCAGGCTGTCCTCGTGCGAACGCAGCACGCCGTCATACGTATAGTCGTAATGGGGGCGGAACGGCAGCGGCGCGGCAAAGCCGTCGTCGCCGGGACGCACGGAAGCGTCGGGCCGCATCAGCCGTCCCACCTTGGTGCTGATCACAAATTCATGGCGGGGCCGCTCGCGCAGCGCCGCACCGAGACGGCGCTCGGACTGGGTATAGCCATAGAACGGCGCCGTGTCGAAGAAGCGCACGCCGGCATCCCACGCGCCATCGAGCGTGATGCGCGCCTGCGCGTCGCTGACGGGCTGGTACAAGCCGCCTATCGGCGCGCAGCCCATGCCGATGCAGGGCAGCGACAGGCCCCCGCGCGGCAAAGTATGCAATTGTGTGACATCCATGAATCCGGCCCTCAAGCGGCGCGCAATGGGAAGCAGCCTGGCCCCACCGCATCGAATTGTTTATAGGTCAGCACGAATTCCTGGTGGCCCAGGTCTTCCGAGCGGCTCAGTTCTCCGTTGGCGACGTTCAGCACGGCGGCGACGATCTCCGCGCCCACTTCTTCCAGGCTGGCTTCGCCCGTGAGGATCTTGCCCGCGTTGATATCCATGTCGTCGGCCAGGCGCTCGAAGGTTTGCGGATTGGCGCACACCTTGATGACGGGCGAGATCGCCGAACCGACGACGGAACCGCGGCCCGTGGTAAACAAGGTGATGTGGGCGCCGCAGGAAATGAGTTCGACGATTTCCGCGTTGTCCGACACGTTCGGGAAACCGAAGCGCGGCTCGCCGTCCGGCACCACATCGAGCAGGTACAGGCCGCCGCCGGCCGGCTGGTCGCCCGGCTTCAAAATGCCGACGATGGGCGAGGAACCGCTCTTGGCGTAGGCGCCCAGCGACTTTTCTTCCTGCGTGGTCAGGCCGCCATCGGCGTTCCCCGGCGAGAAGCTGCCATGGCCCATGATGGTGTAGTAGCGGGCCGCCTTGGCCACGGTTTCTACGATGGCATTGCCCAGGTCCGGACTGACGGCGCGCCGCTGCATGTGGTATTCGCAGCCCACCAGTTCGCCCGTCTCTTCGAAGATGCAGGGGCTGCCGGCCGCGATCAGGGTGTCGAACGCGACGCCAACGGCCGGGTTGGCGCTGATGCCGCTGGTGCTGTCGGAGCCGCCGCAGATGGTGGCGACGACCAGTTCATCGATCCCCATCGGCACACGCTCCTGCCGCGCCAGGTGTTCCAGCGCCCAGCTGATCCACTCGACACCGCTGCTCACGCTGGGACGGGTGCCGCTGTTTTCCTGGATGGTAATCGTGTGCACGGGGCGGTCGCTGTCGGCCACGGCGCTGGAGAGGCCATATTTGTTGAAGCCTTCGCAGCCCAGGGACACCAGCAGCACGGCGCCCACGTTCGGGTGCGTCAGCAAACGGCGCATCACCTGGTCCGCGTATTCGTTGGGGAAGCAGCCCGTAAAGCCGATCAGGTGCACGGGCTGGCCGGGAAAGGCGTTGACCATCAGGCGCGCCACATGGTGCGCGCATTCGACCATATAGGCCACGACCACGATATTACGGATGCCCTTGCGGCCATCGGCGCGCAGGTAGCCCGACAGGGCGGGTGTCGTTACGGGAGCGTTCATGCTTGGTCGTCCTTGTCCAGGAAATGGTGGCCGTCCTGGCCCAGGGTAAACGTGGGGATGTAATCGCTTGCCAGGTTGTGCGTGTGGATATGTTCGCCGATGGCGACGGGGGCCGTGATGCTGCCGATCAGGGCGCCGTAGCGCAGCACCTTGTCGCCGACGGCCAGCGCGCGGCGCGCCACCTTGTGGCCGATGTGGATATTTTGCGCCAGGGTGACGGGCACGCCGTCGATGGCGACGACGTCGCCGCAGGCCAAGGCTGTCCTGGCGATCAGGCAGTTATCCTCGGGCGACATCAGCAGCAGGCTGCTAGGCTGGGAAGCGAGGCTCATGGCGCACCCTCCCCGGCAAAGACGGCTAGGCGGCCGGCTGGCTCAGTTTTTCCCGCGTGCCGATCGACGACAGCATGGTGCTGCGCGAGGAATCGAGGTGCGAACGCATGCACTCGAGCGCCTTCGGTATGTCGTGCTCCGCCAGCGCGTGCAGGATCGCCAGGTGTTCCTGCACCGCGTATTTGTTGCGGCCCTTTTCCTCGCCCTTGTCCCACTGGTAGTGATAGTGAAACACGAACGAGACGATATCGTAGAAGCCCTGCGCGAAGCGGTTGTTCAAGAGGCCGATCAGGAAGGTGTGGAACTCGCGGTCCAGCGCCGGAAACGCGTTGTGGCGCGTATCGATCCTGGCGGCCAGCTTCTCGTGCTGTTTGATCAGCCGCGCCAGTTCCGCATACGCCGGATCGCCAAGCGGCAAGTGCGCAAACTGCTCCACGGCCGCCATCTCGAACATGCGCCGCATGTCCGCCAGTTCGGTGGCGAACGAGCGGTCGAACGCGCACAGGCGCCAGCCGCCGCGCGGTTTCTTTTCGATCAGGCCGAAGCGCGAAAAGCCGATCAGGAATTCGCGCACGCTGACGGTACTGGCACCCGCCTCGCGCGCCAGCTCCGCTTCCGAGAATTCCGCGCCGGGCGGCATGTCGCGCTGGTACACGCGTTCCATCAGCACTTGCTGGATGCGCTCGGCCCCCGACTGCAATTCGGAGATATCGAAGTAGTCGCCCGGTATGGGTTTGCGCAGCAGGCGCCGGTCCGCAGGACTGGCGATCAGGCGCCGCGTCGACAGATACGCGATCGCGCTGCGGATGGCCGTACGGCTGCCCTGGCAGATCGTGGTCAGGAACTGCTCCGTCGGCAGCATCTCGCCCACTGCGACATTCTCGGCGAGAAATTGCAACAGCAGGTTGGTACTGCGCTTGAAGACGGTGGCGGGTTTGGACATGGATGAATGAACGCGCTATGCCAGCGAAAGGGAAAGTGGATGAGTGGGCCATTTTAGTCGATATCGGATTGGATCGGCATGCTAAAAAAGAAACAACTGCGCTGAGCGGGGCGTTCATGGCTGCGCTCCCGGCGCCAGCATGGCGCGCAGGCGCGGCTGCGCCAGGGCGGGACACAGCTGCCGCGCCAGCGCCGCCACGGGCGCCATGCGCCGCTCGATCTTGCCGGCGTGGTGCTGGGCGATGTCGGCCAGGCGGTGCGCGAGGAAGGGATTGCCGAAGCGTTCCCTGACCTGCGCCACATACGCCAGCGCGGCGTCGCCGTGCCGCGCGCCCATGGCGGCAAACACGGGCAGCACTTCCTCGTGCCACAGGGCTTCCAGCGCGGCGCGCATGGCGCCATCGTCCATCGCCTCGCGCACCGCCATGCCGGCCGGGCTGCCCCGTTCCATCCACAGCTGCGCCAGATACGTGTGACCGAGGTTGAGCAGGAACAGCTTGCGCTGCTCATACTCGCGCAGGCTGTCCGTCACCACCAGCTGCGGGTGGCGGCACGGCAGCAGCATGCCTTCCTGCGCCTTGATGGCCCACAGCGCATACGGTTCGGCCACCGCGCCTATCGGTTCAATCGGTTCGGAAACGATGCGGTCGACGAGGGAATTGATCCACAGGCAGCCCGTTTGCAGATACCCGATGAACGCGGCATCGCAGCGCCACTGCCACGCCAATGTCACGATCACCTGGCGCAGTACATTGCCGTTGTCGGCCACCAGTTCGCACGGAAAAATCGAGACAGGTGCGGCGCCGGCCAGGTAGCGGTCATGCAGCAGCACCAGCAGCTTGGCGGGAAAGCTGGCGGGAACGGTCGCGCCATCGAGCATGCCGGCGTGGTCGCCGTCATCGAGCTGGTAGCCCGTGTCGCCCGTATTCGAGATGATCACGCGCGCGGCCACGGCCGCATCGCGCACCTGCCGCCAGTCGCTGCCGGCCTGCCACGCCTGCGTGACGGCGTCGGCGCGGCGCTCTTCATCGACTTGCGCGCCGTCCTGCCAGCCGCGGATGCGCACCGGGTAGCCGCCGGCCTGGCGAAACGCCGCCACCCGCGCCGCGCCCTGCCCGCTGCCGGTCGTTTGCACGATGGTGATATGGCCCAGCGCCTCGCCTTTCTTGGCCGCTTCGCTGACAAACAGGTCGGCGTGCGCCTGCAGGAAGCGGCTGGTGCCAAATTGCAGTATGGGGTTGAGATCGCTCATCTCAGACCTCGACGATGGCCTTGATGACACCGGCCTCGGGCTGCATCCAGCGATCGAGCACGCCCGTAAATTCATCGAGCGTGGTGCGGTGGGTATTGAGCAGCGCGGTAGGGACTTTCCCCGCCTTCATGGCCGCCACCACTTCCTCGAAATCGTCGACGGTGGCGTTGCGGCTGCCCAGCAAAGTCGTTTCGCGCTTGTGGAATTCGGGGTCGGAAAAGGACAGGCGGTCGCGCACGATGGACACCAGCACATAGGCACCGCCGTGAGCGACAAAGTCCAGGCCCCGCTCCATGGCGGCGATATTGCCGGTGGCGTCAAACACCACGTCGAAGAATTCACCGCCTGTGGCATCGGACAGCTGCTCCTTGTCGCCGTCGCCCAGCTGCACCGTGCGGGTGATACCAAGCGCGTCGCGGCAGAACTGCAAACGGTCGGCGCGGCCGTCGAGCACCGTGACGTCGGCGCCTTTCAAGGACGCGAACAGCATCACGGCCATGCCGATCGGGCCGGCGCCCACCACCAGCACGCGCTTGCCGGCATCGACCGCGCCGCGCTTGACGGCGTGCGCGCCGATGGCGAGAAATTCGATCATGGCCGCGTCGTCGAGCGATATGCCTTCCGTCTTGAAGACGAAGCGCTCGGGCAGCGCCAGGTATTCCGTCATGCCGCCGTCGCGGTGCACGCCCAGCACTTCGATGCGGGTGCAGCAGTTGGTCTTGCCCTGGCGGCAGGCCACGCAAGTACCGCATGACAGGTAGGGCATCACGTAGACCTGGTCGCCCACGGCCAGGCGCGAGCCGGCTGGCGCGCTGTCGATATGGCCGGACAATTCATGGCCCATCACGCGCGGATAGCTGAGGAAAGGCTGGGTGCCGCGGAAGATATGCATGTCGGTGCCGCAGATGCCGACGCGGCGTATGCGCAGCAGCACTTCACCCTCGCCGGGCACGGGCACGGGGCGCTGTTCCATGCGCAAACTGCCGGGGGTATCGCAAACGATACTTTTCATCATGGTCGTCTCTCTCGCCGCCCGGATCTTGCCGGTGGCATATTATATTTAACGTACAAACCAACTGTGAAAAAAATCCGTCTGTGCGGATTGTCTTTCCAGCCCTGCCAATGGCGCGTCTTGCTGCGTCGCACAACGATTACTCCGTCATGCCGCCTGGCCCGAACCCGTTTATTTTGCTGAAGCTGTCGTTCGGTTTTATAAATATACCGTACAAAAAAATGAAGGTCAACGGATTCTTTTGCGGGTTTTTTCGAGGCCTCTGCTACATTCCTGCTTGACCCTGACGTTACGTCAGGCGCCATCGTGATTGGCACGCACTGAAGACAAGGAGAAGACGATGCTGTTGAAAATCGGTGAACTGGCCAGGCTCACCGGCCTGACCATCCGCACCCTGCACCACTACGACAGCATCGGCCTGCTCTCGCCTTCGGCGCGCACGCAAGCTGGCTACCGCCTGTACCAGCACGGCGACATGGACCGGCTGCACCGGATCATGGCGCTGCGCAAGTTCGGGCTGTCGCTGGCCGATATCGCCAACGCCCTCGCCGGCCCGGAGCTGCCGCTCTCCTCCATCGTGGCGCGGCAAATCGCCATGCTGGAGCGCCAGATCGCACAGGCTTCCACCCTGCGTGAACGCCTGCGCACCCTGCAAACGCAACTGACGCAGGGGCAGGCGCCGGAACTGGCCGAGTGGCTCACCACTATGGAGTTGATGACCATGTACGACAAATACTTTAGTCACGAAGAACTGCAACAACTGCCGCTGCTATCCGATGCGGCCGTGGAACAGGAATGGAAAGCACTGGTAATGAAGGTGCGCGCCGTCAGAGACGCGGGCGCAGGTCCCGGTGATGCGCCAGCGCAGGCGCTGGCTACGGAATGGATGGTCAAACTGGTGCGCGACACGGGTGCCCACCCGGGCCTGTTCGCGCGCCTGAACGACATGCATGCGCAGGAGCCATCGATGCAGGCGACGACCAGCATCGACGCGGATCTGATGCAGTTCATCCTCGCCGCCTTCAATGCCTCGCGCATGGCGCTGTACAAACCCTTCCTCGACGAGCACGAATACACGCACCTGGTGGCCAACTACGGCAAGCGCTCGGGCGAGTGGCCGCCCCTGATCGCCGCCGTGCGCGCCGCCATCGATGCGCGCACGCCGCCCACCGATCCGGCCGTGCTGCAGCTGGCGCGCCAGTGGCTGGAACTGTTCCGCTCCTACGCGGGCACGGACCCGGCCACGCAGCTGAAGTTCCGCCAGGCGCACCAGCAGGAACCGCGTCTGATGGAGGGCAGCTTCGTCGACGCAGCCATGCTGCAGTACCTGGGCGCTGCGATGGCTGTCGTGGCGCAGGAGCGCCCCGGCGCATAGGTTCAGGTGTGGCATCTCGTGGGCGCGGCCATGTAGAATCGGCCTTCGCCCACGAGAGGATTAACCGATGCGCCGCTTTCTGTTTGCTTGCCTGACCCTGCCCGCCCTGAATGCCGCCATGGCTGGCGATGCGCCCGTGCAAGGCGTGTGGCAGGGCACTGTGGGCAAGGCCAATATCGTCGCCTGCTTCAACCAACCCAGCACCACGCAAGGCGCGGACCGCAGCGGCAGCTATTACTACACGCGCTACAAGACGCCGATCATGCTGGCCAAACCGAACGGCAAGACCCTGTGGCAGGAACTCGACGCCAAGGGCAATACGACGGGCACGTGGTCGCTGAACGCGCCGCAAGGCGGAAAACTCGTCGGTACCTGGACGGACCCGAAAAGCGGCAAGCGCCTGCCCCTGGCCTTGAGCCTGCTGGAAGCGGCGGGCGACCACGACCATCCATCGTGCGCCAGCGATGCCTACAACCTGGCGCTGGAAGATTTTCCGGGCACCAAGGTAAGTAAACCCCTTACCTTTGAAGGCAAGCAATACCGCAACCTACAAGTGGGCGACACCATCACCGTGGAACTGATGGCGCCCGGCGATGGCGTGGCGAGAATCAATGCACAGCTGCGCACCGTGCTGGCGAAGAACAAGAAGGACCTGGAAGACTTCTATGCCACGCGCCGCGAATACCTGGGCCGCAACGGTTTCACGACGGAAGACGAAGTGTATGCGGATCCCACCTACTGGTCGCCGCGCTGGGTGACGGTCAAGTTCTACCGCTGGGCGGCCGGCTATGGCGCCAGCGGCATCTCCATCAAGTTCCGCACCTGGGACGTGAAAACGGGCCAGGAAACGGACGTGTGGAACTGGTTTGGCGCCAGCGCCAGCGATGGCGACGACAAGGCCGAATTGCCGGATCGCCTGCGCCAAGCTCTGTTCAAGGATGTGAAAATCGACGCCGAATGCAAGGGCACGGATTACGACGGCCGCGGCCGCTTCCACCTGTCATTGAAACCGGAAGGCGTATCGTTCTGGCAAGACCCGAACGGCAGCGGCTGCGAAAACGACTTCCTGCTGCCCTACAGCAAAGTCGGCCCCTTCCTCACCGTCAAGGGGCGCGCCGCGCTCAGCGACTTGCTGCCGAAGAACTAGCCAGCACCAATCATCGCGGCTACCATCTCCGCCGTGGCGGCCGCCAGGGTCCAGCCCAGGTGGCCGTGACCCGTGTTGTAGTACACGCCCGGCGCCTTGCCCGGCCCCACTTTGGGCAGCATGTCGGGCAGCATGGGACGCAAGCCGGCCCAGGGCACGACCTTGCGCGTATTCACGCCAGGAAAGCACTGCTCCACCCATTGCAGCAGCGGGCGGATGCGGTCGGCGCGGATGTCGTGGTTAACGCCGTTGAATTCCGCCGTGCCCGCCACCCTGAGCCGGTCTTCGCCGAGGCGGCTGCTGACCAGCTTGGTCGCGTCGTCGAGCAGGCTGACCTTCGGCGCCGCCGCGCGGCTGGCGGCGTCATCCAATTGCACGGTAATCGAATAGCCTTTCACGGGATACACGTTGACATGGTCGCCCAGCATGGCCGCCATGGCGCGGCTGGCCGTGCCGGCGCAAATGACGACGGCATCGAACACAGTGCTGTCCTCGCCTATGCTGACGCGCACCTTGCCGTGTTCGCGCGCCAGCCCCGTGACCTGTGCACCATAGCGGCAGGCCACGCCCAGGCGCACGCAGGCGTCGGCCAGGCCGCTCGTGAATTTGTGGATGTCACCCGTGGAGTCGCTGTCCGTGTAGTAGCCGCCGTAGAAGTCACCCTGCAAGGCCGGTTCGATGACGCACATTTCCTGCGGCGTGACGGCGCGCCGCTGCAAGCCGCCCTGCGCCAGCAGGCGTGATACGCCGGCCGCCCGCTCGAAGCCAGCCTTGTCACGGTAGACGTGCAGGATGCCGGCGCGGCGGTGATCGAAATCAATCTTCTCTGCTTGCGCCCACGCAAACAGATGTTCGCGCGCGGCGATCGCCATGCGGGCCGTGGCGATGGTGTTGCGCTCGTAGGCCGGCATGGCGGCGAGAAACTCGGCAAACCAGCTCAGCTTGTGCCAGCTGGGCCAGGGATGAAGCAGCAAGGGCGCATCGCGCCGCGCCATCCATTTCAGGGCATTTAGTATCGTTGCCTTGTGGTTCCACACTTCCGCGTGCGAGGCCGACAATTGTCCACCGTTCGCATACGAGGTTTCCATGGCAGCATAACGGTGGCGTTCGATCAGGGTCACGTGCACGCCCCGCTTGACCAGCGCATACGCCGTCGTCACACCCGTGATGCCTGCGCCCAGCACGGCCACGCGCTTCATGCCTCAGGTTCCATTTTCTGCTCCACCTTGTGCACGACCGTGTCGCCCGCCTGCAACACGCGGCCGTCCGGCGCCAGCACGTCCATCCTGCGCACGGGCGCGTGCGTATCACGTTGCAGCAAGGTCGAATGCGCTTCGCCCGCTTCGAACAATTGCGCCTCGCTCCACTGGCGCAAACCGACGACGACGGGAAACAGCGCCAGCCCCTTTTGCGTCAGCACGTATTCCTGGTAGGCCGTGCCGTCCGAGGCGGGCGCGACCGTAAAGATGCCCTCTTCCACCAGGGTGTGCAGGCGGTCGGCCAGGATGTTCTTCGCCACGCCCAGGCTTTTCTGGAATTCGCCAAAGCGGCGCATGCCGTCGAAAGCGTCGCGCACGATCAGCAGCGACCAGCGCTCGCCGATCACGTCGAGCGCGCGCGCCACGGGACAGGGGTCGGTTTTCAGGCTCTTGCGCTTGGCCACGGGCATTCTCCAGGATTGAGTGGTTGCATTTTAAAACTTCTCGGCGTAGACTCCAAGTGGTTTTAATTTGAAACCACTTAATTGACCTCCCATGCGCGATACAACGACTCCCATCACGACAGCACTTCCTCCCACCCTCGTCTGGCTGTTTGCCACGGCGGCCGGCCTCAGCGTGGCCAATGTGTATTACGCCCAACCTTTACTCGCTACCTTGGCGCACGAGTTCGGCATGACGGAAGCGGCCAGCGGCATGGTCATCACGGCCACGCAGATCGGCTGCGCGCTGGCCCTGCTGCTGCTCGTGCCCTTGGGCGACATGCTGAACCGGCGCCGGCTGACCCTTTTCCAGCTGGGCATGCTGGCCATCACCCTGGTGGCGCTGGGCTGCGCCCGGTCCACGGCAGCCTTGCTGGGCGGCATGCTGATGGTCGGCTTGCTGGGCACGGCCATGACGCAGGGTTTGATCGCCTACGCGGCCAGCGCGGCGGCCAGCCATGAACGGGGAAGAGTCGTCGGCATGGCGCAGGGCGGCGTGGTGATCGGCTTGCTGCTGGCGCGCACCCTTTCCGGTGTCGTGGCCGATGTGGCCGACTGGCGCGCCGTGTATTTTGTTTCCGCCGCCATCGCTTGCGCCCTGTTGCTGCTGCTGTGGCGCATGCTGCCGCCGGCCAAGTCGCAAGGCCAGAAGCTCGCGTATGGCGCCCTGCTCGCCTCGATGCTGGACATGCTGCTGCACAACAAGGTGTTGCGCGTGCGTGGCATGCTGGCCCTGCTGATATTTGCTGTCTTCAATATTTTCTGGAGCGCCCTGGTGCTGCCCCTGACGGCGCAAGGCTATAGCCATGCGGCCATCGGCGCGTTTGGCCTGGTCGGCGTGATCGGTGCGCTGGGCGCGGCGCGCGCGGGCGCCATGGCGGACAAGGGCCGCGCGCAATGGACGACGGGTGCCGCCCTGCTGCTGTTGCTGGCCGCGTGGCTGCCGCTGGGCTTTGCCGGTGCGGCCCTGTGGCCGTTAATCGTCGGCATCATCGCGCTGGACCTGGCGGGCCAGGCCATCCACGTGACGAACCAGAGCCTGATTTTCAAGCAGGACAGCGACGCGCACAGCCGCCTGGTGGCGTGCTACATGCTGTTTTATGCGGTGGGAAGCGGACTCGGTGCGATTGCCGCCACCAGCGTGTATGCGCTGGCGGGCTGGCATGGGGTATGCGCGCTGGGCGCGGCGGTCAGCTTGCTCGCCCTGCTGTTCTGGCGGCTGACCTTGCCTGCTGAAAAAACCTAGTTCAGCATGGCCGTGGCGGAACCATGGCGGTAGGTTTTCAAGGCATCGGGCTGGATCTGGATCAGCGAACCGCTGACTTTAATCAGGTGCAAGTCCGTCAGCTGGTGCAGCACGCGCGACAGGGTGGCGGGCGCCAGGTTCAGGAACGATGCCAGCAGACTTTTCTTCAGGTCCAGCTTGACCTCGTTCGAACGCTGCTGGTCCGATGCCTGCAGCAAATACTCGACCACGCGCTGGGTGGCGTTCTGCACGGAGCAGCGCTCCACGTTGCGGATGAAACCCATCAGGTGGTGCGACAGGCTGTTCATCATCTGGCGCGCGATGCGGGGAGACTGGTCCAGCAGGCGCAGCAGTGCGTGTGGCGGAATGCGCAGCAACAGGCAGTGCTCGAGCGCTTCGGCGCAGAACGGATACGGTTCATCGAGGAAAATCATGGCTTCGCCAAAGCTCTGGCCCGGACGGATCAGCTCCAGAACCTTGTCGGTCCCTTCCATGGAAAACACGCTCAGCTTGACGAGGCCGAAGACCACCACGTAGGCGCCTTCCGCCACTTCGCCCTTGCGGAACAGCACTTTGCCTTTTTCCACTTCGACACGCACGACATCCTGGCGCAATTGCTCTAATTGCGAAGGGGAAATATGGCGGAACAGAGCCTGGCTCGACAGTAAGCCATCGACGTTGACCTTATGCATGACACTCTCTTATTAGATTAGCGAATGACTAAGAGTGTAATGCGCAGGCACGGTCAAGGCCATACGTCAAAGGAACTAGGGTTGTCTAGGCCGGAACGCCATGCAGATCAAACAATCGCGGATTCCTTGCCCGCTATTTGCGCTTTGTTTGATCTCTATTTGCTTAACTCACGCTCGACGGCGTAGACGGCGATCTGCACGCGGCTGCTGAGCTTAAGCTTTTTGAGGATGTTTTGCACGTGGATTTTCACCGTGCTTTCGGCCACGTCGAGCTGGCGCGCGATTTCCTTGTTGCTCAGTCCTTGCGCCAGGCAAGCCATGGCTTCGCGTTCGCGCGGCGTCAGCTTGTCATAGTCTTCCTGGGGCGCGTTTTGCCCCGCGCGGAATTGCGATACGAGCTTGGCCGTCATGGCGTCGGCGATCACGGATTCGCCGGCGGCGGCGCGGCAGATGGCCTGGCCCAGCTGCTCGGCTTCGATATTTTTCAGCAAATAGCCGCGCGCGCCCGCGCGCAGGGCCGCACCAAGGTCGGCCGCGTTTTCCGACACGGTCAGCATCAGCACCACCATCTGCGGCAGGTCCTGCAAGATCAGCTGCAGCGCCTCGACGCCAGTCACGCCGGGCATGTTCAAGTCCATCAGCACCACGTCGGGCTGCAGTTCGGCCGCCAGGCGCACGCCGTCCAGCCCGTTCGATGCCTCGCCCACCACCTGGAATTGAGGATTGCGCTGCAGCAGCAGCTTGACGCCGCTGCGCAGCAAGGTGTGGTCATCGACCAGCAGGATTTTGATTGGTGCGTTCACGTGTTTGTTGCCTGATAAAGATGATTCATTTGTTACGCGGCCTGGCGCCGGGCTGCCGGCAAGGCCAGCGAGATCGTCGTGCCGCCGCCGGGCGTGCTGTCGATGGCAAATTGCGCACCGAGCCGCTCGGCTCTTTCCTGCATGATACGCAAGCCGATCTGCAATTCCGTTTTCTTGTCGCGCAGGTTGGCGGCGAAGCCTTCGCCATCGTCGCGCACCTGCAGTGCAAAATCGCGCCCGTTGTCCACGCGCAGCGCCACGTTGCTCGCTTGCGCGTGCTTGCGGATATTCGACAGCGCTTCCTGCACGATGAACAGGATCTGCAACTGCTGCTCGGGCGCCAGCGGTGCGCCATTGCCGCTCATCTCCAAGGTGCCGATCACGCCCGTCTGCAGCTCGAACTTGGCCAGCACTTCCGACAGCTTGCTTTCAAGGTCGCTGCCATGCCAGCGCGTGCGGAAATTGACGAGTAATTCGCGCACGTCCTGGTAGCTTTGCTCGACGCCCATGCGCATCAGCGGCAACACTTCGGCCGCTTCGTCGAGCTGGCCGCGGCGCACGGAATCGTCGAGCATCTGCACTTGCAGGCTGATGAAGTTCAGGCTTTGCGCGATGCTGTCATGCAAGCCTTCGGCCAGCAGGCTGCGTTCGCGCGCCACGGCAAATTCCTTTTCGCGCGCGATCAGGCGCTGGTTTTCAATGGCGATGCCCAGGCTCTGGCCCAGGGTTTCCAGCCAGCCCTGCTGCTGCGCCTGCACGGCTTGCGGCTGCGCAAAGTGCAGCGAAAAGCTGCCGACCACCTGCTCGCGTGCAAGGATGGGAAAGACGGCGATGGCAATGAAACCTTCTTCCTGGCAACGGTAGCGCTGCAACGCTTCGACCTGGCGGAAATCGCGGATCTGGATCACGCCCTGCGCCACGGCCGCGCCGCACAGGCAATCGTTGTTGCGGATGCAGTGCTCCTCTTCCACCATGGCCTCGGAAATGCCCTCGTGCACGATGATGTGCACGGTGTCCTGCTGCGGATCGAGGATGCGCACGGTGCCGCCCTCGGCCTGCGCGAACTCCATCACGTGACGTAAAAAGCCACGGCACAGCGCATCGATGGCGTGCTGTCCCGCCAGCAAGGTGGAAATCTCGTGCAGGGTGGCCAGCTGGCGTTCCTGCGCGGCGCTCAGGCCCGATGCGGCTTGCGCCAGGCGGCGCTGGCGCCAGCGCGAGGCTGGAAGTTGTTTGCGGGAAGGTTGACTGCGCGGCGCATGCATGAAGAACTCGAATCTGAAAAGTGGTGCGCCCGGCAAGCGCTGCGGCCTGCCGGGCTGGTGAAGGTTACAAATGAATCTCGGTACCGAGCAGCTTGACGAACTGCGCCAGCCAGGCCGGATGCGCGGGCCAGGCGGGCGCCGTGACGAACTGGCCATCAGTGACGGCGTCCGTGACGGCGATGTCGGCATACGTGCCGCCTGCCAGTTTCACTTCCGGCGCACAGGCGGGATAGGCGGAAATGCGCTTGCCACGGATGACATCGGCGGCGGCCAGCAATTGCGCGCCATGGCAGACGGCGGCGACAGGCTTGCCCGCCTCGGCGAAATGGCGCACGGCGGCGATGACTTTCTCGTTCAGGCGCAGGTATTCGGGCGCACGGCCGCCGGCGATCATCACGGCGTCATAGTCGGCCGGATCGATCTCGTCGAAGCTGGCGTTCAGGGTGAACAGATGGCCCGGCTTTTCCGTGTAAGTCTGGTCGCCCTCGAAATCGTGGATGGCCGTCTTGATCGTCTCGCCGCTTTTCTTGCCGGGGCAGACGGCATGCACGGTATGACCGAGCATCAGCAGGGCCTGGAATGGCACCATCGTTTCATAATCTTCTGCAAAATCGCCGGTCAAAAACAGAATTTTTTTCGCTGCCATTTGGTTCTCCTATGAAAGATTGATCCCGCAAGACGTATCTTAGCGCGACTTGGCAGCCATACTGGATATTTATCAAACTTTTGCGCCTTGATCTAGGATTTTACAGGCTGAGGCGGAATTATTTGCAGCCTCGCCGGTCAAATCAAGCACACCTCGTTGAAAGGCAGGGCCATGGACAGCAGCACACTGATACGTATCTTCGACCATTTAGCCGATGCCGAGCGCGCCCGCAACCGGTTGCTGGCCGAGGGTTTCCCTTCGCACGCCGTACAGCTGGACGCGGGCGACGATGAAGCTGGCCCCGTGCAGGGCAATTTCACGGTCGGCAATTGCGACACCCTCACCAGCCGGCTGGAACGGACGATCAATACCCTGTTCGGCGGCGACAACCATATGTACCGGCGCAACTACGGCAAGACGGCGTTCCGCGGCATGGTCCGCCTGGTGGTGGCCACGCGCCACGCCGAGGAGCAGGAACGCGCGCACGCCATCCTGCAGACGTGCGGCGGCAGCGATATCGAACAGCGCACGGCCCGCTGCGGCCAGGACAGGCACGGCGGCGTGGCGGCCCTGTCGCGCTAGCCGGCGCACACAGCAAGGAGAACAAGCATGGATGTCACATGGGTGGTCGTGGCCGACAGCAGCCGCGCGCGGCTGTTTGCGCTGGGACAGCAAAACCAGCTGGGTGAGCTGCAAGATTTCGTCAATCCGGCGGGCCGCGAAAACGAGAACGCCTTGAACAGCGACGCCAGCGGACGCTTCGGCAGCGGCATGCGCGCGGGGACCCAGGCGGGCACGCAGGCGCACACAACCGAGCCGCGGGTGACGCCGGTCGAGCATGCGAACGCACAGTTTGCACGGCATATCGCGCAAGTGCTGCAGCAGGGCTTGCAGCAACAGCGCTACAGCAAGCTGTGCCTGGTCGCCGCACCGAAGTTCCTGGGGCAGTTGCGTCTAAGCCTCGATGCCCAGGTGGAAAAACGGCTCAGCCATGCCCTGGCCAGGGATGTCGCCAGCATGAACGTGCCCCAACTGGAAGCCTATTTGCAGCAAGCGCTGGACAGGAGCGGCGGCGACAGCTGAACGGCAGTGGCCTCATCGCCATCCGCAAGCGGGCACAATCTGTGGCAAGATCTGCGTTCTTTCTTTCAAAACCGGAACTTGCCATGATTTTTGAAATTGCCCACATCCAGATCAAATCGGCCACGCACGCAGCCTTCGAAGCGGCCGTGACGAAAGCCGTCCCCCTGTTCCAGCGCGCACGCGGCTGCGAGTCGATGCGCCTCGAGCGCTCGATCGAAAATAGCGATGCCTACCGCCTGGTGGTGGGCTGGACAACCCTGGAAGACCATACCGTGCATTTCCGCGGCAGCGACGACTTCCAGGCATGGCGCGGCCTGGTCGGTGAATTTTTCGCCGCCCCGCCGCAGGTCGAGCACATGGATACGGTGGTCACAGGCTTCTAGACCGGCACCTACACTGCGGGGTGGTGAAAGACCTGTCGCAGGTAGGCGAGGAAGGTCTCATCCTTGCACAGGGTCTTGCCCGGCGAATCCGACAGTTTCGCCACGGACTGGCCATTGCAGCGCACCAGTTTCATGACGATGTTGAGTGGCGTCAAGCCGACATCGTTGGTGAGATTGGTGCCGATGCCAAAGCCCGTCATGATGCGGTCGGCGAAATGCTGGTACAGGGCAAACGCCTTGTCCAGGTCCAGGCCGTCGGAAAACACGAGGCGCTTGGTATTGGCGTCGATACGCAGGGCCGCGTAGTGGGCCAGCGCCTTCTCGCCCCACTCGACGGGATCGCCCGAATCGTGGCGCAAACCGTCGAACAGCTTGGCGAAATACAGGTCGAAGTCGGCCAGGAAAGCATCCATGCCGACCACGTCGGTCAAGGCAATGCCCAGATCGCCCCGGTATTCCTGCACCCAGTCTTCCAGTGCCGCCTTTTGAAAGTCGCGCAGGCGCACGCCGAACGACTGGAACGATTGCATGTATTCATGCGCCATGGTGCCGATCGGCACGATGCCCAGCTTTTTCGCCAGGTAGACATTCGACGTGCCCTTGAAATACTCGGGCACTTCGCGCGCCAGGCGCTGCACCACTTCGTCGTGCCAGGCGCCGGAAAAACGCCGGCGCACGCCGAAGTCGGAAAATTCAAATGGATGCTTGCGCCGCGGCAGCTTGCCGAATTCCTTGACGGCTTCCACTTTCAAGCCCAGGCGATGGCGCCCTTCGCGCATGGCCGCATCGAGGTCGAAGCGGCGGAAATACAGTTCGTTGATGATGTACAGCACGAAAATCTCGAAGCCCATCACATGCACTTGCGGCCCGGCCGCGTGCACGAGCAAGGTGTCGCCATCCGTGCTCACGTCGATGAACTTGCGCTGGAAGCGGAACACCGTCAGGAAGTCAACGAAGTCGCTCTTCATGAAGCGCAGGGTGCGCAGATAAGCCAGCTCGTCGTCGGCAAACGACATCGAGCACAGGTGGTCGAGCTGTTCTTCCAGCTCGCCCTTCAATTCGGCCAGGGGAAAGGCCGTGGCGTTGCGGCAGACAAATTCGTATTCGGTATGGGTATTCGGATGACCGTGCAGCAATGCTTGCCACATTGTAAATTTATACAGATCGGTTTCCAGCAAACTGCGCACTATCGGGGTCATGTGTGTTTTCTCCAACTTCCTGAAGCCAGAATAGTACGCCACCGCAAGCATTTCAGCAGGGTTCGCTTGCAGGAAAGCATTAATCGCTTGCGTTTGCCAACAACTCGGGCAAAACGTCGGCGGATGTCGCCAGCCGCACGCCGCGCTCGTGCATGGCCGCAAGGAAATCGCGCTGCTGTGCTTCAAAGCCCGTGACGGGGCTCATGCAGTCCGTCAGCAGCACCAGCCGCGACAGGGCCGTCTTGCCTTGCTGCGCTTCCAGGTAGTCGGCGATGTGCTCGGTGCTGGCTTTCACGCAGTGGCTGCCCGCTTCGCCGGTGACATAAATCTGCTGTGCCGGCAGCAAGGTGGCGAGGAAATCCAGGTTGAGCTGGGTGGCCGCATCCTGCGCATCGGGCACTTCCGCCATGACGGCCGAGTAATGCTCGGTCCACGGATTGGAACCCTTGCTCAGCTTGGCGACCACTTGCAGGTGATCCACTTCCCACGCGTTGTAGGCGGCGCGCACGGCCGCGTGGATATTCTGGCCCCAGCTGCCGATCTCGCAGTGCACGGGCCACACCATCAGCTGATAGCGCCCCGCTTGCTGCAAGGCATCGAGGTAAGCCAGCGCACGCGGCAAGGCATCGCTGGCGGCGGGCAGGAACAAG
Organism: Janthinobacterium sp. LS2A; assembly: GCF_036543145.1. Taxonomy (NCBI): domain Bacteria; kingdom Pseudomonadati; phylum Pseudomonadota; class Betaproteobacteria; order Burkholderiales; family Oxalobacteraceae; genus Janthinobacterium; species Janthinobacterium sp. LS2A. The sequence goes on from NZ_JAZHPB010000003.1 coordinate 238,536, forward strand.
CGGTCGCGCACCTGCTGCGCCGTGATCTGCGTGAACGGCGGCACCGCGCCGCCATCGCCCGTGCGCCAGAAGGCGGGGTGGGCAATGTCGTAGCGGTGGTGGGCGTCGAGCGTCACGCTGATCTGCGTCAGGCCATTGCCCCCTTCGCGGATCAACTGCGCCACGCGCAGCATGTCGGCGTGGGCGCCGGGCACGGCCAGGGACGGCGCGGCGCCGGCAGGCAGCCATTCGGCGGGCAGGTCGCAAAAATCGTTTTGCGGGTCGATGACAAGCAGGTGCAGCTGGCGTTTCATGGCGGTCCTCGTGCGTGGCGGGAACTTGCATGATAATGGCAACATCGCCATCACGCCAATCCCGGGCCCGCCATGCACCTTCCACATCGCAATAACTTGCGTCCAAACAAATTACTCAACAGCAAATGGACGGCGGTGACGCCCGTCAACAAGGAAAAACATTTTCTCGTCATCAAGGTGTGCGCCGCAGCCACGCCAGATGAACCCGTCACGCACGTGGAACTGGAAGCCGTGCATTCGGGCCACGTGCAGATCCTGCCCTGGCGCGCGCTGCAGGATGCGGCGCAGTGGCATCAGGGGTGGAAGACGTAACGGCGCTGGCGCCGCTCGACTAGCTGCAATGCCACCTCGGCCGCTTCGCTGACGGCTTCGGCTTCCGTCGCAAACGGATGGTCGGCCAGCACGCGGTGCTTTTTGACGATATTGTTCCTGTGCATGGGATTGCTCGATGGGGTGTACAGGGACACATAGGCGCCCCACAGTTTGCAACCGCGTAAGGGTTCCGCCGTGTAATTTATTTCATACGTATCAACGTACTTTATCGGCACGATGTTTGCTCCAAAAATGACATCCCCGGGTAGCCTGTCTCAACGGCCCTACCCGGCGTAGGGTTGGAATACATGCAATCGCGCTTGCTCAGGATACTGACTCACTTATCTGCTTTTTATTACGCGGCACAGGGAAAAACTTGAACGCCGACCTCACCTTGAGGCATGGCGGCACGCCCACTGAAAGTATAGACGATGCGAAAAAATTATGAGAAGGCAACTCTGTACTGAACGCCGCTGGCGCCTGCCCTATTTCGCCGCCTCGGCCGCGGCATGCATGGACCAGACGACGCTGAGGATTTTCCATTGACCATCGCGCTTGACCATCTGCCACGCTTCGACGCCATAGTTGGACAATTTGTCGCCGACGAGGAATTCGTAGTCGAAGTTGACCCACGCGACATGGCGGTCCTGGGTGATCTTGACGTTGTAGAATTTTTCTTCCGTGCGCAGGGGTTCGCGCTTGATGTAGTTGGCGAAACCGACGTAGCCGGCCGCCGCGACGCCGTCGAAGTGGACGTCCGTCGTGTCGCGCATTTTCTGGATGAAAGCGTCATCGGCCGGCGAGGCGAACAGGATGTTCGTGTGCAGCATCAGCGACGACAGCCGCTTGACATCCTTGGCGATCAGCGCCGCCTGGAAGTCGGCGACGACTTTTTCAATGGCGCGGATATCCTCGGGCGTGGAGGCGTGGCGGCCCACGTGGGACGGCGCGGGAGGCGCGGTCTGTGCCAGCGCAATACCTGCTGAAAACAAAGAACATCCGAACAATACTGCACTGGCCAACTGGTGGTGCATGAGGGACTTTCATGGCGAACGGCTCGCCGGCCTGGCACGGGGCGTGCCGCCGGCAAGCTTATGCCAAGCATGCCAGCTTGGCAATCCCTCGAAAGGCGTATATCAGGCAGCCAGGGCTTCGATCGACGCGCGGCCCTTGGCGATCGCGCTGGTGACGGCGTCCTCGCCCATGGCCACGCCTTCGGCTTGCACGAACTCGATGTCCGTGATGCCGATGAAGCCCAACGCCGTGCGCAGATAGGTGCTCAGGTAGTCATACGCGGCGCCCGGGCCTTCGCTGTAGACGCCGCCGCTGGCCGTGAAAATCACGGCTTTCTTGCCCGTGGCCAGGCCGACGGGGCCATTGGCCGTGTACTGGAAGGTTCGGCCCGCGCGCGCCACGTGGTCGATCCACGCTTTCAGGGTCGAGGGCACGGAAAAGTTGTACATGGGCGCGGCCAGCACCAGCACGTCGGCGGCCAGCAATTCATCGACCAGGGTATCGGACAATTGCACGGCCGCGGCCGCCTGCGCGCTGCGCTGCTCGGCCGGCGTGAAGAAGGCGCCCATCACCTCTTCCGTCAGGTGCGGCACCGGTTGCGCGGCCAGGTCGCGCACGACGATGGTGTCGCCTTGCGCGGCCAGTTTGGCGACGAATTCGCCCGACAGTTGACGCGACAGGGAACCGCTGTTGCGCACGCTGCTATTGATGTGTAGTACGTTTGCCATGATGCACTCCTTCAAGAACGATAGATGGGGGTGCGGCGTTTGCTGCACTTGCACACATCATAGTTCGGGTCTACTATCGATGAAACCGTGTAAATATAAATGGTTAGCATCGAATTTTTAGATATGGAGTTGTCATGAGAGAACCGGGCCAGCCTTCGCTCGACCAGTTGCGCGTCTTCGTCGCCGTCATCGACGCGGGCGGTTTCGCCCACGCGGCGCGCCAGCTGCACCGCACGCAATCGGTGATCAGCTACACCATCGCCAACCTGGAAGAACAGCTGAACGTGGTGCTGCTCGACCGTGGCAAGCGCAAGCCCACCCTGACGGACGCGGGCAAGGCCCTGCTCGCCGACGCGCGGGCCGTGGCGCTGAAGGTCGATGGCATGCGCGCGCGGGCCAAGGCGCTGGCCGGCGGGCTCGAGGCGGAAGTGTCGGTGGTGGTCGACGTGATGTTTCCCACCTGCGTGCTGGTGCGCGTTCTCGAAGCGTTCCAGGCACAGTTCCCCACCGTCGCCCTGCGCCTGCGCATCGAAGCGATGGGCGCCGTGGCGCAGCTGGTGATGGATGGCAGCTGCCACATCGGCCTCGGTGGCTGGATGACGGCCATGGCCAGCGTCTTCGAGCGTATGGCCGTCGGCCATGTGCGCCTGATCCCCGTGGCCGCGCCCAGCCACGCGCTGGCGCAGCTGGCCGGGCCGATTGCCTCGAGCGTGGCGCGCGAACACGTGCAGCTGGTACTCAGCGACCGCAGCGTGCTGACGGAGGGCCAGGATTTCGGCGTGCTGGGATTACGCAACTGGCGCCTGGGCGACCTCGGTTCCAAGCACGCGCTGCTGCGCGCCGGCCTGGGCTGGGGCAACATGCCCGAAGCGATGGTGCGCGAGGACCTGGCCGAAGGCCGTTTGGTGCACCTGCCGCTGGCCGTCGACAATGGCGAGAATTACCCGATTTATTTGATCCAGCGCGCCGACACGCCGCCGGGGCAGGCGGGCAAGTGGCTGACGGAGCGGTTTGCGGAGCAGTTGCCGTTGCTGGTGCAGGGCTTCTAGAAAAAGTGGGCCACAGGTATGATTAGCCCCCCAACGGCAGACACTGGGGTCAGTCCCTGCGGGATCGCAACCCGTCCCATTGGGACGGGTTGCCCCTGAGGGTCCGACCCCGGCCTTACTTGGGTCAACTTTCAATTACAAGGATTCACATGGCCGGCATCGACGACTTCGTCAACAAACAAAAACCTGGCGCGCGCTTCGTCATCACGGCGCAGATGCTGCGCATGACGCCGCAGCAGTTCGACTCGCTGGCGCAGGAATGGATGGAAGACGGCGGCCCCGGCTTCGACGTGGCCGGCATACCGCACCGCGTCGTCGTCGACGGGCAGTTCTATATCGGCAGGATCACCGTGCAGCGGCACGGCGAGCCTGCCTGAGGCCTACTCGACGCCCAGCACGTGCAGGCGCCGGCGCAGGCGCGCCACTTCTTCCGACAGGTCAACCACCAGCGCGGCCAGTTCGGCGTTCGCGTCGAACACGGATTCGATTTCATGCAGGCGGCGCGCACGCACCAGGTCCAGACTCGTGAAGCGCCAGGCCGTCAGCTGGCCCGCCGGCGGGCCGTCCTGCAGCAGCACACCCGTCCGCACGTGCTGCACCACCCAGTCCGGCTCCACGGCGCAGGCGCGCGCCAGCTCTTCCAGGCTCAGGGCACGGTCTTCCAGCAATTCGCCAATTACCTTGTTTGTCATGATCTAGCCTCCCAGCTTCTGGCGCGGATTGAAAGCCATCTCGCGCGCCATGGTTGCATACAGTTCGCGCGCCTTGTCGTCGTTCGCCGGCGGCAGCACCACTTCCAGCAGCAGATACAGGTCGCCCGGCTGGGCAGCGGGAATGCCGCGTCCCTTCAGGCGCAGCTTGCGCCCCGTCTGCGAATTGGGCGGCACGGTGACGGTCACCGTGCCCGATGGCGTGGGCACGTCGATGTCGCCGCCCAGCGCCGCTTCCCATGGCGTGACGGGCACCGTCTCGAAGACGTCGCGCCCTTCCACCTTGTAGCGCGCATCGGGACGGAAGCGGATTTCCAGGTATAAATCGCCGGCGGGCGCGCCACCGCTGCCTGGATTGCCCTGCCCCTTCATGCGCAGCTGCTGGCCTTCCGTGACGCCTTTCGGTATCGTCACTTCCAGGGTGCGCTCGCGCGTCACCACGTGGCCTTGCGCATCCGCTTCGGGCACGCGCATGACGATGTGGCGCTTGGCGCCCTGGTAGCTGTCCTGCAGGTCGATGGTGATGGCGGCGTGGCTGTCCTCGCCCTGCATCTGGAAGGTGCTGTTGGCGCGGCGCCGTCCGCCCACGTGGGCGAACAGGTCGGCAAAGAAATCGCTGTCGTCGGCGCCCGACGATTCGTAGCCCGCACCCCAGTCCGGCGGCGGCCGGAATGGCTGGCCTTGTGCGCCAGGGTTGCGGCCCAGTTCATCGTAGGCCGCGCGCTTTTCCGCGTCGCCCAGCACGCCGTAGGCCTCGTTCAGGGCCTTGGTGCGCTTGTCGGCGTCCGGCTCCTTGCTGACATCGGGATGGTATTTGCGCACCAGCTTGCGGTACGCTTTCTTGATATCGGCCTCGGACGCCGTCTTCTCGACGCCAAGTTCCTTGTAGTAGTCCTTGTATTCCACCGTGCCTGCTCCCCATGGTTGAAGTGCCTATGGGAAGAGTACACGAATTGGTCAAAGGACAGCGTGCGCACAATACAGCGCCGCCCGGCGGCGGGATCAGCGCACGCGGCGCACCGAAGAAATGCGGCGGTCGAGGCCACCGTGCAGGCGGCCGTAGCTGCCTGGTCCCATCACCACGCAGCGGCCGCGGAAGTTGGCGTCGACGCAGAATTCCCAGCGGCCGTAATTGACGACGACCGATTCGGCGCGGTCATTGAAACCATAGCGGCTCAAGTCGTGCACTTCGCGGTCCAGGCGCACGGGGCGGCCGCGCATGCCGGCGTCGGGGAACAGCAGCACGGTGCCATTCGCGTCGGGACGGTGGCCGCCGCCGTGGCCATGACCGGGATAACCGGGATAGGGGCGATCCGGCTCAGGACGCGGCGGGCGCGGCGGATACGGTCGGTGATCGCCGCCGCCATGACCCGGGCGGCCCACTTCGCGCACGGAGGAAACGGCGTCGTTCATGCCCGGCATGCTGCCGTAGCGGCCAGGTCCGAAAGTACGGCAGTTACCACGGTAATTGGCGTCCTTGCACACTTCCCACGTGCCCGAGCGCACGATGATGCTCGAGGCCTTGTCGTTAAAGCCCATGCGCGACAGGTCGCCCGTGTCGTAACGCAGGGTCACGGGACGGCCGCGGAAACCGGCGTCCTCGAACAGGGTGATTTCGCCCGCGGATGCGGCAAGCGGGGCGAGCAAGGTGGCGGCGCACAACAGCGCGGGCCGGAAAGATAAAACCATGACAACTCCAATACTGATGACATTTTCGCCAGTGTAGACCAGGCGGCAGGCGGCGAGTGTAACAAAGGGCAAGCAAATGTCAGCGCACGGCAGCGAATGTAAAAACCGCCTGGCGGGATGAACCCGGCAGGCGGCCTGTCTGCATGGCGGCAGAAGAAAATCAGCGTACGCGGCGCAGCGAGGAAATCTGGTTTTCCATGGCGTTCAGGCGGCCGTATTCGCCCGGCCCGATCACTTCGCAGCGGCCATGGAAGTTCGAATCGCTGCACACTTCCCACTGGCCATCGTTGACGACGATGGACGAGGCGCGGTCGTTGAAGTTGTAGCGCACCAGGTCTTCCGCATTGCGGTCCAGCGCCAGCGGTTCGCCGCGCATGCCCGCTTCGGGGAACAGCAGCACGGCGCCGCGCTGCTGGTACTGCGGCTGCTGGTATTGCGGATATTGCGGCTGGTCGTACTGCGGCCGCTGGTACTGGTTATCGTACTGCTGCTGGCGGCGCGCTTCGCGCTCGTCGACCATGCGCGCCGACGAGACGCGCCCATCGAGGCCGCGTCCCAGGTCGTCGTGGCGGCCAGGGCCGAAGATGCGGCATACGCCGTTGTAGTTCGAATCGCTGCACAGCTGCCAGTAGCCGTTATAGACGACGATGCTGCTGGTGCGGTCGTTGAAACCGATATTGACGAAATCGTCCGTGTCGCGGTTCAGGCGCGCCGAGCCGCCATTCTGGCCCGCGCCCGAATACACTTCCAGGGTGCCGCCACGGCCATAGCCGCCGCCATGGCCCCGGTCGGGATCGCGTCCGGGACGTCCCGGGTTGTAGCCATCGCCGCGCCCCGACTCGCGCACCGAACTGATGGCGTCGTTCATGCCCGGCATCGAGCGGTATTCGCCCGGCCCCAGGGTGCGGCAATTGCCGCGGAAACCGGCATCGGTACACACGTCCCAGGTACCCGAGCGCACCAGGATGCTCGACGCCTTGTCGTTGAAACCCATGCGCGACAGATCGTCCGTCGTCTCGCGCAGGTTCACTGCGCGGCCACGCAGATCAACATCTTCGAACAAGGTGATATCGCCCGCATGGGCGGCCGCATGGGCCCCCAGCGAGAGCAGCAAGGTGGCCGCGCATGCCAGCGTGTGTTTGAAAGGGCCCGTCATGATTAACTCCATTCTTCATTCTTTGGTGATGATTTGCCTGGCCAAAACGCCAGGATGCTAGTGTAACAAATACAAGGCTGCGGGAAGGCCCGATCATGCATTCAGTACAGGCGGCGTAGCGAGGAAATGCGCTTGTCGAGCGCCGTGTCCAGCACTTCATACTTGCCCGGCCCCATGCGCTCGCAGCTGCCGTTGAACTGCGAGTTCGTGCAGACTTCCCAGGTGCCTTCGTTGATGGCGATGGATTCGGCCTGGTCGTTGAAGTTCAGGAGCACCAGGTCGCTGACGTCGCGGTTCACCTGCAGCCCCCGCCCCTTCAGGTATGCGCGGCCATACAGCACCACCAGGCCCTCGTCATTTTGCGGACGGTTTTCCTCGCGCGGATCGACCAGGCGCGCCGACGACACGCGCCCATTCAGGCTACCCAGATCATCGTGGCTGCCAGGCCCGAATACGCGGCAGCTGCCATGGTAGTTGGAATCGCTGCACAACTGCCAGTAGCCGTACTCGACGCGCGCGCTGCTGGCGCGGTCGTTGAAACCGATGTCGACCAGGTCGTCGCGGTCCGAATTCACGCCCGCCGACGCGCCGCGCTGGCCGCCGCCGGCGTACAGCTCCAGCGCCGCGCGGCGTCCATTGCCGCTGCCACCGCCCTGCCCGGCGCCGATTTCGCGCACGGATGAAATTTTATCGTTCATGCCCGGCATCGAGCGGTAGTCGCCCCTTTCCAGGGTCTTGCAATCGCCCTTGAAATCGCCATGCGTGCACACTTCCCAGCTGCCCGAATCGACCTGGATGCTCGAGACGGTGTCATTGAAATTGACGCGCGACAAGTCGTCCGTCGTATCGCGCAAGACCACGACGCGTCCCTTGAAATTGTCATCGGTGTACAGACGGATCTCGCCGGCCTGCGCCGCGAGATGGACAAACAGCGAACTGGCGCACAGCAGAGCAAAGGCGAACGGGCGATTCATGGGAAGGTCTCCGGTGGCGGCAAAGGCAAGTGATCGACATGACAACTGATGTCAGTGTAGCCATCCGTAGAAAAAACGGTGTAACAAAGTATGGTAAAAGCACAATAAATTGTTACCAAAAGCAATAGCCGGCCCTGCACGAACCGGTTATTGCAATTTGAGATGCTAACTGACCCGCATCAGCGCACTTCGCGCACCGACGAGATGCGGTTGCTCATGCGCTCCAGGCTCGCGTACTCGCCCGGTTCCAAGGTGCGGCAGCGGCCACGGAAGCCCACGTCCTCGCACACTTCCCAATAGCCGGAGCGCACGCGCACGCTTTGCACCGTGTCGTTGAAGTCGCGCTCGCGCAAGTCGGCCGAAGCGTTGCGCACGCTCAAGCTGCGGCCGACGAAATCGTCGCGCGTATAGAAGGTCAGTTCGCCGCCCAGCGAGCGCCCTGGCAAATGGCCGCGCTCCCGGTCGCGTTCCCAGCGGCCGTCCCGGTCTCGCCCACGGTCACGATCACGGCCCGGATGACCATCCCAGCCGCCGCGCACTTCGCGCAGCGACGTGATCTTGTTGGCGCGGTCGTCAAGCGACGGATACTCGCCCGCCTCAAGCAGGAAGCAATCGCCGCGGAAATCGGCTTCCTCGCACGCTTCCCAGCGGCCCGAGCGCACGCGGATGCTTTGCGTCGTGTCGTTGAAACGGACGTCTTCCAGGTCGGCGACGGCATCGCGCACGGTCTGCGAGCGGCCGTGATAATCGTCGCGCGAATACAGGGTCAGTTCGCCGGCGCCGGCCAGTTCGGCCGTCATGGCGGCGCCCAGCAACAGCGCGCAGTTCAGGGTGTGTCTCAGCATGGTCTTGCTCCATAGTCAGGGTACTGCGGTTGACTATTTGGTCATTTTGCCAAATAGAGCGCGCAGTCTATCCGCGACTGGCCCACTTAGCTGTAACAAATGATTACCGTGCCCCAGCGCCCGGGGCGCCACGGCGGACAAGCACGGCGAATGCCGGTAGAATCTTGTGTTTAGTCAAGCTTTCCGCCCATGCCACACACTACCTCGTTCACCCTGCCCGCCATCCGCACTGAAGTCTCGTCGCTGTGGAAGCTGGCCTGGCCCATCCTGATCGGCCAGCTGGCCACCGTCGGCATGGGCGCGGCCGACGTGGCGATGACGGGCCATACGAATCCCGAGGAACTGGCGGCCGTGTCGCTGGGCGCGGCCATCTGGTCCATCGTGCTCGTCACGGTGAGCGGCATCATGATGGCGATCAATACCCTGGTGGCGCATGAAATCGGCGCCGCGCGCCACGACAGAGTGCCGCACATCGTGCGCCAGTCGCTGTGGAAGGCGCTGCTCGTGGGACTGGTCGCCTGTCTGCTGACGAACATGGCGGCGCTCGTGTTCGACCATCTGATGCTCGAACCGGCCGTGGCAGCCAAAGCCAAGCTGTTCGTGCACATCATCAGCTGCGCGCTGCCGCCATTCGCCGCCTATCGCGCGCTGTACGGCTACAGCACCAGCATCAACCAGACCAAGCCCGTGATGGTGATCGCGCTGGCCGCGCTGGCGCTGAACATTTTCGTCAACTACCTGCTGATCTACGGCCACTGGGGCATGCCGAAGCTCGGCGGCGTGGGCTGCGCCGTGGCCACCACCTGCTGCGTGTGGATGATGTTGCTGGCCATGCTGGCCTGGATCAGGATCGCGCCCGCCTACCGCGCCACGTATCCGTTCACGCACTGGGAATGGCCGCAGCTGTCGTCCATCGGCCCCATGCTGCGCCTGGGCCTGCCCATCGGCGTCACCTACTTTGCCGAAGTGAGCGCCTTTGGCGTCATCAGCCTGCTGGTGGCGCGCTTCGGCGTGATCCAGGTGTCGGCGCACCAGATCGCCCTGAATTTCTCGTCCGTCGTCTTCATGGTGCCGCTCACGTTCGGCATCGCGCTCGTCACCCGCGTGGGCCACGCCGTGGGCGAAGCCAATTTGCGCAAGGCCCGCTTCATTTCCTGGGTGGGCGTGGCCATGTCGCTGACGGCGGCCATCGTCTCGGCCGCCGTCATCACCCTCTTCCGCCACCAGATCGCGCAAGCCTACACGTCCGACCCGCAAGTGCAGGCGCTGTGCGCGCAGCTGCTGCTGTTCGCCGCCCTATTCCAGCTGTCCGACGCGACGCAGGTGGCCACGTCCTGCGCCATCCGCGGCTACAAGGTGACGCGCCAGCCGATGCTGATCCAGCTGCTGGCCTTCTGGGGCTTCTCGCTGCCGATCGGCTATGTACTGGGCCTCGCGCCGGCTGGCTTCATCTGGTCGCCGGCCGAACCGATGGCCGCCGCCGGTTTCTGGATCGGCCTCGTCACGGGCTTGACGGTGGCCGCCGTGCTGTTGACCTGGTATCTGAACCGGCTGTCGCTGCAGCGCCTGCGCGCGGTGCCATAACTTTCAAGGAATTCGCCATGCCGCAGCCGCGCCCCTTCAGGCAAGTCGATGTCTTCAGCAGCCTGCCTTTCATGGGCAATCCGCTGGCCGTGGTGCTCGACGCCGACGGCCTCGATACCGCGCAGATGCAGGCGATCGCGCGCTGGACGGGCCTGTCGGAAACCACCTTCGTGCTGGCGCCGCACGATCCGGCAGCCGACTACCGCGTGCGGATTTTTTCACCCGAGATGGAATTCCCGTTCGCCGGCCACCCGACCCTGGGCACGGCGCACGCCCTGCTCGACTCCGGCATGCAGCCGAAAGGCGCGCGCATCGTGCAGGAATGCGGCGTCGGCCTGGTGCACATTGAACAGCAGGCGGGCGGCGGGCTGGCGTTCCAGGCGCCGCCCTGCACGGCGCGCGCGCTCGAACCCACTCTGCTGCCGCTGCTGCAAACCGCGCTGGCCGGCACGCCGGCCGCTGCCGGCACCGTCGTCGACATGGGCATCCGCTGGCTGTGCGTGTCGCTGGCAAGCGCCGCCGCCTGCCTGGCCGTGCGTGTCGATATCGCATCGCTGACGGCCTTGCTGGCCGCAGCCGGAGCGGACGGCCTGGCGCTGTACGGCCCGCACGCTGCGGGCGGGCCGGCCGATTACGAAGTGCGCGCGCTGCTCAGCGAACATGGCGCGCTGGTGGAAGACCCCGTCACGGGCAGTGCCAACGCCTGCATCGCGCACCTGCTGGCCGGTGGCGACTACACTGTCCGCCAGGGCACCTGCCTGCAGCGCGACGGCCGCGTGTCCGTCAGCTTCCGCGATGGTCAAGCCTGGATAGGCGGCGCCTGCCTTTGCGTCGTCACGGGGTCGATATTGGCCTGAACCGGGCAAAGCGCCATCGAATGGATGGTGCCTGGATATTTTTCACGAAGGAAATACGGCCAGCACGCCCATATTCCGTGGCCGGGGCTATCGCATAAAGAGGCACGCTCTGGTATCGTCTTACGCTTAGGCAACGCTCAAGTACGCCTATGCATGCAGTGCCCTTCATTCTTCCAACTACCGAGACATCCATGCGTTTTATTCTTTGTTTTCTGGCCGCGATGGCCAGCGTTCCCGCATCGGCTGAAAAGCTGACCCTGGAACGCATCCACGCCGATCCGGCGCTGGCCGGCCCCGGCGTGCGCAACCTGAAGGTGTCGCCCGACGGCGAGCGAGTCACGTTCCTGCGCGGCCGCGCCGACAACCAGTTCCAGCTCGACCTGTGGGAATTCAAGCTGAAGGACAAGAGCACGCACCGCCTGGTCGACTCGAAGGCGCTGGTGCCGAATGAAACGATTTCGCCCGAAGAGCAGGCGCGCCGCGAACGCGAGCGCACGGCCAGCCTGAACGGCATTCTCAGCTACAGCTGGTCGCCCGACGGCAAGCAGCTGCTGGTGCCGCTGGCCGGCAATCTGTACCTGGTCGACGCGGCCCACCCTGACAAGGCGCGCCTGGTCGCCAAGGGCAATGTGCTCGACCCGAAAATCTCGCCGAAAGGCCGCTACGTCTCGTTCGTGCGCGACCAGAACATCTATGTGATCGACCTGAAGTCGGGCCAGGAACGCCAGCTGACGACCGATGGCAAGGGCACGATACGCAACGGCGAAGCCGAATTCGTGGCGCAGGAAGAAATGGGCCAGCGCACCGGCTACTACTGGGCTCCCGACGATTCCGCCATCGCCTACAAACGCTACGACGAAGCGCCGGTGCCCGTCGTGCGCCGCTTTGAAATCTTCGCCGACCGCACGGACGTCGTCGAGCAGCGCTACCCTGCCGCCGGCGACCCGAACGTGCTGGTGCAGCTGCTGATCGTCTCGCCGGAAACGGGCACGCAGCGCCAGGTGGACCTGGGCACGAACCCGGACATCTACCTGGTGCGCGCCGACTGGAGCGCGGACAGCAAGTCGCTCGTGTACCAGCGCCAGTCGCGCGACCAGAAGACCCTCGACCTGGTCGCCGTCGATGCCGGTACTTTGGCGCAGCGCACCCTGCTGACGGAAACGTCAACAACCTGGGTCAGCATCCATGACGACCTGCGCTTCCTGTCGAACGGCACCTTCCTGTGGTCGTCCGAGCGCACGGGCCGCAATCACCTGTATTTGTACGACATGAGCGGCAAGCTGCTGCACCCGGTCACATCCGGCGCATGGGGCATCGACAGCGTGCTGGCCGTGAACCAGAAAACCGGCAAGGTGTTTGTCGCGTCGAACCGCGACGCCGTGATCGACAAGCAGACCTACGCGCTGGCGCTCGATGGCAGCACGGCCGACAAGCCGCAGCGCGTGACGAAAGCCGATGGCTGGCACGACACGACGTTCTCGCGCAATGGCGAAGTCTTCGTCGACACGTATTCGGACCCGGCCACGCCGCCGCAAGTGAGCATCCGCCGCCCGGACGGCGCCATGGTGGGCTGGCTGGAAGAAAACGCGCTGAATGCCAGCCACCCGTACGCTAAATACAAGGCGGACCACCTGCCGACGGAGTACGGCACCCTGAAGGCCAACGATGGCCAGACGCTGTACTATTCGATCGTCAAGCCGTCGAACTTCGACGCAAGCAAACGCTATCCCGTCTACCTGTCGACGTATGGCGGCCCGCACTCGCAGCACGTGGCTCGCCGCTGGGGCAACAACTTCGACCAGTACATGGCGCAGCAGGGCTTTGTCGTCTTCCGCCTCGATAACCGCGGTTCGTCGCGCCGCGAGCGCGCGTTCACGGACGCCATCTATCACAACCTGGGCGCGGCCGAAGTGGCGGACCAACTGGTGGGCATCGACTGGCTGGGCAAGCAAAGCTTCGTCGATGCCAAACGCATCGGCGTGTTCGGCTGGAGCTATGGCGGCTTCATGACCCTGCGCCTTCTGTCGGCAGCGTCCGACAAGATCGCCATGGGCGTCTCTGTAGCGCCCGTGACCGACTGGTCGCTGTACGACACCCACTACACGGAGCAATTCCTCGGCATGCCGAAGGAAAACGTCGATGGCTACAAGGCCAGCACCGTGTTCGCCCACCTCGACGGCCTGAAGTCGCCGCTGCTGCTGGTGCACGGCATGGCCGACGACAACGTCTTGTTCAGCAACAGCACGCGTTTGATCGACGCGCTGGTGAACCGCGGCGTGCAGTTCGACCTGATGACGTACCCGGGCGCCAAGCACGGCATCTCGTCGCGCGCGGGCCAGCGCCACGTGTACAAGAAAATCGAGATGTTCTTCAAGCAGAACCTGGGCGTAGCGAAGTAAAGCGCACCCGCAAATGAAAACCGCCGCCTGTCTCGCGACAGGCGGCGGTTTTTTTTATGCGTGCGTCAGATTACGGCTTGCGCGTCACGGTCTCGACCGCATCCTTGACGTCGCCAACCTTCTTCTGCACTTTGCCTTCGACCTGGTTTGCCAGGCCCTTGGCTTGCTGTTCTTCGCTGCCGACGACCTTGCCAGCGGCTTCCTGGATTTTACCGCCGACTTCCTTCAGTTTACCTTCGACTTGATCTTTGTTCATGATGGATCCTCACTGTAGTTGGTACATCTGTTGTCCTGCCCCGAAGGGCCGGTACTGCGGCTCACACGCCGTTGCAAACTGCTTGCTGCGTGTCGATGTGTCCATACTACGCTTGAGGTTGCAAAAACTATGTACGGTCCCTAACACATGCCAAAAATCAGCTAATTACGCGGAATCAGCCCGCTTTGCGCCATACGGTGGCCAGCCAAGGCTGCTGCTCGCGCGGCAAGCCGGGCGGACGGTAGTACTGCTCGACCAGGCTGAATCCGGCCGCCTGCACGTATGCGGCCCACGTCGCTTCATCGTGATAGCTGCCGTAGCGCGCGCCGTTCCAGCCTTCCTGGTTCTGCCCGCGCGGATTCGAGCTGAACAGCACGCCACCCCCCTTCAGGCACGCGTACAAGGCGCGCAGCACGCCGGGCAGAACGGCGCTGGGCACGTGGAACAGCACGGCATTCGCGAACACGCCGTCGAAGTGCGCGGCAGGCAAGTCGAGGTCGACGAAATCCTGCTGCCATACGGTGCAGCCGCTGTAGGCGCGCGCCATCTCGACGAAGCGGGCGCTGCCATCGACACCCGTCGCATGGTGGCCCATGGCCGTGAACGCTTTCAGATCGCGGCCCGGGCCGCAACCGAGGTCGAGAATCTCCAGAGGCGCCGGCTTGCCGATGGCGTTCAGCAGCGCGGCGATGTTCTGGCTGACGTCGTGGTCGCGCGTGCCTTCGAAAAACTGCTCGGCGCTGGCGTCGTAATGGGCCAGGGTACGCCCGGTGATGGCGTGGATGGGGTCTTGCTGATCTTGCGGTGGGGTCGGCTTCATGGCGGTCCTGTCGATATGTTCCGCCATTTTACGGTGCCGGCGCGCTGTGCGCAGGCACCGTCACCATTTGCTACCAGACGCGCACGCGCTGTTCCGGCGCCAGGTACAGCTGCTGCCCCGGCTTGACGTCGAAGGCCGGGTACCAGGCGTCGAGGTTGCGCACGGTGGCGGCGCGGTATTGCGCCGGCGCGTGGCCATCCGTGAGGATTTGCTGGCGCGCCGCCGCTTCGCGCGCCTTGCTGCGCCAGCTGACGCCGTAACCGATGAAGAAATCGCGGTCCGCGCCCGGCTGCACCGGCTTGCCCTGCTGCGACAGGGTGAACGCGTCATGCGCGGCCGCCACGCCGGCCAGGTCGGCCAGGTTTTCGCTCAGGGTCAGCTGGCCATTCACGGCCAGGTCGGAAAACGGTTTGTAGGCCGCGAACTGCGCCACCAATTGCTTCGAGGCCGACTGGAAATGCGCCAGGTCGGCTGGCGTCCACCAGTCGCGCAACTTGCCCTGGGCGTCGAACTGCGCGCCCTGGTCGTCAAAACTGTGGCTGATCTCGTGGCCGATGGTGGCGCCGATGCCGCCGTAGTTGGCCGCGTCGGACGCTGCCGGATCGAAGAACGGCGGCTGCAGGATGGCGGCCGGGAAGTTCAGCGCATTTTGCAGCGGCAGGTTGACGGCGTTGACCAGCTGCGCCGGCATGGCCCAGGCCTTGCGGTCGGGAGACTGGCCCAGCTTGGCCAGCTCCTGCCGGTAATGGAACTGCTCCGCCCGCTGCACATTCCCCAGCGCATCGCCGCGCACGACGCGCAAGCCCGCATAATTTTCCCAGCGCTCCGGATAGCCGACGCCCACGTACAGGGTCTTGAGTTTTTCCTGCGCCTGCGCCTTGGTGGCGGGCGCCATCCAGTCGAGCTTGTCGATGCGGCGCGAGAAGGCGGCGACGATATTCGTCACCATCTCCTGCACGCGCGCTTTCGATTCAGGCGGGAAATAGCGTTCCACGTAGAGCTTGCCGACGGCGTCGCTCAAGGCCGCATTCGTCGCGGCCAGCGCGCGCTTGCTGCGCAGCGACTGCTGCGGCGTGCCGCTCAGGGCGCTGCCATAGAAAGCAAAGCGCTGGTCGGCGGCCGCCTTCGGCAAGGTCGTGCTGAAATGGTTGATCGCGTGGAAGGCCAGAAAATCCTTCCATGTGGCCAGCGGCACGCTACCCACCAGGGCCGCGCTGCCCGTCATGGCCGTCGGATGCCAGACGATGAAATCCGTCTGCTTGCCCAGGCCGGCCGCCTGGAAGAAGGCTTTCCAGTCCAGGCCGGGCGCCTTGCTGGCGAAGTCGGCGGCGCGCCACGCATTATTGCCCTTGGCGACATCGGCCGAATCCTCGCGGCTGGCGTGACTGGCGGCAATTTGCTGCTCCAGCGCAAATACGCGCGCGGCCCGGGCCGGCGCATCGCTGTAGCCGGCCTGCTTGAGCATGGCGGCGATATGCGCCTGGTAGCCTGCGCGCAAGCCCTGCATGCGGGCGCTGTCGCTCAGGTAAAAGGCGCGGTCGGGCAAGCCCAGTCCGCCCTGCAGCAGATAGGCCACATTGCGCGTGGTGTCGTTCAAATCTTGCGCCACCCACAGGCCGAACAGGTTTTCCGTATAAAAATTGGTGGAATTGAGCGGGTCGACATCGGCGCGCAGGCTTTCGCCCAGCGCGCGGGCCAGTCCCGCCTGGTCGCGTATGCCATCGATCCTCTTCAGCAGCGGCTTGATCGGCGCCCAGCCCTTCGCTTCGATAGCCGCTTCGTCGATCCAGGAACGGTAAAAATCACTGACCTGGCGCGCGGAGGCATCGGTCTGTGGCGCCGCCGCCAAGCCTTCGACGAGGCCGATGATGCGCTCGTTGGTGGCGTTGGCGAGGATGGCGAACGAGCCCCAGCTGCTGCGGTCGGCGGGAATCTCCGTGTTGCGCAGCCAGTCGCCATTCACATAATCGTAGAAGTCGTCGCCGGGCAAGACCGCCGTGGGCGCCGCCATCGCGGCGGCGGGACTGGCGGCCGCCTCCTGTCCATGCGCGTGTACGGCGCCCCCGGCCAGCGCGATGCCGGACAGGGCCAGCGCCATGGAGCGCTTGCGCCAGAGACCGGGGAAAGAGGAAGCGACAGCAGTGGCAACGCGCATGGTGATCCTTTCAGGCAAAGTAACGACAGTAGTGTGCAAAATCATAACGCGTTTTGAGGCGCCGCAACACACTCCCCTGCCACCGCGACGCCAGCAGACATGCGGCTTGGCGGGCGATGTCGGCAGCAGCCAAGCAATCATCTAAATTATTTTCACTTTTTTTTCAAAAATACCCTCAAGTTCCGCTTGGACCTGCCGTTAATCTGGACAAGCGGTAATCCATTCACTAGTTACGGGTGTGCTCATGACCTCCAACGACGTTCTTTCGATGTATGAAAATATTGCAGGAATGACCAATAAAATGGTCGTGGCCGCACGTTCGAGCGACTGGGATGGCTTGGATACCCTGGAAAACCAGTGTGCCAGCGCCGCCAGCGCGACCATGACAGGCAAGGTGCCCGCTCTGGCCGGCGCCTCGCGCCTGCGCAAGATCGACTTGCTCAAGCAAATCCTGGCCAACGACCGCGAAATCCGCGCCATCACGGAACCATGGATGACGCAACTGCCGAACGCCATGCAGGGTTCGCGCGCACGCATGTAAAGCTTGCCGCGCCAGAAACGACAAAAGCACCCGCGGGTGCTTTTTTTTACGTCTGCCGCCATGCCAGCGAGCGCGCCATCTGCGGCGCCCGGAAAACAAGGAGGGGGAATTTGGAAGGCGAGCCCCAGATATCTCCTGGCGTCGCCTCGCTGCCGGTTGCATCCGGCGTTCGCGAGCACATCGTCGGCATCGCGAACCGCTTCCAGACCCAGGCGTTTATGCAACGCTACACCTGTTTGCCGCGCCACACTATCGTTGGTGACTGCGCCAGGCTGGGACTGTTTTGTCGTAGAGCAAGTCCACTGAATTAATCATATCACCATCTTTAAGAAATAGGCAACGCGATTGGCCGGCGTTTCCATTTATTTTTTCAATATCTTTTTTTATATCAATTTTCGGCGCCGCCTTGCCATGTCTTTAACGCGAGAACGGCTCCGGTTCCGGCTCGGCCGCCCCTTCTTCCACGGCTTCCGTCAGCACGGGCACATCCTTCTTCTTGCGGCTAAACGGCTTGCGCAGCAAGACCCAGTATTTCGACGGCGCACCAGGCGCCTGCCTGCGCTTGCGCACGACATACACGATGACGGCCGTCAACAACAGAAAGAACAAGGTGCCGATACCGAGCCACAACAGGCCGTTGCCGCCCGCTTTCTTTTCCTTGTCAGCGGCGGGCGCCGCATGCAGGGGCTTGGGCTTGGCATGGGGCGCCTGCGCTTCGACGGGCGCGGCGGCTGGCACAGCGGTGGTGGTGGCGGGCAGCGCCAGCGCCTTTTGCAAGGCGCCGATCTTGCCTTCCAATTCGCCGAGCTTTGCATTGAGGGCCGTGTTTTTCTCATCGAGCGCCACGCACGCTTGCGCCTGCTCCATATCGGCTTGGGGCGCGCAAGCGGCCACGGGCGCCGTGGCGCGGCGTACCGGCGCCGGGCGCTGCTGCGGTGCGGCAGCTGGCGTGGGCGCGGCGGGCGGCGGCACGAACACGCGCGGCGGACGCACGAAGCCCTCGGCCCGCGCGCGGGCCGCCAGCGCGGCGGCGTCGGGCGATGGCGCGACGGGTACAGGACGTGGTAACGGCAACGGCGCAGGCACGGGCACCTGAACGGCAGGCCGAACTGGCGCACTCACGGGAGCGGCAGCGGGCGGCGCCGGCGTCAGCCACAAGGTGCCCAGGCGCACGACGGCGCCATTGCCATTACCCAGCAATAAATACAGATGCACGTGGCCCGCCTGGATCGCTTGCCGGGTACTTACGCGCACATAGTGGCGCCCACCGCGTTCCAGCGGACTGATCGTCAAGGTCTGCAGGGCCGGGTCCATGCCGATGCCGCCACCGCGGTACACATCGGGCGAAGCCAGGCGCACGGCCACGCCGCTGGCTTCCTCGGGCGCCAGGGCCGTCAGTTCGATCTCGGCCAGCAGGGGCTGGCCCACGTGCGACAGCACGGCCATCTCGCCCAGTTCGGCCGCGCCCACCACAGGCGGCAAGGCCAGGCTGGCGGCGGCGCACGCGATCAAAGACCAACGGGGAAGGATGCTGCTCTGCATGGACTGATCGCTTTGATAACAGGATAGATAATGGGGACTCGCCTGTCTTTAACGGCAGGAAATCGCAAAAATATAGATGGCCCAGGGTAAAAATGATGCAATACAGCATCATCCTGTGTCTTTTTGACGCCTGGAGTACACTCGATCCACCTCTATCGATGAAAGGGATGTCATGAGTAGCAGAATCGAACGCGACAGTTTCGGCCCGATCGACGTACCCGCCGACCGGCTGTGGGGAGCGCAAACGCAGCGCTCACTCGAGCACTTCCATATCTCCACGGAAAAGATGCCGCCTGAACTGATCGCCGCCCTGGCCACCGTCAAGCGCGCGGCCGCCCACGTCAACCTGGACCTGGGATTATTGGATGGCAAGAAAGCCGTGGCCATCACGCAGGCGGCCGACGAAGTACTGGCCGGCAAGCACGACGCGGAATTCCCGCTGGCCGTCTGGCAGACGGGCTCTGGCACGCAAAGCAATATGAACATGAACGAAGTGCTGGCCAACCGTGGTTCCGAGCTGATCGGCGGCTTGCGCGGCGCCGAGCGCCTGCTGCACCCGAACGACGACGTCAACCTGGGCCAGTCCTCGAACGACATCTTTCCCACCGCCATCCACGTGGCCGCCGCCCTGGCCGTCGCCAACACGGTCTTGCCGCCACTGCGCCAGTTGCGCGCCACCCTGGATGCGAAAGCGACGGAATTTGCCGACATCGTCAAGATCGGCCGCACCCATTTGCAGGATGCGACGCCGCTGACCCTGGGCCAGGAATTTTCCGGCTACGTGGCGCAGCTGGACTTCGCCGAGCACATCATCACGGCATCGCTGCCGCCGCTGCTGCAGTTGGCCGCCGGCGGCACGGCCGTCGGCACGGGCTTGAATGCCCACGTGGAATTTGCCGGCCGCATCGCGCAAGAACTGGCGCGCCTGACGGGCCAGCCGTTCGAAACGGCCAGCAACAAGTTTGCCGCGCTGGCCGCCCACGACGCCCTCGTCGCCGCCCACGGCGCACTGAAAACCCTGGCCACGGCCCTGATGAAAATCGCCAACGACGTGCGCTGGATGGCGTCCGGCCCCCGCTCCGGCCTCGGTGAAATCACGATCCCCGAAAACGAGCCTGGCAGCTCCATCATGCCGGGCAAGGTCAACCCCACCCAGTGCGAAGCGCTGACCATGCTGTGCTGCCAAGTGTTCGGCAACGACGTGGCCATCACGGTGGGCGGCGCCTCGGGCAATTTCGAGCTGAACGTCTTCAAGCCCTTGATTGCGCACAACTTCCTGCAAAGCGCGCGCCTGCTGGGCGACGGCATGCGCAGTTTCGACGAGCATTGCGCGCACGGCATCGCACCGAACCGCGAGCGCATCGCCGAACTGATGGAGCGTTCCCTGATGCTGGTCACGGCGCTGGCGCCGCACATCGGCTACGACAAGGCGGCGCAAATCGCCAAGCAGGCCCAGCACGAAGGCACGACTCTGAAGGAAGCGGCGCTGGCCCTGGGCTTTGTAACGGAAGAGCAATTCAGTGCGTGGATCGTGCCCTTGGAGATGACGCGGCCCAACAAAAGCTGACTTCCACCCTGCATTGCTGGCGGCTTCAGGTAAACTACGAGTTAGTTGAGGTCGTCATCAAGTGTTGAAAACACATCATTGCAATAAGGGATACAATGCAAAAAGTAAGCTTTGATTTAACATCCGAGTTCGTCGAGCTGAACCAGCTGTTGAAGCTGGTCGGCTTGTGCGACAGTGGTGGCGCAGGCAAGGTCATGGTCGATAGCGGCGTGGTGAAGGTCGATGGCAAGAAGGAATTGCGCAAGACCGCCAAGATCCGCGCCGGCCAGGTCGTCAGCGTGGGCGATATCCGTATCACGGTCGTCGCTCCAGTCTGACCCCGGCATGGGGCGCGAAAGCGGCCCCATGCGTCCAGCCAGCACCCCGCCAGCCGGCTGCCTGCATCAAGCTGCAAACACGTCGTTATTGCCAGATAAATATCGATTGCAGAAGGGGAGCGCCATGGACCATCCCGAACAAGGTACGCGCAGCCAGGAACGCCTGATCGGCGACTTGCGCCAGGTCATAGAAAACGCGGAAGAATTGCTGCGTAACACAGACAAATACACCAGCAGCCTGTACCAGAGCGCGCGCGCCAGGCTGGAACTGGCCCTCGTCGCGGCCACGGCCGAGCTGGCCCGCTTTGAAGAAGAGCAAGTGACGCGCATGATGGACGCCACCCTGGCCGCGAATGCCCTGTACCGCGATCAGACGGGTGAAGCGCGCCTGCTGCGGGCCTTCGAATAAACCGTTACGCCGTCAACACAGTATGCGCCAGCCACTGGCGCAAGTGTGCGGCCAGGTCGAATGCCGGGTTCAGCGCGAACGCCGCATCGAGCGCGGCGCCAAACGTCTGTCCCTGCCGCAAGGCCAGCAAGGCCGCATGCGCCGCCGCATCGAGTACCAGCACCTGCGCCTTCCAGCGCGACCGGCATACGAGCGCGTAGCTGGCCACCTGCATATCTTGCGGAAACATCCCCTGCCCTTCCCCTTCCTGATGCGCCTGCCACAGGGCCGCCACTTGCCAGTTCGATGCCAGCAAGACGCAAGCGGGGTGCAAGGTAAAACAGCGCGTTTCCAATTGATCAGGATGCAAGGCGGCCAGGGACTCGGGCGCCAGGCCCTGCGCATCGGCCGCGTAATGGGCCAGGTGCACGGCCCATTCCAGGCGCGCCATGTCCGGCAAATAGGGCAACTGTGCCACGGGTGGGAAAGCAGCAAGAAAATCGGCGAAACGCGCGCCAAATTCATTCAAATCAGCGCTATCGGATGGCTTCTTTCGGCCATACGCGCGCGCCAGTCCGGCAAAGAATGCCTCACCCACGAGCGCCAGCACGACGGGATAGGCGTGGCCCAAGGTGCGGCGCCAGGTGGCGCTCAAGTTGCCGCGATACAAGGAGAAACGCTGCGGCACCGATTCTCCCGTGAACGATGGCAGGGCAGCCGCGGTATCGAGCAAGGCCGTGGCAAACGCTTGCTGGCTAGCCGCCAGCGTGTCAGGCGACACGGGCGGCGGGGACGGCAGCGCCGCTCCCTGCCATGGTGGCTGCGGCGCATGGCGCGCCAGCATGGACTGCGCTTTGTCCGCCTCGCCCAGCAAGACATCAAGCGGCGGCAAATCCGTATCCCATTCGACGAGGGTGGGAATGGCGCCAAAGCGCAACAAGGCGGCCGCATACAAATCCCAGACGGAATCGGCGATGGCGGCACCGTGGTGGTCGATCACGGCATGCGGCGTCAGCAGGTGGCCGCCCAGGTGCAGCTCGCCCACGCTGCCCGGCGCGATGGATTGCATCGCAAGCATGGCGTCCTCGCCGTGGTTGCACTGGTTCACATACAGATTATTGATATCGAGCAGCAATCCACAGCCGCTGCGGCGCGCCAGCTCCGCCAGGAATTGTGCTTCGCTCATGGCATCATCGGCAAAACGCAGGTAAGTGGAGACATTCTCCAGCAAGATCGGCCTTTTCAACACATCCTGCACCCGCCCCACTCTGGCGCACAGCAAATCGAGGGCGGCGCCATTCAAGGCCAGCGGCAACAGATCGTTGAGTTGCCGCTGCGCCACGGCGCCCCAGCACAGATGTTCCGACACGATTGCCGGCTCGGTGCGCTCGACCACGGCGCGCACGCGCTGCAGGTGCGCTTCCGAAAAGCCGTGCGCCGAGCCCAGGCCGAGGCCCACGCCATGCAGGCTGATCGGGTAATCCTGGCACAGGGTCTGCAGCACGTGCCAGTCCCAGCCAGACGGCTGCAGATAGTTTTCAGTGTGCACTTCCAGCCAGCCCACCTTGGGCCGGCACTCGAGGAAGTCGCGGTAATGCGCGGCGCGCAGGCCGACGCCGGCAAGCGCCTGGATGGGCGGCGGCATAGGCAGGCGGCGGACGCTTAGGGCTGCGTGGCAGGCTTGGCAGCCTTGCCAGCCTTGATGGGCTTGACGGAACCGCCCGCCTGTTCGCACGTGCCCTTGGCCACATAGGTCCATTCCGTGGGCAGATTGTCCGCCTCGGCCTGGCCTGCGCAGGAATGCGCGCCATCGGACGAGGCGCAATCGTTCTGCCCCGCCTTGGCCACGCCGTAGCATTTTTCCTTGTCGCCGGGAGCGGGACCATCGTGCGCGGCCGCGTTGATGGTGGTGCCGGCGCAGATGCCCGCGAGGGCGGCGGCGATGAGAGCTTGACGTTTATTCATGGGAAATCCTCTTGCTGGGTCAAAGTAATCGATAAGTAATCATTCAGTCACGGCACTCCCCAGGCTGCACGAAGGCAACACGAGGTGATGGACGTCATTCTACTGAATCGGCCGTGCCATGGCGAACCATGATCAATTAATCAACTTGACAGAGGCGGGAAGAAAAATGGAAGGGAGGCAGACAAAAACGCCCACGCGCCACCGTCGATGACGGTGGTGTGGGCGTATCGATGGCGAGCGGCAGACGGGCGCCGCGCGACTGCGCTCAGGCTGTCGTGTTGATGCGGTTACCGAGGTGAGCCGGCAGGCTAGGCGCCGCCTGTATCGGTGGCAACGCTGCCAGCAAGGCAGTGGCAGTCGAGCTTTGGATATCCTGGGCTTTTTTCAGGACAGTCAAGCCAACGGCTTGCCGCGTGCCTGTCTCCGCCATCGTGGTTGACAGTTGAGCAATGCTTCCGACGTCCATACGTTTCTCCAATGAGGTTCTACCCTTGTTAACGGATGCCGCCGGCAAACCTTTAGCTTATTTTTCCAGCTTATTTTCCAACTGCAGCAGCAACCAGGCCAGCACGTGCTCGCGCGCATTCAAGTCCAGCCATTGCACGCCCTCGCGCAAGTCGGCCGGCGCCGGACTGTCGGAGGCCACGGCGATCACATGCGGGTCATGCGGATACAGGGGCGCCTGCCCCACTTCCGGGCGAAACACTTCCAGCTTGGGGATGGGATCCGTCTTGAAACCCTCGACCAGGGTCAGGTCTGCCGGCCCCATGCGGGCCAATTGCTGCGCCAGGCTGGGCTCGGGCGCGCCGCGCAGCTCATGCACGATGGCAAAGCGGTACGGCGACGCCACCAGCACTTCCGCCGCCCCCGCCATGCGCAGGCGGGCACTGTCCTTTTGCGGCGGTTCCAACGCCAGGTCATGGTGGCTGTGCTTGACCAAGTTGACGCGCAAGCCGCGCGCCGCCAGTTCCTTCACCACAAATTCTAGCAGGGTCGTCTTGCCGCTACCGGAACGGCCGATCACACCGAGTACCGGGTGTGCGGGCATCGCATCGTGCATGGTCACTCCTTGTTTGAGAAGGAATGATTATACGCAGCCCCACGGGCGCGACCGCCGGCACAGGCGTTGTACATTGCCCGGCTCATCGCCCAGGTCAAGCGACCACAGGTTTTCCTCCATTCACGGCACCGGCGGGCGCCGTCTTGCCGCCCTGCCGCCGGCGCCTGCCCGCCGGCTTCGGCGCTGTCGCGCCCGCCGTTTTGCCCGCTGTTTTATTATTTGCCGCCTGCGCATTCCTGGCCGTGCGCGCCAAATGCCGGTGGGCGGCGATCGCGCCCGCCTCGGCATCGGACTGGAACGGTACGGCGGCCATTTCGCCATCAGGCTGGCAAGCGGGTGCCAGCGGGGCGAAATCCTGCGCCCGCACATCCGCTTCCCATGCGGCGCGCTGCGCCAGTACCACGGCGGGCACGGCGGGCGCCGCGCGCGCTTGTGCCAGGGTCAGCACGGCGCCCAGGCCGCTGGCAGCCGCCACGCGCGCGCCCATCTGGGGCAAGGCGCCATCGGCGCTGCGGCAAAAGCGCTGCAAGATGGTTTTGATGATCGATGTGTGGTCGAGCACCTCGTGGCTGACGCTGCCCGGCGCGATCAGCGGCGACACCAGCAGCATGGGCACGCGCACGCCGTACTGGCGAAACGCGGGATCATCATCGATGGCGGGGCCAGGCGGCACATGGTCGAAAAAGCCGCCGTGCTCGTCATAGCTGAGGATGAGCAAGGTGCGCGCCCACGCCGGCCCGCGCGACAGAGCCTGGTAGACCTGCGCCACCAGCGCCTGGCCGGCGCGGATATCGCCCGGCGGGTGATCGTCACTCTCAAAAAAATGCGGATCGATCCAGCTGACCGAGGGCAATGCGCCCGCCAGCGCATCGCCGATGAAGCCATAGCGGCGCGCGCTGGAGCCAAACGGTTCGTACAGCTCGGACGAACGGTAATGGTCGTCCGTCAGCGCCAGGCTCCAGGGCTTCCAGGCGGAATAAAATTTCCAGCTGACCTGGGCGCGGTCGAGGTGGCGCACGAAGGATTTGTTCGTATACAGGGGCACGCGCTTGCTGTCGCGGCTGCCGGCAGCCTTGCCGCTGATCGCATACAGGCGGTTGGGCCAGGTGGCGCCCGGAACGGAGCTGTAGCAGCGGTCGCAGACGCAGAACTGCTGCGCCAGGAAATCGTACATGGGCAAGTCGGATGCATTGTAATAGCCCATCACCAGATCGATGTCGGGGTCGCCTGGATGCGTTTGCGCATAGTCGTCGACAAAGCCGCCATTATTGTTCTGCAATTGCTGCGCCACCGACATGCCCGTATGCGACGGGTCTTGCTGCGGGCCAAACGCCGTGCGCCGCAAATGGTGCACGGGGTAGCTCACGCCCGCATGCACGTTGGCATGGCCGGCCTGCAAGCCGTCGATGTCGGCACGCCCGCCTTCCAGGCTCAGGTAGCCGAGCATGTGATCGAACGATCGGTTCTCCATCATCAGCACGACGATATGGTCGATGCGCGCCAGGTTTCCCAAGCCATGCGCATCAAAAGCACCCTCACCCGCTGCGGCAGCAATCATCGGAACTCCCCGGCCGCGCACACGGTCGCAGCGACCCTGGTTCGACCAGGCCAGGCCAGTATGGTTCAGCTACTGTTACCCGGCCTTGATGCACAACAATTCAATACGGCACGCGGTAGCGGTAGCCCTTGAAACTGAAGATGGCCGCCTTCGGCTGCAATTTTTCCAGCACCAGGCCCGGCGCCAGTTCCTCGCCTTCGTGGCGCAGGGCCTTGTCGATCAGCAGCAGGCGGTCGGCCGGATTCTTCGAATAGATATAGCCGCCGATGGCGACGGGGGGTATTTGCCGCTGTATCGGCTCGGGCAAGTCGCGCATGCCGGGTACGGTCTCTTCGGCCGCGGCCGCCGGCGCAGGTACGGGCACGGCCGGCGCCGGAACGGGGACTGGCGGCTCTTGCTTCGGTTCCGCCACGGGCCTGGCATGCTGCACTGGCGCGATGGTGGGTGCCGGCGGCACGGGCACGGGCACAGCCACAGGTGCAGGCACAGAGACTGCGGGCGGGACTGCTGCCGGCACCGGCGCGGGCACGGCCTGGGCCAGCACGGCAGGCGCGGCCTCAGGCGCCGTGGCCGCTGCCTGCCAAGGCTGCCACAGCAGCAGCGCGGCAGCCACGGCCACCGCCACGCCGCCCAGCGTCAGCCAGACGGGCGCGCGGCTCGCCGCGCCCGATGCTGCGCCATCGTGCAACTGCACTTGCGGCGCGTGGATCGACGGCAACTCGCCCAGCTGGCGCTCGGCTTGCGATTTTTTCAGTGCTTCAAGTATGTAGGACATCTTATTTCCCCGCCACCATCGCCGTCGCAGCGGGCGCTGCCACGGCAGGAGCTGCGCTGCTCAGGCGCGGCTCCGCGTTGTCACCGAGCTGCATCAGGCGTATATACGTTTTCGGGCCCGCCAGACCATCGGCCCGCAGCTTCTGGCTTAGCTGGAACGCGCGCAGCTGGCCTTGCATCTCGGCATCGAGCGGCAGATTCGCGGCCGGCGTTGGCAAACCCCGCTGTTGCGCCAGACGCTGCGCCAGCCAGTCCACGTCGGCACCGCGCGCGCCCAGCGGCACTTCGTCGCGCCAGCCGCGCGGGGCGCGCCAGAAGGTCGTGAAACTGCCATCGCTGCGCTGCGCCAGCTGGTCCAGCGGCAGGCTTTGTTGTTTGCCATCGAGCATCAAGGTAGCGCTCCCGTCCTGCACGCGCGTGAGCAGCGCCAGCTGTTCCGTACCATCCGCATCGCGCAAGGCCAGCATGGCGGGACGGTCCAGCACGCGCAGCTCGGCGATACCGCCCCTGCTGTGCAGGCAGCGCAGGCCGGCGCGCGCGCCCGCCTGGCAAGCGTCGCCGGCCGGCAACTGCTCGCCCCACAGGGCGGCCAGCTGGCGCAGCACGGCGTTGCGGTCCGGCACCTTGGCGGGCGCGGGCGTGGATGCGGCGGCAGCCGCCACGGCGGAGGCGGCCGGCACAACGGCGGCCACGGCAGGCGCAGCAGGCACGGCGGGCGGACGCGGCATGAAATGCCAGACCAGCGCGGCCGTGACGACGGCGCCGGCCAGCACGCCGCCCGCCACGTGCGGCCAGCGCAGGCCCCGTCCGGCAGCCGGCTTGCCCTCTTCCGCAAACACTTCTTCAGCGGCACGGCGCAATATCTGGCGCGTCACTTGCGGCTGGTTTTCCACGTAAGCACCCAGCAGCGCGCGGTCGCACAGCAGGTTGATGCGGCGCGGCACTCCCTTGCTCAAGCCATGGATGTGCGCCATCAGCCGTGGCGCGAACGGTGTCTGCGCCGTGCTGCCGGCCACGGCCAGCCGGTGGCGGATGTAGCTTGCCGTCTCGTCCGCCGTCAGCGAACCGAGGTGGTAGCGGGCGATCACGCGCTGCGCCAGCTGCTCGAGTTCCGGCCGGGCCAGCATGGCGCGCAATTCCGGCTGGCCGATGAGGATGATCTGCAGCAACTTGCGCTCGCTCGTCTCCAGGTTCGTCAGCAAACGCAACTGTTCCAGCACGGCGGCGGACAGGTTTTGCGCTTCATCGATGATCAGCACATTGTTCTTGCCCTGCGCATGGCTGGCCAGCAAGTGCGCATTGATGGCGTCGACATAGCCTTTCACGCTGGCCACGTCGGGCGCCAGGGCGATGCGGAATTCCTCGCAGATCGACAGCAGCAATTCCTCGACGGACAGTTTCGGATTGAAGATATACGCGAGCTGGCAGTTTTCCGGAATCTGCTCCATGAAGCAGCGGCACACGGTGGTCTTGCCGGCGCCGATTTCTCCCGTCAGCAACACGAAGCCGCCGCCGCTGCCTACGCCATACAGCAAATGCGCCAGCGCTTCGCGGTGGCGTTCGCTCATGAACAGGTAGCGCGGATCGGGGGCGATCGAAAACGGCGATTGCTTGAGCTGGAAATAATGCGTGTACATGGAGACCCTGCGGATGAAACGATCAAAATGCGCAGCGGCAAGCCGATACCCTCATCGGGTGCGGGCGGGCGGCAACGGCTTGTATTTGGCGCAATAGACTTTCGCCTTGCTGCGGAAGTAGACGATTTTACTGCCAGGCACGGAACCACGGACAGGAAAGGCGGAATTGTCGAGTTTATTGAAGCGCAGGCCCGAGACGCCGCGGATGGCCGGCTCCAGCTTTTCCGGTGTCGAGTCCGCCACCACGCCCATGAAGACGAGGGGACTGGTATCGTCGCTGACGATCACGTCGGTAATCGGCGCGCCCCACAAGGTGGCGTCCGTGCGGAACCAGTAGGCGCCCCCTTCATGCTTGTAGGCGGGGCCGAAGGCCGTCAGCAGATACGTATAGAAGGCTTTGTTGTCGATCTGGTCGATGCACAGCACGGCATTGCCCACCACTTGCCCGAACGTGGACGGCGGCGGCTTTTGCTGCGCCAGGACGCCGGACACGGGCACGCCGCAGGCCAGCAGGGCGAACGCCGCCAGCAGGGCCGGCGCACGCCACGGGCGCATCGATGAACGGCGCACGCGCATGGTCAGCGCTTGCGCTCTTCTTTCTTGACCTTCTTGGCTTCCTTCTTTTCCTTCATGGTCTTGGCCGGTTCCTTCTTGGCTTCTTTCTTGCTGTCCTGTGCCTTGCTCATCATCTACTCCATGCCTGGGCGGAAATGCCTGGGCCATTATGACACTCCCCCATGAAAATGCCACGTCATTTCCCCCATGCAATTGACAGACGGCGCCCGGCAAGCACGGGCAGCGCATGCGCTTATTTGCAAAAAGACGTTTGCATTTTTATTTTATTATGTTTTAATACACGAACTTTATAAATAGATATCATTTCGGTGCGGCGTGACCAGCACGGAAACAAGCATACAAACTGGGGACAGGACATGGCCGGCATACGGCACGACCATGTGTAATCGATTTACAGCCCTCGGCGGAAACAGACAATATGATGAGAACAATGATCTTGCTGGGCGCGGCCTTGACGCTCTGGGCCGCTGGCAACACGCAGGCGGCAGAGACGCCGCCGGTTCAGATGGCCGCCTACCAGGCGACACCCCCCACCCTGGCCACGCGCCTGGCCAGTTTCCATTCGCCGGACGCCAGCCTGCGCGTCCCCGCGTCGCATGAACCGGGAACGCATTCGCTGCTGCTGGTCACCATCGTGCTGCTGAGCCTGCGCATGCGCGCCAGCAGCACCACCAGCAGCGAAAAATTCAGCACCTGACGTGAAAACGGCCGCGCAAGGCGGCCGCTCCAGTCACGCGTCAGCGCACGATCAGTGCAGGCACAGACGGCGGCGCGTCTTTTCGATCAGCGCCGCATCGTAGGGATACAGGTTCTCGATAAAGAACAATTCCGTTTCCGCTTCATCTTCCAGGCACATTTCGATCATGACCGGGCCATCGCTTTCGCGGCCCAGGAAATCCTTCGGCCAGCGGTTCTTGCGGTGCGTGCGCATCATTTCCATGCCCAGCGCGGCCAGCGGCGCCGACACGCCAGCGGCCAGCGCCTCTTGCTGCCAGTCGTCCCAGTACTCGCTCTTTGCTGCCTTGTCGTTCATCATGCTCTTCCAACTCAGGTGTAAAAGGCGGACTTTACTCTTCATGGCGTCCCTTGCCAAGCATGCATACAAGCAATACCGCGCGCCCAACAACAGACCAGTTGCAAAAAATTGGCATTAAAC
The DNA here is from genome assembly GCF_036543145.1 of Janthinobacterium sp. LS2A. Taxonomy (NCBI): domain Bacteria; kingdom Pseudomonadati; phylum Pseudomonadota; class Betaproteobacteria; order Burkholderiales; family Oxalobacteraceae; genus Janthinobacterium; species Janthinobacterium sp. LS2A. Next base: position 268,458 of record NZ_JAZHPB010000003.1, read on the forward strand.
AAGGCCAATTTCAATACCATTCGGCATCCACAAAAAATCCTTTATTAACAAATACTTGCAATCAATCCCTCGGGCATGGCGCGACGCCGCGCAACGCAATTATTAATACCACTTAAATACCTGTTGACAAGCCCTCGGGGCGACAATATAGTGCCTTCAGCTTTTTCGCCGCCCGACAAATAAAAGAACCGAGACAGGCGCACTCAACCAAACGCGGGACTGCACAACATGATCGAATACATAATCGGCGTCGACGGCGGGGGAAGCGGTACCCGCGTACGCCTGGCGCGCCTCGACGGCCAGGAGCTGGCACAGGGACAAAGCGGCCCCTCCGGCCTGGGACTCGGCATCGAACGGGCCTGGACCTCCGTGGCGCATGCCGTCACCGTGGCCTTCCGCACGGCCGGCCTGGAACAGCCGTCATTGCAGCGCATGGCCATCGGCCTGGGCCTGGCCGGCGTGCACAACAAGCAGTGGGCCGCCAGCTTCGTCGAACACAATCCCGGCTACGCCTTGGTGGCGCTGGAATCGGATGCCCTGACCACCCTGCTGGGCGCGCATGCGGGCCAGCCGGGCGCCATCGTTGCCATCGGCACCGGCAGCGTGGGCGAAGTGCTGCACGCGGACGGCAGCCGCCATGAAGTGGGCGGCTGGGGCTTCCCTTCCGGCGACGAAGCGGGCGGCGCCTGGATCGGCATGCGCGCCATCAACCACGCGCAGCAAGTGGTCGACGGGCGCGTGCCCGGCAGCGCCTTCGCCACGGCCGTCATCGATGCCTGCGGCGGCCAGCGCGACGCCATGCAGGTGTGGCTGGCCGAAGCCAGCCAGACCAATTTCGCGCAACTGGCACGGCTGGTGCTCGAACACGCAGCCAGCAATGCCGTGGCGCACACCATCCTGGTCGATGCGGGCCGGCAGATCGCGCTGATCGCCAGGGCGCTCGACCCGGCCGGCGCCTTGCCCGTGGCCCTGTGCGGCGGCCTGGCGGCGCCCTTGTCGGGCTACCTGCCGGCAGAACTGTTGCAACTGGTCGTGCCGGCACAGGGCGACTCGGCCGCAGGCGGTCTGCGCCTGATACGCAAGCACTTGCAGGAGCAATGACCATGCTGGCCAAACTGTCCACCTTCAAACCCAATCCGGCCAGCGACACGCCGCTCTACATGCAACTGGCGAACATGCTGTCGGACGGCATCGCCAGCGGCGACTGGCGCGCCAACCAGGCCTTGCCTTCCGAGCGCGTGTTGTCGGACATCCTGGAAATCTCGCGCGTCACGGCGCGCAAGGCCATCGACATGCTGTGCGACCGGGGCATGCTGACGCGCAAGCGCGGCTCGGGCACCTATATCACGCCCAAGCTGGAACAGCCGCTGTCGCGCCTGACGAGCTTTTCGGAAGAATTGCGCCAGCGGGGCTTTACGGCCGGCTCGCGCTGGCTGCAGCGCGACATCGGCTCGGCCGCGCCGCTGGAACTGCTGTCGCTGGGACTGTCGCCGCACATGCCGGTGGCGCGTTTGCGCCGCCTGCGCACGGCCGACGAAGTGGTGATGGCGATCGAGACGACCACCATTCCCGCGCTGTACATGCCGGACCCGCAGCAGGTGACCGATTCGCTGTACGGCTACCTGGAGTCGCGCGGCACCATCCCGATGCGCGCGCTGCAGCATATTCGCGCCGTCAACGCCACGGCGGAACAGGCCAAGCTGGCCAACATCAAGACGGGTGAAGCCATGCTGCACATCACCCGTGTCAGTTATCTCGACAACGGCGCAGCGGTGGAACTGACCCACTCGTATTGCCGCAGTGATTATTATGAATTCGTAGCGGAGTCGCGCAGATGAGCAGCACTATCAAAGGCAATATCCTTACCCCCGGCGGCTGGATCCACGGCGCCATCGCCTTCGGCGAGCGCGTCGACAGCATCACGGGCGATTCCCTTCACCCGTCGAACAACAGCGACGACTATATTCTGCCCGGCTTTATCGACCTGCACGTGCACGGCGGCGCCGGCAAGGACATCATGGAAGGCGGCGACGCCGTCTACACCATCGCGGCCATCCATGCGCGCCACGGCACGACCAGCCTGCTGGCCACCACCATGACGGCGCCGCCGGAAGACATCGACATGGCCTTGACGGCCATCGGCATCGCCGCCAACCACCGCCGCCCGAACACGGCGCGCGTGCTGGGCGCCCACCTGGAAGGCCCGTACATCAATTCCGGCAAGCTCGGCGCGCAGCCCAACTTCGCGCGCGCCGCCACCCTGGCTGAAATCGAACGCCTGCAAACCTTGGCCAAGCTGCGCGTCATCACCGTGGCGCCGGAAATCGCCGGCCACCTGGACCTGGTCCGCGCCCTGGCCGACGCCGGCGTGCGCGTGCAGATCGGCCACACGCTCGGTTCGTACGAAGACGGCGTGGCCGCGCTGGAACACGGCGCCATGGGCTTCACGCATCTGTTCAACGCCATGAGCGGCCTGCACCACCGCGAGCCGGGCATGGTCGGCGCCGCCCTCGCGCACGCCGAATACGCGGAACTGATTCCCGACCTGCTGCACGTGCATCCGGGCGCCATCAAGGTGGCCCTGCGCGCCATCCCGCGCCTGTACTGCGTCACCGATTCGACCGCCGCCACCGGCATGCCGGACGGCGAATACATGCTGGGCCGCCACGCCGTGCAGAAATGCATGGGCGGCGTGCGCCTGCCCGACGGCACACTGGCGGGCAGCACCCTGACCCTGGACCAGGCGCTGCGCAACCTGGTGGGACTGGGACTGGACCTGGCCGACGCGTCCAAGCGCGTGTCGACCAACGCCGCCGATTACCTGGGCCTGGATGAACGCGGCCGGCTGGCCCCCGGTACTTACGCCGATCTGGTGGTACTCGATCGCGATCTCAAACTCAAAGCTGTGTATATAGAAGGAGAAATCTGTGACCTCAATGATGCTTAAAGAAGCCATTTCCGCCGCCGAATGCGTCGCCCTGCAACTGGCCAGCGACACGGAACGCTACGCGGAACTGGGCCGCAAATTGAGGAGCACCTCGTTCTCGACCGCGCTGACCATCGCGCGCGGCAGCTCGGACCACGCCTGCAACTACGTCGCCTACCTGATCATGGCGCGCCTGGGCCGTGTCGTGGCCTCGCTGCCGATGTCGCTGGTCACCCTGAACAAGTCGCCGCTGGTGACGCGCGACACCTTGGCCATCTCGATCTCGCAATCGGGCCAGAGCCCTGACGTGGTCGAACCGATCCGCTACTTCCGCGACGGCGGCGCCACCACTGTGGCCCTCGTCAACGACATCGATTCGCCGCTGGCGCACGCCGCCGAATGGGCCATGCCCCTGCGCGCCGGCAAGGAACAAAGCGTCGCCGCCACCAAGAGCTTTATTACCAGCCTGGTCGCCGGTGCGCGCATGGTGGCACAGTGGCAGAACGATCCCGAGCTGCTGGGCGGCCTGGAAGCGCTGCCCGAGGCGCTGCTTGAAGCGACCCGCGTCGACTGGTCGCCGGCGATCGACGTGCTGGCTCCGGCCCGCAACATCATGGTTGTCGGACGCGGCATCAGCTTCCCCGTGGCGCTGGAGTCGGCCCTGAAATTCAAGGAAACCTCGGCCCTGCAGGCGGAAGCGTTCAGCGGCGCCGAAATCAAGCACGGCCCGATGGCCCTGATCGAAGACGGCTACCCGCTGCTGATTTTCGCCACGCGCGGCCCTACCCAGGCCGGCCTGCTGCAACTGGCAACAGAGATGCGCGGCCGCGGCGCCAAGGTCTTGCTGGCGGCGCCCGCCGACGTGGCCGAGCGCGACCTGACCCTGCCCGTGGCCGCCACGCCGGACCTCGATCCGATCGTCGCCATCCAGTCCTTCTACGTGATGGCGGCAAAACTGTCGGCCGCGCGCGGCATGGACCCGGACGCGCCGCGTCACTTGAGCAAGGTCACCAAGACCAACTAGGCACTACCCGGCAGCTGCGCCCCCGGCACGGGGCGCGGCTGCCGTCAGAAGCACCCGAATATAAGCGACGGCAAGGGCATGTACCCGCGCCGCGGACTCATGGACATTGGAGCGCCACGCTCCAGGATAAAAATGACGATCAAGAGACTGTTGGCGGTTGTTGCCTGCGCGGGCCTGCTCGCGCCGCAGGCATGGGCTGCCGAGAAAATCGAATTCTGGACCTTCAGCATGAAGCCCAAGTTCACGCCGTATTTCAATGCGGTGGTGGCGCGCTATGAGGCGCAGAATCCCGGCGTCAAGATCGAATGGGTCGACTTCCCGTGGGACATCATCCAGACCAAACTGGTCACGCGCATCGTGGCCGGCACGCCGCCCGCGCTGGTCAGCCTGAACGTGCCCTGGGCCGACGAATTTGCGCGCGACGGCTTGCTCACACCCGTCGATGGCCTGATCGGGGAAGCGCGCGCCAGCTACATTCCCAGCGCCCTGGACGACTTGCGCTTCAAGGGCCGCACCTATGGTTTTCCCATGTACAGCAATGTCGCGGTGATCGCCTTCAATACCGCCATCTTCAAGCAGGCGGGCCTCACGCGCGGCCCCGCCAGCCTCGATGAACAGCTGGCGTACGCGCGCCAGATCGCGCAACGCACGGGCAAGGCCGGCATCGCCCCGGCCCTGTCCAAGATCGACGGCCTGTTCATGCAGCAGGGCCTGTCCGTCATCACCGACAACCGCGCCGTCTTCAATTCGCCGCAGCACGTGGCGCTGGTGCAGAAACTGGCCGACACCTACAAGGTCGGTGGCTTGTTGAAAGAAAGCCTGTTCGCCGAAGACAATTTCCCGGCCGTGATCGACGCCTACAAGGGCGGGCGCCTGGGCATGCTGCTGGCGCCGCCGACTGCCATGCAGCGCATCCGCGGCGACGCGAAAGACATCTACGCCATCACCGACGTGGCGCCCGCGCCGCTGGGCCCCACCGGCATCGCCGACGGCGGCTGGCTCGTGCACTTCGCCATTCCGAAAGGCGTGCCGGCGCGCCAGCTGCCGTCGGTCGGCAAGTTCGCGCGCTTCCTGACGAACGACGAGAACCAGCTGGCCTTCGCGCGCCAGGCCAGCGTCTTTCCCACCACGGTGAAAGCGGCGGCCGATCCGTTCTTCCTCGCCACGCCAGCAAACGCGGGCGCGGCTGAAAAAGCGGTGGCCGCCGGCGCCCTGTCGATGGGCCACTCGCGCACCCTGTACGTGGCCGGCATCGACGACTACGACGAGTTGCGCCGCTCGCTCGTGAAAGCCGTCGAAGCCGGGGTCACGGGCAAGCAGGATGTGAAGCAGGCATTGGACCAGGCCGTCGCCATCTGGAACCGCAAGCTGGCCACCCTGCCGCGCCACTAAGGACACCATGAAACTCGCCCACCGCCACACCGTGCAAGCCTGGCTGTTCCTGACTCCCGCCCTGCTGCTGCTGGCCGCCTTTTCCTTCTGGCCCGTCGGCTACGGCTCCGTGCTGGCCTTCACCGACTACAGCCTGATACGCGAGACGCGCTTCGTCGGCCTGGACAATTTCCGCTACATCTTCAACAACGAGATGTTCGTCTCGGGCTTGAAAAATTCGCTGATGTTTTTGCTGATGGTGCCCTTCGTGCAGGTGGGCGCCATCGTGCTGGCCGTGCTAGTGAACAACCGCCTGCCCGGCATCCGCCTGTTCCGCGCCGCCTTCTACGTGCCCGTGGTGACCACCGTTTCCGTGGTCGGCATCATGTGGGGCTTCATGTTCCATGAACAGGGCGCGCTCAACTACGTGATGATGACGTTAAAGCTCGTGAACGCGCCCGTGGGCTGGCTGACGAACGACAGCCTGGCCCTGTTTGCCGTGATGTTCGTCACCCTGTGGCGCGGCCTGGGCTGGTACATGGTGATGTATCTGGCGGCCCTGCAATCGATACCGTCGGACATGCAGGAAGCGGCCATGCTCGATGGCGCCAACCGCTGGCAGCGCTTCTGGAAGATCACCGTGCCCATGCTGCGCCCCACCATCATGCTGTGCTCTATCCTGTCCGTGCTGGCGGCCCTGAAGGCGTACCAGGAAGTCGACGTGCTGACCCAGGGCGGGCCGATGAATTCCACCTTCACGGCGCTGTACTACGCGTATGACCAGGGCCTCAAACACTTGAAACTGCCGCGCGCGCTGGCGGCCAGCTTCGTCGTCTCGCTGTTCTGCATAGCCATCGCCCTGCTGTGCCTGCGCTATCTGAAACCGAAGCACCGCTAACCGGGAATGACCATGACAAACCGCTCCCGTCCCCTGAAAACGCGCCTGCAGCTCATTGGCCAATACGCGGGCCACTATGCCGTGCTGTGCGCCATCGCCGTCGTCTGCGTCTTCCCGTTCTGGTGGACCCTGGTGACGGCCATTTCCACGGAAGGCAATATCTTCGCCTTCCCGCCCACCTTCTGGCCGAAGGCGCCGTCCTTCGACAACTTCATCGAGGTGTTCAAGGCGATCCCGATCTGGTCGTTCTTCAAGAACTCCGTGCTGATCGCCGTATTCACCGTGTTCTGGAAACTGCTGCTGTGTTCATTGGCCGCGTATCCGCTGGCGCGCCTGAAATTCCGCGGCCGCAAACTCGTGTTCGGCCTGATCCTGGCTACCCTGGTGCTGCCGTCCGAGGTCAACTTCCTCGTCAACTTCATCACCATCACGCAAATGAGCCTGGTCGATACTTACACGGGCGTGATCCTGCCCAACGTGGTGACGGCCGTGGCCATCTTGCTGCTCAAGCAGGCGTTCGAGGAAGTGCCGCAAGACCTGATCGACGCGGCGCGTGTCGATGGCGCGTCCGAGTGGGTCATCTTCAGCCGCATCATGCTGCCTTTGATCACGCCATGGCAGGCCACCGTCGGCATCCTGACAGCCGTCGAATCGTGGAATGAATACATCTGGCCATCCATCGTCATGAGCAAGCCCGATGAATTTCCCCTGTCGGTGGGCGTGCTGTACTTGCGCGGCACCTTCGGCAGCAGCACGCGCGTGATCGCGGCCGGCACTCTGATCACCATCGTGCCGACGCTGCTCGCCTTCCTGTTTACCCAACGCTTCTTCATGCGCGGCATGGACGGCGCAGTCAAATGAAAACGTCTCTCGATAAGGAAGCCTCCATGCACGACAAGCGCATCAGCATCAGTAAAAAAGCACGCAGCCCGATCACCTGGGTGCCCACCTTGTACTTCGCCCAGGGCTTGCCGTTCTACGCCGTGGCCCTGGTGGCCGGCCTGATGTTCAAGAGCATGGGCGTGCCGAACGACCAGATCGCCCGCTGGACGGGCCTGATCGGCTTTGCCTGGGTCTTCAAGTCGCTGTGGAGCCCCTTCCTGGAGCTGACGTCGAGCAAGAAGACCATGGTGGTGCTGTTCCAGTTCCTTGGCGGCCTGAGCCTGGGCCTGATCGCGCTGGCCCTGCAAACGCCGCTGTGGTTCGCCGCCTGCATCGCCGTGCTGTTCGTTGCCGCGCTGGCCTCGTCCACGCACGACATCGTCTGCGATGGCCTGTATATCGCCAGCCTGTCGGACAAGCAGCAGGCCGCCTACGCGGGCTGGCAAGGCGCCTTTTTCAATGCCGGCAAATTCATCTCGCTGGGCGGCCTGGTGATCCTGGCCGGCTACCTGGAGAAGAAAATCGGCGTCAAGCCCGCCTGGTCGGTGATCTTCCTGATCATCGGCGCGATGATGCTGTCGCTGGCCGCCTACCACCTGTGGGCGCTGCCGCAGGTGCGCAACGCGGCCGTGGCCGACAAGAGCGTGGCGGGCATCAGCCGCACCTTGTGGGACGTGCTGGTGGACTTCCTGAAAAAGCCCGGCATCTGGGGCATGATCGCCTTCATCATCCTGTTCCGCGCGGGCGAGGCGCAAGTGCAGACCATCGGCCCGCTGTTCTTGCGCGAAGCGCGCGAGCTTGGAGGGCTGGGCCTGTCGACGACGGAAGTGGGCGCCGTGTACGGCACGGCCGGCACCGTCGCTTTCCTGCTGGGCAGCATCGGCGGCGGCTACTTCACGTCGTGGCTGGGCCTCAAGCGCGCCATGTTCTTCCTGATCCTGGCCATGAACTTACCGAACCTGGTGTTCTATTACCTGAGCCACAGCATGCCGACCGACCTGACCCTGATCACGGCCGCGCTCAGCGTGGAGATGTTCGGCTATGGCTTCGGCTTCGTCGGCCTGATCCTGTTCATGATGCAGGTCGTCTCGGTCGGCAAGTACCAGACGGCCCACTATGCGTTCGCCACCGGCGTGATGCAGCTGGGTTCCGTGCTGTTCAAGATGATCAGTGGCGACATCCAGACGGCGCTCGGCTACAAGACTTTCTTCCTTTGGGTGCTGGTGTCGGCCGTGCCCGTATTGATCCTGTCGCGCTTCATGCGCATCGGCCCGAAGGATACCTCCGACCCATCTGACGCCGGCGCCACGTCCGCGCCGGCCAGCGCAAGCTAGGATAGAAGCACTTCATGGCACATATCGCATTGAAAAATATCGTCAAGCTGTACGACGACAAGCATCCCGTCATCCACGGCATCGACCTCGATATCCGCGACGGCGAATTCGTCGTCTTCGTGGGACCGTCCGGCTGTGGCAAATCGACGCTGCTGCGCATGATCGCAGGGCTGGAAGACATCACGGATGGCGAACTGCATATCGGCGGCCGGCTGGCCAACGATATCGCGCCGGCCGAGCGGGGCCTGGCCATGGTCTTCCAGAGCTACGCCCTGTACCCGCACATGACGGTGTACGAGAACATGGCCTTCGCCCTCTCCCTGGCCGGGCATAAAAAGGCCGAGGTGCGCGCCGCCGTCGAGCGCGCGGCCGAGATCCTGCAGATCACGCCGCTGTTGAAACGCAAGCCGAAAGACCTGTCGGGCGGCCAGCGCCAGCGCGTGGCCATCGGCCGCGCCATCGTGCGCAAACCCAAGGTTTTTCTCTTCGACGAACCGCTGTCGAACCTCGATGCATCGTTGCGCGTGCAGATGCGCGTGGAAATCTCGCGCCTGCACCAGGAACTGAAGACGACCATGATCTACGTCACGCACGACCAGGTCGAGGCCATGACCCTGGGCGAGCGCATCGTCGTCTTCAACGGCGGGCGCATCGAGCAGGTGGGCAGTCCGCACGAGCTGTATAACAATCCCGGCAACCTGTTCGTGGCCGGCTTCCTCGGCGCGCCAAAGATGAACTTCATCGCTTGCGAGGCCGTCGCCTGCGGCCCCGGTTCCGTGGCCGTGCGCCTGCCCGGCGGCGCCGTCATCGACGTCGAAGCACAGGGCGATGGCGTGGCGCCGGGTGACCAGCTGACCCTGGGCGTGCGCGCCGAGCATGTCAGCCTGCAGCACGGTGCCGATACGGACAACAACGTCGTCGACGCGGCCGTCAGCCATGTCGAATACCTGGGCGACGTGGCCATCGTTTACGCCAGCATGCCGGGCGCAGCCGAGATGCTGGCGGTCAAGCTGCCGGCCGAGGATGGCTTGCGCCACGCGGGCGACGCCATGCGCCTGCATCTGCCGCCGCAGCGCTGCCTGCTGTTCGATGCAAAAGGGCAAGCCCTGGCGCGCACGTTTGCCGCACCCGCTCAGCCGTTTATGTGACAATAGCCGCTTTGTATCATGCCGCTTCTGTTTGACTTATGCAGGCAGACTGGCAGAATGTGTTTTTTTCGAGCTTCCTTGCCCCTCTGGCAATGCCACTGCACGATGTTGCGGCTGCCAGCGCCGGTGCGTATTTTTGTTATTGATTGAAGGATTGACCATGTCCCAATTCCGTCTTGCACGCCTTAGCCTGCTCCTGGCCGCCATCGGCCTCAATGTCCTGCCATCCCTGTCGCACGCGCAGGATGCCAAGCCAGCCGCCGCCGCTGCCGCTCCGGCCGATTCGGTACGTCCTGAAGTGTTCAAGCTGCTCGATCCGGTTGCCGTGAAGGCATCGATGGATGCGAAAAACTACGCCGACGTGCAAAGCCGCATCGACCAGGCTGCCGCCATCCCGGCCCTGACGCCGTATGAAACGTTCGTGCTGAACCGCCTGCGCGTGGCGCTGGCATCGACCACCAACAATGCGCCGATGGCCATGACGGCACTGGAAGCGGTCATCGAATCGGGCAAGCTGGACAAGAAAGCCCAGGGCGACTTCATCCAGGCACTGGCCAACTACCACTACAATGCCAAGGATTATCCGAACGCCATCAAGTGGTTCACCCGTTACCAAACGGAAACAGGCGACGCGACCACCATGCGTCCCTACATCATCCGCGCCTACTACTTCAGCAATGATTTCGCACGCGCGAAACAGGAATTGATGGCCGACCTGACGGCCAAGCAGCAAGCGGGCAAGACGCCGACCATCGAAGAACTGCAATTGCTGGCCAACACGGGTTCGAAAAGCAAGGATCCAGCCACCTACCTGGTCGCCATGGAAAACCTGGTGCGCTACTACCCGTCCGATGACTACTGGAGCGATCTGCTGAGCCGCACGCAAGGCAAGGCCGGCTATTCCGACCGCTTCGCGCTCGACGTGCTGCGCCTGCAATTCAAGGCCGTGGGCACGATGCCGCCGCAAGATTACAGCGACATGGCTGAAATCGCCTTGCAGAACGCCTTCCCAACGGAAGCGAAAAAAGTCCTCGACGCGGGCTTTGCCAAAGGCGTGCTGGGCACGGGCGCGAATGCCGCCAAGCACAAGAAACTGCGCGACCAGGCCAACAAGGCTGCCGCCGATGATGCAAAAAGCATCGCCAGCGGCGAAGCGTCGGCCATGAAGAGCAAGGATGGCACGGGCTTGATCAACCTCGGTTACGCCTTCGTCACGATGGACCAGTTCGACAAAGGTATCGACCTGATCGAGAAAGGCATCGCCAAGGGCGGCCTGAAGCGTCCAGAAGATGCCAAGCTGCGCCTCGGTTATTCCTACGCCATGGCTGGCAAGAAAGACGACGCCATCAAGGTCCTGGAAACGGTCAAGGGCGGCGACGGCGTGGGCGACCTGGCCCGCTACTGGATCCTGTGGCTGAACCGCCCTGCCACGGCAGCGGCGGCACCGGCAGCAGCGGCACAGTAAATCCCGCTCCCGCCAGCATGCGCAAGGCAGTTCCCGGCTCACGCCGGGGCTGCTTTTTTTTCGACCTTTGCCCTCTTTCCATGCCGCCAGCCACTGTCGCCACTGCCACCGCCGCCGAACGATTGACCAGCCTGGACGCTTTCCGCGGCTGCGTGATTATCATCATGATCTGGGTCAACTACCTGGCCGGCATGCCCGGCATCGCCTGGTGGCTCGAGCATGCAGGCCCCCGCGCCGACGGCATCACACTACCCGACCTGGTCTTTCCCGGTTTTCTGTTCATGGTCGGCATGGCCATACCGCTGGCCTTGCAGCGCCATTGCGGCCACGTCACGCCAGCCTTGCTGGGACGCCTGCTATGGCGCTCCGCCAGCCTGATGCTGGCCGGCGTGGTGCTGGCGAACGCCTACCGCTATGATGCGCAGGCGGCGCCGCTGCCGCACGCCATGTACTTCCTGCTGTTTTATGTGGCGATGATACTGCTGTGGCGCCAGGGCGCGGGCAAGCTGGAGCTGGCCGCCGGCGGCGTGCTGATGCTGTTCCTGCTGGCGACGTTTCGCGGCGAACTGAACGCGGAATTTTCCAGCACCTGGCTGCAACCGTCGTGGTGGGGCATCCTCGGCATGATAGGCTGGTCCTATTTTCTGTGCAGCCTGCTGTACCTGGCGTGCCGGGGCAGCGGCACGGCGCTGATGGGCGTATTTTCCCTGCTGCTCGTGCTGTACATGGGCGGCACGGCGGGCAGCCTCGATTTCCTGCCGGCAGGCATCAACGCCTTCGTCAACGTGCCGCAAGTGCTCGGTTCGACGGCGGCCAACGTACTGGCCGGCACCCTGGTGGGCCAGCTGTTCCTGCGCGGCGCCGCCTTGAGCCATGGGCAGCGCATCCGTTTCATGGCGTGGTTCGCGCTGGGCCTGTTCGCCGCCGGCATGCTGCTGCGGCCGTATCACCACATCAACAAGATCGCGGCGACGGAATCCTACACGCTCGTGTGCAGCGCCCTCATCCTGGCCCTGTTCCTCGTGTTTTATGTCGTCATCGACGTGTGGCGCTGGCGCGCCTGGGCCGTGGTGCTCTTGCCCGCCGGCACCAATGCCCTGTTCGCCTACATCGTGCCCGACCTGTGGCAGCAACTGGCGGCCGTGCTGCACTTGCCGCCCGTCTGGTGGCCGTATCTGGCAACGGGCGGCGCGGCCGGCCTGTGGAATGCGGCCGCCGTCACCGCCCTGATGCTGCTGTTGACGGCCATGGCCACGCGCTACGGCCTGAAATTGAAATTCTAGACCTTGATGTAGATCTTGCGCTTGTCCATGAAATAGGCGATCAGCCAGCACAGCAGCATGAAGCTGACGGCAAACAGCAAGGACCCCACGCGCGCCGGCGCCCAGCCCGTAAACCAGTGCTGATACAGCCACTGGTACAGGTTGCCGCCACCGGTGCGCACGGTAAACGCGATGATCACCAGCACTTCCGACACGAGGTAGATGAACAGCGTGTTCTTGCCGAAGACTTCAAAAAAGTAGGTCCAGCCCGTGATCTTGCGCACGTCGATGACGAACATCAGCAGCGCCAGCAGCAGCAAGTCCAGGCCGATACCGAGCATCACGTAAGAGCTGGTCCACAGCTTCTTGTTGATCGGGAACACCTCATTCCAGCACAGGGCCACGGCCACGCAGACGACGCCGGCCACCACCAGCCGATACAGCGCCGCACGCAGCTGCGCCGGCGCCGTCCGGCGCAGGAAACTGCCCGCCAGGTAGCCGGCAATCACATTGACAATCGATGGCAAGGTGCCGAGGATGCCTTCCGGATCGAAGGCGATGCCTTCGCCGTGGTACAGATGGCTGTCGCCCAGCAAGATCAGGTCGAGCTTGGCCGGCGCGTTGCCGTGCAAGCTGTAGTCGCCCCACGTCGCGAGGATGGCCCAGTAGCCGAGCAAGGCGCAGGCGCTGAAGACGAGCGCGCCCCGCGTCTTCCAGCAATGGAGGACCAGGGCGGCGGCCAGGTAGCACACGGCGATGCGCTGCAGCACCCCGGGAATGCGCGTGTGCGACAGCGGCGACCAGGCGAACTGGCCCGCATCGTCGATCTTGAAGAAGGGAAACCAGTACAGCAAAAAGCCCAGCAAAAAGATCAGCGCACTGCGCTTGCACAGCTTGGCCAGCACGGCGCCATGCCCGAGGTGTTCATACTTACCCAGCGCAAACGCCAGCGCATTGCCGACGACAAACAGAAAACTGGGAAAGACGAGGTCCGTGAGCGTAAAGCCATGCCATTCGGCATGCAAAAACGGCGCATACACGCTGCCCCAGTCGCCCGGGGTATTGACGACGATCATCAGGGCGACGGTCAGGCCACGCAGGACGTCGAGGGCGAGGTAGCGTTGGTTCATGGCTGCGTCCCTTTCAGGATGGGTGCCAAGGCCGTACCCAGCACGTGCTGCGCATCGCCGCTCAATTCCCAGAACATGCCACCACGCAAACCCTTGTCGCGGATGTAGCGCACTTTATGGCCTATCGATTGCGCATCTTCATAGCTGATGAAGACGCCGCTGTCGCGGTTATACAGATACGGTACTTGCGACGCGGCATTCCAATGGCGCTGGAAGCCGCGCGCGCCCTTGTCATCGGCCAGGTAGCCGTGTTCGATCAGGTGCCGGTAAGTAAATGTCGGCGTACCGTCATTACCGCTGGCCGCGCCCTGGCAAGGCTGGTACAGGCCGTCGCCGCGGGGACCGGCGGCGCACTGTTTCCAGCCATAGCCATAGAAGGGCACGCCCAGCACCAGCTTATCAGCAGGCACGCCGGCGCGCAGGAAGCGCGTCACGGTGGCGTCCGCATGCAAAGCCTTGTCACGCTGCGGATCGGCCGGGTCGGCATACAGGGGCGCCAGCTGGCCATTCTCGGCATCCCACACGCCGCGGTAGTCATACGTCATCAGATTGATCCAGTCCAGCTGCGCCGCCAGGCGGGCCATCCAGCCGGGTGCGGCGTCACTGTCATCGCTCAGGCTGGCATGCGCGCCAGCGGCGATGGTGATCATGTAATGGCGGCCGGCGGCTTGCTTGCCGGCATGGTCGAATGCGCTGCGCAGTTCGCTAGCCAGGCGCACATAGTTTTCCTTGTCGCCGCTACGGTGGCAGACCCTACCTTCGATACAGGGGATTCCCCCTGTGGCAGGATGCTCCCAGTCGATATCGATGCCATCGAGACCGTGCCGGCGCACCAGCGCCAGTGCGGAAGCGATGAACGCCTGGCGCGCGGCAGGCGTGGCGGCCACGTCCGAGAAGCGGTTCGACCAGATCCAGCCGCCCACCGACAGCAGGACGCGCAGCCGTGGATGACCTTGCTTGAGTGCGTTGAGCTTGCGCAAGTTGTCGGCATCGGCTTGCGGCGCCGGCAGTACGATGCTGCCATTGGCCGGCCGGGACGGCTGGCCCTGTGCATCCAGACAGGCGCTCACGCCGCCGCCATCGGGTGCCGGGTTGCCATGTTCGCCATCCCAGCAGATGTCGGCGAACGCATACTGGATCAGGCTGACATTGCCGGTGCGAATATTGTGCTCATTAACGGGAAAATCGGCCGATTTCCAGCCGGGATAATAGGCGACCACTTCCGGCGCGAAGACCGGTGCGGCGGGAGCGGCGGAGGCGGCCAGTGGCAGCGCGCAGGCGAAGCAAGCCAGCATTGCGTGTAATGTCATCGGAGGTATCCCACCATGTAAAGAAAAAGAAAAGCATCTTGCAATAAAAAAATGGCGGAGCCAGCTGCGCTCCGCCATTGTCATGCCATCCCGGGTGTCCGCCGGGAGGCATCAACTACATAAAACGTCTTACATCTTGCCTTGCAGTGCCAGGTAGATCTGACGGCCGTTCTTGTAGAACGCGCCTGGCATGTCATCCGAACCAGGGGTCTTGATGGTCGAACGCGACAGTGGATTGTTCAGGTCCTTGCCGTCCAGGGTGATGGCCAGGTTCTCCGTCAGCTGGTAGGCGATCGATGCGGACAGGCCGCCGATGCCAGCCTGGTAGGCGGCGCTGCGGCGCGAGGTGCCGTTCAGGAATTCCGAACGGTAGCTGTACGTCAGGCGTGCGCTGAACTTGTCGTTCTCGAAGAACGCGCCAATGTTATACGCGTTTTTCGAGGTGCCGATCATCGTGCATTCGCCGAAATCACCGCATGGCGAACCTTTGACGTTGCCCGTTTCCTTGCCATCGGTATAGGTGTAGTTGGCGTTCACGCCGAAGCCTGCTGGCAACGCTTGTACATACGACAGTTCCAGGCCCTTGACTTCCGCCGTGGTATTGGTTGGCGTGCCAACTTCATACTGGGTGAACTTGTTCTGCAACTGGTTGTAGAACGTCGTCACACCCTTGCCGTAGGTCACATAACCATCGAGCGACGAGTAGAAGATGCCAGCCGAAACCATCGATTTCGGCGCGAAGTACCATTCCACGCCGATGTCGGCGTTGTTCGAGCGGATAGGACGCAGGTTAGGATTGCCGGCGTTGCCGTCGAGCTGGTTGTCGCGCAGATCCAGGCCTGCCATCATGCCCAGTTCAGGACGGGCCATGGTGCGGCTGATGCCGAAACGGCCGATGATATCCTTCGTCACGTCCAGACGGAAGTTGGCGCTAGGCAAGAAATCATTGTACGTGTTGGTGTAGTTCTTGATTTCGTACTGAGCAGCCGGGTTCAGCTCATAGCGGTTGACGTCTTCCTTGGTGTGTACATAGCGCACGCCAAAGTTACCCGACAAGCCTTCCGTGCCGAAGTTCGCCATCGCGTACACCGACTGGGTCGGCTCCTTGATGTTGAACTCGGACTGGCGCAGGTTGCCCTGGTACGTGGCGTTATCCTTGAGCCACTTGTTGACGCTCGCTTGCGAGAACGTCCAGTAGCCGGAGCCGTTCACGCCCAGGTCCTTGAAGTTGCTTGGGAACGAGGTCAGGCCATCCATCGGCAGGTTGGCGGTGACGCCCAGCGATGGCTTGGCGACGATGCCGATGGCGGTCAGGTCACGCTTGTGTTCCGCGACGCGGGCACCGAATTCCACCGACGAGATCGCTGGCAAGTCGAGTTTCAGGATACCGTCGATCTGGCCATAGGTTTCCTTGTCGTTCGCGGTGACGTGCGAACCGTAGGTGTAAGGCGTTGCCTGACGGCCGCCGATCGAGAACTTGTTCGCGCCCGGGGTATCGTAGATCACGCCATGGCTGGCGCCGTTCTGGGTGTAGCCGCCGCCCGTCCAAGGCATCCAAACGCCCAGCGCGCCGCTTTCCGTGTTGCCGACGCCCTTGGTCGTGCCGACTTTACCCGAGAAGGTGAGGCGGTCGTTGACGCGGTATTTGGCATCGATATTGAAGAAGTCGGACTTGCTTTCCGCCACAGGACGGCTGAACTCTTCCTGCACGGCACTGGAATAGCCGGCGCAGACGGCGCCGCAATTGGCTGGCACGGTGGTGTGCAGGCCCGTAACGATACCGCCCTTGTAGGTGCCGCTGACGTTGCCGACAGGGTAACCACCCTTGCTGCCCGTTTCCAGGCCTACGGTCTGGATGAAGTTATGGTTGATGTTCGGCGCGTCGAGTTCGGAATGGAACAGGGTGAAGTCCAGGGTCAGCGCGCTGGTCGGCTTGATTTGCACGTCGATCAGGCCGCCCTTGCGGGTGCGTTCCTGTTCGAACCAGGCGGTGCCGCCCATGTAGTTGACGCGGCCACCGGCCGAACCTGGCAAGGCGCCAGCGACTGCCGAATCCGCGGCAACGCCGTCATACCAGACGCCATTTTCCTGGCCGACACGGCTCAGTTTGCGCTTCTGATAGAAGCCCTGCACCATCACACCCATGGTGTTGGCATCGTTCTTCCAGTTCAGCATGCCGCTTACTTGCGGATCTTTCTTGCCCGAGTTGGACGAGTACACGGCGCCCAGGCTGACCTGGCCCGTAATTTGTTTCTTGAAGTCCAGCGGTTTGCGCGATTCGATATCGATCACGCCTTGCGCGCCGCCTTCCAGCAGGTTCGCTTGCGAACCTTTGTGCACGGTGACGCGGCCGATCAGTTCGGATGGGAACAGCGAGAAGCTGACGCTGCGGCCGCCGCCGATGATATTGTCGGCAAACCAGTCGCCGCTGCTGACCGAGTGGCCATTGAAGGTGGTCAGGGTCAGGCCGAACGGTGTGCCGCGCAGTGCCACGCGGTCATTCTCGCCAAAGCTGCCTTCGTTGCCGCCAGCAGCGGCGACGCTGACGCCTGGCACGCGTTGCAGCGAGTCGGCAATGTTTTTGTCTGGCATCTTGCCCACGTCTTCAGCCGTGATCACTTCGACCAGGCTGTCGGAATTGCGTTTTTGGTTCAAGGATTGTTGCAGCGATGCGCGGATACCCGTCACGACGACGGTCTGGCCTTCATCAACTTCAGCCGTTGCTGCCGGCTTGGCTGTCACCGCTTCCTGCGCATGCGCCGAGAAACTCGCACCTGCCATCAACATAGCCACAGCAGCGGCGATAGGCGTCAAATTGCGTGCTGCAGAGCTAGCTGTCAAATTGCGTTTCATGTACTCCCCCTTGATTTAGGCCCCAGGATTGGAACCTTTTCATTTTTAACGTAGGTCTTCTTTCCAGCCCGCCTACTCTCGCGGCATGCTGCAGACCCTTCGGTACAACCACTTACAAAACCAATTCAACGCCAATATACTACTATCCAATACCAGAACACTACCAGTTGCAACTTTTTTTTTATAACGTTGTTTGAATCACACAGACCACTTCACCGAAATCAATTTGTAGCCCGTAAGGGCGCGTTAAATACCAGCGGGACCACGCATAAATTGCCGGCCTGATAATTGAAATTGGTTTTAGAACGGTCTTTTTTGGTATTATCCAGCGACACAAAACAGATACAGAGCGCGTCTGCAACGCGCCGTAACGGAGACCCTCAGCGTATGACAACCCTGGCTCACATCATGCAAGGCCTGGGGCAGACGAGTAGCCTGCCCCTGTATCAGCAACTGCAGCGCGCGCTGCGCGAAGCGATCGACAAGCGCATCCTCGGCCCCGACGAAGCCCTGCCGGCCGAGCGCCAGCTGGCCAGCGACCTGGCCGTTTCGCGCATCACCGTGCGCAAGGCCATCGATGGCCTCGTCAACGAGGGCTTGCTGGTGCGCCGTCCCGGCTCGGGCAATTTCATCAATACGCGCATCGAGAAGAACTTCGCCAAGCTGACCTCGTTTTCCGAAGACATGCGCGCGCGCGGACGCACGCCGCGCAGCGTGTGGCTCAAGCGCGCAGAGGGTACCGTGACGCCGGAAGAGGCCTTACGCCTGCGGCTGTCGCCGGGCGCGCCCGTGTACCGCTTCCACCGCATCCGCTATGCGGACGAGGTGCCGATGTGCCTGGAATACGCGACCATCGTCGCCAGTTGCCTGCCGGCGCTCGACGCCGTCGACGTGTCGATGTACGACGCGCTGGAACAGGCGGGCAACCGGCCCGTGCGCGCCTTGCAGCGGCTGAGCGCGCTTTTATTGACGGGGGAGCAGGCCAGCCTGCTGCAGGCGGAGGAAGGCGACGCGGGCTTGTCGGTGGAAAGGCTGGGCTTTTTGCGCGATGGCCGCGCCGTGGAATTTTGCCGCTCCTACTTCCGCGGCGATATGTATGACTTCGTGGCTGAATTAAGTACCAATTAATACCAGCCTCGCCATTTCAGCAATACCAGATAACACCACTTATTGCGGTGCAATATATATGCCGGCATCGCATTTCAATATGCACGGCAATGGTGCAATCATCGGCGGCGATTATGTAGCAGCCTGCGCGGAATATAAAAGAAGGCTGCGCAATGCGGTTTTGCGCATTGCAGCAAAACGTGGCGTTAACCGTCAGACGGCGGACGCGGCGCGGCGGCCCACGCACAGCAACATCGCACCCAGCGCCACGCACAGCCAGCCGAACAGCGGCCCCAGCCATCGAGCCCAGGTGGCGATGGGCGGGTGCGCCGGCAGCGGCGCCAGCAAGGTACTGCCCGGCATGGCGCTGCTGGCCCGTTCCGCCAGCACGCGGCCATACGCATCGCTGACCGTCAGCACGCCCTCGCGTGCCGCGCGCAGCACCGCATAACCGTTTTCCACGCCGCGCACGACCGTCATGCGCGCCCCCATCCAGGCGTCGAGCTGGAAATCCCAGGCCGGCACCAGCATCGTTTGCGCCCCGGCCGCGCCATACGCGCGCCCCAGGGGCGCGAAATGCATGTCCTTGCAGATGGCCAGGCCCATGGCCTGGCCCGCCACCGGCTGCACGGCATATGCGCTGCCAGCAAGAAACTCGCGCTCGGGCGGCGCCAGATGATGTTTTTGATAGCTGACGGGCGCGGCGCCATCGGGCGCGAACAGCCAGGCCAGGTTGCGCCGGCCGGCAGCGTCCTGCACGCCGACACCCACGGTAATCCACGCGCCCGTGCTGCGCGCCAGCGCCTGGAAACGCTGCCGCACGGCGTCCGCCTGCTCAGGGGCCAGCACCGCTATCTTTTCCGGCAACAGCACCAGCTGGGCGCCCTGCCCGGCCAACTGTTCGACGTGGCGCGCGTACTGGTCCCAGATGGCTTGCGCGCGCGCCGGCGGCGTGGCCGGGCCGATAAAGTCATCGATGGCCGCCAGCCCCGCCAGCGGCCCGCCAGATACAGGGGTACCGTGCACGCGCCAGGCGCCACCGGCGAATGCGGCCGCCAGCAGCAACACGGCCGCACACGCCGCTGGCGCATACGCGCGGCCACCGGCCAACAGCAAGGCCAGCGCGGACGGCGCCAGGCACAGCAAAAACAGCAGGCCAGGTACGCCCGCCAGGGCCGTCACCTGCAGCACGGCAAGGTTATCCGCTTGCGAATACGCGAGGCTACCCCAGTTACCGTCCGGCAGCAAGGCCGCCATCAGCGTATCGATGGCCACCCACAGCACGGGATACGCCAGCACCGTCCAGCTTGCCCGATAGCGCAGCACGAGGCGCCGCGTGGCCAGCACCACCAGCAGCCACAGCAGCGCCTTGACGGTGATCGCGGCCAGCACGGCCGGCAAGGGCATCAGCAGGCGGAAATAGGCGACGTTGGCTGACAGCCCCAGCGCGGCGGCCAGCAACGTCATCCAGGCCGCATCGCGGCGCGACGAGCGCAGGGCCAGCCACAGGACGGGCAGCGGCGCGCACCAGGCCAGCGGGCCCAGCGGCTGTGGCCCCAGCACCCAGTACAGAGGCAGGCCGGCCGCCAGCGCGGCGGCAATTTGCAACAGGCGCTGGCGCAGCGCGGTACTGCCAGCAAACAAGGCTGGTGCAGACAAGGTATTGAACATGCTCATGCTTTCAAGGGGAGCCAGATTTCCACGCCACCAACACCGCTGGCGGGATCGAAATGCCGGTCGTAGCGTTCGAAGTCGGGCGCATCGGCCACTTCCAGCCCCGACAGGGGCAGCCACTCGTTCCACACCGTGCGCCAGGTGGCGCGGATGGTGGAAATATGCCCGCGGTGATGAAACACGGCATAGCGCTGCGGGGCGATGCGCAACCGCATCCAGTTCTCAGGCGCCTGGGGAAAGTCGCTGACCGGCATGGCGCACAGGTAATCGAAATTGCCCGCGTCGTCATTGTTGCAGCACACGCCATACACCAGCTGGCCGGGCGCCACATGGGGCAGGAAGCGCTGCCACAGGGCTGGGATGCCGGCAGCCGTCTCTGCGCGATAGCGTTCGACGAGTCCCGCCACCAGCAAGGCGGGTCCTTGCTCGAAACGGGGCGCTTCCAGGGGAACGCCTGGCGCCACATCCATTTTGATGGCGCCCACCAGCGCGAGGTTGGCGACGTGGCGCTGGGCCCGCACTTTTTCCGGCGTGACATGGAACTGGTCGCGAAAGGCCCGCGTAAATGCTTCATGGGAACTATAGCCTGCTTCCAGGGCGACGGCGAGGATGTCTTGCGCGCCCTGGGCCAGCGCGTGCGCCGCCTCGCTGAGCCGGCGCGCCCGCACATAGCGCATCATGGAGTGGCCCGTGGCCAGGCCAAACGCACGCGTCAGGTGGTACGGCGAGGCGCCGCCCACGCGGGCGATGTCACCGAGCGAGAGATTCTGCGCATAATGCGATTCGATATACCAGAGTGCCTTGGCCAGATAATGCATGAACGCTTCCCGTTGAACGAGCAGCGACTGTAGCATTTTCAAGTAACGAGGATTTGATTGGAATTGCGCAATGCGGACTTATTTGCGCGTGCGCTTTTCATGTACGAGCTGGCCGCTGCTGATGCGCGCCAGCTCGGCCATCTCTTCGGCCAGGAAGGCCAGCAGGTCGTCGATGCTGACGACGCCCGAGAGCGCGCCCAGGCTGTTGACCACAGGCAGGCGGCGGATGCCGTTGATGCGCATGCGTTCGATGATGTCGTAGACGTCTTCGTCTTCGCTGGCCGTGAGCAGCTGCGCGCTCATGATGTCGCCCACCAGCAGGCTGGCCGGGTCGAGGCCCAGGGCGATGACGGAAATGACGATGTCGCGGTCGGTGAGGATGCCGATGGGCACGCGTTCGCCGTTCGGCTGTTCGGCCACGATCAGGTCGCCCACATGGTGCTGGCGCATCAGCAGCGCCGCGTCCTGCACACTGGTGTCACGCTGGCAATGGATGGTGTGCAAGGTACAGATATCGCCGATACGCATGTCGCCACTCCGTTTGAGGCAGAGTGTCCACGCTACGCCAGCCCGCCGTGACGGGTTTGAGGCACATCAATTGAAATGATCTTATTTTTCTTCGGGGGGCGGCAGGAAGCAGGCTTCGACGATTTGCAGGTCGTTATCCTTGGCAAATTCGCGCACGAAGTGAAACGCCATCGGCTCGATCTCGCGCAGCTTGGTGTTGACCACCACCGACTTGACGCCATTGACGACGGTCGGGCGCACGTAGGGCGAATACTGGAGGTGCGCATTGCGCCCGCCAACTTCGGGATTGAAACAGGACATCACTCCACAAAGGCGCTCGGCCCAATCGCTGGGTCGGAATTGCTTGCCATTGCTGGTGAGACCAAGGATGAAGAACTCGTCTGAGAGTTCCCCTGTTTTTTGAGATAACTCGGCCATGTGGCTTGTCGGGACTGGATTGCGTGAATGGCCCCGGCGGGTAGGCCGGGCTGGTAATTCAACTACGTTTGCTGCGGTAAGCCAGTATTATATCTTATAGAAGACTTGGGTTCTACCTCGATCTGCCCTGACGATGCAAACAGGGGCCGGCACGCATCACGCGCCAGCCCCTATTTTAACCTTGTTCCACGCGCAAGGCGCATGGATGGCGCGTGTGCGCCCGCGTCAGCCGAGGAAAACGGCGCCCGACATCAGCAACAGCAGCAGCATCCACAGCAGCAAGGCTCGCCAGACGAGGCCGACCGTGCTCTGCAAGGCGCGCGCGCCCGGCTCTTCGCCAGGCAGGATATCGCTTTCGCTGTCGCTGTCATCGACGGCCATGTCCGGCGTGACGAGCACGCGGGCCGCCGTTTCCGCTGGCGTGCCCAGGCGTACGCCCATGGCGCCGCCGCCGGCTGTCAGGATGATGCCGATGGCCTCGTCCTGCCAGCGCTGGGCGAAATTGCGCCAGGCGTAGATCGCATCCTCGAAATTGCCGACCACGGCAAACGCCACGGCCGTCAGGCGCACGGGGATCCAGTCGATCCAGTAAAAGGCGCGCGCGGCGAACTGGCCGAATGCTTCATTGCGCATGTGCTCGGGTTCGTTCCAGGCGCGCGCCAGGTATTCGGCCACGCGGTACATCACGGCGCAGGCAGGGCCCAGCGGCATGAGGAACCAGAAGAACACGCCAAACACGTTGCGGTGCGTGGTGACCAGGGCTTTTTCCACGGCGATGCGGGCGATTTCACTCGCTTCCATGCCCACCGTGTCGAGCTTGGTCCACTCGGCCAGCAAAGTGCGGGCGGTCGCTTCGTCGCCGGCGCTCAGGGCCAGCTGGATGGACGTAAAGTAATGGCTGTAGTGACGGAAGCCCAGGGTCAGGTAGACGATGAGGACGTTCCAGGCAAAGGCCAGCAGGGTCAGCTGATAATGCTGCAAGAGCCAGTAAATGCCTGCCGTGGGCACCATCAGCACGCCGATCATGAGGAACCAGCCCATGCGGCCGTGGTTGGCGTGGCCGGCATTGAACCAGGTCTCCATGCGCATTGCCAGGCTCTTGATTTCGGCGTAGATCGGATTGTCCGCGCGCAAAGGTTTGAGCTGCTCGATCAGCAATGCGCAAAGTATGGAGAGAAATGTCATCAAACGTCCTTTTTGTCTTTTTCAGCAATACCGCAATGCCCGCTACGATAGCGCAGTGCAGTGCTGGAATCAAACTTATTACGTGCGGGACGCCATTTTACGCGCGCAAGAGGTGAAACAGATTGCGCAGCATGCCGGCGGTGGCGCCCCAGATGTAGAAGCGCTCGTACGGCATGGCGTAGAACGAGCGCCGTCCGCCCGGCAACTCCACCGACAGGCGCTGATGGTTGAGGCCATCCATGAGGAAAGCCAGCGGCACTTCGAAGATTTCCGCCACTTCCGACGGGTCGGCGCGCAGCTCGAACGGCGGCGTCACCAGGCCCACCACGGGCGTGACCTGGTAGCCGGTGCCCGTCAGGTAATCGGGCAAACAGCCCAGCACTTCGATGTGCTCGCGCGCCAGGCCCACTTCTTCTTCCGTTTCGCGCAGGGCCGTGGCGATGGGCGACGCATCGAACGCTTCGCTGCGCCCGCCGGGAAAGCTGACCTGCCCTGCATGGCTGCTCAGGTGGTCCGTGCGCATGGTCAGCAAGATGGTCAAGCCTTGCGGGCGTTGCACGAGGGGAATGAGTACGGCGGCGCGCACGGGCACGGCGCGGGCGGAAAGGAAATCTTGGGTAATCTCGGGCTGCCAGTCGGGCTGTTCGGCCAGGCGCTGGCGCAGCCAGTCCGGCGTCAGGCGCACGGCGTCCAGCGCCGCCTCGCCGGCGATCGAATCGATGGCAAGTTGTTTGGGATCAAATGCGATGGTGGCCATTGCCCCTCCCTCATGATTAAAAGCACTTGGCAAAACCGTCGCGAGCGGAAGGAAGAGGTAGCCGAGACGCGCAACCGTGCTCTAGCACGGTGAGCATCGCAGGCTGCCCATACCGACGCGCAGCAGGTTTGGCCAGGTGTCACCATAAAAAAAAGGGCACCCTGAGGCACCCTTTTCCCAACGCAGACGCTGATATTACGCGCTTGCTTTCGCCACAACGCGGCGATTTGGCAATTTTTCTTTGATACGCGCCGATTTACCCGAACGCTCACGCAGATAGTACAGCTTGGCGCGGCGAACATCACCACGGCGTTTCACTTCGATCGAAGCGATCAGCGGCGAGTACAGTTGGAACGTACGCTCAACGCCTTCGCCGGACGAGATCTTGCGAACGATGAAGTTCGAGTTCAGGCCACGGTTACGACGGGAGATAACGACGCCTTCGTAAGCCTGGGCGCGCTTGCGCGTACCTTCGACTACGTTGACGCTGACGATAACGGTATCGCCTGGTGCGAATTCAGGAATGGTTTTACCCAGACGAGCAATTTCTTCCTGCTCTAATTGTTGAATCAAGTCCATTTTTAACACTCCGAAAACCATCATGCCGGCGCACTGTGGATAGCAAGTATCCGCCCGGTAGAGGATGGGTAACACAATATGGGCAACATGCCCGGCACTACTGGCCACCCTGCCGGCCGTCCGGAGACGGCTTACAGGCTGGCCAAGAATTTTTCGTCGGTCTTGCTGAGCAAGCCGGCGGCGCGTGCACTGACCAAGAGGTCAGGCCGCTTTGTCGCGGTCGCTTCCAGCATGCGCTGGCGGCGCCACTTGACGATCTCGGCATGATTGCCACCCATCAAGACGGGCGGCACGGCCATGCCTTCATATGTTTCCGGCCGCGTGTAGTGCGGCGAATCAAGCAAGCCATTGACGAAGCTGTCCTCGATGGCCGATGCCTCGGTGTTCAAGACACCCGGCAACAAACGGATCACCGCATCCATCAGCGCCATGGCAGGCAATTCACCGCCCGACAGGACGAAGTCGCCGACGCTGATTTCCTCGTCGACGCAACGGTCCAGCAAACGCTGGTCCACGGCTTCATAGCGGCCACACAGGATCACCAAACCAGGTTCGGCTTTCAGCTGCGTGACGCGCTCGTGCGTCAACGGACGACCTTGCGGCGACATGAACACCACGCGGGGCGCCGCCAGTCCCAATGCGGTCTGGCGCTGCTTCGCGGCATTGATTGTCGCTTCAAGGGGACGGGCCATCATCACCATGCCGGGGCCGCCGCCATACGGGCGGTCATCCACGGTACGGTGATTGTCGGTCGTGAAATCACGGGGATTCCACAGCGACAAGCCACATTTCCCCTGCTCGAAGGCGCGCCGGGTCACACCCGACTGCGTCAGCGCGGCAAACATTTCCGGGAACAGGGTCACGACATCAAATTGCATCGTTCACCATCCTGCAAAGTTTGCCCGGCGCAAAGTTAAGCGCAGGCGGTTTAATAATCGAGGCCCCAGTCGACCGTGATCTTGCTGGCGGCCTTGTCAACGTTAATGACAAACTGGCCAACAAACGGGATCAGGCGCTCAGGCGCCTTTTCAACGGTCTCATCAGCAGTAGCGACGGGCGTAACGCGCAAGATCGACTGCGGACCATTGCTCATCATGTCGTGCACTGTGCCGAGGCACTCGCCTTGCAAATTCTCGACTGTCAGTCCGATCAGATCGGACCAATAAAATTCATCGGCCGTCAGCGTCGGGAAATGGCTACGCGGAATTTGCACAGAGACGCCTTTCAGCGCTTCTGCGGCATCCCGCCCGACCACACCCACCAGCTGGGCCACGACGTCGCCGCCGTGTAACTTCGCTTGCCTGACTTGAACATCATGCAAGGTCGGTTTATCAAACCACCAGGTTTTGACGCTTAATAATGCATCCGCGTCGTCGGAGAAAGGAGTGATCCTGACTCCGCCAGCAATGCCATAGGCACCGGAGACATAGCCTACCTGTACCAGGTCATCGGGGACTTTCACCCCGGATGCAGTCTTGACCGTCAAACCAGTGATCTAATTAAGCTGCTGCTTTGTTGTTGCTAGCTACCAGGCGAGCAACGGTTGGCGACAATTGTGCGCCAACGCCTTGCCAGTAGGCCAGACGGTCTGCGGTGATACGCAGTGGAACTTCGCCACCTTGCGCCATCGGGTTGTAAAAACCGATACGCTCAATGAAGCGACCATCGCGGCGATTGCGCGAATCAGTAGCGACGATGTTGAAGAACGGGCGCTTCTTGGCGCCTCCACGAGCTAAACGAATAACGACCATAATATTTCCAAAAAGTGTGCTGAGGCGGAAAAAGCCGCAAATTATAGCGCGCTTTACCGCCAGGCAGCAAGCGTTATGATGACGGGCGTGTAATTTGGGCTAATCAAACATTATGACCAGTCATGGCCGAAGACGCAATAGGCGCGTGCGTCTATCGTGCCGCCGGCGCCACGTCCAGGCGGTGACAGCATCGCCTGAACACGGCACGAAAGTGCTATCGTTGCGGCAGGGAATGACCGATACTGACAATCTTTACCGATGAGCAACTCTGGAGTCCCATGACCACCGCTACCATTTTGCAACAGTCGCACAAGAACAAGGCATTCACCAGCCTGCTGGCCTTTTTGCTCGGATGCCTGGGCGCCCACCGCTTCTACCTGCACGGCGCCAAAGACCGCTGGGGCTGGCTGCACCTGGCCGCCCTGCCCGCCTCTCTGCTGCTGCGCCAGCTGTTTCCCGAGGCGGACTGGTTTTACCAGATATTGCCGCTGACCCTGTCCGCGCTGGGCGGCTTCCTGGAAGCGCTGGTGCTGGGCCTGATGCCGGACGACAAATGGGATGCGCGCTATAACGCCGCCTCCGGCCGCGCGTCCGACACGGGCTGGCCCCTGGCCGTGGTGCTGGTCGCTACCTTGATGCTAGGCGCGGGCGTGCTGATCGCCACCATGGCGCGCCTGTTCGACTTGCTGTACACAGGCGGCGCCTACGGTTAATTTCCATGCAGCAACCACCGCCATCAAGGCGCGCCACACGCACATGTAAGTGTTGGTAAGCAATCATGATTTTCCTCTATACTGCATTCACAATGCCGACATTACTGGTTCATTTAACACCCCCAAGGAGAAGATCATGATTCGTCGCCCACTCATCCTCGCAGTTGCCATCACGGCCCTGTTCAGCACCTCCGCCTTCGCGCAAAACCTGTCGCCGAAGGCGCAATACGCCTACGACACGAAGCAGGCCAGCACCCGCTATGCGGACGACAAGAAACTGTGCGCAGAAGAAACCAGCTCGAAAGCCCGCATGCAATGCCTGCGCGACGCCAAGGGCGAATACGACCAGGCCATCATCAACGCCAAGGCCGCGCAAAAGGCCGGCAACTCGTATGCAGGCCAAAACAGCAAGCCTGCCCAGCAGATCTGCGCCGAGTGCGGCAAGGTGCTGGCAGTCAACGTCACTGAAAAAGCCGGTGAAGGCGGCGCGCTGGGCATGATTGGCGGCGGCGTGGCCGGCGCCCTGCTGGGCCGCCAGGTCGGCGGCGGACGCGGCAAGGACCTGGCCACCCTGGCCGGCGCCGCTGGCGGCGCGTATGCCGGCAAGCAAGTCGAAGGCCACATGAAGAACGCCAAGACATGGACCGTCACCGTGCAATACGAGACGGGCGCCAAGGCTGACTTCGCGTTTGATCAGGATCCAGGGCTGGCTGCTGGCGACTTGGTGCGCAATTCGGGTAATGGCATCGCCAGAAGGTAAGCTGAACCCAAAAAAGGCCGGGGTCGTACCCTGAGGGTACGACCCCAGAATTTGCTTTTGGGGTTAAAAAAAGCGCTGGAGAGTGATCTCCAGCGCTTTTTTGCCTTCAGCCCGCAGTCACCGGCAAGGATGCAACTTAAAACTGCTCTTCCGACAGCGCCATCACGCCGGCACTGCCGTCGATGATGGTGGCGCGCAAGCCTGGCGCTTGCGACAGGATGTGGTCGGCAAAGAAGCGGGCCGTGGCGATTTTTGCCTTGTAGAACGCCGCGTCGCCGCTGCCCTCGCCCAGCTTTTGCTGCGCCACCACGGCCGCGCGCGCCATCTGCCAGCCGCCCAGCACGATGCCGGCCAGCTTCAGATACGGCACGCTGCCCGCAAACACGGCCTTGATGTCCGTCTTCATGTTCGCCACCACGTACTCGACCACGGCTTCCAGCGCCGCGCTGCCTTCGGCCAGGTGGCGCTGCATGGCCTGGAAGTCGGCACCCGTCAGCTCGCCCAACTGGGCTTCCGTGGCGCGCACCTGGGCGATGATGGCTTTCGCCACGGCGCCGCCGTCGCGCACCGTCTTGCGGCCCACGAGGTCGTTCGCCTGGATGGCCGTCGTGCCTTCGTAGATGGTGAGAATCTTGGCGTCGCGGTAATGCTGGGCGGCGCCCGTTTCTTCGATGAAACCCATGCCGCCATGCACTTGCACGCCATCGCGCGTGACGTCCTGCGACATTTCCGTGGCCCAGCCCTTGATCACAGGCACCAGGTATTCATAGGTGGCCAGGCTTTCCGCGCGCACGTCCGCATCGGGATGGTGGTGCGCCACGTCGCTGATGGCCGCGCCCACGTAGGCCAGCGCGCGCGCCGCCTCCGTTTGCGAGCGCATCGACATCAGCATGCGGCGCACGTCCGGGTGGTGGATGATGGACACGGGACCAGGCGAACCGGCCAGGTCGCGCGACTGCACGCGGTCCTTGGCGAACGCCACGGCCTGCTGGTAGGCGCGCTCGGCCAGGCCGATGCCTTGCAAGCCGACGCCGAAGCGGGCCGCGTTCATCATGATGAACATGTATTCGAGGCCGCGGTTTTCCTCGCCCACGAGGGTGCCGATGGCGCCACCGTGGTCGCCGAACTGCAGCACGGCCGTCGGGCTGGCCTTGATGCCCAGCTTGTGCTCGATCGAGACGCAATGGGCGTCGTTGCGCGCGCCCAGGCTGCCGTCCGCGTTGACGAGGAATTTCGGCACGATGAACAGCGAAATGCCTTTCACGCCAGCGGGCGCGTCCGGCGTGCGGGCCAGCACCAGGTGGACGATGTTTTCCGCCATGTCGTGTTCGCCGTACGTGATGAAAATCTTCGTGCCGAATACTTTATAGGTGCCGTCTTCCTGCGGCACCGCGCGCGTGCGCACGGCGGCCAGGTCGGAGCCGGCCTGCGGCTCCGTCAGATTCATGGTGCCCGTCCACTTGCCGGACACCAGGTTTTCCAGGTAGACAGCTTTCTGTTCGTCACTGCCGGCCGTCAGCAGCGCTTCGATGGCGCCGTCCGACAGCAGAGCAACAAGGGCGAACGAAATGCTGGCCGAGTTGAGCATTTCGATGCACGGCGTGGCCAGGAGCTTGGGCAAGCCCTGGCCGCCGAACTCCGTCGGATGCTGCACGCCCTGCCAGCCCGCTTCGCCATAGGCCTTGAACGCTTCCTTGAAGCCTTTCGAGGTCGTCACTTGCCCGTCGTGCCAGAAGCTCGGCTCCTTGTCGCTGGGGCCGTTCAAAGGGGCCACCACGCCGCCGCAGAACTTGGCGTTCTCTTCCAGCACGGCTTCGGCCGTATCGGGCGTGGCGTCTTCGCAGCCCGGCAAGGTGTGGATTTCGGCCAGGCCGGCCAGTTCGTTCATCACGAACAACATGTCTTTCAGCGGGGCTTGATAGCTCATCTTCTTTTCTCCAAGAAAAAAGCCACGCGCGGCTCGCCGTGTGGGGCGGGCCGGCGTGGCTTTGTCAGTAACAAAACCGGAAGGGGTGTGACTTAACCCAGTTCTTTGACCAGTTGCGGCACGATCTCGAACAGATCGCCCACGATGCCGTAGTCGGCCACGGCAAAGATCGGCGCTTCCGGATCCTTGTTGATGGCGACGATGGTTTTCGAGTCTTTCATGCCGGCCAGATGCTGGATCGCGCCCGAGATACCGACGGCAATGTACAGCGATGGCGCGACGATCTTGCCCGTCTGCCCCACTTGCCAGTCATTCGGCACAAAGCCGGCATCGACGGCGGCACGCGAAGCACCCATGGCGGCGCCCAGCTTGTCGGCCAGCGGCTCCAGGATATGGAAGTTCTCGGCCGAACCCATGCCACGGCCGCCCGACACGATGATTTTCGCGGCGGTCAGTTCAGGACGGTCGGACTTGGCCAGTTCGCGGCCCACGAAAGCCGATTTGCCGGCATCGGCAACGGCGGCGACGGTTTCCGTGGCAGCCGAACCGCCGGTGGCGGCAGCGGCGTCGAAACCGGTCGTGCGCACGGTGATGACCTTGATCTTGTCACCAGATTGCACGGTAGCAATCGCGTTACCGGCGTAGATCGGGCGCTCGAAGGTGTCAGGGGAATCGACCTTGGTGATTTCCGAGATTTGCGCCACGTCCAGCTTGGCGGCCACGCGCGGCAGGATATTCTTGCCGTAGGCGGTGGCTGGCGCCAGGATGTGGCTGTAGTTGCCGGCGATGGCCAGCACTTGCTCGGCCACGTTTTCGGCCAGGCCGTCGGCAAAGTACGGCGCGTCGGCCACGATGACTTTCGTCACGCCGGCGATTTGCGCGGCGGCAGCGGCAGCGGCCGATGCGTTCGAACCTGCGACCAGTACGTGCACGTCGCCGCCGCACTGGGCAGCCGCGGTCACGGTGTGGTGGGTGCTGCCCTTTAAGGTAGCGTTGTCGTGTTCAGCAATAACTAATGCGACCATGATTATTCCTAATAGTTAGCAAGTGCCGGGGTCAGACCCGGCGGGTCTGACCCCAGATTTTATGTTTTGGCGGCAAACCGCTCAGATAACCTTGGCTTCGGTACGCAGCTTGGCGACCAAGGTAGCGACGTCCGGGACCTTGATGCCGGCCGAGCGCTTGGCTGGCTCGACGACTTTCAGGGTCTTCAGGCGTGGCGCAACGTCAACGCCCAGGTCTTCCGGCTTAACGGTCTCGAGCGGCTTTTTCTTTGCCTTCATGATGTTCGGCAAGGTCACATAGCGTGGCTCGTTCAAACGCAGGTCGGTGGTGATGATCGCTGGCAAGGTCAATGCCAGGGTTTCCAGGCCGCCGTCGACTTCGCGGGTGACGGTGACTTTGCCGTCTTCCAGCACGACTTTCGAGGCGAACGTGGCTTGCGGCCAACCCAGCAGGGCTGCCAGCATCTGGCCGGTCTGGTTGCTGTCGTCATCGATCGCTTGCTTGCCCAGGATGATCAGTTGCGGCTGTTCTTTCTCGGCCAGGGATTTCACCAGCTTGGCCACGGCCAGCGGTTCCAGTTCGGTCGTCGTTTCCACCAGGATGCCGCGGTCGGCGCCGATGGCCATGGCCGTGCGCAGGGTTTCCTGGCACTGCGTCACGCCGCAGGAGATGGCGACCACTTCAGTGACCTTGCCAGCTTCTTTCAGGCGCATCGCTTCTTCCAGCGCGATCTCATCGAAAGGGTTCATCGACATTTTGACGTTGGCGGTATCGACGCCAGTGCCGTCACTCTTGACGCGGACTTTGACGTTATAGTCGACCACGCGTTTGACGGGTACCAAGACTTTCATAGCTATGCCTTTGGGAAATTATAAAAATGACGGATCAAGTGCTGATTGTGCGTTCGATTATAAGAGAAATTTGAATCTTGAACCGAATTTAAGCACGATCGTGCGATTTTTTGTTAGAGCAATCCATCTAAACTGTCCAGCCTCGGGGATTTCAAGGGTATCCGCCGCTACGCTGCAGGGCAGCAAAAGGGCTGGCTCGGGAAGGAAAACCAGGCCGCGCCACGGCGGCCCCGGATGGCAGAATTATTTGCGTTGCATCAGGAAGACGAATTCGGTACCCGTCTGCACATGCGACAGCAGGGCATTGCCCGTTTGCTTGGCGAAAGCCTGGAAGTCGCGCACGGAACCGGGATCGGTTGCCATGATGCGCAGCACTTCCCCACTCTGCAGCTCTGACAAAGCCTTTTTCGCCTTCAGAATCGGCAACGGGCAATTCAAGCCCCGCGCGTCGAGTTCTTTGTGAAATTCCATAATCTCGGTATCAAGTAGTGTGTCGCTCATCATCAATATCCCACCATTGTTTTGTTGTACTGATTTTCGACATACTACTCTAAATCAGGGGCATTGACGCGCTGCACCAAAATAGTTCATCGGCTGTTGTGGTGTCACAACGAGATTCCACACGGCAAAACGGCCCGCAAACACCGTCTGCGGGCCGTTTTCAAGGGGCTGTGGGGCGAAAACCCCGCATGCCTGCTAGCTTACGCTTTATTTCACGCGCTCGCCGACCCAGGCCGGCACGCCAGCCAGGGCGTTCGCCAGACCGCTCGGATCGGTACCGCCAGCCTGCGCCATATCGGGGCGTCCGCCGCCTTTTCCGCCCACTTGCTGTGCAACGAAGTTCACCAGCTCGCCCGCTTTGACCTTGGAAGTCGCGTCCGCCGTCACGCCGGCGATCAGGCTGACCTTGCCGTCGGCCACGCTGGCCAGCACGATGGCGGCCGTTTTCAGCTTGTCCTTCAGCTTGTCCATGGTTTCGCGCAAGCGGGCCACGTCGGCGCCGTCCAGCACGGCCGCCAGCACCTTGATGCCGTTGACGTCGACGGCTTGCGTGACCAGTTCATCGCCCTGGCCCGAGGCCAGTTTCGATTTCAGCGCGGCCAGTTCCTTCTCCAGCGCTTTCACGTGGTCCTGCACCTGGCCGATGCGGGCAGTCAGTTCTTCCGGCTGCGCCTTCAGGGCGTTGGCCGCTTCGACCAAGCGGCGGTTGATGGTTTGCACCAGCGCCAGCGCGCCCTCGCCCGTCACGGCTTCCACGCGGCGGATACCGGCGGCAACGCCGCTTTCGCCGATGATCTTGAACAGGCCGATGTCGCCCGTGCGCTGCACGTGGACGCCGCCGCACAGCTCTTTCGAGCTGCCGATGTCGAGCACGCGCACTTCATCGCCGTATTTCTCGCCGAACAGGGCCATCGCGCCATGCTTGACGGCATCGTCAAACGACATCAGGTGCGCCTGCGTGGCGCGGTTTTCCAGGATCTCTTTATTGACGATGGTTTCCACGGCGGCGATCTGCTCGGCCGTCATCGGCGCATTGTGGCTGAAGTCGAAACGGGTCTTGTCCGGGTCGACCAGCGAACCCTTTTGCGCCACGTGGCCGCCCAGCACTTCGCGCAAGGCCTTGTGCATCAAGTGCGTGGCCGAGTGGTTGCGGATCGTGCGTGCGCGCTTGGCCGTATCGACTTGCGCCGAGACGGCGTCGCCCACTTTCAGCACGCCCGATTCGAGCACGCCGTGGTGGCCGAACACGTCCGCCTGGATTTTCAGGGTATCGCTGACGGCAAAGCTGCCGGCGCCCGAGGCGATCACGCCCTGGTCGCCCACCTGGCCGCCCGATTCCGCGTAGAACGGCGTCGTGTCGAGCACGACGATGCCTTCCTGGCCAGCTTTCAGTTCAGCTACCTGCGTACCGGCCGCGTACAGCGCGACGACCTTGCCGCTGAACGTCAATTGATCGTAGCCGACGAATTTATTTTTCTCGCCCGTGTACTCGACCTTGCTGTCCTTGTGCGTCTTGCCGCCCTTGCGCGACAGTTCCTGGCTTTCCTTCAGGGCCGCGTCGTAGCCGGCCTGGTCGAACGTGATATTGCGTTCGCGGCAGATGTCGGCCGTCAAGTCCGGCGGGAAGCCGTAGGTTTCGTACAAGGTAAAAGCGGTGGCGCCGTCGATGCCCGTGGCATCCTTGGCCAACTGCGCTTCCAGCACTTTCATGCCCGTTTCCAGGGTTTCGCCGAAACGCTCTTCCTCGGCTTTGAGCATATTGGCGACGTTGTCTTTCGCTTCTTCCAGCTCGGGATAGGCGCCGCCCATCTCGATGGCGAGATCGGCCACCAGCTTGTAGAAGAACGGTTTCGTCTGGCCCAGCTTGTGGCCATGGCGCAAGGCGCGGCGGATGATGCGGCGCAGTACATACGCGCGGCCTTCGCTGCCTGGAATGATGCCGTCGACGATCATGAAGGCGGCGGCGCGGATGTGGTCGGCGATCACGCGCAGCGACTTGTTTTCCAGGTCCGTGGCGCCCGTTTCGCGCGCGGCGGCGCGGATCAGGTGCTGGAACAGGTCGATTTCATAGTTCGAATGCACGTGTTGCAGCACGGCTGCCAGGCGCTCCATGCCCATGCCCGTGTCGACGCATGGCTTCGGCAGCTTGTGCATGACGCCCGCTTCGTCGCGGTTGAACTGCATGAACACCAGGTTCCAGATTTCAATGAAGCGGTCGCCGTCTTCATCAGGCGAGCCCGGCGGGCCGCCAGGAATGTCGGCGCCGTGGTCGTAGAAGATTTCCGTGCACGGACCGCATGGGCCCGTGTCCGCCATCTGCCAGAAATTGTCCGATGCGTAACGCGCACCCTTGTTGTCGCCGATGCGGATGATGCGCTCGACAGGCACGCCGATTTCTTTCGCCCAGATATCGTAGGCTTCGTCATCTTCGATGTACACGGTGACGGTCAGCTTGTCAGCCGGCAAGCCATAGACTTTGGTCAGCAGCTCCCACGCGTATTGAATCGCGTCGCGCTTGAAATAGTCGCCGAAGCTGAAGTTGCCCAGCATTTCAAAGAAAGTATGGTGGCGCGCCGTGTAGCCGACGTTTTCCAGATCGTTGTGCTTGCCGCCGGCGCGCACGCAGCGCTGCACCGAGGTGGCGCGCGTGTAGGGACGGCTGTCCGTGCCTGTAAACACATCCTTGAATTGCACCATGCCGCTGTTCGTCAACAGCAAGGTCGGATCGTTGCCTGGCACCAGGGAGCTGGAACGGACGATGGAATGGCCCTTGGACTCGAAAAATTTGAGGAACTTGTCGCGGATTTCAGTTGATTTCATGTTTTTTTGGCAAAGAGTGGCGGCAGCTTTAAAGGGAAGATTATACGTGATATGGGGTGCGGCAATGACGGCTGGCCAGGGCATTGTTGCGCCCGTGCCAACATCGACGGCCTGCCCGCTCAGGCCGAGTCGTGGTGGCTGGCGCAGGCGTGCGGTGCAGCCGTGGCCTTGGCCGCAGCAACAGATACCTTGGCGCCCGCGGCGGCATTGCAGTCGGCGCAGCGGCCGTACAGGGTCAGTTCGTGGCGCTCGACGACAAAGCCTTGCGGTGCCATGCGTTTCAAGTCGCCCGGGCAATCATGCACGTCGAACACGCGCTGGCACGTGGTGCACTGGAAATGGTGGTGGTGGTGATTGGCCGCCGTGTTCGACTCGTAGCGCGGGTTTTCACCGGGCAAGGTCACCACGTGTACCTTTTCTTCCAGCACCAGGGACTTCAGGTTGCGGTAAACGGTGGCGATGCCCAGCTGCGTCACTTGCAAGCTGGCCTGTTCGAGGATTTCCTGCGCCGACAAGGGGCGCTGGGCCGACTCGATGGCGGCTTGAATTGCGGTTTTTTGACGTGTTGTGCGTTCCATAGCCGACAGAATACACCATCCGCCTGTATCTACCGCCCGGAAAAACTGTCACACAGTAATGATAATGGGTTATCATTATCAACTCAGGGCAGGCATTTACCTGTCACGCGCTGCCCCAACCCTGCCAATACCGATAGCGAATAAGGAACTCTTGCCCATGTCCGTCCGTCCTCACCAACCCACTCCCCTCGCGCTGGCCATCATGCTGGCCTTTGCCGCTCCCGCCAGCGCACTGGCGCAGCAGGCGACAACCTTGCCCGCCGTCACCGTCTCGGCCAGCGCGCTGGCCCTGGGCAGCGATGACATGAGCACGCCCGTTACCGTACTCGAAGGCGAGGAACTGGTGCGCGCGCGCGAAGCGACCCTCGGCGAAACCCTGGCCGGCCAGCCCGGTATCACATCCAGCCATTTCGGCGCCGGCGCCAGCCGCCCCATCATCCGCGGCATGGATGGCCCGCGCGTGAAAGTGCTGTCCGATGGCGCCGAAGTGCAGGATGCGTCGACCATCAGCCCCGACCATGCCGTCGCGGCCGAACCGATGCTGTCGGAACAGATTGAAGTCCTGCGCGGACCGTCCGCGCTGGCCTACGGCGGCGGCGCCGTCGGCGGAGTCGTCAACGTGATCGACAAGAAAATCCCCACACGCGTGCCCGCAAAAGGCTTCGAAGGCAGTGCGGAAGTGCGCGCCAACTCCGCCGCGCGCGAAAAGGCGGGCGCCTTTGAAGTGACTGGCGGCTCCGGCAACATCGCCTTCCACGCGGAAGGCGTCAAGCGCGACGCGAAAGAATACAAGGTCGGCAGCGGCTGGGAAGGCGGTTCGAAAGTGGCCGGCAGCTACAACAAGACGGACACGGGCAGCGTGGGCGTGTCGTGGGTGGGCGAGCGCGGCTTCCTGGGCCTGGCCTTCACCAGCCAGCACGCGGAATACGGCTTGCCCGGCCACAACCACGAATTCGAAAGCTGCCACCCGCACGGCACGCACCTGCATTGCGGCGGCCACGAAGGCCACGATCACGGTGATGAAGAGGAACATGATCACGACCACGAAGATGGTGCCGTTCCCTACGTGAAACTGAAGAGCGAACGCTGGGACGTGCGCGGCGAATTGCGCGATCCCGTACCGGGCTTCGCCAAGCTGCGCCTGCGCGCTTCGTTCACCGATTACAAGCACGATGAAATCGAAGGCACGGAAATCGCCACCACCTTCAAGAACAAGGGCCACGACGCACGCCTGGAAATGGAACACCATCCCGTCTTCGGCTGGCGCGGCGTGGTCGGCCTGCAAACGTCGAAGCGCGATTTCTCCGCCCTGGGCGAAGAAGCGTACGTGGCGCCGACAGTCACGAAGAAGCACGCAGCTTTCCTGGTCGAGGAATACAAACTCGACCAATGGCGCTTCGAAGCGGGCTTGCGCCACGAATGGCAAGACATCACGGTCGACAGCGCCACCTTGCAAGACCGCAGCGCCAAGGGCACGTCGGTCTCCTTGGGCGCCGTGTGGAAATTCGCGCCCCAGTATTCGCTCGGCTCGACCATTTCGCGCACGCACCGTTTGCCCAGCGCCGAGGAACTGTATGCGCACGGCGTGCACATGGCCACGGCCACATATGAGCTGGGCAATGAAAACCTGGGCAAGGAAACGTCAAACAATATCGACTTGACCTTGCGCAAATATGCGGGCGCCACGACGTTCTCGGCCAGCGCCTACCGCAACAAGGTCGATAACTACATCTTCGGCTCCACCCTCGACAATCACGAAGGCTTCCAGCTGATCCAGTACGCCCAGCGCGATGCCACGTTTACGGGCGTGGAAGGCCAGATCCACCAGCAGCTGAACCCCATGTTCGGCGCCAGCGTGTTCGGCGACTACGTGCGGGCCAAGCTGGCCGACGGTGGGGGCAACTTGCCGCGCATCCCGGCCCAGCGTTTCGGCGTGAAGTTCGACGCCAACTGGCAAGCATGGAGCGGCGTGGCCGAGTTCTACCGCGTGGGCAAGCAGGATAAAGTGGCCGCGTTCGAAACGGCAACACCGGGCTACAACATGCTGAACCTCTCCGCCAACTACGACACGCGCATCGGCACGACGCCGGCCCAGTTCTACATCAAGGCGAACAACCTGACGAATGAATTGGCGTACAGCCATACCTCGTTCATCAAGAATGCGGCACCGTTGATGGGGCGTAACTTAACGGTCGGCATGCGTGTAACGTTCTAAGCTGTTTGAAACGTAGGTCGGCTTAGCGCGCAAGCGCGTAAGCCGACAACACCAGCGGCGCCAACAATGTTGTCGGATTACGGCGCTGCGCGCCTAATCCGACCTACGCCATGGATGGAATAATATCGATCCTGTCCGTACAAAACCCATCAACGCCCCAGGCCAGCAATTCGCTGGCCCGCTCGGGTGTGTTGACGGTGTAGCAGAACAGCCCGTATCCTGCCTCCTTGACCTCTCGCGCCAGTTCCGGCGTCAGTGGCTGGTGGTCGCAATGGATGGCCACGACATCCAGTTCCTTCGCCTTTTTCGCCCAATCAGAAGGTATCTGTTCGACCAGCCAGCCGCGCGCCAGTTCGGGCGCTGCCTGGCGCGCCGCTTCCAGCGCGCCGATGCTGAACGACGACAGCAGCGGCAGCAATTCGCCAGCGGCGATTTCCTCTGCAAAATAGCCACGCGTGGCGCGCGCCACCACCATCCCTGTCTGGACGTCGAAACCGGGCGCCGGCTTGATTTCGATATTCATCCAGATGTGCTGGGCCTTGCAATACGCCACCACGGCCTCGAACGTGGGCACGCCTTCGCCCGCGAATTCGGCGCCAAACCAGGCGCCCGCCTCCATCGTCCCCAGCTGCGCGGCCGTGTAATCGCTGATATGGCCGCTGCCGGCCACGGTACGACCCAGCTCGGGGTCGTGCACGACGACGGGCACGCCGTCGGACGCCAGCATGACGTCGAATTCCACGGCACGGTAGCCGTAGGCCAGGCCGCAGCGCAGGGCGGCCACGGTGTTTTCAGGCGCCAGGATGCCGCCGCCGCGGTGCGCGAGGGTGCGTGGATAGGGCCACATGGGATTCCTTTAAGCAATTCTATGGAGGCAAGACAGTCTTGCCATACTATCGCGTGCCAATGCTGAAAAGTAAAGCGGCCGCCGTTTGACGGCCCGCCGCAGCGATTGGCGCCCCGCCAGCCCCGTTTCGTCGCAGCCCGGTTGCGCGCTGGCCTGCGCTGGCACACAATGCCCCATCGCTACCAGCAGACACTTCCATGAAATCCGACGTCCCTTTCGCCGAAGCCCCCGCCAGGCGCCGCTTCCCCTACTACCGCATGCTGCTCGACGCGCGCTACGCGGTGGTGCTGAACGTGATCTGCGCGCTGGTCATTACGTTCATGCTCAATCCAGGCAGCCATTTTGGACAAAACCTGGTCGCCTCGATGTGCATCGGCACGATCGCCTTCCTGCTGATCGACGGCATGCGCTTGACGTTATGGGGTGCAGGCCAGCGGCCCAGATTCCTGCCCTTCATGCTCATCATCCTGCTGTCCGTGCCCGTGGCACAAATGCTGGGTTTGCTTCTGTTCGGCTGGCTGACGGGTGTGGACGTGGGCGGCTTCGAAAACCTGCTGCCCACGCAAATGATGGGCACACTCGTATTCACCCTGCTGGCCACGGGCGGCGCCGTGCTGTTTTTCTCCAGCCGCGAAAAGATTGCCCGCCTGCAAATGGCGGCTGCCGAGGAAAAAGCCCGCGCCGAATCCGTGGCGCGCCAGGCCATGCAGGCGCAACTGCAATTGCTGCAGGCGCAGATCGAACCGCACATGCTGTTCAACACCTTGGCCAACCTGCAGGGCCTGATCAGCTTTGACCCCGACCGCGCCCAGTTGCTGCTCGACCAGCTGATCCAGTACTTGCGCGCCACCCTCTCTTCCTCGCGCGCCGAGTCCACCACCCTGGAACAGGAGTTTTCCCTGATGCAAGCCTACCTGGGCCTGATGTCGATACGCATGGGCGCGCGCCTGCGCTTTACGCTGGACCTGCCCGCAGCCTTGCGCCAAATCAAGGTGCCGCCCATGCTGTTGCAGCCGCTGGTGGAAAACGCCATCCAGCATGGCCTGGAACCAAAGATCGAAGGCGGCCACATCCACGTGCAGGCGTCCACGGATGGCGGCGTGCTGCTGCTCACCGTCAGCGACGACGGCCTGGGCCTCGACCATCCGGGCCAGACCAAGGGCACGCAGCTGGGCGTGGCGAATATCC
The DNA here is from genome assembly GCF_036543145.1 of Janthinobacterium sp. LS2A. Classification (NCBI taxonomy): domain Bacteria; kingdom Pseudomonadati; phylum Pseudomonadota; class Betaproteobacteria; order Burkholderiales; family Oxalobacteraceae; genus Janthinobacterium; species Janthinobacterium sp. LS2A. The sequence goes on from NZ_JAZHPB010000003.1 coordinate 308,282, forward strand.
GCGAGCGCCTGCACGGCATGCATGGCGATGCCGCCAGCCTGTCACTGGACGCCGACACGCCGGCAGGCGTCATCGCCCGCCTTCAATTACCGATTCACTCCACCACCGCGAGCCCCACGCCATGACCAGCCCCACCCCGCGCGCCCTGATCGCCGAAGACGAACCCATACTCGCCGCCGCCCTCGCACACGCCTTGCAACGGCTGTGGCCGGAACTCGACATCGTTGCCACCTGCCCCAACGGCGTGGAAGCCTTGCGGCAAGGCCTGGCGCTGCAACCCGACATTCTGTTTCTCGACATCAAAATGCCAGGCAAGACGGGCCTGGAAGCGGCCGAAGAACTGGCAGAGCAATGGCCGGACGGCATCGCGTTCCCCAACATCGTGTTCGTCACCGCCTACGATGAATATGCGCTGGCCGCCTTCGAGCATGCGGCCGCCGACTACGTCTTAAAACCCGTCAACGATGCGCGCCTGGCCAAGACGGTGGAACGCTTGCAGCAGCGCTTGCGCGACAGCGGCGTTGGCAAAGGTGTTGGCAACGGCAGCGGCAACGCTGCAGTAACAGCAACAGCAGCAGCCTCAGCGCCAGCGACGACCGCCACGGCAGCGCTGGCAGCCGGAACCGCCAGCGACGACAACATGGCCCGCCTGCTAAGCCAGCTGCAAGCCATGCTGCCACCCGCGCCGCGCCTGCAGATGATACGGGCGGCCGTGGGCAACAGCGTGCGCATGATCGCCTTGGCCGACATCGTCTATTTTGAAGCGCTGGACAAATACATCAATGTCGTGTGCCAGGACAGCGAAGCGCTGATACGCACGAGCCTGAAGGAGCTGCTGCCCCAGCTGGACCCGCAACAATTCTGGCAAATCCACCGGGGCACCATCGTCAACGCCAGCGCCATCGCCACGGCCGTGCGTGACGAAGCCGGCAAGCTGTCGCTGACCCTGCGCCAGCACCCCGCGCAACTGCGCGTCAGCCCTTTATATGCGCATCTGTTCCGCCAGATGTAAGACAAGACAAGACGCGCAAGAGCCAATGCCTAGTGCATCTGGTGCTTCAAGTCAGACAACTCATCGTGCACCTTGAGCACGGCGCTCTTCATTTCCGGCGTCACGCTGGTCGCCGTGCCGCACGCCCGCTTGGCGCGGTCGCCCAGCGATTCCATCTGATCGACTGCTTGCCGGATGCGCGCATCGTCTTGCGTGTCGATGGCTTGCCGCACGGCGCTCTTTTGCTGGTCCAGCTGGTTGATGCAATCCTTCAAGTCCATCGGCATGCCCTGCTGCTGGCCGCACAGCTGGGCCGCCTGGCCGATCGCGTGTTCGATGGCGCCAAAGCGCCGTGCCACTTCCTTTACCTGCATCATGATGTGTCCTCCCACAGTGTAGGGAGTTGGATCGTCAAGCCGGCACAGGGTTCCCCGCTGGCCGCGACAAGGTCGAAATTTCCATGCGGCACTTTTTTGTAAGCGCTTGTGACATTTTAGATAATGATCAAATCCTTCAGATACATTGGCGTACCTGAACCCCCATGCCGCCCATGATCTCGTTGCCGCCCCTGCCCCGCCGCGCTCCCGGCCTGCTGCTGATCGTCCTGCTGCACCTGGGCTTCGCGTATATCGTCTTGCAGTCGCGGCCCCACGCCGTCACGGACGAGAACCTGCCGCAGGGCCCGGCCATCACTTGGCTGCGCCACACCGCCCCGGCGCCGCCCAAGCCCGTACCCGCACCGTTCGGCCCAAAACCAGCGGCAGCAATAGTGCCGCGCCTGCCAATGCCAGTTCCCGTCAGCCGCCCCCTGCCCGCTCCCGCCATCGAGCAGCCGCCAACGCCAGTAACGCCGGAAGCGATCATGCTCGTCCCGCCACCGAGCGCGGCCGATATCCTGGCGCAAGCCAAGCGCGACGTGGGCAAGATCGACAAGGATTTACGCAAAGAATTCCCGCAACGGGGTGGGGAGAAATTCGACGACACGGGCTACAAGCGCATGCAGCAGGGCTTTGCCGAAGCCTACGCGGCCGTGCCGCCGAAATGGTACGAGGCGTCAAAGATCGAGGAAATCGGCGCGAACGAGGCCAAAGGCAGCCGCACCTACAAGATCACCAGCGCGCTGGGCACCTTGTGCGTGACCATGCGCGCCGGCAAGAGTGGGGAAACGATGATCGGCATGTGTCCCAAGTAGCGGCTCAGCCCACCGCTTCGCGCGCCCCCAGCGGCTGCAGATGGCGCAGACGCAAGGCGATCAGCACGCCGCCACCGAGGCACAGGCCCAGCATGATGACCACGCCCGTCCAGCCGTCGAAGCCCCACATCATGCCCGAGGCGGAACCGATCAGGCTCGAACCCAGGTAGTAGAACAGCAAGTAGAAGGCCGAGGCCAGCGCCTGTGGCGCGCGCGCGCGGCGGCTGACCCAGCTGCTGGCGATCGAGTGCGAGGCAAAGAAGCCGAAGGTGGCCAGCGCCATGCCGATGACGATCAGCGGCAGCGAGTCGAACAGCGTCAATAAAATGCCGGACAGCATCAGCAACAGCATGATCCACAGCACCCCCCGGCGCCCCAGGCGGTCCACCAGGCGCCCCGCCCAGACGGAGCTGAAAATGCCGATCAGATACAAAAAGGCCAGCAAGCCGACCGTGCTCTGGCGCAAGCCAAATGGCGCGGCCAGCAGGCGGTAGCCGATATAGTTATACAGGCTGACGAAACAGCCCATCAGCACGAAGGCGAGGCAAAACAGCCACGGCAAGCCCCGGTCGGAAAAATGCTGGCGGATGGCGTGCGGCAAGGCGTTCCAGCCTTTTGTACTGGGCACGAAATTTTTCGATGCGGGCAGGCTGCGCCAGAATTCCGCCGCCGCCAGCACGCCGGCCACGCCCAGCACGCCCAGAGCCCAGCGCCACGACAGGAAATCGCTGAGCATGGACGCCACCAGCCTTCCCGACATGCCGCCAAACGCGCTGCCGGCAATATACAGCCCCATCGACAGGCCCAGGGATGGGCCCTCGATTTCCTCGCCCAGGTAAGCCATGGCCACGGCCGGCATGCCGCCCAGGGCAATGCCGAGCGCCGCGCGGATGGCCAGCAGCTGCGCATAATCCTGCGCGAAGGCGGACAAAATCGTGAGTATCGCGGCGGAAAACATCGATGCCACCATCAGCGGTTTGCGGCCGACACGGTCCGACACGGCGCTCAGCAGCACCAGCGAGATGGCCAGCAAGCCGCTCGACACGGAGAGCGACCAGCTGCTTTGCGCCGGCGTCAGATGGAACTGGTGCGACAGCAAGGGGAACAGGGGCTGGATGCAGTACAGCAAGCTGAAGGTGGAAAAGCCGCCAAAGAACAGGGCGCGGTTGCTGCGCTTGAATTCGATGGAACCCTTGGCGATGGCCGTGCGGGGAGCGGGAGCGGAAACTGGAATGGCGGATGAGGCAGCGGGGGCAAAAGCAAGCGATGAATCAGACATGGCCGTGTTTCAAAGAGGAGCGAGTCTTCATCTTAGGATTGCCAACTCATATCGTCCAATATATATTCAAGGCCCAACTCATACTTTAAAACGATTACTGAACATGGAACTGCGCCACCTCCGTTACTTTGTCGCCGTCGCCGAAGAGCTGCACTTCACGCGCGCGGCCGAGCGCCTGCACATCGGGCAGCCGCCGCTGAGCCAGCAAATCCAGGCGCTGGAAGCGGAATTGGGTGCGCAGTTGTTCGAGCGCAACAAGCGCTCAGTGCGCCTGACGGAAGCAGGCCGCCTCTTTCTCGACGATGCGCGGCGCATCCTGGCCCTGTCGGAGCAGGCGGCTGTCACGGCGCGCCGGGCCCAGCGGGGCGAAGCGGGCGAATTGCGCATCGGCTTTACCTTTTCCACGCCGTTCACGCCGTATTTCGCCACCGTCATCAACCGCTACCGCCAGCAGTTCCCGCACGTCACCTTGACCCTGCACGAAATGGCGACTTTGCATCAACTGGAAGCGATCTCGGGCAGGACGATGGATCTGGGCTTCGTGCGCCCGCCGGAAACGACATATCCATCCGATATCAAGCTGACGCAACTGCGCCAGGATCCGCTGTTCCTCGTCTTGCCCGTCGACCACGCGCTGGCGGCCAAGGACGCGATTGCCATTGCCGATATGGCGGGCGAAGGCTTTGTCATGTACCCGAAAGATGCGGGCACGGGGATTTATCCGCAGATCTTCCGCCTGTGCAAGGCGGCCGGCTTCGTGCCCCAGGTGGCGCAGGAAGCGGGCGAGGCGTCGACCATCATCGGCCTGGTGGCGGCCGGCTGCGGCATTTCCGTGCTGCCCTCTTCGTTCGACCGCATCCGCATGGATGGCGTGTGCTACCGCCCCATCGCCGACCCGCAGGCGACCACCAGCCTGTTACTGGCGCAAAGAGAAGAAGAGACGTCGCCGCTGGTGGCGGCGTTCGTGAAACTGGCCGAGGAAGCGGCCATGGAAGAGAAAGAATAGGCCGATGAGGCCGGCGTAGGTCGGCGTAGGTCGGATTAGCCCAAAGGGCGTAATCCGACACCAGCGGTCACGAGTAATCCGCGTCCAGCTCCGAACCCGCATAATTTTCCAGGTCCTCGAACAGGCTTTTCATGCTGACCCGCGTGAGGATTTTATGCACGACGGTGCAGCTGCGGCGGTAGGAATCGATGCGGTCGAGCAAGACCGGATGGTGCTGGACGGGAACCTTGGCCACCAGGGCGGCCCAGCCTTCCTCGAAGTCGGGCTTGTTCTTGCGCACGGAACGCACAAAGCGTTCAAACTCCTTCTGCCCCGTGCGCGCGATGATGCGCCCGCCGCCTTCGATGGCGAAGATGATGGCCAGGGCGATGACGCCCTCGGCATTCAAGTCGCTGTCGCTGACGGGACCGTTGTCATGGTGGCGGCGCAGCCAGCTTGCCAGGCGCACGACGGCTTGCACTTCCTTGCGCTGTTGCAATTGAACCGCATACTTTTCATAGCCGGCCCAGTTCTGGTTCGGGTCGGCCTGGCAAATATCGATGAACAGCTCGCGCAAGCGCCGCTGCAGGTAGACGGGATCCTGGTCGTATTCGCCGACGAGGGCGTCTTCGGGCAGCTGCGACAATTCCTTGATCAGACGAAAGCCCACCTGGAACGCGTGCTCGGCGCCGTGCTCGACGAGGAAATCGAGCGCGGCTTGGTCGCCCTCATGCGTGACGGCCTGCTCCAGGCCCAAGGACACGCCGCCCACCGTCAGGTACAGCGCTTTCTGGATGCCGTCGGCCGTGCGTTCATTCGTAAACTTCTCGGCCACCATGGCCGTGATACCCGTCAATTCGTCGGCCAGGTTCAGGGCCGCGTCCTCGCGCGGGTCGCCCGGCAACAGTTTGATGGCGCGCACGAGGCGCGGAAGATTCTCTACAACAATTGCTGGCAGCATTAGACGTTCCCTGCTTTCATTACGAGAAAATGCCCGTGCCCAGGCTGCGGCGCGTGCTGGAACGCGGCGCGCTGCGCGTGCTCGGCACTTGCTTGCGCAAGCGGTACAGCAATTCCTTGGTGCTCCGCTGCAACATGGTCGGTTCTTCGTCCGGGTCATCCGAGTATTCCGCGTCGGCCAGGTCGGCGCTGTGGCGGAAGTCGGGGAACAGTTCGAACAGCGAGCGGTCCCAGCCGTCTTCATTCGCTTGCGCCAGCTCAATGGCCAGCGGCACGACGTCGTTGTCGGACGAGGTCACGCCCGTCACGTACGGTCCCTTGATGACGATCTCGCCCGCCACTTCGAGGATTTCCTTCGGTGCCATCGAGAACAGGATGGCGAACGCCGTGGCGCCCCAGTCGGTGGCGGACGCTTCGAGCAGCAGCTCGCGGCGGCGCTCGGCGTCGTCGGTGGAAAACACCACGCCGTGGATGTGCGCGAACAGGGCTTCGGCGATGCGTTCAGGATCATCCTCGATCTGGTCGTCGCTCCACGTGGCGGCGATGAAGGCCAGGCTGTCGGCCCATGCTTTCGGCGGCACCAGCAGGGTTGCCAGCGACATCTTGCCGCCGTCAAAGCCGGCCAGGTGCAGCGCCGTTACCTGTGGCGGGATCGCGCTCAGCACTTCTACCACGGCCAGGTCGCCATACTGGTCGGCCGCGTCGGCAAACGCCTGCTCGGCGTGGCCCAGCGAACCGGACAGCACCAATTCCGTGACCTGTTTCGTCAGCGCGGGAAGATTGCTCTTTTGTTCCGTGTTATCGGCCATGGTCATCTCCATCCTGGTCAAACATCTGGGCGAAATCGTCGGTGGCTTCGTCTTCGTCGTGATCGTCGTCGCCGTCGTCATTGGCGGCCAGCTGGTCGAGCGACTGGTCGTCGTCGTCCCACAGGCGCGGATTCTTGTGCAGGAAAGCCGTGATGATGGCCTGGCGCGCCAGGTCGGGGAAGCTCTCTTCGATGGCGGCGTACATCTTCGCCGCTTCCGGCGCGGCGCAGGCGGCCATGGAAAACACGCGGGCCGGGTCGCCGAACTCGTAGTCTTCGCTTTCGGCCAGCAAGCCTTTCGGGTCGCTGAAGGTGATGTGGTCGACCAGCGCGAAGGCCAGCATGTTCACGTCTTCGATGCCGCCGCCGCTCGCGTATTCGCCGACCAATGCATCGACCATGCTCTTGTAGTTCTTGCGGTTCGGCGGGTCGCCGAGGATGCCTTCGATCTGGCCTTCCAGCTCGCGCGACTGGTACGCGAATTCAGGGTGTACTCTTCTCATGCTGTGCTTTCCAATGTAATGCGCGGCGCTGATAAAAGCGCCGTTGTTGTTGTTTTCAAGTAATTCGGGCCGGCTGAAGCGGGCCGCAGCGGTTTAGTCGGCAGGTAATACTGTGCCATGTAAACGAAACACGCCGCACCACAGGGCATACGCTTCCGCTTCCGGGTCGATGATGATACGGTGGTTCACGCTCTGGTCGTATTCGGCGCGCTTGGCCGGGTCGGCCAGGATTTCATAGGCCTTGGTGACGCTCTTGAAGCGCGCCTCGGCGCCGGGGGCCTGGTTGCGGTCGGGGTGGAAGCGCATGGCCAGCGAACGGTAAACCTTCTTGATTTCATCGTCGCTGGCATTGGGCGCGACACCGAGGACGTTATATAAATTTTCCATAAAAGGCTCCGGGGTCACGTTTTTCTACTAATTAAAGGCGAATTATCCTATAGAACGGCGTCGGCGTCGCTTGCATGCTCGGATATGGGGCCAAATACGTGCTTATAAAGCGCTTGCGGTACGGTAAAATGCTCTTTACTGTCACTCTTCCGCATTGATCAATGAGCAACGATAAACCGAATACCGCCGCGCCAGCGCTGGCGCCCAATTTCTTGCGTAACATCATCGAAGCCGACCTGGCTGCCGGCGCCCACGTGCGTCCCGGCCTGCCCCAGGTGATCACGCGTTTCCCGCCGGAGCCGAACGGCTACCTGCACGTGGGCCACGCCAAGTCGATCTGCGTCAATTTCGGCCTGGCGCGCGATTACGCCGGCCAGTGCAACCTGCGCTTCGACGACACCAATCCGGCCAAGGAAGAGCAGGAATACGTCGACACCATCATGGACAGCGTGAAATGGCTGGGCTTTGACTGGGAACCGAAGCATGCCGATGGCCAGAGCCACCTGCACTACGCGAGCGACTATTTCGACCAGCTGTACGCGATGGCCGAATACCTGATCACGGCCGGCTTTGCCTACGTCGACAGCCAGAGCGCCGAAGATATGGCCGCCAACCGCGGCAATTTCGGCCAGGCCGGCAAGAATTCGCCGTTCCGCGACCGTCCGCGCGACGAATCGCTGGCCCTGTTCCGCGCCATGAAGGCGGGCCAGTTCAAGGATGGCGAGCACATCCTGCGCGCGAAGATGAGCGAAGATGCCATGAGTTCGCCGAACATGAACTTGCGCGACCCGGCCATCTACCGCATCCGCCATGCGCACCACCACCGCACGGGCGACGCCTGGTGCATCTATCCGATGTACGACTACACGCACCCGATCTCGGACGCGCTGGAAAACATCACGCATTCGATCTGCACCTTGGAATTCCAGGACCACCGCCCATTCTACGACTGGCTGCTGGAAACCCTGTCGGCCGGCGGCTTCTTCCAGCAACCAGTGCCGCACCAGTACGAATTCTCGCGCCTGAACCTGACCTACATCGTCACCAGCAAGCGCAAGCTGCGCCAGCTGGTGGAAGAAAACATCGTCGATGGCTGGGACGACCCGCGCATGCCGACCCTCGTGGGCATGCGCCGCCGCGGCTACACGCCGGAAGCGATCCAGCTGATGTGCGAACGCACGGGCGTGACGAAATCGGACGGCTGGATCGACTACAGCGTGCTCGAAGGCTGTTTGCGCGAAGACCTGGACCCGAAAGCGCCGCGCTCGGTAGCCGTGCTGCGTCCTTTGAAACTGATCATCGACAATTTCCCCGAAGGCGAAAGCGTGGAATGCACGGCGCCCGTGCACCCGCACTTCCCCGAGCGCGGCTTGCGCACCTTCCCCATCTCGCGCGAGCTGTGGATCGAGGAAGACGACTTCATGGAAGTGCCGAACAAGGGCTATTTCCGTCTGTATCCACCGATCGACGACAAGCCGGGCAGCCGCGTGCGTTTGCGCTACGGCTACGTGATCGAGTGCACGGGCTACGACAAGGATGACAACGGCAAGGTCATCGCCGTGCATTGCACCTACTTCCCGGACAGCAAGTCGGGCACGGAAGGCAGCGCCAATTACAAGGTCAAGGGCAATATGCACTGGGTCAGCGCACCGACGGCCATTCCTGCGGAAGTGCGCCTGTACGACCGCCTGTTTACGGACCCGCAGCCGGACGCGGGCGGCAAGGACTTCAAGCTGGCCCTGAATCCGCTGGCCAAGGAAGTGGTGCAAGCGTGGCTGGAACCGGGTGCGGAATTGGCCCAGCCGGAAGAGCGCTTCCAGTTTGAGCGCCACGGTTATTTTGCGGCCGACCGTGTCGACAGCCAGCCTGGCAAGCCCGTCTTCAACCGCATCGTCACCCTGAAAGACAGCTGGCAGCCCGCCAAATAAGGGCTGACGGCACACGAAAAAAAAACCGCTGCGGCGGTTTTTTTCGTTTCAACGAGAAATATTGCTTATTGACTATAATAACGATAATTTTGTATATTAGGCAGCTATTGAGCAATTTGCAATTTTAATAGTGCTTGTACAACGCAGCCTAGCCTCCGTCGCCCAGGCGGCACCCGATTCCTCTTCCTGATGCGGATGGCGATGTCTTCTACTGCCGGCGAACACCCCTTATCTGCTGAAAAAAGGCCGCAGTGGCTGCTCGGCTTCGTGATGTCGACGATGGTGGGCCTGCTGTTCTATATGGCCGCCTCGCTGTCGATCGAAAACGATGCCAGCGAGCTATTCAACAATCTGGCCCGCAATACCCAGAAAAACATCGAATCGCGCGTCAAGTCGTATGCCAACCTGCTGCGCGGCACGGCCAGCCTGTTCCACGCCAACGAACACGTGAGCCGTGAGCAATTCCACCGCTACGTGGCAAACATCGCCCTGCAACAGAACTATCCGGGGGTGATGAACCTCAATTACAGCCAGGAACTGGACGAGACGCAGCGTGCCGCTTTCGAAGCGGCCATGCAGCGCGACTATCCGCCCGGGCGCGACGGCTATCCGGCGTTTGCCATCCATCCACCCGCCCCGCGCGCGCACTATTCCGTGCTGGTGTATATCGAACCGATTGCCAGCGCCCCTGAAAAATATGGCTATGACATCGCCTCGCGCCCCCTGATCGCCGAAATGCTGGTGCAGTCGCGCGATTCCGGCAACATCAGCAATTCCGGCGTGCCCGTGCCGATGCAAGGCCGTCCCCAATTGACGGGCATGGCCATGCGCCTGCCCGTGTACCGTTTTGGCATGCAGGTCGATACGGTGGAGCAGCGGCGCGCGGCGTACCAGGGTTCCGTCGGCATCGGCTACGACCTGGTGACGATGATGCGCAGCGCGCTGGCGGACATGCCGGTACGCAACGTTCGCCTGACTCTGTTCGATATCGGCCCGCAGGCGCGCGCACCGCTAGACTTACCGCACGACATGCGCCCCATCTTCGACAGCACGACGGCGGGCATGCATGCGCCATGGTGGCTGCCCGGCAATTCCGGCCGCTACCTGAGCAGCACGATGCTGATCGAGCACAATAGCCGCGTGTGGCAAGCGCTGTTCAGCGTGCGCAAGAGCGACCTGTATACGCGCTTCGACGCCTTTTTGCCATGGCTGGCCCTGCTGATAGGCTTTGCCAGCACCATGCTGCTGTACATGCTGTTCCACACCCTGGCGTCGTCGCGCAGGCGTGCCATCCAGATGGCGAACGGCATGACGGAGGAATTGCGCGCCAGCCAGATCCGTCTGCAGCTGTCGCATCAGAAACTGCGCCGCCTGGCGGCCCACGCCGACCAGATCAAGGAAGAAGAGCGCAAGCGCATCGCTCGCGAAATCCATGACGACCTGGGACAGAACCTGCTGGTGCTGCGCATCGACGCCGACATGCTGGCCTCGCGCACGCATCGCCGCCACCCGCGCCTGAATGCCCGCGCCCGCTCGACCCTGGAACAGATCGACGCCACCATCAAGAGCGTGCGGCAGATCATCAACGACTTGCGCCCTACCGTACTGGACCTGGGCGTGAATGCGGCCGTCGAATGGCAGGTGGCGCAATTTCGCCAGCGCACGGGCATCGTCTGCGAAGTGAGCGAAAGCCATGACGACATTTGCCTCAGCGACCAGTGCGCGACGGCCCTGTTCCGCATCCTGCAAGAGTCGCTCAGCAACATTTCACAGCATGCCCATGCCAGCCGCGTGCAAGTCAAGCTGGAAAAGTGCCGCGATACGGTGTCGATGAGCATCTGCGACAACGGCGTGGGCGCCGCCATCGACGGGCGCAACAAGCTGGGCTCGTTTGGCCTCGTGGGCATCGAGGAGCGCATAAAATTGCTGGGCGGCACTTTTTACATCGAAAGCAGCCCCGGCGCCGGCATGAGCGTGCACGTCAGCGTACCGCTGGGCGCGGATGCCACCGCCTTTCCCTACCAGGAAGAAAGCCGGGTCAGCAACTGACCGGCGCGCGCCCGCATGAAGCAAGCTCAGCTTGCATATTTCGTAATTAGATGCAATATTAATGTGGAACAACTCAGCGCCCGCCCGCCATGGGCCAGGCATTCCTCGACTACTTGCCAGGAGTACGCACCCGCCGCTTTCCCTTGTTTCACCGTATTTCCCACAACGCTCTTTACAAAAGGACATTCATGGATACGAACGACAGTTTCAAGGCAATTGCCGATTTGAATTTGGACGCGATCAAGGTCAAGCTGATGCACCGGGAGTCAGGCGAGGGATGGAGCCTGGAAAAAGCAAATGCGGTGGAATTCGAATACCGCCGCTTTCTGATCCTGATGAAACAGTTTCCAGAAGAAGAAACGGCGCCGCTGATGGACGTTGATACCTTCTGGCACTACCACATCCTCGACACCCTGAAATATGCGGCCGACTGCGAACAGGTATTCGGTTACTTCCTCCATCACTTCCCCTACATCGGCTTGCGCGGCGAAGACGACGAAGCGGCGCACCATCGCGTGGGCGAGCGCATGAAGCAGCTGTATGAGCAAACGTTCGGAGAAGATTATATTCGCGCGGAGACGGCGTATTCGGGTCGCGCCGTACAGGCGGCGTATTCGGGACGGGCTGTGCAGGCTGCGTATTCGGGACGGGCTGTCCAAACAGCATTTTCCAGTGCGGCGGTACAGGCAACGGCCTACTCGGGCCGGGCTGTGCAAACGGCGTTTTCCAGTGCGGCGGTGCAGGCGACGGCGTATTCGGGCCGCGCGACCGGGGCTGCCAGCACCGCATTTTCCAGCGCGCCTGCCTCACTTACCGCAGCGGTGGTCAAATCGTCCTCGACTGGCCTGGAAATGGGGCGCTTCTATGTCGATCGTCCGGTATTGAACCGCGATCCGCAATAGAAAAGCGGAAAACAGATGTGGCTACCGCACGCGGCAAGCCTGACTTACCCAGACGGCACCTCTCAGTTTGCCGTCTGTCAGGCGCTCTTAGGCAGCCATCAACTCGCGCAGTTCACGAATGCTGAAATCGCTGATTTCATGCATACGGATGAGGATCGTGGCGCCGATCGGCAAGGTGTTGTGACGAATCTTGCTGATAACAGGTGGCGCCACTTCCAGAGCTCGCGACAAGGCGGCATCGTTTTTCAGTTGCAGCTTGTCGATGATCGCATCGAGGACGCGATTCGGGTTGTAGGTAGGCAAAGAGGTAATTTGTTTGAGAGACATGATCAAAAATCCGTACTTGTTGTATTAGGGCAATAAAAGACAGAATGTCTCTTCCGCACTAATTCAGGGTAAACACACTAAAAAGCGCCATCACTTATGCGGCTTTTACGCCACAAACAATATAATACACGCTATTGTTGATTTTTGCGTAACTTAGAGCAAAATTGTGATAATTGAAGAGAATTGACGCACTTGGAATGTGCTAGAGGATAACTCAAATCGGAAAAATTTGCTGCACGTCATCAATTTTTACGATGAGCAACACCGCTATGCATGAGCCAGGCTATGGCCATGAGGGTGCCCAGGCGGGCCATTTCCGTAGATAAATGCCAGCCTTGCACGGCCACGCCGGCCGGGGTGGCAAGTGGGCAAGTGCATGGGGAATCGTCCGCGCGGCACCAGGCCAGTTGCCGGCGAATTTCATCGGGCGGTGGTGGTGGCTGCAGCGCATGTTCGCGCCGCCGCATATAGGCGCGCACTTGCTCCTTGCTGGGGTGACTCGTTGCTCGCATGACTCGCTCCTGCTGACGGAAAACAACGTCACGCTGGTTGTAGATGCAGAGCCCGTCACAAGAGCCCAGACGCGTGACGACATTGCTCACCATATCGCCAGCGCGCCATGACGCGTTTGCGGTGCATCAAATGGCACGACCCCGGTGTTGCGCCGGAACCCGTACTGCCCCACGGCCTGCTTCCGTCTTATTTCTTTTGCTGGCGCACGCGCTGTTGCTGTTTTTCCTGCGTTTGCTGGCGGTTCTGCTTGCGCTCGAACAGGGTGACCGCATCTTTCTTGGCTTGCTCGACGGTACGCATTTCTTCATGCGCATCGTGCGGGACGAAAAATTCGGCGTCCTGCGCCGCCACGACCAGCTTGATGGCGGCTTCGTCGTCGAGGTCGTACAGTTCCGTCAGGACGGTGGTGACCTCGTCCAGGTATTCTTCGTAAGTGAGGGTGCTCATGCTGTATTCCTTAAGTGAGTGGCGCAGCGCGGGAACGGCGCGCTGCGCGCCGGCCCAGCAAAGTGCGCAGATAACCGGCCATTTTACCCGATGCCGGCGCCATCGGCGGACAGCGCCCGCAAGGCATCGGCCACGCGCGCGTAGCGCAGGCGCACGCCCAGCTCGCGCTTGATGCGCGTATTGTGCAATCGGCGCGATTCGGACATGAACGACAGCAGCATCGGCGTGACCACTTGCCGCAGCTCGGCACGAGGCAGGCGCGGCGGGCGCGGCAGGCCGAACGTGTCGGCCACGGCATCGAAATACTCGGCCATTTTGAGTTCGCTGTCATCGCTGGCGTGATACACACGTCCCGGCTTGCCGCGCCACAAGGCCCGTTCGATGATGCGCGCCAGGTCGTCGGCATGGATATGGTTGGTGTACACATCGTCATCCGCGGCCAGGGCCGGCGTGCCTTCGCGCAAGCGTTTCAAAGGCAAGCGGTCGTCCGCATAGATGCCGGGCACGCGCAGGATGGCCACCTTGGCGCCGCGTCGCGCGCCCCAGCCGCGCAATACCTGTTCGGCGTCCACGCGCCGCTTCGCGCGCGCATTCGCCGGCGCCGTCGTGCGCGTTTCATCGACCCAGGCGCCAGCGCAATCGCCATACACGCCGCTGGTGCTCACATACACCATGCGTGCATGCTCGGGTAAAATGGCGGCCAGATTGCGCGTGCGCCGGTCCAGCAAGCCCGACGACAGGGGCGGCGCCAGGTGCACGATCATCGTCGCCAGTCCCGCCAGCCGTTTCAGGCTGGCCCGGTCGTCGAGGTTAGCCACGATGGGCACGGCGCCGGCTTCCCGCAACTGCGCGCAGCGCGCCGGCTGGCTGGTGACGGCAAAGACGCGAAAGCGCGCGCGCAGCAGGGGCAGCAAGCGCATGCCGACGTCGCCGCAGCCCAGGATCAGCAGGCGCGGCAAGCCTGACGGCTTGCGCAAAGAGTGCATTAACATATTTTTCATCTCAAGGATTGTATGACTTTTCAAATTACTGTTCAGCCCAGCGGCCACCAATTCAGCTGTGAAGCGGACGAAACCGTCCTGTCGGCGGCGATACGCGCCGGCGTCGGCCTGCCATACAGCTGCAAGAGTGGCGCCTGCAGCTCCTGCAAGGGCAAGATCGTGTCCGGCAATGTACAGCATAAGCCATATCAGCCCCGCTCCCTGACGGAAGATGAAGCGGCAGCCGGCTACTCGCTGCTGTGCTGCGCCGTGCCCCAGGGCGACCTCGTGGTGCAGGCGCGCGAAGTGGCGGGCAGCAGCGATTACCCGATCAAGAAAATGCCGTCGCGCGTGACCACCATCGAAAAAGTCGCGCCCGACGTCGTCGTGCTGACCCTGCAGTTGCCAGCCAGCGAGCGCCTCAACTACCGCGCCGGACAGTATATCGAAATCATGCTGCGCGACAACAAGCGCCGCAGCTACAGTATGGCCAGCGCGCCCGTCGAAGGCGGCCCCGTGAGCTTGCACATCCGCCATATGCCAGGCGGCCTGTTCACGGACCAGGTATTTGGCACCATGAAAGAGCGCGATATCCTGCGCTTCGAAGGCCCGATGGGCACCTTCTTCCTGCGCGAAGATTCCGACAAGCCCGTCGTGCTGCTGGCCTCGGGCACGGGCTTTGCCCCGCTGAAAGCCATCGTCGAGCACATGATCAACGAGCAATCCCCGCGTCCGATCACCCTGTACTGGGGCGGGCGCCGTCCGCACGACCTGTACATGGACGCGCTGTGCCGCCAGTGGGCCGCCGACTTGCCGCAGTTCACCTATGTGCCCGTCGTGTCGGACGCCCTGCCGGAAGACGCGTGGGAAGGCCGCACGGGCTTCGTGCACCAGGCCGTTATCGCCGATTTGCCCGACATGTCCGCGTATCAAGTGTATGCCTGCGGCGCGCCGATCGTCGTCGAGTCGGCCAACCGCGATTTCGTGCAACTGTGCCAGTTGCCAGCCGACGAGTTCTACGCGGACGCCTTCACCACGGAAGCCGACCTGGCCAAGTAAGCGTCACCGTCCAGACAGCGGGGCGCGGCTGGTGCGGCGCCCGCTGCCACCACCGCTCTATCCCGCTGCTTCCTGGAAATTTCATGTCTCTCGCCTCTGCCGGCAACGGCTTCAGCATCCTGCGTCACCGCAACTTCGCCTTTTATCTTTCCGCCCGCGTGCTAGGCACGGTGGCCGTGCAGATGCAAAGCGTGGCCATCGGCTGGCAGGTGTACCAGATCACGGGCAGCCTGTTCGACCTGGGCTTGATCGGCCTGGCGCAGTTCGCCCCCTTCCTCGTCTTGATTTTGCCGGCCGGCCACGTGGCCGACCGCTACAACCGCCGCAACATCATCGCCTGGTGCCTGGCGGCGCAGCTCGCTTGCGCGCTGGCCCTGCTGGCGTTCACCCTGAGCGGACTTTCCATCGTCTGGCCCGTGTTTGCCGTGCTGGTGCTGTTCGGCAGCGCGCGCGCCTTCATGATGCCGGCTACGCAAGCCGTGCTGGTGAACATGGTACCCACGCAACACTTCAGCCGCGCCGTCGCGCTCAGCTCGTCGAGCTCGCACGTGGCCATCATCCTGGGGCCTACCCTGGGCGGCTTGCTGTATTACTTCGGCCCCAAGGTCGTGTATTTGATCTCGTCCGCGCTGCTGGTCGTGTCCGTCCTGCTGATGCGCGCCACCACGCCCGCGCCGCAGGTGGTCAAACGCGAACCCGTCAGCTGGCATACCCTGCTCGAAGGCTTGCGCTTCGTCTGGTCGAAACCCATCGTGCTAGGCGCCATTTCACTCGACCTGTTTGCCGTGCTGTTCGGCGGCGCCACGGCCCTGCTGCCGGCGCTCGCGCACGACGTGCTGCATATCGGCCCCAGCGGCCTGGGCCTGCTGCGCACGGCGCCCGGTGCAGGCGCGGCCCTGTGCTCGATCGCGCTGGCCATCTTTCCCATCACGCGCCGCGTGGGCGCGTGGATGTTCGGCGGCGTGGCCGTCTTCGGCCTGGGCACGCTGGTGCTGGGCAGCACCAGCTATTTCCCGCTGGCGCTGGCGGCGCTGTTCCTGATGGGTGCCGGCGACATGGTCAGCGTCTACATCCGCCACCTGCTGGTGCAGTTCGAGACGCCCGACGAAATCCGCGGCCGGGTCAGCGCCGTGAACGCCGTCTTCATCGGCGCCTCGAACGAGCTGGGCGAATTCGAGTCGGGCCTCACAGCCGGCTGGTTCGGCCTCGTGCGCGCCGTGCTCTTCGGCGGTGCCGCCACCCTGGCCGTGACGGGCATCTGGGCCGTGCTGTTCCCCGTGCTGTCGCGCATGGACCGCTTCCCCCACCACGAGAAGGAAGCGGCCGCCAGGACGGCCACCACGGCGGCAACTTAAGCGCTAAGATGCGCTATCCCAACTGATGCATCCTGGCACCATGAAAATCACGCTTCCGTTCCGCAGCTTCATCCGCAGCCGCCCCCACCTGAGCCTGGCCACGGTCATTGGCGTGGCGGCCGGTCTGCTGCTGCCCGCATCGTGGCAACAGATGACGCGGTTGCTGACGGCGTGGAACGTGGCCGTCTGGTTCTACTTGGCGACGATGGCCTGGATGATGATGCGCGCCAACCACCACCGCGTGAAAATGATGGCGGCGCGCCAGGACGAGCGGGCGGCAACAGTCTTGTCGGCCCTGTCCGTCGCTTCCGTGATGAGCCTGGTGGCCATCGTCTCGCAGCTGTCTTCGATGAAAGACCTGGCGCCGGACGAGCGCGCACTGCACTACGGCTTGACGATCCTCACCCTGGTCGGCTCCTGGTTCCTCGTCGGCACCCTGTTCTGCTTCCACTACGCCCACCTGTATTACCAGGCCGATCCCGCACTGCGCCCGTTGAAATTTCCCGACGACGAGCAAAACCCCGATTACTGGGATTTTCTGTATTTCGCCTTCACCATCGCCGTGGCCGTGCAGACGTCGGACGTTTCCGTGCAGACGCGCATGATGCGCCAGATCGTGCTGGGGCAATCCGTGCTGAGCTTTTTCTTCAACCTGGTCGTGCTGGGGCTGTCGATCAATATCGCCGCCGGTCTGATCAATGGTTGAAATAATTTCGTAGTGGAAACTTGACCTGGCTGAAGGGTTAAGCTCATCTTAATCGTGCGCACCCTCTTGAAATACTGGAAAGAGGAGTAAGATAAGTTCCATGCACAGAGGTCATGTGCATGGGGCAGCAACCAGGCCGCAGCACGCCTGAGATGGGTTTTTTTTGAATTGACAGGAGTAAGCATATGCAAATCAATATTCATACCGACAGCACCATCGCCAACACCGCTGGACTGAACGAACATGTGCAATCCGTACTTGAAAGCGCGCTGAACCGCTTCCGCGACAACCTGACCCGCATCGAAGTCCACATCAGCGACACGAATGGCCCGAAAGGCGGCGCCGACGATATTCGCTGCGTCATGGAAGCACGCGTTGCTGGCTACCAACCGATCGCCGTGACCGAACAGAACGCCACCGTGCATCAATCCGTTGCCGGCGCCACCGACAAACTGAAACGCGCCATCGATAGCGCCCTGGGCCGCCTGCAAGACAGCAAGCGCCACGCCACCGGCAAGAATGCCGTGATCGATACGGCCGAAGCGGAAGAAACCGCCGAGTAACTCCCCACCTGCAGGATTTCCAGAGACTGAGGCAGCCGTTCAAGGCTGCCTTTGCACATCTGGCCCGCCTTTTACGCGCGGCAACTTCAATAATAAAACTGCAAGCATTCCGGCGTATTAACACCGCAATGAAATAATTGTCGTATTTCTCACAGTAAGTGACATCAAGCAAGCCTTTGTCGTTACAGCCAAGGCCGCTTTACGCTATCATGAAGCTACCGGCCCTCTGCTCGCGCGCGCCGGCTTTTTGAAAGTGTGATTGTGGAACAGATCGGCAACTTCGGCGCTTCAGGCTGCAACATCGGCGATTTACAGCTATTTCGCGATGGGGCGGATAGCCAGACGGCCGCCATGCTGGCGCCCTGCCCCGTCATGCGCCTCGAAGCGGGCGAAGCCATTGCCGACACACAGGGTACTTGCCTATACATCGTCCTGCGCGGTTCGCTGGCCGTGGCCGCCGACATCCATACGGGCATGGATGACGGCACCGTCAGCAAGGTCTTGCCCGGCGAAAGCGTGGGCGAACAATCGGTGCTCGATGAAGCGAGCAACCTGGCCGCCATTTCCGCCCTGGAAGAAACCGACTTGCTGGTGATCGACGCGGCCGTCGTCTGGGAATTGATCGAGCAATCGAACGGCCTGGCGCGCAACCTGCTGCGCCTGCTGTCCTTCCGCATCCGCGCCGCCAACGCCTTGCTGCGCCGCCGGCAGAAACTGGGCGAGTTTTACCGCCAGCTGTCGATGGTCGACAGCCTGACGGGCCTGTACAACCGCGCCTGGCTGACGGATTTACTGCCGAACATGATCGTCACGGCCCACGCCAGCGGCTCGCCGCTGTCGCTGGTGATGATAGACCTCGACCATTTCAAGCGCTTCAACGACACGCACGGCCACCAGGCGGGCGACCAGGCGCTGCGCATCGCCGCGCAAGTGCTGGGCGCGGCCCTGCGGCCCACGGATTTCGCCGTGCGCTACGGTGGCGAGGAAATGATGGTGATCTTGCCCGATACCAACGAACACGTGGCCCTGCGGGTCGCCGAACGCTTGTGCGAACGCATGCAGCAAGCCGTCATCTTCGCCGACATGCGCAGCGCGCTGCCGCACATCACGGGCTCGTTCGGCGTGTCCAGCCTGGCGGCCGAACAGGATGACCATGCGCTGATCGCGACGGCCGACGCGGCGCTCTACCGCGCGAAGGCAGGCGGACGCAACCGGGTCATGCTATAGCTCAGGCAGCCTTGCTGTCGGCCGGCTTGGTCGCATCCGGCTTGGCAGCGTCATCCTTCTTGCTGCTGTGCGCGGCGATGAAATCCGCATAGCCCTTCTGCACCAGTTCATACGTCTTGTCGATATTGCCGGCGATATCACCACCCAGCACTTTCAAGCCTTCCAGGATATCGCGCGCTTCCTTGAAGCCTTTTTCCATGCCGCCGCTGATGGTATCCATGAATTTTGTCAGAGCCGCATCGTCATCCAGGTCGGGATTCTGTTTCTTGAAGGCGTCAAAAAACCCGGTCGACAGCGATACAATGCGGCTCGCCGTCGCTTCGGCGCTATTATCCTGCGACGCCGCGTTCTGGATCGCATCGTCGCCGTACTGGCCCTTCAGCGCTTCATTGATGTTGGTGATGGCCGTCTTGTACAGCAGCGCCAGCGGCTCGTTCTCGGAACCGATCGACACGTTCAGCGACGCCTGCATGATGGAGGCGTTCAATTGCAGCTTCGTGCGGTCGTTGACGCTCATTTCAGCGTTGATGCCGTCCTTTTGCTGGACTTTCTCGTCCTTGCCGGCAACGCCCGTACTGACGGAAGTCACGGAAGGGTTGGAATTGCCGCCTGCGGCGATGGGAATTGACACGATAGACCTCCTTGAACGGGCAATGTATGCCACCATGCGGGAAACGCGATGATGACCATCCTCTCGTGTAGTATCGGCAGGTTTTCAGAAAACTGTAGCAGCGGCGCGTTTACGGCCCGGATAACCAATCAAGCAACCAAGTAATGACCATCAATGACTAACCAGACCTTTCTTTGGCACGACTACGAAACCTTTGGCGCCCAGCCGCGCCGCGACCGCCCGGCCCAGTTTGCCGCCATCCGCACGGATGCCGAACTCAACGAGATCGGCGAGCCGATCATGCTGTATTGCCAGCCAGCCAATGATTTCCTGCCAGACCCGCAATCGTGCCTGATCACGGGCATCACGCCGCAGCAGTGTCTGCAGCTGGGCGTGCCCGAACACCAGTTCGCCGCTACCATCGAAGCGGCCTTTTCGGAGCCGGGCACCATCGGCGTGGGCTACAACACCATCCGTTTCGACGATGAAGTCACGCGTTTCCTGTTCTGGCGCAACCTGATCGATCCGTATGCGCGCGAATGGAAGAACCATTGCGGCCGCTGGGACATCCTCGACGTCGTGCGC
Organism: Janthinobacterium sp. LS2A; assembly: GCF_036543145.1. Lineage (NCBI taxonomy): Bacteria > Pseudomonadati > Pseudomonadota > Betaproteobacteria > Burkholderiales > Oxalobacteraceae > Janthinobacterium > Janthinobacterium sp. LS2A. Next base: position 328,638 of record NZ_JAZHPB010000003.1, read on the forward strand.
ATGACGCATGCGCTGCGCCCGGAAGGCATTCAATGGCCGAAGCGCGACGATGGCCAGACCAGTTTCAAGCTGGAACACTTGAGCAAGGCCAACGGCCTGGCCCACGAAGCGGCGCACGATGCGTTGTCGGACGTGCGCGCCACCATCGCCCTGGCGCGCCTGATCAAGCAGAAACAGCCGAAACTGTTCGAATTCTGCCTGGCGCTGCACAAGAAGGACCGGGTCGCCAGCGAAATGGGCATGCACCTGGCCGCCGGCGAGCGCCAGCCTTTCCTGCACGTGTCGGGCATGTTCCCCGCCGAACGGGGCTGCGTGGGCGTCGTCTGGCCGCTGGCCACGCACCCGAGCAACAAGAACGAGATCCTCGTCTGGGATTGCGCCTACGACCCGCGTGAACTGTTCGAACTGGACGCCGACACCATCCGCACGCGGCTGTTCACGCGCAAGGAAGCCATGCCCGAAGGCATGACGCGCCTGCCAGTGAAAAGCGTGCATCTGAACAAGTCGCCCATGCTGGTCGGCAACCTGAAAACCTTGTCGCCGGCCATGGCCGCGCAATGGGGCATCGACGTGGACGCGGCGAAGGTCAACGCGCAACTGGCCGCGACGGCGCCGAACATGGATGCCATCTGGGCCGAAGTGTTCGAGCGCCCTGGCGCGAACGTGGCGCTGGACGTGGATGAGGATCTGTATAACGGTTTCGTCAGCAACGACGACCGCCGCCTGCTCGAATCCTTGCGCCGCGAAACGCCGGCCAAGCTGGCCACGGCCCGCCCCTCGTTTGCCGACGAACGCCTGCAGGAATTGCTGTTCCGCTACCGCGCCCGCAATTTCCCGCAAACGCTGAGCGAAGCGGAAAGCCTGCGCTGGGAACAGCACCGCGCCGCCCGCCTGTTCGACGGCGACGGCGGCGCCCGCACGATCGAAATGCTGTTTACGGAAATCGACGTGCTGTCGGAATCGGTGGATGAGCGGGGAGAAGAGATTTTAGGCGAGCTGTACGACTACGCGGAGATGGTGGCGCCCATGCGCGACTGAAAGAGGGCGCGAGCCGGGTAGGTCGGATTAGCGGGCAGAAGGCCCGCGTAATCCGACAACATTGTTGACGTTACCGATGTTGTCGGGTTACGGCCGCTGGCCTAACCCGACCTACATTTTTGATGGATGGTGCTTAAACCGAACGATGTTGATTGATCGCATCGCGCGTTTCAATGGCCACGCGGCGGGCCGCGTCGGCAAAATCTTCGCCCGCTTGCGGCGTGGCGTAGATGATGGCGCGCGACGAGCTGATCATCATGCCCATGCCGTTCGCCGTCTGGCCCGCGCCGACGGTGGCGGCGATGTCGCCGCCCTGGGCGCCGATGCCGGGCACCAGCAGCGGCATGTCGCCGACGATGGCGCGCACTTGCGCCAGTTCTTCAGGGAAGGTGGCGCCAACGACGAGCGCGCACTGGCCGTTCTTGTTCCATTTGTCGGCCACCAGGCGCGCCACGCGCTGGTACAGCGGTTCGCCATCCGTATTGAGGAATTGCAGGTCCGAGCCGCCCGGGTTCGAAGTGCGGCACAGGATGATCACGCCGCGGTCTTTCCACGCCAGGTAGGGGTCTAGCGAATCTTCGCCCATGTAGGGATTCACGGTGACGGCGTCGGCGCCGTAGCGCTCGAACGCTTCGCGCGCGTATTGCGTGGCTGTCGCGCCGATGTCGCCCCGTTTCGCGTCGAGGATCAGCGGGATGTGCGGGTAGTTCTCGCGCACGTAGCGGCAGATGTCTTCCAGCTGCTTTTCCGCGCCCAGCGCGGCAAAATACGCGATCTGCGGCTTGAAGGCGCAGGCCAGGTCGGCCGTGGCGTCGATGATGCGCGTGCAAAAGGTGGTGATTCCATCAGGCAAGTCGCGCAGGTCGGCCGGCAGTTTCGCCAGGTCCGGGTCCAGGCCTACGCACAGCAGGGAATTATTGGCCGTCCACGCGGCGGATAATTTATCGATGAAATTCACGGCACACCTTCTCTATATTCAGTTGCAAACCCCGTATTGTAACGCGGCATGGACCCGTGAAGGCAGCCAGGGGCCGCGTCCGGCGCTTATTAAACCGACATTGCGGGCTGTTTCAGGTATATTTGCCTCACCTCCTTTACTCTGCACGGAACCCATCATGCAAATCACCAATCAATTCATAAAATGGCTGCGCCTGGCCCTGAGCGTCACCGTCCTGGCCGGCATCCTGACGGGCTGCGGCTACAACGACTTCCAGAGCAAGGACGAAGCCACCAAGGCCGCCTGGGGCGAAGTGGTCAACCAGTACCAGCGCCGCGCCGACCTGATTCCCAACCTGGTCAACACTGTCAAGGGCTATGCCACGCACGAACGCGAAACCCTGGAAGCGGTGACCAAGGCGCGCGCCGCCGCCACCAGCTTCCAGATCACGCCCGAAGTGCTGAACGATCCGGCCGCGTTCGAGAAATTCCAGCAAGTACAAGGCCAGTTGTCGTCGGCCCTGTCGCGCCTGATGGTGGTGTCCGAGAAATACCCTGACCTGAAGGCCGATACGAGCTTCCGCGATTTGCAGTCGCAGCTGGAAGGCACGGAAAACCGCATCACCGTGGCGCGCCAGCGTTACATCACCGCCGTGCAGGATTACAACGTGCATGCGCGCAGCTTCCCGAACAACCTGACGGCCATGGTCTTCGGCTACAAGGTCAAGCCATCGTTCACGGTGGAAAACGAAAAAGCCATCTCGACCGCGCCGACCGTCAACTTTGGCAAATAAGATGAAAGCCTGGTCTTATCTGGCGGCGCTGGCGACGGCGCTGCTGCTGTGCACCAGCCTGTCCGCCAGCGCGCAGGGTCTTGTGCCCGTGCCGCCGCTGGCGGCGCGCGTGACGGACAACGCCGGCATGCTCGACGCCAAGCAGAAAGCGGCGCTGGAAGGCGTGCTGGCCGATTACGAAGCCAAGACGGGCAGCCAGATCGCCGTGCTGCTGGTCAAGAGCACGGAACCGGAAGCCATCGAGCAATACAGCATCCGCGTGACGGATGCCTGGAAGCTGGGCCGCAAGGGCGTCGATGACGGCGTGCTGCTGATGGTGGCGAAGGACAACCCGTCGTCGCTGCGCCGCCTGCGCATCGAGGCGGGCCGCGGCGTGCAGGGCGTGCTGACGGATGCGCAATCGAAACGCATCCTGCAGGACGTGATCGCCCCCCATTTCAAGCAGAATGATTATTACGGCGGCCTGGTCGCCGGCGTGGGGTCGATTGCCACCCTGCTGAACCAGGAGCAATTCCCCGCCCCGGCCCAGCAGAAAGCGCCGGCCACGGTGGACGCGGGCGGCATGACCTTCTGGCTGCCGCTGCTGTTCTTCGGCTTTCTCGTCGTGCTGACCCTGTTCCGTTCGCGCGGCGGGCCTAACCGCCTGCAGCGCGGCAGCAACTGGTCCAGCGGCGCCACCGGCGTCGTGCTGGGCAGCATCCTCAGCCAGGCGCTGAACAACCGGGGCGGCGGTGGCGGCTTCGGCGGCGGAGGTGGTTTTGGCGGTGGCGGCGGTGGTTTCGGTGGCGGCGGCGGCGGATTTGACGGCGGCGGCGCCTCGGGAGATTGGTAATGACGAAACAACTGACATTCGGACAGCGCTGCGGACGCGCCTTGAAACATTTGCGGGGCACGCCCGCGACGGCGCGCCAGGCGTTTCCGGAACGCACCCTGAAAGCCATCGAGACGGCCATCGCCGACGGTGAAACGATGCACCGGGCGGAAGTGCGCCTGATCGTCGAAGCGGCCCTGACGCCAGGCATGGCCTACCAGGGCGTGAGCAACCGCGAGCGGGCGCGCGAACTGTTCGCCCAGTATGGCGTGTGGGATACGGAAGACAACGTTGGCGTGCTGATCTACATCAACCTGGCCGAGCACCAGGTCGATATCGTGGCCGACCGCAACGTGGGCCGCCGCGTCACGCCGGAACAGTGGCAAGCCGTATGCCGCACGATGACCAAGGGTTTCAAGGATGGCAATTACCACGACAGCACGCTCGATGCCTTGCAGCAGTTGAATACTTTGCTGCAAAGCCACTTCCCCGCTGACGGTACGCGCGGCAACCAGTTGCCGAACGAACCCATTCTCCTCTGATTCCTGCCCAGGGATTAAAATCTGCCCATTGCCGCGCAAGCCTGTGGCCTGGGCAGCGCTCTCTATTACCCGCCGAGGAGCACACATGAAACTGATCAATAAAACCGCCATCGTCACGGGCGCCACGCAAGGCATCGGCCTGGCTTGCGCCACCCGCCTGATCGCCGAAGGGGCGCAAGTGATGCTGGTCGACATCAAGGAAGAAGGCGCGCAGGCGGCCACCGCCCTCGGACAGCAGGCGCGCTTCTTTTGCGCCGACGTCAGCCAGAAGGCGGACGTCGATGCCATGCTGAAGGAAACCTTGGCCCAGTTCGGCCACATCGATATCCTCGTCAACAATGCGGGCGTCACGCACGCGGCCGATTTCCTCGACGTGTGCGAAGACGATTTCGACCGGGTCATGCGCATCAACCTGAAATCGATGTTCCTGTGCGGCCAGGCCGTGGCGCGCGAGATGGTCAAGCGCAACAGTGGCTGCATCATCAATATGTCCAGCGTGAATGCGGAACTGGCGATCCCGAACCAGGTGCCGTACGTGGTATCGAAGGGCGCCATCAACCAGCTGACGAAGGTCATGGCCCTGAACCTGGCGCCGCACGGCGTGCGCGTGAACGGCATCGGACCGGGCACCATCCTGACGGAACTGGCCAAGCAGGCGGTGCTGTCTAGCCCGGAGGCGCGCCACACGATATTGTCGCGCACGCCGCTGGGCCGCTGCGGCGAGCCGGAGGAAGTGGCGGGCATCGCAGCCTTCCTGGCCAGCGACGACGCCACCTACATGACGGGCCAGACCATCTATGTCGATGGCGGGCGCATGGCGCTCAACTACACGGTGGCCGTGAAGGAATGAGGGCAAGACGAGGCAGTTATATCAAAAAACGATAATGGTTATCTGAAAAGACCATTAGACACATATCGTGCGACGCAGCATAATGCACCTGTCTCCACTATTCTCCTCCAAGAAAATAGTTTTAAGCCCGCTTTCACCAGCGGGCTTTTTTTTGCCCTCAATGCTGAAACATGGCCATTCATGCCATGACGCACAATCTTCCCGATTATTCTGCCTGCCGCAAAAAAAATGTTGCGGCGTGTCATCAGGCCGTCATTTTCGCCCCCTATACTTGCTTCATCTGCTGTACAGGCAACCGATATGCCTGACTACAGACAGGTGTGCCGCGATGGCACACCACTCCCCTTTCATGACCATGGCGGGCGCCGGCAAGGCGCGCGACATGGTGAGTACCGAGCAACTCTCAACTCTTGACCCATTTCATTTGGGTTTTTGGCCCGCGCCCCCGCGGGCCTTTTTTTGCCCGTACGGCAAGCTCTTGCGCAAAAACACGGTGGCCCGCCACGCACATGATATTGTGACTGCCTTTCCAACCGTCCTGACGCATCATGCCCGCACCCTTGCCCGAACTCTGTTTTTCCGACCGCTATGAAAGCCTGCGCTACCGCACCGCGCTGCTGCTGTATGCCCTGGTGATCCTGATCGGCGACATCCCCGGCGTGCGCGCGGACGTGGGCCAATATGCGTCGGGCGGCGTGCTGCATTCCGTCGGCTATGGCGTGCTGGCACTGATCCTGTTCAGCGGCACGGCAGGCGGCATGGCGCGCCGGGCGCTGCTGTCGGTGCTGATGGTGGCGGCCATGGGCGCGCTGGACGAATTCATCCAGAGTTTCCTGCCTTACCGCCGTGGCGCCGTCAGCGACTGGGTGGTCGATATCACGGCCGCCGTGGCCGTGGTGCTGCCGCTCTACTTTTGCTGGCCCGGCATGGCCGCCGCCGCGCTGAAGAAACAGCAGGGCTGATCACAGCGCGGTGTCATCGCCGGCACCGAGCGCCAGCGGCAACTGGCCCTGGCCCGCTGCCGCCCTGCCGGCGATGCGGCGCAGCACCGTGCGCATCTCGCGCCGGCTGGCTGCTCCCGCCGCACGCGCCGCATCGCGCTGCATCTCCATCAACTGTTCCGACCGTGACAGCCTCGTCAAGGCATGCAGGGCCTGGGTCAGCGCATAGCGGGCGCGCGCACCGTTCGCTGCGCCCGGGGCGCCGTACACGGCAATCACCAACTCATTGATCAGCTTGACGCTATGGAAATCGGCAGACATTTATTCTCCTGAAATAAGCAACGGGGAACAAGGCAATGGGCGAACGCCGTGCCCGCCCTGCGCAAGAATGTCTTTTATACCAAGCTCGACAATTGAAGCGCTTGATGTACCTCAATGTGAAATAACAAGTACTGAACATCTTTCCCGCCCTGCTCTCTTACTAGCAGCAGTTGCGGCCATGCCTGGCATGCGCCATTGACGCTGACCTCCGCCACACCCTGGAAACCGGGTTAACACTTTGTCAGACCAAGAGGAGAACAAGATGAGAGTAAAAAAAACCATGGCGCTGGCCGGCCTGCTGTGTACGTTGGCCGCCTGCAGTTCGGATCCGAACCGCACCAGCATGAGCAGCACGAATGGCCGCAGCGGTGAAAGCTACAGCAATACGGCCGGGACGGGCAGTGCTGGCAGCACGTCGGCCGGCACCGGCACCAGCAGCACCATGAGCGACACCGGCACGGGCAGCAGCGGCACCGCAGGCACCGGCAGCGCCGACGCGCGCACCTCCACGGCCAACAACGCCATGAACATGGACGGCAGCCAATCGGGTGTGAGCATCGCCTCCGCCACGGTGCAATCGATCGAGCCGGTGCCGCGCGGCATGGATCAGGGCAGCAGCGACATGCAATCGGGCAGTTCCGGCACGGCGGGCACCACCTCGGGCAACATGCAATACCGGGTCACTCTGCGCCTGGACGACGGCAGCACGCGGGCCATCATGCAAAACTCCCAGCCCGGCTACCAGATCGGCGATAGGGTCAAGGTGGTCAACGGCTTGCTGCAGCGCTATTAGCGATACCGGGGATCAGCACAGGGATCAGCGCGGCATGCACTGATTACGCCTGACCACTGGCGTTCGGGGTACTGAACGCCAGTGGTCTGCCGCGCCGCCAATGCCCGGGCAACAAACAAGAGGCAAGGCAGGATTCCATCTGCCTTGCCTCTTGCCTCTTGCCTCTTGCCTCTTGCCTCTTGCCTCTTGCCTCTTGCCTCTTGTCGGTCGCCCTTGGTGACTGTTGTGCCTACTGCTAGTCCCTCCTCTTCATCGTCTCCCTCATGTCCGTCGTGCTCATCGTGTCTACCTCGCGCCGGGAGCGCCGTTCCCGTGCTCCCGGCGCAAGCGCCTACTCCACCATGCCTATCTTGCGCTGGCTTGCCGCCAGCCCTGTGATCAGTTCCGCCGCTTTTTTCCCGGCCAGGAAGGCGTGGTCGGAATTGTAGTATTCCCACTCACTGTAGCGTCCGGCCAGCACGATGTCCTGCGTGGACAGCCATGCTTTCACCAGCGCCACGTTGGCGGCCCGCGCGTGGTCGTACACCACATAGGCGTACGGCATGTCCACCTGGTTGGCGGCCAGCAGCCGGTCATCGTCGCGCAACAAGCCCACCGCGATGCAATCGGCCACGCAGCGGTCGATCAGGGCCTGTCCATCGAGCGGCAACGGTTTCCAGGGCGAATAACTGATCTCGCACGTGAGGCCGAAACCGCCCGGCGCATTGCAGTGGGGGCTGGCATTCCCTTGCAGGAAGATACGGTGGAATATCGTCTCTTCCGGATAGTAAATCCAGTGTTTCTCGCTGATGTTTTCGCGTGCCACGCCCAAGTTGACGCAGCGTACGGAAATATGCCGCAAGGCGCGCGCCGCCGCCTGTACCTGCGGCGGCGCCTGCTCGCCAATCAGGCGCACCAGTTGCGGCAAGGGCATGGTGCTGAGCAAGTGCTGGTAACGGAAGCGGCGGCCGTCGCCCAGCACGACCACATGCTGGCGCGGCAAGACCTGCACCACATCGGCATTGAGTTCCAGCTTGCCTTGCAGGTGCGGCAGGAAGCCCGACATCAAGGCCTGGAAACCGCCACGCAAGGGATAGCCGAAGCGCGCATTCGGGCCCATCGGCCTGGCCACCGGTTCCAGCGCGCCCTCGATGATTTCTTCCAGGTTCGGCAAGGGCACCCGCCCGCCCAGCCACGACGTTTCCATCTCGGCCAGGGGCACGGTCCACAATTTCTTGTTGTAGGGAATGGCGAAATGGCGGGCGATGCCACTGCCCCACACCTGATGGATGAATTGCTCGAAATTGGGCGCGCTCTGGGCTTGGGCTTGGGCCGGCGCCGCTACGGCATCGTGCACCTGCTCCAGCCCCGTGCCGCCGTCGGCGCAGCAGTCTTCCACGGCGCAGGCCGCTGTCGCTGCATTGCCGGGGGCCGCCGGCGCCTTGCCGTAGCGCGCCTCGATGGCGCCGACGATGCATTCCTTGATGACGGCCGGAGGCAAGCCGTACAACGCTCCCTGGAATGGATAGCGCGTGTAGACCTGCTTGCTGTAGACCCAGGCTTCGCGGTTTTGCCAGTGCAGGTTGGCGCCCAGCAAGGTGCGATACATCTCGAGCACATAGTCGTCGTTGGAAAACATGATATGGCCCGCGTGATCGAAGGTAAAACCCCGGTCCTGGATGGAGCGGCACCAGCCGCCCACGGCGGCATTTTTATCCAGCAGCAAGGTATCGGCGCCCAGGTGATAGGCGGCGCTCAGTCCCGTCGGGCCGGCGCCGATGATGGCGCAGGCCACGGCGTGCGGCGCACCGGGGGGATGCAGCAGGTTGACATCGGCGCCGGCGCCCGGTGCGGCGGCCTGCGCCGTGCTGGCGGCGGGCACCTGCTGGCGTGCGCCCTGCCCCGGCGGTGTCGTGTCGAGCAAGGTGCGCATCTGGTCCACCGTGGCATCCCAGGAGGTAGCCTCGGCGATGGCGCGCATGCTGGCGGCCATCGCCGCGCGCTGTTCCGGCGTCGCGGCCAGCGCCGCCTCGCAAGCGGCAACAAAGGCTTCCGGCGTATCGGCAATGGCCACGATGTCGCCATACGGCACGGCCACATCGGTGATCGAGGTGCTGACGATGGGCAGCTGTGCCGCCATGTATTCGAGCACCTTGGTCGGACTGATGAAGCGGGTCGCTTCATTTCTGGCGAAGGGCAGCAGACACACGTCCCAGCCGGCCAGGAAGTGCGGCAGCGCCTGGTAAGGCTGCTGGCCCAGGTAATGGATATTCTGCCGCTGCGGCAAGCTGGCCGGGTCGATCTTGAGGATGGGACCGACCAGCACGATTTGCCAGTCGGGATGGGCGTCGGCCAGCGCCGCTACCAGGGCCGGCTCGAAACGCTCGTCGATCACACCGTAATAGCCGAGCCTGGGCCGGCCGATCTCCGCTTGCGCGGGATGGCCATTGTGGCGGTCCAGCGCCTGTTCGAAGTGCACGGTATCGACGCTGCTGGCGAAGCAATGGACGTTCGCGTGGCGCGTGCGCTTCGCCTCGAACAGGCTGGGGCCGCCCGCGAACACGAGGTCGGCGCGCGCCAGCAAGGCCGTTTCGCGCTGCAGCAGTTGCCGAGGCGCATTCTTGAATGCAGCCAGTTCATCCATGCAGTCATACACGACCAGATCCGCGTGCAGCGCCGGCAGCAGCGGCAGCGCCATCGGCGTATAGAACCACACAATGGGATCGTCGGCAGGCGTGATCTGGCTCAGCAAGGGCTGCAGCACGGCCAGCTGGTCGTCGTGAAAGCCGGGCGCCTGCACGGCCGTACGGGGCTGGCACACGGTCACGTTCGGTGCCGGCGTGGACAGTTCCAGCGTACCGGGCCCATCGTGCCAGACAGGTTCCTCGACGAAGACCACGCGGTAGAACTGCGCCAGCCGCGACAGCAGCTGCTGCGGACGCTGATACACGAAATTCCAGCGCAAATGGGAAAAAACGATGATGGTTCGCATGCCAGTTCCTTTCTGCCCCGCCAGGGCAAACGTTGAACAAAGTTGTCCGGTCAGGCGCTGTGCCTGCCGTAGTGCCGCCGCGTAAGGGGGCACGAGGATGCGCCGCAGCCGCTCCCCCCCCTCGCCTTCCAGGCCGACATCCCACAGGCCGCTGTGGTGCCAGTGGCTGGCATCATCCCAGTCGGGCCGGTCGATGATGGGATAGATGCAGATGCCGCGCAGCGCGGCGCCATGCTGGACGGCCAGCGCCGCCTCGGCGGCCACGTCGCGTATCCACGCACCGCGCCCGCTGCCCACGTGGCTCGTTTCGGCCAGCAGCAGCGGCCGCTGGTAGCGGGCCTGCACTTCCAGCAGCAACTGGTGCAGGGGCATGCGGCGCGGTTCGCCCAGGTGCCACCACAGGCGCAAATTGCTGCCGCTTTCCCACTGGTTGCTGTGGTAATAGTTCAAGCCGATCAAGTCCAGGTAGCGCGGCGCGCCGCCCAGTTCCGGCGCTTGCCGGCCGCACAGCATGTCCCACGCTTCGAACTGCGAGGCGCGCCAGGCGGCCGCCTGTGCAACCCAGTCCGTGCGTCCGGGCGGCGCGGTCACGTGGATCAGGGGATCACATTGCAGAAAGCGCGCCTGCGGGCTGACGGCGCGGATGGCGTCGCAGCCGGCCACGGTGGCGCGCACCAGCTGCCGCTTGCCTTCGTGGCCGGCATCGGGCCGGTACATATTCAGGCACTGAAACATGTGCACCGACAAGCCCCAACTGGTAAACGAGATTTCATTGATGGGCGAATACACGGGCGCGCAACCCGCATATGGCGCGAGGAACTGCGCCGCCGCCCGGCAATAGCGGGCAAAGCGCGGCACGAAGTCGGGCGAGAACAGGTCGAGTTCAGACGGCCAGCCGTAGTGGCAGAAGGTCCAGTTGATTTGCAGTCCCAGCTCCTGCGCCACGGCGGCGCGCTCCTCGATGCCGGAAAAATCGAACTGGCCATCGCGCTCGGCCAGGCGCCAGCCTATGCTTTCGCGCACGCTGCGGATGCCGAACTGGCGCAGCAGCAAATAGTCTTCGCGCACCCGGTCCAGGTGACCCGTGGCGCGGTTCATGTCCAGCGCCTGGCCGCCATGGGTGACGTGGTCGGCGCCCTCGTAGCCCGCCTGCCAGTAAGTCAGGAACGGCGCTGCCGCGCCATCGGTATCGGCCATGCCTGCTCCTCTTGATGTGATGAACCAGATGAAACGTGCCGGGCCCGGCTCCCGTTCAATTGAGCCGGATATTGCGGGTGGCCGCGCTGAGCAGCTCCAGCGCGGCCTTCGGCGTTCGGTCCGCCGTCAGCAGACCATTGGTTTCCTGGAACGTGTCGGCGAACTGCGTGTAGCAAAAACCGCTGAACATCTGCGCCGTGTTGACGACGTTCATCAGGCGCCGGTAGATATCAAGGAAGGCCGCCTCGTTGCCCACGCGCGCATAGCCCCAGGTTTCCGCCGATTCGCTCTGTTCCCTGTCAAAGGCAATGCCGCCAAATTCCGTGAGGACGATGGGCTGGCCCCGGTGCGGAAAGCCGTCGAGCGTGAGGATGCGTCCGCCCGGGCGGCGCTGGTCGAACAAGGTGGTGCGGGCCGAATCGCTGATCGCATAGCGCGCCTGCAGCCGTTCCGGATCGCAGTCGTAATCGTGGATGCCGAGGATGTCCGTGGCCGACGCTTCCCAGCCATCGTTGCCGATCACGGGCCGCGTGGGGTCGAGCGTGCGCGTCAGGTGATACAGTGCCTCGACGGCGTTGCGGTGGGCCTGGATGGCCGTCAGGTTGGGCACGCCCCACGATTCATTGAACGGCACCCATACGAGGATGCATGGATGGCTGTAGTCGCGCTCGATCACGTCCGTCCATTCGCGCACCATGCGCGTGATGGCCTTGCTGGAAAAGCGGTACGTCGATGGCATTTCTTCCCACACCAGCAAGCCCAGGCGGTCGGCCCAGTACAGGTAGCGCGGGTCCTCGATCTTCTGGTGCTTGCGCACGCCGTTGAAACCCAAGGCCTTGGCCAGCTCCACGTCGCGCCGCAGGGCGTCGTCGGAAGGCGCGGCCAGCAGGGTGTCGGGCCAGTAGCCCTGGTCGAGCACGAGGCGCAGCGGATACGGCCGGCCATTGAGCATGAAGCGGTCGCGGTTGATGGCCACCGAGCGCAGCGCCGTGTACGATTTGACCGTATCGAGCAGCTCGTCGCCATGCCACAAGGTCACTTCGGCATCGAGCAGGATGGGCCGTTCCGGACTCCACAGCAGTTCGTTGCGCGAATCGTCGATGCCGGGGTCGGACAAAGCGATCTTGCGGCTCGCTTCGTTTTCGATCAGCTTGTATTGGTCGTCGGCCAGCAGGTTGTCGCCATGCCAGATACGCACGGCCACCGTGAGGTCATCCTGCAAGTCGCCCGTGGCGAAGACGTCACAGCCGATCTCGTAGCCCTCGAACACGGGCGTCCAGCGCAGCTTGCCGATATAGGTGGCCGCCACGCGCTCGATCCACACGCTTTGCCAGATGCCCGTGGTGCGCGGATACCAGATGGAATGCGGCAGCAGCTGCCAGTCCTGCTTGCCGCGCGGCTTGGCCAGGTCGTGCGGATCGTCCTCGACGCGCACCGTCAGCACTTGCGGCCCGTCGGACAGCAGCGCATGGCTGATGTTGGCGACAAACGGCGTATGCCCGCCTTCGTGGTCGGCCACCACGTGTCCGTTCAGCCATACCTTGGCATGGTAGTCGACGGCGCCGAAATGCAGCAGCACGCACGGGCCGCCCGGCTGCAGAAAAAATTCGCGCTGGTACCAGCAGACGCGGTGAAAACCACGGTCGCCCACGCCACTGGCCTGCGATTCCGGCGGAAACGGCACGATGATGTCGTGCGTCCAGTCGATGCCGCCATCGGGCAGCCGGTAGCGCCGCTCATTGTCGAAGGTAAAACGCCAGGCGCCGTTCAACGATTGCCAGTTTTCACGCACCATCTGCGGGCGGGGATACGCGAAACCGCCCTCGCCAGGCTGGGCTGTCCCGGCCTGGGCATCATTCGTATCGGGTGGGGAGAGATGGTCATTGAGCATGCCTGTTGGAGGCATGCGGCACTGAGCAAGTTCCAAAGAAAGAGGCTTGCTTTGTCACGCATGAGCAAGATCAAACCACGCTCAATTCAGGGGAACCACCATGCGTGCGCTGTGTCCTTCGGCGTTAAAGCGCTGCACCACCGTGCGCCCCGTACTGGCCGCGCACTGCTTGCGGCACAGGGCCACGCAGGCGCCGCCAAAACCGGCCCCCGTCAGGCGCGCGCCATACACGGCGGACTGCGCCGACAGCAGCGCCACCAAGGTATCGAGCACCGGCAGCGACACCTCGTAGTCGTCGCGCAGGCTGGCGTGCGACAGCGTCATCAACTGGCCGAACAGCACGGGACCATGCTGGCCGCACGCTTGCAGCACGCGCAGGTTTTCGCTGACCACGTGGCGCGCGCGGCGGCGATACGGCTCAGGCAAGCCTTCCACCACGGACGGCTCGCGCACGTCGCGCAACGCCGCCACGCCCAGCAGGCGCGCCGCCTGTTCGCACTCGGCGCGCCGCACGTTGTACGCGCTGCCTGCCAGGGTGCGCGGCACGCCGCTGTCGATGACCAGCACCTCGCTGTCGTGCGGCAGCGCCAGCAGTTCATGGCGCAGGGTGCGCGCATCAAGCAGCAGCATATGGCGCTCGTCGGCCAGGCTGGACGCCATCTGGTCCATCACGCCGCAATTGACTTGCGCGTAGCGGATTTCCGCCTGCTGCCCCATCAGCGCCAGCGACACGTCGTCAATCTGCAGCCCCAGCAGCTGGCGCAGCGCGCGCAGCATGGCGATTTCCAGCGCCGCGCTGCTCGACAGGCCGGCGCCCGGCGGCACGTCCGAATCGATATGGCCGCGCACGGCCGGTACGGCCACGCCGCGCTCCTCGAGCAGACGGATGCAGCCTTCCAGGTAGCGGCCGAAACCGGGCGGCGCGGCGCACTGGCGCTCGAAACGCACGAGTTCGTCAAGGGTCGCCGAATAGAACTGATGGTGGCCGTCGGCGGCAAGCGCCAGCATCACGCGCGTGCGTTGCGGCGTGGCGCACGGCAGCATGTAGCCATCGTTGTAGTCCGTATGCTCGCCCAGCAGGTTGACCCTCCCGGGCGCCGAGGCCGCCACCACGGGGACGGCGCCGAAATACGCGTCGGGGGTGATCATGGCAACTCCAGGGTCAGCGGACGCAGCCGTCCCTCCACCGAGGTGACTGGCCAGTCCGGGTCGCAAGTCAGGTTGTGCAGGCGCCCGCCGCTGAGCAGGAAAGTGTCTTCCACCATGCTGCCGGGCAAACTGGGATGGAAAGCCAGGGCCATGCCGTCCTTCAGGGTGATTTCCGTGTGCGCGCCTGCGGTCACCTCGGGCGCGCGGTAGCCGGCGATGCCGCCCTGCCGGAATTCCTGCACCGTATCGGGCTGGCCCGCATACGCATAGGCGCTGTCGAGCGCGTGATATACCATGCTCAGCGCATGCCCCGCCACGCAGGCGTCGAGCGCCACCGCTTCCAGCGCCAGGATGGCCGCGTCCGCTTCACCGATGCCGTCGCGCGCGGGACGGAAGCGGCGCTGGCGGCTCAGGCTGGCGCACAGGCCGTAAGCTTGCGCGCACAGCGCCAGCACGGCCCGCTCGCCCAGCGGCGACGCGGCCGGTGGCGCGCGCCGGTAGCGCTCGAAGCGCTCGGCACCCGCCGCCAGCACGTACACGGCGTGCAGGCCGCGCGACCACAGGGCACGGGCGCAGGCGCCGGCCAGGTCCTGCTCGCTCCAGTCGGGACGCGCGGCGCGCAGCGCTTCGCTGGCGGCCGCGGCGGCCAGGCGCCCCACTTCGCGGTAGCGCGCCTGTTCCGGCGCCAGCAGGGGCAGGCGCTCCTCGCGCAGGGCAACGGGCAGACAGCGTTCTTGCAGGCCGGGCCGGTCGCACAGCACGGGCCGCCCTTCCGCCGCATGCTGCACGAAATGCTCGCGCAATTCGGCCAGCCGCGGCTGCATCCACGGCGTCACTTGCCAGGTCCAGCTGCCGCGCACTTCTTCCTGACGCAGCCGCTGCGCCTCGGCCGCATCCGTCAGGATGTAGGCCGCATCGCGCGTGACGAGCACCTCGGCACAGCCACACTCGGCTGAGTGGCCGGCGCTGCCCGACGCCCCCGCCGTGGCCCAGGCGAACCAGTCCACGCCGCGCAAGCGCACCGCGCCAGCCCTTTCCTGTTCCAGCCAGCCGCGCATCTGCGCCAGCTTATGTGCAATTTCCAATTCCACATTCCAGTTCATGCGATTTCCTCTGACATTTCCCATGTCACGCGCACTTGCTGCAGCTGCCGCGCCGACTCCTCGGGCAAAGCATCCATGGCGTACATGCCGGCGGCCAGCTCCGTGCCGGCCAGGTATTTGAGCCGTTCGCGCGTGCGGTACGGCGGATAAAACTGTGCGTGCAGCTGCGTTTCCGGATGCGCGCGGCCGTCTGTCGGCGCCTGGTACCAGGCCATCAGGTAAGGCATTTCGCGTTGCCACAGGCCGTCGTATTTCAGCAGGACGGTTTTCAGGGCGCGCGCCAGATCCTCGCGCTGCGCCGCCGACAGGGCCGCAAAGCTGTCCGTCTGCCGCCGCGGCATCAGCCACGCTTCATACGGGTAGCGGGCACAGGCGGGAACAAAAGCGACGGCCTCCGGCCCCAGGTACAGCAATCGCGTGCCGCCATCGGCTTCGCGCCGCGCCATATCCACCAGCAAGGCCTGGCCATGCTCGGCGAAATACGCGTGCTCCTGCTCCAGCATGCGCGCCGGCACCGGAGGAACAAAGGGATAGGCGTAGATCTGGCCATGCGGATGGTGCAGCGTCACGCCCACTTCCGCGCCACGGTTTTCGAACGGCAGCACATAAGCGATGCCGGGCCGCTTGGCGAGTTCTTGCGTGCGCGCGGTCCACGCTTGCAGCAGCAAGACGATGTGACTGACGGGCAAGGTGCCCAGCGAGGCGCCGGCATCCTGGGCGAACACCACCACTTCGCACTGGCCGGCGGCCGGCGCCGTGGCCACCGTCAGGTCGGGCGGGTCATGGGCGTCCAGCGCCAGGGTGGGAAAGCGGTTGTCGAAGACGGCGATATCGTAGTCGCCGGCCGGCAATTCCGTCGGATGGGCGGGATCGCGCGTGGGCGCCAGCGGGTTGTACTCTGGCGGAGGGAGGAAGGTGCGGCCCTGGCGATAGGCCGCGTACGCGACCCACTCGCCGCGCAAAGGATGCCAGCGCAAGTGCGGATTGGCTTCCTGCGGCAAGGGGAAAGGGCTCGGTGCAACGCCAGCGACGACGATGGGACGCCTACTGTAAAGGGTCAGCTGGCGCCCGTCGGGCTTGACGAGTTGCTCGCAATACATGATGTTTCACAATCTTAAGGCACGAATTCTTAAGACTGGGGCTGGCAAGGAAAGTTCCAGAGTTTGCGGCAACTCCGCCAGTTCAAGCAGCACCGATCCCGACCGGCACGAGTTTTTTACCGATCAGTACGCAAATTCCCGATTCGCATTATCATGTGCACAGCCTGTCATTCCTGCCGCTTTCAAGGCCGACCCTATTGTCGTCAGGGGATAGACAAATCGTCCATTGTGATTTTCCACCACGTCCCGATATCGCTACCATGATTCCATTTTCCATACTCGACCTGGCCCCCATCGCCGAAGGCAGCGACGCCAGCCAATCGTTCAAGAACACGCTCGACCTGGCGCAGCACGGCGAACGCTGGGGCTACAACCGCTACTGGCTGGCCGAACACCACGGCATGCCCGGTATCGCCAGCGCCGCCACGGCCGTCGTCATCGCCCATGTGGCGGCCGGCACGACAACCATCCGTGTGGGTGCAGGCGGCGTGATGCTGCCGAACCACTCGCCGCTCGTCATCGCGGAACAGTTCGGCACCCTGGAAGCGCTGCATCCGGGCCGCATCGACCTGGGCCTGGGCCGCGCGCCCGGCTCCGACCAGACGACGGCGCGCGCGCTGCGCCGCGACTTGCAGTCCGATGCGGAACAATTTCCGCAGGACGTGCTGGAATTGATCGACTATATGTCCGACGAGCCGCGCCAGCGCGTGCTGGCCGTACCCGGCAAGGGCGCGAAAGTGCCCGTGTGGATACTGGGCTCGAGCCTGTTCGGCGCCCAGCTGGCCGCCCACCTGGGCTTGCCGTATGCATTCGCCTCGCACTTCGCGCCGCAGATGATGATGCAAGCCGTGGCCTATTACCGCGAGCATTTCAAGCCGTCCAAGCAATTGGCCAAACCGTACGTGATGCTGGGCTTTAACGTGTTTGCCGCCGATACGGATGCCGAGGCGCACTTGCGCGCCACGTCGATGCAGCAGGCGTTCGTCAACCTGCGCACGGGCCGCCCGTCGCGTCTGCAGCCGCCCGTGCCCGGCTACCTCGAGCAATTGGGCCCGCAGGAACGCGCCATGCTCGACTCCGTCCTGTCCTGCACGGCCATCGGCGCGCCGGACACCGTGAAGGCGAAGATGGCCGCCTTTATCGCCGAAACGGGCGCCGACGAGCTGATGATCACTTCGCAGATCTTCGAGCACCAGCACCGGCTGCGCTCGTATGAAATCACGGCGCAGGTGCATGCGGAGCTGGCAAGCGCGCAGTAAGTTTTAACTCTCCCTCGGTATATATCCCCATATACCCTTTTCCCGGCCGTCGGCAACGATCGCCGGGATTTTTTTGCCTGCTCGGCAAGAAATGCGCAGCCCCGCTATCATGCTTATCCAAAAGCATCACTCGAAGAAAGTTGTAACCGCATGAAATCCGCACCCTCTACCGTCGATGCCAGCGCCCTGCTGACGTCGACCCGCATCCTGCTGTTCGCCCTGTCCGCCGGCGTGCTCGTCGCCAGCCTCTACTATGTGCAGCCGCTCACGTCCATGCTGGCCGCCTCGTTTGGCGTCAGCGTGCCGCAAGCCGGTTATCTGGTCACGGCCACGCAAATCGGCTATGTGCTGGGCATCGTCTTCCTGGTCCCCCTCAGTGACGTGCTGAACCGCCGCCAGCTGCTGACGTGGATGCTGATCGCCAAGATAGCCGCCCTGCTGCTGGCCGCCACCAGCCAGAACATCATCGTCTTTGCCATCGCCAGCGTCTTGATGGGGATCACGTCCAGCGCCTTGATGGTAGTGACGGCCATGGTGGCCTCGTACGCGCCCGATCACAGCCGGGGACGCATGGTGGGCACCGTCATGACGGGCTTGTTGCTGGGAATCTTGCTGGCGCGCACCGTGTCCGGCACGGTGTCGCAGATCAGCGGCGGCTGGCGCACCGTCTACGTCCTGGCCGCCATCGTCGTCGCGGCCCTGCTCGTCATGCTGCGCCGCATCCTGCCGAACGAGGCGCCACGCGGCAAGCTGCAATACGGAAAATTAATGGCTTCCCTGGCCGACATCATCCGCCAGGAACCATTGCTGCGCCAGCGCGCCCTGTTCTCGGGCCTGGGCCTGGGCACCTTCAGCGTGTTCTGGACGGGCCTGACCTTTTTGCTCAGCGGCGAACCCTATCACTATTCGGAAATGCAGATCGGCCTGTTCGGCCTGGCCGGCGCCACGGGCGCCTTTGCCGCCAACACGGCGGGCCGCATGGCCGACCGCGGCTACGCGCGCCAGGCCACCTGGCTGCTGGCCGTCGCCTCGATCGCGGGCTGGGCCTTGATCGGCTTTGGCGCCCATTCGCTCGTACTATTGCTGATCGGTATCGTCCTGCTGGACATGGGCGTGATGGGCCTGCAAGTGACGCACCAGTCCATCATCTATAAATTGGCGCCACATGCGCGCGCAAGGGTGACCACCGTGTTCATCGCGGGCGGCTTCATCGGCGCATCGGCAGGCTCGGCCCTGGCCAGCGCCAGCTTTGCCGCCGGCGGCTGGCCCGCCCTGTGTATGGTAGGCGGCGCCATGCCGCTGCTGATGCTGATCGTGTGGAGCAAGTACCGGCACACGCAGCGGCGGCTGGAACGGGCAGCCTGATCCGACGCTACGGCGCCAGCCATGTTGTCGGATTACGCTCTACGAGCTAATCCGACCTACGCCTGATGCTGGTGAAACAAGCCACGTAGGTCGGGTTAGCGCGCCAGCGCGTAAGCCGACAACATTGTTGGCACAAACCACCCCTTACTTTGCTGCCTGCTCGCGCGCCTTGCCGAACGCATCGCCCGCCTTCCAGGCCGGCATCTTCACCGCGTTGGCGACGGCTAGACCCAGGTTCAGCGTGAACTGGGCCTGCTGCGTCATGCCCGACAAATCCCAGCTGGCGTCGTACTCATCGGTGACTTGATGGTAGCGGGGGCCATAGGCGGCCGCCTTGGCTTTCGACTTTTCCACGTCCTTGATGTACTCGCGTCCGCCATTGATGGAAAACGCGGGCACGCCCGCCTTGGCGAAGCTGAAATGGTCGCTGCGGAAATAGCCGCCGGCCAGGTCGGGACGCGCTTGCGCGATATGCATGCCCATGGCTTTGGCGGTTGCCGCCGCCATGGCGCCCAGCTCCGTGCGCTCACTGCCTTGCGCGCCAATGTCGTGCGTAGCGCCAACAAAGTTCAGGCTGTCCAGATTCAGCGCGGCCGCCGTCTTGTTCAAGGGCCACAGCGGATCGGCCGCATACGCTGCGCTGCCCAGCAAGCCTTGTTCCTCGGCCGCCACCCACAGGAAGATCTGCGTGCGCTTCGCAGGCTTTTTCACGGCTTCCTGCGCCATGGCCAGCAGGCCTGCCGTGCCCGAGGCATTGTCGACGGCGCCGTTGTAGATGGTATCGCCAGTATCTCCCTGCTTGCCCAGGTGATCCCAGTGGCCACTGTAAATGACGGCTTCATCCTTCAATGCCGGGTCGGTACCCGGCACCATGCCGGCGATGTTGAACTGTTCAACCTTGCGCACGATGGACTTCATCTCGCCCGACAGCTTGGCATTCAAGGCGACGGCCTTGAAGTCCTTGCTTTCCGCCTGCGCGCGCAAGGCGTCCAGGTCCTGGCCGCCGGCCGCAAACAGGCGGCGCGCCGCGTCTTCCGCGATCCAGCCCTGCAACGGCGTACCGGCCGTGCGGTCCGCCAATTGAAAACGTTCGCTGCCGCTCCAGCTATTCTGCACCACGCTCCAGTCGTACGAGGCCGACGGTTTCGTGTGGATCAGCAAGACGCCAGCCGCGCCCTGGCGCCTGGCTTCCTCGAACTTGTAGGTCCAGCGGCCGTAATACGTGAGCGCCTTGCCGGCGAAACGGTTTGGTTCGGCAGCGGTCGGTTGCGGGTCATTGACCATCATGACGACGATCTTGTTTTTGACATCGACACCCTTGAAATCGTTCCAGCTTTCTTCCGGCGCCGTGATGCCGTAGCCGACAAATACCAGTGGCGCGTCGAACGTGTGCGCGGCAACGGAGTCGCCCGTGGCCCAGACCCAGTCCGGACCGAAGGCCAGCGGCACCGCCTTGCCGTCCGCCATCGCCTGCAGGCTGCTATCTTGTGGCAAGGATTTCACACCGGCAATTTGCACGCTCTGGCGGTAGCTGTTGCCGCGCACGGGTTTCAAGCCGGCCATCTGCGCCTGGGTTTCCAGGTACGCCACCGTCAGGTCGGCGCCGCGCTGGCCCGTGCCGCGGCCTTCCAGTAAATCGTTGGACAGGAATGCCAGGTGGGCGCGCAAGGGCGCTTCCTGCACCACGGGCAAACCGGTCGCGGCGTGGGCGGAAAATGCCAGCGCGGTCAAGGTCAGGGAAGAAAACAGCTTCTGCATAAGATCCTTTGGGTAAGAGGAGGAAAGCGGTACGGCGGATAGCCGGGCCGGCGATTGTATGCCATGGGAAAGGCGCATCAAAATGCGGACGAAAAAAATCCCCGCGGCAAGGGCGGGGATGATTCAGGAAGAACGCTCAGACCAGCAGGGCCGCCGCCAGGGATTCGATCTCTTCCGCCGATTCCTCGAGAATGGTGTGCAAGGTGCTGCCGCCGATGCCGAAATCGATCTTCGCCGCTGCCTGGCGCCGCGCGGCGCTTTCCGGCGGATGCAAAGGCGAGCCGACGGGCGACAGATCGTTGGCCAGTACCAGGGTCGCGCCCAAGGTGCGGGGCGGGAACGTGCTGCCGCCGTGCCACATGCCTTCCACGGCCTGCAAGACCAGGTCCGGCACTTGCAGCTGGCGCAGCACGCCGCGGCCGATCAGCTTTTCGCCGTATTCGATCCAGTCTTCGGTATTGTCGTCCAGCAAACCCGGATATTCCTCGGCGCGCGACAGCAGATAAAAGCCGCCCACTTCGTGCACGATGGCGGCGAACATGGCCGTTTCCACGTCCACGTGCGTGACTTTCCTGGCGATCACCTGGCTCAGCGCGGCCACATGGGCCGTGTGTTCCCACAGCCTGGCCGCCTTGGCGCGCAATTGCGGGTCCGTGATCTGGCTGCCCAGCTGGCGCACGATGACGGACGCCACCATCGATTTCAGGGTGGCAAAGCCCAGGCGCGAAACGGCCGCGCGCACATTGGCGATTTCATTGCCGGAACGGTTGTAGGCGGCCGAATTGGCCAATGCCACGACCCGGGCCGACAGCAGCGGCTCGGCCATGACCATGCGGGCGGCCGCTTCGATATGGCAATCGGGGTCGTCCAGCGCTTCCTGCAGCTTCAAGGTAGCCTTGACGTTGGCGGGGAACGTCAGCTCACCCTTGCTCGCTTGCAACGCGATAATCTTGAATACTTCCAGTCTGTCCATGGGTCAATCTCCGGTACGGGCCTGTTCAGGCTTTGCTGTGTGGGTGGGCCGGGAATGCGCTCCCGGCCCTGCTCCCGTTTCCGGCAATATTACAGCAAGTTTATACTCAAACCTATTACTTTCCGGAAACTTTCCCGGCCACGCCTTCGACAAAATAATCCATCTTCGTCAGCGCCGCATCGTCCAGCACGCCTTTGTCCAGGCGTACCTTGCCATCGTTATCCTTGATCGGTGCGCTGAACGGATTGAGCTTGCCAGCTACCAAGTCTTTCTCGCGCGCCAATACAAACTGTTTCACGTCGGCCGGCACGGCGGCATTGATGCCTTCCAGCTTGACCATGCCATCCTTGATGCCGCCCCAGGTGCTGCTGGACTTCCACGTACCGTCCAGCACGGCTTGCGCCTGCTTCGTGTAGTAATCGCCCCAGTGGTGGGTGACGGCGGCCAGCTGCGCTTTCGGTCCGTATTTTTTCATGTCCGAGTGGTAGGCGATCGCATACTTGCCCTTCTCTTCGGCCGCCTGCACCACGGCGGTCGAGTCCGTGTGATGGGTGACCACGTCGGCGCCCTGGCCGATCAGGGTGATGGCCGCGTCGCGCTCCTTGCCCGGGTCGAACCAGCTATTGACCCACACCACTTTCACTTCCGCCTTCGGGTCGACACTGCGCATGCCGCGCGTAAAAGCGTTAACTCCCTGCAACACTTCCGGGATGGGGAATGCCGCCACATAACCGGCGACGTGGGTCTTGCTCATCTTTCCCGCCAACACGCCGGCCAGGTAGCGGCCCTCGTAGAAACGGGCATTCGTGTTGGCCACATTGACGGCCGTCTTGTAGCCCGTCAAATGAATGAACTTCACATTAGGAAATTGTTTCGCCACCTTCAAGGTGGGATTCATGTAGCCGAACGAGGTCGTAATGACCAGCTTGCTGCCCGTCTGCGCCAGGTCGCGGATCACCCGTTCCGCATCGGCGCTCTCCGGCACGTTTTCCACGTACTTGGTGGTGATCTTGCCGCCCAGCGCCTTTTCCATTTCCTTGCGGGCCTGATCGTGCTGGGTGGTCCAGCCCGCGTCGCCAATGGGGCTGATATACACGAAGCCCACATTCAGCGGAGCGGCAGCGGGCGCGGCGGCCATGGCGGGCATGGAGGACATCAGCGCAGCACCGCAAACGGCGGCGCACAACAGTTTCTTGGACATGGTTTTCCTTGTGGTCAGTGATTAATTTCCGGGATTGAAATTTTTCCCCAGCGAAGCGGGCATGTTGAGCTTGATGTAATTGGCGTTGCTGGAAATGAGCACGAGCACGACGATGGCCGCCACGTAGGGCAGCATCGACAGCAATTGCGACGCAATCGGTACGCCCAGCGCCTGCGCGTGGAACGTCAATATCGTGATGCCGCCGAACAAATAGGCGCCGCCCACCACGCGCGCCGGGCGCCAGGTGGCAAAGGTCGTCAGTGCCAGCGCGATCCAGCCCCGCCCCGCCACCATGCCCTCGACCCACAGCGGCGTGTAGACGAGCGACAGGAAGGCGCCGGCCAGGCCGCAGCAGGCGCCGCCGAACAGCACGGCCGCCAGGCGGATGCGGCGCACGGGATAGCCGAGCGCATGCGCGGACGCGGGCGACTCGCCCACGGCGCGCAGCACCAATCCTGCCCGCGTGCGGTACAAAAACCAGGCGATGGCCAGGCACAGCAGCAAGGACAGATACACCATCGGATGCTGGCGGAACAGGGCCGGCCCCAGCACGGGAATATCTTCCAGGAAGGGGATGCCGAAGCGGCCGTTCTGCAAGCTGTTGCCCACGTACTTCAAGCCGATATACGTGGACGCGCCCGCGCCAAACAGCGACAAAGCCAGACCCGTCGCATACTGGTTCGTGCCCAGCCACACGGTCAGCCAGGCAAAGAAGCCGGACAGCACCATGCTGGCGCCCGCCCCAGCCAGGAAGCCCAGGGTGGGACTGCCCGTGTTGACGGCCACGGCAAAGCCCGTGATGGCCGAGACCAGCATCATGCCTTCCGCGCCCAGGTTGACCACGCCCGCTTTTTCATTCACCAATAAACCGAGCGCGGCCAGCATCAGCGGCGTGCCCGCATTGATGCTGGCCGCAATCAATGGCGCGATGGTCAGGGCCAGGTTATCCATGTTTTCTCCAGCGCAATTTGTATTGGATCAGCACGTCGCAGGCGAGCAAGGCAAACAGCAAGATGCCCTGGAACACGCCGGTAATCGCACTGGGCAATCCGAGGCGCGACTGCGCCAGTTCGCCGCCGATATAAAACAGGGCCATGACGAAGCTGGAAAAAATCACGCCCACGGGATGCAAGCGTCCCACGAAGGCGACGATGATGGCGGCAAAGCCGTAGCCGGGCGAGACCGTGGGCGTCAACTGTCCCATCGGCCCCAGCACTTCGCAGGCGCCCGCCAGGCCGGACAGGGCGCCGCAGATCAGCAAGGACGACCACAAGGTCTTGCGCGAAGAAAATCCCGCATAGCGGGCGGCGGCCGGCGCCATGCCGCCCACGCGCAGGCGGAAGCCGGCAATGCTGCGGGATAAATACAGCCAGCCGCCCAGCGAGGCCAGCAAGGCGAAGACGATACCTACGTGCAAGCGCGTATCGCTGATCACCATCGGCAGCAGCAAGCCGTCCGACAGCAGTTTCGACTGCGGAAAATTGAAACCTTCCGGGTCGCGCAGCACGCCATACACAAGATAGCTGAGCAGCAATTGGGCGATGTAGACGAGCATCAGCGAGACGAGGATTTCGCTGGCGTTGTAGCGGTCGCGCAGCCACGCCACCAATCCCGCCCACGCCATGCCGCCCGCCATGCCGGCCACCAGGGACACGCCGATGATGGCCGCGCCGCCGACGCCATCGTCGAGGTACAGCGCGGCCGCGCCGCCGCAGATGGCGCCCAGGGTCAACTGCCCTTCGGCGCCGATGTTGTAGATGTTGGCGCGAAAGCAGATGGCCAGGCCGACGGCGATCAAGAGCAAAGGCGCCACCTTGAGACCCAGCTCGGACCAGCCGTGCGCGTCGCGCAAGGGTTCGACAAAGAAGACGGCCAGTCCCGCCAGCGGATCGTGTCCCAGCGCAATAAACAGCAGCGCCCCGCACAGCACGGTGAGCAAGACGGCCAGCACCGGCGACAGCCACGACATCAGCCGCGACGGGGACGGACGGGCTTCCAGGCGCAAGGCAAACTTAGCCATGGGCTGCCTCCTGCGGCCACAACCCGCTCATCCATTGCCCCACCTGCGCCACGCTGGCCTCGCCCACGTCGAGCGACGGCGAGATTTTTCCCTTCGCCATCACCAGCAAGCGGTCGCTGATGTCGAACAATTCATCGAGTTCCTCCGATACGACCAGCAGCGCGCAACCGGCGTCGCGCAGCGCCAGCAATTCGGCGCGGATTTGCGCGGCCGCGCCCACGTCCACGCCCCAGGTCGGCTGCGCCACGACCAGCACCGTGGGTTCGCGCATGACTTCGCGTCCGACTATATATTTCTGCAAGTTGCCGCCCGACAGGCTGCGCGCCAGCGCCTGCGGCCCGCCTGCCTTGACCTGGAAACGGGCGATGATGGCGGCCGCCCGCTGCGCGATAACCTTGTGGCGCACGAAGCCGTGGCGGATGGTGGCCGGTGTCTGCAGGCTCAACAAAACGTTGTCCGCCAGCGCCATGTCGGGCACGGCGCCGCGTCCCAGCCTTTCCTCGGGCACGAAACCGAAGCCCAGGGCGCGCCGGCGTCCCGGCGGCAAGCGTCCCGCTGGCGTGCCATTCAGCACGATGCTGGCGGCGGGGGCGCGCATGTCCTCGCCCGACAGGGCCGCCAGCAATTCCTGCTGGCCATTGCCGGACACGCCCGCGATGCCGACGATCTCGCCCGCACGCACGTCGAAATGGATATCGATCAATTGCGTGGCAAACGGGTGGCTCTTCGGCAAGTTCAGGCCCCTGACACTCAGCATGGCCGCACCGGGCGTGCGCGTCACGCGCGTGACGGCCGGCGGTTCGGCGCCGATCATCATGCGCGACAGGCTGGCCGCCGACTCTTGTGACGGGTCGCATACCCCCGCGTTCTTGCCGGCGCGCACCACCGTGCACGTATGGCACAGGGCGCGGATCTCGTCGAGCTTGTGGCTGATGTAGAGGATGCTGCAGCCTTCGGCCGCCAATTGGCGCAAAGTGGTAAACAGTTTTTCGACGGCGCCCGGCGTCAGCACGGACGTCGGCTCGTCGAGGATCAACAGTTGCGGCTTGGCCAGCAAGGCGCGCACGATTTCCACGCGCTGGCATTCGCCGACAGACAAGGTGTGGACGTGGCGCTGCGGTTCCAGGTCCAGGCCGTACTGGCGCGCCGTGTCTTCGATGCGCTGAGCCAGCTCCGCCATATTGGTGCCAGCGGGCAAACCGAGGGCGATGTTTTCCGTCACGGTCAATGTGTCGAACAGGGAAAAGTGCTGGAACACCATGGCGATGCCGAGCGCCCGCGCGGCCGACGGGTTGGCGATCTCGACTTCGCGGCCATTCCACAGGATGCGGCCGCCATCGGGCTGCACGGCGCCGTAAATGATTTTCATCAGGGTCGATTTGCCGGCACCGTTTTCACCGAGCACGGCATGGATCTGTCCGGGCGCGACGTTGAGACAGATGCCGTCGTTGGCCACCACGGCCGGATAGCGCTTGCTGATATCGAGGAGTTCCAGGCGTGCCGTCATTGTTTTTTTCGTGCCTCGCTGCGTGGTATGCGGGATGTTGATCGGTGAAAAAAATCAACACTCTGTCTCTATCGTATCGGCATCCGCGGCGCTTGGGGAGCGGGCGCGGCGGCGCGCATTTCTATTTCCGCAAAAAAACAACACCTGTATACAATTTTGAAAAAAATTATCAGCTTTGCAGCGGCTGCCTTGCCCCGCAAGGGCGGGAAGGTGCGATGATTATATGCAGGAACTGATAGTAAGTATGCAGACAAGACATATCGCCCGACGCGGCGCTTCTCGCATCATGGATTGAACGGTGCGCAATTTTCCTCATCGCAGCGCTTCGTGCGCACTACGCACCCTGCTATCCCCCGTTCCCGTTTTATCACATCATCAGGAGCCGAAAGTGCCAAAAACCCTACCGTGTCTGTTGCTTTGCCTCACTACCACCCTCGGCGCGGGCGCGACCGCCCAGGCTGCCGAATGGAGCGATACCGCGCTGAGCTGGCGCGCCGGCAACGACTACCGCGAGCCGTTCAATCCGGACGACATCAAGAAAAACATCTTCGCCATCACGCACGCCAGCGGCTACAAATACGGCAGCAATTTCGTCAACCTCGATTTCCTCATGTCCGACAGCAAGGACCCTGGCGCGCTCGGTAAAACGTCCGGCGCGCAGGAAGCGTACCTCGTGTACCGCAACACCATCGACATCGGCAAGGTGCGCGGCAGCGACATCAAGTTCGGCCCCGTGCGCGGCGTCGGCGTCACCCTCGGTTTCGACGTCAACACCAAGAACGACGTCGGCTACAACTCGCGCAAGCGCATGCTGGTAGCCGGCCCTACCCTGATGTGGGACGTGCCCGGCTTCTTCAACACCAGCCTGCTGTTGCTGCGCGAAAGCAACGCCCCCAGCGGCGCCTTCCCGCCCATCTCGCAAGTAACAGGCCGCTACACGTATAAAACGCACGCCATGCTGACCGGCGCCTGGGGCATCCCCCTGTCGCCGCTGTTCTCGTTCGAAGGCTTCTTTAACCTCATCGATTCGAAAGGCAAGGATGAAGTGGGCCGTGACACGGCGGTGGAAACGAACATCGACATGCAGGTGATGTTCGACGTGGGCGCGGCCCTGGGCAGCGCCAAGAACACCTTCCGCGTGGGCCTGGAATACCAGTACTGGAAGAACAAGTTCGGCAACTCGCCCGCCATCACGGGCAACGTGGGCCAGACGGCGAAGACGCCGATGATACGTGCGGAGTATCATTTCTAATTGCAGCAATCAATACCCACGAACGTAGCGAATGCCGGCATGGAAACTTTGTGCTGGAGAGACTACGTTCGTGGACAGCCACTACAGTATGACAAAGGCAAACGGAGCTGATTGCACACGCCCGTGTGCTTTCCGCATTTGACACGTCTGATTCCCTCCACGATACTTGACGCTTGCTCCACTCCGGTTAACAAGCGCCGTCGCCGCTTTGCCAGCACGCATGAACAGTCTTCTCTCCTCCTCCCCCTACATCGGCCGCTTCGCCCCCTCCCCCTCCGGTCCCCTGCACATGGGCTCGCTCGTTGCCGCCATGGCCAGTTATCTTGATGCGAAGGTGCATCGCGGCACGTGGCTGTTGCGTATCGAGGACCTGGACTATGACCGCAATGTCGAGGGCGCCGACGTCGGCATCCTGGCCAGCCTGCAGCGCTGCGGCATGCATTGGGATGGCGAGGCGACGTGGCAGAGCCGGCGGCTGCCGCTGTACGAGGCGGCGCTGAAGCAGTTGCAGGACGATGGGCTCGTGTATGCGTGCGGCTGTTCGCGCAAGGAAATCCAGGATTCGAATTTGCAGGCCGGCGCGCCGAAAAATGGGGCCGCCGTGTATCCGGGCACGTGCCGCCACGGTTTGGCGCCGGGCAAGGCGGCGCGGGCCTTGCGGCTGCGGGTGCCGCAGGGGGCCGATGCGGTGTACGCTTTTACCGACCGCTGGGCGGGTCCGCAGCGGCAGGACCTGGCCAGCGAGGTGGGCGACTTCATCGTGCTGCGCGGCGATGGCTACTGGGCGTATCAGCTGGCCGTCGTGGTCGACGATGGCGCGCAGGGGATTACGCAGGTGGTGCGCGGCGCGGACTTGCTCGACTCCACGCCGCGCCAGCTGTATCTGCAGGATGTGCTGGGCTTGCCGCACCCCGGCTTCCTGCACGTGCCTGTCGTTACGAACGACAGCGGCGAAAAGCTGTCCAAGCAGACGGGCGCCCTCGCCTTCGATACAGGCACACAAGCCGAACTGCTGACGTCGGCGCTGCTGCCGGCCGCCCGCTTCCTCGGCCTCGACGTGCGTGCCGACAATGTGGAAGATTTCTGGCGGCAAGCCATTCCCACCTGGGCGCAGCGGCTGGCGCGACTTCCCGAGCGCACATAAAAAAACCCGCCGCGGCGCGAACCGGGCGGGTAGCAATGCAGGCGCCAGCCGCTAGGGCCGGCGCCTGGTATGAGGCAATTAGAAGTTGCCTTTGAACTGCACACCAAACTGACGTGGCTCATTGATGAAACCCGTACGGTTGTTGAAGTCGATGGCGCCCGTGATGCGCTGGGTATCGGTGATGTTGCGGCCAAAAACGGCCATTTCATACTTGCCAGCATCCCAGGTGTAGCCCACGCGCAAGCCGCCTTCGACCATTGCCTTGCCGGTGAACTCGGTCGCTTCATACAGGAAGAAGTTGATCTTGCTGCGGTAAGCCCAGTCCGTGAAGACGAAGAATTCGCCGTTTTCCATCGGGATCGAATAACGGCCCGTGGCGGTGATCGTCCACTTCGGCGCTTGCGGCAATGGATTGCCGTCGATGATGGCACGGTTGCCGGTGGTCAGCGAATCGGTCACGGTGCAACGCGTTTGGGCGCAGGTAGCGATCGACAGGCTTGGATCCTTGATTTCCGTGAAGTTGTAGCTGCCGCCCAGGGACATCTTCAGGCTCGGCGTGACAAAACCTTCCAGTTCCAGTTCCGCGCCGCGGCCGTTCGTCTTGGCTGCATTGATCAAACGCGTCACGTTCAAGGTGCCGCCAACGACCGTCAATTGCTGGTTCTTCACCTGGTAGTTGTACAGGCTGAAGGCCACGCGGGCGCGGCGCTCGAACAGATCGGCCTTGATGCCGGCTTCGAACGAGGTGATCGTTTCCGCATCGGCCACGGTGACGGGCACGCTGGTGCTGGCCGGAGCGATACTTGGCGCGCGGAAACCGGTGGCGACACGGCCGTAGAAGTTCACGTCCTTGTTGTATTTATAGGTGCCGCTCAAGTCCCAGTTGACCTTGGCTTTGCTGACATCGGCGCTGGTCGGGCTGACCTGCACGATGTTGGTCGCTTCCACCGTGTTGAAATCCTTCTTGTCCTTGGTGTAGCGCAAACCGGCGCGCAGCATGAAGTCATCGTTGACGGCGTAGTTGACGGAACCAAACGTTGCCCAGGCCGAGTTCTTCTGGCGGCTGGCCAGGTGCGTGGTCAGCGCATGCGTGTTGGTATCGAAGTTGTCGGTGAAACCGTTGGCATCTTCGTTGAAGTAGTACACGCCAGCCTGCCAGTTGAGCGGACCGGCATTCTTCGATTCGGCGCGGAATTCTTGCGAGTATTGCTTCACGCTGGTGATGCCGCCGGCCGTTTCAACCTGGAAAGGAATGAAGCCAGGACCCGTTGGCGTGCCGCCATCGATGTCACCATGCGACACATAATTGCCGACCTGTTCAAAGCCGGTGACCGAGTACAGTTTAATACCGTCCAGGTCCCAGCTCAGGCGGGCGCTGGCGCCGTTGGTGCGCAGGCGCTGGAAATTCGGTGCATTCGTGAACGACTTGTTCGGGTCGAAACCGTCAACGATATCGTTCGTGCCCTGCTTGATCATGTTGGCGTAGAAGATGCGCGCGCTACCCGTGGTACTGCGCTGGTGCACATTGAACAGGGCGTTGAACATGGTGTTCGGTGCGTACAGCAGTTGCACGCGTTCGGCGTGTTCGTCGTAGCCGTCCAGTGCGTTTTTCTGGCCTGTAAACGTGTTGTCGACGTAGTCGTCGCGGTGCTGGCGCAGGGTCGAGAAGCGCAGCGCCCATTCTTTGCTCAGCGGCACGTTGACGGCGCCGTCGAAGTTGGTCGTGTTGTGCGTGGCGGCGGAAACGTTGTAATAGCCTTCAACCTTGTCCAGGTTCGGCTTGACGGATTCGAACTTGACCACGCCGGCAGGCGTATTGCGGCCGAACAATGTACCTTGCGGGCCGCGCAATACTTCCACGCCAGCCACGTCGAAAATCGGATAGCCCTTGAGGATAGGATTTTCTTGCACGACATCGTCGTAAATCAGGGAAACAGGTTGCGATGCAAAGATGTTGAAGTCGGTGTTGCCGTAGCCGCGGATGTAGAAGCGGGGGAAGGTGCGGCCGTTCGACGATTCCACGTTCAGGCTCGGCACTTTGCCAGCCAGCACGCGGATATCCTGACCGCTGGAGACCAGCACGTCGAGCTTTTCATCGCGCAGCAGCGACACGGAGACGGGCACGTCGCGGATATTTTCCTTGCGGCGCTGCGCCGTCACGGTCACGGTTTCCAGCTGGCTGGCGGCGGGCGCCGTATCAGCAGCGACTTCATCTGCATAAGCCGAGCCGATAGGCAGGGCAGCGGACAGTGCCAGCATGGCGGCGCTTTTGGCGCACAACCGCTTGTGCATCTTGGACATCTTGATCATGTTGTTTCCCAGAAGTTTAAAAAAAGAATTGCGAAACCTGTCTCCGGCTTATGTACGGCGCTGGATGATCGTGTGCACCATCACGGTGCAGCAGCGCGAGCGGATGTCTCTCCGCTCCTGGTGTCACTGGCTCTGCCCTGGCTGTCGTGCTAGCTGACAGCGGTAGCGGCCGCATCTCCGGGATGTCTGATGAACACCAACTTTTGAGTAAGGCGCCAATTTAATTCAAGCGCCTTATGCGCTGCAAGAATATTGTTATGTAAAATATTCATTCATCAACATAAAGGGCCGACTAGTGGTTATTCAGCCACAATAACGCCCTTGCCTTGCTATTTGGCCTGATGACTTGCCGCATGGCACCCGTTTTTCGCCTGGCCAGACGAAAGCCAAATTGGCATCCTGCAAGACAGCCCCGACGGTAAAAATAGTTGTAATATCGCCAGACTTGCGCTGCCATGCCGCCCCATTCCAGTGCGGCCGCGGCTCCATGCACCATCGTTAATCGCCGCCATGCCAGAACCCAGCCAGCCCAGCAACGCCGTCCCGTCCTCCACCGTCGCCGCCCAGGCGGCGCATTTACTGCTGAGCGCCCATTGCGACATCGTCTGGAGCACGAAAACCTTCGGCCAGTTCGATGCCGACCAGCCCACCTGGCGCGCCTTCACGGGTCAGACCGAGGCTGAACTGCTGGGCCGCGGCTGGGTCAATGCCCTGCATCCGGACGACCGCAACTTGCCTTACGTCGTGCCCTCGCACCTGACCAGTGTGTTTGAAGCGGAATACCGGCTACGCCACGTCAGCGGCGCCTACCGCAATATGCTCGTGCGCATGCTGCCGGTATTGGCGCCCGATGGCAGCATCGTTGAATGGCTCGGTTCGCATTGCGACGTGACGCAGCAACGGCAGACGGAACAACGGCTGCGCCTGGCCATGCAAGGTGGCCGCATGGGTACGTGGGAGATCGACCTGGGCAGCGGCAGCATGGCCGGCTCCGATGCGTTCAAGGCCAATCTGGGCCTGCCGCCTGACAGCCACATCGATTACGCGCAGCTGACGGGCGCCATGCTCGACGGCGACCTGCAGCACTGGCAAGCGGTCGTGCACGCGGCCATCGCCAGCGCCGGCGATTTCGAAATCGACATCCGCGTGCGCTGGCCCGATGGTTCGCTGCACTGGGCGCACATGCGTGGCACCTGCGCCAGCGATGGCGCCGGCAACGTGATCGCGCTGTCCGGCATCTCGCTCGACCTGACGGCCAGCAAGCAGAACGAGGAAACCCTGCGCCTGACCCTGGCGGCAGGCGAAGTGGCCACCTGGAACTGGGACATCATTGCCGACCGGGTCACGGCCGACAGCAATATGGCGCGTTTGTTCCCCGTCAATACCGATGCGGCCACGGCGGCGCCACTGGCGCGTTACATGGACATCATCCATCCCGATGACCGAGAACAGGTCAGCGCGCAGATTACCGAGGCGCTGCACGCACACACGCCGTTCGAGGCCAGTTACCGCGTCGGCGCCGGCGATGGCCAGTACCGCTCGGTCATCGCGCGGGGCCGCGCGGAATACGCGCCCGATGGCACGCCCCTGCAATTGCCCGGTGTCCTGCTCGACATCACGCGCCAGAAGCAGGTGGAAGATGCGCTGCGCCGCAGCGAGGAGCGCTACCGCACCCTGATCGAACTGATGGACCAGGCCTTTTGCGTGATCGAAATGCTGTACGACGAGCAAGGCCGCCCCGTGGATTTCCGCTACCTCGAAGGCAATCGCTCCTTCGTCAAGCAGTCGGGACTGGAAAATGCCATCGGCAAGACCATCCGCAGCTTCGTGCCCGACCACGACCAGCACTGGTTCGACCTGTACGACCAGGTCGTCAAGACGGGCGAGCCCGTGCGCTATGAAAACGAAGCCGTGGCCATGGAGCGCTGGTTCGAAGTCTTCGCCGCGCGCCTGGGCGGCCCCGGCAGCCGCCTGCTGACGGTGCTGTTCAGCGACATCAGCGAGCGCAAGCGCTCGGAGCAGCAATTGCGCCAGCTGGCCGACAACCTGTCCGAAATGGACCGGCGCAAGACGGAATTCCTGGCCACCCTGGCGCACGAACTGCGCAACCCGCTCGCACCCATCCGCAATGGCTTGCAGATCATGCGCCTGGCCGCCGACAAGCCCGCCACCGTGGCGCGCGTGCGCGACGTGATGGAGCGGCAAGTCAATCAGATGGTGCATCTGGTCAATGATTTACTGGACGTGGCCCGCATCACGCGGGGGCAGATCGAACTCAAGCTCGAACGCACGGACTTGAAAACCATCGTCGCCAGCGCCGTGGAAACGAGCATGCCGCTGATCGAAGCGGGCCGTCATCAGTTGCGTGTAGAACTCGACGAACAGGCGCTGCCGCTCGAGGCCGACCCCACGCGCCTGGCGCAAGTGCTGGGCAATTTGCTCAACAATGCCGCCAAATACACGCCGGCCGGCGGCCACATCGCCTTGCGCGCGCGGCGCGACGGCAACGCGGCGCTGATCGAGGTGGAAGACAGCGGCGTGGGCATACCCGCTGAATCGATTACGACCGTGTTTGACATGTTCACGCAAGTGGGGCAAAACATGGGAAGGGCTCAGGGCGGCCTGGGCATCGGCCTGTCGCTCGTGCGTCGCCTGGCCGAGTTGCACGGCGGCAGCGCCACGGTGGCCAGTCCCGGCGCCGGCCTGGGCAGCACCTTCAGCGTGCGCTTGCCGCTGCTGGCGGCGGCGCCAGCAACACCCGCATCACCCGCCGCGCCCGCCGTCACCGCCAGCGGCCCGCAATTCCGCGTGCTGGTGGTCGACGACAATGTCGACGCGGCCGTTACCCTCGCCGCCGTGCTCGACATGATGGGCCATGCCACGCAAGTGGCCCATGATGGCGCACAGGCCCTGGCCGTGGCGCCGCAGTTTTTACCGGACGTCATCTTCCTCGACATCGGCTTGCCCGGCATGAACGGCTACGAAGTAGCGCGCGCGCTGCGCCGGATACCGGCCGGCGCCAGCGTCGTGCTCGTCGCATTGACGGGCTGGGGCGCCGAAAACGACCGCAGCCAATCGAGCGCGGCCGGCTTCGACCACCATCTGACCAAACCGGCCAACCTGCTCGCCATCGGCGAACTGCTGGCCACTCTTTCCACTCCAAAAACACTGACAGACCATGACTGAATCCCTGAACCACGTCCGCCGCAACCTCCTGCTGGCTGGCGGCGCTACCCTGCTGTGCCCGGCACCGTTGCTGTTTGCCGCGCCCGCCACCAGCATCGCCACCGCCCAGACGCAACTGGCCGCGCTGGAACAAGCCGCAGGCGGACGCCTCGGCGTTGCCGCCTGGCGCCAGGGCAGCGAGCTGCGCGTTGCCTATCGCGCCGACGAACGCTTTCCCTTGGCCAGCACTTTCAAGGCCATGCTGGCGGGTGCCGTGCTGGCCCGCAGCGCCAGCCAGCCGGGCTTGCTGGACCAGCACGTGCGTTACGAGAAAAAAGAACTGGTCACCTACTCGCCCATCACGGAAAAGCACCTGGCCGACGGCATGAACGTGGCCGATCTGTGCGCCGCCACCTTGCAATACAGCGACAATAGCGCGGCCAATTTCCTGATGACACTCTTGGGCGGGCCGCAAGCCGTGACGGCGTTTGCACGTAGCATCGGCAATACGGTGTTCCAGCTGGAACGCTGGGAAACGGAATTGAACAGCGCCATCCCCGGCGAAGTGCGCGATACGGCCAGCCCCGCGTCGATGGCGCACAGCTTGCAGCAATTATTATTGGGAAATAGCTTGCCGGCACCACAGCGCCAGCAACTGGACACCTGGATGCGCGGCAACACGACGGGCGACAAGCGCATCCGCGCCGGCGTGCCGGCCGGCTGGCAAGTGGCCGATAAAACCGGCTCGGGCGCCTATGGCAGCGTCAACGATATCGGCGTCGCCTACCCGGCCAGCGGCGCACCGCTGGTGATCGCCGTGTACTACACGCGCGAACAGAAAAATGCGGACACGAACCAGGACATCATCACGGCCGCCACGCGCATCGTGACGGCCGCGCTGGTGTAATTACTTCGGCAGTGCCGCCATGAACCCCGCATACGTCGACCAGGCGGGGTCGGCCGCGCTGCGGATTTCGATCGGGAACTTTGGACGCGGCGCCAGCGCCGTGTTCAGGCGATTGAAGAATTCTTCGCCCGACTGCGTGTAATAAATCCATTCGCGCAAGTTTTCACCGGTGGACACCAGCGCCAGGGTGGCGAAGCCGTCTTCTTCCACCACGGGCGCCAGCGCCGCTTCCAGCTCTTCCATGTGCTCGCGCTCGTTCGGCGCGGGCATGCCCGTCTCGTCCTCGTAACGCCAGGCGATGATGATGCGGTCCGGCTGCGATGACAGGTCCCAGTCGTCATGGAAGGCGTCGACGTAACGGTAGATGATGGCCATCTCGTCGCTATGCGTGACGATGGTGCCCCAGCTGCGGGCGGAAGTGGAATTTTCGTTCATGGTTGCAACAGTCAAAAAAATAAATCGAGGGTGCGCAGCTTACAGCACCGGCGGGCAAGTCACATTCCACGCATCATACTGGGCACCGCTCTTGCGCAGCCAGACACGGGCGTAGCTGTCGCGGTCGCTCTTGAACACGAGCGCATAGCGCTCTTCGGCACGCGGTGCGGCGGCGCCCACATCGACGGCCGCCAGCGAGAACTTCAGCGCCCGCAACGGGGCGCAGGCCGTATTGCCAGCCATCAGCAAGCGCGCCCGTTCCAGCAGCGACTTTTGATACAGCAACACGCCTTCCAGTTCCCCATCAGGGACACGCTGCAGCATGCGCACAGGTTCAGCCACAGGCCGGCAGGTGCCACGGTCGAGCCAGGCGTAATACTCCATCCCCGCCTCCTGCCAGCGCGCCTGCTTGCCCTCGCCGTGCAGCACGAACTTGGTGCGCTGCGTCCGGCACAGCGCGCCATGGCCGCGATACGGCGACGTTTCCACGCTGCCCACCACTTCGCTGCCGCGTCCGCCCACCACGGGCACGCTCTCGAACACGGTACGCGCTGCGGGCTCGCCCGGATATTGCTGCGCATAAAACTCCAGCAAGGACGCGCGCTGCTGCGCATCGACCGCCACCGCCTCGGCGGCACTGGCAGGGAGGCACAGAGCCAACACGACACACAGCGCCAAGGGGCGCACGAAATAAGCAGGCATGTATCCTGGCATGGCATTCCTTCAATCGACGTTCAAGGGCGGGTATCGCCCAAGCGCAGATTATATAGTTAGCAGGAAATGAAAGGCGGACGCGGCGTCAGGACGTGCGAACGTTGACATCCATGGGCGCGACGGGGCATGGCGCATGTTCCAGTATAAAAAATGGGGCGCCATCGCTGCGCCCCATGGTCCAAGCTGCAAGCCTCACGCCATCAGCGCTGGTAATTCTTGAAGAAATTCCAGCTGATCACGGTGGCGTCCGGGCCCAGTTCATCGCTGAAGGGCCAGCCGGGAGGGCCGCCGCTCCACGCGTGGTTCATGCCTTCGACCGTGTATTTTTGCGCGATGACGGCGCCGTTGCGCAGATACGTGTCGATGGAGTAGCTGCGGCCGTAGGGCACCGTCTGGCGCACGATGCTGTCGGCACGGTAGCGCACGCTGTCATTGTCGAGGCCATCGTCGCCGTAGTCGCTGGTCTGCAGGAATTGCTCGATGGTTTGCTCGCCGTTGACGGGATTGACGACGATGTCGGACGTGCCGTGGAATACCATCGTCGGCATCAACCGGCGCGGCGAGCCGGAGCAGCGCCACGCATCCTTGCCCCGCACTTTCGGGTCGAACGAGCTGCCGTTGAACAGCGAGTCGGCGGCCGTGACCAGGCCGGTGGCGCCCTTGTACATGCCGCCCGAATGCACCATCACGGCGGCGAACACGTCCGAGTAACAGGCGGCCATGATGGAAGCCATGGCGCCGCCCGCCGAGATACCCGTCACATACACGCGGCTATCCTGCACCGCATATTGGTTCTTGACCTTGTTCAAGATGCCCATCAGCACGGCCGGCTCGCCCGTGCCCCGCTCCTGGTTCAGCGGCAACATGAAGTTCCAGCAGCGCATGGGATTGGCCGTGACGTTCTGGCGCGGATAAACGACAATGAAGTTTTCGCTGTCCGCCAGTTGGTTGTAGCGGCTGACGGCGGCCATGCTGTTGGGCTCGGAACCACAGCCGTGCAGCATCAGCACCACGGGCAGCGGCGTGTTCGGATTGTAATTGCTCGGTAGCCAGACCTGGTATTCGCGCGATCCCCACAGGCTCGCGTACAGGCCGAAGTCCCACTGCCCGGCGGCAGCCGGCAACGCGGCCAGCAAGCCGCAGGCGGCGATGAGTGCGGATACGAAGTGACGTAGTTGGTGATGCAGATGTGCCATGCCAGTCTCCTGATTGTTATTAAGGACGAAAACAGCGACAACAAACCAGCCTGGCGCTAACCAGGCTGGCACTTCAACAACCTTTTAGAACTTGTAGCCAACCTTGGCGATGATCTGGCGCGGCGGACCGTAGAAACCGTCGAGGATGAACACGGCCGGAATGTTGTAGCCATCCGTGCGGTAGCGTTTGTTGCCCAGGTTGCTGCCGTGCAGGCTGAAGGTCCAGTTCTTCGGCGCTTCCCACACGACGCCAGCCGTCCAGATGCTGTAGCCGCCCTGCGCCAGCGTTTCGCTCAAGTCCGTGGTCGGATACACCTTGCTGCGGTAGCCATAGCCGACCATGCTGCGCAAGGCGCCGCCGAAGACGTCGCGGTCCGTGCGCGTCAGGTTCAAGCCCACTTGCCGGGCGGGCGTATTGCTGAACTTTTGCGTATCCGCGATATTCTTGCCACCGCTCATGAACTCGTCATAGCTGGCGTTCAGCAAGGCGAGGAAACCGTTGACTTCCCACTGGCGGTTCGGCCGCCACGAAAATTCGAACTCGGCGCCTTTCACGGTCGCCTTGCCCGCATTCGTGAAGTCGCCATAGAAGCCCGGCACGCCGCCCGGCTGCACATAGCTGGTAAACACGGACAACTGGATATCCTTGTAGCGGTTGTAGAACAGGGCCACGTTGGCGTCGAACGTGTCGTCCGGCGCCGCGTATTTCATGCCCACTTCCAGCGCGTCGAGTTTTTCATCCTTGTACGGCCGCGCCGAGTCGGGTACCACCAGGTTGTTGGCGCGCACGTTATAGCCGCCCGACTTGAAACCGCGCGACAGGTTGCTGTAGAAATTCGTCGTCTTCGACGCTTCGTAGCGCACGGACAATTTCG
Source organism: Janthinobacterium sp. LS2A (assembly GCF_036543145.1). Classification (NCBI taxonomy): domain Bacteria; kingdom Pseudomonadati; phylum Pseudomonadota; class Betaproteobacteria; order Burkholderiales; family Oxalobacteraceae; genus Janthinobacterium; species Janthinobacterium sp. LS2A. The sequence continues at coordinate 367,156 of NZ_JAZHPB010000003.1, forward strand.
GCGAGGTATTGCTGACTGACAAAGATTTGTCGAAATCGGCCGCCGTCTGGATGGGCCGCGTAAAGCCCACGTCCGCAAAAGCGCGGTTGAGCACGATGGCGCGCTTTTCCTCGCGCGTGTGACGCAAGCCCGCATTGATGCTCCACACCTTGCCCAGCGGCCAGGTCCAGTCCGTGTACAGCGCCGTGCTGTCCGTCTCCACCGTGCTGACGGCGGCCGTGAACTGGCGCCCCAGGAAATTGTTGTAGATGCCGCCGCCGGCCGTGCCTTCGAAGCGGTACAGGCCGATCACGCCGGCGCCGTAGTCACCGCTGTACGAGGCCTGCAATTCCAGGCTCTTTTGCTCGTCGCGCGAGTCGCCAAACACGTCGGCAATCGGCTGCGGCAGGCCGTCGAAATCGATGGTTTGCTCGGACGTGCTGCGCCGCTTGGCGCCGATCACTTTGACGGACCAGTCGTTCGAGAGCGTGTAGTTGGCCACCAGCGAGCCGCCCCGGTTGTGCGTGAAGTTATGGCCCGGCATGCCGCTCTGGATATCGTACGCATCCGTGCTGGCCGGCCGCTTGAGCGGGTCGAACGCGCTCACGCCCATGCGCTGGAAGCCGCGCACGCCGGACTTGTCATCTGTGGCGTCCAGGCTCAGCACGACGGTCAAAGGGATGTCTTGCGGAAAATAGCCGACGGACAGGCGCGCGGCCGTGCTGTCCTGGTCGCTGACCTGTTCGCCATTGAAAGTGTTGCGGCCGAAACCGTCGCGGTCCAGCTTGGCAGCCGCCAGGCGCGCGCGCCAGGTGCCGCTCTCGTTGGCCAGATTGAAGGCGGCCTTGAAGTTGCGCTGGTTGTAGTTGCCGATACCCACTTCCGCCGATGCGCCGTTTTCCTTCGCCAGCGGACGCGAGATGTACTTGATGGCGCCGCCGATGGTGTTCTTGCCGTACAGCGTGCCTTGCGGGCCGCGCAGCACTTCGATGCGCTGCACGTCGAACACGTCGAGCAAGGCACCTTGCGGCCGGGCCATGTAGACGTCGTCGAAATAAATGCCCACGCCCGGGTCAACGCCCCAGACGGGATCGGCCTGGCCCACGCCGCGAATGAACGCCGTCAATGTCGTATTCGTGCCGCGCGAGGCGTACACGGTCAGGTTCGGCACGCGCTCCTGCAAGTCGGCCAGGTTCTGGATGTTCGCCCGTTCCAGAGCCTTGGCGGAAAACGCCGTGACGGCCAGCGGCACGTCCTGCAGGCGCTCTTCGCGGCGGCGGGCGGAGACCGTGACGGTTTCCATGCGTTCTTTCGCGTCGCTGGCTTCCTGGGCGGTGGTGGCAGTAGCCGGGCTGGCTTCCTGCGCCTGGGCCTGGGTGGCAAAAGCGCCGGCAACGGCGAGGGCGGCGGGCATCAATTTCAAAGCAAGTTTCATAGCGTCTCCAATGTCAGGCTTGCCTGCCACCAGGGAAGACGGCCGGATGCCAGGATCGCAAGACGTAACGGTACCCGCGCGCGCAATGCGAGCACCTGCCCTGCGATGACTGTTTCCCGGCCCTAGACCCGTGCGGCGAGTGGCCTGTTTATTTTGAATTTATGGTAAGGAAGGACTGCAACAAGGTATTCACACGCTGCGCCTGGTCCAGGGGCGTGGCGTGGCGCGAGTTCGCGATGACCTCGAACTCGCAATGCTGAAACTGTGCGGCAAAGACCCGCTTGCTGGCGACGGGCGTGTAATCCTGGTCGGCCGCCATGATGAGGACGGGCATGGCCAGGGCCTGGAAGTGAGGATCGATATCCCAGTGAAAAATGGCGTCCAGCGCGGCCAGGTAGGCGCGCTTGTCCATGCCTGCCATCTGCGTGGCGAAGCGCTCGACGAGGGCTTGCTGGGCAGGATCGGGAAACAGCTTCTTGCCGATGATCTTGCCCATGGTTTTCAGGCCAAACGTGGCGATCACCGTGCGGCGCAGCCAGTAGGCAAACAGCAGCGCGGCAGGTTTGCTCCCCTGGAAGGGCTGGGAGTTGATCAGGCACAAACTGGCCACCCTGCCGGGTGCGCGGTTGGCCATTTCCAGGCCCACCATGCCACCCAGGGAAAAGCCGACGATGTGCGCGCGCGGCACGTCGAGCTGGTCCATCAGGTTGAAAAGGTCGTTGGCGAAGTCGCCGATCTGCCAGTCGCCGATGGGCGCGGGACTGCGGCCATGGCCGCGCAGGTCGGGCACGATCAGGCGAAAGGTGCTGCCGAGGGCGTCGATTTGCGGGCGCCAGTCTTCGGCGCAGGAACCGAGGCCGTGCAGCAAGAAAACGGGCTCTGACTGCGCAGGCTCGCCTTGCCCCGTCTCAGTGCCGAGACCCAGGTCGAGGTAATGCAATGGAACATCGGATGTCGTGTGACGCCGCATTCTGTCTCCTTGCTGTTGAACATGCTTTGTGTTCAGGTGCAGGAATATGTTTTCCCGCTGTTGGAAAACATAATACGGAATCCGAATTCCGATTTCAAGTTAAATCGCTAAATAGTTCAAGTCAGGTAATTTAAAGCAACACGCACCAGTTCATCCTCGAGCGCCGCACCCGACAAAAAGGACAGCGAGCCCGTCAGGGTGTGCTGGTTCAGGATGCCCAGCAGCACGGGCGGCACCACCATCATCGCCTGCGTGGGGTTTGGGTGGCCGATGCTCGATGACTTGCTGGCCAGCACGGCCACCGTGCGTTGCGAGATCAAATGATTGATCTGGTGCACCCTGTCGCGAAATTGCGCATCCTGCGACGCGCGTGTGATCAGGGCCCGCAAGACGCCGCTGCGCCCGCCATTCACGGCCACGAACATGGCCACCATGGCGCGGATGAACTCTTCCAGGCTGCGCCCTTCCCACTGGCGCAGCTCCGTCAGCGTCTCGACCTTTTCCACCATGTCGGAAAAAAAGCGCTGCAGCAACAAACGGCTCAGGGTGTCCTTGTCGCCCAATAAACGGTAAAACGTGCCCACCGAGGTTTCCGCCAGTCTGGCCAGGTCGGCCACGCCGATTTCATCGAAACGGTTTTCCGCGAGCAACTGTTCACCGACCTGCAGCAGGCGCTCGAACGCCTGCTTGCTGCGCGCCTGGGTGGGCTCGGGGGGAACGATCATCTGCGGGAAGGGCATCGGAAAGGAAGGCATGCGGCGTCGGCGTCTCTCGATAGTGGAACCGTGGTTCCGTTATGGGTGCGCGTATTGTAACGCGGGAGACGGCCGATGGGTGCGTTCAAATGTACTACCTGCCCTGCCACTCCATGTAGACGTCGGCGCGCTGGTAATGGGCGTCGCCGGCCGGCCGCGCCACGTGGTTAAAACCGCTGCTTTCGTACAGGCGGATGGCGGGCGCCAGCTTGCTGTTCGACTCCAGGAACAGCAGTTGCGCGCCGCTGGCCTCGAAGGCATCGAAAGCCCGTTCGATCAGCCGGCGCGCGATGCCCAGCCCTTGGCACTCTGGCGTGACGGCCATTTTCGACAGCTCGATGCTGGCGCCATCGGCGCGGATCAGGGCGCAAGTGCCGACGATCCTGCCATCGAGGCGCGCGAGAAAAATCTGCCCGCCAGCGTCAAGGATCGAACTCTGCGGATCGGACAGCACCTTGTCGTCCAGCGCCTCGACATAGAAATAGCGTTCCAGCCAGGCGATATTCAGGCGCTTGAAGTCGGCAGCATAGGGTGCCGCGTAATCGATGATCTCCACGGCGGCCCGCTCGCGCTGGCGCCGGCAGGCGGCGATCGTCTCGCCAAAGCCTTGCGCCTGCAAGCGCGCTTCCGCCCGGTCCAGGCTGGCCATCAGCTGCGGCGTGCCCTGCTCGAACACGCTATCGACGGCCGCGCGCACATCGTCCCACAGGGGCGCCATCTCGCGCAGCAAGGCTAGCCCCGCGTCGGACAGCGCCAGCAGGCGCCGCCGCTCATCCTTGGCGTCTGGCATTTCCACCACCACGCCCGCGTCGAGCAGCTTGCGCCCCAGCTGCACCACCACCGGATGCGTCTGCCCGATCTGCGCGGCCAGGGCCGTGATCGATGTTGGGCCGTTGTCGCGCAGCAGCAATAACAAAGGGAAACAGCGTGACGTCAGCTCGACGCCAGCCGCCACATAGCTGGTGTCGACACCGGCATACAGTTGATCGGAAAGACGGCGCAGGCGGCTGGCCAGCATCAGGGAGCCGTAGGTTTGCAGGGTGGAGGACATGTTTAACGGGATATATGTAAGTAGTTACGTATATCCTAACGTAAACCAACTTTACCGGTCAAGCGCAGACTTACTCCTCTTCCATTGCCTCTTGCAGACTGGTCTGGAATACCGCCTCGGCCATCTCCCCCAGTCCCGGCCACACCTGCGTCAGCCAGCGCCTGCCCTCCTCGCTGGGCTCTACATACGGTGCGTCGCGCCTGGCGCAGGCCAGGCCGATTTCGATGACTTGTCCCGCATCCTCGAGGCCGCCCGCGATCATGGCGTCGATGGGCAAAGCGATCAGCTCGGCGGTCAAATGCGGACGCAGCAGGCAGGCGGGTGCGATGATGGCGAACGACGCTTCCACATAATTCCAGCAGTTGGTGGGCCAGTGGGCGGCTTTCACGGTGTCCACGAAGACAGCATCACTGAACGTTTCAGGATGGGCTTGCGCCTGTTCATAAAAGGCGGCCAGGTCGACGAGTTGGGGTGGGGAAGTCCAGGTGGGCATCAAGCATGATCCAGAGGGCGCCGCTCCAGCTTGGCGGCAATGGCGGACTGTAGCATGTTCAACCGGCACGCCGAAACACGGCTGGCCCGGGCATACTGCCGGCATTGCTCTCGCCCCTTTACTTGAGGAAATCCATGTCGGTCTACGCCGTTACCATCCCCTGCTTTGCACAGATGCTGCGTTCCCTGACGACGCTGTTAGCCAAAGGTGAGGAACGCGCCCAAGCGCTGGGTTTCTATGCGCAAAACCTGCTCGACGCGCGGCTGGCGCCCGACATGCACACTCTGGCGCGCCAGGTGGAATTCAGCTGCACCCAGGCGCAGGAAGCCGTGTGCCGGCTGACGCAGCAAGCGCTGCCCCAACTCGCCACGCCCGCCAACTTGCGGCAAGCCGGGGCGCTGTTTCCGGCGTAAAGCCTAAAAGCGTTCGTCGCGCAGCGCCGGCATCACCAGTTCGCGCACGAACGAGGCATTCGACAGGCTCAGCAGCATGCGCACGACGGCGACGACGTCATGCACGGGGATCAGTTCGCCCTCGCCCCGCGCGGCAGCGTCCGCCAGCGGCACGGCCAAGCCGTCATAGGTATTCAGGTAGCCCAGCTGCAATGCCGTCACAGCCAGCCCCTGCTCGCGGAAACCTTCGCGCAAGGCGTCGGCGATGCCGTTCAGGGCGAATTTCGACGCGCTGAACGTCACTTCCGGGCGACCGCTCTGGCGCAAGCCGGACGTCGACCCCGTGAGTATCAGCTGCGGCTTGCTGCTGGCCAGCAAGCGGGGCACGAGGCGCTTGAGCAGCAATATCGTCGCCGTGATGTTGGTATTGACCATGTCGACGATGGCGTCGTCCGCATCGCCGAGAAAAGCGTAGTCATCGCTGAACGCCTTTTCTTCCCACACGCCGAGGTTGTAGATCACGGCGTCCAGTGCGGCGGGCGCTTCGCGCGCGATGCATTCGACGGCCTCGGCGGGTGCCGCCAGGTCCGCTGCGATCCATTGCAGCTGCGTGCCCTGGCCGGCGGGCAAGTCGACAGGTTGCTGGCGCGATACGCCGATGACGGCATGTCCGTCAGCGAGCAGACCATCCACCAGCGCGCGTCCCAGGCCCCGGCTGGCGCCCACGATCATGATGTTCATGCAGTATCCTTTCCAATGAAGTCAACGCTGATGATAGCGGCGTTGTATTAAGCACAGCTGAGGCTGCTCCCCCTACCCGCGCGCCTGTCACAGCATTTACTCACGCGGCGGAAATGCGTATGCTAGATCTGGCAATCTCCGATAACACACAAGAACGAGACACATGCCTACTTCCAACACCGCCGCAATCAACGCCGCAAGCCGTCCCCTCACCCAGCAAGACTACAAAACCCTGTCGCTGGCCGCCCTCGGCGGCGCGCTGGAATTCTACGATTTCATCATCTTCGTCTTCTTTGCCAACGCCATCGGCCAGTTGTTCTTCCCACCGGAAATGCCGGAATGGCTGCGCTTGCTGCAAACCTTCGGCATCTTCGCCGCCGGCTACGTCGTGCGTCCGCTGGGCGGCATCGTCATGGCCCACTTCGGCGACTTGCTCGGCCGCAAGCGCATGTTCACCCTGTCCATCCTGATGATGGCCGTGCCGACATTGCTGATCGGCCTGCTGCCTACGTATGCCACCATCGGCCTGGCCGCCCCGCTGCTGCTGCTCTTGATGCGCATCTTCCAGGGCGCGGCCGTGGGCGGCGAAGTGCCGGGCGCGTGGGTGTTTGTGTCCGAACACGTGCCGAGCCGTTTCACGGGCTTTGCCTGCGGTGTGCTGACGGCGGGCCTGACGGTCGGCATCCTGCTCGGTTCGCTGGTGGCGACGGGCTTGAACACCGTCTACACGCCGGCAGAAATCACCGATGGCGCCTGGCGCTATCCATTCCTGCTGGGCGGCATCTTCGGTTTCGGCGCCATGTATCTGCGCCGCTGGCTGCATGAAACACCGGTGTTTGCGGAAATGCAGCAGCGCAAGGCGCTGGCCACGGAAATGCCCTTGAAATCCGTGCTGCGCAGCCACCGCGGCGCCGTCGTCGTCTCGATGCTGCTGACGTGGATGCTGTCGGCCGGCATCGTCGTTGTCATTCTGATGACGCCTGCCCTGCTGCAAAAAATCCACCACATCGCGCCGCGCACCACCCTGGTCGCCAATACCGTGGCGACACTGTGCCTGGCCTTTGGCTGCATCATTGCCGGCATGCTGGCCGACCGCCTGGGCGGCAAGCGCGTGATCTTCGTCGGCTCCGTGCTGCTGGCCATCAGTACGTATATCTTCTACACCACCGTCGGCAGCCGCCCCGACCTGCTGCTGCCCTTGTACGCAATGACGGGCCTGTTCGTCGGCGTCGTCGGCGCCGTGCCCTACGTGCTGGTGCAAGCGTTCCCGGCCCAGGTGCGCTTCTCGGGACTGTCGTTCTCCTACAACTTGTCGTACGCGATTTTCGGCGGCCTGACGCCCGTGGTCGTGACCCTGATGCTGAAGAACAACGTGCTGGGCCCCGCCTATTATGTGATCGGCGTGTGCGTGGTGGGCATGCTGACGGCGCTGTTCATCAAGGATCAGCGGCAGACCGTGGGACGCTAGATCCGCTCCCCTGCGACAATCACTCCGGCACTATTCCCCAGGCAGGCGCCAAGTGCGCCTGCCATCCATTCCAGGCTACCAATATGCATGCCCACCATCCCGCACTGATCATCATCGACATGCAACAAGGCATGGCCAGCCCCGCTGCCGGAAGCCGCAACAATCCCGATGCGGAACACCAGATTGCCACCCTGCTGCAAGCCTGGCGCGCGGCGCACGCCGCCGTCGTGCATGTGCGCCACATTTCCAGAACGCCAGGCTCGCCCTTCTGGCCCGGCCAGCCCGGCGTGGAATTTCAGCCAGCGCTGGCGCCTTTGCAGGAAGAGCATGTCGTGGAGAAAAATGTGCCCGATGCGTTCATCCACTCGGGACTGGAACGCTGGCTGCGCGTACGCAGCATCAGCAAGCTCGTCATCGTGGGCGTCAGCACCAACAATTCCGTGGAGTCGAGCGCGCGCACGGCGGGCAATCTGGGCTTTGCCACGCAAGTCGTCGCCGATGCGTGTTTTGCATTTGCGCAAGTCGATTATGCGGGCACGCCGAGAACGGCGGACGAGGTGCATGCGATGGCGCTGGCCAATTTGCACGGCGAGTATGCGCAAGTGGTGACAGCTGCGGACGTGATCGATGCGCTGTCCCGCCCCTGAGCTGCGCCGGCGCACCATCTTGCCCGCCAGGCTGTTGCTGGCACACGACATTCACGCTGGAACAGCCTTCCCCGCAAGGCCTCCCGCCCATTCCCTGCAGACATGCCCAAGCTCGCGCCACCTACGGGTGGCTTTTTTTCGTCCCGATTTGTCGCGCTGCACCAAATTCTGAAAAGACGTTTCACATCGCGGAATTTTAGACAACAAACTCAGCCAGCAATGCTCTCACTTTTTGAAAATTCATTTCATATCATGAAAATATATAATTAAGTCGTTGAAAAAAAAGGATTAAATTTAAGTTATATGTCTTATATAAGACTTGAACATCGACACGGATAAGCCTACTATTTAGTCATGCAGTTCGCATCGACAAAGCGGCGCACTCGACGATTTTCTCAAACTTAGTTTTTCTTTAGGAGATACACATGTCCCAATATCAAGACGACATCAAGGCTGTTGCCGGTTTGAAAGACCAACAAGGTAGCGCGTGGAACGCCATCAATCCCGAGTCCGCCGCCCGCATGCGCGCCCAGAACAAATTCAAGACGGGCCTGGACATCGCCAAGTACACGGCGAAGATCATGCGCAACGACATGGCTGCCTACGATGCGGACCCATCCAAGTACACCCAGTCGCTCGGCTGCTGGCACGGTTTCATCGGTCAACAGAAGATGATCTCGATCAAGAAGCACTTCAACAGCACCGACCGCCGCTACCTCTACCTGTCCGGCTGGATGGTCGCCGCCCTGCGCTCGGAGTTCGGCCCGCTGCCAGACCAGTCGATGCATGAAAAAACCGCCGTCACCAGCTTGATCCGCGAACTCTACACTTTCCTGCGCCAGGCCGATGCCCGCGAACTGGGTGGCCTGTTCCGCCAGCTGGACGCGGCTCAAGGTGCTGAGAAGCAAACCATCCAGGCCAAGATCGACGGCCACGTCACCCACGTCGTGCCCATCATCGCCGACATCGACGCCGGTTTCGGCAATGCCGAAGCAACTTACCTGCTGGCGAAACAATTCATTGAAGCGGGCGCCTGCTGCATTCAGATCGAAAACCAGGTGTCCGACGAGAAACAATGTGGCCACCAGGACGGTAAAGTCACGGTGCCGCACGAAGACTTCCTGGCCAAGATCCGCGCCATCCGCTACGCCTTCCTGGAACTGGGCGTGGACGACGGCATCATCGTCGCCCGCACCGATTCGCTGGGCGCCGGCCTGACCAAACAGATCGCCGTCACCAATGAACCAGGCGACCTGGGCGACCAATACAATTCCTTCCTCGACTGCGAAGAAGTGTCGGCCGACGCGCTGGGCAATGGCGACGTCATCATCAAGCGCGAAGGCAAGCTGCTGCGTCCTAAGCGCCTGCCAAGCAACCTGTTCCAGTTCCGCGCCGGTTCCGGCGAAGAGCGTTGCGTGCTCGACTGCATCACCTCGCTGCAAAACGGCGCCGACCTGCTGTGGATCGAAACGGAAAAACCGCATATCGCGCAAATCGGCGGCATGGTCAGCGAAATCCGCAAGGTCATCCCGAACGCCAAGCTGGTGTACAACAACAGCCCGTCGTTCAACTGGACCCTGAACTTCCGCCAGCAGATCTTCGACGGCATGAAAGCGGCAGGCAAGGACGTGTCCGCCTACGACCGTGCCCAGCTGATGAGCGTGGAATACGACCAGACGGAACTGGCGATCGCCGCCGACGAGAAGATCCGCACCTTCCAGGCCGACTCGGCCCGCGAAGCCGGCATCTTCCACCACCTGATCACCCTGCCGACCTACCACACGGCAGCCTTGTCGACGGACAACCTGGCCAAGGAATACTTCGGCGACCAGGGCATGCTGGGCTACGTGGCCGGCGTGCAGCGCAAGGAAATCCGCCAGGGCATCGCCTGCGTGAAACATCAAAACATGTCCGGCTCGGACATCGGCGACGATCACAAGGATTACTTCAGCGGCGAAGCGGCGCTGAAGGCGGCTGGCAAAGACAACACCATGAACCAGTTCTGAGCTTTTGGATTGGCTGTAAAGTGAAAAACCCGCTTCGGCGGGTTTTTTTCGTTAACCGAACGGCAATCCCGCTTGCTGATGGATGTTAATGCTTGATAGGCATAGCGCGAATCGATAGCGCCGATGCTAACGGCAATCGATATCGTTCTACCCGGCCGTGCTGCCATTCCTGTCATTAAATTCGTAAAAATTAATTAATACTGTCGTTCATCCAGCTCGACAGTGTTACTTCACCGCTGCATTGCAGCCGCTTCCTGCATTTCCTCTATTTGCCGATGGCAAAGCCCTAAAAAATTCTTGATCATTTATTTCTCCGCAAAGTCTGGGCTGGAGCAGCCGAAGATACGGTGGAGGGCGGGGATTGCCTGCCGGCCCAGAAGGAGTTGATTGGAACGCCATGGCCGGCTGGAAGCGGGTATGCCTTATCCAGTGCCCCGCCTCGCTGCTGCCGGGTTTATGCAAGCGGCTGTCTGAAATTGGCCGCACCGGAAAGTATCGAGGATTTTCCCCGAAACTTTATGTGAAATATCGGCTTGACCGCCCTTGATAGGGTCTCATCCTTCAAGATATGATGACAAAAAAATTGATTTTGGGAAATATACACAATACACCGACATTTCGCTCCCGCACTTAAAAAGCTAAAGCGAAATATTTTGTAACCGAGCGAGAGTCGCTCAATAAGAAACACTCAATACAAAGGATTTTCAAGCATGGCAAATGATTTGGACGAAGTAACTGGCCCGATAAATGAGCAGGGGCGCGACATCAACGTCATCAGCAAGCAGATTTCCGTCCAAGTCGGCACCGGGTCGCTCATATTTGAAATCGCCCTGTGGACCGTCCTTCCGCTGATTGGAGGCTTGGCGCTGCTGACCGGTGCGTTGCCGCAAACGTACAGCTTGGCACTCCTGGTGCTGGGGGCACTGCCAGGCCTGGTCTTCCTGTTCATGAAGATCTCCGCCCTGGCGTATCTGCGCAAGCTGCAGCAGAAAATCCAGGCCGATGCTTCACAGATCGACAATTACCTGGAACAGCGCGTCGTCGTCCTGAACAACGTGGTTGGCCTGGTCGCAAAAGCGATCGACCTCGACAAGGACGTGATGAAGTCGGTAGCAGCTTACCGGAGCGGACAGAACCCCGATGCCGAACGCAATCAGGCATCCCAGAAAATCGACGGGATTTTTTCCCGCATCAGCCTGGCGTGCGAAGCCTATCCCGATCTGAAGGCACAAGCCGTCATCGCCGACGCCATGCGCCAAAACAGTTATCTGCAAAAGGAAGTGACCGCCGCGCGCACGCTGTATAACGATACCGTCGGCATGTGGAACCAAGACGTCTTTGCCTGGCCGACCAAGCAGATCGTTGCGGCGCGGCAAGGTTATACCACCCGCATTCCTTTCACTGCCTCCGCCGAAACCAAGGCTGCCGCCCGGAGCGTCTTCTTTTGATCAACGACGTCCATGAACCATTGGAGCAGTATTCTTTCCACTTCAAAAATGCTCACGCCAGCAATACGTCGGACTTTTTCGAAGACCTCGTGCGCCAGTCCGGCGTGGACGAGAACGCCAACATCACGACGGTGCAGGAACTACGCGTGCTCGAAAAGCAGGCCGCGGGCGCCGGTTCCAGCAACAAATGGTGGCGTATCCTGCGCGGCGCCAGCATCGTGGCCGCGTTACTGGCGGCACTCTATATCTACGCCTATCACGCATGGCCATGGCTCATGGTCCCGGCGATTGCGCTTGCCGCTGCGATTCATACGCTCAACCGCATCATCAACGATTCCGACGCACAGTTAAAGCGGCTGCAGGAAGCCTGCGACGAAAAGCGTGCCGTGGCCTGGGGCCAGATGGTGCCGCTGAACCGCCTGTACGACTGGGATATCGTGGCGAAGCTGATGCAACAAACAGTGCCTCGCATCGCATTCGACCCGTATTTCAGCAACGGCCGCATGGAAGAGCTGCGCAACAGCTTTGGCTGGTATGGCAATCTTGGTGAGAACCACTCGATCGAGTTCTCGCACAGCGGCGTACTGAACGGCAACCCTTTCATTCTTGCACGCACCTTGTCACACTCGATGGGCAGCAAGACATACCATGGCTCGCTGGCTATCAGCTGGACGGAACAGTACCGCAATTCGCAAGGCAAATCGGAAACCAGAACCCGCCACGAAACTCTGCGGGCATCGATCGAGCGTCCGATGCCCGAGTACGAAAATCAGACGTTTATCGTCTACGGCAACGAAGCGGCGCCGGATCTCGTGTTCAGCCGCCACCCGTCAAAACTCTCCGGCCTGGAAGACGGCTTCCTCGACAAATGGCGGAAGAATCGCGCCATCAAGAAGCTGGAAGAAAAGTCCCGCGATGTCGACGAGGGGCATACTTTTACGGTGATGGCCAACCGCGAATTCGACGCCTTGTTCGATGCCACGGACCGCAACCATGAAGTCCAGTTCCGGCTGTTGTTCACGCCATTGGCGCAACAGGAAATGCTCAAGCTGCTCAAGGATAGTCAAACAGGTTTTGGCGACACCTTCGTATTCGAAAAAACCCGCATGATCAACGTCCTGGAATCGGGACACATGCGCGCTACCGATATCAGTGGCGCACCGGAGAAATTTCTTGCCTACGAACTCGCCCAGGCGCGCATGTTTTTCAACGCCTATCACAACGATTTCTTCAAGTCGTTCTACTTCGGGATCGCCCCGCTGCTTGCCATCCCCTTGTACCAACAGCATCGACCGCACTCGGACATCTATAAAGACACGTATTCGCACAAACCCTGTTTCTGGGAGCATGAAGCGATTGCCAATTACCACGGCGAGGCGATGTTCAAGCATCCCGAGTGCGTCACGCGAAGTATCCTGAAGACATCCATGCAACAGGAGGCCGACGGATCGCAGAAAGTGCAGGTAACGGCCAGCGGCTTCCGCAGCATCGCGCGAACCCACTACGTCTCGGTGAGAGGCGGAGATGGCCGCTCCCATCAAGTTCCAGTGCATTGGGACGAGTACTTCGAGGTCGAGAATAGCGCCAACATGCTGGTAAAGGAAACGGCTTCGCCAGGCAACACTGCTGCGGATGAAGTCGCGTTGCCGCCGGCGTTTTCACAGCGTGGCATCGATGCCGGGAAGACCGTGCTTCGCCGCTCGATTGTTTCGGCGGTTTTGGCTGGTTAGGGCAGCTTCGCGGATTGCAGTGGCAGAAGTTGACCGCTTTAGTATGAAATCATAAAGCTGTGTGCCGACATAGACGCGGGGTCAGGTCCGCCATTTGGACACGAACTGTTGCGCTAGGTGCCGTAAAAACATGCTCACTCACAAAGCTGATTAGAACCACGAACGCGCGCCACAGGCGCGCGAGGCTGCCGCGCAGCGGTAGCAGTTGGTCGATTCGGAAAGGGCCGGTAGGCCTGATCCTTCGAATCTCCCGCGCAGAGCGCGCAAGGTGAAGCAGAGAATTCGCAGAGCATCGCCCTGCGCCAGCGGAACGAAGTGCTTCTCTCCACGTACAGATGAAAAAAAAGCTACCCGAGGGTAGCTTTATGTTTTTTCGAGAGGGGGATTCATATCCTGCCCGCTTTTACCGATAAACTCTTCTTTTTCAAGGAGAATAAAGATGTCCATACCCCCATATCTACCCCTCGCGTAGAATATTTAATACTCATAACTTATAGAACATAAAACAGCCGGGTTGGGAGTTTTTTGCGCTCTACTCGGACACTCGATCATCCAATTTCCGCATCTGATGAGAGATTTTCACCATGTCCGATAGTGTAAAAACCAGTGAAAGGTCTAAACTCTCGCCATGGCAGCGTAGATAACGCAATGTAGCCACCTACTTGGGTAGTGCAATTCCGAGCGCATTCTATTGAGAATAGGGAAACAATAGTAATTTATGGTGGTTCTTTCCCCCTCAAACTGCCCCACCAAATACAGCCTGTTCTAAGATGTCGTGCTGCCGCTGCCAATCGGGCATGTGTCGTGCTACCAAGGCCCAAAATACTCTAGTGTGATTCTTCTCTATGGTATGACAAAGTTCGTGCAGAATCACATAGTCCTGCACGCTGGCAGGTAGTTCCATCACCCTTGGGTGAAACTCCAATACATTTTGAGGATTGCAACTGGCCCAGCGGCTCTGGAAATGGCGCACACGAGCGCCCCTGGCCTTCAATTCGGTTTTCCGCTCCCAATGTCGAACCCGCACCAGCAACTTTTCATGTGCCCTGTCGCGGTAGAACGCTTCCAATACCGGCGTCAAAGTTACAAGTTCGATACTGATACCAGTTGGGTTCTCGACAACGAAGCGCGCTGCAGTAAAAGTCAAGCGTGGTTTGAGCAACCCCGGAGCATGCCGTACCTCGGTAAAGTACGTGCGGCCACAGTAACGCAAACGGCTTCCCGTGACGATGTCATCACTGGCCTGCGGCATATTCACCATCACCAATCTGTCTCGTATCCAGCGCGCCCGATTACGCACCAATGCTTGCTGCTCCAGCTGCCCCACTACCGGCCCGCGCAACAGCACCGGACGCCCCCGCTCCACGGTCACATAGTGCCGCTTCAAACTGGCGTCTGGCTGAAAAAGCCAGTCGATGGTGGTTTGACCGTATTGCAAGCGGGGCATAGTCAGTTCTTCAGCAGAATATCCAAAATGCGGCTCGCATGGTCACGCGCTGCCGATCGCTCCCAACCCGCCAACGGCATCAGCAACTTGCGCAGCAGGTCGCGGATTTCTGGATGCAGGTCATGCATCTTCTTCCAGTTTGCGGCCGCCATCGCACTACTCAAGCCGACATCCTGAAACAGCTTGCTCGTCGCCTCCCTTGCAGCCCCCTCTGTCAGCAATGCCGCCAGATAATGATACACCGCCGAGTGGGCCGGATGGTCAAAGCCCGTATTGTCTTTGTCTCTGATGCGCTGCCCAAAAAGGTCGAGCTGTTCCAGGAACTGAGCCTGACTAATGCGACCCGCCGCTTCCTCAGCCAACAGCTTTTCCAGTTCCTCCGCCAACTTATCAAAGAAGGCAGGATCTTTGTCTCTTCCGGTGGCAATGGTGTGCTTCAACTGATTCTTCATGACCAGCGCCTGACTTCCCGGACTCGCCAACTTCTTCAGCCTGGCCATGTCGCTTGCATCGAGAATCGAGACTTCTTTACCCAACAGGCTCCTGGCCGGACTGGCGGAGATGTACTCGTCCAGCAATTGCTGCAACAGCAGCGATTCCAGTTTGGTAATACGCTCCCGATAGGTATTGCCGGGCAGCTTGTCACGCAACATCAGACGGATTTCTGCAAACAGTGTGAAATACGGCTTGAAGGGCACGCCACGCACATCGGGCAGGATGATGTCGATGCTCCGGTTGAACTGCTTGGCCAACTCAAGGAAGTCCTCCACCGCATCCAATCTGCTGGTCGGGTCAAGAAAACGCTCGGCATCATCCTTGTAATCCTCACGCTGACTGACCGGGTCATGCTTCTTCGGCAGCAGTTTGAGGATACGGTCGAGTGTCGCTTGCAGCTTGGGCAGTTCGCTTTCGACGCCATCCCAGACCTGGGGCGCTTGTACGTCACCACCGTAAATCTTCAGGGCGTGGTCGAGATGTTCCACCACGCCATGGTAATCGACAATATAACCAGCATTCTTGCCAGCCATGGTACGGTTGACCCGTGCAATTGCCTGCAATAGCGTGTGTTCCTTCAGTGGCTTGTCGAGATACATGGTACCGACAATCGGCGCGTCCCAGCCCGTTAGCAGCATGTCCGACACGATGATGAGACCTACATTATTGGCATGCTGCTGACCATCGCGCCCCTTGGCTTCATCGCCATACGGCAGAGGAAAAAGCTTGCTGACAAAGTTTGCCACCTGCTCTGCCGGTAGTGCGACAGGCTGTTTGCCAGCCTTCAGTTCGCCCTTGATGCGCTCTTCGATGGTCTGAATCTGCTCTGGGCCAAGATTGTATTCGGCAGCGTCTTCCTGTACCGACAAGCCTGTGCGCGATGCCGTAACGCTGGCGAGCGAGATCACCACCCGGCTCTCGAAGGTTGGCAGGCCATGGGCTTTGCGTTCCTTCATCAACTCATCAAGCAAGTCCTTGTAGCGCACTGCCATGTCGCGACCGTCACACACCAGCATGGCCTTCAGGCCTTTGGCCTGCACGTTAGAGACGAAGTGCTCAGCCAGATGCGTGGCCACCTGCTCCATACGGTCGCCAGCCTGTCGCCATCTCCCCAGCAGTTCCTTTTTCAGTACCTGCTGCCTGGCTTCATTCTCCTTGGAGAACTGATCTTTGAAAGCTTGGTCAAGCTTGGCGTTAGGGGCGAGTTCCACCCAGGCGTCTTGGTACTTGATGGGGAGAGTCGCACCGTCCGCAACCGCTTCATGCAGTCGGTACTCGTCGATGTAAGCAATGCCGCCAAATTCTGCCAGCGTGTGCTTGTCATCGCTCAGCAGTGGTGTGCCGGTGAAGGCGATGAACTTGGCGTGAGGCAGACTGGCACGCATGAATGCTGCCAAGAAGTCATATTGGCTGCGGTGCGCTTCATCGACCAGCACGTAGAAGTTGGGCTTGGCACTTAGCACTTGAAAATTGACACGCTCCCTACTAACTTCTTCCCACTTCGCGTCCCGCATCGCACCATCGGCATCAGACAGGCCGACATGGAGATTGCGCTCTGCCACCATGAAAAAGTCCTTCCCTTCACGCACCCGTCTATGCCGGGTCGCCTGCAGGGTGTCGTCTTCCTCATCTGGGGCGGCGTCAGCGGCAACGCCGGGCTGCTCATTCTCTTGAAACTTTTGAACGGTGCTGGTGAACACGCTGCCGTAATCGTTACCCAGTAACTTAACCAACCCATCGACCGAGACTGCCTGAATGGCCTTGATGCCCACGGCGTGGAAGGTATCGAAGATTTGCTTATCAAGATCTTTTCGGTCGGTGAGCACCAGCAGTGTCGGATTATTCAGACCAGTGCTATCGGCCCGCAGCATCCGCGCCAGCAGCGCCATGGTCAGCGATTTGCCGCTGCCTTGCGTGTGCCACACCACACCACCCATGGGGTTGGTTGCCGTCAGCCCGGCTATGGTTTTGCGTACTGCACGCCATTGCTGATAACGTGGCAGCTTCTTCACCGTCTTACCATCGCGGGTTTCAAACATTACGAAGTGGGTAATCAGTTCGAGAAAACGTGTCGGTTCAAACAATGCCCACAACAACTGGTCTTGCTCGCTGGGGTCGGAACCCAGAACACTAGTCACGGACGCTAGTTCATCGCCCTCCAAGCGGTACCGGGCAAAGAAAGCAGGCTTTGTTCGAATAGCACCATACTGGCCTTCACGCCGGTTGAGGCCAACACAGAGCTGGTTGAATACGAATTGTGCCGGAAAGCTAGCTTGATATTCGTCCAGTTGAGACAGCGCCTCATCCAGTCGATAGTGGCTCGCTTTGCATTCGATGATGGCCAGCGGCAGGCCGTTGATGAACAACAACAGATCAGGGCGGAAGAAGTCGCCGTCAGCATTCTTGCCAACGTACTGATCAACCACGTGGAAGTCGTTGCTTGCGGCTGACGTCGCGTCGAAGAAGCGCACGCTGCGCTGCTTGCCCTCCGCGTCCTTCACCTGAATGTCAGAGCGATGCACAGCCTGCCCCCAGAACAGCCTATTCGCGGACAGCAGATCGTCGCTCACCAGTTTACGCAACTCAATCAGTGCCGTATTGACGCCGCCAGGAGCGGTTTGCAACCATGGGTTCAGGGCTAGAAGTCTGGGCCGCAGAACAGTGCCTAGTACCGGGGCGAGATGCCGATGTTCGACCTCGACCTTGTTGCCCGGAAGATGGGTGTAGCCCAGTTTGACCAGCGATTCAATTGCTGGAATTTCGACCCCGACTTTTTCTGCATCCCCCATGGATACGTCCTCTCTGTGCGTTTTCTTGGCCCAACCAATCAGGCGGCAATAGCGATTTCATGGTGCACACCCAGCGTCACGCGCCACTCGCCGGTCAGCAGCTTTTGCATCAGACCGCGTTTGAGAGTTTGGTGATGATTTTGCTTGGATGTCAGCACATCAAGTTTATCGTCAAGTGCAGTAAGAATGCCTGCGATACGGCATTGTTCTGACATCGTGGGCATTGGGAACACAAAAGGCCTTAGCACCTGCAAATTAATGTTCTTTTGTGCATTCTGCGTTGCACGGGAATCAAAGTAGTCTTTATTATTTCCAAGTAGGTAATAGAGCCACGTGCTATTGCAGATATCCACATTCGCCCCGATACCAACAACGCTGTCGGGACACGCCATAGGGATTTTCCCGATTGCTATGTCACCAATGTTCGCTGCTATGGTGATGAAAATTGTACCTACCGGGAATTGCTTACTCACTCTAAGCCCATTGGCATTCAGGAACTGTGAAGCGCGTTCCAAGTACCGAGTAGCAGATGCTATGTCACCGGTCTGAACGAATGGGATGTCGCCACCATCAAAATATTTAGGGTCATTGCGAGGGCGCGCCGAAAACTTTCCACGCTCAACATCCGCGACACTTTCGAGACTACGCACTTCCCACCCAATCGGAATCGCACCCAACTCACTATCCTCGAACTCAGTATGAGGCACCCAGCGACCAGCAGCATCTTGAGTACCCACGCCACGGCTGAATAGAGACTGCATCAGGCCCTGCTTAAGGGTCTGGGTGGCGTCAATCTGGCGAGCGATCACGTCCAGCTTGTCGTCCACAGCCCTGAGGATGGCAACGATTTCCCCTTGCTCCGAGAGTGGCGGGAGTGCAAAACCAAACTCGCGCAATAGCTCAAGGCGAATACCCTTGACCGTAGACCCCGTTCCTGCGGCTTCGATTTTTTCTGCATTCGACTGGAACCAATAGAACAGGAACTCCTTTATCAAAGAACTCTTCGGGAAAATGGCTTTCAAATCTTGGTTGATAGCCACGTCACAGTCAAAGAAGGCAACCCGACCAAGTGCCATCCGTGTAGGCGTAATCAATGTCCCAGCAGGAATCAAATTTGTCGAACTCTCTTTGATTGCTTTGGATGTTATGTAGTCTTCAGTTCTGCTTAAGCGCGTGGCGACAAAGTCTTTTACGCTCGCCCAAGGAATCTCTCCACCCCAATATTCAGGTACATCTTTGGAAGGTGTCCCGCCACCAACGATTGCTTCAACTTCATTTCCCAACCGCGAAGATGACCAGTTGCACGGAATCCAACCGATTTCGGTTTCCTTGTATCCCCGTTTACCCACCTCGCTCATTCCCTTACCTCCAGCAACCCCAAATCAGCCAGATACCCATTTAGCCGCTCGTCAATCTGTGATTCCTCTTCTGCCAGCGCCGCCAGTTGCGCTAACGTGGCGGCAACATCCACGGTCTCTTCGATTTCGCCGTTGTCGATATAGCGGGCAATATTAAGGTTCCCGTCGTTGCTACGGATTTCATCCACCATCACCACCCGACAGTAGTTCTCTACCTCGGTCTGGCTGTCGAACGCCGCCTTGTGCGTGCTGACGATATGCTTGACATCTTCTGGGCGCAGGGTGTTCTGGGCCTTGCTTCCGAGGTAGTCGCGGCTGGCGTCAATAAGGATGACTTTATCCTTGAGGGCTACTGGCTTCTGCTTGTTTAGAATCAGCACGCAGGCTGGGATGCCGGTGTTGTAGAACAGCGCCGACGGCAAACCGACAATGGCTTCAATCAGGTCGCCGGGCTGGTTGCCGCTGGCGGCGTCGGTACCGAACAGCAGACCATCACGAATCTTGCCTTCTTCACCGCTACGGAACAGCACGCCGTGCGGCAATATGATGCCCATGCGACCGTCAGCCTTCAAGCTTGCCAGCATATGCTGGGCAAAAGCGAGGTCGGCATACCCACGGGGCGGGATGCCATAGACAAAGCGACCATAGGGGTCATTCACCTGCTTGTAGTTAGGCGCTTTGGCCTTCTTGCCACTTTCCTGCTCTGCCTCATTGGCCAGTTCCAGCGGTGACCACCATGACTTAGCGGAAAACGGTGGATTCGCAATCACCCGGTCAAAAGTCCTCAGGTAATCGCCGTCGAGATGCTTGGGCTCCACCAACGTGTCGCCCCGTTCAATCTCGGCTCGCATATTGTGCAGGTAAAGGTTCAGTTTGGCGATGGCCCACGTACCGAGGTTCTTCTCCTGACCGAACAGCAGCACATTGGGCATGCCCATGATGGTACCGTCCGGCAGGTTGGAAATGTGGTGCGCGCTTTCAACCAACATACCGCCACTTCCGCAGGTCGGGTCGTACACGGCATGGCCGGGACGGGGATCGATAAGTTCCACCACCAGTTGCACGACAGCCTTAGGCGTGTAGAACTCGCCGCCCTTCTTGCCAGCGTCATCGGCGAACTGCTTGATAAGATACTCGTAGGCGTCGCCCAACATGTCGGCCTTATACAAGTCGGCATTACCCAGCTTGTACTGGTTAAAATGCCGCAACAAGCGCTGCAAGGTGGCATCGGACAGCACGCGCTTGTCGCCGTACAGGGTGGCGGTGAGCACATGTTGCAGTTCAGGGTTGTTGGCCTCGATGGTGGCGAAGGCCTGGTCCAGCGCCTCACCGATGTTCTCTGTACGGGCAATCAGCTCAGGCCAACGTGCACGCAACGGGAAGTACCCCCACTTGTCTTCGACTTCTTCTTCGGCTTCCCTGCCGTTCAGGCCATCGTCCTGCATCAACCGGGTAACCCGCTCGTCGAACACGTCGTTGAAGCGTTTCAGGAACAGCAGGCCGAAGATATAGTTCTTGAAATCTGATGAATCGATGGAACCACGCAGGATATTTGCGGATTCCCACAGCCATGATTCGAGGGCGTCGAGGGTGAGTTGATTTGCCATTGGTGCAATACTTAAAAGTCCATGTGCTGTTGCCAGTTTAGCAGCGACACACAAAGTGAAAAGGCCGGAATACCGGCCTCAAAGAGCGGCTAATTGTACACTAGCAAGAACAGTAAATTCATAGGTACCCTCTCTGGCACAGTTAGCTATTGATGCCTATAGTTAAGGCGGACTACGCTCACTTTGCAAACCTTACCCGCCGTTGTTCAGCGAGATGTTGCCATACTCATCAAATCAATTCACCAACTTGCAAATAATGATGAATATAACGAGGAGTACGGCGAGCACGATCATAACTGGGGAACTACGCTCGCATTGAATCCCCAGCTTGATTGGCAATGAAACTGGGATTACCAAAAAGGAACCTTCAGCCGACTCCACGGCTGGCATCTATACAGCGCTGCTGCCATTCGGCAATTTCGGCCGCGTCCCAGGCGACAGACTTGGGGCCGATGGGAATAGGCGCTGGCAACACGCCGGCCTTCACCTTGCGCCAGATTGTGGCGCGGGACCAGCCGGTGGCCTCGATTACCGCAGGCAAGCGGAGGAATTTTCTAGTCGTGGTCATAAGATTCTCCTTCGATTGATGAACAGCAAACAATAGAGAGTCATGCCGACTCTCCGCGATAGTTCCGGCAGCGCCAGGGCTGCACCCTTTACAGATCTTCCGCTCCATGCGCTGCCGCCTGATACAAGTGGACCGTCATCTGCCCAAATAGATGGACGTGACCTGTTCACGTCCATGCCCCATCTCCACCGAAATCTTCATCCGGGCAGCTTGATCTGCTAGTTTTTGTGAGGCATCCAGCTGTCTGGAGGTCGCCCCGCCACTGGCTGGACAAGGTCGGCCCGTCAACTCGGCATAGCGCCGCTGCGCGTACTCATGGCGCAGCCCATGCACGCCATGGAGGCCAGCCTTGTCGCACTGCGCACGAAAACGGTTCAACTGGTCCCGATACCGAAACTGCGCCGGGATCAAGCTGCCTTTGCCCGCCAGCGCCTTGGCCGCTTCCAGCACGGCGCGCTGCTGCATGGTGGCAATCGGCACCTCCCGGTATTTGCCGCCCTTGGTCCAGCTATCCTTCAGCCGCAGGATGTTCCCGCCATCGGCCCATCCCGGCTTGATCTTGATGCTTTCCTCGCGCCGCAAACCAAATGCCGCCTGCAGCTGCAAGGACATGCGCGTATAGGGATCATTCACGCGGGCCAGCGTGTCGGCGTCGAGCACCTTCGCCCTCGAGACATTGGTGACAAACACCCGCTCCGCGATGCCGTATTCGCCGTTGGTGCGCGCAATGACGTTCTCCTTGCCGATCTTCTCGGCCCACCAGCGCAAGGCGCTCATGCGATTCTTGATCGTTCCGGTACTGACGCCATCCTGCTTCCACTTGTCGAGCAGCGCCGCCACATGCTTCGGCTTCAGACTGTCCACGCTCATCTGCTGGAAGCCTCGGTCCGCCAGGTCGTTGGCGCACAGGTTCAATAAGCGCTCACGGTCGGCCTGCGTCGCAAAGCTGCCATCCCGGTTGCGGTGACACAGTTGCTTGAGCTGGTAGTTCAAGTCGCGCATGGCAAAGTCATCCCTTCGATCTTTGTTTTTCACATCGATGCCGCGTGGTGTAATCCTGTCTGGTAAGTGTTTCTGGCCACCCTCACTGCCTCAGCAGAAAAGGTTGAATCAAGGGCCTCGGGACACCACTCCCGTGTATGCGGTTGCTGTTACTGCCTGCCCGCGCCGCATGCGCGTGTGGCACCGCTGCGCGCTCCCGGAGGAAGCTGCCGCAGCGGGGACCAATCACCCAGGGTCCATGGAGTGCACATCGTGCACGGATCAACTTCTATTAATCAGCCCGTAGCGGGCAAAGGACATCGCAGGGCTTGCCTGCGATGGGGGCGCCTGGCCCCGTCACTGAACATCATCACGCGGTGGAATGCCGCTTGCCGCCTGGGCCTGTGCCGTCGGCGACGCGTCGTCACTGGCAGCACGCCGCCAGTAACGACGCGCGCACGTAGCCATGGCATGTGACGGCATACATGCCAGCATCGCACTCACGGTGACGATACTGGCGATTCTGAAGCACACGCGCTGGCGGCAGCCGCGATGGCATCGCATCGCTGGCATTTCTGCTAACGGTGCGGCTTGCGGCAAAGCCATGCTGTGCTTCATAGGGTGCGCTACCTCGCGGGGTATGCGAACCAATCGGGGCAGGAGTCTTGCTCCTGTTTGAAGAAGCGCCCACCGGGCGCAATCATCCAGGCAATCCGTCTTGCGGATTGTGGGATATGAAGACGCTGAAGGCAGCGCTTTATCGTGCCGAGATGTGCATGCTTCTGCATGGCCCGGCGATATATCTAGCAGAAACTGCTATGTATCATGGTGGCGGGTAACGACCGCAACGCCTATGCCGCTAAGCATAGGGACATGCTCGAAGCATGCCCTCGTGGGAGCGATTCCCACATAAGAGAGCTTCATTCTATGCCTGATATCGACGTTTGCAAGCGGTTCGTTTCGTCAAGTGCGCTTTTCGTAGTACACAGATTTGCGACCGGCGCGGACTGGGCTGGTGTTACTGGCATTGACCGGTAGCGTTGCAGCCCGGACAAAGGCTCAAATTGCTAGTTTATGCAATTTTTCCTTGGGGGGCGCTTGCTTGATAAGCGCATCCGTGAGGCGCAGTACATACTTAGACATGGTGCCCTCCTGTTCCGCCATCCCGGCTGAATTCACCGCTGACCAGCGTTAATCTGGGCGCCTGCGGCGGCGCTCCCTTGCCGCTGACGGCATCGATGTAGTCGGCCCAATCCTGCATCATCCGGCGCCGCTCTGCCAGGAACTGGGCGCGGTCATAGGCGCTGGCCACCTTGTCCTTCGGTGCATGTGCGAGTTGCCGGTCCACGACTTCATGCCGGTAACCCAGGCGCTCCTTGATGGTGCTCATGGCCAGCGCCCGGAAGCCATGGCCGGTCATCTTGCCCTTGTATCCCATGCGTCCAAGCGCCACCAGTATCGTGTTATTGCTGATCGGCTTTTCGTGGTCGCGTTGATTCGGGAACAGATACTTGCTGCGGCCCGTGATCGCATGCAGTTCACGCAACAGCTCCAGCGCCTGGCGCGACAGGCAAACGTGATGGTTGGTCATATCCGGATTGACGGTCAGCTTGCCGCGCTTCATGCGCTGCCATGGAATGATCCACTCGCCGCGCTCCAGGTCGATTTCACTCCAGGGCGTCTCGATCAACTCGCTGGTGCGCACAAAGCACAGCAGCATCAGACGCAGCGCAATGCGGGTCGGCGCGAACATGCGTGCTTCGTTGCGGTCCAGAATGGTGAGAAACTGCGGCAGTTCGTCGGCATTGATGGCGGCGAAGTGTCCGGCGCGGACGGTCTTCAACACATCCTTCATATCGGTGACCAGATTACTCTCTGTGAATCCGCATTGAATCGCGTAGCTGAAAATTGACGCACATACCGCTTTCTGGCGATGGGCGATTTCGCTTGCGCCACGCTCCTCGATCTTGCGCAGTGCAGCGATTACATCGAGGTGCTTGAGTTCATCGATGGGCCTGCGGCCAATGGCAGGGAAGATATCTGCCTCCAGCCGTTGCAGGACGTTCTTGGCGGTGCGCTCGCTCCAGGTCGGCACCTTGTTGGCGTGCCACTCGCGGGCAATCTTTTCAAATGTGTTAGCGGCGCGCTCCTTTAATCGCCGCTTGGCGTCATCGCGGTGCTTGCCGGGATCGATTCCTTGCAGCATCAGGCGGCGGGTCTCCAGGCGCTTTTCGCGAGCAAGCTGTAGCGTGATTTCCGGATATGGGCCGAAGGTCAGCAGGTTGTCCTTGCCGTTGGCCTGTCGGAACTTGAAGCGCCAGATGCGCGAACCGCTTGGTGTCACCTCGATGTACAAGCCGTCGCCATCAAACAGTTTGTACAATTTCTCGCGTGGCTTGGCGTTCCTGATACGAACGTCAGTCAGCGGAGCAATGATCTTGGGCATGATGCACCTCCACGTCAACGTGTTGAAAGAACACTATAGACAAGATGGTGCAAATTAAAAGAGTAGACGATCAAGGGTATGCCGCCGATTCCACATCACCTACCCTAAAAAAAGCGCGATGCATTGAAATGGGCTGACACGACCTGAGACGCCGAAAAACGAAAAACCGCTTAGAATCAAGGCTCTAAGCGGTTTTTGAGGGACTTCCTGAGACGTCCTGATCTTACTTAATTACTATCCGTGGCGGAGAGAGGGGGATTCGAACCCCCGATAGGCTATGAACCTATACACGCTTTCCAGGCGTGCGACTTCAACCACTCATCCACCTCTCCTGCAGGCAATGTGTCTTACTTACATTGCGTACTATTTCTCGCTTGTCGCGAAGCCGCAGATTATAGCAAAGAATCTACGGACTGCCAAAGTTATTTACCGTGGGGTAAAAGTAGCGCATCTACAGTAACCAAGTAAAGGCTGGGGTCGGACCCGGCGGGTCCGACCCCGGATGTTGGTTTGGGTTTTGGCTACCCAAGCAACATCAGGACGCTTCCTTCAGCTGATCCAGAATCGCCGGATTCTCCAGGGTCGACACATCCTGCGTAATCGTCTCGCCCTTGGCCAACACGCGCAGCAGGCGGCGCATGATTTTGCCGGAGCGGGTTTTTGGCAGGTTGTCGCCGAAACGGATTTCCTTCGGTTTCGCAATCGGGCCGATTTCCTTGCCGACCCAGTTGCGCAGCTCCAGGGCCAGCTTCTTCGCTTCCTCGCCCGTCGGACGCGCTTGCTTGAGCACCACGAAAGCGCAGATCGATTCGCCGGTCGTGTCGTCCGGACGGCCCACCACGGCCGCCTCGGCCACCAGCGGGTTGGCGACCAAGGCCGATTCGATTTCCATCGTGCCCATGCGGTGGCCCGACACGTTCAGGACGTCATCGATGCGGCCCGTGATCGTGAAGTAGCCCGTGTCCTTGTTGCGGATGGCGCCGTCGCCTGCCAGGTACATCTTGCCGCCCAGCTCTTCCGGGAAATAGCTGGACTTGAAACGCTCGGGATTGTTCCAGATCGTGCGGATCATCGATGGCCATGGGCGCTTCACCACCAAGATGCCGCCCTGGCCGTTCGGCACGTCCTGGCCCGCTTCGTCGACGATGGCGGCCATGATGCCCGGCAATGGCAGGGTGCAGGAACCGGGGACCATCGGCGTCGCACCCGGCAACGGGGTGATCATGTGGCCGCCCGTTTCCGTTTGCCAGAAAGTATCGACAATCGGGCATTTCTCGCCGCCGATGTTTTTGTAGTACCACATCCACGCTTCCGGATTGATCGGCTCGCCGACCGTGCCCAGCAGGCGCAAGCTCGTCAGGTCGTAGTTGCTTGGGTGGACTTTCGGGTCCACGTCAGCCGCCTTGATCAGCGAACGGATGGCCGTGGGGGCTGTGTAGAAAATGCTGACGTTGTGCTTCTTGATGGTTTCCCAGAAACGGCCCGCGTTCGGGTAGGTCGGGATGCCTTCGAACACCACTTGCGTGGCGCCCACGGCCATCGGGCCATACGCGATGTAGCTGTGGCCCGTCACCCAGCCGATGTCGGCCGTGCACCAGAACACGTCGTCGGGCTTGATGTCGAAACTCCACTTCATCGTCAGCGCGGCCCACAGCAGGTAGCCGCCGCTCGAGTGCTGCACGCCCTTCGGCGTGCCGGTGGAACCCGACGTGTAGAGAATAAACAATGGATGCTCGGCATCGACCCATTCCGGTTCGCATTGCGCGCTCTGGCCTTCGATCAGCTCGTGCAACCACGTGTCGCGGCCGGCCACCATCGGCAGGTCGCTGCCCGTGCGTTTATACACGATGACGTTTTTCACGGACTCGCAGCCGCCCAGCGCCAGCGCTTCGTCGACGATGGATTTCAATGGCAGCTTCTTGCCGCCGCGCAATTGCTCATCGCCCGTGATGACGGCCACGGCACCCGCGTCGATGATGCGTTCCTGCAAGGACTTGGCCGAGAAGCCGCCGAAGACGACGGAGTGGGTGGCGCCGATGCGCGCGCACGCTTGCATGGCGGCCACGCCTTCGACGGACATCGACATATAGATGATGACGCGGTCGCCCTTGGCGATACCCTTGGATTTCAGGCCGTTGGCGAACTTGCAGACTTTTTCGTGCAGTTCTTTATAGCTTGCTTTGGTGACGGTGCCGTCGTCCGCTTCGAAGATGATGGCCGTCTTGTCGCCCAGGCCATTTTCGATGTTGCGGTCCAGGCAGTTGTACGACACGTTCAACTGGCCGTCTTCGAACCATTTGTAGAATGGGGCGTTGTCTTCGTTCAGGGTGCGGGTGAACGGCTTTTTCCAGCTCAGGTTCTCGCGCGCCAGTTTGGCCCAGAAGCCTTCGTAGTCGCGTTCGGCCTCGGCCACCATGGCGCGGTAAGCGTCCATGCCGGAAATCGTTGCCTGTGCGGCAAATGCTGTCGACGGGTCAAATACGCGTGACTCTTCTGGTCCCTGCTGCTGTGTGCCCTGCCCTTGGTTCTCTGTAGCGCTCATGCTTGTCTCCAGTGTAGTAATTGTTTGCTAACACGATAGGCCCCATGTCTTACGGACGCCTTACATGTCGCGTTTATGCAGCGTTTACCCCTATCAAGGCTAACCATAAGCGCCTTCAGCAATAGGAGTCAAGGGGACGCCGTACAGTATTTTCGCTGGGAAAATGCGCGGTGCACCGAAGGTTCAATACCACTTTGTGTTTCATCAAACCTAATAATCAGAAGCAAGGCCATGCGCAGTAATCAACAGCAAGTGTAAAATGTCGGGCATGCCAAAAATTGGTATTTACTCCCCCAGGAAACCCCACATGATCGACCACCTACCACCGACTACCAAGCATACCAAGCTGCATCCGCTGTCCGCCTTCATCTTCATGTCGCGCTGGCTGCAGTTGCCACTGTACCTGGGCCTGATCCTCGCACAATGCGTGTATGTATTTCATTTCTGGGTGGAATTGTCCGACCTGATCGGCGCCGTGTTCGGCAATGATGCGGCCCTGCAGCACGTCATCAGCGCCGTGACCGTGCCTGGCGTGCCGCCTCCCGTGAAGCTGAACGAAGCGACCATCATGCTGGTGGTATTAGGCCTGATCGACGTGGTGATGATTTCGAACCTGCTGATCATGGTCATTATCGGCGGCTACGAAACCTTCGTTTCGCGCATGCACCTCGATGACCACCCAGACCAGCCGGAATGGTTGTCGCACGTAAATGCTTCCGTGCTAAAGACGAAATTGGCGATGGCCATCATCGGCATCTCGTCCATCCACCTGCTGAAGACCTTCATCAACGCCACCGCGTACGCCAAGGAACCGAATGTGGTCATCGCGCAAACGGTGATCCACATGGTCTTCATTTTGTCCGCCATGGCGATCGCGTACACCGACCGCATCATGACGGTGACGCAGAACCAGGCACGACCGCACTAAACCCGAAGCCCATGGCTGCCAGCGGCGGCCATGGGCTTTCAGCAAAGAGTCCTACCCTTCTTATCCACCGCGAGAACACCATGACTGTCATAAAGCAAGAAGACCTGATCGAATCCGTCGCCGCAGCGTTGCAGTACATTAGCTACTACCACCCTGCTGATTACATCGAGCACCTGGCGCGCGCCTACGCGGCCGAGCAAAGCCCGGCGGCAAAAGATGCGATCGCGCAAATCCTGACCAACTCGCGCATGTGCGCGGAAGGCAAGCGTCCTATCTGCCAGGACACGGGTATCGTCAACGTCTTCCTGAAAATCGGCATGGGCGTGCGCTTCGAAGGCTTCTCCGGCACCGTCACCGACGCCGTCAACGAAGGCGTGCGCCGCGCGTACAACTTCGACGACAACAAGCTGCGCGCCTCCATCGTGGCCGACCCGCATTTCGACCGCAAGAACACCAAGGACAACACGCCAGCCGTCGTGCACATGGAATTGGTCGAAGGCAATACCGTCGACGTGAAAGTGGCTGCCAAGGGCGGCGGTTCGGAAAACAAATCGAAGATGATCATGATGAACCCGTCCGACTCGCTAGTCGACTGGGTCATGAAGACCGTGCCCACCATGGGCGCCGGCTGGTGCCCGCCAGGCATGCTGGGCATCGGCATCGGCGGCACGGCCGAAAAAGCCATGCTGATGGCAAAAGAAGTGTTGATGGAAGACATCGACATGTTTGAGCTGAAACAACGCGGCCCACAGAACAAGCTGGAAGAACTGCGTATCGAGCTGTGCGACAAGATCAACTCGCTGGGCATCGGCGCGCAAGGCCTGGGCGGCCTGACGACCGTGCTTGACGTGAAAATCATGATGCACCCGACGCACGCCGCGTCGAAGCCCGTCGCCATGATCCCGAACTGCGCCGCCACGCGCCACGGCCACTTCGTGCTGGACGGCTCGGGCCCCGCCTACATGGAACCGCCATCGCTGTCGTCGTGGCCGGAAGTGCACTGGACGCCGGACACGGAAAAGTCCAAGCGCGTCGACCTGAACACCCTGACGAAAGAAGAAGTCGCTTCGTGGACGCCGGGCCAGACCTTGCTGCTGAACGGCAAGATGCTGACGGGCCGCGACGCCGCGCACAAGCGCATCCAGGACATGCTGGCCAAGGGCGAAGAATTGCCGGTCGACTTCAAGAACCGCGTGATCTACTACGTCGGCCCGGTCGACCCGGTGCGCGACGAAGCCGTCGGCCCGGCCGGTCCGACGACCGCCACGCGCATGGACAAATTCACCGACATGATGCTGGAAAAAACGGGGCTGATCGCCATGATCGGCAAGGCCGAACGTGGCCCGGTCGCCATCGAATCGATCCAGAAGCACCAGTCGGCCTATTTGATGGCCGTGGGCGGCGCCGCCTATCTGGTGTCGAAAGCCATCAAGCACGCCAAGGTGCTGGGCTTTGCCGACATGGGCATGGAAGCGATCTACGAATTCGACGTCGTCGACATGCCGGTCACGGTGGCCGTGGACTCGAAGGGCACGTCGGTGCACAACACGGGTCCGAAGGAATGGCAGGCGAAGATCGAGCAACTCAATAGCGTGAGCAAGATTCCCGTGACGGTTGTTTAAACAAGCTCTACCATTAACGCCGCGCGGCAATCAGCGCGGCGTTTTTTTATTTTCATCGGCCTCGGCTTAATATGACTTTTACCTTAAGTAATAGCGCAAATCTGGGGTCAGACCCGGCAGGTCTGACCCCAGCAGTCAAGCTGCCTATCGGCATTTTTGACTCCGGCGTGGGCGGCCTGTCGGTGCTGCGCCATATCCGCGCGCAGCTGCCGCAGGAAGACCTGATTTACTTTGCCGATTCCGGCCATGCGCCGTATGGCGACAAGACGGAACAGCAAGTGATCGACCGTTCACTGGCAGTGGCCGGTTATCTGCTGCAGCAAGGCGCCAAGGCACTGGTGGTGGCGTGCAACACGGCCACGATCGCCGCCATCAAGGCGCTGCGCGCGCGCTACCCGGACCTGCCCATCGTCGGCGTCGAACCTGGCCTGAAACCGGCGGCCGCCATCAGCCGCAACGGCAAGATCGGCGTGCTGGCCACCGAGCGCACCTTGCGCGGCGACAAGCTGCTGGCCTTGCGCGAACAGGTGAGCAACGCGACGGGCGCCACGTTCATCTTGCAGCCCTGCGTCGGCCTGGTCGAACGCATCGAACAGTCCGCGATGGGCAGCGACCCGCTCGACGCCACCAGCGCCATGCTCGACCGCTATATCGCGCCCCTGCTGGCGCAAGGCGTCGATACCCTCGTGCTCGGCTGCACCCACTACCCTTTCGTGCAGGACGCCATCGAACGCACGGTACGCGCGCATACGCAGGAAAAGATCACCCTCGTCGATACCGGAGAAGCCGTGGCGCGCCAGCTGGCCCGCTTGCTCGACGCTGCCAGCCTGCGCCGCAGCGGCAACGACGCACCGCAACTGCAGGGCTACACGACGGCCAAGGTCGAAGCCCTGGCGCAAGCCTTCGCCGGTTTGCTGGACTTGCACCCGCCCGTCGAACACCTGTCCGTATGAGGGAAAACAGGCGTTTTCATGCAATCTTTCGATTCTTTAAAAAAGACTGCATTTAGATTTGCCACTTTGCCGAGTTCTTTGTATAATTCGGCACCTGTTCAGCAAAACAGCTAAACAGGTAAGTAAGACAGTGGTGGCTGTAGCTCAGTTGGTAGAGTCCAGGATTGTGATTCCTGTTGTCGTGGGTTCGAGCCCCATCAGCCACCCCACAGAATAAAGAAGAGCCCGGTTTTCGAATCGGGCTTTTTCTATTCCGGCGCCCGTTTTATCTCTCCTCAGATACCGGCCCCGGTATCGCTTCCTGTAAAAAATTCATTAGTGCAAATTTGACCATCGCCCTACTCTGGGGTGCGGCCTGGACCGCCCCATAAAAACAGTACGGAGACAACGATGAAGCAAATCCTGGCAGCACTGTGCCTGATGTTCTGCGCCCATGCGGTGCAAGCGGTCAACCTGACGGGCGTGCCCAACGCGCACGACCCCGGCACCCTCACGCGCGACGGCGACACGTATTTCAATTTCACGACGGGCGACGGCATCTGGTATTCCACCTCGACGGACCTGCTGAAATGGTCAGCCGGCCCCGCGCCCGTGTTCAGCACGCCGCCTGCCTGGATCGCCAACAAAATCCCCAATTTCAGCGGCTCATACTGGGCGCCCGACGTGATCCACATGAACGGCTACTATTATCTGTATTACTCGGTCTCCACCTTCGGCACGTCCGTGTCGGCCATCGGCGTGGCCCGTTCCGCCTCGCTGAAAAACCCGAGCTGGACGGACCTGGGCATCGTCGTGCAATCGTATGGAGGCGGCGCGGAAATCAATGCCATCGACCCGGCCCTGTTCCGCGATTATGACGGCAAGGTCTACATGTCGTATGGCTCGTTTTTCGGCGGCATCGGCGTGACGGAAATCAACCAGGCCACGGGCAAGACGAGCGGCAACGTGACGACCGTCCTCGGTGGCGGCGGCAAGGATATCGAAGCGCCTTACATCACGCGCGACGGCGAGTATTACTATCTGTTCGTCAACCGCGGCAAATGCTGCCAGGGCGCCGCCAGTACGTATTACGTGGAAGTGCAGCGCGCCAGCAGCGTGACAGGGCCGTACAGCGGCACGCGCACGGTGCTGCCTAACCTCGACGGCAAGTACAAGGGCCCGGGCCATATTGGCGTACTCAAGCAGGATGGCTGCAACTACACCTCGATCCACTACTACGACGTCAATGACAATGGCGCGGCCAAGCTCGATATTCTAAAGATGACGTATGAGGGCGGCTGGCCCAGCCTGACGCGCAATTTCTCCATCGCCAGCTGCGGCGGCATCTCGGATGGGCCCACGGTGCTGCGCTCGCGCCTGAGCGGCAAGGCGCTGGCCGTGGCGGGCGCCGGTACGGCGAATGGCGCACTGGTGCAGCAGCAAACGTATACGGGGGCAAAACACCAGCAATGGTATGTGGTGGGACACGGCGATGGCTACTATAGCCTGATCAATGCGAACAGCCTGCTGGGTCTGGACGACTACAACAACTCGACCACGGCCGGCACGAATATCGCGCAATGGAGCTACTGGGGCGGACTGGGCCAGCAATGGCGCTTCGCCAGCCCCGCTGCCGGCTACCAGACGATCAGCAACCGCTACAGCAACCTGACCTTGGACGTATTGAATCTGAGCACGGCGGAAAACGCGCAGATCATCCAGTGGAACTTGACCAATGCGAACAACCAGCAGTGGTCGCTGAGCCGGCCGTAGGACAGGTGACTACCCCGCCAGCACCGACTGCACCGTCGTCGCCAGGTCTTCCAGGCGCACGGGTTTGACGAGGAAGTGGCGGAAGCCGACGGCCAGCGCGTCGTCCATGTACATGGGCAGGCTGTGGCCGGTGACGGCGATCAGCACGGCGTTGGCCGTTTCGGGATTGTGGTGCAGGCGGCGGCCGATTTCGATGCCGCTGATGCCGGGCATTTCGATGTCGAGGTAGACGGCGTCGGGCACGCACAGCTTGACTTGCTCGACGGCCATCTGCCAGTTGCGCACCACCACGGCGTGGTGGCCCAGCGCTTCGAGCAGCATGGCCAGCGATTCGCCCACTTCCTGGTTATCGTCGACCACCAGCAGATTCAATTTGCGCGCAGCACTTGCCGGCTGGTCGCCCTGGCGGCGCTCCACGGAGGAAATGCCTGGTGTCGTTTCAGTTGTCTGGCTCATTGTACGTTCACGTCTGACGGCTGCAAAAGCGGGAGTATACAAGAAGCGCCCGCAATGCCTCCGCACCCGAGCAATGGTGCCAAGCGGCAATCCAAACCGCCCACCGTACCGCGCCAACAACACTTCCCCATCACACAGGCAGGCATATAGCCACTACGCAACATTCGCAATTGACGGATAAAATGAGAATCATTATCATTCCTATCCCCTTGCGCCGGATGTCCACGCCACGATGTTGTCGCGCCGCCCGATTGCCCGCGCAAACATTGTCACTACGGAGATCCATGCATGGCCGCCACATTTTCCACACTGCCCTTTTCGCTGCGCCCGTGCGCGCTGGCCATCGCCCTCGCTTGCCTGAA
Organism: Janthinobacterium sp. LS2A; assembly: GCF_036543145.1. Taxonomy (NCBI): domain Bacteria; kingdom Pseudomonadati; phylum Pseudomonadota; class Betaproteobacteria; order Burkholderiales; family Oxalobacteraceae; genus Janthinobacterium; species Janthinobacterium sp. LS2A. Next base: position 400,577 of record NZ_JAZHPB010000003.1, read on the forward strand.
CGCGCCCATCGCCGCGCAGGCACAGCAAGCCAATACCGCCGATAACGCCGGCCCTATCCTGGAATCGATCCAGGTCAGCAGCAACCTGCTGGGCACCAGCATGGCCGCCAGCACGAAGAATTTCGCGGGCGCCCGCACCGTGGTGCAAAAAGACGACATCGAGAACTCGGGCGCAACCAGCCTCAGCGACGTGATGCGCCGCATTCCCGGGGTGCAGATCAGTGACAACTCGGGCAGCGCCGGCAGCGCCATCTCCCTGAATATCGGCGTGCGCGGCCTGGCCGGACGCTATTCGCCACGCAGCACGGTCTTGCTGGACGGCATCCCGATGTCGGTGGCGCCATATGGCCAGCCGCAACTGTCGTTCGCGCCCGTCAGCCTGGCCAATGTCGAGACGGTCGACGTGGTGCGCGGCGGCGGCGCCGTGCGCTTCGGCCCGCAAAACGTGGGCGGCATCATCAACTTCAAGACGCGCCGCGTGCCCACCACGCCAGGCATCACGGGCGACGCCACCGTGCGCTATAACTCGTACAGCGAAGTGGGCCACAACACGCAGGCCAGCGTCTTTGCCGGCACCCAGCTCGACAGCGGCCTGGGACTGGCGGTGCTGTATTCGGGCATCCGCGGCAGCGACTGGCGCGTGGGCAGCGATGAAAAGGTCAACGACTTCGCCCTGAAATTCCGCTACGACCTGAGCCCGACCGCCGAGGTGTACGCCAAGCTGTCCTACTACGACGTGACGTCGCGCACGCCGGGCGGCCTGACCGCCGCGCAATACAAGGCCGACCCATTCCAGAACACACGCCCGACCGACTTCTGGAGCGGCGAGCGCAAGGCCTTCGACATCGGCTACCTGAATGCCATGTCCAACACGCAAGAATTCGAAGTGCGCGCCTATTACAACAAGAGCTCGCGCGAAAGCACCCTGATCAATGCGAACCGCACCGGCCTGGGCCGCCAGCCGCGCAACTATGAAACGACGGCCATCGAGCCGCGCTACACGCAGCGCTTTACGACCGGCAAGGTATCGCAGGACGTCACCGTCGGCTACCGCTACCTGGCCGAGCGGGCTGACGAGACCATCTACAACGTCGTCATCGCCACCGGCGTGCAACAAAAGCCGACGCGCTTCGCCGACAACTCGACCGATGCGCAAGCCGTGTATATCGACGACAAGATCGCCATCGACGCGTGGCGCATCACGCCGGGCGTGCGCTACGAACATATCAAGACGGAACGCTTCAACCACTTGCCCACCGACCAGAAGATCGATCTGCTTAACAACAAGGCCCTGCCCTCGCTGAACGTGGCCTACTTGCTCAACAACAACGTGACCCTGTTCGGCAACTACAACAGCTCGTTTGGCGCCGTGCAAAATACGCAGCTCAATGCGCAGTCAAGCAAGAACCCGCTGCAGCCGGAACTGGCGAAAACGGCCGAGCTGGGCGCGCGCTGGAAGAGCGGCCAGCTGTCGGCCGAAGCAACCTTGTTCAACATCAAGTTCGACAACCAGATCCAGTCCATCGGCAGCGGCGAGAACGTCGTCTTCTACAACGTCGGCGCCACGCATCACCGGGGCCTGGAATCGGCCATCGACTACCACTTCGACAAGTCCGGCCCGCTGGCCGGCTTGAACGCCTACGCCACCTACACCTACACCAAGGCGACCCTGCAGGATGGCGTGAACGCGGGCAACGACGTGCCCTTCTATTCGCGCACCACGGATACCGTCGGCGCCCACTACCAGCTGGGCGCCTGGGGCTTCGACCTGTCGAGCAGCCACCAAAGCCGCCAGTTCGCCGACGAAGCCAACACCGTGGCGGAAAATGCGGCAGGCAGCCTGGGCGTGATTCCCGGCTTCCGTACCTGGAACACGCAAGTGAAATGGAAAGTACCGGGGCAGAATGGCCTGGAACTGGTTGCCGGTGTCAACAACCTCGCCGACAAGCGCTACTTCACGCGCACCTCGGACGGCAACCTGGGCAAGCTGGTGGGTGCACCGCGCATGGTTTACTTGCAAGGCCGCCTGGCCTTCTGATGCCCGTGCGCAGCTGAGCCCGTCGAAGCGTAGCGGACGTTCAAATGCCGCCCGGCCACATGGCCCGGCGGCATTTTTCATGAAAAAAATGGGTGCATTACATCAAGGAATGTTGCCCAAAAGAATTAAACTAGCGCTACAATAGCGGGGTATCAAGCAATGCCAAGCATCGCTCCGCCAGGGCCCCTACCCCGCCCTGATCATCAGCACGCATTTATTGAACAGGAAGGCTGGCACCGCCGGGCCCGATAGCGCTCCCGGCACGGCCACCACACACGCACCATGTCCGCAGAAAAAACCATTACCGAAACAAGTTCCTACGGCAAGGAAACGCCCGTGGGACGTCCCGACATCGATGGCCGCGCCGGTATTTTCGTGCCCACGGCAGAATTCGACATCAGCAACAACACCACCATCCGCAAGGGCGCGGGCATTGTCGGCTTCGGCAACCTCGATGGCACCCTGACCGTGTATTTCGAAGCGAACCGCTTCGACGAAAGCAATCTGCACAAGTGGGAACACAAGGCGCGCAAGGCATATGACCGCATGGTGATGGGCGCGCCCACGGTGTCGAAGGCGAAAATCGATGCGCGCATGCTGGAACAGGTGGGCATCATCGATGGCATGGGCATCAATCTCAAGCACCCGGAACGCCTGACGCACTGGCTGACGATTTCGAACGTGCCGGACACGGCGCCGGAAGAGCCGGTCCTGCGCTGGAAAAACCGCTAGACGCCCGGAAAGCGAGGCGGGGCGCCAGGCGCGAGGTGTTGTCCTACATCGTGGCGGACATTCATCCGATGCCCAAAGGCATCAACTCATCCTATGATGAAAGCCTGACAACACCTCATTCTACTCAGGAGTACGACATGTCCCGCCTCATCCCGATCAGCTTTGGCGCCTTGCAAATAAGTCTGGCAGCGGCGGCGATGTACATCCTGTGCTCGGCGGACGTGCTGCACCAGACGGCCGTGTATTTCCACTAATAAAATGAAAAAGCCGGGCAAGCAATGCTTGTCCGGCTTTGTCCTGCCTACGACCGCAATAGACTAGCGGCGGCCGTGGTAGCGGCCATGCCCGCCCCAGCCGCCGCGGTGTCCACCGTAGCGCCCAAAGCCAAACATGAAGTCCAGCCCGATTGTCACGGGCGGATTGTAATAATACGGTTGCGGTGCGTACACGGGCGCCGGCACATACACGGGCTGCTGAACGTAGACAGGCTGCTGTTGCACATACACGGGCTCATTCGTATATTCCACGCGCGGCGCGCTCATCACGCGGCCCGACTGCACCGGCTCGGACGAGACCGTATGCCATTCATAGGGATTGTAGGCCCCCTGCGGCGCGCGCGAACCGTAATACGCAGGACCGGGGGGCGCCACGGCGCAGCCACCCAAGGCGGCCAGCGAAATTACTGCCAACAGGGTTTTCATCGCAACTCTCCTAATGTGTACTACTTAATTAAGCACTATAAGAAATTACGCGGAGCTTTGCTGCGCTTTTACCGATTGTTACACCCCGACGCACGCCGCAACATGAAATGTGGCAATCGCGCCACAAGCGGCCTACACCGCATGTTTCCTCAAATAAATGGAATCGCGCACGTGTCGATGGCCTTGCCGGCCGCATCGTAGCGCTGCACGCACACCTGGTAGCGCACGCCATAGTCGAGCTCGACCTGCTCGACCTTGCCATACTTCAATTTCCAGCTGGGTTGCATCTGTTGCCGGCCTTCCAGCGCGGCCACGTCCTGGGGAATCGCCATCGCCGTTTGCGTCTCGCCTTGGCGCGCATCCTGGCGCCGCGCCACGTCGATCGATACGCTTACGGCCAGGTCGACGCCGCCATCCGCATAGCTGAGCGTGGGCGCGCCGCGCTGCGCCCGCATCACGCCCCAGGCGCAAGGCTTGCCGCCAACTTCGCATTGCTTCAGCTGCGCCAGCGGGAAATACTCAGGGGCAATCTTGCCATTCTTGATGGGCCAGCTCGTGCGCACGCCGTCACGCTTGCCCGTCAGGGGATTGTCCCAGCTCAGGCTATTGACGACGGCCACGGTCTGCCCCGGCTGCAAGCCCACGGGCGTGCCCAGCGAGGCGCAGGCGGAAAGCAGCAAACCGGTGGCGGCCAGGGAGGAAAGTGTCAGGATGCGCTGCATGATAGGCCTCTTGTGGTGGGAGATCCCGAAGATATGTTTCGAGGGTAACAGAATCGGCGGCAACAGTGCCGTTGGCTGACGCACATAACAGTACGGGCGACACCTTTGCAGGCGCCGCCCGTAGCGGATACGGCCATGCCGGGAGCATCGCTCCCGGCGATACGTGGATCAGTCCAGCTTCCAGGCGTAATCGACCTTGGTCCAGGTTTGCGCTGCGGCGCCATCCTTGGTGCCCGGCTTGAACTTGCATGCGGACAGGGCCTTGATGGCGGCCTTGTCCAGGTTCTTGAAGCCGCTGCTCTTCTCGACTTTCGAATCGGCAACGCTACCATCGGCGTTGACCAGGAAGGACATCGACACGGTGCCCTGCTCTTCGTTCATCAGCGAGGCTTTCGGATAGTCGGCCTTGCAGTTCTTGGCATCGAACGACGCCGGCACCTCGGCCGCGAAGGCGGCGGAAGAAACGGACACCAGCAAGGCTGCTGCAACACTCATCAAACGCTTATTCTCAAACATGTGCTTCCCCATGATTATTATCAAATACGGTAGTTACCATTTCCTGTGCGCTGTTGGCCGCGCTTAAAACTCTTCCCACTCGTCATTGCTGCCCGCGCCTGCCGCCTTGCGTGGCGCCGCAGCAGCCACGGGAGCGGCCGCTTCGGTCTTGCGCGTCAGCGACTTCACCGGGCGCAATGCCGGCGCCGGCTTGCGCACGGCCACCGGTGCGGCGGCCACGGGGGCCGGCACATATGCCGCCGGTTTCTCTTCGCCTTCGACCAGTTTGAAGATGCTGACCACGTGGGCCAGTTCGGCCGCCTGGTCCTGCAAGCTTTGCGCCGCGGCGGCTGCCTGCTCCACCAGGGCCGCATTTTGCTGCGTCATGCCATCCATCTCGATGATCGACAGGTTGACCTGTTCGATGCCAGCGCTTTGTTCCTGGCTGGCACTGGCGATCTCGCTCATGATGTCGGTCACGCGGCGTACGCTGTCGACCACTTCACCCATCGTCACGCCGGCCTGGCCGACCAGACGCGTGCCGCGTTCCGTCTTCTCGGCCGAATCGTCGATGAGGATCTTGATTTCTTTCGCGGCGCCTGCGGAGCGCTGGGCCAGGTTGCGCACTTCCGACGCCACCACGGCAAAGCCGCGGCCTTGCTCGCCGGCACGTGCCGCTTCCACGGCAGCGTTCAGCGCCAGGATATTGGTCTGGAAGGCGATGCCATCGATCACGCCAATGATGTCGACAATCTTCTTCGCCGACTCATTGATCGAGCTCATGGTGTCAACCACTTGCGACACCACGGAGCCGCCCTTGATCGCGACATCCGAAGCGGTGGCGGCCAGCTTGTTGGCTTCGCGCGCATTGTCCGCATTCTGTTTCACGGTCGAGGTCAGCTCTTCCATGGCCGAGGCCGTTTTTTCCAGCGCGCTGGCCTGCATTTCCGTGCGCGACGACAGGTCGATATTGCCGTCGGCAATTTCGCGCGAGGCCGTGCCGATGGTTTCCGTACCGACGCGCACCTGGCCAACGATGCCCACCAGGCTGTTACGCATTTCCTTCATTTCCGCCAGCAGGCTGGACGTATCGGAAGGCTGCGTGTGGATGCCTATCGACAGGTCGCCATTGGCGATGCTGCCGGCGATCGATGCCGTGTAGTCCGGCTCGCCGCCCAGCTGTTTCAGCAGGCCGCGGGTAATCACCAGTGCCGCCGCCACGCCCATCGCCACGGCCAGTACGCCGAGGATGATCATGAACAGGCGCGCGCTGTCGAAGGCCTTGCGGGCATCCGATTGCATCTGCTCGTTGAGCTTATCTTCCAGCACGGCCAGCTGCTCCAGCGCTTCCATCCATTTTTTCTGTACCGGGCGGATTTCCTTGATCATCACGCGCGTGGCGCCTTCCGCATCGTTGGCCATCCACAGCGCGGAGGCCTTGGCGATGGCCGGCATGGCGGCCGCTTCGTATTCCTTGATCGAGGTCAGCAGCGCTTTTTCTTCAGGAGTGGACTCGACGGCGAATTTCTCTTCGAGCTTCTTCTGCGTTTCCTGATAGGTGCTCGTCTGCGTCTTGATACGCGCCATCTCCGGCTCCATATCGCCCGCGTCGGTCATCAGGGTCAGGATGCGCAGCGAGGTGATGCGGTCGCTGACGTTGCCACGCATGTCGATCACGAGGCGGGTGACGACGTTGTTGACATTGATCACGTGATCGAGACGCTCCTGGATTTGCGCCATGCGCGCGATGCCGAGGACGGTCACGGCCACCAGCAGAACCAGTACCAGGGCGAAACCCAGGCCCAGGCGGGTACCAACCTTCATTTTTGCTAAATTCATTTCGGCTCTTCGTAAATGAAACTATTGATAAGGATTTTTGCCCGGCACGACAAGACGAAGGCTGCGCAACACCGGTGTCCACCCTTACCCATTGGTATGCTGGCGGTATCCGGCCGCACGCAGCCCGGGGTACTTCCTGGTCTTTCAGCAGCCCTGGAAACGCCAGTGACTGCGAATGCAAACTTGCTCCGCACGCTGAATTTTTGACACCGTTGATGTGAGATCAACATCAAACATTCATATGAGAAATATTTGTCTATAATCAATTATAGGTGTAAATTTTGCCTCAAAGCAAGCAATATGTACCCGAATAAATGGCTGATTAACTTTCTTCGGGGAAATGGCAACAACGCCGTTTCTTGCCTCTTAGAAATGCCCCACGACAGTGCGGGCATGCGCCGAAACAGCGCATTTACAACACATGGCGTAGCCATATTGCATCGTTTTGGAAGAGGTACTCAGAGGAAGGGGAAGTGCGGACAATACCAGCGCGCAGTGGCACCGGTATAGACAAGTTGACTCAGCTGTCCCAGCTGCAATGCATCACATAGGCGTGGCACTCTGTGCCGAAGACAAAGACGCTCCAGATGGCGCCCAATTGACCGGCCAGGCTGCGCTGGCCAGACGATACCAGTTGATACCAGCGGGGCTCGGCGTCCAGCAGTTCGGCCAGTTCGCGCTCGAAACCGTCATATAAACGGGCGTCGAGCGGCTGGCGGTCCGCCTCGCTCGCCGGATGCAAGCGCTCGAGCAGCCACTGGCGCGGCGTGCACAAGGCGCCGCTGCACACGACCGTTTCGAGCGGCTGCAGGCGCAAGCCGTCGGGCGTCACATCCAGCGCGCGGCACAGGGCATCGAACGATGCCTGCGGCGCGGCGGGCCCCAGATACGTGCAGAGCAAGTCGCTGCCGTCATCCTTGAGCGCGCTGACGGCTTGCAGGTAGCCGTCGATGTGGCGCGCATGGCCGTGGAAATCGTCCATTACGCAGGCAAGGACAAGCGCGCGGCCGCTTCCAGCAGCAGACGCGGGTCGCCCGAGGCCAGCTTCTTCGAATCGGACAGAGTTTGGCGGAAGCCGCGTGCGCCGGGCAGGTTTTGCATCAGGCCCAGCATGTGGCGCGTGACGCTGTTCAGTTTTAATCTCCCCGCTTCTTTTTCGAGCTGTGCGCTGATATACGGAATCATCGCTTCGAGCACCTGTTCGCGCGTTTTGACAGGCGACTCGTCGCCGTAATAGCGCTGGTCGAACTGCGCCATCACGTACGGATTGTGATACGCCTCGCGGCCCAGCATGACGCCGTCCAGGTGCTGCAAATGCAGGTCGATCTCGTCGAGCGTCTTGATGCCGCCATTGATGATGAACTCGAACTGGGGAAAGTCGCGCTTCAAGCGGTAGGCATAGTCATACTTGAGTGGTGGCACTTCGCGGTTTTCCTTCGGGCTCAGGCCTTTCAGGATGGCATTGCGCGCATGCACGATAAACGTCTTGCAGCCGGCGTCGGCCACGGTGCCGACGAAGTCGCGCACGAAGTCGTACGACTCGCTGTCATCGATGCCGATGCGGTGCTTCACCGTGACGTCGATGTCGACCACGTCGCGCATGGCTTTCACGCAGTCGGCCACCAGTTGCGGTTCGGCCATCAGGCAGGCGCCAAACGCGCCCTTTTGCACGCGCTCGGACGGGCAACCGCAGTTCAGGTTGACCTCGTCGTAACCCCACTGCTGGCCTAGCTTGGCACTGGTGGCCAGGTCCTTCGGATCGCTGCCGCCCAGCTGCAGTGCGACCGGATGCTCTTCCTCGTTGAAGCGCAAATGGCGCTCCACGTCGCCGTACACAAGCGCACCCGTCGTCACCATCTCGGTGTAGAGCCAGGTATGGCGCGTGATTTCGCGGTGGAACTTGCGGCAATGGCGGTCGGTCCAGTCCATCATCGGGGCGACGGACAGGCGGCGGGAAGGCAAAGAAGTGGAAGTCATGGTGTCTACAAAAAACAGGAGCTGCAAATGACAAACCCGCTGCGCGCCTCACCGGTGAAGGAAAGGCGGAGCAACGGGCTTGAGCGCGGCATGGCCCGCAGGCCATGCTCTACAACAGATTACGAATCACGCGACGCTTTTTTACGCTCGTGCTCTTTCAGGAAGCGCTTGCGCAGACGGATCGATTTAGGCGTGATTTCCACCAGTTCGTCGTCCTCGATGAATTCGACTGCGTATTCCAGCGACATCTGGATTGGCGGTACCAGGCGCACCGCTTCGTCGGTACCCGACGAACGCACGTTGGTCAGCTGCTTGCCCTTGATCGGGTTGACGACCAGGTCGTTGTCGCGCGAGTGGATACCGATGACCATGCCTTCGTAGACTGGGTCATTGTGCGACACGAACATGCGGCCGCGGTCTTGCAGTTTCCAGATAGCGTAGGCAACAGCAGCACCGTCATCTTGCGAGATCAGCACGCCGTTACGACGGCCGGCCATTTCGCCACGGGTGTTGTCGACTGGCGCGTATTCATGGAATACGTGGCTCATCAGGCCGGTGCCGCGGGTCAGGGTCATGAATTCGCCCTGGAAGCCGATCAGGCCACGCGCCGGGATCAGGTACTCGAGACGCACGCGGCCCTTGCCATCCGATTCCATGTTTTGCAGGTCGCCGCGACGACGGCCCAGTTCTTCCATGACGCCGCCCTGGTTGACTTCTTCAACGTCAACGGACAGGTTTTCAAACGGCTCGTGGCGCACGCCATCGACCATTTTGAAGACCACGCGTGGACGCGATACGGCCAGCTCGAAGCCTTCGCGGCGCATGTTTTCGATCAGAATCGTCAGGTGCAGCTCGCCGCGGCCCGATACTTCGAAGATCGTGTCGTCATCGGTTGGTGCCACGCGCAGAGCAACGTTGGCTTTCAATTCTTTTTCCAGACGGTCACGCAGTTGACGCGAGGTAACGAACTTGCCTTCGCGGCCAGCCAGTGGCGAGTTGTTGACCATGAAGTTCATGGTCAGGGTCGGCTCGTCGACGGTCAGCATCGGCAGCGCTTCAGGCGTGTCCAGTGCGCACAGGGTCGAACCGATGCCGATTTCGTCGATACCGTTGATCAGGCAGATGTCGCCGGCGACGGCTTCATCAACCAGCACGCGCTCCAGGCCCTTGAAGTTCAACACCTGGTTGATGCGGCCTTTGATCGGGGTCGCGCCTGGGCCATTGATGACCAGCACGTCCTGGCCGACTTTGACGGTACCGCGGTTGACGCGGCCAATGCCGATCTTGCCGACGTACGACGAGTAGTCCAGCGAGGTGATCTGCATTTGCAGCGGGCCTTCAGGATTGTCGTCGCGTACTGGAACGTGTTCCAGGATGGCATCGAACATCGGCTTCATGTCGCCGCCGCGCACGTCTTCGGTCAGACCGGCATAGCCGTTCAAGCCCGATGCGTAAATGATAGGGAAATCCAGTTGTTCGTCGGTAGCGCCCAGCTTGTCGAACAGTTCGAACGTCTGGTTGATCGCCCAGTCCGGACGTGCGCCTGGACGGTCGATCTTGTTGACGATAACGATAGGCTTCAGACCCAGTGCCAGCGCTTTGCGCGTGACGAAACGGGTTTGCGGCATCGGGCCTTCCTGTGCATCGATCAGCAGCAGAACCGAGTCCACCATCGACAGAACACGTTCCACTTCGCCGCCGAAGTCGGCGTGGCCTGGGGTGTCGACGATGTTGATGTGGGTGCCTTCGTACTCAACGGCGCAGTTCTTCGACAGAATCGTAATGCCGCGCTCCTTTTCCAGGTCGTTCGAGTCCATGACTCGGGTGTCGACCGCTTGGTTTTCACGGAAGGTGCCGGACTGGCGCAGCAGCTGATCCACCAGCGTGGTTTTGCCGTGGTCAACGTGGGCGATAATGGCGATATTACGAATTGCGCGTTTTGTATTTGACATGGTCGTAGTAGTTACTGAAAAACTGCGGAGTGCGTACAAGGTGTACGAGATACCCGAATGCTAATCTATTTCCGGAACCGCGTAGTATAGCATGTTGCGTTGCAACGCTATCTAAAAATGCTGGCGGCTCTTGCAGTCGGGGACGATTTGTTTAAAAAAGCGACACTGGTTGAAGAGTGTCGCTGGGTAATGTGACGTTGCTGTGACTTATTGGTGCGCCGTGGCAATGAGACGTTCCGGCGCCAGGATGCTGTATTCCTGCAACTGGCCCGTGCCCAGCAGCTTGCTGTCGTGATACACGCGCACCCTGCCCGGCTCGGCTGGCACGGCAACGTCTTCCTTGCCCAGCGCGATGCGCTGGCCATGCAGGAAGCGCTTGGCCAATTCTTCCGTCAGCTGGACGGCCGGGAAACTCGACAGCAAGGCATCGACGGGAGCCAGCAGGCTCAACGGCGCGGCATGCGCCGTCAACTCATCCAGGGTAACGACGCCGTCAAGCGTCAGATTGCCCACCTGCGTGCGGCGCAAGGCGTTCAGATGGCCGCCGCAACCGAGGGCATGGCCGATGTCTTCACCCAGCACGCGGATATACGTGCCCTTGCTGCACATCACGGACAATTTCAGGAACGGGGCTTCATAGCCGAGGAACTCGAGCTTGTGGATGATCACCGGGCGCGCTTCGCGCTCCAGGGTGATGCCTGCCCTTGCATACTCATATAAGGGCTTGCCGTCCCGTTTCAAGGCCGAGTACATGGGCGGCGTCTGCAGGATGGGTCCGCGGAACTGCGCCAGCACGGCTTCGATCTGCTCTTCGGTGACGTTGACGTCGCGCGTTTCCAGCACGTCGCCTTCCGTATCGCCCGTATCCGTCGTCTGCCCCAGGTGCACCAGGGTTTCGTAGGTTTTGTCGGCTTCCAGCAAGTCCTGCGAGAACTTGGTCGCCTCGCCAAAGCACAGCGGCAGCAAGCCCGTGGCGAACGGATCCAGCGTGCCCGTATGGCCCGCCTTCTTTGCGTTCAAGACGCGCTTGGCCTTGATCAGGGCGTCATTGCTGGACCAGCCGACAGGCTTATCCAGCAGCAAGACGCCATCGACCAGGTCGCGCACCCGCTTGATGCCGGGCGGTTTCTTCGGACCCGCCACTGTTATTGCTCGTCCGCTTCTGGTTTGGCATCCGGCTCGGCGTCGGCCGCGCGCGTGGCGTTGGCCTTGTCGATCAGCAGCGACATTTCCATGCCGCGCGAGGTCGAGCTGTCGTGCACGAAATGCAGCATCGGCAGGGTGTGGATGTGCAGGCGCTTGCCCAGCAAGCCACGGATGAAGCCGGACGCGGCCATCAGGCCTTCGGTGGTGTTCTTGATGGCTTCCTTGCTGTCTTTCAACATCGTGAAAAACACCTTGGCGTGCGCGTAATCGGGCGTGATCTGCACTTCGGTGATGGTGATCATCGTGCCGACGCGCGGATCCTTCAATTCGTAGGCGACGATTTCAGCCAGATCGCGCTGGATCTGGTCGGCCACGCGCAAGCCGCGCGCTGGCATGGTTTTGCTATGTTTAGCCATGATTTTATGCTGTCCTAAGTGCCGCAGGGCGCATGGGTCAAACGGTTGCCCGTTGACCAATGCGCCCCACGTGTTTGCGCGGACATCACTATGTCCGCGCCATTACTTCTGTGATTACAGGGTACGAGCGATTTCCTGGACTTCGAACACTTCCAGCGTGTCGCCAACCTGAATGTCGTTGTAGTTCTTCAGCGACAGGCCGCACTCCAGACCGGCGCGAACTTCTTTCGCATCGTCCTTGAAGCGTTTCAGGGAGTCGATCTCGCCGCTCCACACCACGATGTTGTTGCGCAACAGGCGGACGGAAGAAGCACGCTTGACCACGCCATCGGTGACCAGGCAACCGGCAATCGCGCCGACTTTCGAGACCAGGATAACCTGGCGGATCTCGACTTGGCCGATAACGGTTTCGCGTTTCTCTGGTGCCAACATGCCCGACAACGCCGATTTGATCTCGTCGATCGCATCGTAAATGATGTTGTAGTAGCGAATGTCCACGCCATTCGACTCGGCCAGCTTGCGTGCCTGGGCATCAGCACGGGCGTTAAAGCCGATGATGACCGCTTTCGAGGCGACTGCCAGGTTGACGTCCGATTCCGTGATGCCGCCGACGGCCGCGTGCACCACTTGTACGCGCACTTCGGAGGTCGACAGTTTCTGCAACGAGCCAACCAGCGCTTCTTGCGAACCTTGCACGTCGGTTTTGATGATCAATGGCAAGTTTTTCACTTCGCCTTCGGCCATCTGGTCGAACATGTTTTCCAGTTTCGCAGCTTGCTGTTTCGCCAGTTTCACGTCGCGGAACTTGCCTTGACGGAACAGACCGATTTCACGCGCTTTGCGCTCGTCAGCCATGACGACGACTTCTTCACCGGCAACCGGCACTTCCGTCAGACCCTGGATTTCGACCGGAATCGAAGGACCCGCTTCAGCGATCGACTTGCCGTTCTCGTCCAGCATGGCGCGAACACGGCCATACGAAGAGCCAGCCAGAATCACGTCGCCGCGTTTCAACGTACCGGACTGCACCAGGATCGTCGCGACAGGACCACGGCCCTTGTCCAGACGCGCCTCGACTACCAGGCCGCGCGCAGGCGCATCGACCGGTGCCGTCAGTTCCAGCACTTCGGCTTGCAACAGCACTTGTTCCAGCAGGTCGTCGATACCTTGACCCGTTTTCGCCGACACCGGCACGAATGGCGATTCGCCACCGTATTCTTCCGGTACGACTTGTTCTGCGACCAGTTCCTGCGTCACGCGGTCAACGTTGCCGCCTGGTTTGTCGACCTTGTTGATCGCCACCACCAGCGGTACGCCGGCTGCTTTCGCATGGGCAATCGCTTCTTTCGTTTGCGGCATCACGCCATCGTCGGCGGCAACCACCAGAATGACGATGTCGGTTGCCTTGGCGCCACGGGCACGCATCGCGGTAAACGCTTCGTGGCCCGGGGTGTCGAGGAAGGTGATCATGCCGCGTGGCGTATCGACGTGGTAGGCGCCGATATGCTGCGTAATGCCGCCCGCTTCGCCGGAAGCAACCTTGGCGCGACGGATGTAATCGAGCAGCGAGGTCTTGCCATGGTCGACGTGACCCATGACGGTGACCACCGGTGCGCGTGGCTTGGTTTCGAAGTGCGCGTGTTCGCCCACATCGGCCAGCAGCGCTTCCGGATCGTCCAGTTCGGCGGCGAACGCCTTGTGGCCCATTTCTTCCACCAGAATCATGGCGGTTTCCTGGTCCAGCACCTGGTTGATCGTGCACATCTGGCCCAATTTCATCAAATGCTTGATGACTTCGGATGCCTTGACGGACATCTTGTGTGCCAGTTCGGCCACGGTGATCGTTTCCGGTACGTGCACGTCCTTGACGACGGCTTCCGTAGGAGCCTGGAAGTTCGATTCACGGTCGTCATGGTGCGTCGGGCGACGGCCCTTCGCGCCACCGCGCCAGCTGTCACGGCCGCCTGGGCCGCTATTGCCGCGTGGTTTCGGACCACCGGTGGTGCCGCGTTTTTTCGCGTCATCGGACCAGGTGGACGACACATTGGCCGACTTGATCGATTTTTTGTCTGCAACAGCAGGCTTCTTGTCGCCCGGCTTGTCGCCAGGTTTCTTGTCAGCAGGCTTGTGCAGGGTGCCTTCCGGCGCCTTCGGCTTGACGGGAACCGGTACGGGTTCCGGTGCCTTGATGGCGCGGCGTGGCGCGTTCATCATGGCCTTGATCTGGGCAACTTCGTCGGCAACGGCCTTGCGTGCACGCTCGGTGGCTTCCGCTTTGTCAGCGGCTTCCTTGGCGGCAACAGCAGCGGCAGCCGCTTTCTTCTTCGCTTCTTCAGCGGCAGCAGCTTTTTTCGCTTCGGCGGCGGCGTCGTCAACGACAGGCGCAGCGGCGCTGGCGGCAGGCGCGGCGGCAGCCTTGGCAGCGGCTTTCTTCGCTTCTGCTTCAGCTTCTTTCTTCGCAGCCAATTCAGCCTGTTGCGTGGCTTTCGCCTGGGCTTCTTTTTCCGCGTCGAGCTTGGCCAGACGTTCTTGCTTTTCGCGCAGATCGGCTTCCTGGCGGGCGATCAGTTCAGCCTGTTTACGGGCTTCTTCTTCACGGCGCGCCACGTCGGCGGGATCGATCACCGGTGCGGCAGGCGCGACCGGTTCTGCCGCGACCGGCGCAGCTTCGTCACGCTGGACGAAAGTGCGTTTCTTGCGCACTTCCACCTGGATGGTGCGCGATTTGCCGGTGGCGTCAGCTTGCTTGATTTCAGTCGTTTCCTTGCGGGTCACGGTGATTTTTTTCTTTTCTGTGTCAGCCGCTGCGCCGTGTGTGCGGCGCAGATGATCCAAAAGCTTGTCCTTATCATCTTTCGACAATGGATCTGACGTCGAACTTTTCTCGACGCCGGCAGAACGCAGCTGCGTCAGCAGCAAATCTGCAGGCATCTTCAGTTCGGTGGCAAATTGGGCTACGTTGTTACTCGCCATTCAGTCCTCTTTTCTATGTGTCGCGGAGATGATAAAGATACTCAAATTAAGCCTTTGCGGATTCGGCCAGACTCCATGCCTTGGCTTGCAACGCCTTGGCACGATCGTCGTATTTCGAGTCAACCAACTTCATCTCATCGTCGGTCACATCTTTAAATTCACTTGTAATCAGTTCACGCGCACGGTCCGCAGACAAGGCCAGGATTGCGCCAAATTCGTCGTATGCCAGTGCTGCAAATGCTTCAACGGTCTTGATACCAGCCAGACCCAGCTTGCCGGCGGTAATGCGGTCCATGCCTTCCAGACCCACCAACGCCTCGTCCATGCCTTCCAGACCCTCTTCCGAAGCAATCGCTTCGGTCACGAGCGCATCACGCGCACGGGTACGGAGTTCATTGACGGTATCTTCGTCAAACGATTCGATTTCCAGCATTTCGGAAATTGGCACGTAAGCGATTTCTTCCAGACTGGCGAAACCTTCTTCCACCAGAATATCGGCCACTTCCTGGTCGACATCGAGCTTTTCCATGAACAGGATGCGCACGGCAGCCGTTTCCTGGGCAGCTTTGTCAGCCGATTCTTCGGCCGTCATGATGTTGATCTTCCAGCCGGTCAGGTCCGAGGCCAGGCGCACGTTCTGGCCGGAACGGCCGATCGCGATTGCCAGGTTTTCTTCGTCCACAACGACATCCATCGCGTGTTTTTCTTCATCGACCATGATCGACGACACGTTCGCCGGCGCCAGGGCGCCGATGACGAACTGCGCCGGATCTTCCGACCACAGCACGATGTCGACACGTTCGCCACCGAGTTCGCCGGTCACGGCCTGCACGCGCGAACCGCGCATGCCGACGCAAGTACCGATCGGGTCGATGCGCTTGTCGGCCGTGTAGACGGCGATCTTGGCGCGGACGCCGGCATCGCGGGCTGCGGATTTGATTTCCAGCATGCCTTGCTCGATTTCCGGCACTTCCAGTTCGAACAGCTTCATGATGAATTCCGGCGCGGTGCGCGACAGAATCACTTGCGGGCCGCGCATGTTGCGGTCGATACGCAAGATGAAGGCACGCACACGGTCGCCGATACGCAGATTCTCTTTCGGGATCATCTGGTCGCGTGGCAGACGCGCTTCGATCTTGCCCGATTCGACGATGGCGTCGCCGCGTTCCATGCGCTTGATGGTGCCGGTGACGAGCGAATCGCCGCGTTCCAGGAAGTCGACCAGGATCTGTTCGCGTTCGGCGTCACGTACGCGCTGCAGGACGACCTGTTTGGTATCCTGGGCGAAACGGCGGCCGAATTCGACGGATTCGATCGGTTCTTCGATATGGTCATCGACTTCGATATCGGCGATCTGTTCTTTTGCCTCGAAATGCAGGATCTCCTGATCCGGCAATTGCAGGCCCGCTTCATCGGGCACGACGTGCCAGCGGCGGAACGATTCGAATTCGCCCGTTTCGCGGTCGATCGAAACGCGGATGTCTACCTCACCCTCATACCGTTTCTTCGTGGCTTGCGCCAACGCGAATTCGAGGGCGCCGAAGACGACATCTTTATCGACGTTTTTTTCGCGCGCCAGCGCGTCAACCAATAATAAAACTTCGCGGCTCATGCTTTGCGTCCCTTAAAAACCACCTGCGGCACCAAGCGTGCCTTATCCACATCGGCGAGCGTAAACTCCAACATCGCCGGACCATCCTTACCTTCAAATTCCAACGACAATTTATCGCCCACGGGTTCTTGCAGAATCCCCTGGAACGATTTCCGGTTGTTCGTACCCGGCATCGCCACAGTCAGCTTGACGATGATTTCCTGGCCTGCGAAACGGACGAAGTCTTCCAGCTTGCGCACCGGACGATCGAGACCCGGGGAAGAAATCTCGAGACGCTCGTAAGGAACGTTCTCTACCGTCAACACATGCGATAACTGGTGACTCACCGTGGCACAGTCTTCGACCGTGATCGGACCTTTTTCAGCGGCATCGGCGGCGCTGAAATCAATAAAGACGCGCAGCAGCCCGCGCTCGGCACGTTCGACATCAACGAGCTCATAGCCCAGACCTGTAACTGTCTTTTCAATTAATCCCAACTGCTGCAAAAAATTCTCCAGAAATAAGGCCCGTTTTCGGCATGACAGCGCCGCAATGAGCGCCGACACCATGCAAAAACACGCATTCAAGTCATATATGGCCCCTTGCGGAGCCATTACAAACGGTTCAACAAAAAAAAAATGGGCATCTGCCCATCTTCTTGTATTTCCCCAACCAGATGAAAGCACTCCCCACCAAACAACCCTGCGGAGAACTTTTATTAGGCTGCAGATTATAACCTCTTATTAACTTCGCCGCAATGCCGCACACGAGGAGCGGCCCGGCTTACAACAGTTACAAGAGCGCGCACCCGCGGCAGATCGGCGGGCGCGCAAGAAGAAACTCTTCCCGATTAACCTTTGCTGCGGCGGCGCGGCATGCCATCCATGCCGCCACGCGGCTGGCCACCGGAACGCGCTTGCCCGCCGGCGCCACCACCCGTATTGCGGCGCGGACCCGTGTTGGCGAAGCCGAATGCCGTTTGCAGCGGATCGGGCTGGCGCGGACCGCGCTGCGGCGCGCGGCCTTCGCCGCCACCGGCCGGACGGCCTTGACCCTGGCCTGCCGCACGCGGCGGACGGCCCTGGCCTTGCGGCGCGCCTTCGAACGAGGCCGACGAACGGGGCTGGCCGCCCTGGAACGGGCCTTGCGGCTGGCCACGGCCAGGACCACGGGCTTCGCCTGGACGACCGGCGCCGCCTGGACGACCCTGGCCTTGCGGACGGGCGAACTGGCCTTGCGGCTGGCCACGGCGCGGCGCGACCGGGAACGGATCGGCGTTGCGGTTGCTCACATCGATGCGGTTGCCATTCGGCTCGTCATCGCGGCTCGCCTTGCGCGCTTCGCGGCCCTTGGCGGCGCCAGCGGCACGGGGGTCGCCCGATGCCGGCATTTTCTTTTCGATGCCGTAGGCGGTCAACAGATCGCGCACGGTGTTTTCATCCATCTCTTCCCAGCGGCCGCGTTTCAGGCCGCTCGGCAGGGTCATGGCGCCGTAGCGGGTACGGATCAGGCGCGACACGGTCAGGCCGATCGCTTCGAACATGCGGCGCACTTCGCGGTTACGGCCTTCGCCGATCACCACGCGGTACCACTTGTTGATGCCTTCGCCGCCGCCATCGGCGATCTTCGAGAACTGCGCCAGGCCGTCTTCCAGCTCGACGCCGGCCAGCAGCTTCTGGCGCATGCCCTCTTCCAGCTCGCCCAGGGTACGCACGGCGTACTCGCGGTCGATGCCGTAGCGCGGGTGCATCAGACGGTTGGCCAGGTCACCGGAGGTGGTAAACAGCAGCAAGCCTTCCGTGTTGAAGTCGAGGCGGCCAACGGCCAGCCACTTGCCCGCCTTCATGGTCGGCAGGCGGTCGAACACGGATGGACGGCCGTCCGGGTCGTTGTGGCTGACGATTTCGCCGGCCGGCTTGTGGTAGACCAACACGCGCGGCGGCTTCTTGCTGACGCGGCGCTGGATCAACTTGCCGTTGATACGCACGTGGTCGCTCGGCAGGATGCGCTGGCCGATGTGGGCCGGCTCGCCATTGACGGACACGCGGCCCGAAATGATCAGGTCTTCCATGTCGCGGCGCGAACCGAGACCGGCTTCGGCCAGCACCTTGTGCAGCTTCGGCGCGTCGTCGTCGGACGTCAGGTCGCGGCGCACGGCCACTTTCTGTACGCGGCCCGTGCCGCCCTCTTCGCTGTCGAACGCGTCGGAGGTAACGAACGAGAAGACAGCGTCAGCGTCGCTGAGCTTGCCTGGCGCAGCCTGGCGGCCCTTGCCCTTTTTACGGCTCTTGCCGGCATTCTTGCCGGCGCCCGGCACGTCGTTGCGCGGACCGCGCGGCAGGCGCGGACCGGACACGAGGTTGCCTTCGGCATCGAACACATCGGCGACAGGCGCGGCGGCCTGCTCTGCGACAGGCGCGGCGTCGGCTGCCTGCGGCGCTTCGGCGCGTGGCGGCTGGCGCAGTGCGCGTTCCGCCTGCACGCCACGCATCTGGCGCGGACCACGGGTCGGGCGTGCTTCGGCCGGCTTGTCAGCAACGGCTTCGGGCGCCGTTTCAGCGACGGCGGCAGCAGCCTTGGCGGCAGCGCGGGCGCGCGGCGGACGCGGTGCAGGGGCGGCAACGGCTTCGGCAGCCGCTTCGGCGGCATCGGCCACGGCCTTCAAGGCTGGCTTCGCGCGGGTTTTCTTGGCGGCTGGCGCAGCTTCTGCTTCAGCAGCGACGGGCGCATCGGCGGCCACGTCGGCTTTCGTGCGGCGCTTCGGCTTGGCAGCGGCGGTGTCGCCTGCAGCAACGGCAGCGGCCGTATCAGCTTCGATCTGGGCCTTGGTGCGGCGCTTGGGCTTGGCAACGATGGCTTCGTCGCTGGCGGTAACTGTCTCGGGTGTGTTCGGATTATTCATTCTTCGTTTCTTGGCTGTGCTGACCTGGCGCAGCGTCAACCGTTAGTTCTGGCGCAGGGTCGTGAGTGTAGGCTTCGTCCGTGGGCGAAGCATCGGGGCCGGCATCAAGGCTTGCTGTCACATCTACATCTGTCACAGCCGTATTGCTACCTGCACCAAGCTGGGGGACAAGCTCATTGCTTGCCTTGTCAAAATTTTCCTGCAGGGCCGCTTCCAGGGCTTCGAGCCCATTGCCCTGCATCTCGCTGATTTGCTGCAAAGGCGGCAGCTGGGACAGCGATTGCAAACCCAGGTCATCCAAAAATTGCTTGGTGGTGGCCAGCAAGGCCGGCCGTCCCACCACGTCACGGTAGCCGATGGCATCGACCCAGCCACGGTCTTCCAGCATCTTGATCGTCTGCGAATTGACGGCAACGCCGCGAATTTCCTCGATATCGCCGCGCGTCACCGGCTGGCGGTAGGCGATGATGGCGAGGGTTTCCAAGGTTGCCCGTGAATACTTGGGCGGCCGCTCGGGCGTCAAACGGTCGAGATACATCTTCATTTCCGGGCGGCTTTGAAAGCGCCAGCCCGATGCGAGACTGACGATCTCGATGCCGCGCCCTTCCCATTCATCGCGCAACTCTTCCAGCAACTGCTTGATCGTATCGGCGCCAACGCCGACACCGCGCACGCGACCATTCTCGTCCGCATCGACGAACAGCTTCTTCAAGCTGTGGATCGTCAGCGATTCACGAGCGCACAGCAACGCGGTTTCGAGGACTTTTTTAGCCTCAATTGTATTCATAGCAATTCTGTGCGGATGTGTGTTGCAATTCGTATGCAGAGAAAGAAATCAAAAACGTTCATTTCAACGTAACAGATGGCAGACATCGATGATGACGCCGTGCTGGGTTACTAGTTGAGGCTGTTTTTCCGACGCCTTGGCCGATGCGCGCAAAGCGGGACTAAAGCGGATGCAGTGAAAGTCCTGCCATCCATGGTGCTGGCCTTAAATAACCAGCAATGAAACGAACTCCGGAGCAGCTGCTTTTCCCGTGGCGGCGAACCAGCCAGACAGGAGAGCGACAGTCGTCGTTTCATCCAACGATGCCAATTGTACCTGATAAAAAGCGGAAAAGCGCAAAACCGGGCAAAACACGCGTTTTACCCGGCCCTGGCGCGACACATCGCCCGCTTGCCCGCGTCACAGGGAGGCGAGTTTCTCCGAGAGAATGGCCGATGCGCCCAGGAAAGCTGGGTACTGCGCCGTGATGACGAAGGTCGGCACTTGCGAGACGTAATTGGCGAAGCGGCCCTTGCGCTCGAAGCGGGCGCGGAAACCGGAGCGGTCGAAACGCGCGCCCAGGCGTGGCACGATGCCGCCGCCGATATAGATACCGCCCAGCGCGCCCAGGGTGACGGCGACGTTGCCCGCCACGGTGCCGAGCATGCAGCAGAACGCTTCGATGACGTCGTCGCACAGCTGCGATTCACCGGCCAGCGCGCGGCGCGTGATTTCCGCCGCCGTCAAGTCTTCGGCCGGCACGCCCGCGCGGTCGGCCAGGGCACGGTAGATCAGTTCCAGGCCATCGCCGGAAATCAAGCGTTCGGCCGAGACGTGCTCGTATTCGCGCCAGGCGAATTGCAGGATGCTCACTTCCACTTCGTTGAACGGCGCAAAGCTGACGTGGCCGCCTTCGCTTTGCAGGGCGATCCAGCCGCCGTGCGACGGAATCAGGCCAGACACGCCCAGGCCCGTGCCGGCGCCGATCAGGCCGATGGCCGTGTTCGGACGGGCCGTGCCCGCGCCCACCTGGTGCTTTTGCTCGCTCGACAGTTGCGGCAAGGAGCGCGCCAGCGCCGTGAAATCGTTGACCACGTCCAGGGTCGTGAAACCGCACTCTTCGCGCATGGCGCGGATCGAGAACGACCAGTGGTGGTTCGTCATGCTGAGGAAATCGCCGTCGACCGGGTTGGCGATGGCGATCACGGCATGGCGCACGGCTTGCCCGCCAGCGGCAGCGATGTGCGGCAAGGCCAGGTAGGCTTGCAGGGCGGCGGACAGGCTAGGGTAATCGGCACAGGGCAATACTTCCACCAGGGTGATGTGGCCAGCGGCCACTTCCAGGGCGAAACGGGCATTGGTGCCGCCCACGTCGGCCAGCAGGCGCGGTCCATCGGCGAAGGCGGAAGTCGGCAGTACGGGAGAAGACGAAGCGCTCATGATTTTAAATGATGAAGTGGGACGCATGGGACGCCAAGCTTAAAGGATGAATGCGCCCGGAGGCAAGCGAAGTTTGTAGTTTAAGTACATCAAAACAAGCCTTTATTGGTAGTTCCACTCCAAATGCAACAGGCAACGCCAAAATTGCTTAGAAACAATGATTTATAGTAAGTGCTTGCACTCATCAGGCGCACGAAAAGCATGCTGCACAGCAGCAGGAGCCGCCTTGAAAACACAGTATGCCGGAGTTTGCGCAAAGCCGCTTTGTACGCGGCGGCGCGGGTGCGGCGCCGCCGTCCTGACGCTGCCGCAAAGCGGTTTTCGTATTATTACTACCGGTTTTTGACTGCCCGCCTGGCGAGCAGGAAGCAGCGCAATCAGGAGGGCAAGCCTTCGCCCAGCAGGCTGGCGGGCGCCGGCTGGTCCGAGCGGTAGGCGGCATTCCAGGCGTCCAGGCCGCCATGCAGAGGCTTGGCGCGGTGAAAGCCGTGCTGGTGCAGCAGTTTGGCCACTTGCGCGGCCGTCACGTCGTTGGGACAGCTGCAATACACGATGATGTGGCGGTCCTTGTCCATGGCGATCATGGCGGGCACCGGCTCCTTGCCATTGAAGAACAAGGCGCCCGGTACGGCCGGTTCCAGCGCCTGGGCCGTGGCACTGCGCGCATCGACCATCAGCGGCTCCTCGCCCTGCTCTATGAGTTCGAGCAATTCATCGATGCCGATGCGCTCGATCTGCAAGGCCTGGCGGAAACGCCGGCGTTCGAGGAATTTGTACAGCAGGAACAAGCCCAGCAAGGTGGCCAGCATCAGCAAGGCCGTGCTGCCCATGGTGCTGAGCAAGTCGAGCACCTGCTGCACGCTGGAATGGAAAATCACGCCGACGACGATGCCCGTACCGCTCCACAGCAAGGCGCCCAGGCCCGCGTACAGGAAGAACAGGCCAGGCGGCGTGCCCAGCGCGCCCGACATGGGCGCGGCGACGGTATTGAAGCCCGGCACGAACTTGGAGACGATCAGCGCTTTCGGGCCCCAGCGCTTGAATTTGTCTTCCGTCTGGCTGACGCAGTAATCGGGCGACAGCGAGATACGGCACAGCAGCCGCAGGATGCGCTTGCCAAAATGGCGGCCCGCGCGGAACCACGTGAAGTCACTGATCAGGCAGGCACTCAACGCGGCGGCCAGCACCAGCGCCCCATTCATGTCGCCATCGACAGCCAGCGCCCCCGCCACCACGAGGATGGGAAAAGCGGGAATCGGCAGGCCGAGCTGCTCCACCAGCACGATGCCAAAGACTATCAGGACACCGTAATGTTCGAGCAGGTAAATGAGGTTGGGCATGGTCGCTATCTTACCGTAAAAGCGTGTTTAGATTTGCACGCCCTTCGGTATGGCGCTCAATAAGGTACGCGTGTACGGATGCACGGGATTGCGGTACAGTTCATCCGAATCGGCCAGCTCCACCACTTGCCCCTTGTGCATCACCATCACCTGGTCGGCGATGTATTTCACCACCGATAAGTCGTGCGAAATGAAGATGTAGGACAGGCCGAATTCATCCTGCAAGTCCTGCAACAGATTGAGCACCTGCGCCTGCACCGACACGTCCAGCGCCGACACGGATTCGTCGCAGACGAGGATTTCCGGCTGCATGGTCAGGCAGCGGGCAATGGCGATGCGCTGGCGTTGGCCACCCGAGAACTCGTGTGGATAGCGGTGGAAGGCCTGTTCCGGCAAGCCGACCTTATCGAGCAGCCAGTAGGCCTTGGCGATGCGTTCCTTGTCATCGGCGCCGATGCTGTGGATGCGCATCGGCTCGAGCAATATCTGTCCGACGGTAAACCTGGGATTCAAGGACGCATACGGATTCTGGAAGATGATCTGGATGCGGCGTTTATACGGCAAATACTCCTTGTTCGGCATGGCAATCAGGTCCTTGCCGTGGAACATGGCCGTGCCGCCCGTCGCCTGGTGCAGGCGCAACAAGGTCAGGCCCACCGTCGTCTTGCCGGAGCCGGATTCGCCCACCACGCCCAGGGTCTTGCCGCGCGGCAAAGTGAACGACACATCCTTGACGGCCTGGAACTCGCGTTTGCCGAACAGGCCTTCGCGCGTATAAAAACTTTTGCTCAGGTTATTTACCACCAGCACCGGTTCGTCACCGGGCGTGTAGCCGCGCGTGCGCTGCTTCACCTCGACACCGGGACCGGCCTTGCCTTCCATGTAATCGGCAATCACGGGCAGGCGCCACGGGCGCTCATCGAGCGAGGGGCGGCAATGCAGCAGGGCCTTGGTATAACTGTCTTGCGGCGCTTCGAATACCTGGCGCACCTCGCCCGTTTCGCGCACTTCGCCATGGCGCATGACGATCACCTGGTCGGCGATCTCCCCCACCAGGCCCAGGTCGTGGGTAATGAACAGCACGGACATCTGATGTTTCTTTTGCAGCGCCGCGATCAAGTCCATGATCTGCTTCTGGATCGTCACGTCCAGCGCCGTCGTCGGTTCGTCCGCGATCAAGAGTTTCGGTTCGCAGGCGATCGCCATGGCGATCATCACGCGCTGCTGCTGGCCACCCGACATCTGGCTCGGGTAGGCGTCGATCTTCGTGGCCGGGTCGGGAATGCCTACTTCCTCGAGCAGCGCCAGCGTACGCGCCCGCGCCTGCTTGCGGTTCATGCCCATGTGCTGGCGCAATACTTCCGCGATCTGGAAACCGACGGTGAACACAGGGTTCAGCGACGACATCGGCTCCTGGAAGATCATCGAGATATCCTTGCCGCACATGGTGCGCCGCTCGGCGATCGACAGGTCCAGCAAATTGCGCCCGCCAAAATGGATGCTCGAGGCGGGATCGATGATGGTGTTATCCGGCGGCAGCAAGCCCATCACGGCCAGCGAGCTGACGGACTTGCCGCTGCCCGATTCGCCCACCAGCGCGACGGTGCTGTTGCGCGGCACGTTGAACGAGATGCCCTTGACGGCTTCGAACGTGGTCTTCTTGTCCAGGCGGAAGGTGACGCGCAGATCGCGCACTTCCAACAGGTTATTCTGGTCCATGAGCAACTCCTATTTCACTTTGGGGTCGAGCGCATCGCGCAAGGCATCGGTAAACAGCGAGAACGCCGTCACCAGCACGGCCATCGCCGTGGCAGCGGCTGTCAGCTGCCACCATTTGCCCAGGATCAGTTCATTTTGTGCCTCGTTAAGCATGCTGCCCCACGAGACGGTACCCACCGGCACGCCAAAGCCGAGGAAGCTCAGAATCACTTCGGCCTTGATGAAGCCCACCACGAGGATGGACATCTGCACCAAAGCCACGTGGCTCACGTTGGGGAAGATGTGCGAGAACATCTTGCGCCAGTGCGAGGCGCCGATGGCGTCGGCCGCCATCACGTATTCGCGCGCCTTGTGCTTGATGTATTCGGCGCGGATCAAACGGTACGGCCCCGTCCAGCCCGTCAAGCCGAGGATCAGCACGATGGTCAGCACGCCCTTTTGCTGCAGCACGGCCGCCACCGTCAAGATCATCAGGATGGATGGAATCGACGTAAAGATGCTGTAGAACCAGTTGAAGAAATCATCGACGACGCCGCCGAAATAGCCCGACACGGCGCCAAACAAGGTGCCCAGCACGACGGCCAGCAAGGCTGCCACCAGGCCCACGACGATCGACGTTTCACCGCCCTTGATGGTTTTCTGAATAATGTCATGGCCCCACTTGTCGGCGCCGAACGGCAGTGTCGCCGCCTTGTGCGTGACGAGTTTCTTGGCCTTGCCCATGCCGGCGCGCAAGGCCGTCAAGTCGTCGGCCAGCGGGTCGGTAACGCCGTACATCTCCACGCCAGCCGAAGGATTGCTGCCCATCTGGGCGCGCAGTTCGGCAATGTCGTCGGCCAGCGGATCGAGCACGTTGACGGGGGTGGGCGCGCTGCGCTCATCGGCCAGGGGAATGGCGCCATCGGCGGCCACGTCCTTGTCGGCGCCGACAAACGTGGGCGGCGCATAGCTGACGGCCACTTCGTCTTCCCAGTTCGAGGCGACCAGGCCGCTGGCGGAGGCCAGTACCAGCAGGAAAAAGGCGCCGACCACGGCCAGCGATACCATTGCAATCTTGTCGCCGCGCAAACGGCGCCACGCCAGGGCCCACAGGCCGGGCGATGTATGAGGTTTCGACATCGTCTCTTTCTACTTCAGTTGTACGCGAGGATCGACCGCCTGGTACAGCAGGTCGGTGAGCAGGTTGAAGAGCATGGTGGCGGCGGCAACATAGACGGTGATCGCCTTGATCACCGGAAAGTCGCTGCGCTCGACGGCCAGGATCACTTCACGCCCGATACCGGGGATGCCGAAGAAGCGCTCGAGCAGGAAAGCGCCGATCAGCAGGGCCGGCAAGTTCGACATCACATAGGTAATGATGGGAATGGCGGCGTTGCGCAGCACGTGCACCCACATGATGCGGCCTTCCTTGAGGCCCTTGGCGCGCGCCGTGCGCACGTAATCCTGGTTGGCCTCGTCCAGCACGAAGGTGCGGAACAGGCGCAGGGTCGGCGCGATCGAGACGGCCAAGCCGATCAAGATCGGCAAGGTCGAATAGCGCAGCAGGTTTTCCCAGAAGCTGTCGCCCCAGCCCTGCACGGGGAACAGGCCCAGTTTATAAGCAAAGCCATACTGGAAGACGATGATGTAGACGAGAATGGAAATCGACATGCCCACCGTGCAGGCGATCATGACGGCGCGGTCCGTCAGCGAGCCGCGCACGAAAGCGATGGCCAGCGCCAGCGCCACGCCAAAAAACGTTTCCAGCACGGTCAGCGGGATCAGGACCATCATCGACGGGCCCAGGCGCGAGGTGATGATGTGCGACACGGATTCGCCCGTGGCCCAGCTCTGGCCGAAATCGAACGTGACGATCTGCTTGATGAAGATCCATAGCTGCACGTAATACGGCTGGTCGACGCCGAGCTGGCGGCGGATGTTGGCGATGCTTTCCGCACTCGACATCTTGCCGGCCAGGATATAGGCGGGGTCGCCACCCACCCAGTTGAACAGGATAAACACCAGCAGGACGACGCCCAGCATGGTGGGCAGCATCTGCCACAGGCGGCGCAGGATATAAGCAAACATAATGATTCCTTGTTGTTATAAGCTGCGCTTATTTTTTAGCCGAGTCGGCAGTTGGCGCCACCGGCGCACCGTTGCTGTCGATATCCATGTACGCCCACTCCTGGAACAGGATCGGGTGCTTCTTGTAGCCGAGCACCGACTTTTGCGCCAGCATGTTGCGGTAGCGCGCATAGCCGATCAGGGCGCCCGCGTTTACTTCCAGGCGGCGCGCCATCTTGTGGAACAGCTCGTCGCGCTCGGGGCTGGCCGGCATGGCCTGGCTGGCCGCGTACCACTTGTCGTATTCGGGATCTTGGTAGCAGCCATTGTTGTTCTGGTGCGTGTTCGGGCCGTAGAACAGCTGCATGAAGTTGTCGCCGTCCGGATAGTCGGCCAGCCACGGCGCCGTGCGCGTCTGCATCTTGCACTGCTTTTCCGTCTTTAAAATGTCGGAAAAGATCATGCGGTCGTTTTCCATGCGGATGCCCAGCGAGTTGTAGGTCTTGCGCCACATTTCCGCCTGCAGCACGCCGTTCGCTTCATTGCGCGAAGCGTAGCGGATCAGCAGCGGCTTACCGTCCGGCAAAGTACGCCAGCCATCGGCGCCCTTCTTGTAGCCGAATTTGTCGAGCAATTTGTTTGCCAGCACGGGATCGTATTGCAGCAGGGATTTGTAGTGAGGATCGTAGCCGACGACGCCGGGCGGGATCGGATAGTCGAGGCGCTTGGCCTGGCCATTCCAGATGATGCGGATTTCTTCGTCAATATTGTGTGCCATGGCAATGGCACGGCGCAGGGCGATCTTTTCCTTGCTGAAACCGCCCAAGGTCGGATCTTCCATATTCCAGTAGTAATAGCTGATCTCGGGATCAAGCAGGCGCGACAGTTGCACGCCCTTCTCCGCCAGTTCGGGACGCAGCTTGCCGTTGAGCAGCGCTTTCGGCGCCAGCGGGCCATCGAGCCAGAACACGTCCGTGCCGCCGCTCTGGAACGACAGCCAGCGCGACTGGTCTTCGATCATGACGGAAATTTCAATGCGGTCGATGGCGGGAATGCGCTTGCCCTGCATCTGGCGCACGATGCGCTGGTCGTCCGGGTCGTCGCCAGCCAGGAAATTCCACGTTTCCGGCAAGTGCTGCGGGTTGCGGTTCAACACGATGCGGTTGCCGCGCGTCCATTCGCCCAAGGTGTAGTAGCCGGTACCGACGGGATTCGAACCCACTTCGCCCTTCACGTCGCCATACTTTTCCACCACTTCGCGCGCCACGGCGGACGTGGGCACGTAGGCGAGGATCATGGGGAAATTGAAATCGGTCTTGGTGAGGGTCACGCGCAGGGTGTACGGGTCGAGGATTTCCAGGCCGGCCACCTTCTTGCTGTAGTCGAGCTTGTTCGACTTGGCCGCATCCTTGGCCAGGTCGTCCAGTCCCACTACCTTGCCTTCGAACAGCCAGCTGTGCGGCGAGGCCAGGCGCGGGTCGAACAGGCGCTTCCACGAATACACGTAGTCGGCCATCGTCAGTTCGCGGCGCTTGCCGCCGAACGCCGGGTCCGGCGTGTAATACATGCCTTTTTTCAGGCGGATGGTGTAGGTCTTGCCGTCGGCGGACACTTCCGGCATGGCAGCCGCGGCACCGGGCACCACCTTGACGGGGCGCGCCAGGTAGTCATAGGTGTACAGGGTGTCGAAGACGGCCTGCGTGATGTGGTTCGAATACAGGTCGCGCGCGGTAGCGGGATCGAAGCCCGTCTCGGCGGCCGGCAGGATATAGCGCAAGGTTTTCACCGGCGCGGCCGCAGCAGCAGGCACGGCATCGGCGGCAATGGCCGCCAGCGGCAGGGTGGCCAGGCAGGCGAGCAGCGCCACGCGCCGCATCCATGGTGACTTCATGTAATACCCTTCATCTCGATTATCTGTCGCACCGTATTGGTGCGCTTGTACTGGCTTCCCCCTGGGATACAGGATTCCACCGCCAAAACCAGTCCATCCTCGCAAGATCTATGCCTTGCTCATCGCCAGCCCCGACCACATGCAGGCAAGCCGGAAAAAGGCGTAACGATAACGCATATTCTGTTCGCCGGGCGAAAAGCCGCAGCACTGGCGTGCCGCGCAGCCACGGCCGCCAGCCTCGCGGGGAGAATCTTCCGCAGCGCAGCATAGGCAAGCGGCGCCCACGAAAAATCGGCCTGCCAGTACCCCTTATGGTTGTCAATGACAGCTGTTTTTATGGCAGTACGGAAAATACGCATCGCACTGCAACATTAAAATAATTGCAATTATTGAAACGCATCAACATGATAAAAAACACTGTTGTTTCCATGCTGAAAGCAGATGTGTGCGCGTTGACAAGGTTTCTCGCCAAGTGGTCTTATCAATCACGACGGCTCACAAGATATGCCGTTTGATCCATGGCGATTGCCGACGCAGCAATCTTTATCACCCTGGCAAAGCTGTGCCGCACAAGGGCCGGCCGAGCACACTTTCGGAGTTCTGAGAATGATGATGGAAACAGTGATGTCCCGCTCCGTACGCCTGATTTTTTCGGGTAGCGTAGCAGCGCTCAGCCTGGGCATGATGGCGGCGCCGGCAATGGCGCAAGACGCCAATGTACAACGTGTGGAAATTACAGGCTCGAGCATCAAACGGGCCACGGCCGAGACCGCATCGCCGGTCCAGGTCATCAGCCGCGACGACTTGATGAAATCGGGCAAGGCCACCGTCGCCGAATACCTGCAAACCCTGACCGCCGATGGCGCCGGCTCCCTGCCGACGGGCTTCGGCAACGGCTTTGCCGCCGGTTCCACGGCCATCTCGCTGCGCGGCCTGGGCGCCACCTCGACCCTGGTCTTGCTCAACGGCCGCCGCATGGCGCCGTTCGCGCGCGCCGATGACGGCCAGAAGAGCTTTACCGACCTGTCCACAGTGCCGATGCAGATCGTCGAGCGCATCGAGATCCTGAAAGACGGCGCCTCGTCGACCTATGGCGCGGACGCCATCGCCGGCGTCGTCAACATCATCCTGCGCAAGGACTTCGAGGGCCTGACCCTGAAAGGCGACACGGGCATCTCGGGCGACAGCGACGCCAAGCAGCACCGCGCCTCGCTGACCTTCGGCAAGGGCAACCTCGATACGGATAAATTCAACTTCGTCGTCAATGCCGAATACAGCAAATCGGACATGCTGATGAACAGCGACCGCGCCGGCCGCAAATGGATAGGCAAGGCCGACCTGCGCCCGTATGGCTATGCGATCAACACCCAGTTCGCCGGCGGCTACATCAATGGCAACAACGATGCGAATGCGGCACCGACAGGCCTGATCCGCGACCCCGTCACCAACAACTATGTGGCGCTGCCCGGCTGCTCGAGCTTGTCCGTGTCTTCACCGCAAGATCCGAAGGGCGGCTGTTTGTGGCACCACGACCAGTTCCGCGCGATGCAGCCGAAGATCGAATCGATCAACCTGTACACGCGCGGCACCTGGCAAGTCAATGCCGACACCCAGGTGTATGCGGAAGCGGGCTACTCGAAGCGCGATACGGCGTTCGCCATGATACCGCCGTCGGTCACGCCCACCGTCGCCTTCCCGCCGAACGCCGGCAACAAGGCGGGCGTCATCAACTACGCCACCGGCACCGGCACCAGCATCGTGCTGGCCGCCAACCACCCGCAAAATCCGTATGGCGTGCCGGTGCGCGTGCGCTACCAGGCGTTCGACGTGGGTGCCAGCACGCGCACGGCCAACAACGAGTTCAACCGCATCGTGCTCGGCGTCAAGGGCAATGCCATGGGCTGGGACTACGATGCCGGCTACACGCATTCGGAATCGAAACTGCACCTCGATTACAGCAACATGCTGAACATGGCCGTCGTCAGGGATGCGTTGGGCAATCCGAACAGCCAATATTTCCCGTACTACATCGGCGCGCAAGCGGGCAAGAATCCCGCATCGCTGTACGCGGCCATGGTGACGAACGCCACCTCCGATTCCACGACCAAGCTCGACATCATCGACTTCAAGGCCACGCGCGAACTGATGCAGTTGCCCGGTGGCGCCATGGGCCTGGCGATCGGCGCGGAACACCGCCGCGACAAGCTCGACAATCCATCGCTGACGGGCACGGAAGACGGTTCCATCAACGCCAGCTACGTGGCCGCCAAGGGCGACAGCAAGGTCTCGGCCGTGTTCCTCGAAGTGCTGGCGCCCGTCATCAAGACGGTGGAACTGTCGGGCGCCTTGCGTTACGACAAATACGACCGTTTCTCGTCGACCACGCCGAAACTGGGCGCCAAGTGGACGCCGCTGAAAACCTTCGCCGTGCGCGGCACGTATTCGGAAGGTTTCCGCGCACCGGGCCCGGCCGAAAGCAACGCCGATTCGCAATCGACGGGCACCTCGACCGTGAGCGATCCCGTGCGCTGCCCGGGCGGCACCCGCCTGCCGGGCGCCAATGCCAGCGACTGCGAACTGCAAGTGGCGGCCGTCAAGGTCGGCGACCCCAGCCTCAAGCCGGAAAAATCCAAGGGCTACACCCTGGGCCTCGTGTGGGATCCGTTCAACGATACCAGCCTGTCGCTCGATGCCTGGAAGATCAAGCGTGAAAACGAGATCAACCCGCTGCCGTACAACGAAGCGGCCGCCCTGCCGACAGCCATCCGCGCCGACAACAACCTGACCATCAATGGCGTCGTCACGCCGAACACGGGCACCTTGCTGATCACCAAGGCGCCGTACCGCAACTCCAGCTTCACGGAGATCAAGGGTATCGACCTGGATGTCAAGCAGCGCGTGCGCCTGGGCGACTACGGCCGCGCCACGTTCGGCCTGACCTGGACCCATATCGCTTCGTGGGTACGGGCCGAGTCGTCCACCGTGCGCTACCAGTTCGCCGGCACGCATGGCAATTGCGACACGTCCAACTGCGCCGGCACGCCGAAGGACAAGATCAATCTGACCGGCTCGTGGGACCTGGGCAACTGGAACGTCAGCGGCGTGCTGAACTACCGTTCGGACATGAAGAACATTCTGTTTGAAGGCAAGCCGTGCGCTTCCAAGCTGGCCGACGGCACCGCGGCGCCGAACGGTTGCAAGCTCGCCTCGTTCACCACGCTCGACCTGTCGAGCCGCTGGAACGTCAACAAGCAGTTGCAATTGTTTGCCTCGATCAACAACGTGACCGACAAGATCGCGCCGCTCGACCCGCTGACCTACGGCGGCATGAGCTACAACCCGATGGATGCCAGCGGCGCCATCGGCCGCTACTTCAAACTGGGCGCCAGCTACAAGTTCTTCTAAGCCGACATCCGTATCCTGACGCAAGGCGGTGAGCAATCACCGCTTTTTTTTCGTCCGGACTGTGGCGCCAGGTCGCTCATCCGCACAGCTCTTGTGCCAGCACAAACCTTAGCTGCTGCGCGCCTGTAAAACTCCCTTGCAGGCCACTTGGCCAAACCCACGCCACAGGAGTGTCAGATGACGCAAACCCGCATTCCCTCCCCCACCTTGCGCCTGCTGTGCGCAGCCTTGCTCGGCGCGTATGGCCATGCGGCCATGGCGCAGGACACCGGCACCGCCGGCGAGCCCGCCGCCATGCAGAGAGTCGAAGTCACCGGTTCCTCCATCAAGCGCCTCGTCTCGGAAACGGCGACGCCCTTGTCCATCTTCAAGGCCGAGGATTTCGCCAAGCAGGGCTTGACGACGGCCCAGGAAGTGCTGAGCAAGATACCCTCGAACGCGTCGAGCATGGGCAGCGGCAATGCAGTCGGTGGCAATACCAGCGGCTTGCCCACGGGCGGTCAGGCCAGCGCCGACTTGCGCGGCCTGGGCGGCGACAAGACCCTGGTCCTGCTCAACGGCCGGCGCATCGCCAACCATCCGTATGACGGCGCCAGCGTCGACCTGAACATCATCCCGATTGCCGCCCTGGAACGTGTCGAAGTGCTGCGCGACGGCGCCTCGGCCATCTATGGCACGGACGCCATCGGCGGCGTCATCAACTTCATCACGAAGCGCTCCGTCAACGTCACGAATATCACCGCCGAGGTCGTCTCGCCCGAACACAAGGGCGGCGGCGAGCACCGCGTCAACCTGTCGACGGGTTTCGGCAAGCTCGACACGGAGGGCTACAATATTTTCGGCGTGCTCGACTACCACAAGCAAAAAGTGCTGACGTCGCAGGACCGTGACTTTTCCAAGACCGGCATCATCCCCTCGCGCGGGCTGTCCATTACCAGCGGCACGACTTTCCCCGGCAACTACTTCGATGCGGCGGCCACTGGCGGCGACGGCTTGGCCGGCAATCCCTACGCGGCCAGCGGTTGCCTGCCGCCCTTGTCGGTGGCAGCCGCCAACGGCACCTGCCGCCAGGATTACACGCGCCAGATCGACAACCTGCCCGCACAGGAACAGCTGGCCTTCTTCGGCAAGGGCGCCTTCAAGCTCGGTGGCGGCCATTTGGCCACGGTGGAATACCTGCATTCGGAAAACAAGGTGAAGGCACGCACGGCGCCGCCGCCGCAAACGGGCTTGATCCTGCCCAGCACCAGTCCATACTATCCGGGCAATGCGGGCGGAGTGCCGGCCCAGCCGGGCCTGTCGGGCCAGCCGCTGAGCGTCAACTGGCGCCCCGTGGAAGCAGGCCAGCGGCAGATCGATTCGGATGGCAAGGCGGACCGCCTGGTGCTGGCGCTCGAAGGCGAGCTGTCCGGCTGGGACTACAAGACGGGCCTGAGCCACGCGATCAGCAAGTCGTCGGAAAAGTTCACGGGTGGCTATGTGCAGGATGCGGGCTTTGCCGCTGGTGTGTTGAACGGCATCCTGAACCCGTTCGGCGTGCAGGACGCGGCCGGCAAGGCTTACCTGGACAGCACCGCCCTGCGCGGCGAGGTGCAGAACGCCAAGGTCGCCACCACGGGCTTCGACATCAAGGGCAGCCGCGAACTGATGCAGCTGGCCGGCGGCCCGCTGGCCATCGCTTTGGGTGGCGAAGTACGGCACGAAAAGGCCGACTTCAATGTCAACCGCGATATCGCCGGCCAGGCCGCCAGTTCCGGCTTGTCCGGCTCGCTGTCGAAGAGCGGCTCGCGCACGATCCAGGCCGTCTTCGGCGAAGTCAACCTGCCCTTGATCAAGGATCTGGAAGTGCAGCTGGCCGCCCGCTTCGACCACTACAGCGACGTGGGCAGCACCACCAATCCGAAGCTGGCCCTGCGCTACCAGGCCAGCAGCGCGCTGGTGCTGCGCGGCTCGGCCAGCACGGGTTTCCGCGCTCCCACCTTGTTTGAAAAGAATGCGCCGCCATCGAAGAACGATACCAACGATACCTACGACGACCCCATCCTGTGCCCGGGCGGCGTGCCGCAGCCCGGCGCCAATCCCCTGCGCGATTGCGACTTGCAGCAATTCAAGCTGCAGGGCGGCAATGAAAACCTGAAACCGGAAAAATCCACCACCTTCGCCGTCGGCCTCGTGCTCGAACCGATCAAGGAAGTCACGCTCGCCATCGATTACTGGAACATCCATTTGAAGGACAAGATTTCGTCCTTGCCCGAGCAATCGATCTTCGGCAACTACGAAAAATACAAGGCTTTGTTCCTGCGCAATCCCGATGGTTCGCCCTACGCCATCCTGGACTTGAACGACAACCTCGGCGAAGTAAAAACCGACGGTATCGACGTCAGCCTGAATGCGCGCCTGGCCCGAGGCGCGTATGGCGATGTCAGCGTGTCGGTCGATGGCACGTGGACCCACAAGTATGACTATCAGAACGAGCGCGGCGGCGAATTCATTGCCAACGTGGGCCGCTACGCGGACAACAATCCCGTGTTCCGCTGGAAACATACGGCGGCGCTGAACTGGCGCCTGGGCAACTGGGGCGCCACCGTGTCGCAATCGTTCAAGTCCGGCTACACGGACCAGAATCTGGTCGAGCCGCCATACCGCCACGATGTGCCGTCATACAGCCTGCTCAACGTGTCGGGCAGTTACGTGTGGAAAGGCTTGTTGCTGACGGCCGGCGTGAAAAACCTGCTGGGCAGGGAACCGCCATTCTCGAACCAGGGCACCCTGTTCCAGAAAGGCTATGACCCGCGCTATACGGACCCGATCGGGCGCGCCTACTACTTGCGCGGCAGCTATACGTTTTGAGGGAGTGACGGACGAAAGACAGACCAGACGGCGCTGGCCAGCGTGTGCCAGCCATGCCAAAGACGGCGCCATCAGCGATGATGTGCGCCGTTTTATTTTACGCATCTGAGCAGGACTGACAAGGGTCCGCGATACTTTATTGCTGAAGGATTACAAAAAAAACAGGGAAATGTTGCATTTCGTCCAAAAAGTCCGCACGAAATTGACAATCTGAATCGTGAATGTTTTGATGAGGGCCCTGAAAATTTACAGAATTTTCATTGGTGGATTTGTAAAAAGGCAAATAAATTGTTAGTAAGCAACAAGTTATTTCAAAATAATTGCCGCCTTTATCACAATAACAAGGAATTTCAGATGATGATAGAAAATGTAATATCGCGGTCGCTGCGCCTGATGTTTGCAGGCGGCATGGCCCTGAGCATGCACGCCGCGTATGCGCAAGAAACAACAGATGGCACCATGCAACGCGTGGAAGTCACCGGTTCGAGCATCAAGCGCATCGCTTCCGAAGCGTCGCTGCCGGTGCAGTCGTTCAACCAGAAAGACATCAAGAAAACCGGCGTCACCACGGTGACCGATTTCATCCAGCAAATTCCTGCGATGCAGGGCTTCTCCGTGGCCGCCGATTCGGTGGGCGGCGGCGGCGGCGGCGTCACCACGGCTTCGATCCACGATATCGGCGCAGCCTACACGCTGGTGCTGCTGAACGGCCGCCGTATTGCGCCATCCAATTCCGGCACCACCATCGACCTGAACTCGATCCCCCTGTCGGCCATCGAGCGCGTGGAAGTGCTGACGGACGGCGCCTCGGCGCTGTATGGCGCCGACGCCATCGCCGGCGTGGTCAACTTCATCCTGAAAAAAGGCGCATCGCCGCTGGAAATCAATGCCAAGTACTCGCGTCCTGAAGAAAAAGGCGGCGCCAGCAACTCGATTTCCATCAGCAAGGGCTTCGGCGACATCGACGAAGACGGCTACAGCATCTTCGTGTCGGCCAGCCATGACGAACAAAAATCGCTGAAAGCATCGCAGCGCAGCTTCGCGAAAAGCGGCATCATCAATTTCAACGATCCGAAGAACGGCAAGGCACTGCAATTCATCAACGGTTCTTCGCGCTCGGCGCCAGGCAACGCAACTGTCGATTACGATGCCATCGATCCTGCCACCGGCAAGACAGTCAGCAAGTCCGTCAACCTGAACCCGTACGCACTGGCCCATGGCGGCAAATGTGCTGCCAGCAACATGGATTTCTATGGTGACGGCAACTGCTATTTCGATTCGCCATCGACCATCGAAATCAATCCCGAATCGAAGCGCGACGCCATCTTCAGCTCGGGTACCGTCAAACTGGGCAAAACCGGCTTCCAGGGTTTCTATGACCTCGCCTACACGGAAGCGCGCGTCGTCGCCAGCATTGCGCCGTACCCGGCCGATTTCTCCGTCGATGTCGGCTCGCCGCTGTTCAACAAATATCTGGCGCCGAACCTGACGCCAGCGCAACTGGCCAACGCCACGGGCGCCGTCGCCAAATACCGCCTGTCGGAAATGGGCAACCGCGTCTACGATTATGGCACCAAAGCCACCCACATCGTCGCCGGCATCGATGGCAATGCATTCGGCTGGGACATCAACTCCGCCGTAACGTACTCGAAAAACAAACAGACGCAAGAATACGTCAGCGGTTTCCCGCTGGCCGACAAATTCGACGCGCAAGTAGCCGCCGGCAATATCGACCCGTTCGCCTACCCGGTCGGTTCCATGCCGGACGCCATGCGCCAGGCACTGCTGGGCACGGGCTTCAGCGGCACCTACAACACGCAAACCGTGGAAATGAAGGGCATCGACGGCCGCGCTTCGCGTCCTGTGTTCTCGCTGCCAGGCGGCACGGCCATGCTGGGCGTGGGCGCCGACTACCGCAACACCTCGTACAAGGTGCAGCAGGCGAATGTTGCCAAACAGGCGCAGATCCTGTTTGACAATGCACAAGTCGACAGCGAATACGCACGCGACAATGCCGGCGCCTACGCCGAGCTGATGATGCCGATCTCGAAAAAACTGGAAATGACCGGCTCGCTGCGTTACGACCAGATCGGATCCATCGACGACAAGCTGACGGGCAAGACGGTAGGCAAGAAAGAAAACGCCACCACCTGGAAAGTCAGCGGCAAGTATTCCGCCACCAAGAGCCTGATGTTCCGCGCCGCTGCCGGCACCGGCTTCCGCGCCGCCAGCATGCAGGAAATCGCCGGTCCACTGGAAGACTGGGGCGTCACGGGCGGTAACTATCAATGCCCATTGACGGCAGCAAACGGCATGGGCGGCCATCCGCTGGCCAGCTACTGCAGCGGCGTGGGACGCCAGCAATTCGAAGCCTTCCAGGGCGGCAACCCGGACCTGAAGCCGGAAACGTCGAAGCAATGGAGCATCGGTACCGTGTTCGAACCAATCGACAGCCTGTCGATGTCGTTCGACCTGTGGAACGTGGAAATCCGCGACCAGGTGACCGCCGTGTCCGAAGGCCTGATCTTCAACGATCCTGCCAAGTACGCCAATCTGTTCACCACCAAGCACATCAGCTCGACGGGCAAGGACGTGCTGGCCATCAAGCTGCTGCCGATTAACATCGGCAAGGTGGAAAACCGCGGTATCGACTACGACTTCACCCACAAGATGAAGCTGCTGGACGGCCGCCTGACGAGCCGCCTGATGGGTACCTACCTGCTGCGTTCGCGCTACACGACGCCGGGCACCGATGATCAATGGGAAACCAGCCTGAATCGCTACGGTTCGAACGACAAGGTCAGCTTCCGCAACATCATCCGTGCCACCACCACGTATGAGACGGCCAAGTTCACGCATACGCTGAGCGCCAGCTACCGCAATGGCTACACGGACAAGGAACAGACGGCGAAAGACTGCGCC
This sequence comes from Janthinobacterium sp. LS2A, assembly GCF_036543145.1. Taxonomy (NCBI): domain Bacteria; kingdom Pseudomonadati; phylum Pseudomonadota; class Betaproteobacteria; order Burkholderiales; family Oxalobacteraceae; genus Janthinobacterium; species Janthinobacterium sp. LS2A. The sequence continues at coordinate 438,440 of NZ_JAZHPB010000003.1, forward strand.
GTGATCGTGGCCGGCAGCCCTGGCGAATGCTATGGCATCCAGCTGGAAGTGCCAAGCTACACCACCTTCGACTTCCAGACAGCCTACCGTCCGATGAAGAACGTGGAAATCACGGGCGGCATCCTGAACCTGTTCGACCGCAATCCGCCGTTCACCCTGCGTAACACGGGTTCGCATCAAGTGGGCTACAACCCATCGTACTCGAGCGCCCTGGGCCGCCAGTTCTACCTGAGCGGTTCCTACAAGTTCTAAGCTGACGGCATCTGCTCTCGGCTGAAAACTGAAAAGCCCGGAAAGCTTAGCTTTCCGGGCTTTTTTTCATGCTGCGCGCCACGTCACTTTATTCCGCGTCGCCCTTCAAGCGGCGCTGCTTGACGGCTGCCGCCAGGTTTTCCAGCACGGCCACGCTGGCGCTCCAGTCGATGCAACCGTCCGTGACGGACTGGCCGTAGATCAATTCCTTGCCCGGGATCAAATCCTGGCGCCCCGCCACCAGGTGCGACTCCACCATCACGCCGACGATGCGGTCGTCGCCGCCCGCCACCTGGCTGGCGATGTCGGCGCACACGGGAATCTGGTTTTCCGGTTTTTTCGAGCTGTTCGCATGCGAGGCGTCGATCATCAGGCGCGCCGCCAGGCCTTGCGCCGCGATCGCCTTGCAAGCGTCGTCCACGCTGGCCGCGTCATAGTTCGGCGTTTTGCCGCCGCGCAGGATGATGTGGCAATCCTCGTTGCCGTTGGTCGAGACGATGGCCGAGTGGCCGCCCTTCGTGACGGAAAGGAAATGGTGCGGCTGCGAGGCGGCCTTGATGGCTTCCACGGCGATTTTCACATTGCCGTCCGTGCCATTCTTGAAGCCGACGGGACAGGATAATCCCGACGCCAGCTCGCGGTGCACCTGCGATTCCGTCGTGCGCGCGCCGATGGCGCCCCAGCTGATCAGGTCGGCGATATATTGCGGGCTGATCACGTCGAGGAACTCGGTACCGGCCGGCAAGCCCAGCTCATTGATATCGCGCAACAGTTCGCGCGCCATGCGCAAGCCGTCGTTGATGCGGAAGCTGTTATCCATGTACGGATCGTTGATCAGGCCCTTCCAGCCCACCGTGGTGCGCGGCTTCTCGAAGTAGACGCGCATGACGATTTCCAGTTCGCCCGCAAAACGCGCACGCTCCTTCACCAGCAGGCGCGCATATTCCATCGCCGCCTTGGTGTCGTGGATGGAGCAAGGCCCGATCACCACCATCAGGCGGTCGTCCTGGCCGTGCAGGATACGGTGCAGGGCAATGCGGGCGCTGGCGGCTGTCTGTTCGGCTTGCTCCGAGCAGGCGAATTCGCGGATCAGGTGGGACGGCGGGGTCAATTCCTTCATTTCGCGAATTCGCAAATCATCGGTGCGGGGCATCATTTTCTCCAAAATTTAAGGATGGGTAAAACATCTGGGTAAAAAAAAACCGCCATCAGTGGCGGTTTTTTAGAATTTGCTGGGATCTCGTTTTGCTGCTACGTGAACCGACCGCTACTCCACCGCCTTTGGGTTGGAATTGCTAAAGTAAAAATAAGCGGTAAAAAAGTGGCGAGCGAACATGCGAGTCATCCGTAAGTGATGAACGACTATAAACCTAAATTGCAAGGGTTGGCAAGCATATTTGTCGGCAAAGCCGCATGCCGCTGCCGTTTTACACTGCAAAGTACGTTAAAAAGCATAAAAAGTTGCGCGCTGCCCATACCCGTCCGCAGGCCACTACCGCTGTGTCCGTCGTGGCAACCACGCCACGCCAGCCATTCTATCGACGACAAGCGGGGCACTCCTTGATCCAGATCTAATCCCGGCATCGGCTCACGGACAAAACTCAAGGACGCATCAACGACCTTTGACTGCCTGACCTTTCCGGAGAACCGCATGATCCCTACCCTATCCTTACCATCCGCTGCCTTTTCACCACCCAGACTGGGCCTGGCACTGGCCAGTGCGTTGCTGAGTCTCCCCGTCCTGGCGCAGGATGCTGCCCCGATTGCCCGCGTGGAAATCACCGGTTCGAACATCCGCCGCGCGCAGGCGGAAACGGCGTCGGCCGTGCAAACGCTGAACGCGGCCGACATTGAAAAATCGGGCAAGTCCAGCGTGGCCGAACTGCTGCAGACCCTGGCCGTCGACAACCAGGGCTCGGTGCCCACCACCTTCGGCAACGGCTTTGCCGCCGGCGCTTCCGGCGTATCGCTGCGAGGCCTGGGTACGGCCTCGACCCTGGTGCTGCTGAACGGGCGCCGCGTCGCGCCGTATGGCTTGGCCGACGATGGCCAGAAGGTATTCGCCGACCTGAACATTATTCCCCTGGAAGCGGTGGAACGGGTGGAAATCCTCAAGGATGGCGCCTCGGCCATCTACGGTTCGGACGCGATTGCCGGCGTTGTCAACGTGATCCTGCGGCGCGACTACCAGGGCACGGCCATCAAGGGCAATTACGGCAAGACGAAGGAGTGGGACGGGCGCGATGCGCGCGCCGCCATCACGCACGGCTTCGGCGACATCGACAGCGACCGCTACAACGTGCTGCTGAACCTCGAGTACAGCGAAAAGGCCGCCATCTGGAACCGCGACCGGGCCGGACGGGGCGCCGTCGGCCGCAGCGACTTGCGCGACCTGGGTTTCAGCGCGCAGGAGTCGCTCAGCGGTGCGGGCGCCATCACCACCAACAACGCGGCCGGCAGTGCCGTCAACGGCAATGTGCGCAATCCCGACACGCTCGACTACTACAACCGCGGCAACCTGTCCGGCGCGGGTTTTACACGCACCTTCCCCGGCGCCGCCTGCGGCAACTTCACCACGCATCCGCAAGGCGACCCGGGCGGCGGCTGCCTGACCGATGCCGCGCAGCAGTACGGGCAGATCCAGCCCAAGCAAAAGAACATCAATTTCTTCGGCCGCGCCGCCTGGCAACTGACGCCAGCACTGCAGACGTATGCGGAACTGAACGTGTATCACAGCGAATCAAACTCGGCCACCACGCCATCGACGGTCAGCGGCTCGGTCGGCTACCCGGGCGGGCCCGTCAGCAATGCGGGCGTGTCGCTCGGCGCAGCCCACCCGGACAATCCATATTTCGGCACGGCGGCGCGGCTGCGCTACCTGGCGGCCGACGTGGGACCGCGCCTGTCGGAAGTCAATTCGACCTTCACGCGCTTTGTGGCCGGCATCAAGGGCACGGTGGCGGGCTGGGATATCGACAGCGCCTTGCTGTACTCGCAGAACAAGGTGTCGAACGACTTGAACGGCTACCTGCAGCGCGACGTCGCCTTCGCCCTGCTCAACCCGACCGCCACGAACGTGGCGGCGGCCAGCCTGAACCCCGCCTATGCGGCCCTGCCGGCCGGCAGCCTGTGGCGTATCGCGGAAAACGCGGGCCTCAATTCGCCCGAGCTGTACGCGGCCCTGTCGCCGCGCATCTCGAACGATGCCAAGACGCATATCGCGCAGATCGACTTCAAGGCCAGCCGCGAGGTGGCAAAGCTGGACGGCGGCGGCCTGGGCGTGGCCGTGGGTGCGGAATTCCGCCATGAATCGACGGAACTCAAGCCCACCACGGGCACGGAACGGGGCAATATCATCGGCCTCGGCTATTCCGCCTACAAGGGCAGCCGCAACGCCTCGGCCATCTACGCCGAAGTGCTGGCGCCCGTGCTGAAAACCGTCGAGCTGTCAGGCGCCCTGCGCGCCGACCATTTCACCGACGTGGGCAATTCCTACACGCCGAAAGTGGGCGTGAAATGGACGCCCATGCGCGAACTGGCCCTGCGCGGCACCTTCGCCAAGGGCTTCCGCGCCCCCAGCGCGGCGGAAAACGGCGTCGGCGGCCTGGCCGCGTTTTCCACCGCCAGCGATCCGCTGCGCTGCGCGCTGGGCGTGGAAGTGGCGTGCGATCCCGCGCCGATCGCCGTCATCACCTCGCCCAATCCGAACCTGTCGCCGGAGCGTTCGCGCAGCTTTTCCGTCGGCGCCGTGTGGGACCCGCTGCCGCGCAGCAGCATTTCCGTGGACCTGTGGCAAATCCGCCGCAAGAATGAAATCAACCAGGAGCAAACGGATGCGGCCATTGCCGCCGGCAACGTAGCGCGCGACCCATCGACGGCCACCGGCATTGCCGGCGATCCGGGCGCCATCACGGCCGTGCTGGCCAACTATGTGAATTCGGCGCAAACGACGGTGCGCGGCATCGATATCGACGCCCGCCAGCGCTTCAACCTGGGCGGCGACTATGGCAACCTGACCTTCGACCTGAAGTGGACGCATCTGTACAAATGGCTGCGCACGGAACGCGATGGCACGCAGCGCGATTTTGCCGGCACGCATGGCAATTGCGACGTGTCCAACTGCATGGGTACGCCGGACGACCGCATCAACCTGGGCGCCACCTGGGAACGCCAGAACTGGCGGGTCACGGCCAACGTCAACTACCGTGCGCCGCTCGACAACATACTGTTCAAGAATGACCCGGACGGCTGCGCCACGCATTTCGCCGACGGCACCGACGCGCCGCGCGGCTGCCGCATCGCCTCGTTCACCACGGTGGACCTGACGGCCCGCTGGCTGGCCACGCCCAAGCTGGAAGTGTTTGCGACGATACAAAACCTGTTCGACAAGATCGCCCCGCTCGACCCGCTGACGTATGGCGCCACGGGCTACAACCCGCTCGACTACGCGGGCGCGGCAGGACGCTTTGTCAGTGCGGGGGTGAAGTATAAATTCTGAGAAATAGCGGTGGTGTCGGGTTGCGCCCTTCGGGCTAACCCGACCTACACGATCAGCTTGCCAGAAATGTAGGTCGGATTGCGCGGCGCAGCCGCGCGTAATCCGACACCGTTGTTGGCCGCGCAGTGCCCGAAAAGATCAGGCAGTCCCGCCAACCGTGATGCCATCGAGGCGCAAGGTCGGCTGCCCCACGCCCACGGGCACGCTCTGCCCTTCCTTGCCGCACACGCCCACGCCCGAATCGAGGCGCATGTCGTTGCCGATCATGGAGACACGGTTGAGCACGTCCGGGCCATTGCCGATCAGGGTCGCACCCTTCACCGGGTAGCTGAGCTTGCCGTTTTCGATCATGTACGCTTCGCTGGCCGAGAAGACGAACTTGCCGTTCGTGATGTCGACCTGGCCGCCGCCGAAGTTGACGGCATACAAGCCGTTTTTCACGGATGCGAGGATCTCGCCCGGGTCCTTGTCGCCGCCCAGCATGTACGTATTTGTCATGCGCGGCATGGGCAGGTGGGCGAACGATTCGCGGCGCGCATTGCCCGTCACGGGCATCTTCATCAGGCGCGCGTTCATCGCGTCCTGGATGTAACCCTTGAGGATGCCGTCCTCGATCAGGGTCGTGCACTGCGTCGGGTTGCCCTCGTCGTCGATGTTCAGGGAACCGCGCCGGCCAGCCAGGGTGCCGTCATCGACCACGGTGACGCCCTTGGCGGCCACGCGCTCGCCGATGCGGTCCGAAAACGCGGACGAGCCCTTGCGGTTGAAATCGCCTTCCAGACCATGGCCGATCGCTTCGTGCAGCAGGATGCCGGGCCAGCCCGGCCCCAGCACGATGGTCATGGGACCGGCTGGCGCGGGGCGCGCTTCCAGGTTCACCAGCGCCGAATTGACGGCGTCCGTCGCGTATTGTTCCAGCACGGCATCGCTGAAATAGTCATAGCTGAAGCGCCCGCCGCCGCCGGCCGAGCCCGTTTCGCGGCGGCCATTCTGTTCCGCGATCACGGTCAGCGACACGCGCACCAGCGGGCGGATGTCGGCCGCCAGCACACCGTCGCTGCGCAGCACCAGCACCACGTCGTATTCGCCAGCCAGGCCCGCCATCACTTGCACCACGCGGGGATCTTTCGCGCGCGCCATCTTTTCCACGCGCTCGAGCAGTTGCACCTTGGCCGTGGCATCGAGCGAGGCCAGTGGATCGTTGGGCAGGTACAAGGAACGCCCGCCTTGCGGCTGCATCTGGCCCGCGATCTTGATTTTGCCGGCGCCCGCGCGCGCAATCGTGCGCGTGGCCGCCGCCGCTTCCAGCAGGGCCCGCTCGGAAATGTCGTCGGAATACGCAAACGCCGTCTTGTCGCCGGACACGGCGCGCACGCCCACGCCCTGGTCGATGGAAAAGCTGCCCGTCTTGACGATGCCCTCTTCCAGGCTCCAGCCTTCGCTCTTGGTCGACTGGAAATACAGGTCGGCATAGTCGACCTTGTGCGTAAACATCGTGCCCAGGGCCTTGAGCAGCTTGTCTTCGTCCAGGCCAAACGGCGTGAGCAGGATATCGCGTGCCACGGCCAGGCTGGACAGATTGGGTTCAAATGGGATCATGGCTTTTTCTCACAATTCAATTTACATGGTGCGGTGCGTGAGGGCCGGCAGCGACTCGCGCACGCCGGCCAAAAACACCAGGTCGATCTCGCCGCTGACCACGCCCTCGCCCTCAGGCAGCACGGCGATCACTTCGCCCCACGGGTCGATCAGCATGCTGTGGCCCCAGGTGCGCCGGCCGTTCGGATGCAGGCCGCCCTGCGCCGAGGCCAGCACATAGCACTGGTTTTCGATGGCGCGCGCGCGCAGCAGCACTTCCCAATGGGCGCTGCCCGTCGTATGGGTAAACGCGGCCGGCACGACGATCAGCGCGCAATCGCCCATGGCGCGGTACAGTTCGGGGAAGCGCAGGTCGTAGCAGATTGACAGGCCGACGCGGCCGAACGGCGTCTCGATAGCGCGCACCTGCGCACCGGGCACGATGGTGCGCGATTCATTGTACGACTCGATGCCGCGCGTAAAACCGAACAGGTGGATCTTGTCATAGCGGCCGGCCGGTTCGCCTTGCGGATCGTACACGAGCGTCGTATTCAAGACCTTGCCCTCCTGGCCCGAGATCAGGGGCAAGGTGCCGCCGATCAGCCAGATGCCGTGCTGGCGCGCCATCTGCGCCATGCCATCCTGGATGGGGCCACTGCCGGGCTGTTCCGCATGGGCCAGCTTGTCCGTTTCCTGCTTGCCCATGATGGCCCAGTATTCAGGCAGCACCACCAGTTGCGCGCCACCGGCGGCGGCCTGCGCCACCAGGCGCCGCGCCGTGGCCAGGTTGTCTTCCACGGAAGGCGAGGAAATCATTTGTACTGCTGCGACTGTATGCATCATTGCCACCTCTTATCCATTCGAACGCCTCGCCTATTTCGCCACGGCCTCCACCGCCGCAGCGGCAGGCACGGCGACAGGTTCCAATTTACCACCATCGAGTTTGGTCACGACGGGCGATTTCCACGGACCGGCGATCTGCATATGGTAAGTGAGCGCCTTCATCACGGGCGCACGCAGGAACAGCTGCGCCAGGAAACTGCCCAGGCCGATGACGGGATTGACGGCCAGCGCATACACGAGCGGCCCCGTTCCCAGGTTAAATTCAGGGATCACCACCACGTGCAGATTCGTCGTTTCATTGGCGATATCGGCCGTGCCATCCATCAGCACGGTGGCCGCCACGCCATGCATCTTGAGGTTGTTCGTCGTCACGACGCCGCGCTTGATGCTGGCGTTGGCCGTGATGCCGTCGAAGGCCAAGCCTTCGGAAAACACGTCGTGGAAATCGAGTTTCAGCAAGCGGGGCAAGGCTTGCAAGCTGAGCACGCCCAACAGCTTGGCCGCGCCCGGGTCCTGCTTGAGGAACTGGCCCGACTCCACGTTCATCTCGATCTGCCCCGACAAGGTGGGAATGTCGAACGAATACGGCAAGCCGTTCCAGGCGATGTCGCCGCTCAGACGGCCTTTGCCGCGGCGCACCGTGTCGGCAAAGCCGAAGCGGTCGAGCAGCTTGCCCGCATCGACGATATCGAGGCCGAAACGCAGGCTGGTCGTGCTCTGCCCATCCTTAATGACCCATTTGCCACTGCCGCTCAGGGCGCCATCGGGGTTTGACAGTTGCAGCTTGCCCACGCGCCACTCGCGTCCGCCCGCCGCCATGGTGTTATAGGCCTGCAACTCCAGCCGGCCGATCTTCTTGTTGAACAGCTCGAATTGCTCGGCGACGATATCGAGCGAAGGAATCGACTGGGCGCCACTTTTTCCTTCCAGTAAATTTTTCACATCGTTGGCGGCCGACTCCGGAATGATCAGCGAGGACAGGCGCGCCGTCATCTTGCCCAGGCCGGATGGCGTTTCCAGCCACGTCACATAGCCCGACACCTGTTTCGCATCGATATTGGCTTGCCACACATCCTTTTGATGCGTGGCGCCCACCACCACGTTTTCCAGCTTGCGCTCGCCCAGCATCAGTTCACTGGCGCGGGCCGCCATCATGTCCGGCACGACGTATTGCGCGATATCGGGCGCATCGTCGGCGCCGCCGCTGTCGGCGGACGCCGTCGCGCTGCCGGCGATCTCGCTGCCGGCGGCAATCCAGCTGTCCACGTCCAGGGTTTTCATGTTGACGTTGAGCATCATGCCGCTCTCCGGTTCCGGCGCCGGCACGTTCACGCCGATGCCGCCGCGCACCAGGCGCCAGGCATCCTTGCCCTGCTTCTGGCGCTGGTAGCGCGCAGCGATGCCGGAGCCCAGCGCGATGCGGATATCGTCCGTGCGCAAGCCGGCGCCATTGGCAGCATTGCCCGTCAGGGTGAATTTCACGGGCAGGCTGTCGCCGGCCGGTTTTTTCAGGGGAGCGGGGAAATCCAGGCCCAGGCCCGTCAGCGGCGACTCGACATTGACCACCACCTGGTGGTCGCGGGCCGTGATCAAGCCGCTGTAACGGGCGCCGCCATTCAAATGTTTCGCCAGACGCTGCAGCACGGGCGCCGGATAGGTCTTGCGCAAGCCGTCGATGGTCATGTTGCCGGCTATTTTCACCTGGATGGAGCTGTCCGGCTGCGTGCCGCCCGAGATGGCCAGCGGCCCGCCCAGCAGGCTGCCATTCAAACCATTCAGGTTGACGCCTTTTTCGTTGAATTCGATCTTGCCCTGCGTGCCCAGCACGGGCGGCATGTCGTGGAACAGCACCACGTCGTTGCCCGCCAGCTGCAAGCTGCCTTGCACGGTCGATTCGAGCATGCGTTCGATCGGCAAGTGCAATTTGAGGGCCAGCTTAGCGTTGCCCGTCGCCGTCGTTTCATCCGTGAAATGCTCGATCCAGCCCAGCACGGGGCTGGCCGTCACGTACTTGAGAAATTCCTGCATCGGGCCGGCCGCGTTGCCGTCGATATCGAGCAAGGTGTCGAACACCGTCAGGTCGGGGATCACGGCTTTGACATTCGTCAATGCCACGCCGCCCGTGGTGGCCGTGTCGCCGCGAATTTCCATGCGCGCGCGCTCGAACAAAAAACTGCCCTTGATCTTTTCCGCCTGCGGCCACAGGGGCGCCTTGCCCGCCAGCGGACCGCTTTCCGCAAATTCGCCGGGCGCATAATTCAAGGTGCCGTTCTCGATCTTTCCGGCGATACGGAAGTCGCCGCGGTTGCGCTGGGCAGGCGTGTCGGCCTTGAACGGGAAATGCTCGAGTTCGCCGCGCAGGCGCAGGCTGACATCGCGCGCCATGCCGCCTTCCAGCGCGCCCGTCAGCCAGTGGCGCAGGTGCTCGGGCGTTTGCAGCGGCAGATAGCGGCCGATGGTGTTGATCTGGAAATTATCGATCGTGCCCGTCAAGTCGACCTGGCCCAGGTTCTTGCCGTCGAGAGGCAAACGCTGCGAACCATGCAGGGCGACTCGCATGCCTTCTTGATTAAGATCAAGCCTGTCCAGGTCGACTTGTAGCATATTGTCTGCTTGGAAAGCCCAGCGCGCCTCCATTTCGAACTGTTCGAACGGCAAGGCCGGCTCACTCAAATAGGAGGCCAGTTGCAATACCAATCCCCGTGTATCGATATCGACCTTGCCGCCCTTTTCGCTGGCATCGATACTGCCAGTCAAATGTTCGAAACCGGGGATAGCCGGTGCGGCGGCCTGCGCGGGGCCGGTCGCCGTCTTCGCCACGGCCAGGCGCACCGGCTGCGCATTCAGACCCAGATCGATGAATTTGCCGCGCAAACGGTAGCTGGCCGGTGTCGCCATTTCGCCTTCCCATTGCGCGGCAAAATCCTGCAAACGCCCGCGCGGCGCCAGGGCGTCGAGACGCTGGCGCTGCTGTTCGCCCAGTGGCAGCTTGTCGGCCAATGCGGCCAGGGTTTGCAAATCGAGCGATTTGGCCGTGATTTCCGTGCGCGCCGGCTTGCGCTTGGTGGCAGCAATGAAACGCTCGGACAAAGTCGTGGGCGGCAGGCTGAGGCCGTCTCGGGTTTCCACCGCGAAATTCGTCAACTCCACCTGGTGCCCATTCGCGCCAAACGTCGGTTTGCCGTCGGGTGTCTGCGAGAGCTCTTCTTTTGCCGAAATGCGTCCGCTGACCGACAGCAGGTCGAGCGGCGCGATATGCTCGCCCAGCTGCGCCGTCACATCCGTCAACCCCACGTCCGCCGTGAAACCGGCCAGGCGCGCGTGATCCAGGCTCAGCCAGGCGCGCAGGGCGCCCTTGCCCTGGCTCAGTTCGAACGGATAATCGAGGTAGCGGCGCCAGGCGGCCAGGTCGGCGTTTTTCAGGTCGGCGTACAGCTCGCCTTTCCACATCGACACATCGGAGATGCGCGTGCTGAAAGGCGGATGCGTGAAGTGAGCGCGCACATCGATGGGCGCGGCCAGACTGGCGGGTGGCGTGGCCTGCAAGCCCAGCCGGTGACTGCGCCAGCGGTTGCGCAGCAACAGATTGACCTGGGATAAGGCCAGCTCGGGTGTCCCACGCGCCTCGTCCGTCCAGCGCACCTTGCCATCGCGAATGATGATGTCATGTTGCGACAGCAGCCAGTCGGCGCCCTTGCCATCGCTGCCTTGCGTACTGTCGATCAACACCCCGGCCACGTACAGCTTGCCATCCTTGCTGCGCCGCACGTCCAGGTCCGGCCGCGTGATTTCCAGGGTAGTAAAGCGCACTGAACCCAGCACGCTCCACCACGACACGGTGGCCGATATGCTCGGCAAGCTCAGCGCCTGGCGGCCCGCCTGGTCACGCAGGGTCACGTCACCGAGGAAGAGATTGGGGCGAACGCCATGCCAGGAGGCATAAATACGCGCAATGCTGACGGGGTTGCCCAGCGCACGGCTGGCCGCCCGCTCGATATCGCCTTTGTAATAGTCGATATTCGGCAGAATCGCATAGCGCAGGAATAAAAACAGTACGGCGAAGGCGAAATACGCGAGCAGCACCAATTTGATGGTAAAACCCAACACATGGTGGGTGGCCAGGTTGGCCATGCGATAGGCGGCACGCAGCCGCTGCCAGCGCAGAGCCAATGGCACATGTTCTGTCACGCTTGCTTCTGGCGGTTTTTGCATCAATAAGCTAATAAACTGGCCCGGCGTCAAATAATGGCAAAAATCGTCTGCATTCGTGGTGCGCGCCTGCATCCTTGCGCTTGCGTCTGAGCAAAGCCTCCCTTACCATCGTCCGGAAGAGCACGCAATGCCGACCGTGAGGCCAGCGGCATAATTTTACCGCATCCCCCGCCGTTCGCAGCCAAGTTAAACAAGAACATGCACGCCGCATCCACGAGACACTTACCGATACCATGAGCACACAGCCTTTGATTTCCGCCTCCCGTTTCTACCAGCGCTGGCTGGACGCCGCCCCCGAGCGCGCCGCGCAGGTAGCCCAACTGGTGCGCGCGCCGCTGGACGGGCTCGATTTTGCCGCCGAGCTGGCCGCCCAGGCGAGCGCCGCCACCCCGCCGCTGCCGCCCGAGCGGGCCATGCGCCGCCTGCGCAACCTGCTCGTTTGCGGCCTGATCGCACGCGATCTGGAAGGCCAGGCCGACTTGAACGAAGTCGTCACGGCCATGACGGGCTTTGCCGATTTCGCCATCCGCACGCACGTGGACGCCATCATGGCCGAGATGGTGGCCCTGCACGGCATGCCTGTCGGCGAGGAATCGGGCGAGGAACAGGCCTTGATGGTGTTGGCGATGGGCAAGCAGGGCGGCGGCGAGCTCAATGTCTCGTCCGATATCGACCTGATCTTTGTCTATCCGGAAGATGGCGACACGCAAGTCACCGTACCGGGCCAGCGCAGCCTGTCCAACCACGAGTTTTTTATTCGCATGGGCAAGAAGCTGATCGCCGCCCTGGCCGAGATCACGCAAGACGGTTTTACTTTCCGCGTAGATATGGCACTGCGTCCGAACGGGAACTCGGGGCCGCTGGCCGCCAGCCTGGGCATGGTGGAGCAATACCTGATCGTGCAGGGCCGCGAATGGGAGCGCTATGCCTGGGTCAAGGCGCGCGCCGTGACGGGCAAGCCGGAAGATATCGCGTCACTTGACGCCATCGTGCGCCCGTTCGTCTTCCGCCGCTACCTCGATTTCGGCGTCATCGATGCCATCCGCACCATGCACGGCCAGATCCGCGCCGAGGTCAACCGCCAGGAGCGGCTGCATCCGGACCGCAGCAACAACGTCAAGCTGGGCCGGGGCGGCATCCGCGAAATCGAATTCCTGGCCCAGGTCTTCCAATTGATACGGGGCGGGCGCGACGCCGAGCTGCGCGAGCGTTCCACGCGCGCCACCCTGCGCACGGTCGCGGACAAGGGCTTATTGGAGCCGGCTATCGTGGAACAGCTGCTCGGTTCCTACACCTTCCTGCGCAATCTCGAACACCGGCTGCAGTATCTTGACGATGCGCAAACCCACACCCTGCCCGCCAACGACGCCGACCGCCTCACCGTGGCGCAGATGATGGGTTTACCCGACACGCTCACCCTGCTGGCCCAGCTGGAAGCGCACCGCGTGTTTGTTGCCGGCCAGTTCGACGAGATGTTCAGCGACAAGAGCAGCGGCACGCCGCCGGCCGACACGGGCATCGACCCGCAAACGTCGAACGACTGCGCCGCCTCGGACCAGCAGGAAGCCATCGAAGCGCGCTTCGCCGCCCTCGGCTTCCATGAGCCGGCCGCCTGCGCGCGCCGCCTGCTGGCCACGTGGCAGGCACCCCGTTTGCAATCGTTGCCCGAGGCGAGCCGCACGCGCCTCGTCGCCCTCGTCAATTCCGCCCTGCCCCTGATCACCGATTGCTCCGTTTCCAATGGTAACGCCAGCCAGCTGGCCACCCTGGGCCGGCTGCTCGATTTCCTCGAAGCCATCGCGCGCCGCTCGGCTTATCTGTCGCTGCTGACGGAATACCCGCATACGCTCGAGCGCGTCGTGCGCATGGTGTGCGCCAGCGGCTGGGCCGCCACCTTCCTCACGCAGCACCCGATCCTGCTCGACGAACTGCTGGACGAGCGCATCCGCAACACGGTGCCGGACCCGGCCGCGCTGGCGCTCGACCTGCAGCGCCAGCTCGACGACGCGCCCGGCGACACGGAGCGGCAGATGGATATCCTGCGCGAAATGCACCACGCGCAGCTGTTCCAGTGCCTGGCGCAAGACCTGGCGGGCGACCTCAGCGTGGAAAAGCTGGCCGACTACCTGTCGCAGCTGGCCGACATCATCGTCGCCGCCACCGTGCAAGCCGTCTGGCAAACGTTACCGACGCGCCACCGCGAGGTGCCGAAATTCGCCGTCATCGCGTACGGCAAGCTGGGCGGCAAGGAACTCGGTTATGTCTCCGACCTCGACGTCATTTTCCTGTTCGACGATGACGACCAGGAAGCGCCCGGCCTGTACGCCAAGCTGGCGCAGCGCTTCATTACCTGGATGACTTCGCACACGTCGGCTGGCATCCTGTTCGACATCGACATCGCCCTGCGCCCCGACGGCGCCTCGGGCATGCTGGTCTCCAGCGTGCAGGCGTTCGAGCGCTACCAGGGCAGCGCGGCCTGGGTGTGGGAGCACCAGGCGCTCACGCGCGCGCGCTTCTGCGCGGGCGACGCCACCATCGGCAAGCATTTCGAACGCATCCGCGACACGATTTTGCGCAAGGAACGCCCGGAAAACGGCCCGCTCAAGGGCGAAGTGGTAGCCATGCGCAAGAAGATGCTCGACGCGCATCCGCCCCGCCCCGGCAGCTTCGATTTGAAACAGGATCCGGGCGGCATGATCGACATTGAATTCATGGTGCAATACCTGGTGCTCCAGCATGCGGCGCAGTATCCGCAGCTGACGGCCAACTCGGGCAATATCGCCCTGCTGCGCCTGTGCGGCGAACTGGGCCTGATCGACGCCCAGCTGGCCGCCCAGGTCGCCGACGCCTACCGCGCGCTGCGCAAGCTCCAGCACCAGCTGCGCCTGCAGGGGCAAGACCTGGCCCGCGTGGAACCGGAACGGGTGCGCGTGCATGCGGACAACGTGATGCGCCTGTGGCAAGCCATCTTCGGCGCCACCGCCTGAGGCTGGCCCGGGCATGCCGCTCCATTACCTGTCGCGCCTGAGCGGATCGGCGCGCGATACGCAAGCCAATCTGCAGCTGGGCTGCGTGCTGGCGCTGGTGGCCGGCGCCGTGAACGCGGGCGGCTTTCTTGCCATCGGCGGCTATACCTCGCACATGACGGGCATCGTCTCCGGCATGGCGGACGACCTGGCGCTGGGCAATATCACGGTGGCCCTGGCCGCGCTGGGCGCGTGGCTGGCCTTTGTCAGCGGCGCGGCCGTCACGGCCATCATGGTGAACTGGGGCAAGCGGCGGCGCCTGCACAGCCAGTTTGCCGCCAGCCTGCTGCTGGAAGCGGCCTTACTGCTGCTGTTCGGCTTGACGGGCAATTACCTGGCCACCATGCCCGACGTGCTGGGCCCCGTCACTATCTTGCTGCTGTGCTTTGTCATGGGTTTACAGAACGCCATCATCACCAAGATTTCGGGCGCCGTCATCCGCACAACGCACGTGACGGGCCTGTCCACCGACATCGGCATCGAACTGGGCAAGATGGCGTATTACAACCGGCGCCACCTGCCGGACCGCATGGTCAAGGTCAACCGCGGCAAGCTCAGAACGCACAGCTTGCTGATCGCCTGCTTCTTCATCGGCGGCGTCAGCGGCGCCCTGGCCTTCAAGCACATCGGCTTTCCCGCCGCCACCATCCTGCTCGCCGGCGTGCTGACCCTGCTGTCGGGCGTACCCGTGCTGCGCGACTTGCGCCTTCTATGGCGCTTCTACCGCCGTCGCTTGCACACCCAACGTTGATAAAAATATTTTTCTTTAAAGCAATAACAATGCTAATATTTTTCTGCGCTTGGCGAGCCCATCATGCCTGCCCTGGCGGCCTTTTGAGTTGACACCCTACCGTTGTCCAATTGTGAAAGCGAGAAAATGATTTCCATTAAAAAAGCCCTGTTTGTCTTTGCCGCTGCTGTCGGCATCGCCGCCTCATTCTCCAGCGCGGCCGCCGTGCGCGCATGGATTCCATCGGAAAACTGCGATTACATCCTCAACATGTGCTATCAGGGTGTCGAGGTAGCGTGCGAACAGTGGCGCAGCCAGTGCGAACCCAAAGAATAAGCGGAGCAAGCGCAGGCGACAGACGAAAAAAAACGCCCAGGTAAGCCTGGGCGTTTTTCTTATTCGGTCAAAAAATTACTTTGCCGACATCAGTGCAACGGTGGTGTCGAGCATGCGGTTCGAGAAACCCCACTCATTGTCGTACCACGACGATACTTTCACCAGGCGGCCCGACACTTTGGTCAGGGTCGAATCGAAGTTCGACGAAGCCGGGTTGTGGTTGAAGTCGATCGAGACCAGCGGTTCGGTCTGGTACGTCAGGATGCCTTCCAGGGCGCCTTCCGAAGCGGACTTCATCAGCGCGTTGACTTCTTCCACGGTGGTGTCGCGCTTGGCGATGAACGACAGGTCGACCAGCGAAACGTTGATGGTCGGCACGCGGATGGCGAAGCCGTCCAGCTTGCCATTCAGCTCAGGCAGCACCAGGCCCACGGCGGCAGCGGCGCCCGTCTTGGTCGGGATCATGCTCATGGTGGCCGAACGGGCGCGGCGCAGGTCTTCATGCATCACGTCGGACAGCACCTGGTCGTTGGTGTAGGCGTGCACGGTGGTCATCAGGCCCGTTTCGATGCCGATGGCGTCGTTCAGCGGCTTGACCAGCGGTGCCAGGCAGTTGGTGGTGCACGAAGCGTTCGAGATGACGGTGTCGGTCGATTTCAGTACCGAGTGGTTCACGCCGAACACGACGGTCGCATCGACGTCCTTGCCGCCGGGTGCCGAAATGATGACTTTTTTCGCGCCGCCCTTCAAGTGAGCCGAAGCTTTCTCTTTGGTGGTGAAGAAGCCCGTGCATTCCAGCACGACGTCCACGCCCAGCTCGCCCCATGGGATTTCAGCAGGATTGCGCTGTGCGAATACGCGGATCGGATCGCCATTGACGATCATGTTGTCGCCTTCGACGGTGACCGTGCCCGGGAACTTGCCGTGCGCGGTGTCGTAGCGGGTCAGGTGGGCGTTCGATTTGGCATCGCCCAGGTCGTTGATGGCAACGATCTGGATATCCTGTTTCTTGCCGCCTTCGTAGAAAGCGCGCAACACATTACGGCCGATGCGGCCGTAGCCATTGATTGCAACTTTGATCGTCATACTCTGCTCCTGATTAAAAAAAAGGTATCAGCACAGCACCCCGGCCAGCAATGGCCAGGGTCTGCTCAAAATCAATATTAGCCAGCGATAACGGCTTTCACCTTGGCGATGACGTTCTCGACCGTGAAGCCGAAGTGCTTGAACAGCACGCCGGCCGGAGCCGATTCGCCAAACGTGTCGATACCGACCACGGCGCCTTCCAGGCCCACGTATTTGTACCAGAAGCTGGTCACGCCCGCTTCGATGGCCACGCGCGGCACGCCTTTCGTCAGCACGCTGGCCTTGTAGGCGGCGTCCTGGCGGTCGTACACGTCGGTCGACGGCATCGACACCACGCGTACGGCGATGCCTTCGGCGGCCAGCGCGCTGGCGGCGGCGACGGCCAGTTCCACTTCGGAACCGGTGGCGATCAGGATCGCCTTGGCGTCGGCCACGTCGTTCAGCACATAGCCACCGCGGTAGATGTTCTCGATCTGTTCGGCGCTACGTTCTTGATATGGCAGGTTCTGGCGCGAGAAGATCAGGGTCGACGGGCCATCCTTGCGGCGCACGGCGGCGCCCCAGGCAGCAGCCGACTCGACGGTGTCGCATGGACGCCAGTTGTCCAGGTTCGGGATCAAGCGCATCGACGAGACGTGCTCGACCGATTGGTGCGTCGGGCCGTCTTCGCCCAGGCCGATCGAATCGTGAGTGAACACGAAGATCGAACGCAGCTTCATCAGGGCGGCCATGCGCAGGGCATTGCGGCTGTAGTCGGAGAACGTCAGGAACGTGGCGCCGAACGGGATGTAGCCGCCGTGCAAGGTGATGCCGTTCATGATGGCGCTCATGCCGAATTCGCGCACGCCGTAGTTGATGTGGTTGCCAGGCTGGCCCGAACGCACGGCCACGCACTCTTTCCAGTTGGTCAGGTTCGAACCGGTCAGGTCGGCCGAGCCGCCCAGGAATTCCGGCAGGGACGAAGCCAGCGCCTGGATGGCGTTCTGGCTGGCCTTGCGGGTGGCGATGTTTTCTTTCTTTTCCACGCAGGAAGCGATGGCAGCCGACAGGGCCGTTTCAAATGCCTGTGGCAACTCGCCTTGCATGCGGCGGGTCAGTTCAGCGGCTTGCTGCGGGAATTCGCGGCTGTAGGCGGCAAAGCGCTCGTTCCAGTCCGCTTCCAGCAGGGCGCCCTGTTCCTTGGCATCCCAGGCCGCGTACACGTCGGCCGGCATCTCGAACGGAGCGGCATCCCAGCCGATGTATTCGCGCACGGCGGCGATTTCCTTGTCGCCCAGCGCGGCGCCGTGGACCTTGTCGCCGCCTTGCAGGTTCGGCGAACCCTTGCCGATGATGGTCTTGCAGCAGATCAGGGTTGGCTTCGATGCGGTCTTGGCGGCGGCGATGGCGGCAGCCACGGCGGCAACATCGTGGCCGTCGACGGCGCGGATGACGTTCCAGCCATACGCTTCGAAGCGCGCCGGGGTGTCGTCCGTGAACCAGCCTTCCACTTTGCCGTCGATGGAAATGCCGTTGTCGTCGTACAGGGCGATCAGCTTGTTCAGGCCCAGGGTGCCGGCCAGCGCGCACACTTCGTGCGAAATGCCTTCCATCAGGCAACCATCGCCGACGAAGGCGTAGGTGTAGTGGTTGACGATGTCGTGGCCGGGCTTGTTGAACTCAGCGGCCAGCAATTGTTCCGACAGCGCCATGCCGACGGCGTTGGCGATGCCCTGGCCCAGCGGGCCGGTGGTCGTTTCCACGCCTGGCGTGATATCGACTTCCGGGTGGCCCGGGGTTTTCGAATGCATCTGGCGGAAGGCCTTGATGTCATCCATCGACAGCTCGTAGCCCGTCAGGTGCAGCAGCGCGTAGTGCAGCATGGAGCCGTGACCGTTCGACAACAGGAAGCGGTCGCGGTTCTGCCATTTCGGGTTCGCGGGATTGTGGCGATAGTGACCACTCCACAGGGCAACTGCGATCTCGGCCATGCCCATCGGCATGCCTGGATGGCCGGAGTTGGCCTTTTGTACAGCGTCCATTGCCAGTGCGCGGATCGCATTGGCCATTTTGGTAGTCGGGAGCGTAGTTGTCATGATGGTGTGGGTCAGTCGCGAGTTTGGGATTCGTTTGCAACAGCACGGACAAGAAAGAACCCAGGCCGGCTGCTTTATGTAGTCAACTATTTTACCAGACTAGGGGGCCGCAAATTAGAATTGCGGCGTACTGGCCAGCCAAATGGCTATACTTTGACGTCTTTCCACCCCACATATACCCCCGTTGAGGATTTGCATGCCGCGTTTTTTCTGCCCCCAGCCGCTCGTTGCCGGCACCACCATCGCCCTGCCGGAGGCTGTCGCCCACCATATCCAGGTCGTGCGCCTGGCGCCGGGCGACGTCATCACCCTGTTCAATGGCGAAGGCGGAGAAGTGCAGGCGAGCCTGGTGGCGGTCGCCAAGCGCAGCGTAACGGCGCAAATCCAGGCGCACGTGGCGCGTGAAGCGGAACTGCCGTACGCCGTGACCCTGGCGCAGGCGCTGCCGGAAGCGTCGAAAATGGACTGGATCATCGAAAAAGCCATCGAACTGGGCGCGGCCGGCATCGTGCCGCTGTCGGCGCAGCGCTGCGTGGTACGCCTGTCCGCCGAGCGGGCCGAGAAAAAACTCGCGCATTGGCAAGCGATCGTCGTATCCGCATCGGAACAATGCGGACGCAACCGGCTGGCACAGCTGGCGCCATTGCAAGACTTCAATAGCTGGAGCAGCCAGCAAGATTTGCATAAACGCATCATCCTGACACCGCGCGCGCAGCAATCGCTGGCCGACTGGGCGCGTCACCAGCCGCCGCAAGCGATCACCGTGATGGTGGGGCCGGAAGGAGGGTTTTCGGAAGCGGAAGAAAAGGCAGCCCTGGCCGCCGGCGCCATCGGCTTGAGCATGGGGCCGCGCATCCTGCGCACGGAAACGGCGGGATTGACGGCGCTGGCGATGCTGAGTGCCTTGTGGGGCGGCATGTAAAACTGTGCCACCCAAGAAAACGCCCCGCAAGCTTTGCAGCTTGCGGGGCGCCAGAAACTTCTAGACTTGCCTGTACATCCCAGCCTACGCCAGCTGACCAAGGTCAGCCGGCGAAGGCGGAGTCACATCAGAACTTGTGGCTGTACTGAGCCGACAAGCGCACGGTGCGCGGGCTCGAATACGCATTGACCATGCCAGCGGTTGGGCTGACTGCAGTACCGGCGGCGCTGGTGTTGTAAGCCTCGTCGATCGATTGCGCCACTTGACGGTTGGTTGCGTTCAGCACGTCGACTTTCAGCACGATGCCCTTGATTTGCTCTGGCTTGTAGATGAAGTTCAAGTCCAGGCGCATTTCCGTTGGCAGCGTACCGTAAGCGCCGCGGCCGTTCGGGCCGGTTGGGCACAGGAAGAAGATCGAGCCGTATTGCGACAAGCCCAAGCCCTGTTGATCCATGGACGCTGGGATATTGCAAGTACGCGACATTGGACGGCCCGTTGCCACCAGCAAGTTGCCACCGACGCCGAACTGGCTCGTGAACTCATAGTAGCCGTAGGTTTTCAACTGATGCGCACGGTTGTTCGGCAACAAGCCGCTGCCGTTGACCATCGTTTCAGGGAAGTCCCAGCCCGAGCTGAAGCCCACGTCGGCCTGGCCGTTATCCGACTTGGTCTGGCCTTCCTGATTGCCTTCGCTGCGCGACCACGTGTAGTTCATCTTGCCATACCAGCCATTGCGCATCGGATGTTCGAGCATGAATTCCAGCGCCGTGTAGGTACGCTTGGCTTTTTCCGGGAAGCCTGCATCGGCAGCCGAAATCGTCACCGCGCGCTGTGCACCGTTTGGTCCCACTGGGATCATGAAGGTGTTGTCCTTGCCTGGATTGAACAGGGCGCCGTTCCAGCCATGATCGTCGAAGTACTCTTTTTCAGCGCCCGTCAGCTTGGCCGAGATGGCACGTGGATCCGAGTAGTCATCGATCGTGTTTTTCAGCTTACGGTAGGTAAACTTGATACCGCCGTTGAAATCAGGCGTCAGGGCCTTCTCGAAGCCCAGGTTGATCTCGTCCTGGAAGTGAGCCTTCAAGTTGGTCGCAGCCAATTCATTGGCGCGTTTTTCCTGGCCAAATTCATTGTTAGCCGACACGACATTGCTGATCGGGTTCAAGCCCAGCGGTGCGCCGGTGGTTGGGTTGACGCCGGTGTAGGTGTAGAAGCGGTCGGTGTTCAGCGAAGCGCCGGCAAAACGTACGGCCATGTTGGCAGGCAATTGCATGAAATAGCGGCCAGCCGTACCGAAGACTTTCAGGGAACCGTCGCCGTACACATTCCAGGCCGCATTCAAGCGCGGTGCCAGCATGTTTTTCTGTTCCACGAAGGTTTCGCCGATACCGTTCATGTTCTTGAACGACTCATTGCGCAAGCCCAGTGTCACGACCAGGTTTTCAGTGGCTTGATAACGGTCCTCGATGTACTGCGCCGATTGCTCGACGGTCGGAGTGGAGCCGCCGCGCTGCAGATTTTCACGCACGTAGTAACCTTGGGTACCATAACCGCCGCCAGCTGCCGGCGACATATTGTGGCCAGACAATACCGTGTTCGGATTGGTCTTCAGGTACGTCCAGGTACCGCCGCCAGCCGCTTCCGTGCCGTTCAGGGCATTGATCTTGTTGTGATCCAGACCGCCGCGTATCGTATGCTGCTTGGCCAGTTTGTATTCCAGATCCAGGCGATAGCCGCGGTTGGTATCTTGCGCACCATCACGCAACAGGGCCGAGCTGAAACCTTGCACCTGGCTAGGCTGGTAATTCACGCCTGGCACCTGGTTATCCGGGGAGGCAACGACAGGACGCAAGCCTGGAATGTAGCCAAACGGATTTTGCTCGCGTTGCGTCTTGGCCTGGCCGATCAGGGCTTGCACGGTCAGATCATCGGTCACATAGCTGGTCAGCTTGAGGATGTCGATGTTGGAGCCCTGGGCTGCCGCCAGCGCAGCGCCGGTGGCGTTCAGGAACAGCACACCTGCCGAATAGTTCTTGAATTTGGCGCCACCGTTCTGCACATAGCCGCGCTTCTTGGTGTCATAGTTGAAGCCGTAGTATTGATCGTTAACATTCGACTCGTCCGAAATATGCGTGTATTCGAGGCGGTTGTTGTCGGTGATATTCCAGTCGATCTTGGCGATATAGCGCGGCACCTCGGATTTTTGCACCAGCCAGCCGGTCTGGTTGTTCACGGTGCTGGTCGAGGCCAGGCGTGCCGTTTCGCGGTCCATCTTGGTAAATTCGCCACCCAGATAGATGAACAGCTTGTCCTTGATCAGCGGGCCGCTGACGTAGGCGTTGTAGACCTTCTCGGTCAGCTTGTCGCCTTCGCGGTAGTTGTAGATCTTGCCATCCGTTTTGGGATTGGCGCCCGTGTTCGGGAACATGATGTTCTTGGCTTTGCCGCGCAGCGAATCAGGCGCGTAGGTAAAGCCAGCACCGAATTCCCAGTTATTGGTACCGCTCTTGGTGGTGATATTGACCACGCCACCCGTCGAACGTCCAAACTCGGCGCCGTAGCCGCCGGTGATGATTTGCGCTTCAGCAATCGAGCCGAAAGGCAGGGAAGAGTAGCCAACCTGGTACAGGCTGTTGGTGACGGGGAAACCGTTGATATACGCCGCATTTTCCGACGCGCTGGAGCCGCCGAAGCTGGCGGCGTTGTTGCCGTAGCGCGAGTCGGCGCGCGTGGTGCCGCCTGCCAATTGCACAATGTTGGCAACCGTAGGCGCCAGTGGCAGGGTAGCCAGCTCGCGCGAATTGAAGGAGGAACCGGAGTTGGAGCTGGTGACATCGATCGCGCGGCGGCGGCTCGTCACGTTCACGGTTTGCACTTGCTGCAGCGCTACTTCGCTTTCCTGGCCGATGCGCACTTCCACGTCCTGCGTGCTGACGACGGAAGAACCTTTCAGCAGCGTTACCTTGTAGTTACCGACTGGCAGGGAGGTGATGCGGAAAGTACCGCTTGCATCGGGCGAAATGGTCCGCTTGAAACCATTGTCGGAACCGACGATCTGCACCGACGCGCTGGCATCCGGCGCAATCTTGCCGATGATGTTGCCCGTGGCATTCGACTGTGCCATTACCGCTGGAACAATCGCAACGCTCAATACCGATGCGCTGAAAGCGATCGTTAATGCACGTGCTATTACAGTTTTTCTCAACATGTCATTCCCTATTTATTTATGAGCGCAGTATTACTGCTTTGGTAAAGGAGTTTATCACTCACACTTATGCGTTTTTGAACGCTTTTTACTCTCATCACCTTGCAATCCCGTCACACAAGGCATCCTCTCGGTCCACTTTGCATATGCAAAGAAAACAGAATGACACATCGGAACATATTGAAACGGACTGGTCAATAAAATTAGGAAAACTGTTCTGTTGGCGCAACACTTCAATTTATCCAGGAAACAGGCGCGCGGAAACGCATCCAGGCTGAATGAAAACATTCGCGGACGATAATAAAACTTGCTTGGAATGCCTGCAAACAGTGGCTTTGCACCAATGGAATCAGAATACTGCAGGAAGAGTTGTTTCTAAAAGATGGATATAAAGAGCCCGCAAAATAAATGACGCACAAGACGAAATTATTTTACGGGACGAGGCCGAATATATTGCAGATCCATCCCGCAATAAATCAATCAGGTTTTTTCAGAATAGTTCTGTATAAAAAGAAATTCCTCGTCATCATCTTAAAATAAAAATCCCGCACTCCATTGAGGAAGTGGCAGCGACAAGAGACAACGCTGCTCATTTCCTTAAATGCGTGCGAAACAAAGATACGGAATTGCACCTGCGAGTAACAAAACACTATCAAATCACACGCAATGGCAAGGCGTCAACAAAATCAAGCGGCCACAACAAAAAAGCAACACAAATTTACCCGAAAAATTAGGTCCGGATTTGCGCGCCCCAACAAGGGGCGGCGGATGCACCAGCAGCGCACTGGTTTGCACCAGTTTGTGGCAGCCAGGAAACATCTCCAGATTCCATCACGGCACGGTGACGAGCATGCGCACAGAAGGCATGCCTGTCTTTTTCGTCCCCAAAAAAGTCCGGGGAAACGAGGCAGCGAGCATTGTGGAGGTAAAATAGCGGCCGGATGGCCTCACGCGTCACCACACACTCTCCGCTAGATACGGAGCCCGGCAATTTTTAAAAATACACACCATGTTGCGACTCAACGAAGTAAAACTCCCCCTCGAACACGACGAGGCGGCCCTGCCCGCCGCCATCCTGGCGCGCCTCGGCATTGCCGCCGATGAGCTGCTTGGCTTTACCGTCTTCAAGCGCAGCTATGACGCGCGCAAGCGCAGTGCCGTGGTGTTGATTTACTCGCTGCACGTGGATGTCAAGAATGAAGCGGCCGTGCTGGCGCGCCTGGGCCACGATATCCACCTGATGCCCGCGCCCGACACCGACTATAAATTCGTCGCCGGCGGCGAACAGCTGGCCGGCCACACCAATGAACCGCGCCCCATCGTCATCGGCACGGGCCCGTGCGGCCTGTTCGTGGCGCTGATCCTGGCGCAGATGGGTTTGCGCCCCCTCATCCTGGAACGGGGCAAGCAGGTGCGCGAGCGCACGGTCGACACCTTCGGCTTCTGGCGCAAGCGCGAGCTGAACCCGGAATCGAACGTGCAGTTCGGCGAAGGCGGCGCCGGCACCTTCTCGGACGGCAAGCTGTACAGCCAGATCAAGGATCCCAAGCATTATGGCCGCAAGGTGCTGACGGAATTCGTCAAGGCCGGCGCGCCCGAAGAAATCATGTATGTGAGCAAGCCGCACATCGGTACCTTCCGCCTGGTCAAGATGGTGGAAGAGATGCGCGCGAATATCGAACGGCTGGGCGGCGAATACCGCTTCAGCAGCAAGGTAGTCGATCTCGACATCGTGCCAGGCAGCGATGGCGGCCAGGTACGTGGCGTGGTGCTGGACAATGGCGAAACCATCGCCAGCAACCACGTCGTGCTGGCCATCGGCCACAGCGCGCGCGACACCTTTGAAATGCTGCACAAGCGCGGCGTGTACATCGAAGCGAAACCGTTCTCGATCGGTTTCCGCGTGGAACACCCGCAATCGCTGATCGACAGCTGCCGCTTCGGCCCCAGCGCCGGCCACCCGATCCTGGGCGCGGCCGACTACAAGCTCGTGCACCACGCCAGCAATGGCCGCTCCGTCTACAGCTTCTGCATGTGCCCGGGCGGCACGGTGGTGGCTGCCGCCTCGGAACCGGGCCGCCTGGTGACGAACGGCATGAGCCAGTACTCGCGCAACGAGCGCAACGCCAACAGCGCCATCGTCGTCGGCATCACGCCGGCCGACTACCCGGGCGACCCCTTGGCCGGCATCGCCCTGCAGCGCGAACTGGAAGAGCGCGCGTTTGCCCTCGGTGGCGGCAACTACGATGCTCCAGGACAATTGGTCGGCGACTTCGTGGCTGGCCGCGCCTCGACCGAGTTTGGCAGCGTGGTGCCGTCCTACAAGCCGGCCGTGCACCTGACGGACCTGGCGCCGTCCTTGCCCGAATATGCGATCACGGCCCTGCGTGAGGCCTTCCCGGCGTTCAACAAGCAGATCAAGGGTTACTACAAGGCCGATGCCGTGCTGACGGGCGTGGAAACGCGCACCTCGTCGCCGATCCGCATCAAGCGCCGCGACGACGACCTGCAAAGCCTGAACACGCGGGGCCTGTTCCCCGCCGGCGAAGGCGCCGGCTATGCGGGCGGCATCCTGTCGGCGGCCGTCGACGGCATCAAGGTAGCCGAAGCGGTGGCCCTGTCGATGGCGGCGCGCCGCTAGGCCTCGCCCTCCCCGCCCTGCGGCGGGACGAAAAAAAACCGGCACTCAGTGCCGGTTTTTTGTTGCCTGCGTACCTTGTTTAAAACTTGTACGAGGCATTCAGGTAGCCCGTACGGCCGCGCGGATCGTAATAGCGGTCGTCATAGCCGAATTGCTGGCCGCGGTTCGCGCCGGCCGTCGATGGCACGAATGGAGGGCTCTTGTCGGTCAGGTTCAGCATGCCGGCGGTCAGGACCCAGCTCTTGCTTGGGGTCCATACCGTTTGCCAGTCGAGGGTCGAATAGAAACCTACCTGCATGCGGATCTTTTCCTGGCCCGTCACGGCGCCCGACGCGTCCAGCACGTCGACCGACGTTTCCTGGTCCTTGTAGCCGGACAGGAAGTTGACGGTCAGCGAGTTGGACCAATTGCCCGTTTTCAGGGTATTCGTCCACTGGCCGCGCGTGCGGAACGTCACCGAGCCCAGATCGGCGAAGTTGCCCAGCGCCGAATAATACCTGCCATTGCGTTCCAGCTGCACGTCCTCGCGCAGCATCTGCGTCGCGTTCAGCTGCGACGTGAACAGGCCGATGCCGGAGCGGTAACGGGCGCTGACATCGATATCGACACCGGTGGCAAACGACTTGCCCAAGTTCTGGTTGTCAGCCAGGAAGGCCAGGTAGGTAGTCCCCGTGCCCACGTCCTTGTTGACGCCCCACGATTTCGGGAAGTTGGCCGGATTGGCAAATACCAGCTGTTCGGTCAGTTGGCCGAAGGAATCGCGGATCTGCACATGCCACAGGTCGGCGCCCAGGGTGATGGCGCTGATCGGCTCGTAACGGAAGCCGATGGTTGCCTGTTTCGATTTCTCAGGCTGCAATTCGCGGTTGCCGCCGGCCAGCTGGTCGTACTGGCGGTTGCCTGGCTGGCATTGCGCATTGAGACGCGTGGCGATCGCCTGCAAGGCTGGCGAGCACGTGTACTTGTCGCTGGTGACGCCGTAGCCGCGCTGCAAGGCGTTGACTTGTGGCACTGTCGGCGCATGGAAACCATTGCCGACCGAACCGCGGATCAGCAAGGTGGGTGCCGGCGTCCACTTGAAGCTGGCCTTGGCCGTGGTTGCACCACCAAAGTCCGAGAATTCATCGAAACGCAAGGCGGCGCCCAATTCCAGCTCTTTCAGCACAGGCGCGATGACTTCGCCAAAAATGCCCTTCGACGTACGGCTGGCGCTGTACGGCTGGCTGCTGGCCGCGTCGCCGAAACGCTGGTCGCATTCCAGCCCCGTCGTGCCGCCGCACAAGGTGCCCTTCACGGGATCGGCCAGGATGCCTTGCGCAAACGGACTTGGCTTGGCGGAGAATTCCTCGCGGTTGATGTTCACGCCCATGCCCAGCATCATTGCGCCGCCAGGCAGTCGCCGCAGTTCCGTCGAGCCATTCAGGTTAATCGTCTGCAGGCGCGAAGTGCCGCCGTCCCAGTAACCGGAGTACGCGGCCGACTTGATCGCTTCCTGTGCCGCAGGGGACTGCTTGCCCGGGCCGACGAAGGGATCGAGCAAGCCGCTCGACGTGAGGTTATTGACGGCAATGGCGCCAGGATAACCGGAAATACTGCCTTTTACGCGGCTTTCGGAGAAGTTATAGGCTGCGTTATAGTCCCAGCCGGCCAGAATGCCGCGCGTGCCGACCACCACACTGGCAAAATCTGCCGTATCTTTCGAGGTACGCTGGCCCATGTCGAACAAGCGGTAGAACGCCGTGCTATCGCCGGTGATACCCGCTGGCACCAAGTACTTGTCATGCAGCGGCGTGCCCGCATCGACGGCGATCGCGCCAGGTACGGGAGCGATGCGCGAAGTCTGCTTGGTGCGTGACAGCAATACGTCCGCATACACTTCCTGGCCGGCGAGCTTGAAGGTGCCCGACGCCATGAAGTTGTCGCGTTTGCGTTCCGGATAGATTTCCAGGTCCTTGGTAAAGTCATAGCCGCAATAGTCATCGACCAGGCCGCTGCCATCGTTATACGGTTCGATCACGCGGAACGTCTTTTCCGGGCAGGAACCGTTGGCCTTCTGGTAAGGGCTGATCAGCTGGCCATTGTCATCGGTGGCATTGGCAGGAATCGGGCTGGCCGAAAACTGCTGCTTCTGATAGCGCTTGCCATTGGCCGAGAATTGCACCTTGCCCGTGTTAGCGAACTTACGGTCGACGGAAGCGAGCTTGTCGCGCTCATCGTGGCCAAAGGTCAGCACCACGTTGTAGCCATCTTCGTCCAGATTGCCAAAGCCCTTGGTGGCGCTGAGGCGTTTTTCACGCGCACCGTTTTTGGGTGCGGAATAGCCGATGGTCACATCACCGATCGTCGTATCGTGCTTGGTAATGAAGTTGACCACGCCGGCGATGGCATCGGCACCGTACAGGGCGGAAGCGCCATCGGTCAGCAGTTCCACGCGTTCAATTGCCGAGATAGGGATCGAGTTCAAGTCGAAGCCAGCGGCGAAACCCGTCAGCGTCTGGCCGCCGAACTGGGCCAGGCGTTTACCGTTCAGCAAGACGAGCGTACGCGTCTCACCCACGTTATGCACGGAAATACCGGAAAAACCGAAGGTGCTGCCGCCAACCGAGGAGCTTTCACTGGTGGCGCCCTGGGCGGAAGAGAGTTTCTTGACCAAATCGGTGACCGAGGTGGCGCCCGATGTGCGGATGGCTTCAGCGGTCAGGACGGTGACCGGCAAAGCGCCTTCGGCGGCGATCCGTTTGATCGACGAGCCGGTGACTTCAACGCGCTGGATTTGCGCATCGGCGCCCTGCGCATCTTGTGCAATCGCGGACTGCGAAACAACTGACATGGCGGCAACTACACCACCGGCGCAGACGATGCGAACTGCACGAGAGATGACGGTTTCTTTAAGCATGGTGAACCCTTTTTTTCATTTGTACGGTTATATATGACTCCGGATTTGCTACCCGGATTGCACTCGTTCATCTAAAGGAAACGTCTCGCACGGCACCTGATCAGACACCGTGAAGTTCGCTGGGACACTTGTACAGAAATGGCACTAGGAGACTAAAAGTCAACTAGACAACTACATAGAATCACGGCAAGAATATGAGTGTCAACAGAACTCAGCATGCGTATGGCGTACATACAACATGTGAAAAACGGAGGCGGCTTGGGATAGGACGGCCCCTCCCCGCTAGACGGGAGGCCGCGCGGTGTCAGTTGGCCAGCGGCAGCCTGATTTGTATATGACAGCCGGGAGTGCAGTCGATGGCGCACACCTGGCCGCCCAGTTGCTGCACGATGGTGTAGACGATGTGCATGCCCAGGCCGGAGCCGCCCTGGCCACGCTTGGTGGTGAAAAACGGTTCAAACATGTGTTCGCGCACGGCCGGCGCCAGGCCGATGCCGTCGTCGGAAAAGTCCAGCAGCAGCCAGCGTGCAGCCGCGTCATCGCCGTCCGTTTCGATGCGCGCGCGTATCGTGATGCGGCCCGGACCGCCCTGCGGATAGCCGTGGCGGGCGCTGTTCATTAAGAGGTTCGAAAGGATTTGCGACAGCTTGCCGGCCGCCAGGCGCACCTGGCAATCGGGGGCGATATCGAGTTCCACGCCCAGCGCCGCCTTGCGCAGTTCCGGGCTGTGCGCCGACACCAGGCCGTGCACATAGTCGTGCAGCGCCAGGTCGGCCACGTATTCGCTGACCTGGTCCACGGCCAGCTGCTTGAAATTGCCGATCAGGTCGGCGGCGCGCGCCAGGTTGCGCTCGATCAGGGCGGCCGCGCCTTTCAGGGATTCGGCAATGTCGATCAGTTCAGCGCGGCTGACCTTGGCGCCGCCCAGCAGTTGCACCAGCTGGTCGGCATAGCTACCCATGCTCGACGCCGCCGTCAGCGCCACGCCGATTGGCGTGTTGACTTCATGCGAGACACCGGCCACAAGCGAACCGAGGGCCGCCATCTGTTCCTGCTCGATCAGGTTCGCCTGCGCCGCCACCAGCGACTCGGTGCGCACGCGCACGATTTCTTCCAGCTGCTGGGTGCGCTCCTGGTGCTGCAGCTCGGCCGCGCCGCGCGCCGAGAAGATCGACAGCAGCAGCAAGGCCAGCAAGCGCTTGTTTTCATCGATGGGACGCGTGTCGATGGCCGACAGGATGCCCAGGGTCTTGCCATCGGTATCGATCAGCGGCATGCCGACATAGCTTTCCGCATGCATGTCGACCAGGAGGGTATCAAGTGGAAAGCGACGCTGGATATCGCTGCCGTGAAAACACATGCTCTGGCAGGTCACGTCCTGGCAAGGCGTGTGCTGCAGGCTGTATTCGATATTCGGCTGATAGTCGCCGCCGCCCCACAGGGCCAGGGTGCGGATGCCTTCGCTGCCATCGTCCATGCGCACCAGCCGACCGGCGATCACATAGTGCACGTCGAGCGCTTCGGCCAGATCCTTGACGAGGATACGCAGGAAATCGTCGCCACGGGCATGCGCCGTCGACGCGGTGATCGAGCGCAGGGCCGCCTCCGCCAGGGTGCGCCGCTGCTCGGGATCGAACAGGGGTTCTTGCGAATTCACATCAAACAACGGAATACTCATGAATGCTCCTGCGCAGCACGGAAAGCGCAGGCAAAGCTGCCGGCGCGGCGATCCTCAGCAAAGGCCCGGGTCAACGGACTTGCCGCGATTGTACCCCTGGCTATTGTTTAATAATACAGATACACAGGAATTTTTTATAACCAGCCGGAACGCTTGAACAAGTAATACATATAACCGCAGACACAGCTCATCACTGCCACCGCGGCCGGATAACCATAATGCCAGTCCAGTTCCGGCATGAACTTGAAATTCATGCCCCAGATGCCGGCAAACGCGGTAAAGACGGCGAAAATAGCGGCCCAGGCCGCCAATTGCTTGTTCACTTCGCTCTCATCGATGGCCACCATCGACAGATTCACCTGGATCGCCGTGCTGATCGTGTCGCGGATGGTGTCGAGCGTGCCGTTGATGCGCGCCAGATGGTCATGCACGTCGCGGAAATACTCCTGTGTATCGTGGCACAGCGGCGGCACCCTTCCGCCGTGCAGCTTGCCCACCGCTTCCATCAGGGGCGCGACCACGTGGCGCAAGACCATGACCTTGCGTTTCAATTGATACAGCCGTTCGATATTGTCGCGCTCGGTGCCACGGTCGAAGATGCGGTCCTCGATCAGTTCCAGTTCCGATTCGAGCGCGTCGAGCACGGGAAAGTACCGGTCGACAACGGCGTCCATCAGCGCGTACAGCACGAAGGCCGAGCCCTGGCGCAGCAAGTGCGGCTCGCGCTCGGCACGCGCACGGACACCGAGGAAACCTTGCGAGCTGTTGCTGCGCGACGAGAGCACGTAATTGGCGCCGACAAAAATGTCGACTTCGCCCAGCACCAGTTCGTTCTCGACCATTTCCACGGTTTTCACGACGGCGAACAGGGAGTCGCCATATTCCTCGATCTTCGGACGCTGGTGGCCCCGCTGCGCGTCTTCCACCGCCAGTTCGTGCAGGCAAAACTCGTGCTGCATCTGTTTCAGCTCGTCCGGCGTGGCGTCGAGCAGGGCGACCCAGACGAAACAATCGGGGCGCTCGACGTAATCGCTGATATCGTCGATCGGCAAGTCGGCCAGTTTTTTGCCATCCTGGTAGGCCACGCAGTTAATCAGCATACAGTTTCCACAATAAAGTTAAAACCGGACGAAACAGTCCGGCAGGCGCTAGCTTACCTTATCGCCTGCTGTGGGTGTTGTGGCGTGCGAGGAACGCCAGGAGGGGAAGCGGACGGGGCGGAGCCCCGTCCGGACGGCAATCAATCGTCCTTGGCGCCGTCGATGCCCAGTTCGGAGATCTTGCGGGTGATGGTGTTGCGGCCGATGCCCAGGCGCACGGCAGCGTCGTTCTTGCGCCCGTGCGTATGCTTGAGCGCCGTCTTGATCAGGGCCGACTCGAACTGCCGCCCCAGCACGGCCATGACTTCTTGTTGCCCCGCGCCCAGCATGCCGGCCGCCTGCAATTCCAGCAAGCCGATCCAGCCCGGCGGCGCGCCGTTGGCGGGCGCGACGGCTTCAAAGACCTGGCCGCCGTGCGGGTGGGCAACGACCGCTGGCGCAGCTTCGCCCGCCGCCGCAGTGGCCGCGCCATCGCCCTGCCCCTGCGTCAATTCCAGCGGCAAATCCTTGATTTCCACCGTCTGGCCCGGCGCCATCACGGTGATCCAGTTGCACAGGTTTTCCAGCTGGCGCACATTGCCGGGCAAATCGAGGCTGCTCAAGAACTGCATCGTCGGTTCGCTCATGCGTTTGGCTTCGACGCCCAGCTGGCGTGCGCTTTGCACCAGAAAGTGGCGCACCAGGATGGGGATATCTTCGCGCCGCTCCCTCAAACTGGGCAGGCGCAAACGGATCACGTTCAGGCGGTGATACAAGTCTTCGCGGAACAGGCCGTCGCGCACGCGCTGCTCGAGGTTCTGGTGCGTGGCCGTAATGACGCGCACGTTCGCCTTCATAGGCTGATGGCCGCCGACGCGATAGAAATGGCCGTCGGACAACACGCGCAGCAAACGCGTCTGCAGGTCGAACGGCATGTCGCCGATTTCATCGAGGAACAAGGTGCCGTTCTCGGCCTGCTCGAAGCGGCCCCGGCGCGTCGTCTGCGCGCCCGTAAACGCACCGCGTTCATGGCCGAACAGTTCGGACTCGAGCAAATCCTTCGGTATCGCCGCCGTGTTGAGAGCAATGAAAGGCTGCGCCGCGCGCGGGCTGTGCTTGTGCAGCGCGCGCGCCACAAGCTCCTTGCCGGAACCGGATTCGCCCGTGATCAGCACCGTCACGTTCGATTGCGACAACCGGCCGATGGCGCGGAAGACTTCCTGCATGGCCGGCGCCTGGCCGAGGATTTCCGGGGTTTCCGACGGGCCCGATTCGACGCTCGTCTCGCGCAGGCTTTCTTCCAGCGCACGGCGGATCAGCTCGACAGCTTTGTCGATATCGAAGGGCTTGGCCAGGTATTCGAAGGCGCCGCCCTGGAAGGCTGCGACGGCCGAGTCAAGGTCGGAAAAGGCCGTGATGATGATGACCGGCAAGCCGGGAAAGCGCGACTTGACCGTCTGCAGCAATTCTAGGCCGGATGCGCCCGGCATGCGGATATCGGACACGAGCACTTGCGGCGTGTCAAATTCCAGCGCGGCGATGGCGTCGCGCGCATTGGCAAAACTCTTGGTGGCGAGATTTTCCCGCGCCAGGGCTTTTTCCAGCACCCAGCGGATTGATTCGTCGTCGTCAACTATCCAGATTGGCTTCATTAGTGTGTGCGTCCCGCAATGGATTTCATGGGTGGGATACCTCCTCGCTTATGGCAAGGGTAGAACGATCCTGAAATCGGTGTATCCAGGCCGGCTTTCGCACTCGATCACGCCCAGGTGCTGTTGCACGAAGGTTTGCGCCAAGGTCAGCCCCAGCCCGCTGCCGCCTTCCCTGCCCGACACCAGCGGGTAGAAAATCCGGTCGCGGATCTGGGGTGCGATGCCCGGTCCATTGTCAATGATATGCAAGTCTAATGCCAGGTTGTAGCGGACCTTGGCCAGGGTCACCTGGCGCGCCACGCGCGTCTTGAAAATGAGCTCCGCATTGCCCGCCTCGATGCGCTCTGCCAGCGCTTGCGCCGCGTTGTGCGCGATGTTGAGCACGGTCTGTATCAGTTGCTCCTTGTCGCCGCGAAACTCGGGAATCGAAGCGTCGTAGTCGCGCGAAATGGTCAGACCGCTGGGAAACTCGGCCAGGATCAGGCTGCGTACCCGTTCGCACACTTCGTGGATATTCACGTCGCCCACGATATGCGGGCGGCGGTGCGGCGCCAGCAGCCGGTCGACCAGGGTTTGCAGGCGGTCCGCTTCCTTGATGATGACCTGCGTGTACTCGCGCAGCTCGCTCAGGTGCAGGGCCGGCAATTCCAGCTCCAGCAGCTGGGCCGCGCCGCGGATGCCGCCCAGCGGGTTCTTGATTTCATGCGCCAAGTTGCGGATCAGCTCCTTGTTGACCTGGCTCTGGTCGAGGATGCGCTCCTCGCGGTCGAGTTTGAGCTGCTGCACGTTTTCGCGCAGCTCGATCAGCACGCCGTCGCGCGGCGCGTCGAGCGCGCTGATGATGCTGTGCACGCGCAGCGGCTCGCGCCCCAGGCGCTCCAGAGTCAGGTCCTGGCGCAAGTCGGAAAATTTATGCTCGAGCGCCTGCGCGCAAATGCCGGCCAGCTCGTCGGGATTCAAGAACAGCGCCGTCAGCTTTTGCCGCGACAGGGCCTTCAACGAGCTTTCCAGCAGGTTTTCCGCCGCCGCGTTGGCATAGCTGATGCGGCCGTCGCCGTCGAGCAGGATCACGGCCGAAGCGAGCAAATCAAGGCCGGCCAGATGGGCCGGGCGGCTGGAATGGTTGTCTAGTGTCATGTGCTTTACCGAATATTCGCGATCTCGCGTTTCAGGGCCTCGACGTTCTGCTGTGTCCGGCTAATGTTGTCCTTCAACTGCGCCACTCTTTCCTGGTATTTCGCGTAATTGCGCTCATTGCCCTGGCGCTCAGGCTGGCCGCCATTGAACTCCAGGCGCTGCGCCGCCAGCTTCTGCTCTTCGCTGCGCAATTCGTCCTGCAGGATCTGGCGCCGGTCCAGGTCGCGCGCGCGCTGCTCGGCGCCATCGACCTTGGGAAACGCGCCGGCGGCAGGCGCCGCCGTGGCCGCCGCCTGCGTGGCGGGCCGGGCCGGTGCGCCGGCCAGCGGCGCCGTCTTGCGTGGCGGCTCCGTCATGGCGCCCGGCAAATCGAGCAGCTGGCAATGCGCGCCAGCCCGCTTGTCCGTGTACGTCTTGTGTCCTTGCGCATCGGCGCACACATACAGCTGCCCGTGCGCCTGTGCTGCCGCGCCCAGCAATCCTGCCATCAGCGCCATTCTGTAATGCTTGGTCAATCTCTACTCCTGTCGGCGCGTGCCGCATCGTTCCTGGGCCGACTATACAACAACGCACTGTGGCGCCATAACAAAAAACGCGGGCAAGACCATCGCCTCACCCGCGTTTTTTTATTCACTACCGGCACATTGCCGGCGTGGCGCCATTACAGCGAGTAGTACATGTCGAACTCGGCAGGATGAGTGGTCATGCGCATGCGCTGTACGTCCTGCATTTTCAGTTCCAGATAAGCGTCGATCATCGAATCGCTGAACACGCCGCCACGGGTCAGGAACTCGCGGTCCTTGTCCAGTGCATCGAGTGCTTCTTCCAGCGAAGCGCACACGGTAGGGATCAGTGCGTCTTCTTCCGGCGGCAGATGGTACAGATCTTTCGAGGCGGCTTCGCCCGGATGGATCTTGTTGGCAACGCCGTCCAGGCCAGCCATCAGCAGTGCGGCGAAGCACAGGTAAGGGTTCGCCAGTGGATCCGGGAAGCGCGCTTCGACGCGGCGGCCTTTTGGATTGGCCACGTGCGGGATACGGATCGAGGCGGAACGGTTTTTCGCCGAGTACGCCAGTTTCACTGGCGCTTCGTACCCTGGTACCAGACGCTTGTACGAGTTGGTGCCTGGGTTGGTGATCGCGTTCAATGCCTTGGCGTGCTTGATGATGCCGCCGATGTAGTACAGGGCGAAATCGGACAGGCCGGCATAGCCGTCGCCAGCGAACAGGTTTTTGCCATCTTTCCATACGGATTGATGCACGTGCATGCCCGAACCGTTGTCGCCAACGATAGGTTTCGGCATGAAGGTGGCGGTCTTGCCATAGCTGTGCGCCACGTTCCACACCACGTATTTCAGGTTTTGCGTCCAGTCGGCGCGCTCGACCAGGGTCGAGAACTTGGTGCCGATTTCATTCTGGCCGGCGCCGGCCACTTCGTGATGATGTACCTCAACCGGGATGCCCAGCGATTCCAGAATCAGGCACATTTCCGAACGCATGTCCTGGAAGCTGTCCACTGGTGGCACGGGGAAATAGCCGCCCTTGACGGTAGGACGGTGGCCGCTGTTGCCGCCTTCGATGTCCTTGCCGGTCGACCACGAACCTTCGTCCGAACCGATCTTGACGAAGCAGCCCGACATGTCGATCTTCCAGCGCACGCTGTCGAAGATGAAGAATTCTGGCTCAGGGCCGAAGTAGGCGGTGTCGCCCATGCCCGACGATTTCAGGTAGGCTTCGGCGCGTTTCGCGATCGAGCGCGGGTCGCGGTCGTAGCCCTTGCCGTCCGACGGTTCGATCACGTCGCACTGCATGAACAGGGTCGTTTCTTCCATGAACGGGTCGATATTGGCCGTGTTTGGATCCGGCAGCAAGATCATGTCGGACGCTTCAATGCCTTTCCAGCCAGCGATCGAAGAACCGTCAAAGGCGTGGCCCGACTCGAATTTGTCCATGTCGAAGTGCGACACGGGAACCGTCACGTGCTGCTCTTTACCACGGGTATCAGCAAAGCGGAAATCAACGAATTTGACTTCGTTTTCTTCTACCATCTTCAAGACTTCTGCGGCTGTCATTGCCATGCGTATCTCCTAAATGAATGTGGGGTGAGCCGACCTTAGTGCGTCTGGGCTGATGAAGCGAAGCAAACATTGCGTGCCACCAAAACTCATAAGGATCATAGCAGATTCCATGCCAGCCTCTGGTGGGATGTCGCCGCCCAGGTCAAAACCCGGCCATGCCAGTGAAAGTTTTCCTGCCCGCGATTTTCATGCTGGGTTTGCGTCAAATCAAGAATGCACTATGCAAGTGCAAAAAACGAATAACGCACCATTATCGTGCATTTTGTACCAATTCTTGAAAAATGCCTCATTGTGGTGCATGCACCGTGCACCGTGATTTCCCGTTTGCGGGGCGCCGACGGCGCACTATAATCGACCACACCTGCCCACTTTCATCGAGGACGCCATGACCACCGCCGCCGACATCCTGACCACCGCCCGCAGCCGGGCCAATGAAGGTACGCCGTATGCCGGCGCCGTCACGCCGCAGGAAGCATACGACCTGCTGCAGGGCGATCCCGCCGTCAAGCTCATCGACGTGCGCACGAATGCCGAGCGCGACTGGGTGGGGCGGGTCGATATCGCCGATACCCAGCATGGAGCGGTGCAGTGGGCCACCTACCCCGGTGGCGTGCCGAATGCCGATTTCCTCGCGCAACTGGGCGCCCAGGCCGGCAAGGACGAGGTGCTGCTGTTCCTGTGCCGCTCCGGCGTGCGTTCGCGCCATGCCGCCAAGCTGGCGACCGAGCACGGTTACCTGAACTGCTTCGACATCCTCGAAGGTTTTGAGGGCGACAAGGACGCCGACGGCCACCGCAAGCAGATCGGCGGCTGGTGCAAGGCGGGGTTGCCGTGGCTGGGTGCCTGACGCTGGCCGCCTGACTATCTGAACCGTGTTTGATCTGGCGGGCCACCCTGCGGTCCGCTATCGGCTACAACCATCCATACGCGCCCGATTTTTCAAGAGCGGCGCAAATTCTCCTTGCGAATGTGTACCTTATATAGTACAACGTAGAGGTGCGTCATGGATGCTTCCGGCTTGCGCCAAATGACCCTGCTGTTCTATGCGAACGGCAATGGCGGCGAACCCGTGCGCGACTGGCTCAAATCGTTGCCCATCGAAGAGCGCCATGTGATCGGACAAGACTTGATGCATGCGCAATGGCGCTGGCCCGTGGGCATGCCCCTGTGCCGCCATCTGGGGCAAGGATTGTCGGAAGTACGCAGCAGCCTGCCCGGCAACCGCATCGCCCGCGTACTGATCTGCCATCACGGCGACTGCCTGGTGGCGCTGCACGGCTTTATCAAGAAAACCCGCGCCACGCCCGATGACGACCTGGCGCTGGCCCGCAAACGCTACAAGGAACTGACATGAACGCCACCGCTCCCCACCTCGGCAGCAGTCTCGACGACTTCCTCAAGGAAGAAGGCATTTTCGAGCAAACGCAAAACCGCGCCATCAAGGAAGTGATCGCCTGGCAACTGACGCAGGCGATGCAGGAACAATCGATGTCGAAGACGCGCATGGCGGCCCTGCTGCAGACGAGCCGCTCGCAGCTCGACCGCCTGCTCGACCCCAGCAGCGACGTGACCGTGTCGACCCTGGAGCGGGCCGCCGCGCTGGTCGGACGCAAGCTGTCAATCACCCTCATTTAGTACGCCTATCAAAAACCTACTACGCGTCGTAATTTGCGGTCTGCGATGCTCACTGTACCTTCGTACAGCTGCGCTTCTCAACCACAACTTCCTTCCGCTCGCTACGGTTTTGTTAGGCGTTGTTAAGCGAGTTAATCGCTCAGGCCGGCTCGCCAGCCTCGACTGCTGAATGCTCGCCCATCAGGGACAGAATGCGCTTGCGCACGAAATTGATGTGGCTGCGCAAGCCATACAACCCATCGGCAAACGACAGGGGAATCGAGATCTGGTTGACCATCTCCTCGATCTGGTCGAGCCGCTTCAATTGCGCCGCATACACTTGCGCGCGCTGCTCTGGCGGCACGTCCTCCAGCGCCTGCTCGACCGTGCGCAACTGGCCATACCAGCGGTACACGCGCGAGCGGATGCGCCATACGTACAGCGGCGGCACCACGCGCGACAGGGGCAGGATCAAGGCGCCCAAGGCCACTACCAGCACCCACATGCGGTCAAAGAAATTGGCCAGCCAGAAACTCATATAGCGCTGCAGCACGGGCGCGCCATCCTTGTAGAATTTCAGCGCTTCCGGTGCCACGGGAATTTCCGTGTAGCGCGCGGACGGGAACTGCCCCTGCTGCTGGAACCATCCCGTGCCGCCATGGATGCGGGCCGCCGCCTGCACGAACAGGTCGACCAAGGCCGGATGCAAGTCTTCGCGCGCGACTAAGGTGGCTGTCGGCGCGATCAGATGATAATCCTGGGCGGGAATGTTCTGCCCCAGGTCGACTATGCCGCGCGGCAAGACGACATGCGTGAGGAAAGGCAAACGCCGCGTGTACGCCTCCGCTTGCGAAAAATCAAACAGCTTGATGCCCGGCGTTTGCAGCAGCATCTGGATCAGCGGCGCTTCCGGGGCCGAGCTGAACACGAGGCCGTCGATGCGCCCTTCCAGCAGCTCCACCGTGGCAGGCGTGTTTTGCAAGTCGCTCACCGTCAGCTCGTTCGCCTCCACGCCATTAACGGACAGCAATTGCCGGAACAGGCCGGGCACGCCCGTGCCTTCCGGTCCCAGGTTGATCTTCATGCCCTTCAATTGCGCCAGCTCCGTCACCGCCTTGTCTTCGCGCATAAACAGCCAGACGGGTTCCGTAAACAGGCTGCCCAGGGAAATCAGGCCGTGGCGCTCGGCATCCTCGTGCTCCGTCGAGCCGCTTTGCACGAAGGCGATATCGGTCTTGCCGCTATTTAACCGCTGCAGGTTGTCCTGCGAACCCAGCGACGGCTGCAAGGTCACCTTGATGCCGTGCTTCGCCAGGGTGGCCACATATTTTTTGCCGAATTCTTCATACGCGCTATTGTCCTGCCCTGTCGACAGGCTTACCTGGCGCGGCGGCGCCGGGTCGACCAGCCAGTAAGCAAGCGCGCAAAACGCGCCGACCAGCAGCAAGGTGGGGCCGGCGGTGGCGAGGAAATCGCGCACGGAAAAGCGGCTGAACGCGAGGATTTTGGACATGTGGTGGCGCATAGGTTTCATGGGTGGCTACGATGCCAAGAAAACCTCAACTATGCAAGGCACTTTCACATGCGCGGGTTGGCCAAATCCGCTACAGTGACAGATTAACCACCTGCCTTATGGAGCCCCGCATGCTGAAAATTCTTGGAAAAGCTGCCTCGATCAATGTCCGCAAGGTCCTGTGGACGTGCGAGGAACTCGACCTGCCGTACGAACGCGAAGACTGGGGCAGCGGCTTTCGCAGCACCGACGACCCGGCTTTCCTGGCCTTGAACCCGAACGCCATGGTGCCCGTGCTGCTCGATGGCGACCTGGTGCTGTGGGAATCGAACACGATATGCCGCTACCTGTGCGCCCAGGCGGGCCGCGACGACTTGCTGCCAAGCACGCCCCGCGCCCGCGCGGAAGTGGAAAAATGGATGGATTGGCAAATGGGCGACCTCAACAACAGCTGGCGCTACGCCTTCATGTCGCTGGTGCGCCAGAGCCCGGCACACCAGGATGCGGCGCAGCTGGCGGCCGGCATTGCCGGCTGGAACAAGATGATGGGCGTGCTGGAACAGCAGCTGCAGCGCACGGGTGCCTTCGTCTGCGGCGAAACGTTCACCTTGGCCGACATCATGCTGGGCCTGTCCGTCAAGCGCTGGCTGATGGCGCCGCTGCAGCGTCCTGGCTACCCTGCCATCGCCGCTTATCACGCGCGTCTGGCGGACAAGACGGCCGTGTTTGCCGGCTAAAAAAAACGCCGGCGCGAACGCCGGCGTTTTGCTACAACTACCTGCCAGCGGCTAATTCGTGCACTGTTTCGCCACGCCTTCAGCCGGCGCAGGCGCTTCGATCAACGGCATCAGGCTTGGCGCCAGCGACACCAGCAGTTGCACGGGCAAGGCGCTCGTGAAATCGTAGTTCTTCGATTCCGGTCCGCGCACGTATGCCGTCATGCTGCCGTAGAAGCGCTCGCCGATATTGAACACGAACGTGGCGGAACGATTCACGTAGCGCGACTCGATCAGACGGCCGCCAGCGCCATAGACGTCGAAACGCTGGTCGCCCGTGCCCGTCTTCCCGCCCATCGGGATCGGCACGCCGTCAGCGCCGACAAACGCCGTCTTCGCCCGTTTCGCCGTGCCGTCCGACACCACTTCGCGAATGGCCTTGGCAACGGCGCGCGCCACGTCCGGCGACAACACTTGCTCCGCTTCCACCTTGCTGCCCCGCTTGACCATCGTGTCATACGGCGTATTGGCCGCGAAATGCATGGAATCGATGCGCACGCTCGGTTTGCGCACACCATCGTTGATGATGATGCCCATCAACTCGGCCAGCGCGGCGGGACGGTCGGCCGACGCGCCCAGGGTCGTCGCATACGACGGCACGAGCGAATCAAACGGATAGCCCATCTTCTTCCACTGGCGGTGGATTTCCAGGAAACCTTCCACTTCCAGCAAGTTGGCGATGCGACGATCCTGCGCATGCTTGCGGTGCGTATTGAACAGCCATTTATACACTTCCTGGCGCTCCTTCTCGCTGGCCGCCACCATCTGCGACAGTGTCGAGCCTTCGTGCTGGCGCAGGTACGCCACCATCCACAGTTCCAGCGGATGCACGTTGGCCAGGTAGCCGCGGTCGGCCAGCGACCAGTTTTCCATCGCGTACTGCTGGTACATCTTGGCCACGCGCTCGGGCGGCACTTCGTTTTGCGACGTCAGGTTGGCGTTGAGGAAATCGCCGAATTCCGCGACAGTCCCCTTCGGATTGACGGTGCGGAAGATATTGGCCAGGCGCACTGGTGTCGGGCGGATGCTGGCCAGCAGGATTTTTTCCTGCTCGTCGACGCTCTTGCCACGGTACTTCTGGTAGAAGCGGTGCAGGAACTCGCGCCCTTCCTTGTCGGCAAAACGGCTCAGGTACTGGGCCCGGCGCGGATCGTCGGCGTCCGCCAGCAGCGAGGCCGAGGAGTCGGGGCGCGAAAACATGTAGTAGCGGGCCACGTCGCGCATCAAGCGCACGAACACCAGGTTGGTCGACTGGCGCAGCGCCTGCTGCACCGTCATGATGCGGCTGTCGTCGAGCTTGGAGAAGTTGCCGAAATGGTGCAAGCCGCCGCCCGTGAAGAAGCCTTCGCCCGGGTTGCCCGAATATTTGCGCTCCATGGCGGCCGCCAGCATGGTAGGCAGGTTGCGCGCCTCGCCGAGCGCCAACGGTTTCAGATAGGCAATCGCCCACTGCGACAGCATGTCCTTCGGATCGACGGCGATCTTGCCCAGCTCGGCGGCGCCCATGCCGCTGTAGCGCTGGTGCAGCTGGTCGATGATGTCCATATACGTGACCAGGGTGCGCAGCTTGGCCGTGGAACCCAAGTCCAGCTTGGCGCCCTCGTTGATGTCGAGCGGCTGGTCGTAGTTATCGGTCTGCACGCGCAGCAAGTTGGCCTGGTCGCCCTTTTGCAGCAAGGTAAAGCTGTAGACCACATTGGCCGGGTCGCCATTGCCCAGCATGCCCTTGCCCGTCAGGCCGGCCGCCTTCGCCACTTCCGGGTCGCGCAGCTCGCGCAAGACCTTGGTGACGGCGTTTTGCGCCTGCGCGTCGAGCGTGCTGACCACTTTCAGGTCCAGGCGGTCGAGATTGTACAGGCGCGGATCACCGAGCATGCTGGCCAGGTGATTGCGCACGGCATTCGAGGCCTTGCGCGTGACAAACGAGGTCGACGCTTCCGATTGCACGCCCGAGGCCGTCGACGGACGCAGCTTTTCGGCGATGGCCGCATCGCGCAGCTGCGGCGAAATCACGCCCGCTTGCGCCAGCAGACGCAGATGGCTGTTGGTCAATTCTTCCAGGTCGGCACCGCCGGCCACCAGGTAATGCGAAGGACGGCGCTGCGCGATCAGCAAACTCAGCGCCTGCTTGTAGGCCAGCGCGCTGCCCGGCTGGTCCATCTTACCTTTGAGCAAAGTTTTCACTTCGGCAAATGGACGGCCATACCAGACCCACATGCCGTCGCCGATGCCGTTGACTTCGCCAAAGCCGCTCTTTGCCGACAGCGGCACGGTGTTCAGGTAATTGACGACGATCCTGCGCCGCGCTTCCATGGTGTTTTCGCCATCCTGGTACGAGCGCAGGCTGGCCGAAATCATCTGCAGCAGCTTGTCCTGCATGGAACTGGTGCGGCCATCTTCCGAATGCCGGTATTTTTCAATCTGCGTGGCCAGGGTGCTGCCGCCGCCACTGCGGTGGCCGCCGAACAGGTTCAGCGCCTTGTCGAGGACAGCCTTGCTCAGGCGGTCCCATTCCACAGCCGGATTGCGCTCGGGTGTGCCCGGGTCGAGCAACTCGCGGTTTTCGATGAAGAGCAGGCTTTGCACGAGCGCGGGCGGCGCTTCGGCAAAGCCGTCAAACATGCGCTCGGGATAGCTGGCCGCGAACAGAGGCGCGGCGCGGCAATCGAGAATGCTCAGTCCGGCGCGGTTTTTCTCGTGATACGTGGCAAAGATGCCCCGGTCGACCAGTTGCACCATCTTCGGCGACATGCGCGCCTGCGCCGTGACGGCATAGTCGCGGGCGTTGAGCTTGGTGATGAAGTCCGGCAGGCTGGCATAGCCAAGGCGCTCGTCGTAGGGCCCATGCTGCGGATAGCGGATGGCGCCCGCCGGTGCGGGGCCAGGCTCGACCTTGAACGCCAGCTGGCGGTCCAGGCGCGTGAAAAACTCCGCCTGCAGGGCCGACGTGCGCACTTCGCGCATGACGAACCACGCCACGCCGGCGATCAGCGCCAGCACGATGATGGCAAAGATGGGCCAGATGCGCGAACGGCGCTTCTTCGGCGGACTCGCCGGCGGCGGCGCCTCGGCGTCCGTGTCGGGGAGTGGATCAGAAGGGGGCCGCTCGTGCGCGGCCAGATTGACGCCTGTGTCTTTCATGGGATGCTGGGGTAAGGTTGGGTTTGGACGGCGCGGGAAATGCGGTAGCGATACCGCTCCGCGCGGGATAAGACGAGGGCCAGCCAGGGCCGGTCACAACAAAGCTTGCTTAACATGATGTCCATACCGGTGAATCAAAAAAACACGCTACTGCACAGGCAGGCGACCCCGCGTTTGACACGCAAGGCCCCTGTTCACCATTCCACCACATCGGCATGAAAACGACTGACGAGCGCACACAAAAATCTTGCTTCATTGAAGATTTTCGCAAAAAAACAACGTCTTGGAATGTACGCTTGCGTACATAGATGCAAAGCGGGCTGAGCGCCAGCGAAAAAGCCGCCAGCGCCGGGCTGGCCGCATCTCAGATGGTGGTGTATTCCGCCTGCAAGGTATCGAGCGCGGCGCACATCTGCGCAAAGGCGGCCTCGGCCTGCGCGGGCTCGCCCTTGACACCCAGTTCGATATGCCGGCGCGTCTGCGCATCGCCCACGCTGGGCAGGCTGAACACCTTGATCAGCGGGAACTCCGCTTCCAGGCGCACCATCAGCGGCGTCAGCAGCGATTCGGCCGTTTCGTACACGAGCAAGGCATGTTCCGCGTGCGGCACCTGATTGAACAGGTGCGGGTAATGCGTGTCGAGCACCCATTCAATCATGGGCCAGGACATGACGGGAAAGCCGGGCACGAAATAATGCTCGCGCACGGCAAAGCCGGCAATCTTGTTGTACGGATTCGGAATCAGCTCGGCGCCTTCGACAAATTCCGCCATTTTCAGGCGGTGCAGGTTTTCCGGCGAGTTCAAATCGGCCGGCACGCCCGCCTCTTCGCCCATTTCCGTGATCCGTTGCTGGATATTGAGCTTGCCCTGCGGATGCAGCACCAGAGGCAAACCCAGCGCATCGGCCGCCGCCTGGCGCGTATGGTCGTCCGGCGTGGCGCCGATGCCGCCAAAGCTGAAGACGATGTCGCCGCTGGCAAAGCTGCGCTTGAGCAAGGCGACCAGGCGGGCCGGCTCGTCGCCCACGTATTCCGCCCAGCTCAGCTGCAAGCCCCGCGCCTTGAGCATGCTTACCACTTTCGGGAAATGCTGGTCCGTGCGCTTGCCCGACAGGATTTCGTCGCCAATGATGATCAATCCGATAGCCATGAAGCTCCCTCGTAGAATTCGATAAGAATGGTCAGGCGTCCGCCGGCGCCACGTCGGTCATGCCGCGTACGCCCCGCAAACGCGACAGTGCTTCCAGGCAGTAATACTGGAACCACAGACCCGTAAAGATAAAGATCAGCACATACAGCCAGATGGCGAACGCCGCCAGGAAGGGGAAGAACACCACCGACATCACGCCACCCATCCACAGCATGCCGGGCACGGCACCAGCCACGCCCGACACCATGCCGATGGCCAGCAAAGGCCAGCGCTGCGTGCGCATGATGGCATGGCGCTCTTCCGCGCTGGCGTAGTCGGCCATGGCGTCATACGCCATCACGCGGTAGGTCAGCCAGCCCCACAGCACAGCTTGCCCCACCAGGGCGGCAGGCGGAAACGCGTACAGGGGCAGCATGATGACCCAGGCGATGATGAACAGCAAGAACGTGGCCAGCGAAGTGGCGACGCTGCCAAGCAGGCTGCCGCCATGCTTCTTGTCCAGTTGCGGAAAGTGCCGCCCGCCCACATGGCGGCCGATGGCCGGCATGGCGAACAGGCCCATGAAGATCAGCGCCGTCAAGATCATCAGCGGCAGCAGCATGAACATGGCGATCAGCGGCACGATCACGGCTTTCAGCATGCCCAGGCCAAAGGTGGACAGCACCTGCCCGCTGGTGCGGAAGAAATCATACTGCGTGAACAGCGCATGCAGGCTGTCGATCAGCGGCTGCAAGCCCACATACAGCAGTCCTCCCCACAGCACCAGCGACAGGATGAACGGCGCCACGCTCAGCAGCAATATCCTGCCGTGCAAT
Source organism: Janthinobacterium sp. LS2A (assembly GCF_036543145.1). NCBI lineage: Bacteria > Pseudomonadati > Pseudomonadota > Betaproteobacteria > Burkholderiales > Oxalobacteraceae > Janthinobacterium > Janthinobacterium sp. LS2A. Next base: position 483,372 of record NZ_JAZHPB010000003.1, read on the forward strand.
TGCGACAGCAAGGCGCGGCCATACGAATTCAACACATTACGCATCAACGGCGTCCTTTTCGTTTGATTCTTGCAAATTCCACCATGCGGCGCAGGCCCAGCCATTGCTGCTGCCAGAAGCCGCGGCCATAGTCGCGTCCCGGCCGGCCCATGCCCTTGCTGTCGATACGGGCCAGCTGGTCGCGCACGCCCGTGCGCGCATAGCCGGCCGAGAAATTCGCGGTGCCCAGCAGCATATCCCAAATCGGCAAGACCACACCGAAGTTGCAACCGCCCATGCTGCCCTTGCCTTTCGACTCGTGTCCCACGCCGATCGCATGGTGTGTACGGTGGAAACGGGGCGAGATCAACAGCCGCTCGCCGATGCGGCCGAAGTGTATCCTCACATTCGCGTGCTGCAAGCTTTGCAGAATGCGGGAAACCGACACCAGCAGCACGTACTGGCCCGGCGGCACGCCGATACCGAGCGCCACCAGCGCCATCACCACGTCGCGCAGGAAGTCATCGAGCAGATGGTTGCGGTCATCGCTCCACAAGTTCATGTTTTGCTGGCTGTGATGCAGGCTGTGCAAGCCCCACCACCAGCCGAAATGGTGCGAAGCCCGGTGGTAGCAATAGTCGACGAAGTCCAGTATCACAAAATAAATGATAAAACTGAGCAAGGGACTGATGCCGGGCAACAGCGATTCCAGGTTGAATGGATGAATATTATCGAAACGCAAGGCACCCGCCAGCGCATCCATCAGCGGATCGAGCGTGAAGAAGACGACGACAGAAAACAGGCCGATCCGGTGCAGCACGGTGTAGATGAAATCGTTCCAGCGGGCGCGCGGGTCGGTGATCTTTTGCGCGGGAATCAGGGCTTCGAGCGGGCGCAGCACGAGAAACAGCAGCACCAGTTCGCACAGGCCGATCAGCAGCCACTCCGTGCCCTCGAACGCTTCTTCCGTGAATTCGCCAAAGCCCAGGTGATACACGAGGGGATTGACCACCGTCTGGAACAGCCAGCCTTGCGCCACGCCAAAGGCGTCGACCACGGCATCGATGACGGGCGTGACGAAGCCGAGGATATCGGCGGCCATCATGGCTGGCCCTTCTTCTGCGCGTAGGCAGGGTGCTCGCGCAGGGTGGCAAAGCAGAAACCCTTGTCTTGCAGGCCGGAAATCAAAGCATCGAGGTTGGCGGGTGCCCACGCATCCTTGCGCGACCAGATGCCCATGTGCGAAATGAAAATGTCGCCGCTGCGCAAGTTCGCAAGCGCTTTTTTCAGCAGCATGGCGTTCGGATACTTATCGCTGGGCAACTCATCGCCGGAATACCCCGCCGGCGCCCAGCCCGCATGCTGGTAACCGCAAGCGCTGCCAGCCGCCAGGGTGCGCGGCGAGGTGTAGCCACCCGGCGCACGCCAGAACGGATCGAGCTTGTGGCCGGTCAGTTCCTGGAAGCGCGTATCGACGCGGCGCAATTCCTCGCAGAACTGCTTATCGCTAAACGACGCCAGTTTGCCGCCGTCCTTGCCGAACTGGGGCTTGACCTGGATCAAGCCGTTGGCCAGATCCTTCTTCCAGTACACGTGGTCAAACGTATGCGTGCCGAATGCATGGCCTTCGGCGACCCGGGCTTTCCAGTACGGCGCCCACGAGGCATCGAGCGAATAATCGCCGCGCGTGGTCTTTTCGTTAGCCAGGAAGAAGGTTGCCTTTACATGACGTTTGTTCAGCACTTCAGCGATCAGTTGCGCTTGCGACTGGCTGCCCGTGTCGAAGGTCATGTAGATCGTGCCCTTGCAGGCGGCCGGGGCAGAAGATGCGGCTGGGGCCGGTGCTGCTGGTGCAGGTGCGGCGGCATGCGCGGGGGACAGCATGGCGCTGGCGCACAGCAGCATGGCGGACACGCGGCCCGCAGGAATCAGGTGTTTCATCATCACACCCGCCATCACATGCGCGGCGAGTGGGTGGCGAAATACACGCCATGGGGCGATCGGCCCACCGGTATGGTCTTGATGACCTTGCGCGTGGTCAGGTCGATCACGGCCACTTTCTTGATCCAGCGCAGGGTCACCCACATCGTCTTGCCATCGGGCGTGATTTCCATGCAGTCCGGGCCGCCCGGCACATTGATGGTACCCACGTTTTCCAGGGTTTGCTGGTCGATGATGTTGATGGTGTTCGAGACGCGGTTCGAGACGAACGTCATGCGGTTGTCACCGAGCGCGCGGAAATTATGCGTGCCGGCGCCCGCCTTGATGCGCTTGACGGTCTTTTGCGTGCGCCAGTCGATCACTTCCACGTAATCGCTGCCCATGATGCCGACCAGTAAATGTTTGCCATCGGGCGTCATCGTGATACCGGCCGGCGCGGGGCCGACAGGCATGGTCCATTTGACGGTTTGCGTGGCCAGGTCGATGGCGCTGACCTGGTTGCTGCCCTGCTGCGTGATGAAGGCCATGGTGCTGTCGGCCGTGAACGCCATGTGGCTGGGCAGCTTCGGCAGCGGGATGCGCTTGGCCAGGGTCAGGTTCTTGCCGTCGTAGCGGTACAGGTCGATGCGGTCCAGGCGCAGCGAATTCGAAATGAACCATTTCTGGTCTGGCGAAAAGCCGATTTGGTAAGGATCGAGGATGTTGCTGATGCGGCGCTGGATCTGGCCCGAGACAGGATCGAGGAAAATCAGCTCGTTGCCGACGGAACTGGCGACGATCAGCGACTTGCCGTCCGGCGTCTCCATCAAATGGTGCGGTTCCTTGCCGACGGCAAAGGTAGACAGGGGAGCATAGGTTTTCTGGTCCAGCAGTTGCACCGTAGCATCACGGGAATTGAGCACCACCACCACTTCGGCTTGCGCCGTCGATATTGCGGAAACCAGGCACAGCGAGGAAAAAACAAGGCGGCGTAGACTGCGGAACATGGAAGAAATCACTGTTAAATACAAAACATGCATTTTACGTGGAACACTGTATTTATTGTGTGAAATCCCCCCTTAAATACAACCGGCAGCCACACATCGGCGTAATTTCCGGTTTTCGCTTGCGCCGGGCCTGGAATGGCGCTTTGCAACTCATTGCTCTACAATCTGAAGCTTTCATCGCCTACACAAGGATTATCATGACCACCACCACTACCGCTTCCGGCCTGCAATACATCGATACCGTCGTTGGCGAAGGCGCTGAAGCGCAAGCCGGCAACAATGTTGTCGTGCATTACACGGGCTGGCTGCAAAACGACGACGGCAGCGCCGGTTCGAAATTTGACTCGAGCAAGGACCGCAACGATCCATTCGAATTCCCGCTGGGCGCAGGCCGCGTCATCCAGGGTTGGGACGAAGGCGTGCAAGGCATGAAAGTGGGCGGCAAGCGCCAGCTGATCATCCCTGCGGCACTGGGCTATGGCGCACGCGGCGCCGGCGGCGTGATTCCACCGAACGCCACCCTGATTTTCGACGTCGAACTGCTGGGCGTATAAGAAGCTGAAGGCTGCGTTCCAAGGACCGTGCCAGACGCCGCCACTGATCACTCAGCGGCGGCGTTTTTGTTTTGAGGGTGTCCTCTAATGCACGGCGCGCTTTTTTCACTATGATGTCAGGCACTGCAGCACGCACGGTGGCCACTCCTCCGGGCCTGCCGCACTTTTCCAGCGATTCCATCAGCACACAGGAGCCATCATGAGTTTACAAGAGCAATTCGAACAAGCGCAGCTCGATTCCAAGACCCTGTCCGAGCGTCCGGACAATATGACCTTGTTGAAAATCTACGCCTTGTTCAAGCAAGCGTCGAGCGGCGACGCCACGGGCGAGCGTCCTGGCATGACCGACTTCGTCAACCGTGCCAAGTTCGACGCCTGGGCGGCCCTGGCCGGCACCTCGAAGGAAGATGCGCAGCAACAATACATCGACCTGATCGAAGACTTGAAGGACTGATCGTCCCTCCCTGCCCCGGCGCCTGCCGGGGCAGTATAATTTCTGCATGACACCATCACCGAATTCCCTGCTTTCCCTGGCCCATGCCGCCGACCTGCCCCGCTTGTTCGATGTCTGGCACCTGTCCGTACGCGCCACCCACGATTTCCTTGCCGATAGCGATATCGCCTTCCTGATGCCTTTCGTCCGCGACGAGCTGGCCAGGGTGACGGCCGAACGCCTGCTGCACGTGCTGCGCGCCGATGACGGCGTCGCCTATGCCTTCCTGTGCGTCGAGCACGCCAAGATCGAGATGCTGTTCGTACATCCCGACCAGCGTGGCAGCGGCGCCGGCCGCGCGCTCGTGCGGCACGCCATCGCGGCCCTGGGCGCCACGGCTGTCGATGTCAACGAACACAACACGCAAGCGCATGGCTTTTACCTCCACCAGGGCTTTATCGGGGAAAGCCGCTCCGAACGCGACCCGTTCGGCAAGCCTTTCCCCATTTTGCACCTGAAACTGGCCGAAAACGGCTAAAAACTCACCAAAAACCACCAAAACAGGCCGTTAACGCAAAAGTGGCTACCAAAATGGTAGCCACTCTTTCATGGTGAAACGGCGCTAGAACTTACTTTTTCGCCGCTGCCAGCGCTTGCGCGATCCAGCCGTCAAACTTTTGCTGGTGGAACTTGATCCAGCCAGCCGTATGGCGCGCGATATCGGCTTGCGTGTTTTCGCCACGGCGCATGCGTTCGTTCTGCGCATTGATGTCGGCCACGGGCAATTGCATCACTTCGAACAGCTTCGCAGCCGCCGGGTTTTTCTCGGCCCAGGCCTTGTTCGACACGATGCGCGCCGTGTTGACGGCAAAGCCGTAGTCGCTGCCATTGTCCAGACGCGTGTTTACTTTCTCCGGATTGGCCGAGAATGGCACTTTCAGCCAGACCACGTCCTTGCCCGGCACCAGCACGCCGCTGACCCAGTACGGCGTCCACGTGTAGTACAAAATCGGCTCGCCACGCTTGTAGCGCCCCATGGTGTCGGCAATCAGGGCCGCATAGCTGCCCTGCACGTGCGTCACCGTCTCGCGCAATTTATACGCATCCATGTGATTCTCGATCAGCGCTTCGCAGCCCCAGCCGGGGTTGCAGCCCGTCAAGTCGGCCTTGCCATCGCCGTCGTGGTCAAACAGCTTGGCCAGGTTCGGGTCGCGCAACTGGTCGATATTCGTGATGTTGTACTTTTCGGCCGTCGCCTTGTCGATCAGATAACCTTGCGCGGCAGGACCGGCGTATTGGCCCGTGCGCAACAGCTTGGCGTCGCCGCCCGCATTGTTATAGAAATCCTTGTGCATCGGGTCCCAGTGCACGGCCATGAAGGTGGCGTCGCCGTTGGCAATGGCGATATGCGCGGTCGGATACTCCACTTCCTTGATCGGCTGCACTTCGTAGCCAAGCTTTTCCAGCGCCTTGTCGACCAGCATGGTCTGGAAGGTTTCTTCCGCGATCGAGCTTTGCAGCGCCTGCACCTTGATGCCCTTGCCGGGCAGCGCATCGGCGGGTGCGGCCGGCGTCTGCGCCATGGCCAGGCTCGTGGTCAGGGCCATGGCGGCGATCGCCAGGGCGGAAAACAGCTGGAACTTGCGTTGCGATTTTTGCGTCTCTTTGAAATGTGCGATTTGATGCATGTAAATCCTTTCTTATTGTGCGTTGGCCAGCGTAGCTTGCTGTGCAACATTATTTTTCTCCGTGTTGCCGCGCACCAGGCGCAGCACGAAACCGGCAGGACCCGTCTGGTACCAGTGGCGCACGCCACGGCGTGGCTGGCCCATCGCTTGCGTCAAGCGGTCCAGGGTGATGGCCAGCAGCACGATACCGAGGCCACCGACGGTTGCCAGGCCCATGTCCAGGCGGCCGATGCCGCGCAATACCATCTGGCCCAGGCCACCGACAGCGATCATCGAGGCGATCACGACCATCGACAGCGACAGCATCAGCGACTGATTGATACCGGCCATGATGGACGGCATGGCCAGCGGGAACTGCACGCGGGTCAGCAACTGCCACGGCGAGGCGCCATACGCGCGGGCCGCTTCGATCAGGTCGGGACGCACCTGGCGGATGCCGAGGTTGGTCAGACGCACGAGCGGCGGCAGGGCAAAGATGATCGTCACGATCACGCCTGGCGCATTACCGATACCAAACAGCATCACCACCGGTACCAGATAAACGAAGGCGGGCGTCGTCTGCATGGCATCGAGCAAGGGGCGCAGGATATTCTGTGCGCGGTCGCTGCTGGCAAGGAAAATACCGAGCGGCAAACCAATGGCCAGGCAGAACGCCAGCGACGTCAATACCAGCGACAAGGTCGTCATGGCTTCCGGCCAGATGCCCAGCATCGACACGACCAGCAGCGCCAGCACGGTGCCGATGGCCAAGGTGCGGCTGGTAAATTGCCACGCCAGCAAGCCGATGATGGCGATGACCGTCAGCGACGGGGCCGCCAGGAGCACGCCTTCCACGCCGGACAGCACGCTGTCGATCGGCGCGCGTACGGCTTGGAAGAATGGGCGGAAATGCGCGACGACCCAGCCCAGGCCCTGGTTGATCCAGCTTTCCAGCGGCAGCGAGCCGTCGAAGATCTGCGTCAGGTGAAAACCGGAGGCCGCGTGTTCCGGCTGTACGGCCGGTCCGGCCGCATCCAGCCAAGACGTGTCGCCCGGCGGCGTCAGCGCCCAGGGATTGATTTGCGCGGCCGGCTGTTCAACAACAGCTTCTACTGTGGAAACGGTGCTTGGATTCATGCTTGTCCTTTCTGTTGTTGTTCGGCAATGGCTGGCGTATCGCGGTCGAGGAACTTCAGCAAGGTCGTCTTGCTGATGGCGCCGCGGAAGCTGCCGTCATCGGCCACCACTGGGACGGCGTAAGGCAGTTGCGCCACCTGGCCGAACAGTCCGGCGACGGGCTCGTCTGCATTGATGGTCTGCACGTCGGGCAGATAGGCATGCGCCAGGCCCAGCGGGCCGACATGGCCGTCGAGCGCACTGCGCAGCGAATCGGCCGACACGACGCCGAGGAACTTGCGCTGCGGATTGACGACGTAGGCAAACGCGCGATCCTGCTCTTCCAGCATCGACAGCGCGGCGCGCGAGCCGCGGCTCGGCGACTCGGACACGACGATCTGGCTCTTGCGGGCAATATCGCTGGCCTTGAACACGGCCGCCGCATCGACGCCGCGCACGAAGTTGCGCACGTAATCGTTGGCCGGTTTGCGCAGGATTTCTTCCGGCGTGCCCACTTGCACCACGTGGCCGTCTTTCATGATGGCGACGCGGTCGCCGATGCGCATGGCTTCATCGAGGTCATGCGAAATGAAGACGATGGTGCGGCGCTTGATCTGTTGCAGGCGCAGCAGTTCCGATTGCATTTCCGTACGAATAATCGGATCGAGCGCGGAAAACGCTTCATCCATCAGCAGGATCGATGGATCGCAAGCCAGCGCACGGGCCAGGCCCACGCGCTGCTGCATGCCGCCCGACAATTCGTCGGGATAGCTGGCGCCGTAGCCGTCCAGGCCCACTTGTTCCAGCGCTTGCTGGGCCAGCGCATGACGCTCAGGCTTGGGCATGCCGGCCAGTTCCATGCCGAAGGCAGTGTTGTCGAGCACGGTAATTTGCGGCAGCAGCGCGAACGACTGGAACACCATACTGATGTCCTTGCGGCGCAGAGCCCGCAGCTGGGCATCCGGCAAGGTGTTGATGTCGTTGCCGTCGATCAGGATGCGGCCGGCCGTCGGCTCGATCAGGCGGTTCAGCATGCGCACCAGGGTCGACTTGCCCGAACCGGACAGGCCCATGATGACGAAGATCTCGCCCGCTTCAATGGTAAAGGTGGCGTCGAAAACGCCGATGGTGCAATCTGTCTTGGCCAGGATGTCCTGCTTGCTGGCGCCTTGATGAACGAGTTCAAGTGCTTCTTCTGGCTTGTCGCCGAACACTTTGAACACATGGTCGATAATGATTTGTTTTGCCACGATGTGGTTCTCCCTCGATTTGACGAATGGAATGAAACCCAGCAAGCCTGCTAGCTTGCGGCGGGAATCAACAAACCCTGTTGCGTCGGCTACGCCACGGCGCAAAAAGCGCACGGGAGCGACAGGAAACAGGGGGTGACACGCGTGTGACCAGCGGATGGCCAAGGCCGGTGCCGGGGTGCCGTGTGCGTGCTAAAAGAGGCTGTGGTTCAGGACTTTTAACAACGCTAGCGCCATGCAAATACATGGCACCAAATGTATTTGACCGAAAAAAATCGACCAAGCTACTTTTAACTGGATGCGGGTGTAAAACCCGAAGAATTATTCACCACTGAGCGAGTGGAGAGTACTGCGAAGCAGAAGGTGAAACGCGGTGTAGCTGTTGTAAATATGACTCAAGTATAACGCAAAAAGCCGCCAAAGTCCAATGGCTTTCCAAATAGAAATGTGCTAGCAATGTTCGCTAGCGTACAGTCAGACGTAAAAAAGGCGAAAAGCGACGTGTTTTCGTCGTCTTTTCGCCTTCCGCCGCAGCGCCATTTTTACCACCAAACTTGGCGCGAGACAAGCGGGGCAAACGCCATCAAGCTGGCTCGGTAAACACCTTGCGCATCTTCTCGGCAATCTTGCCTTCGATAGTGGAAGCAAAGGCGCTGAGCATGAAGCCCAGCTTGATTTGCAGTTGCGCCTGCTCTTTTTCCAGGGTCAGCGAACCATCGACGCCGCTGCGCTCGAAGCGCAGCACATCGCCATCCCAGGCGCACGCCAAATCATATTCCTGGGCCAGCTTGTCGGCCACTTGCTGCGCCGCTTCGCGCGCCTTTGCCGCCGTCAGCTTATGTTGCTGAACTATATTTATATCCGCCATCAAACGATCCTTTTATTATAAAAACGGGTGCCATACGGCCAGCATCATACCAGCCGCCATGCGGCGGGCGCGGCCGAAGCTGGCGCCGGACGGCTAAAAAAGCCCGTCCTTCCCGCGCATCGCTTGCGCCGTATCAAACCGGATACACCGAAGCGGGACGACTATTCCAGTTCCAGTTGCGCGTGTCTTGGAGAGCTACCATGGACCAGAAAGTCATCGTGCCGGTCGAAGCCGTACTGACCAAATGCGTGTCCCTGCCCGTCGGCTATGTCCCCACCCCCTCGGCGCCGTACCGCCAGCACCGCAAGAATGCGCAACTGACTCTGCAGCCGGGGCCGCCCCGCCTGACCGAGGCCACGGTGCGCAACGCGGCCGCCGTGCCCGTCGGTTCGCGCGTGCTGATCTGGAAGCAGGACCCGTCCGTCAGCGAACTGGGCACGCGCAAGACCTTCCTGCCCGGTCTGATCCTGCAAGGCCCGCGCGACGCGCGCGTCACGTTCGGCGAACCGGGCATCGCGCAGGTCAGTCCGAATGCCTTCGGCGACTTCATCGTTTCGCCCAACACCGACCAGTTCGACGCCGTGCACACGTTTGCCATCGTGCGCATGACATTGACCATGTACCAGCGCGCGCTGGCCAGCAACGACACGGCGCCGCCCCTGCCCTGGCAATGGAATAGCGCCAGCAACACGGCACCGCTGCGCGTGTTCCCGCACGGCTTGCCCAATGTCATGAATGCCTATTACAGCCGCAGCGACAAGGCGCTCAAGTTCGGCGACTTCATTCCCAGCGGCGCCACCGAGCGCGTCTACACCTGCCGCTCGCTCGACATCGTCTCGCATGAAACAGGGCACGCCGTGCTCGATGGCCTCAAGCCCAACTGGCTGCTCAGCAACAACCCGCCGCAGACGGGCGGCTTGCACGAATCGTTCGGCGACCTGACGGCCATCTTCCTGGCCCTGTCGCAGCTGGACCAGGTGGAAGCGGTCATCGCACAAACGAAATCCGACCTGCACGATAAAACGTTTCTGGCTGATCTGGCCGAGCAGTTCGGCCTGGCCCTGGGCCGTCCCAACGGCTTGCGCAATGCCGACAACGACATCAAATTATCGGAAGCCGGCACGGAAGTGCACGCCATCTCGCAAGTGTTTACGGGCGCCATCTACGACATCCTGGCCGACATCTTTGCCCACGAACGCCAGCCACAGCTGGAAGACGACGCGGCCGTGCTGCACCGCTGCGGCGACTACCTGCGCAGCCTCGTCCTGCGCGCCCTCGTGGCATCGCCCGACCAGGCCGCCACCTATGCCGACGTGGCCGGCCACATGCTGACGATCGCCGAGACCGATGGCAACAGCGCCTACCTGGACTTCATCCGCAACAGCTTTACCGTGCGCGAAGTGCTCAAGGCCAATGCCATGACGGAGGATGGACAGATGACATTTGCCCCCGCTGTCGTCGACGAAGACGACGCTGTGCAAGACAGGCGCGCCTGCTGCGGTACCATGAATCATGCGGAATACAGCGAGTCGGATCAATTGCTCGAAGCGGAGCGCGAAGCCCTGGCCGCCTGGTGCCGCAGTTACGGCCCCAAATAAACAGCACTGCAGCGCACCAGCGCGCCCGATCCAGGCCTGCCGGAAGAGCGGCAGGCTGTGGCGCGTCCCACCACCACCCCAACAGCAAGGAGCAGCATGAAAATTTCAGCCCGCAGCAGCGGCGGCTTTGCCGGCCTGAGTGAACAGTACGAGATCGATACGCAAGCCCATCCGGCTGGCCCCGGGCTGGAAGCGGCACTGGCCAGCAGCGGCTTTTTCACGCACGCGCAGGCGGCGGGCGAACAGGTGGGCGCCGATATTCCCCACTGGCAGATCACCGTCGACGCGCCCAACGCGCGGCGCACCATCACGTTTGCCGAGGATGGCAGTGCTGAAAATGCACGTTGGCAGCAATTGCTGACGCAAATACGCGCCAGCGCCTGATAGTTTCGGCACGATTTGGCACTTATTTTTACCGATCTTGATTTGGGTAAAACAAAAACACCACACGGCAAGCCAGCGCGCCGCCCGCCCCGTACCCTGCCGCATCGGGCGACTGTCGCTTTCTTGCCGCGTTCTTCATCGCAACGTCCCGGATAGTCGCTGAATTGCCCGCTCTACGCGGCAACGCCACTGCCAAAAAATGAATTTGCTTATATGTATTGTATATAAGCGGGATTTGTGAGAAATAGCGAATTGCCTTAAAATACAATGCTTTGCTTTAGTACGCGCCGCCGAGGTTCCTGCAGGCGCTACAGCACCTCCCCCAAATTGATAGGACTGTTATGACCCACGTTGTCACCGAATCCTGCATCGCCTGTCGCTATACCGACTGCGTCGATGTCTGCCCGGTAGATTGTTTCCGGGAAGGCCCGAACTTCCTGGCAATCGATCCGGACGAATGTATTGACTGCGCCGTCTGCGTGGCAGAGTGCCCGGTGAACGCGATTTTCGCGGAAGAAGACGTGCCGGGCGACCAGCAAGCCTTCATCAAGATCAACGTCGATCTGGCGCGTAACTGGCCTTCGATCACCAAGACGAAAGCTGCCTTGCCGGAAGCCGAGCAATACAAGGACGTCAAGGACAAGCTCGACATGCTGGTACGCTAAGCGCACGGCAGCTGCGGCGGCGATTCTTGCGGGGGAGGCTCTTCCCCGCAGGGGCGTAGCGGCAAAAAACAGACAAAAAGCAGCGGAAACGCTGCTTTTTTTGCTTTTAAAGCATGGTTGCAGGTCTATCCATGCAAGTGTGGCGCGCTGTCACAACTATGCGCAAACTGTGGATCTATGCGCGGTAAAGCACATTTTGTCCTCAACAAATATCGTAAAATTGGATTATGATATTTGAGCCGATATTGGCGCTTGGAATCAAACAAGGACTCTATATGCTTTACCAACTGCACGAACTGCAACGCTCTTTCCTCACTCCGGTGATGCAATGGGCAGACATGTCCTCCAAGTTATTTACCAACCCGGTTTCTCCACTGGCCCACACCCCGTTTTCGCAACGCATCGCAGCCGGCTACGAGCTGATGTACCGCCTTGGCAAAGACTACGAAAAACCGCAATTCGATATCCAATCCGTTCTCGTCCAAGGCGAGAGCGTCGACATCCGCGAACACGTTGTCGTGACAAAACCGTTTTGCCGCCTGATTCACTTCAAAAAAGAAACCACTGGCTTGCAACAGCCCAAAGTTTTGCTGGTTGCCCCCCTGTCCGGTCACCACTCGACCCTGCTGCGCGACACCGTGCGCGGCTTGCTGGCCGAGCACGATGTCTACATCACCGACTGGACGGACGCGCGCATGGTACCGCTGACGGAAGGCCCGTTCCACCTGGACGACTACATTTATTATGTGCAGGAATTCATCCGCCTGCTGGCGCCTGACTTGCACGTGATTTCCGTCTGTCAACCGACCGTGCCCGTGCTGGCCGCCATCTCGCTGATGGCGACGGCAAAAGATCCGCACATGCCGAAAACCATGACGATGATGGGCGGCCCGATCGACCCGCGCCGCTCGCCCACGCAAGTCAACAACCTGGCGACGGAAAAGAAATTCTCGTGGTTTGAAAACACCGTGATCTACGCGGTGCCGCCGAACTATCCGGGCTTTGGCCGCAAGGTGTATCCGGGTTTCCTGCAGCACGCCGGTTTCATCGCCATGAACCCGGGCCGTCACGCGCAAAGCCACCGCGAGTTCTACATGCACCTGGTGACGGGCGACGACGAGCCGGCGGAAGGCCATCGCCAGTTCTACAACGAGTACAACGCCGTGCTGGACATGCCGGCCGAGTACTACCTGGAAACGATTAAAACCGTATTCCAGGAATTCAGCCTGCCGATGGGCACGTGGAAAGTGGGCGGCCAGCTGGTGCGTCCGCAAGACATCACGAACGTGGCGCTGTTCACGGTAGAAGGCGAACTGGACGACATTTCCGGCGCCGGCCAGACGCAGGCGGCGCATGACTTGTGTTCCGGCATCCCTGCCGAGATGCAGCAAGACTTCGTGGCGCCGAAATGCGGCCACTACGGCATCTTCTCGGGCCGCCGCTGGCGCGAAATCATTTGCCCGAAAATCGGCGAATTCATTCAGAAACACGGCTGATACACGGCATCTCCATCAAAACGCCACGCCAGTTCACACTGGCGTGGCGTTTTCTTTTAGGCACGTACAACAGCGGCGCCACACGTCAAGGGGAGGACGGGGCCGTGGCCAGGCTCTGATCAAGCCGCTTCCAATAATCGCGTTCCAGCCGGGCCGTGTCGATATCGCGCGCCGCCTCGTTGAAGCGCTTTTGCCGCGCAGCACCTTCGGCATCGCGCTGGAAGCACACGTAGACGGGGCGCTCCTTGAAGACGGTATCGATGATGGCGATGCGTTCCCGTTCGGCCTTGCTGAAGTTGCGTCCCATCAGCAAGTGCTGCAGGACATGGCGCTCGATGACGATCACGCGGTAACGCTTGATCAACAGCTTCTTCAGATTCGTCGCGTCGTTCAAGCCCTCTTCCGTCTTCAGTTCGCCGCGCGCCACCATGCCATCGAACTGTTCTCCATTCGCATAGCCGGCCACGGTGCCGATGCGCAGCTTGCCCAGATCGGCCAGGGTGGCGCCGGGCACGCCATCTTCCTTCAAATAGGCCAGCACGCCCTGCGTATTGCCAACCGGCACAGAAAAGTGGCAGAGCTTTTCCCGTTCCGGCGTGCGCCAGACGGCCAGCAGCCCGGCGTAGCGGGGGCTGGCCAGGCCAAACTGCATGGCACGCTTCCAGGGGAAATATTCATATTTGACTGCATAGCCGAGGCGCTCGAAGACGGCGCTGACCATGGCGCCCGACATGCCGTCGGCAGGCAGGCTGCGGGTAATGAAGGGCGGCCAGTCTTCCGCCGCGAAGCGGACGATGCGCGAGCTGGCAGCGCCCGGCGCCGCCATGGGCGAGGCCGCCTGCCCGTACGCAAGGGCAAGTGTAGAGTGCATGAGCAAACAGAAGGGCAAACCAACTGTCCGGAGGAAACGCATGTTTGGCTCCTATGGCCTGGCGCGCATTGCAATGCAGGCGCGGCAACAGGACTGGCGGTCGGCTTTTGATAACTAACTTGATAAAATCATGCTCCCACAAAAAAAAGAAATTGCAAAGTTGTTTATTTGCACTTTGACATTCCCAAGGGAAATAAAATACGATTGCGGCGCGCCTGCAACAGCCCGCCATGACACACCTTATCCCCTCTTGCGAAACAGGTTTTTACTTGTGCGCGCCCCGGATGGCCGATAATGGCGTTTTACCGTATCGAAGATGACCGTGCCGCATCCCGCCTCTCCCTCACTTGCCGACCAGATCGAAGACTTGCTGCCGCAAACGCAATGCACCAAATGCGGCTACAACGGCTGCCGCCCGTATGCGGAAGCGATAGCCGCCGGCAACGCCGACATCAACCAGTGCCCACCGGGCGGCGTGCAAGGCATCGCGCGCCTGGCCGGCTTGCTGGGCAAAAAAGTCATTCCGCTCAATCCCGTCAACGGCCTCGAACGTCCGCGATCTGTCGCCTATATCGACGAATCGCTGTGTATCGGCTGTACCCTGTGCATTCAGGCCTGTCCCGTGGACGCCATCGTCGGCGCCGCCAAGCAGATGCATACGGTGGTCACTAGCCTGTGCACGGGCTGCGACCTGTGCGTGGCGCCCTGCCCCGTCGACTGCATCGTCATGTACCCGGTCAGCGGCGACGCCACGGGCTGGGATGCCTGGAGCCAGGCAGAGGCCGATGACGCGCGCGTGCGCCACGATTTCCGCACGCAGCGCCTGCGCCGCGAAGCCGAGGCCAACGACGCGCGCCTGGCCGCCAAGGCAGTCGCCAAGATGCAGGAAGTGACGCAGGAAGTGCCCGTCACGCCAGATGAACAGGCAGAAAAAGAGCGCAAGCGCGCCATCATCGCCGCCGCCATGGAGCGCGCGCGCGCCAAGGCCGCTGCCGCCAGCACGGACACCTCCCCGCCAGCCCCCAACACGCCGAAAAAAGACGCATGAACGCCGCCAAACGCCTGGAAATCTTTACGCGCTTCCGCGCCGCCAATCCATCCCCGAAAACGGAACTCGAATACACGACGCCGTTCGAGTTGCTGATCGCCGTGCTGCTGTCGGCGCAAGCAACGGACGTGTCCGTCAACAAGGCGACCCGTTTGCTGTATCCGGTCGCCAATACGCCGGCCAAGATACTAGCCCTGGGCGTCGACGAGCTGACCAGCTACATCCGCACCATCGGCCTGTTCCGCACCAAGGCGAAGAACGTCATCGCCACCTGCCAGATCCTGCTCGAGCAGCACGGCGGCGAAGTGCCGCGCGACCGCGCCTCGCTGGAAGCCTTGCCCGGCGTGGGCCGCAAGACGGCCAATGTGGTCATGAACACGGCGTTTGGCGAACCGACGATGGCCGTCGACACGCACATCTTCCGCGTCTCGAACCGCACCGGCATCGCACCGGGCAAGAATGTCGATATCGTCGAGCAAAAGTTATTGAGGTTTGTACCGAAAGAATTTCTGCACGACGCCCACCACTGGCTGATTCTGCACGGCCGCTACACATGCACGGCACGCAAGCCGCAATGCTGGAACTGCATGATCGCCGACCTGTGCGATTACAAGGACAAGTCGCCGATGCCGGCTGTGGTGTAGTCAAAAAAAAACGGCCCGAATGGGCCGCTGTGATTACGTCGTAGGTCGGATTAGCGCGCAGCGCGTAATCCGACAGGACGCGGCAACAATGTTGTCGGATTACGCTCCGCTAATCCGACCTACAGCAAGACCATATTATCGCGGTGAATCAGCTCATGGCCTTCCATGTAGCCGAGGATGGACTCGATCTCGGTGGACGGCTTGCGCATGATGCGGCGCGCTTCGCCGCTCGTGTAGTTCGACAGGCCGCGCGCCACGGGCACGCCGTCCGCGTCGACGCAGGTGATGACGGCGCCGCGGCCGAACTCGCCGTTCACGCCCGTCACACCGATCGGCAACAATGATTTGCCTTCCTGACGCAGCTTTTGCACGGCGCCCGCATCGAGCACGACGGCGCCAGCCGTATGCAGATGATCGGCCATCCACTGCTTGCGCGCCGTCAATTGCCCCGTTTGCGCCCGCAGCTCCGTGCCGATCGCTTCGCCCTGGGCGAGACGGCTGAGCACGTCGCTGTCGCGGCCCCAGGCGATGATCGTATGGGCGCCGGACTTGGCGGCGCGCTTGGCGGCGAGGATTTTCGTCAGCATGCCGCCGCGTCCCAGGCTGCTGCCGGCGCCGCCGGCCATCGCTTCCAGGGCCGGGTCGCCGGCGATGCCTTGCGTGATCAGGTAGGCGTTCGGGTCCTTGCGCGGGTCGGCCGAGAACAAGCCGTGCTGGTCCGTCAGGATGACGAGCGCATCGGCTTCGATCAGGTTGGCGACCAGGGCGCCCAGGGTGTCGTTGTCGCCGAACTTGATTTCATCGGTGACGACCGTGTCGTTTTCATTAATGATCGGCACCACGCCCAGGCGCAGCAAGGTCGTCAGGGTGGAGCGGGCATTGAGGTAGCGTTCGCGGTCGGCCAGGTCGGCATGCGTGAGCAGCACTTGCGCCGTACCGAGGCTGTGGGCGCGGAAGCTGCTTTCATAGATTTGCGCCAGGCCCATCTGGCCAACGGCGGCGCACGCCTGCAATTCGTGGATATCGGTGGGGCGCTGCTCGAAACCGAGGCGTAGCATGCCTTCGGCGATCGCGCCGGAGCTCACGAGCACGACTTCCTTGCCCAGGGCGCGCAAGCCGGAAATCTGCGCGGCCCAGCGCGCGATGGCGGCATGGTCGAGCCCGCGGCCATCGTTGGTGACCAGCGAGGAGCCGACTTTGATGATGATGCGGGTAGCTTTTTGAATCACGGAATCCATGGGGCGGCGCTCTTCACTTAATAGACGTCAGCGCGCAGGACGCAGCAGCAGCAAGACCAGTCCCGCCGTCAGCTCCATTGCGCACATGAACAACACAAAACCCTGGGGCAAGCCGAAGCTGATGGCCGCGAACAGACGGCCGGCGGGCTGCGCCAGGACCAACATTGCAGTGATATCGCCGAGGACAGGCGGTTCGCCCTGCCGTGCCGCGAACAGCGCCAGGAGCGCGGTAGCGCCCCAGACACCGACATGAGTAGCGTAGAACTGGCTGTAGCCATTGACGCCATTGAGGAAGATGCCCATGCCGGCCGCCATTGCATCGGCGAACAGCAGAAAGGCGACCGCGCTCAGCCCGTAAGCATACGCGATCAGATGCAATACACGGCGCTGCCACGCTTGCTTGCGCGCGGACGCGGCAGCGACCGTTTGTACCGACATCAGGATAAAGCCTTAGTCGAGGATCTTGAAACGCGGATCATCCGGGTCGATCGACGAGATACCGCGTGCTTCTTCGGTCATCTGCGTTTCTTCGGCACGGCTTTCGCTGTGTTTCTTCTCTTCCAGATGCTGGTAAATCGCATTCACCAGTTCCGGACAACCTTGATGGTTCAGCGCGGAGATCTCGAAGACGGGACCTTTCCAGGCGAAACGCTTGAGGAAGTCCTTGACGATCTTCTTGCGCTCTTCTTCCGGCACCATGTCGAGCTTGTTCAACACCAGCCAGCGCGGCTTGTCGACCAGCGACTCGTCGTACTTCTTCAATTCCTTGACCAGCGCCTTGGCTTCCTTGACAGGATCGACGTTGGTTTCAAACGGCGCCAGGTCGACGATGTGCAACAGCAGACCCGTGCGCTGCAAGTGACGCAGGAATTGATGGCCCAGGCCCGCGCCTTCGGAAGCGCCTTCGATCAAGCCGGGAATATCGGCGATCACAAAGCTCTTCTCGTGCGACACGCGCACCACGCCCAGGTTCGGGTGCAGAGTGGTAAATGGGTAATCGGCAATTTTCGGACGCGCGTTCGAGACGGCCGAAATGAAGGTCGACTTGCCGGCGTTCGGCATGCCCAGCAGGCCAACGTCAGCCAGCACTTTCAATTCCAGGCGCAGTTCGCGGCGTTCGCCTTCCTTGCCCTCGCCTTTTTGGCGTGGTGCGCGGTTGGTCGAGGACTTGAAGTGGATATTGCCCCAGCCGCCTTCGCCGCCCTTGGCCAGCATTTCGGTCTGGCCGTGCTCGGTCAGGTCAGCCAGGATTTCGCCGCTCGCGTTGTCGATGATCAAGGTGCCGACCGGCATGCGCAGGTGGATGTCATCGGCGCCCTTGCCATAGCAATCTGCGCCACGGCCAGGCTCGCCATTGCGAGCCTTGTGCATTTTGGAGAAGCGGAAATCGACGAGCGTGTTGATATTGCGGTCGGCGACTGCCCAAATGGTGCCGCCCTTGCCGCCATCGCCGCCATCGGGACCGCCGAAAGGCCGGAATTTTTCACGGCAGAAAGAGGCGCAGCCGTTGCCGCCATCGCCCGCGATGACTTCGATTTTTGCTTCGTCGATAAACTTCATAATTTTGCCGCCATAAAACTAAAAAGGCTCTACCTTGGGCAGAGCCTTTCGATTGAAGGCTTGCGCCTTACATCATGCGATCATTGCGGAGCGAACTGGCGCTCCGCGATGAATTACGCTGGTACTGCTGCGTTAGGTACAACGGTCACGAATTGCTTCGAGCCAGCACCTTTGACAACGAACTTCACTTTGCCCGCGATCAGCGCGAACAACGTGTGATCCTTGCCCATGCCTACGCCTTCGCCGGCGCGCACTGGGGTGCCGCGTTGACGAATGATGATGCCGCCAGCATTGATAGCTTGGCCGCCGTAGACTTTAACGCCCAGACGTTTTGATTCTGAATCACGGCCGTTTCGCGTTGTGCCGCCGCCTTTTTTATGTGCCATTTAAGACTCCTTGATAGCTGATTAATTCAAACAGCGGCGATTAGCCGTTGATCGAAACGATTTGGATTTCGGTAAAATTCTGGCGATGGCCTTGATGCTTTTGGTAGTGCTTACGACGACGCATCTTGAAAATTTTGACCTTATCATGGCGACCATGCGCCACAACCGTAACCAGTACCGTTGCACCTTCGACCAATGGAGCACCAAACTTGATGCTGTCGCCCGCGCCTACTGCGAGAACTTGATCGATGGTGATTTCGGAACCAATGTCTGCCGGTATCTGTTCTACTTTAAGTTTTTCGCCAGCGACAACTTTGTATTGTTTGCCACCGGTTTTTATGACCGCGTACATGATTTGAAACCTCATCAAATGTTGAAAGAATTTGTCCCATTGCCGTGCAAAGCAAGCCGTACACAACAGGGGGAACCAGCGATTATACACGGACTGAGAAATTGCGTCAAAAACTATTCACAAAGGCCGATGATCGTGGTATGTCGACAACCCGGCCGTCATGTCAGGCTTGCGCCAGGCGGACAGCAAAACGCGCGCCAGTGCCAACAAGATCAATCAATTGCCCTACAGTCATAGGCAAACGTCACGCACGCGCAAGCCTTGTCGTATAATCGCGGCACCCACAATCTAATGCAGGTTCGCCTTGTCTGACGCTAACAAACACGTTAACCAAAACACCATCGTGCAAACGATTGCCGCCGATATGGATGCAGTCAATACGGTGATCCGCCAAAAGTTGCACTCCGATGTGATTCTGATCAACCAGATCGCTGAATACATCATCAGCGCAGGCGGCAAACGCATCCGTCCCGTGCTGATTTTGCTGGTGGCCAATGCCCACGCCTATCGCGGCACGGCGCACCATGAACTGGCCGCCGTGGTCGAATTCATCCACACGGCCACCCTGCTGCACGATGACGTCGTCGACGAATCGTCGATGCGCCGCGGACGCCAGACGGCCAATGCCCTGTTCGGCAATGCCGCGTCGGTGCTGGTGGGCGACTTCCTGCACTCGCGCTCGTTCCAGCTGATGGTGTCGCTCAATAATATGCGCGTCATGCAAATCCTCTCGGACGCCACCAACGTGATCGCCGAAGGCGAAGTGCTGCAATTGCTGAACATGCACGATCCGGACGTGACGCAAGAAAGCTATTTGAACGTCATCCGCTCGAAGACTGCCAAGCTGTTCGAAGCGTCGGCGCAACTGGGCGCCCTGATCGCCGGTGCCAGCGAAGACGATATCGAAGCGGCAGCCGAATACGGCCGCTCGCTGGGTACGGCGTTCCAGCTGATCGACGACGTGCTCGACTATGCAGGCGACGCCGCCGAAATCGGCAAGAACGTGGGTGACGACTTGCGCGAAGGCAAACCGACCATGCCGCTGATCTGGCTGATGGAAAACGGTACGCCGGAACAGCGCGAACTGGTGCGCAGCTGCATCGAGCAAGGCGACGAACAGCATTTCGACACCGTCCTGACGGCCATCACCAGCAGTGGCGCCCTCGACTACACGCGCAAGCAGGCGGAAATCGCCGGCCAGCGCGCCGCCGACGCCATCGCTGGCTGGCCGGACAGCGTCTACAAGCAATCGATGCTGCAACTGTGCTCGTTTGCCGTGGACCGCAATCACTGATCGCGTTTTACTCTCCATAATACAAAACGGCGCCAATGGCGCCGTTTTTTTCATGCCCGCCTATTTCACCGGCTTGCCATCGGCGCCGACCACCGCCTGGCCATCTTCCTTGGCAAACGCCCCTTGCTGCGGCAGCGGCAGAATCTCCAGCACCTTTTCCGACGGCCGGCACAGGCGCACACCCAGTTCCGTGACGACGATGGGACGGTTGATCAAAATAGGATGGGCTTGCATGGCGTCCAGCAGGGCAGCATCGCTCAGCTCGGGATTGGCCAGGCCCAGCTCGTCGTACAGGGCGCCCTTGTCGCGCATGACGGCGCGCACGGACAGGCCCGCGCGCTTGATCAGGTCGACCAGCTCCTCGCGCGTCGGCGGATGCTTGACGTAATCGATGATGACGGGCTCGACGCCCGTGTTGCGGATCAGGGCCAGAGTATTGCGCGACGTGCCGCACGCCGTGTTGTGATAAATCGTGATCGTCATGTCGTGATGTCCTTCAGTTAGTGGGTTCGTTGACGCAGCAAGGCGCGCCAGCGCAGCAGTTCTCGGTCAAAAAGGCCAGCAAGCCGTTCATGCCCGCATAGTTGGCGGCGTAGATGATGGAGCGGCCCGCCTTGCTCGCCGTCACCAGATTGGCATGCGCCAGTTCTTTCAGGTGAAACGACAGCGACGATGGCGCGATCGCCAGCGCTTCGGCGATTTTCGTCGCGGCCATGCCTTCCGGCCCCGCTTGCACCAGCAGGCGGAACACGGCCAGCCGCGATTCCTGCGCCAGCGCGGCCAGGGCTGCGATGGCGGCCGTGCTCGTCAGTGGCTCGGCTTGCGCCGCGATTGAGTTTTCATTTTCCATATTTCAATAATAGTCGAATTATTGAATCATTTCAAGCGAGGTGTCTTACGTAACCCAGCGCACCGACTGTTATGGCCTATCGGTCTACCTTGATGAAAAAATCACTGCGATTGGCAACCTCATGACACGCTCAACCCCGCTCAAAATCCTCGGCTGGAGCCTGGCCGCCCTGCTCGCCCTGATCACCATCGTCGTCATCTTCGTGCTGACCTTCGACTGGAACCGCGCCCGCCCCTACATCAACGAAAAGGTGTCGGAAAGCACGGGCCGCAGCTTCGTCATCGGCGGCGACCTGCAGGTGAAATGGCAGCAGGGGCTGAAGACGGAGTCGGGCTGGCGCCGCTATGTGCCGCGCCCCGTCATCAGCGCGCAGGACGTGCGCATGAGCAACCCGGACTGGGCGACGGCCGGCCCGCAACTGGCCAGCGCGAAACGTATCGACGTGGCCATCCATCCCTTGCCCCTATTGCAGCATCGCGTGGTACTGACGGACCTGGCGCTCCAGGCGCCCAACATTGCCCTGCAGCGGCGCGCCGATGGCAGCAACAGCTGGACCTTGAAAGACAACGGCCCTTCGGCATGGGACGTGGAAATCCAGCGCATGGCCTTCGGCGACGGCGTCATCCGCTATCTAGACGAGGACATCGCCCTCGACGTGCACGCCAAGGTCAGCTCGACGGCGCCCGACGCCACGCCCGGCGATGCGCCAGGCAATGCGCCCGTGCAGAAATACGGCATCGCCTTCACCCTGGGCGGCAGCTACCGCAAGGCGCCCGTGACGGGCGGCGGCAAGGCGGGCGCCGTGCTGTCATTGACCGACAACCACACCGTGTATCCCGTGCAGGCGCATGCCGTGCTGGGCAAGAACAAGGCCAGCATCGATGGCACGCTGACGGACCCGCGCTCGCTGTCCGGCATCGATTTGCAGCTGAGCCTCGCTGGCGCCAGCATGGCGGACCTGTACCCGCTGACGGGCGTGCTGCTGCCGGAAACGCCGAACTACGCGACCAAGGGTCGCCTGCTGGGCAAGAAGGACGGTGCCAGCTGGAACTGGACCTACCAGAATTTCAAAGGCACGGTGGGCCAGAGCGACCTGGCCGGCACCCTGCAATATCTGCCACGCCAGCCGCGGCCCCTGCTGCGCGGCGAAGTGGCGTCGCAGCAGCTGCGCCTGGAAGACCTGGGCCCCACCATCGGTGCCGACAGCAATGCGCGCAAACAGGCGCGCGGCAAGGCGCCCGTGCAACCCGGGAATAAAGCCTTGCCAGTGGAACAGTTCAATACGGCCAAATGGGATGCGCTCGACGCCGATGTGAAGTTCACGGGCAAGAAACTGGTGCGCACGCACGATATTCCGCTCAACGATATCGTCGCCAACATCCGCATGAAAGACAAGGTGCTGAGTTTGACGCCGCTCAATTTCGGCATGGCCGGCGGCAATATCACCTCGAACATCACGCTCGACGGCCGTCAAAAGACCATCGCCGCACAAGCCAAGGTGGCGGCGCGCCACCTCAAGATACGCGAACTGTTTCCCAAGCTGCAATCGATGCAAGCGAGCTTCGGCGAAGTGTATGGTGACGCGGCACTGACGGGCCACGGCAATTCCGTCTCGGCCATGCTGGCCAGCGCGAATGGCGAGCTGGCAGCCACCGTCAGCGAAGGCTCCGTCAGCCAGTTCATGCTGGAACTGGCTGGCCTGAACCTGGCCAATGCCGTCTTCGTGAAAATCTTTGGCGACAAGCAAGTGCACCTGAACTGCCTGGCCAGCGATTTCGCCGTCACGAATGGCCAGGCCGACGTGCGCCGCTTCGTGCTCGACACGGACACGGCCGTCGTCAATGTCACGGGCAACGTCAACCTGGCCACCGAAACCCTGGACCTCGACGTGCGCCCCCGTACCAAGGGCGCCCGCATCATCACCCTGCGCACGCCGCTGTACGCAAAAGGCACGTTCAAGAACCCGGACGTGGGCCCGCAAAAAGGCCCGCTGGCCCTGAAAGCCGGCGCCGCCGTGGCCCTGGCCACCGCCGTCACGCCGCTGGCCGCCCTGCTGCCGCTGGTCAACGTCGACAAAGCCCCCGACACGGACTGCGCCGCCGTCATGGCCCAAGCCAACGCCACCCGCAAGGCCCCGACTTCGCCAGCGACGAATGCGCCAGCGAAAAAAGTCAGCGAAGCGGAAATCAAAAAGGCGCAGCAGGAAAAGAAATAAGCAGGCTTGCAACAAACAAGCTTGATGCAGCCGCTTGAAACCCGCTCCGCCATCTGCTGTAATGAAGAAAAGCGGGGTGTGGCTCAGCCTGGTAGAGCGCTGCGTTCGGGACGCAGAGGCCGGAGGTTCGAATCCTCTCACCCCGACCATATTTCCCTTAAAAATCAAAGAGATGTACTGGCATGATTTTTCAGCACTGCGCAGTCTAGGCACCATCTGTGCCAAATCTGTGCCACGAAAAATACTTCCGCTTTTTTTCACGAAAGGCTATAAATTTCACGAATGCCTCGCTAGACGGGTTTTCACCTACAGGAAACCTGACATGGCCACTATCGAAAACCGCAGCCGCTACACCGTCTCAGTCAAAAATCGCTACGACCTCCACCGAGAATTGCCCTTCACTCAACTCGCTCAAGCCAAGCAGTACGCCATCGAACTGGGCAAGCAAAATTACAAACCCTACCTCACCCAAAAGGAAAATGCCTTCCTCATCAAAATTACGCAAGCGGGCTACAAGCCCGTTCGCTACACCTGCCAGTCACTTCAAGCGGCCGAAGATGCGATTGCCCGAATTGAGGCAGAGCGCCGCACCGGACTATTCATCGATTACACCAAGGCCCATCAAGTAACGTTTGAGGGCCTCTTGCGACGCTATATAAAAGAAGAAGGTCCCAAGAACAAAGGTTGGGAAAAATCAGAAAAATACAAATGTTTAGGATGGCTGGAAGGCCTCAATGGCGGCGCGGAAAAACGCGTTGCCCAGATAAAAGCTAAGGCTACCAATGTCGGCGCAAAAAACCCAAAGCATCACTCAATGCGTCAGCCCGCAGGAACTATCCTATGGATGCGCAAACCCTTCGCCAACATCCAAACCACCGATATCGAAGACTACATGAAAGACCGCAGGCAGGACGTCAAGCCGTCTACAGTCGACCGAGAGCTGGACGTCATCAGGGCCATCTTCACAGTCGCGACAAAGGTATGGAAATATCGTATCGGTGAGAACCCGATGGACGGGGTACGTCGGCCAAAATACTGGAACGAACGAGACCGCCGTCTCCGGGGCGACGAAGAACAACGCCTTATCGCATCAGCCATCGAGGAAGACCGACTGCGCTCAATTGAATTGCGCGTTGAAGAACTGATGACGAGTAACCGCAAGGTTGCGGTCGGCTTTACGCAAGTTGCCGGCGCGCGCACCGCCAGACCTCACCTCCACATGCTCACCGCCGTGGAGGTTTTTCATGTCGGCCTGGGCGAATGCCCGCTGTTTTAAGCAATCAGAGGCGAGTAGGAAGGTCTGGTAGCCCAGCAAATTTCGGCTCGTCTAGCAGTTTAGCCTTGTACGCCATTAGCTCATTGTCCGCGACATCGAAACGGTTCAGCCATTCCTCCGCAGCTCGGCCAATCAACCGTGGCTCGCTCCCAGCGGATGCGTAATGCATCCGGACTTTCGGTGTCCTAGTGGGCTTGAGGAGCATATTGGGAAGCACCAACCGCGCGGGTATCGGCGAGTCAGCAGGTGCGGCTTCGGGTTGGGCGCCGCCCTGGATTACAAGCCCAGTCCCATAGTCGAATAGGCCAAACCAGTCCATCGGTAATGCCGAACGAATGGCCGATATACCTCCGATTTTTTCCACATAATCATTGTCTATCGCTGTGAGCCAGCCTACTGTTTTAATGCCCAGGTGCGCATTGACTGCGCCGCTAACAAGATTGCCGGCATCAAACCCTCGGAGCTTGGACGTCAGGAATGCCTCGAATGCCTGGTTCTCGTCATAGTGAGCGGCCGACAGTATTAGACTGTGGCCGCCATACCCGTGGACGGCACATAGGCGTCGGGCGAAGCTCACGAAGAGCGTCTGGAAAAGTCCGGGATTTTCTTCGACGAACAAAATGGGCATGCTAAACCGCAGCCCGCACAAGCCCCAGCCTCCCATTTCCGCCCGCCAAGCGGGGAGCCCGACGACCTGAAACTCCCATGGACCCGCGTCCTGGGCCTGCACACCGCTGGTGTAATGAAAACTCACTGCATCGTCTGCGTCCATACGCACCAGCATTTTGTTCAGCGGTTTTGCCTCCGCGTAGGCCATCTTATCCGGCCCTTCCGGCGGGTCTTCCCGGTAGAGCCAGGTGAGTTTAGGCTCAGCCTTGGCCTGGAACTCTTCGAAACAAGCGCTGATGGCATCGCGAACCGCCGGGAGATGCGCATCCTTGAAGAAGAGCGTGCCGGCGATTGCGGGCACGCTGCCGACATAGTCCTGTGGTCCCTGCTTAGTGAGCAAGCCCCCAGGTACATTCATTGCATCCGGGTTCTCGCGCAGAAGTTCCAGCAAGTCCGATGGTAATTCAGTCATGTTCAGTCCTTAATACGCTGGCAAGCCACCAAGCGGCGGCCGTTTTATAACAACAACCATATAGATTAACCTAAGAAGAGCGGCGGCCTTCGCGAGCTGCTCGACCGGGATTTTTGAGGGCTCGAGCTCGGCCCGGTCGCAGTCGCACTCATCAGATGCCAACGGCACCATTTTCATTTCGTCTCCGGCGATGACGATATAGTCCTCTCGCTGACCGGGACGGAACGGGTCTCCAGGGAATTTTATTTCCACGACCTGTTTGATGTTGTCCTGCGTTGGAGGTTTCGTCGGGTCCTTGACGATAATGACGTCGGGTCTCCGTGTGTAGCCCTTGCCTGGTTTATAAGGCACAGGGCGGCTTGGGTCTTTCGGCCAAAGGACATTCGTCCAGCCGGGCCACAGGGTTCTGCTTTTCGTGTCCACGTCCTTATCCAGAAAAGGCGCTGGCGGCCGCTTAGTCATATCGTATGTGAACTCCGCCTTGTATGGACTTCGGTGGCCAAGGGCCACATCGAGAGCTTTCAACCGAGCCGAGACGCACTCTTGTTTCAGCGACCGGCCGTCCGCACCGATTGCCGGCATGCTTTGGCATTTGCACACGGCGGAGCACAAGGCCTTCTTGTCAGAAAAATCGAGCTGCGGCTTGTTAATCGGCACGACGGTCGTGGCGCCTTCCATGCTCATGCCTCCCACGGCCAACGGCGCTTGCCCTGCGGGCGGGGTGTTATTCGGCCCCGTCATGCGTCACCATCCTGAATCAAGTCGAATGCAAGCGACTCAAGGCCGTCCCGTTCCACCCACTGGGTGAAGCCCTCCTCGTCCGTGCTGCCCGTGATGTACTGGCCATCGGTCGACCGTACGCGTACAGCCAAGCTGCGCACGGGGTCACCTGTTGTAGCGTCGACCACCTGAAAGCGGCCGCGAAAGCGTTCAGTTTCATCCGCCACGGGCTCATCTTGATACCTGCTGGCCAACCCGGTGTGGATAATACCAAAGCCCTGCATCAAGGCCATTGGTGGGAGACTGCCGTGGGCGCCCGGCGCGGCGCCGCCCGATGGTGTCGTAAGGGTGCACAACTGGCTCGAGAGTAGCGTGGCGCCACAAGCAGTCTTACAGCCATGGTAGGCCACGGCCTGGCCCGCATCGATGAGGCTGGTGTCGCCTTGGCTGATGGGAAACACTCCCTTGCACCGAGGGCAAGAGACCATATCACCGACACGAGCCCAGCCTTTGCCATGAGTATCCGATAACGGTGAGCAGGTGACGACGGTGCCGCCGTGGCTCGTCTTATCGCCTAGCACGATTACGGGATTACTCAAGATTTTCCTTTAAATACTTTTTATGCAATATTAGCACAATTGTTAATCTCGACGTTTACGTCACCTCTATGGTCGAAATTCCACAGCAAAATGCCGTCGACCAGCAACTCACATTCTGTGCCGAGGTTCGCAGACTCGCCCCCTAGTGGGGCCTCTTTTCAAAACATGCTTTTTGAGCGATTCAGATGGCTATGTTGCACAAATAAATTGATAGCGTCGTACCCTGCCCCCGGACTGAGTTATCCCGTGGACACCGTCGTGGGTGTGCCGAGTCGGGCTAATCGATTGAGGATAGCGGCGCGTACTTGCAACTTCGTGACTTGGCGGTCAAAGTCCCTCACCATCACCCGCTCACCGAGAAGCTTGAAGCAACGAATTTTCGTTTCCACCAGAATGCGCCAATAGCTCAGCCCATGTTCTAGGGCATGCGCGCGTGATTGAAGGCGGCACCGGCTAGGCAAATGGCGTAGATGATGCGGATTGTGGATGGATAGCCATCTGGTGCCACAGCGCGTAGTGCATCCTAAAAAGGTGCCCGCTACGTGTCGGAAGGGGCACGGAGAGTAACTCCGTCCTGAGGGACGACTATACGAGCAGCTTGCTTTGCCTTCATCCGCGAAACCGGTTCATTGCTTTTTTCACTTGAGTTCGGACGTCCTGTTACTTTTACCTCCAGGACTTCGTCGCTGGTACTGCCAACGGACTGGTCACTGCGATGACCATCAGTTCCGCCGCCACGCAGCGTCCTATCAAGCCATGAATAGAAGACATCGGGATGCCAAAAGACGCGCCCGGCTAGTAATGTAGGAGTAGGAATCCCACCGGATTTGACGAGGTTCTCGATAGTACGGGTTGTGCAGTCAAGTACAGCTGCAACTGCCTCTTTGGTCATTGGTACGAAAGGTGCGGTCATTTTTTGGCGTCCATGTAATGAATTACATGGATAGCTATCGAGGTTTATACGCCTCCGAAAAGCCTGGAAAATATGCGGAAAATGCGCTGCACTCGGCTTGTTGTTACACTTACGGATATTCAAAAAGAAACTTGTATACGACCATACCGCCATCAAAATCTGTGTCAAATCTGTGTCATTTGACACAGATTCCCATCTTCGCGAAGCTAACCGAAACTGACCGAATCTGAGTATAACTTGTTGATTTTAAAAGGATGGTGTACAGTAGCCATACCCGTCTTAAAGGCAACAAAGCTTCGAAAATGTCGTTCGGGACGCAGAGGCCGGAGGTTCGAATCCTCTCACCCCGACCAGCCTCCTCCCTCACTGCGCCAGCTTGAACTGCTTGCACCTTGACCTGCGCGTTGGCGGGTTGCCGAGAAGTATGTTATTAATTTAATTATTAATATCTTAACCACTTCTCGCGCAAGGGCCTGACCGATGTCTTTCCTGATAGTTCTGGCCGCATTGGCCTTCCTGATGCTGGCCGCCTACCGCGGCTACAGCGTGATCCTGTTTGCGCCCGTCGCTGCGCTCGGCGCCGTGCTGCTGACCGATCCTTCGGCCGTGCCGGCCGTGTTCAGCGGCATCTTCATGGAAAAGATGGTGGGCTTTATCAAGCTGTACTTCCCCGTCTTTTTGCTCGGCGCCGTGTTCGGTAAACTAATTGAGCTGTCCGGCTTTTCCCAGTCCATCGTCGTGGCGGCCATTCGCTATATCGGCAGTGCGCGCGCCAATGCCGTGATCGTTGCCGTGTGCGCGGCGCTCACGTACGGCGGCGTGTCGCTGTTCGTCGTGGTGTTCGCCGTGTATCCGTTCGCGGCCGAACTGTACCGCCAGAGCAATATCCCCAAGCGGCTGATGCCGGGTGCCATTGCCCTGGGCGCGTTTTCCTTCACCATGGATACGTTACCGGGCACGCCGCAGATCCAGAACATCATCCCGACCACCTTCTTCAACACGACCGGCTGGGCCGCGCCATGGCTGGGCACGATAGGCGCCGTGCTGACGGTGATCATGGGACTGGCTTTCCTTGAATGGCGCCGCCGTTCCGTCATGGCGACGGGCGAAGGTTATGGGGCCGAGGCCGACAAGGCCACGGCCGATGTAGGCGGCTTGCCCCATCCGCTGCTGTCGGTGGCGCCTTTGGTGTTGGTGGGCGTGGCCAACTTTGCGCTGACCAAACTGATTCCCCACTGGTATGGCGACAGCTACGTGCTCACCGCCGAGGCCCTGCCGGGCTTGCATGCGCCCGTGTCGACGTCGATCGGCGCCGTGACCGGTATCTGGGCCGTGGAAGGCGCCTTGTTGCTGGGAATTTTGCTCGTCTGCATTACCGCCTTCGGGCGCATCCGCGCCGCCTTTGCCGAAGGCACCAAGGCGGCCGTGGGCGGCGCCTTGCTGGCGGCCATGAATACGGCGTCCGAATACGGCTTCGGCGGCGTCATCGCCGCGCTGCCCGGTTTCCTTGCCGTCAGCAACACCTTGCGCAGCGTGCCCGATCCGCTCGTCAACGCGGCCGTGTCCGTGACGACCCTGGCCGGCATCACGGGCTCGGCCTCGGGAGGCATGAGCATCGCGCTGGCGGCCATGTCGGACAGTTTTATCCAGGCCGCGCAGCAGGCGCACATTCCGCTCGAAGTCATGCACCGCGTCGTGGCCATGGCCAGCGGCGGCATGGATACCTTGCCGCACAATGGCGCCGTGATCACCCTGCTGGCCGTCACGGGCCTCACGCACCGCCAGTCCTACCGCGACATTTTCGGCATCACCGTCATCAAGACGGTGGCCGTGTTCCTCGTCATTGCCATCTATTACATGACGGGACTGGTCTGAGGGTTGGGGCAAGCTACAGCCGCGACGACGATGCCGGCTTTGCCAACGCATGCGCCGGCTTGAACAGATGGCTGATGCCCATGGTCAGCAACGGGCCGGCCAGCGCAAGGTAGGAACTGTCCACGCCGTACGGATTGCCCGCCAGGAACCAGCCAATCGTGGCGATCACCGAGACGATCACGCCGACAAAGGCGCCGCGCGGTGTGCCGAATTTCGGCGCATAGAAGGCCATCAGCACCAGCACGGCCAGGGTGGCGCGCAGGGCCTTGCCCAGGAAGGCGATCATCAGCAGTTTTTCCGCATACAGCGCCAGCACCAGCGGCAGCAATCCCGCCACGACGATGGCGATGCGCAGGAACATCAGCGATTTCGCGTCGTTCTTGGCCTTGTTGTACCAGGGATCATAAAAATCCTTCATGGCCAGGGTGGCCGATGCCAGCGTGGTGGCGGAAATGCCGCCGAACAGGGCGCCGGCCAGGCCCACGATCATGATGCTGGCTGAAAATGCCGGCATGTGGGCGATCATGGTGGGAAACGCGTCGATCGACTTCATGCCCGGATACAGCACGGCGCTGCACATGCCGATCAGGGCCGCCATCAGGCCGAACGGGATCATCAGCGACGACACGTAATAGCAGGCGCGCTTGGCCACGGCCGGGTTGTCCGTGCTGACCAGGGCCTGGATCACGTATTGCGTGGCAAAGATGGAACCGATGCCGCCGATCATCCAGGCGATGATCTGGCCCCAGCCGATCTCGACCCAGTTGAACATCTTGGCCGGCAACTGCGCCTGCAGCGCGCCGATGCCGCCCGTTGCTTCCAGCGCATACGCGAGCGCCAGGATCACGCCCAGGTATTTGACGATGGAGTGGGCGAAATTCGTGTACACGACCGAGCGCATGCCGCCCAGGCTGACATAGATCACGGTGATGGCGCCCACCAGCAAGATGGCGACCGTCTTGTTGATGTGCAGCACGGCCGCCAGCACGGCGCCGCCGCTCGCGTACAGGGCCACGGCAACGATGCTCAGCGCGACGATGGTGAGGATGGATGCCGCATAGCGCACGGGCTCGCCATACGTTTGCGCGAGGATGCCGGAAATCGTCGACTGCCCGCTTTCCTTGTATTTTTTGACCAGCACGATGGCCAGCAGGAAAAAGCCCAGCGACAACGCCACCAGATTCCAGGCGGCGGAAATGCCCAGTTCATAGCCTTTCTGGGCCGTGCCGATGCTGACGGAACTGCCGATGAATTCCGACAGCAGCAAGGCGCCGATCAGGAAAGCGGGATAGTTGCGCCCACCCGCCGTCATGCCCTCGGCGCTGTTCGCATGCTTGCGCACGCTATAGGTAATGTACGACATGAGGGCGAAATAGCCCACCGTGACCGCAGCGATAATGATCAATCTGTTTTCCATCCGTCTACTCCAAGTCTGCTTTTCTTATTATTATTTTTCAAGAAAGCTTCCCCTGCCGCATGCCGGACCAGCCGGCGGCGGTGCTCAGGAGAAAGCCGCATTCCCGCCATACCGATACGGTACAGCAAGCCTCACACTAAAAAAGTCCTCAACTGCGCCGTAAACATGTCCGCCGCCTCGATGTTCGAGATGTGCGAGGCGGGCAGGCTTGCCAGACGGCCGCCCGCGATCTGCTGCAGCAGCCAGCGCCCGTCGTC
Organism: Janthinobacterium sp. LS2A; assembly: GCF_036543145.1. Lineage (NCBI taxonomy): Bacteria > Pseudomonadati > Pseudomonadota > Betaproteobacteria > Burkholderiales > Oxalobacteraceae > Janthinobacterium > Janthinobacterium sp. LS2A. Next base: position 514,905 of record NZ_JAZHPB010000003.1, read on the forward strand.
GATGGTGGTCACGGGATCGTGCTCGCCCGCGATGATCAGGGTCGGCACGGCGATCGTGCCGACGGCGTCGTGCAAGTCCGTCTGGGCCAGCACGTCGCAACAGGCCGCGTAACCGCCCGCATCCTGACTGCGCAAAATGCCGGCCAGGCGCGCCACCGTCTCCGCTTCGCGTTCGATAAACTGCGGCGTGAACCAGCGCGTGGCGGCGCTCTCGGCCACCGCGGCCATGCCGTCGCGGCGCACCTGCTCCGCCCGCAGTTGCCATGGCGCGGCGCCGCCGATGCGCGCCGCCGTATTCGCCAGCACGAGCTTCGTCAAGCGCCGCGGCTGGTGTATGCCCAGCCACTGGCCCGTCAAGCCGCCCATGGAAATGCCGCAGAAGGCGGCGCGTTCGATATCGAGGTGGTCGAGCAACGCCACCACGTCCAGTCCCAGCCGGTCGATGCCGAACGGCGCATCGCCGCTGGCCGACCGGCCATGGCCGCGCGTATCGTAGCGCACGACGAAAAAGTCGCCGGCCAGCGCGGCCGCCTGCGCATCCCACATGGACAGGTCCGTGCCGAGGGAATTCGACAGGACCAGGCAGGGCTTGCCGCGCTCGCCATCCGTGCGGTAATGCAGGCGAATACCGTCCACGTCGCACGTCTGCCCGACAGTGTCATTGCCTATCTGCGTCATGGCATGTCTCCTCAGGAATCGTCGTCGCGCACCGACGAGGGATGGCGGCACAGCGGCATCACGTCGATCTGCATATAGGGAAACAGCGGCAGGGAGGTCAGCAAATTATGCAGCTCGTCCACGCTATCCACGTCGAAGACGCTGACGTTCGCGTACTGGCCGGCGATGCGCCACAGGTGGCGCCACTTGCCCTCGTGCTGCAGGCGTTGCGCCAGTTCCTTTTCCGTTTGCTTCAGCTGCGCCGCCTGCTCGGCGGGCATACTCAAGGGCAGGTTCACGTTCATGCGTACATGGAATAACATGGTTTCTCCTTATTGACGCTGCATGGAGCGCAGCTTGTCCATATCGATCTCGACGCCCAGGCCCGGCCCTGTCGGCACCTGCAGCATGAAGTCGCGGTAGACGAGCGGCTCGCGCAAGACTTCCTGCGTCAGCAGCAAAGGCCCGAACAGTTCCGTGCCCCAGGCCAGTTCCGCAAACGTGGAACACACGTGGGCCGTGGCGGCCGTGCCGACGCCGCCTTCGAGCATGGTCCCGCCGTACAGGCCCACGCCCGCCAGGCGCGCCACGGTGGCCACTTCCAGCGCGGGCAGCAAGCCGCCCGACTGGGTGATTTTTACGGCATACACGTCGGCCGCATCGGCCTGCGCCAGCGCCAGCGCATCGGCAGGACCGTGCAGGGCTTCGTCGGCCATGATGGCCACGTCGAAGCGCTGCTTCAGGCGCGCCAGCGCGGCGCGGTTACCGGCCTTGACGGGCTGCTCGATCAGGTCGACGCCGCCCGCTTCCAGTGCGGCGATACCGCGCACGGCGTCCGTCTCGCTCCAGGCCTGGTTGACGTCGACGCGCACGCTGGCCCGTTCGCCCAGCGCCCGCTTGATCTCCAGCACGTGGGCCACGTCATCCATCACGTCGCGCAAGCCGATCTTCAGCTTGAAGATGCGGTGGCGGCGCAGTTCCAGCATGTTTTCCCCTTCGGCGATATCGCGCGCCGTGTCGCCGCTGGCCAGCACCCAGGCCACGGGCAGCGCATCGCGCACGCGCCCGCCCAGCAATTCCGACAGCGGCACGTTCAGGCGGCGCGCCTGGGCGTCCAGCAGGGCCGTCTCAATCGCGCACTTGGCGAAGCGGTTGCCCTGGATGACCTTGCGCACCCTGGCCATGGCTTTGGCCACCTCGCTCGCTTCCATGCCGACCAGCAGCGGCGCGATGTAGGTATCGATATTCGTCTTGATGCTTTCCGGGCTTTCGCCGCCGTAGCCCAGGCCGCCGATGGTGGTCGCTTCGCCCCAGCCCGTGATGCCGTCGGCGCAGCGCAGCCGCACCAGCACCAGGGTTTGCGTATTCATGGTGGCGACCGACATGCGGTGCGGGCGGATGGTAGGCACATCGACCAGGTAGGTCTCGATATTTTGAATCATATTTATTCCGTATAATTCTGTGGAGTGGTGACACGATATTCCCCGAATCTCGCCACGTCCAACACCGAGTTGGTATCAAACCTATACCTGAAAGGTATGAAGATGGAATTACGGCACTTGCGATACTTCGTTGCGGTCGCAGAGGAAAGGAACTTCACGCGGGCCGCCGCGCGCCTGCATATCGCGCAGCCGCCGCTGAGCCGGCAGATGCAGCAGCTGGAAGAAACCTTGGGCGTGGCGCTGATCGAAAAAGGGTCGCGGCCCTTGCGGCTGACGGAAGCGGGCGAGTTTTTCCTCGCCCATGCACGCCCCCTGCTCGACCAGGTGCGCGACCTGCAGGCGATGACGCAGCGCGTGGGCAAGCTGGAACGCACGCTGTCGATCGGCTTCGTCGCCTCGACCCTGTATGGAGAATTGCCCGACATCGTGCACCGCTTTTGCGAGCGCCATCCCGAGGTCGACGTGACCCTGCATGAAATGACGACGGTGCAGCAGTTGAAGGCCCTGAAGGAAGGCCGCATCGACGTGGGTTTCGGGCGTTTGAAAAGCGAAGACCCCAGCATCCGCCGCATTCTGCTGCGCGAGGAGCGGCTGGTGGTGGCCCTGCCGCCCGGCCACCGCTTGGCCAAGGGAGAAGGCGGATTGCGCCTGACGGACCTGACCCACGAAACCCTGCTCGTGTATCCGAAAGCGCCCCGCCCCAGCTTTGCCGACCAGGTGCTGGCCATGTTCAGCGAAGGCAATGTCACGCCCGGTCCCGTCACGGAAGTGCGCGAGCTGCAGATTTCCATGGGACTGGTGGCGGCCGGCCAGGGCATTTCCATCGTGCCGGAAAGCGTGCAAGCCATGCATCACCGGAACGTCGTGTACCGCAAGCTGGACGACAAGCATGCGTTCTCGCCCATCTTATTCAGCATGCGGCATAGGGACCGCTCGCCCGAGTTGGAAAACATCCTCGCTGCCGTGTACTCGATCTACGATGAACACGGCATCGCGCACGTCAAGGAAAGCCTGTAGCGATGACTACGCGGCGTCGGCCAGCAATTCCGGGCGCAGCGCGCGGATGCGCAATTCCGTGAAATAGCCGCCCGCCTCGTTGTAGCGCAGGTAGTGGCGGCCGCAGTTCAGGCAGCGGGCCACCTGGCTCAGGTTGGCCGGATAGTAGCGCGGTGCGATGGGCGCATCGATGCTGTCGTAGCGCGTGCCGTGCGGGTGGTACTCGGCAAACGTCGGTTCCTCGTACGGGTCTTCGCGCAGGGTGCCGACTTCTTCAAAGCGGTCCAGCTCCAGCGAGGTAGGCAGGCGCTGCCAGGCGTCGAGCGGGACGGCGCAGCAGCTGCATTTTTTTGTCACCAGCGCCGACGCGGCGGCCAGTGCGGACAAGGCGGGAAAGTCGATGAATACCATGTTCAGCCGTTACAAGGGGACGGCCCATGGCAACGAGCCTGGCCGCACCCCTTATTCTAGCGCAGTCGCATCCTGCCGATACGCGCACCGCATTTCGCCAGGACCAGCTCCAGCAACAGCAGCATGCCGCCGGAAACGAGCAGCAGCGGCATCAGCGCACACATGGCGGCCGCCGCCAGCCAGGCCAGCGCGGAAGGCGACGTCCAGGCGCCCGGCAGCAGCTTGGGCAAACCCAGCGAGCCAGGCAAGCGCCGCTTGAAAAACATCACCCAGCCCGACACCAGCGAGAACAGCACGCTGGCGCCAAAGACCAGCAGCAAGGCCTGGTTCCACCAGCCGAATTCGCCGCGATGAAACGGGATGCCGATGGCGGTGGCCTTGCCGAACGCCGTCTGCGCCTCCCAGCCCGCGTAATACAGGGGCTTGCCGCTGTAGGCGTCGAACTGCAGGTCGAAGCGCAGGGTGGGCTGGCTGCGGTCGGCCATCGTGGCGCGCCACACATCGTCCTGGCTGGCCGGCGCCGTCAGCTGCACGGCGATGGCCGGCGCATGGCTGCGCGCCACCTTCCACGCATCCTGCCAGTCGAGCGGAGCACCCGCCTCGGTCGAATGCAAGCCGCGCGGCGCGGGCGGCGGCGCCTGGCCGCTGACGTCGCGCAGCGCGCGGACGCGCCCGCCTGCCTGCTGGCTCCACGTCAGCCCCGTCGTCAGGATCACGAAGCTGACGATACCGAGCGCCACGCCGAGAAACGCATGCCACTGGCGCCAGCCATTGCGGCCCCGCGCGCCTCGCTTCGGCAAGCCTGATTGCGCGCCGCGCGGCCACCAGAGCACCACGCCCGTCACCAGCATCACCATCAGCCAGCTGGCGGCCAGCTCGATCATCCAGCGCCAGCCATCATTTTGCAGCAGGCGCGAATGCAGTTTCTTGGCCCAGTTGCCGAAGCGCTCGCTGCTGGCCAGGCTGCCCAGCACGCGCGCATCATAGGGGTTCACATACATGACGATGGCTTGCGCGGGCAGGCCGAACTTCGGCCTGGCTTTCACCGGCATCCCATGTCCAGCATGTTCATCGTGCGCGCCGCCGGGCGGCGCGAACGCCACTTGCACCGCATCGTTGGCCTGAAACGGCGGCACCACGTGCTGCACCGTCCAGCCACGCGGCGCGGCCCGTTCGGCGGCCGCCACGGCGGCGTCCAGCGGCAGCATGGACGCTTGCGGCGCCACATGATCGAGGTGCTGGTACAGCCTTGCCTCGATCTGCGGCGTGAACACGTACAGGATGCCCGTCAGGGTGGCCACCAGCGCGAAGGGCGAGGCGATCAGCGCGGCCCAGAAGTGGATGCGCCAGTACAGGCTTTTGCGGCGCGCGATGAGAAAGGTGAAATCGTCCATGGCCGTCCTCACAGTGCGCTATAGGTATAGGACAGGCCCAGCATCACGCTGCGCGGCGCACCGGGCGTGTACTGGTTCTGCGTGTTGGCCGCGTAGCTACCCGTGCCCGCGTAACTGCTGCTGGCCGAATCGGCGTAGCGCTTATCCATCAGATTGCGCACCTGCGCCCACGCTTCCACCCCGCGCGCGAGCTGATAATTGGCGCGCAGATTCAGCAGCGCATGGCCCTTGTACTCCACCGTGTTGGCGTTGTTCATCCAGTAGCGGCCCTGGTGCACGGCTTCGAGCGCGATACGCGCGCCCGCCACAGGCTTGTAGCCGACCTCGAACGAGGTGATGTCGCGCGGCGCCTGCGGCATGGTGCGGCCGCTGTAATCGAGGCTGGAGGACACCTGGTAGCGCAGGTAGCGGTGGCGCGCAATGGCCGTGGCGAAGCGCGCGTCGAACGGGCCGCTGTCATAGTTCAGGCCCAGCTCCAGCCCCTCGCTGCGCGTGCGCCCCGCATTGCGGTTTTCGCTATTCCCCGGTGACACGGTATAGCTGACGATGGTGTCGCGCCCGTCGAGCCGGTACAGGGCCGTATCGAGTTTCAAACGCCCCTGCAAAAAAGCCCAGCGCAAGCCCAGCTCATAGTTGTTGTAGATGGACGGCTGCAAGTTGGCGATGCCCGTCTTGCCATACAGCTGGCTCACTTCGGGCGGCGTGAAACCCTGGCTGACGTTTGCATACGCGCTGCCCGCATGGCCGATGGCGTAGGTGGCGCCCAGCTTCGGACTCACATGCGAAAAGCTGCGCGACTCGTCGGGCGCGCCGTAACTGGCGCTGCCGCCCGGCGCCAGCCTGTTATGGTAGTCGTAGCGGATGGCGTCCGAACGGCCGCCCAGCACCACACGCGTGCCGGCCAGCGGCGTAAATTCCCACTGTGCGAAGACGGCCGTGTTGAGGATGTCCGTCTGGTAGTCGCGCACGCCCTGCGGATTGGACGCATTGGCCAGCGAGTAGCGCAGGTAGCGGCCCGTGGCCGCATCGCGCACGATGGACAGGTTATCGCTGACAAAGAGATTGTCGCTCTTGTCCACATAAACACCGGCGATCAGGCGCGAACGCAGCCAGGCGAATTCCTGCTGGTGCTTCACGTCCAGCCCCAGTGAATCGACGTGGTTGTTGTTGATGACGCCCTTGCACAGCATGCCGACGCAACTGCCGATGGAGTACGCGGGAAGCTGTCCATGGTCGTTCTTGCGCGTAAACACCGTGATGGTGCTCGTGCCATTGGCCGTCGTCTGCCCTTCCCACGCCAGATTCATGCGCGTGGTCCTGTCCTTACGGTAGGTGAACGTATTCAGGCTTTTGCCGGGATTGCGGCGGTAGTCGTTCTCGAACAGGCTGCCCGTCATGGCCGCATCGAGATCCGTGTGGACGATGGTGGCGCGCAGCTGCGACGTGGGGCTGAGCGCATAGTCGGCACGCAGCGAGAACGAATCCTTGTCGCCATAGCTGTACTCTTGCCAGTTGTCGCGCGAGCGGCGCGAACTGTAATGGGAAAAGCGCAGTCCCAGCGGGCCCCAGGTATCGCTGGCGGCCGTGTCGTAGCGCGTGTAGCCGCCCACGCTGTCGCGTCGCACGCCCACGCTTGCCGTCGGTGTCGCGCTGGCGCCTGCCGTGAGAAAGTTGACGGCGCCGCCGACGGCATTGCTGCCATACAGCGAGGAAGCGGCGCCCTTCACCACTTCCACGCCGCCGGCGCCCGCCATGTTCATCTCGTTGAGAGAATTGTGGTTGAAGACGCCCAGCGGACGGATGGGAATGCCATCTTCCAGGTACTGGTAGACGGCATTCGTGCCGATGGGCTGGCGGATGCTCATGCTGTGCTGCTCGTTGCCCAGGTCATTCCAGTACACGCCGGCGATGCGGTTGAGGATATCGCCCATGGTCTTGGGCTTGTCGCGTTCCAGGGTTTTGGCATTGATGACGCCAATCGCTTGCGGCGTTTCGGATAGCCACGATTGCGCGCGCGAGCCGGAAACGACGACGGTGTCGATGGTGTGGTCAGTTTGGTCAGGTTGCTGCGCCTGTGCGCACGGGTAAGCCACGGTGATGGCCGCGGCCAGCACCAACAGTTTCTTGTTCATGTGATTCTCGTCTAAGTGTGCGGATGCGGCGCGTCACACCGCGAGGTGGACAGCGCCAGCATTGAAAATGCAAAAACTCAGACGAGAGCGGGCGGCGCGCGCGATTGCGCGGTGGACCAGATGAACAGCGGTGCGGGTGACTGGTAGTACAGGGATGGGAAAATGGCCGTGCCGCTGGCCACAAGCAGCGGCAGCACGGGGCTGGTCGGCGGCAGGCCGACGGAGCCCGCATGCGTGGAACAGAAGGCGCAATGCTCCATCTGCATGACCTTGTCGCCTGACTTTTCATCGGCGGCGCCGTCACCGGCCTGCACAAGCTGGACAAAACGGATGCCGGCCACCGAGCAGATTTCCGCCCAACCGGAGCCGGATTCCTGCTTGGCGTTGGCGACGGCCTGGGAAATCGATGGCGCGAGCGCCGCCAGCAGGATCGCGAAACAGGCGATCCAGGCGGCGAAGCGGCGCGTGAACAAGGTCATTCCCATGGCCGCATTTTACCAGCGGCCGCCGGGACTGGGTAGCGGAAAGCGGCTCAGGCGGCCGGGCAGGCGGCGTTGCCGCTGTCAAAAGCGCGCACGACGCTTGCCGTATCGGCGGCGATGCGGTTCACGGCCCGGCGGTGGCCGAGCACCAGTTCATCGTAGCCGGCGCCCACCTTTTCATTGGCGACCGTGCGGCACGTAACCACCTTGTTGCTGGCCAGCTGGCGCACGCTCCACACAGCGTCGATCAGCGCATACTGTCCCATCACCGACTCGAAACGCTGCACATTGGTGCTGATGCGGTACACGGGCAGCTTGTCCGGGTATGGCGTGCGGAACACGTCGATGGCGCCCAGGTCGTTCGTCACGGCCGTCGACAGGGCCTGGCCGATCTCGCCGGCCAGCGGCCCCGCCCAGCGCCGCTGCTCCAGCAATTCGATGCGGCCCGACGGCGCCGTCACAACAAACTGGTTACGGCTCACCTGCTGCGGCACGCTGACGGCCAGCACCTCGACATAGTATTTGACGGGCTTGGCCGGCTGCGCGTCGGCGCCGCCGCTCAGCGTATAGAAATGCTCGGGCTGGGGCGTGGAGCAGGCGCCCAGCAGGCTGGCCGCCAGCAACGCGGAAAAAATCGGCTTCATCATTTTTTTTCATCTCCTTTTTTACCGCGGATCAGGGACTCGGGATGACGTTCCAGGTAATCCGACAGGGCATTGAGCGATTGCAGGGTTTGCGTCAATTGCTGCAAGGCCTGGCGCACGTCCGACTGCAGCGGCGAATCCTTTTGCAGCACCTGTTCGGCCGAACCAAAAGTCTGTTTCGCCGCCGTCAGGGTGTCGCGCATTTCCGGCACCACCTGGCCATCGAGCTGCTTGAACAGGGTATTGGCCTGCTTGATGGTGGCGTTCAGGTTATTGCCGATCTCCGCGTACGGCACCTGATCGAGCTTGCGGGCGATGCTGGCGATCTGCGTCTGCAATTCATCGAGGGTATTCGGCACGGTCGGCACTTCCAGCGGGTATTTGTTCGGATCGAGCGCCACCTTCGGCGCTTTCGGGAAGAAGTCGAGCGCGATGTACAGCTGGCTGGTCAGCAGGTTGCCCGTGCGTAGCTGGGCGCGCAAACCCCGGCTGACCATGCGTTCGAGCAGCTGGTGGCCGGCCGAGCCTTCCTCATCGTCGACGGCGGCCTTGAAGCGCATGCCCAGGCGGGCCGGGTACAGGTTGACGGTGACGGGCATGCGGAAGTTCTTCTTCACAGGGTCGAATTCGATACCCACCGAACGCACCTCGCCCAGCACGATGCCGCGGAAGTCCACCGTGGCGCCAGGCTGCAAGCCGCGCAGGGACTGGTCGAAATAGAACACGGTGGTGATCGCCTCGCCATCGGGCTCGCGCATGGCGCTGGCCTCGTCGGCCGCCAGGCGGTAGTTGGTGCCGGCCGGCGCCGGTTCGACGGGTTTGCGGCCATTTTCCGCCTCGAAGGCGATACCGCCCACCAGCATGGCGGCCAGTGATTGCGTATTCAGTTTAAAACCGTTCGAATCGAGGCGTACATCGACGCCGCTGGCATGCCACCAGCGCGCATCCTTGCCGACAAACTGGTCGTACGGCGCATTGACGAAAACCGACATGGTAATGCCATTGCCATCCTTGTCCAGCGCGAAGCTGACCACCTTGCCCACGCGCAGGCGATGGAAGAACAGGGGCGAGCCCACGTCGACGGAGCCGAGGCTGTCCGCATGCAAGGTGTACAGCTTGCCCTTCTGGTCTCCCGCCACGGCGGGCGGGCTCTCCATGCCGATGAAGTTCTCCTTTTTGGCTTCCGACTTGCCCGTGTCGACGCCGATGTAGGCGCCCGACAGCAAGGTGCCCAGCCCTGTCACGCCGCTGGCGCCGATCTGCGGGCGCACCACCCAGAAGCGCGAATCGGCGGTGGCGAAGCGGCGCGCTTCCTTGCTCATGTCGATCGTCACGAGCACCTTGCTCAAGTCGTCGCCCAGGGTGATGGCGCGCACCTGGCCGATATCGACATCCTTGTACTTGACCTTGGTCTTGCCCGGCTCCAGGCCTTCGGCGCTCTTGAAGCTGACCGTCACCGTGGGTCCCTGATCGAGGATGGACTTGGCGGCCAGGCCGGCGCCGATCAGCGCGGCCAGCAGCGGAATGAGCCACACCAGCGACGGCAGCCAGCGGCTGGCCGGGTCCACATCGGGTTCGGGCAGAGGCCGCGCGCCGGTTTCGGCAAGGTCGCCCGTTTCTTTGTCAGCCATGCTGTTCTCCAATCACTGTATTGTTTCCGGTATTTGCCGCACTGCTGCGTTTTTCATCCTCGGCCGCCTTGTCGTCGACGGGGTCCCAGATCAGGCGCGGGTCGAACTGCATCGCCGCCAGCATGGTCAGCACCACCACGGCGCCAAAGGCCAGCGCGCCGGGTCCGGCCGTGATCACGGCCAGCGACTTGAAGCGCACCAGCGCCACCGTCAGGGTGACGACAAAGATGTCGAGCATGGACCAGCGGCCGATGAATTCGACCATGCGGTACAAAATGGTGCGCTGGCGCGGCCGCCAGCGCGAACGCCGCTGCGCCGTGAACGCCAGCAGCGCCAGTACGCCCAGTTTCAGCATCGGCACGACCACGCTGGCGATGAAAATGATGATGGCCAGGCCCTTCGAGCCGCTGGTCCAGAACAGCACCACGCCGCTCATGATGGTGTCGTCCTGCGCGCCGAACAGCGATTGCGTCACCATCACGGGCAGCAGGTTGGCGGGAATGTAGAGGATCATGGCGGCGATCAGCAAGGCCCAGGTGCGGTTGATGCTGTCCGGTTTGCGCACATGCAGGGCCGTGCCGCAGCGCACGCACGCCAGGTGCCTGCCCTTGCCCAGAGGCGGCGCCACCAGGCCGCAGGCATGGCAGGGCAGCACCTTCTCGTCCGGCGCGAAAGCCTTGTAGCGGATGCCGGGCAGCGCCTGGCGGGTCAGGTCGTCGCCCAGGTTCCACAGGGCCTTGGGGTCGAACGAGACGACGATGGCCAGCATCAGGGTCAGCGCGCCAAACGCGAACAAGCCAGGTTGCGGCAGCACCGTGGCCAGGCTGGTCATCTTGACGACGGTGATCAGGATGCCGATCATCAGCACCTCCGTCATGCCCCATTCGCGCGCTGTCTGCACGGCGCGCAGCACGCGGTTAAAGCCCGGCACCTTGACGCCGCCGCGCAAGCCCAGCGCCACATACAGCAGGGAACCGAGTTCAATGGCGGGAAAGAGGATAGTAAACAGGAAGACCATCGTCGCCACGATGTGCATCTGCTCGGACCACAGCACGCGGATGGAACCGAGCAAGGTGGCACTGGACGTGAGGCCATTGACGTCGAGTTCGACGATGGGGAAAAACTGGGCGATCAGGAAGACGAATGCGGCGCCCAGGGTCAGCGCCACCACCTTGGTCAATTCGGCCGATGCGCCGCGCGCATGGGCGCCCCGGTACAGCACCGAGCGGCAACGGATGCAGCGCGCCTTTTCGCGGGGACGCAGCGGACGTTTGCGGTACAGCACGCCGCAGTCATGACAGCTAATCAGGTCGTATCGGTGCACAGTGTGAAGTTTGCCGGCGCCCGAAGCGCGACTTTCCCATGTCAATGCCAGCCATCATATTACATAGTTGGCATTTTCCTGCACTACGGCACTATTCTTTTGCACGCCCCCGCAGCAGCGCCTCCACGGCGCGGCCGATTTGCAGCACTTGACCATCCGCGCCGGCCAGGCCGCAAATGCCCAGTCCCACGGGCAGCTCGCCTTCCGCATGGCACGGCAGGGACAGCGCGCAGCCGTCGAGGAAGTTGATCACGCTGGCGTTGCGCAGTACGAGGCCATTCGTGGCAAAGAAGGTGGCGTCATCCGATTCCAATGGCGCGACCTGCGGCGCGACGATGGCTACGCTGGGCATCAGCCAGGCGTCGTATGGCGCCAGGCGCTGCTCCGCGATGGCGATCAGGCGCGCGCGCGCATCGAGTAAATCGATGTAGTCCGCTGCACCCTGCTGCTGGCCGCGGCGGATGCGCGCCGCCACGCGCTGGTCGTACTGCGCGCCCTTCTCTTCCAGCAGCTCCCTGTGCCAGTGCCAGGCTTCCGCCGCCACCAGCCCGCCGCCGCCATTGATACCCGGCAGTTCCAGCAATTCGGGGAAATCGAACTGCTCCACGAAGGCGCCCGCTTGCCGCAGCTGGTCCAGCGCCGCATCGAAAGCCTGCTGCACCTGCGGCTCCACGTGCGTGCCGACGTAGTCAAGGGTAAAACCGAAACGCAAGCCTTTCAGTGCCGGCGCCTGCGCGCCGATGTCATGGCCCGACAAGGCCGCGTACAGGATGGCGCAGCAGTCGACGCTGCGAGCGATGGGGCCGGCCGAATCGAGGGAACGCGACAGGGGCACCGTGCCGGCCAGCGGCACGGAAGCGGCCGTCGGCTTGAAACCGGTCAAGCCGCAAAAAGTGGACGGGATGCGGATCGAGCCGCCCGTGTCCGTGCCGAGCGCGCCGGCCGCCATGTCCAGCGCCACCGTCACGGCGCCGCCCGAGGTGGAACCGCCCGCCACGCGCTCGCCGTCCAGCGGATTGCGCGGCGTGCCGTAATGGGGATTCAAGCCCAGGCCGGAAAACGCGAATTCGCTCATGTTGGTGCGGCCCAGCAGGACGGCGCCGGCCGCGCGCAGGCGCGCCACGGCGCCCGCGTCTGCCTCGGCAGGCGGTGCATCGGCCAGCGCCAGCGAGGCGGCGCTGCTGGTTTGCCCCTTGACGTCGAACAGGTCCTTGATCGAGATGGGCACGCCGGCCAGCGGCGAGGCAACAATGCCGGCGGCGCGCGCCGCATCGCTGGCCCGCGCCTCCATCAGCGCCTGTTCGCCATCAAGGCTGACATACGCATGGCCGCCCTGCGCCCGGTGCGCCTCGGCACGCGCCAGCATCTGCTTTGTCAGCGCCACGCTGGTGATGCGGCCGGCGGCCAGGTCGGCCGCCAGTTCTCGGATGGTCTTGGTCATTGTTCTATCCTTCCACGGGCAGGGTTTGTACGGCATAGCGGTGCTGCAGGCGGCGCTGCAAGGCTGGATCATACAGCTCCAGCGCGAACGCGTCGCCATGGCCCATCTCGCCGATGATCGGCTGCGTGCCGCAAAACATGGCGCTGCCCACGGGCAGGCTGGCCTGCCCCGTGTAGCGCTGAATCAGGTCTTCCGGCGACAGCATGCGCGTCACGGGACCGTCCTGGTACAGGGCCGGCACGCCGGCACGCTCGCGCCAGGAACGCATCTGCAGCTGGTCCCAGTGGCCGGCCACGTCGGCATAACGCCACAAGGTATCGCCCACGGGCTTGCCGCACATCTGCTTCGACACCGTCACGCCATAGCTTTCCACCTTGCGGTCCGTATGATCGGAACCGATTCCCACCAGCAGGCCGTATTCCGTGGAAAACAGCACGAATTCCGCTTCGCCGGACGAATCGCCGCCCGGCACTTCGATGGCCGCGTCGCTCGATAGCAATGCCGCCGAGACGCGGTAAAACGTCGGCACGCTTTTCGGGCGCGCCACGCCGATGGCTTCCAGTTCGGCGATATGGTGTTCCACCATCGCCATGTCGCGGCCCGTCCAGCCGGCAATGATCAGGCGGTCGATATCGAAGGTGACGGGGCCGTGGCCGGCCAGTTGAAAACGCAAGGTCGTCATGATGTTATTCCTCAAGAGGGCCGCGGCCCGTTTCGCGCGCCGCAAAGACGGCGGCGCCGGTGATCAGCAAGGCCGCCGCCACGTACAGCGAGACGGCCACGGTGCTGTTGTACGAACGGTACAGACTGGCGATGACGAGCGGGGCGAAACCGCCGCCGATGACACCGGCCAGGGTGTAGGCCAGCGAGGAACCCGCATAGCGCACCTTGGTGGGGAACTGCTCGATGACGAATGCCGCTTGCGGGCCGTACATGATGGCGTGGATGACCAGGCCCACGACGACGGCCGTGACGATGGCGGCCGGGCTGGCCGTGTCTAACAAGGTGAAGAAGGCAAACGCCCACACGAGGCCCAGGATGGCGCCCAGTGCATACACGGGACGGCGGCCGATCTTGTCCGACAGCGCGCCAAAGACGGGCACCGCCAGCGCATTGCAGGCCGTGCCGACCATGATGGCGGTCAGCGCCAAGGTCGAGGACAGGTGCAGCACCGTCGTCACATACGTCAGGGTGAACACCACCACCAGCGCATACAGCACGTCCGAGCCGATACGCACGCCGCCGGCGATCAGCAAACGGCGCCAGTACACGCGCAACACGTCGCCGATCGGCGCTTCCGCCTTCGCATCCTGCTGGTCGAGTTCCTTGAACAGCGGGGTTTCCTCGATGCCGCTGCGTATCCACATGCCGAACGCCACCAGCAGCAGACTGGCGATGAACGGCATGCGCCAGCCCCAGTCCATGAATGCTTCATGCGGCAGCAGATAGGTGATCAAGCCGATGCAGCCGGTCGCCAGCAAGGTGCCGAACGATGGTCCCACCTGTGTCCACGAGGCGTTGCGGCCACGCTTGTCCGGCGCGCCGTGTTCGACGGAGATCAGCACGGCGCCCGCCCATTCGCCACCGAGCGCAATGCCTTGCACGAAACGCAGTGCCACCAGCAGGATGGGGCTCCAGATGCCGGCCGTCGCGTACGTCGGCAAGAGGCCCATCAGGCCCGTCGTCACGCCCATCAGCATCAGGGTCACGACCAGCACCCAGCGCCGTCCCAGCTTGTCGCCCAGATGGCCGAAGATCACGCCGCCGATGGGGCGCGAAATATAGCCGACCGCATACGTGGAAAAGGCCAGGATGGTGCCCGTCAGCGGGTCGAACGAGGGAAAGAACAGGTGATTGAAGATCAGCGCGGCCATGGTGTTGTAGACGGTGAAGTCATACCATTCCAGGGTCGTTCCGACCATGCTGGCCGTGGCCAGGCGGCCCGTCTTGGCCGTCGTGGCCTTCTCGCCCGGTGCCTGGGCTGCCGGATGCGCAGCGTTCGTATATGTGGTCATAGCCTACCTCTCTCGTCAGTTTTATTGCAGGCCCGGCGCAGGATGCTTTGCCCTGCGCCGTGGCCCGTGTCTCGTGTTATCGGTGCCGGCAAGATGCGCGCGGCCGTGTCAGGCAGCGCGCAGGTCCTCCTCGCGCAATTGCCAGGACAGTTGCAGGATGGCCGCCTGTTCCGCATCGAGTCCCAGCGCCGCGCTGGCGGCATTGGCGGCCGCCATGGCGGCGCTTTCGGACGACGCGTCGATCAGGAAAATCGGGTCGAGCACGCGGCCCTCCGTCCGTTCCGCCGGCAAAGGGCCGGACAGATTCGCGTCCGGTGTCAGCAGGCGCGTGGCGATGACGCCGTCAATCTGCAGCAGCTTCGTTCCCAGCGTGGCCATGGCGTCCACGGCTTGCGCGTCCTGGCCGATGGCGGGCGCGCCCAGGCGCAGCACGGCCAGCCAGGCGCCCGTGCCCATGCCCGTTTCCGCCTCAATGGCACATACACGGCGCATCGGGTCGACCATGCGCTGCAAGTTCGTCAGCGACCATGGCGTCTGCTGGCCGAAAGCCTTGAAGTAGTCGGGCGTCTGGAAGGCGCCCAGCGACACGGTGCGGTACAGGCCCAGGTATTTGCGCGGGCCGCGCACGCTCTGGTAGCGCGTGCCGCTGACGAAGCCGGGAATGCGCACGCGCTCTTCCACGTGTTCGCGATCGTACCAGCGGTTGAAATCGCGTTCGTGTTCGGGGTCGGCGCTGGTCCAGACAAACAGGATGCCTGGCAAGGTGGGGGACGTCGTCATGATGGTTCCGTTCTGCGTTATGGGTGGTGTGCCAACCCAGAATAGGTGGCACGCCATCACTTGGCAAACGGGTTATTCTGAACGCGACTGATAAGTTTTTCTTGTGGGTGGGGCCAACAATGTTGTCGGATTACGCGCTTGGACGCTAGTCCGACCTACGCCACAGCGTCAAGCTCCGTACTCCTCCGCAAGCCCCACGCTAAACCGTGCCGCCTCCTCGCACGCCAGCATGGCCACCAGCTGGATCGCTTCCGTGGTGATGTCTTCGCTGTAGCTGATGACGATGCGCTGCGGCGCCAGGCTGCTGGTGCAGGGAATCAGGGCGATGTGGCCCTGCTCGATTTCCTCGCGCAGGGGCGCCAGCGGCAGCACGGCGATGCCGAAGCCCGCTTTGACCAGGCGCACGATGGCGGAAATCGAGCTGACGCAGTGGACTCTTCCCAGCTGCACGCCCTCGTCCAGGCACAGCGCTTTCAAGGCCGAATGCGGCTGCGAGCCGCGGTTCATGGTGATGATCGGATGCTGCGCCAGTTGCGCCACCGTGAACGGCACGCCCGTATCGGGCCAGTCGGCGGCCCTGCCGGCCCAGCCCATGGCGATGGCGCCGCTGCCCGTGCTGCGGATATGGTCGCCCGTCAGCATGTCCGTCTGCAGCGCGATATCGAGTTCGCCCTGCTGCAGCTGTTCGTGCAGGCGCCGCGTCGATTCCGACGTCAGCTGAATCTCGATGCCCGGATAGCGCTCCTGCACGCGCTGCAGGAACGGGATCAGCCACGTATGCACGATGGTTTCGATGACGCCGATGCGCACCTCGCCCGTGATCAGCGCGGGCGAGGAATTGGCCGCATACATGTCGCGGCACAGTTCCAGCATGCGTTCGGCGTACACGAGCAGATTGCGCCCGGCAAAAGTCAGGCGGATTTCACGCGCGTCGCGGTCGAACAAACGCGTGCCGAAATCCTGCTCCAGCGACGCGATGCGGTTCGAGATGGCCGCCTGCGTGATGTGCAGCTTGTCGGCCGCCGTGCGAAAGCTGCCCAGCCGCGCAGCCCAGACAAACGCTTCGAGAAAACGGGTATTCAATGGGGGCTCTTCTTCACAGGTTGAGTGTCCGCCCCATTGTAAGCCAAAGCACCCGCCCTATTTCTCGCCCAGGAAGTCGAGCAGGGTCAGGGCCACGATCTTGCTCGCCTTGCGCAAATCGTCGAGCGCCAGGCGCTCGTCGGCCTTCTTCGCGTTCGACTCTGGCACCGTGCGCGGGCCGGCGCCATACAGCACGGCAGGAATGCCACGCTCGCCATACAGACGCGCATCCGCATACAGGGGCGTGCCGACGGCGGGAATGGTCTCGCCCAGAATCGCTTGCGCGTTTTTCTGCAGGCTGCCGACCAGCTGTTCGGAACCGGGCAAGGGCCGCAGCGCGTGCGACAGCAGCAGGCGACGGATCTCGAGGCGGATGCCAGGCTCGCCGCGCACGGCGTCCTCGATCAGCGCGCGCACCTGCGCCTCCACCGCCACCGGGTCTTCTTCGGGAATCATGCGGCGGTCCATCTTCATGACGACCTTGCCTGGCACCACATTGGTGTTCGTGCCGCCGTCGATGCGGCCCACCAGCATGGTGGGCGAGTCGATGCCGGCGACTTTCGATTTGATCTTTTTCAGCTCCGGCAGCTGGCCATAGATGGCATTGAGGATCTTGTTGGCCGCCTGCAGCGCATCGTGTCCCGTCTCCGGCATCGAGCCGTGGCCCGACTTGCCGTGCACGGTGATTTCCAGCTGCAGGCAGGCGTTGTGCGCCGTGACGATGCCGTAGCTGAAACCGGCGGCGATGACGAAATCAGGCTTCGTCAGCTGCTGTTCCAGCAGCCAGCCCGGCCCCAGCAAGCCGCCGAATTCCTCGTCGTACGTAAAATGCAGTTCCAACTGGCCCTTCAAGGGAATGCCCAGGGCTTCGAGCGCGCGCGCGGCAAACACATAGGTGGCGAAGTCACCTTTCGAGACGGCCGTCGCGCGGCCATAGATATAGCCGCCGTCAATCTGCCCGCCATACGGCGGATACGTCCAGTTGTCGCCGGGCGGCACCACGTCGCCATGCGCATTCAGGGCCACGGTCGGCCCGCCCGCCGCGTATGGGCGGCGCACGATCAGGTTGGTGATGCTCTGCATGCCATATGCTTCCACCTGGTCCGCCGGCACAGCGTGCTTTTCAGTGTTCCAGCCATACGCCTGCAGCAGCTGCGCCACCAGGTCCGCATGGGGCGCGTTATTGCCGGGCGGCGTATCCGTCGGCTGCTGCACCACCTGCTGTAAAAATGCGACTTCCTCGTCGAAGTGCTCGTCGATCCAGGCCGTGATTTTTTCTGCGTGCGTAGTCATTTTGCTCCTTGCATGGTCTGTTGCAGCCAGGCGCCAAGCTCGCTGCGCTCGGCCTCCGTCATATTCGTCAGGTTCCCGATCGGCATGGCTTTCAGCTCGATGGCCTGCTTGTAGATTTGCGCCGCATGCTGGCGTATTTCCGTTTCATTATCGAGCATCATGCCGGCCGGCGCCGTGGCGAAGCCCGGCTGCGTGGGCTGGGCCGAATGGCAGGTGGCGCAGCGCTGGGCGATGATGGCATGCACGGCCTTGAACTGCGCGGCCGGGTCCACCGCGGCCACGGCAGCTACCGGTGCTGGCACCTTCGGTGCGATGGCGACGGCAACAGCCAGCAGCAACGCCACGCCGAGAGCCGGATAACGCCACTCGACACGCCCCTTGTGGCGCAGATTGAAGAAGTGGCGGATGAAGACGCCGGCCGCCATGATCAGCGCCAGCACCAGCCACGCGTGGTCATTCCGGTAGGTCATCGCGTAATGGTTGCTGATCATGATGAACAGCACGGGCAACGTAAAATAATTGTTATGCACGCTGCGCTGCTTGGCCTTCAAGCCGTGCTTCGGATCGGGCAGCTTGCCGGCCGCCATGGCCTCGACCATCTTGCGCTGGCCGGGAATGATCAGCATCAGCACATTGGCCACCATGATGGTGCCGATCATGGCGCCCACGTGGATGTAGGCGGCACGCCCGCTGAGCAAATGCGTGAGCACGTAGGCGGCGCCGACGATCAGCGCGAACACCGTCACGCCGAACCACAGTTCATGTTTGGCCAACGGGGAACGGCACAGCAAATCGTACACGGTCCAGCCGATGACGAGGGTGGCGATGCCGATGCCGACAGCCTGGCCGCTGGAGATGTCCGCCACGGCCTTGTCGATCATCATGGCCTGCGCATTGAAATAATAGGCAATCGTCAGCAGCGCAAAGCCGGACAGCCACGTGGAATACGCTTCCCACTTGAACCAGTGCAGCTCCTTCGGCAGTTCGGCGGGCGCCACCAGGTATTTTTGCGGGTTGTAGAAGCCGCCGCCATGCACGGCCCACAATTCTCCCGACACGCCCTTCTTCGCCAGCTCGGAGCCGGGCGCGGGTGGGCGGATCGAGTTATCGAGCCAGACGAAATAAAAGGAAGCACCGATCCAGGCGATGCCCGTGATGACGTGCAGCCAGCGGACGATCAGGTTCAGCCACTCAAGGCCGTACGGGATCAGGTAGGCAAATACTTCCATAAATTTCCTCTAGTCAGACCGAACCAATATTCGTGCCAATCTACACAAGATAAACGGATTTACCGCCCATCACATGAAAAATATCGTATATTTGACATATTCAAATCGATATACAACAGGGCCACCGCCACATGTCCAGCCTGCCGCAGCACCTCGACCTGCATTTGATCCGCATCCTCTACCTGCTGCTGGTGGAAAAGAATGTCTCGCGCGTGGCATTGAAGCTCAATCAGCCTCAGCCCTCGATTTCCGCCTCCTTGCGCAAGCTGCGCGAATTGACGGGCGACCCGCTGCTCGTGCGCGGCGCGCGCGGCATGGTGCCGACCCAGCATGGCGAAAGCCTGCTCAATCCGGCCAAGCGCATCCTCGACCAGACGGAAAGCCTGTTCGTCAAGAAGACGCCGTTCGTGGCGCAGGAAGAGGCGCGCACCTTCCACATCGCCGCGCCCGACTACCTGGACAGCCAGTTCCTGCCCAACGTGGTGGCCCTGCTGCGCCGCGGTTCGCCGAAAAGCCGCGTCGTGCTGCATAGCCTGGGGCCGGGCATCGACCATATCCGCCAGTTGTCCGATGGTGGCCTGGACCTGGTGATCGCCAACTGGGACGAGCCGCCCGCGCACCTGCATATCTCGAAGCTGTTCGAGGACCCCATCATCTGCGCCATGCATGCGGAAAACGCCTATGCGCGGCGCACGGCCAGCGACGCCATGACCCTCGACGATTATCTGAGCCTGCCCCACGTGGCGCCGTCGCAGATGATGCCCGGCTACCACGGCGTGATCGATTCCTTCCTCGAACGGCAAAACCTGCAGCGCAACGTCGTGGTGGAGTCGGCGTACTTCGGCCTGATTCCCTACATGCTGACGCAGACGGACCTGGTACTGACCACGGGCCGGCAGTTCATGCGTTTCTACGAAAAGACCCTGCCGCTGAAAACGTACACTGTGCCCCTGAAATTTCCGCCGATGCGCTTTTACCAGCTGTGGCACCAGCGCGTGCACCAGGCGCCCGAGCACAAATGGCTGCGCGACCAGGTCAGCGCGGCCGCCAAGGCGCTGGTGCAGCGATAGCCGCTATCAGCGCGCGCATATAATGGACGCAGAACGGGGCGCTATCATCACCGCTTGCATGATCGGAAAACCATGACCACCCTTTCAGACCTGAACGCCGGCAGCCCGGCAGACTTTATCGTACGGCTGCACGGCATCTACGAACATTCGCCCTGGATCGCCCAGCGCGCGGCCGCCGCCCGGCCGTTTGCCAGCCTGACGGCACTCAAGACGGAACTGCAGCGCGTGCTGGCGCAAGCCTCGCCTGAAGAGCAGCTGGGGCTGATCCGCGCCCACCCGGAGCTGGCCGGCAAGGCCGCCATTGCCGGGCAACTGACGGCGGAATCGACGCGCGAACAGGCCAAGTCCGGCCTGAACCTGTGCAGCGCCGACGAATTTTCCACCCTGCAGCGCCTGAACAGCGACTACAACGCCAAGTTCGGCTTTCCCTTCATCCTGGCCGTCAAGGGCCCGACGGGCGAAGGCTTGACGCGCCAGGACATCATCGCCACGTTTGCGCGCCGCCTGAAGAACCGCCACGCCGATGAACTGGCCGAGTCGCTGCGGCAGATCAAGCGCATCGCCGAGCTGCGCCTGAACGAGCTGTTCGACGTGCGCCTGGACTTCGGCCCGGCCATCATGCAGCAGGCCGAAACCCTGGCCGGCTGGAGCGACAGCGATTACAACCTGACCTGCGCCTACCTGACACCGGCGCACCAGAAAACGGCCGCGCAGCTGGCCGACTGGATGCGGGAGGCTGGCATGCAGGTACACATCGACGCCGTCGGCAATGTCGTCGGCCGCTATCTGTCCGATATCCCCGATGCAAAAACCCTGATGACGGGATCGCACTACGACACGGTGCGCAACGGCGGCAAGTACGATGGCCGGCTGGGCATCGTGCTGCCGATTGCCGTCGTGCGCCACCTGCACGAACGGGGCGAAAAGCTGCCGTTTCACTTCGAGGTCGTCGGCTTCGCCGAAGAGGAAGGCGTGCGCTTCAAGAGCACGTTCCTGGGCAGCACGGCCGTCACGGGCAACTTCGACGTGTCGCTGCTGGAGCAGTTAGACGCGGACGGCGTGAGCATGCGCGACGCGCTGGCCGCCGCCGGCCACGAGGCGGGCGCCATCGGCGCCATCGCACGCGATCCCGCCAGCTTGCTCGGCTATGTGGAAGTGCATATCGAGCAGGGTCCCGTGCTGCTCGAGCGCGACCTGCCGCTGGGGATCGTCACGGCGATTGCCGGCAGCTCGCGCTACCTGGTCAATCTTGGCGGCGTGGCCAGCCACGCGGGCACCACGCCCATGACCATGCGCAAGGACGCGGCCAGTGCTGCCGCCGAAATCATCCTGCTGGTGGAACAGCGCTGCAGCCAGGGGGAAGCGCTGGTGGGCACCGTGGGCCAGCTGCACGTGCCCAACGGCTCCGTCAACGTGATCGCCGGCGCCTGCACCCTGTCGCTCGATATCCGCGCAGCCGTTGATGCCGTGCGCCAGAGCGCCGTCGACGATATTCTCGATGGCATCGCCGCCATCTGCGCGCGGCGCCAGATCGACTACCAGCTGGAACTGCTGCTGTCGGCGCGTGCGGCGCCGTGCGCACCGTGGCTGATGGCGCAGCTGGCGCAAGCCGTGGAATCGGTGGGCATCGAACCATACGCATTGCTGTCGGGCGCCGGCCACGACGCCATGGCCATGGCCGCCATCACCGACGTGGCCATGCTGTTTACCCGTTGCGGCAATGGCGGCATCAGCCACAACCCGCTGGAAACCATGACGGCCGACGACGCCGACATCGCGGCGCGCGCGCTGCTGGCGTTTTTGCGCGGCTTCCAGCCGAAGCCATAAGGTTACACCGCCACGGCCCGCTCCAGCATCGCGTGCAGCAGCACGTTGCAGCCCGCTTCCAGGTGCTCGGGCTTGGCGTCTTCGATTTCATTGTGGCTGATGCCGTCCTTGCATGGCACGAAGATCATGCCGGCCGGCGCCAGCCGGGCCGCGTAGATGGCGTCGTGGCCGGCGCCAGACACCACGTCCATCACGGAGTAGCCGAGTTTTTCCGTGGCGTTGCGCACGGCGCCCACGCAGTCGGGGTGGAACGGGCATGGCGGGTAGTAGGACACCCGTTCCAGTGAAATGCCCAGGCCCGTCCTGTCGCGCGTGGCATCGATGAAGGCCGTGATTTCGCCATGCATGGTGTTGAGCAGTTCGTCGTTCACATTGCGCAGGTCGATGCTGAATTTGACTTCGCCGGGAATCACGTTGCGGCTGTTCGGGAACACCTGCACCATGCCCACCGTGCCGCGCCCGTACGGCGGGTAGCGGTTGGCAATCGCCACCACTTCCTGCATGATGGTGGTGGCCACCTGCAGCGCATCCTTGCGCAAGCCCATGGGGGTGGGACCCGCATGCGCTTCCATGCCCGTCACCACACAGTCGTACCACGACAAGCCCATCACGGCAGGCACGACGCCGATGACTTTATCGGCATCTTCCAGCACGGGGCCCTGTTCGATATGCGTTTCAAAGTAGGCGCCGATCGGATGGTCGCCCGGCACCTGCTCGCCCTTGTATCCGATGCGCGCCAGTTCCTCGCCCACGGTTTTGCCTTCCGTGTCTTTCGCTGCATACGCCGTTTCGAGCGAAAAGGCGCCGCAAAATACGCCGGAACCCATCATCACGGGCACGAAACGCGAGCCTTCCTCGTTGGTCCAGAAGGCCACTTCGATGGGCGCCTGCGTCTTGATCTTCAGATCGTTCAGTGTGCGCACCACTTCCAGTCCGGCCAGCACGCCGTAGTTGCCATCGAACTTGCCGCCAGTCGGTTGCGTGTCGATATGGCTGCCCGTCATCACGGGCGGCAAGGTGTTATCTACGCCGTCACGGCGCATGAAGACGTTGCCGATCTGGTCAATCGTGATGCTCATGCCCGCTTCGCGCCCCCAGCCCACCACGAGGTCGCGTCCCTGCTTGTCCAGGTCCGTCAGGGCCAGGCGCTTGACGCCGCCCTTCGCTGTCGCGCCAATCTGCGCCAGCTCCATCAGGGCCGCCCACAATCGTTCGCCATTGATACGCAATGCATCCATCGTCAACTCCTTATGCTGTCGTGGCGGAAAAGGCGGGACGCTCGATATAGCGCCCGGCCCCTTCGACGGCCATCAGTTCGCCCTGGTGAAACACCACCTTGCCGGCGGCAATCGTGGTGCTGGGGATGCCGCGCACGGTGCGCCCTTCGAAGACATTGAAGCCTCCCTTGGCGAACTGCGTGGCGGCGGAAATGGTGCGCGTGCCCTGCGGGTCCCACAGCACGATGTCGGCATCGCTGCCTGCGGCGATGACACCCTTGCGCGGATACATATTGAAAATCTGCGCCGCATTGGTGGAACTGACCTTGACGAATTCGGAAGGCGTGAGCATGCCGGAATTGACGCCAGCGTCCCACACGACGGCCATGCGTTCCTCGACGCCGCCGCAGCCGTTCGGGATGCGCGTGAAGTCGTCCTTGCCGGCCGCCTTCTGCTCGGCGCAGAAGGTACAGTGGTCGGTGGCCGTCGTGTGCAGGTTGCCGCTTTGCAGACCATGCCACAGGGCCGATTGATGGTGCTTGCCGCGGAATGGCGGGCTCATGACGTGGCCGGCCACGTAATCGAAATCATCGCTCTGGTAGACGCTGTCGTCGATCACCAGGTGGCCCGCCAGCGCTTCGCCATACACGCGCTGGCCGTTGGCGCGCGCCCGTGTGATGGCGTCGAGCGACTCGGCGCACGAGACGTGCACGATGTACACGGGAGTGTTGAGGACGTTGGCAATCGCGATGGCGCGGTTGGCCGCTTCCGCTTCCACGGCCGGTGGGCGCGACAGCGGATGCGCCTGCGGTCCGGTGATGCCTTTTTTCAGCAACGCTTGCTGCAATTGAAAAACCAGCTCGCCGTTTTCCGCATGCACGGTGGGCAGCGCCCCCAGTTCCAGCGAACGGGTAAAGCTTTTCACCAGGGTTTCATCGTCGGCCATGATGGCGTTCTTGTAGGCCATGAAGTGCTTGAAGCTGTTCACGCCATGCTCGCGCACGAGGGTGCCCATCTCCGCATGTACCTGCTCGCTCCACCATGTGATCGCCACGTGGAAGGTATAGTCGCCGGCCGCCTTGGCCGACCACTCGCGCCATTGGTGATAGGCCTCGATCAAGGATTGCTTCGGCGCGGGAATGACGAAATCCATGATGGTCGTGGTGCCGCCTGCCAGCCCCGCCGCCGTGCCCGTGAAAAAATCGTCGGACGTCACCGTGCCCATGAAGGGCAAGTTCATGTGCGTGTGCGTATCGATCCCGCCCGGCATCACGTACAGGCCGCCCGCGTCGATCACGGTAGCCCCTGCCGGTACGGCCAGGTTCTCGCCGACGGCGGCGATAATGTCACCCTCGATCAGCACATCGGCGCGAAACGCGCGGTCGGCGTTGACGACGGTACCGCCACGTATCAGTGTAGTCATCTTGTCTCCTTCAGTGATTACGACTGCGGCGCCTGCTGCACGTGCGCCACGGCCTTGCCCTTCATCATGACGCCGTACACGACGGCGGCGATGGCCACGCCCACGAACCAGGCGTAGGTGTAGATGGTTTTGAAGCCTTCGGCCACGTCGGGAAACGCCGTGGGAAAGGCCGCATTCAAAAAGCCCGGGATGTTCGGCAGCACGGCGATAACAAAGGCGATCAGCGCCGCCATGTTCCAGCCATTGCCATATGAGTAGACGCCGTCGTCGCGGTACAGCTGCTTCACATCAAGCTGCGTCTTGCGCACAAAATAATAGTCGACGATGAGGATGCCGGCGATGGGTCCCAGCAGGGCCGAGTAGCCGATCAGCCACGTGAAGATATAGCCCTGCGTCGACTCGAGCACCTTCCACGGCATCATGACGATGGCGATGAAGGCCGTGATGTAGCCGCCCATCTTGTACGAAATCTGCTTCGGCGCCAGCGAGGAAAAATCGTACGCCGGGCCCACCAGGTTGGCCGCCAGGTTGACGCTGACCGTATCGATCAGGAGAATGATCAGGGCGATCAGCACGGCGGCGCCCGTCATGCGGCTGGCCAGGTCGACAGGGTCCCAGATGGCCTTGCCGTACATTACAACGGAACCCGCCGTGACGATGACGGCCAGCATGGCCAGGAGACCCATGGGCACGGGCAAGCCGATCGACTGGCCAATCACCTGGTCGCGCTGCGTCTTGGCGAAGCGTGTGAAGTCGGGGATGTTCAATGCCAAGGTGGCCCAGAAGCCCACCATGGCCGTCAGCGATGGCCAGAAGACGCTCCAGAACTGGCCCGCCTTTTTGCCGCCGGGGATGAACTGCGATGGCTGGTCCAGCAGGCTGGCCACGCCGCCGGCCTTGCTGTGCACCCAGTACAGCAGCACGAAGCAGATGAGGATTTTCAGCGGCGCCGTGTAGGTTTCGAGCTTGCGGATCGATTCCATGCCGTGCAGGATGTAATAGAACTGGATGGCCCAGAACGCCAAAAAGCACAGCAGCTGGCTGCCGTTGATGCCCAGGCCCGCGATCTTCTCGCCGCCCAGCTCATGGCCCACCAGTACGCCCATCAGGGTGTAGATCATCTGCCCGCCGAACCAGGTCTGGATGCCGTACCAGCCGCAGGCGACGATGGCGCGCATCAGGGCGGGCAAGCGAGCGCCCATGGTACCGAACGAGGCGCGCGCCAGCACGGCATACGGGATGCCGTACTTGGTGCCAGCATGGCCGATCAGCAGCATGGGCAGGAGCACGATGGCGTTGGCGAGAAATACCGTGAGCACGGCCTGGTAACCGGACATGCCGCTGTCGATCAAACTGGCCGACAGGGTGTAGGCGGGAATGCACATCACCATGCCCACCCACAGCGCGGCAAAGTGATACCAGCGCCAGGTGCGCTGCGCCGCAGTGGTGGGCGCCAGGTCTTCATTCCAGAGTTGCGTGTTGCCTGAATAGTCGTGGTTCACAGGTATGCTCCATCGGTTGGGAGGGAATCGGTTTTATAGAAACGGCGCGACCTTTAAGTCAATCTAGCTTACCGCAAAGGCCGGCCGCTGTTTACAAATAAAACGCACGCAATAACCGTGCCCTATGCCGACTCCGCCAATGCCCGAGGGTTGCGCGGATCCTGCGTCCAGTTCATGTACGGCTTGCCTGTTGTCTGCGGCACCATCGTGATGCAGCCCTGCACCGGACAGGTGATTTCGCACAAGTTGCAGCCCACGCATTCATCCTTGATCACCTCATAGGTGCGCGTGCCGGCGGCGTCGATCAGCTGCGCAATCGACTGGTGCGACGTGTCTTCGCAAGCCACGTAGCACTTGCCGCATTTGATGCAGTCGTCCTGGTTGATCTGCGCGATGACCTGGTAATTCATGTCCAGGTATTTCCAGTCCGTCGTGTTGGCCACGGCCTTGCCGGAAAAGTCGCTGATGCGTTCATAACCCTTTTCATCCATCCAGCGCGACAGGCCATCCTTCATCTCTTCGACGATGCGGAAACCATGCAGCATGGCGGCCGTGCACACCTGCACGCAGCCCGCGCCCAGGGCGATGAATTCGGCCGCGTCGCGCCAGTTGCCGATGCCGCCGATACCGGATATGGGCAAGCCGCGCGTCTGCGGATCGCGGGCGATTTCCGCCACCATGTTCAGTGCGATCGGTTTGACGGCAGAGCCGCAATAACCGCCGTGCGTGCTGGCGCCACCCACGATGGGCAGGGCCACCATGCGGTCCAGGTCCAGCGAGGTAATCGAGTTGATGGTGTTGATCAGCGAGACGGCATCCGCGCCGCCCGCCTTGGCCGCGCGCGCCGGCATGCGCACGTCCGTGATGTTGGGCGTGAGCTTGACGATGACGGGCAAGCGGCTGTGCTTTTTGCACCAGGCGGTGACCATCTGCACGTACTCGGGCACCTGGCCCACGGCCGCGCCCATGCCCCGCTCAGGCATGCCGTGTGGGCAGCCGAAATTGAGTTCGATGCCGTCCGCCCCCGTCGCCTCGACCTTGGGCAGGATGTCGGCCCAGTAGCGTTCTTCGCAAGGCAGCATCAGCGAGACGATCATGGCACGGTCGGGCCAGTCCTTTTTCACCTGCGTGATTTCGCGCAGGTTGATCTCCAGCGAGCGGTCGGTGATCAGCTCGATATTGTTGAAGCCGACCACTTCGCGGTTCTTGCCGTACAGGGCGGAATAACGCGACGAGACGTTGACGGCGGCCGGGTCTTCACCCAAGGTTTTCCACACGACGCCGCCCCACCCCGCCTCGAACGCGCGCACCACGTTGTAGGCCTTGTCGGTCGGCGGTGCGGACGCCAGCCAGAAGGGATTCGGCGCCTTGATGCCGCAAAATTCGATGCTGAGATCAGCCATTATGCAGCCTCCACTTTATTGAACAAATCGGAATGGATGGCCAGTGCGGCCAGCTTGCCATGCTGGACGGCTTGCACCGTCAAGTCCTGCCCCGGCGCCACGCAATCGCCGCCCGCATAGATCCCCGGCAGCACCGTGCGAAAGCCCCCATCGACGGCGATCTTGTCGCCTTCACGTTTCAGCAGCGACGCCATCGGGTCATGCAGCACTTCCGTGTCGAGGCTCTGGCCGATGGCCTTGAAGATGGCGTCGGCCGCCACGTCGAACGTTTCCCCCGTTCCCGCCAGACGCGTGCCCTGCATGGCCGTTTTTTCGAAACGCATGCCGGCCACCTTGCCGCCAGCGTCGAGCAGCACTTGCTGCGGCTGGGCCCACGTCAGCATGCGCACCTGGTTCGCCTTGGCGATTTCCTGTTCATGGTGGGTGGCCGTCATGGCGTCGAAACCGCGCCGGTAGACGAGCGTGACTTCCTCGGCGCCCAAGCGCTGGATCTGCACGGCCATGTCGATGGCCGTATTGCCGGCGCCGATCACAATCGCGCGCTTCGGCACGGGCAGCGCGGCCAAGTCGTCCGCCTGGCGCAGCGCGGCGATGTAATCGACGGCGGCCAGCAAGCCCGGCGCATCCTCTCCCGTCAAGCCCAGCTTGCGGCTGGCGCCCAGGCCCAGTCCCAGGAAGACGGCGTCGTACTGCGCGTGCAAGTCGCGCAGCTGCACGTTCTCGCCCAGCGCCTGGCGACATCGAATCTCGATGCCGCCGATGTCCAGCAGGAAGTCGATTTCCTTTTGCGCGAAATCGTCCGTCAGCTTGTACTTGGCGATGCCGTATTCATTGAGGCCACCTGCCTTGTCTTCCTTTTCAAAGATCACCACGTCGTGGCCCAGCATGGCCAGGCGGTGCGCACACGACAGGCCGGCAGGGCCCGCGCCGACAATGGCAACGGTCTTGCCCGTGGCGGCCGCCCGCTTGAAAGGGTGCTGTGCAAAATGCATGTGGTCGACGGCGTAGCGCTGCAAGAGGCCGATCTTGACGGGCTGGCCTTCCGCGTCGTGGTTGCGCACGCAGACGTCTTCGCAGAGGATTTCCGTCGGGCAGACCCTGGCGCAGCTGCCACCCAGGATGTTCTGTTTCAGGATGCCGGCGGCGGCGCCGTTGATGTTCTTGTCGTGGATATTGCGGATGAAGCTGGCCACGTCGATTTCCGACGGACAGATGCGGCTGCACGGCGCGTCGTAGCAATACAGGCAGCGGGCGCTTTCGATGGCGGCCTGGCGCGCCGTGAGCGGCGGCGCCAGGTCCTTGAAATGGCCCGCCAGTTCCTCGTTGGGCAGGGCGGGATGGGGCAAATAGTTCAAAGACTCGATCATCGCGTATTCCTCTTGTTATGTGCGGCCGGCTTGTGATTTGAAACCCTTACTTCATCTGGGGAAAAGCAAATTCCACACCAGCGCTTGCCGTGTTCGGCCAGCGCTGCATCACGGCCTTGTGGCGCGTGTAGAAACGCACGCCTTCGGGCCCATACGCGTGGTGGTCGCCGAACATGCTGCGCTTCCAGCCGCCGAAACTGTTGAAGGCCATCGGCACGGGCAAGGGAATGTTGACGCCCACCATGCCGACCTGGATCTGGCGCACGAATTCGCGCGCCACGCCGCCATCGCGCGTGTAGATGGCCACGCCGTTGCCATACTCGTTGGCGTTGATCAGTTCCACCGCGTGCACCACGTCAGGACAGCGCAGCACGCACAGCACGGGGCCGAAAATTTCTTCCTTGTAGATGCTCATGTCGCGCGTCACGTGGTCAAATAAAGTGCCGCCGACAAAGAAGCCGTTCTCGCGGCCCGGCACCACATGGTTGCGGCCATCGACGACGAGAGTTGCCCCCTGCTCCACACCCGAGGCGATGAGTTTTTCGATGCGCTGCTTGGCGGCCAGGGACACGACGGGACCCATTTCCGCACCATCTTCCATACCGTCGCGCACTTTCAGTGCGGCCGTGCGCGTTGCCAGTGCATCGATCAATTTGTCGCCCGCGTCGCCAACCGCCACCACCACGGAGATGGCCATGCAGCGCTCGCCCGCCGAACCGTAGGCCGCACCGATCAGCGCATCGACCGTCATGTCCATGTCCGCGTCGGGCATCACCACCATGTGGTTCTTCGCGCCGCCCAAGGCTTGTACGCGCTTGCCGCTGGCGCTGCCGCGCGCATAGATGTATTCGGCGATTGGCGTGGAGCCGACAAAGCTGATCGCTTGCACGACAGGGTGATCAAGCAGGGCGTCGACCGTCACTTTATCTCCCTGTACCACGTTGAAGACGCCGTCGGGCAAGCCCGCCTCTTTCAGCAGTTTCGCGTGCAGCAGGGACGCCGACGGATCGCGCTCGGACGGTTTCAAGACGAAGGTATTACCGCAGGCGATGGCGACGGGGAACATCCACATCGGCACCATCACGGGGAAATTGAATGGCGTGATGCCGGCCACCACGCCGAGTGCCTGGCGCATGGACCAGGCGTCGATGCCGCGCGAAATCTGGTCCGTGAATTCGCCTTTCAGCAGCTGCGGAATGCCGACGGCAAATTCCACCATCTCGATGCCGCGCGCCACTTCGCCCTGTGCATCGGCAAAGGTCTTGCCATGCTCGCGCGTGAGCATGGCGGCAAATTCGTCCGTATGCTGCTGGCACAGCTGCAGATAGCGGAACAGAACACGCGCACGCGTCAATGGCGGCGTGGCCGACCACGAGGGAAAGGCGGCGGCCGCCGCCTGCACTGCCGCGTCGACGTCTTCCACAGCGCCCAGCGCTACCCTGGCCACGGGTTCGCCCAGGGCGGGGTTGTAGACGTCGCCATAGCGGCCACTTTGGGTGTCGACTTTGGCGCCGTTAATGTAGTGGGTGATGGTGTCGAGATCAGTCATGGTGTTCCTTTTTAACCCCAAGGGCAGAGGCTGGGGTCAGACCCTCAATGCCGCTAACGCAAAAGTCGACGCTAATGGATGAGGGGGTCTGACCCCGGGTTTTGTTTGAGTTTGCCGTTCAATCGAGATTTTTGAGGACCTTGGCCAGCTTGCCAAACAACTCGTCGACATGCTGTTTTTCCAGCACCAGCGGCGGCGACAGGGCGATGATGTCGCCCGTCGTGCGTATCAGCACGCCGTCGGCGAAGGCCTGCTTGAAGGCGTTGAAGGCGCGCGTGCCGGGCTTGCCGGCGATGGGATCGAGTTCGATGCCGGCGATCAGGCCGATGCTGCGCAAGTCGATCACGTGCGGCAAGCCTTTCAGGGAATGCACGGCGTCGCTCCAATATGCCTGCATCGCTTTGGCGTGGCCGAGGATGTCCTGTTCTTCGAACACTTGCAGGGTCGCCAGCGAGGCGGCGCAGGCCAGCGGATGACCGGAATACGTGTAACCGTGGAACAGTTCGATGCCGGCTGGCGCATCCATGAAGGCGTCGTGGATGTATTTTTTGCTGAAGACGGCGCCCATCGGCACCATGCCGTTGGTCAGGCCCTTGGCCGTCGTCATCAGGTCCGGCTCGACGTCGAAATAATCAGCCGCGAACGGCGTCGTCATGCGGCCGAAGCCCGTGATGACTTCATCGAAGATGAGCAGGATGCCGTGCTTGGTGCACAGTTCGCGCAAGCGTTTCAGATAGCCTTTCGGCGGGATCAGCACGCCCGTGGAACCGGCCACCGGTTCGACGATGACGGCGGCGATCGTCGACGCGTCGTGCAGGGCGACGATGCGTTCCAGTTCATCGGCCAGATGGGTGCCGTATTCGGGCTCGCCCACCGTGTAGGCATTCTTGTCCAGGTTGTGCGTGTGCGGCAGGTGGTCCACGCCCGGCAGCAAGGGGCCGAAGGTCTTGCGGTTGCCGCCGATGCCGCCCACGGAAATGCCGCCGAAGCCCACGCCGTGGTAACCGCGTTCACGGCCGATCAGGCGCGTGCGCGCGCCCTCGCCGCGCGCCCGGTGGTAGGCCAGCGCGATCTTCAAGGCCGTGTCGACGGCCTCGGAGCCGGAGTTGGTGTAGAAGACGTGGCCAAATTTATGCCCCGTGTAATCCATCAGTTTTTCCGCCAGCTCGAAGGCGGCCGGATGGCCCATCTGGAAGGTGGGCGCGAAGTCCAGCTGGCCCACCATCTCGCGGATGGCGCCGACGATTTTCGGCTGCGCATGGCCGCACGGCACGCACCACAGTCCGGCCGTCCCATCGAGGATGGCGTTGCCATCGACGTCCTTGTAGTACATGCCTTCGGCCGACACCAGCAAGCGCGGGTTGGCTTTGAAATCACGGTTATTCGTAAACGGCATCCAGAATGCCGACATCGATTCCGGCCTTGTTTCGTTCATGACCTTCTCCTTGGGATGGGCTGGCGCGGGGCCAGGATCGTTTTTGACGATGCGTAAAATAATTTACCAGTTGGCAAAAAGCTGATGTAATAATAGACAGGCCATCCCCAATGGCACAGATACACAAACGGCAAAGTATCCCAACCGTACAGGTCGAAAAACCACTACAGTTTTTGTGTTAAGTAATCTCCGGGAAATTATTGTGAATTTATGACAAACAGAACCGGATGCTATGCAAGGCGCCTGTTGCGGCGCAGTGTAAGCACTGCTAGCAGCAGGCAACGCTGCAGAGCGCCGGTTATGAAAGTCAGAAATCACAAGAATTTATTGGGGGTTACTTGAGCAGAAAGGAGCCACCGTGAAGCACAGCGACAGCACAGACGATGCCCCCGAGCAAGCAAGTGGCTGGCCCGTGCTGGACATCGACCGCCAGAAGAAGGGCGGCCTGGTCGAGCAGATCGTCATCGCCATCAGCGTCATGGTGGGCAGCCGCGCCCTGCGCATCGGCACGCGCATGCCGTCCGTGCGCCAGTTCGCCCGCTGCAATGGCGTGTCGACGTTTACCGTCGTCGAATCGTACGATCGCCTGGTCAACCTCGGCTTGCTGTCGTCGCGGCGCGGTTCCGGCTATTTCGTCGCGCGCCACGATATCGCCGCGACGCCACAGAGCACCGTACACGCTAGTCCCACCGCCATCGACGCCCTCACGCCCGATCTGTATTCGGGCGTGTCCGACGCCCTGCCCGTGGGCGCGGGCTGGCTGCCGCCCGAAATGTATGGCGAGGCGACCGTGCTCGATGCCGTGCGCCAGGCCATGCGCATACCCGCCAGCCGCCTGCGCGGCTATGGCCACCCGCTCGGTTTTCCCTCGCTGCGCCAGCACCTGGCCAGCAGCCTGTCGGAAGAGCTGTTCCAGGTGGAGCCCGACCAGGTCTTGCTGACGCATGGCGCCACGCATGCTTTTGACTTGATCCTGCGCAGCCTGACCAAGCCGGGCGACACGGTGCTGGTGGAAGACCCCGGCTACAGCAATCTGCAGTCGCTGATCCGCCACCACGGCTGCATCCCCGTCGGCATTGCACGCGGCGAGGCGGGTCTCGACCTCGATGCGCTGGCCAGCGAAGCCGCGCGCACGCAGCCCAAGCTGATGTTCGTCAACACGGTGCTGCAAAATCCGCTGGGCACTTCGCTCAGCCAGGCGCAGACGCACCGCCTGCTGGCACTGGCCGAGCAATTCGATTTCTGGCTGGTGGAAGACGATATCTACCGCGAGCTGGCGGCGCGCGGCGAAGCGTCGCTGGCGGCCATGGACGGCTTGCGCCGCGTGATCCGCGTGGGCAGTTTTTCCAAGACCCTGTCGCCCGTGCTGCGCGTGGGGTCGATTTGCGCCTCGCCGTCGCTGGTGGCGGAACTGGTGCGCGTGAAGATGCTGGCGGGGTTGACGACGTCGGAAATCAACGAGCGCGCCGTCTACCATGCCATCTCCGCGCGGCCCTACAAGCGCATGGTGGAGCGGCTGGTGGCGCAGCTCGATGCGGCCCGCGAGCGCAGCATCGACTGCCTGGCACAGGCGGGCATGGCGCCCGTGGCGCGTCCGCGCGGCGGCATGTTCGTCAGCGCCGGCTGGCCCGACGTGCAGACGCCGGAATGGAATGGCAAGATCATCGCCGACATGGCCTTGAAGGCGGGCATCCTGCTGTCGCCGAACGAATTTTTCATGCTGCGCGTGCCCGAGACGGTGTGGTTCCGCTTCAACGTGGCCTACACCGATACCCCCGTGCTGCAGGCATTCCTGCAATCGATCCGCCCACGCTAAAGAAACCGCCATGGCCAGCGACAAATCCCCTGCCCTTCTCGTGAAAAATGCCGGCGGCCGGCGCCTGCAAAACCGCGACCGCCTGGAAGCGGACATCCTCGAGCAAGCCGTGCGCGCGTTTGCGGAAAGCGGCTATGAAGGCGCGTCGATCGCCACGATCGCCGAGCGGGCCGGCCTGTCGAAGCAAAACCTCATGTATTACTTCCCGTCCAAGCAGCTGCTGTACCAGCGCGTGCTCGACGACGTGCTCGACGACTGGCTGGCGCGCATGGACATGCTGGCCAATGCACACGACGAGCCGCGCGACGTGCTGCGCGCGTATATCGGCGCCAAGCTGCGTTTTTCGCGCGAACAGCCATGGGCTTCGCGCGTGTATGCACTGGAAGTGATCAATGGCGCCCCGCTGTACGGCGCGCAGATACGCGACCGGGTCGTGCCCCTGCTGCGCAAGGATATCGCCGTCTTTGAAGCGTGGATCGCGGCCGGCAGGATCGCGCCCGTCAACGCCACGCACCTGATGTTCGCCATCTGGGCCATGACGCAATCGTATGCGGATTTTTCGGCGCAGATGGCCCTGGTGCTGGAACGCAGGCAGCTCACGCGCAAGGATTACGAGGATGCGGAAATCCTGATCGCGCACATGGTGCTGGCGGCCGTGTCCATGCCGCCGGCAGGCGAAAAAAAACCGCCTTGAAGGCGGTTTCCCGAACAGCGCGAACGTTACGCTGCCGTCTTGCTCTTGCGGCGGCGCGCCATGAAGCCAACCAGGCCCAGGCCTGCCAGCAGCATCGCATAGGTTTCCGGTTCCGGCACGGCCGAGACATAACCGGCCACGTTGGTGGCGTTGAAAGAGTGGCTGGCGTTGACCTGGATGTTCGAAGCCCAGTTACCCACGACCACGTCGCCGTTGATCTGGCCGTTACCACCGGCCATGGTCGCCAGCGGCGCCAGGACGCTGCCGTACAGGCCCACGCCGTTCAGGGTGATCGTCTGCGCTTCATAGAAGTTGTACAGCACATTGTATTTGCTGAAATCGCCATAGCCGCCGGACAGGTTAACATTCGTGCCGCTGATATTGAGGATCAGGGTGTCGTTCGTGTGCAGGTTGCTGAACTTGAAGTTGTTCACCCCGCCCAGGGCTGCGGAAGTCAGGTCGAACACTTGCACGCCGCCCGTGCCGCCCTTCAGGGTCATGCCGCCGTAGGCCACGGAGCTGCTTCCCGTGGATGCCACGTTCGCCAGTGAGGCCGAAGTATTTTTCAGCTGGGCCGAGGTCGAGGCAAACGATACGGGCGACGCCGTCGTCTTGGTCGCCGTGTTCAGGCCCACGCTGCTCGTCGTCGTGCTGCCGCCCACAAAGTAATTGCCGTTCTTGATAGAACCGGAGCTGTAGTTCAGGTTGCCGCCAACGACCAGCGCATAGCCGGTATTACCGTGCGTGACGTAGGCGTCCTTGTTCTTGTCATTGACAGAATAGTTCGATGCCGTCAGATTGCCGGCCACCAGCACGCCGCCTTCGACATCGCTGCCGGATGCGCTGAAGTTGCTCAGGGAATATAAATTGGCGCCACCGATGCCCAAATCGACAACACCGGCTTGCGCGGCGCTGGCGGCAAACACGGTCGACAGAACGAGTACGAATGATGATTTAGGCATGATTGACATTTTATTTCCAAAAAGAAAATTAACTTGACGCAAGAATATCATATCCATTGACTTTGATATGTCGCAAACCAACAACTTTTGTAACAATAATGAAAACATAGTTGCTCAATGAGAATCATTCTTCTATCGCCGCCCGGAGAACGCGTTAGCCGTCCCGATGACGCTTTGAACAGACGGGCAAACAGCCGCCTGTTCTGCACTTTCAATATTGCTTAGAAGCGCAGCCAACTTGGTGATACGATCGCGGCAGCGCCAGACCAGGCCGGCCCACAGAGTACGAAATCATAAGGATGAAGCACGCATGAAACGATTGTCCCTAGGCGCACTGATGCTGGCATATGCCTGCGGCGCGCACGCCGATGTGTTTAACATGATCGACAACCAGCCGCTCAGCGAAACCTGGCTCAACGCGGGCTTTTATTCGTATCACTTTCAACGCGACAAGAACCTGAACGACAGCAATCCGGGTCTGGGCGCCGAATACCGCTTTTCCACGGTCGCGTCGGTCACGGCTGGCCGCTTCTACAATAGCGACCGCGCCTACTCGAACTACCTGGGCGTGTACTACCAGCCAATCAAGGTGGGCCCGCTGCGCATCGGCGCCGTCGTTGGCGGCTTCAGCGGCTATCCGAAGATGCGCGATGGCGGCTGGTTCCCGGCCCTCGTCCCCACCATCAGCTATGAATACCAGCGCGTGGGCGTGAATATCGCCATCGTGCCGTCCTACAAGGACCGCCTGTATGGCGCGCTCAGTTTCCAGCTGAAACTCAAGGTATTCGAATAGCCGTTTGTCCCTGCCTGTCGCCGTTCGCTCCGCCATTCCTGCCATTCGTCGCATACGCGATGCGCGGCAGCAAGGTTTTTCCTATAGTGGCTTCATTGCCAGCATGCATACGGCAGCGGCACCCACACGACAGGAGAACGGCATGAAAGACATCAATTCGGCACCGGGCAGCACTTCCTTCAGCGCTTTCTGGAACGAGCTGTGCGCTTACACGCGCCAGGGCATGGCCGCCTTGCGCGCCATGCCCTGGCCCATGCTGCTGGTATGCTGCCTGGGCCTGGCGTTCCTGATCACCATCTTGCCGCTGGCCATCATGCTGTTTGCCCTCGTCATGCTGCTGAAATGGGCAAGCAACGGCGACGATGCCGGCGCAGACGAAAAAGTACCGGGCTCGCAGCAGTCGCCGCAATAAAAATTTGTATCATGGCAAGAGTGCAATGATGGTTCTATGGCACTATGGATGGGCGCAGCACTGACGGGCGTCAAGCCCATCCCGATGGATGGTATTGATACGGAACGCCACGCAGGATCCATGATCGAAGCTACTCCCCCACAGCCATAGGAGTTTTCTGATGACCACGACAGCAAAAGCGACAGCAGCGACGACCATTCCCTGCCTGCGCTACCGCGACGCGCCTGCCGCCATCGAATGGCTGTGCAAGGCGCTCGGTTTTGAAAAACAATTGATCGTGCCTGACGGCAACGGTGGCGTCGCCCATGCCCAACTGAGCTTTGGCAATGGCATGGTCATGGTGGCGCCCGCCATCGACAGCGACTATGGTCGCCTGATGAAACTGCCCGGCGACGTCGGCGGCGCCAACACGCAAAGCTGCTACCTGGTCGTCAGCGATGCCGATGCCGTCTACCGCAGCGCGCGCGAAGCGGGCGCCGAAATCGTGCTCGACATCAAGGATGAAGATTACGGCGGACGGGGCTTTACCTGCCGCGACCCGGAAGGCCATATCTGGAGCCTGGGCACCTACGATCCATGGTAAAACGGAGAACAATGATTATCAGTGCCCTCACCGCTGCCAGCCTTGCGCTGATCGGCGGCTTCCTGTCCGCTCCCGTCCTCGTCGACGAACATCTCAACCGCGTCCATCCCCCGTCCGGCAAGGCGCCATCGGCAGCTACTGTAACCCTGCACGAGAGCCTGTGGATCGCCGATCTGCACGCCGACAGCCTGCTGTGGCAACGCAATCTGAACCGCGACAGCCAGCGCGGGCATGTCGACTTCCCCCGCCTGCAGCGCGCCAACGTAGCGCTGCAAGCGTTTTCCGTCGTCACCAAGACGCCGCGCAAGATGAATATCGAACGCAATGGCAGCGACACGGACAACATCAGGGCGCTGGTGGCGGCGCAAGGCTTGCCGCCCGCCACCTGGAACAGCCTGCTGGCGCGCGCCACCTATCAGGCCGATGAGCTGCGCCAGCAAGCGGCCAAGAGCGATGGCAAGGTCCGGGTCATCGGCAGCCGCGCCCAGCTGCGCAGCTTCATCGCCGCGCGCGAAAAAGACCCCGCCCTGCTGGCCGGCTGGCTGACCTTGGAAGGCGCACATGCGCTGGAAGGCAAGCTGGATAATCTGGACACCCTGTACCGGGCCGGCTACCGCATGGCCGCGCCCACGCATTTCTTCGATACGGAACTGTCCGGCTCCCAGCATGGTTTGAAGAAAGGCGGCCTGACGCCGCTGGGCAAGCAATGGCTGCGCGCCATGGAGCAGCGCAAGATGATCGTCGATCTGGCGCACGCCTCGCCGGCCACCATCGACGACGTGTTGACGATGGCGAAACGCCCCGTGATGGTGTCGCACACGGGCGTGCGCGGCACTTGCGCCAACGGCCGCAACCTCAGCGACGCACAGTTGAAACGCATCGCCGCCCAGGGTGGCCTGGTGGGTATCGGCTTCTGGAATACGGCCGTCTGCGGCAAGGACGTGGCGTCCATCGCGCGCGCCATCAAGTACACGGTCAAACTGATCGGCGCCGAACACGTGGCCTATGGCTCGGACTTCGACGGCGCCGTCACCACGGCCATCGATGCGGCCGGCTTGCCGCGCTTGACGCAGGCGCTGCTCGACGCTGGCCTGTCGGAAGCGCAGATCCGCCGCATCGCCGGTGAAAACGTGCGCGACTTCTTGCTAAAAAACCTGCCGGACGATGACACCTAGGCCAGTGCGCTGATCAAGTCCTCGCTCGCCACCTGGCGCGGCCGGATGCGTATCAGCTTGCGGTACAGCGGCGGCATCGACTCGCACAGCGCCAGCAGCGCGTCCTCCCCCATGGCCGGGCGCACGTACTGGAACTGCGCGGGATTATTCTCCGGCAGCGCCCCTTCCATGGTGGAGCCGTAGGCGCCCAGGGTCATGAAACTGGCGGCGCCGTCGTCCGGGCCGATGGCCAGCACGAAGGTGCCGTGCTTGGAGTGGCCCAGGTAGCTTTTGATTTCTTCCTGCAGCGCCGGCTCGGCATTCGCCATCAATTCGAAGCGCAGCTGCGCGTACTGGCGCGTGCATTCCATGAACGGCGTGCGGATGGCCGACTGGTTCAACTTGCCCGGCATGCATAGCAGCAGGTTGCCGAAGGAATCGAGCAAGGCGGCCGCGTCGCCCTGGCCGCCATCGCGCGCATCCTGCTCCATGGCCGCCTGCAGAAATGGCGCCAGGCCCGCATCGGGCGCATGCGGCTCGCAGCGGTAAGTCAGGGCGTCAGGATAGCGGCGGCGCAAGGCACGCACCACGGCATGCTCGGACGGCAAGGTGGCCGGATCGCGCAAATGCACGTCGTCGCCCGCGTTCAGCAGCTGCATCACCTGCGCCGATGTCGACTCGAAAACGAGCGAGCACAGTGCCTGCGTCGCCTCGTGGATGCTCTTTCCGATGAAAAAAGATTTGGGCGCGGCGCCGGACGGCAGCCGCGCATATTCGGTGGCGCCGCGCACGGCCGGATAGCAAAAGCTGCGTCCCGCCTGCCCCCGCAATGGCGCCGGCAAGGCCGTGAACGTGGCGCTGCCATCGTAATTGATGCCCGCCTTGACGTCGGGTGCGGCCACCACCACGTTGAAACCGGCCGCCAGAATCGCCCCCGTGCACATGCAGCACGGGTCGAGCGAGGTGACGATGGTCAGCTCGCCCGGCGGCGGCAAGGGCACGCCCTTGGCCCGCTCGGCGAAGTACCAGTCCACCAGCTGGCGCTCGCCATGCGCCGTGGGGTCGAACACCAGGCCCTGGCGCACGACGTTGTTGTGCATCGATTGCAGCACGTTGCCGGCGCCATCGAGCAGCACGCCGCCCACGCCGAACGTGCCCTGCGTCTTCGCTGCCATGGCTTCGGCCGCGGCAATCGCCACGGCGGCCTGGATGTCTATCGTCTTGTTCAAGCGGATCCTGTTACTTCATGTCCAGGTCGGAATTGCCGAAGCCGTGCGGCAGCAGCCAGCCCGCCGTCACTTCCATGACATCGTTTTTCAGGTTCGTCAGGATCACCGGCAAGTCGGTGCCGCCCATCTCGAAGATCACCTGGCGGCAGGCGCCGCACGGCGAAATCGGTTCGGCCGTATCGCCCGTGACGGCCAGCTTGGCGAAGTCGCCCGGCTTGCAGCCATGCGCGATGGCGCTGAAAAACGCCGTGCGCTCGGCGCAGTTGCACAGGCCATAGGCGGCGTTTTCCACGTTACAGCCACGGAAGACGCGGCCATCCTTGCACAGCAGCGCCGCGCCCACTTTAAAGCGCGAGTATGGCGCGTAGGCCAGTTCACGGCCGGCATTGGCTTCGGCGATCAGTTCTTGGTTGTTCATTTGATTTTTCTTTTCAACCCCAGCAGCAAGATGCCGGGGTCGTACCCTGAGGGTACGACCCCAGACTTTGCTTCTGGGTTTAGTTTAAGGTCGTATCGTACGATAAATCACGGGATTGCCCGTCAACGCCACCGCGCTGATGGCATACGCTTCCTGGATTTCCCTGACGGCTTGCTGCGCCGCCGCTGCCGTGCGCGCGTGCACCATGGCCAGCGGCTGGCCCACGGACACTGGCTCGCCCAGGCCAACCAAGTCCGTCAGGCCGACGGCGAAATCAATGCTGTCCGTCGGACGGCGGCGGCCACCACCGAGGGCCACGACGGCCAGGCCGATGGCGCGGCAATCGCGCACGTTGGCAAAGCCGGCCGACAGCGCCGGTGCCGGCACGATGAACGGCGCCTGTTCCAGGTGCTTGTCCGGATGTTCGACCAGGTCGGCCGGGCCGCCCAGGGCCGACACCATGCGCGCAAAGCGCTCGGCCGCCTCGCCCGCATCGAGGGCCGCCATCAGTTTCACGCGTGCTTCCTCTTCGGTGGCGGCCAGGCCGCCCAGCACCAGCATCTCGGCGCACAGCGCCAGCGTGACTTCATGCAGGCGCGCGGGACGCGAACGACCCGTCAGGTAATCCATGGCGCCGCGCACTTCCAGCGCATTGCCCGCGTACGGCGCCAGCGACTCGTTCATGTCCGTCAGAATGGCCGACGTCTGCATGCCCGCGCCATTGCCGACGGCGACGATGCTCTCGGCCAGTTCCACCGACTTGTCGTAGGTCGGCATGAAGGCGCCCGAACCCACTTTCACGTCCATCACCAGCGCGTCCAGCCCGGCCGACAGTTTCTTCGACAGGATGGAGCCAGTGATCATGGCCACCGATTCCACCGTGGCCGTGACGTCGCGGATGCTGTAGAAACGCTTGTCGGCCGGCGCCAGCTGCGCCGTCTGGCCGATGATGGCCACGCCGATATCCTGCACCACCTTGCGGAACAATGCATTGTCCGGCACCGTGCAGTAGCCGGGAATGGCGTCGAACTTGTCGAGCGTGCCGCCCGTGTGGCCCAGGCCGCGGCCCGAGATCATCGGCACGTAGCCGCCGCACGCGGCGACCATGGGGCCCAGCAGCAGGGAGACCACATCGCCCACGCCGCCCGTCGAATGCTTGTCGACGATGGGGCCAGGCAGGTTCAGCGAGCGCCAGTCCAGCACATGGCCGGAATCGCGCATGGCCAGGGTGAACGCCACGCGCTCGTCCATGTTCATGTCGTTGAAATAGACGGCCATGCCCAGCGCCGCGATCTGCCCTTCGCTGACGCTGCCGTCAGTGATGCCGCGCACGAAAAACTGGATTTCCTCGGCGCTCAATACGCCCTTGTCGCGCTTCTTGCGAATGATTTCCTGAGTTAGAAACATGATAGCTCCCGATGTCCTATTCAAATGCTGATGTCGATCCAGCGGCCTTGTCGGATTACGCCCTGCGGGCTAATCCGACCTACACGCCTTGCTGGCGAAAGCAACTTGGGGCCGGCGCCCCCGCGCATCGCTGCGCGGAAGAACCGGCCCCACTATCCTGCTTTACAAACTTAGACGCCGTAAGGAATCCACACGTTTTTCACTTGCGACGCATGCGCGAGCACGGCGCGGCCACCGCTTTGGGCGGCGCTGTACCAGTCGCGGCCCTTGGCGCCACCGACCCAGGTGCGCTTCAGGGTGCCGGCCGACAGGCGCTCGACTTCCGCACAGCCTTCGGCGGATCCGTCATGGCGCCAGACGGCGTCGATGTCGGCGTGCGTGGCCAGGGTGCGCGCCAGTTCATCGGCGTTGCCGCTGATGATATTGACGACGCCGCCAGGCAGGTCGGACGTGTCGAACACCTGGTACAGGTCCAGCGCGGAGAGCGGATGCGCTTCCGACGGCACCACCACCACGCGGTTGCCCAGCGCGATGGCCGGGGCGACGAGCGAAATGAAGCCGAGTAACGGCGCTTCATTCGGGCAGACGATGCCGATCACGCCAACCGCTTCGTTCAGCGCCACGGTGATGCCCTTGGTTGGCGGCTGGTGCGCCAGGCCGTCGTACTTGTCGGCCCAGGCGGCGTAGTAGAACAGGCGTTCGATCGAGGCCTGCACTTCCTTCTCGGGATTTTTACTGCCCGTCATGGCGGCGATGCGGGCGGCGAATTCGTCGGCGCGCGCTGCCAGGTTTTCAGCGATGTAGTACAGCACTTGCGCGCGGTTGTGCGCCGTGGCGCTGGTCCAGCCGGACGCTTTATGGGCCGCTTCGACGGCGTTGCGGATGTCCTTGCGGCTGCCCACGCCCACTTCGGCCAGCAGGGCGCCATTCGCGCCGAAGACGGGCGCGCTGTAAGCGCTGTCAGGGCGCGCCTGCTTGCCGCCGATGTACATCTTGGCCGTGCGGTCGATGGCGAATGGATCGGCTGGCGCCGGCTTCACGTTGGCCTTGGCTTTCGCTTCCACCACCGGCAGGGCCGGACGCGCATCTTCGGCCAGGGCCGTCATGTATTCCAGCATGCCTTCGCGGCCGCCTTCACGGCCGAAGCCCGATTCGCGGTAGCCGCCGAAGCCGCACGCCGCATCGAACTGGTTCGCGCTGTTGATCCACACCACGCCAGCCTTGATGGCGGGAGCGATATCGAGGGCCAGGCTGATCGACTCGGTCCACACGCTGGCGGCCAGGCCGTACACCGTGTTGTTCGCCAGCTGCACCGCTTCGGGCGGCGTGCGGAAGCTCATGGCCACCAGCACGGGGCCGAAGATTTCAGCCTGCGCCACG
Source organism: Janthinobacterium sp. LS2A (assembly GCF_036543145.1). Lineage (NCBI taxonomy): Bacteria > Pseudomonadati > Pseudomonadota > Betaproteobacteria > Burkholderiales > Oxalobacteraceae > Janthinobacterium > Janthinobacterium sp. LS2A. The sequence continues at coordinate 557,500 of NZ_JAZHPB010000003.1, forward strand.
GCGGCCGAGGTCGACGCGCCCGTGATCAGGGTCGGCGGGAACCACGAACCGTCAGCCGGCAGTTCGCACGCCGGTTGCCACACGTCGCAGCCTTCGGCGCGGGCCGAATCGACGAGCGCGGCGATGCGCTGGCGCTGCACGGGGTCGACCAGCGCCCCCACGTCCATCGACTTGTCCAGGGGCGAGCCGAGGCGCAGGTTTTCCATGCGCGCGCGCACCTTGTTCAGGAAGCGTTCCTGGACCGATTCCTGCACCAGCAGGCGCGAACCGGCGCAGCACACTTGTCCCTGGTTGAACCAGATCGAATCGACCAGGCCTTCCACGGCGCCATCGAGGTCCGCGTCTTCAAAGACGATGAACGGCGACTTGCCACCCAATTCGAGCGACAGCTTCTTGCCGCTGCCGGCCGTCGCTTCGCGGATCAAACGGCCCACTTCGGTCGAACCCGTAAACGCGATCTTGTCGACGCCAGGATGGTTGACGATGGCCGAGCCCACGCGGCCGTCGCCGGTGACGATATTGACGACGCCGGCCGGCACGCCCGCCTGCACACACAATTCGGCGAACAGCATGGCGGTCAGCGATGTGAATTCTGCCGGCTTGAAGACGACCGTGTTACCGGCGGCCAGGGCCGGAGCGATTTTCCACGACAGCATCAGCAGGGGGAAATTCCACGGCACGATCTGGCCTACCACGCCCACGGCGCGGTAGTCGGCGAACTCTTCCGACTGCAGCTGCGCCCAGCCGGCGTGATGGTAGAAATGGCGCGCGGCCAGCGGCAGGTCGATATCGCGCGTCTCGCGGATGGTCTTGCCGTTGTCCAGGGTTTCCAGCACGGCGAACAGGCGCGAATGCTTTTGCAGCAAACGGGCCAGTGCGTACATGACTTTCGCGCGGCCGTGGCCGCCCATGCCCTGCCATACGGGCAGCGCGCGGCGCGCCGCGTCGACGGCGCGTTCCACGTCGGCGTCGGTCGCTTGCGTCAGTTCGGCCAGCTGCGTGCCGTCGGCAGGATTGGTCGAGGCGAACAGTTCCGCTGGCGCGCTCCAGGCATTGTCGATGAACAAACCGAATGTGCGCTGGTGGCCATCGAGCCACGCCTGCGCTTCTTTTTGACTTTCGGGAGCAGGGCCGTAGTCCATAGTATTGAGAATCTCGTTAATTGTTGGCATGACGATTGTTCTTTAAGGTTGTGCGTGACGATGATTGGCCGAGTAGCTGCCGGTGACGTAGTGCTCGAGCTGGCGCTCGATGTCGGTCAGCAGGCTGGAAGCGCCGATGCGGAACAGGTGCGGCTGCAGCCATTCGTTGCCCAGCTCTTCCTTCATCAGGGTCAGGTATTGCAGCGCGCTCTTGGCCGAGCTGACGCCGCCGGCCGGCTTGAAGCCCACCTGGAAGCCCGTCTGCTCGTGGTATTCGCGGATCGTGCGCACCATCGTCAGGGCCACGGGAATGGTGGCGTTCACGCCCTCTTTACCGGTGGAAGTCTTGATGAAATCGGCGCCGGCCATCATGCAGACCCACGATGCCTTGGCCACGTTTTCCATGGTCAGCAAGTCGCCCGTGGCGAGAATCGCCTTCACGTGCGCTTCGCCGCACGCCTTGCGGTAAGCGAGCATTTCGTCGTACAGCACTTGCCAGTTGCCATTCAGGACGTGCTGGCGCGTGATGACGATATCGATCTCGGAAGCGCCGGCGGCGACCGACAGCTCGATCTCGCGCAGCTTCGTTTCCATGCTCGTCAGGCCGGCCGGGAAACCCGTCGATACGGCGGCGATGGGCAAGCGGCCCTGGATGACTTTCACGGCCGGCTGGATCATCTCGTGGTACACGCACACGGCGCCGGTGCTCAAGTCAGTCAGGCCCAGTGCCTCCATCAGGTCGGCGCGCAGCGGGCGCATGGCCTTCATGCACAGGCGTTCGACTCTGCCCGGCGTATCGTCGCCGCCCAGGGTGGTCAGGTCGATCATCTGGATGGCTTTCACCAGCCAGGCGGCCTGGTATTCCTTTTTCACGGTACGGCGGTTTGCCAGGCTGGCCGCGCGGCGGTCTGTCGCGGCGCGGTTGACGCGGATCTGGTTGATCCAGCCCAGGTCGAGGCCAACGGCCTCGTTACGCTTGAATTCGGGATGCATGAGTGTCATAACAAGCTGGTTCCATTAGCAAGTGGTGGTACGCCAAGGTGTTTGGCGAGGGTTTGGCCAATATCGGAGAAGGTCTCGGAAATGCCCAGTGCGCGCGGGGCGACGCCGGGGCCGAAGAAGATCATCGGTATGTGTTCGCGGGTGTGGTCGGAGCCATGCCAGGTGGGGTCACAGCCATGGTCGGCGGTGATCACGACCAGGTCGCCCTCCTTGAGCTTGGCCATGAATTCCGGCAGGCGCGCATCCATTTCGCGCAACGCGTCGGCATAGCCCTCGACGTTGCGGCGGTGGCCGAACGCCTGGTCGAAATCGACGAAGTTCACGAAGGTGAGCGACTTGTCCTGCACTTCATCGGCCGTCTTCAACAGCGCTTCGAACAGCGCCATGTTGTCGACGCCCTTGACGACTCTGGAGATGCCCTGGGTAGCGAAAATGTCGCTGATCTTGCCCAGGCCGACGACTTCGCCGCCCGCATTCTTGACGTGGTCGAGCAGGGTCGGCGCGGGTGGTGCGACGGCGTAGTCGTGACGGTTGGACGTGCGCGTGTAGTTGCCATTGCTGCCCGTGAACGGACGGGCAATGACGCGGCCGATGTTGTACGGCTCGACCAGCTTGAAGGCCATTTCGCACACTGCGTACAGGCGCTCGAGGCCGAACGATTCTTCGTGCGCGGCGATCTGCATCACCGAGTCGCCCGACGTATAGATAATCAGCTTGCCGGTGGCGACGTGCTCGTCGCCATGCTTGTTGATGATGTCCGTGCCCGAGGCATGGCAGTCGCCGAGGAAGCCCGGCACGCCGGACATGGCCTTGAGCTTGTCGGTCAGGTCGGCCGGGAACGACGGCGTCGTGCGGGGGAAATATCCCCAGTCGAATTCGACGGGCACGCCGGCGATTTCCCAGTGGCCGCTCTGCGTGTCCTTGCCGGTGGAGCGCTCGCGCGCCGCGCCGTAGGCACCGGTAAAGCCGTCGCGCTGGTCGAAGCCCGTGGCCCATTCGCCGCTGGCCAGGTGCGCCGCGGCGCCCAGTCCCAGGCGTTCCATGTTCGGGAGTTTCAAGGTCTTGCCGCTTTTGGCGACAGTGCTGGCAATGTGGCCAAAGGTATTGGCACCTGCGTCGCCATACTTGGCGGCGTCTGGCGTCGCGCCAAGGCCGAAAGAATCAAGCAGGAGGATAAATGCGCGTGACATGATAAGGCTCGCTTTATGGAGTGATGCGAAGATGATGCGAACAGTGTAGGCCGGATTTTCCCGGCCTGCCGCGCGGCAGCGCCGCTAAGTGGCGCGCCGCTACTGCGTCAAGAAAAGTGCTTAGGCTTGCGGTTTGGCGGCCACGGTGGCCAGGAAAGCCAGGATCAGCTTGACCAGGTCTTTCGCGCCGATGGCCGCGTACTTCAGGGTTTGTTCGTGCGACAGGGCGAATGGCGACATGCCTTCGGCCAGGTTGGTGATAACGGACACACCCACCACTTTCAGGTCGCAATGACGGGCCGACACCACTTCCGGCACCACGGACATGCCGACCGTGTCGGCGCCCAGACGGGCCATCATGCGGATTTCAGCGGCCGTCTCGAAGTTCGGGCCAGGGTAGGCGACGAACACGCCTTCGTGCAGGGTGATGCCGTTCGCGGCAGCCGTGTCCTTGACCAGATTGCGCAGATCCGCATCGTAGGCGTTGGCCATGCTGAAGAAGCGCGGGCCGAAGCGGTCGTCGTTCGGGCCGACCATCGGCGTGCCTGGCAGCAGGTTGATATGGTCGCTGATGGCCACCAGGCTGCCGGCGTCCACTTCAGGGCGCAGGGAACCGGCGGCGTTGGTGACGAACAGCATTTCGCAGCCCAGCAGTTTCAGGGTGCGGATGGCGCTCGTCATCACGCCCATGCCATAGCCTTCGTAGAAGTGGCCACGGCCCTTCATGCAGACGACGGCGACGCCCGACAGGGTGCCGATCACCAGTTCGCCGGCATGGCCGTGCACGGTGCTGATCGGGAAGCCCGGCAATTCGTCAAAGCTGATGCTGACGGCGTCCGTCATCTGCTCGGCCAACACACCCAGGCCGGAGCCGAGGATCATCGCCACGCGCGGCTTGAAATTTTCAGGAGCGCGGGCACGGATGATTTCGGCGGCGTGGAAAGGGGTGTTGTTCGACATGGTTATCCTCTGATTGACTAATGGTGATTGGTTGCTGCCTGCGCGGCGGTATAGGCAAAATATCGCGCCCAGGTATCGGGTATGTATGGTGTTACAGGTATATCGAAATGCGTATTGCCTCTATTTGCCGCCACTATGCATCAAACGGAATATGTATGGCAAATACCATTTTTCTTGCCCATTTATACAATTCAAATATAAATGGCCGACATTATAGTCGAGGCTAGCCTCAGCCTGCCATCCCTGGAAAATGCATGCATACAAGCTCCATACGAAGGTTTTTCATGCACGCTTGACACGAGCTTGACACCGATCGGACAAATGTTTACAGTTTCAGACAAATGTTTAAACCCCAGCGAAAACCCTGTGACCGATACCAATAAAAAAGACCAGTTGTACACGCTGATCCGCAACAACCCCTTCATCTCGCAGCAAGACCTGGCGAGCGAACTAGGCTTGTCGCGCTCGGCCGTCGCCGGCCACATCGCCGGATTGATCCGCGAGCGCCGCCTGCTGGGACGCGCCTATGTGCTGCCCGACAGCCGTCCCGTGCTGTGCATCGGCGCCGCCAACCTCGACCGCAAGATGCGCACCTTGGCGACCCTGCAGATGGGCACCTCGAATCCCGTGCGTTCGGAAGAAGTGTTTGGCGGCGTAGGCCGCAACATCGCGGAAAACCTGGCCCGCTTGTCGATCCCCGTCGCCCTGCTGACGGCGCTGGGCGACGATGCGGCCGGCCACGCCCTGCAGACGCACGCGGAAGACGCGGGCATCGACATGCGCGGCAGCTTGCATCTAAGCAATACCAGCAGCGGCACCTACACGGCCGTGCTCGACGAACATGGCGAAATGCTGCTGGCGATGGCCAACATGCAACTGTATGAACAGCTGACGCCCGCCTTTTTGCATAGCCGCCAGCCGCAGCGCGCCGCCGCCGCCCTCACCGTCTGCGACCTGAACCTGGGCCACGACAGCGTGCAGGCCCTGCTGGCCGATGCCCGCCAGGATGGGGCTCACGCGACGCCGCTCGTCATCGTCGCCGTCTCGCAGCCGAAGATGGCGCACTTGCCGCAAGACCTGTCGGGCTTGCACTTGCTGATCCTCAACCGTGGTGAACTGGAAACGCGCGTGGCGCGGGCCTTGCCCACGGCAACCGATCTGCGCGCCGCCTGCCGCGAAGTGCAGCGCCAGGGCGCGCGCCAGGTGATCGTCACCTGCGGCGGCGAAGGCGTGTACTTCACGGATGGCGACAGCCTGGACGCCCCCATCGTCCACCTGGCCGCGCGCGAAGTGGACGCCGTCGATGTGACGGGCGCCGGCGACGCGTTTTCCGCCGCCGTCTGCTGGTCGCTATACCACGACAGCAGCGATTTGAAACTGGCCTGCCGGCGCGGCCTGAAGCTGGCCGCCATGACCCTGGAATCGGCCGCCACCGTCTCGCCCCAGATTTCCGCTGGCGCACTCGACAACATTGACGACGCCGATCTGGCGCCGCCCCCACCTACCCTCTTTCAACAGGACTGACATGACCCAATTACAGAATTTCCTCTTGTTCTCGCAAGAAGTGCTCGACGCGCGCGCCGCCGGCAAGGCCATCGTGGCGCTGGAATCGACCATCATTTCGCACGGCATGCCGTATCCGCAAAACGTGGAAATGGCGCGCGAAGTGGAACAGATCATCCGTGACGGCGGCGCCGTGCCGGCCACCATCGCCATCATCGGCGGCAAAATCTGCGTGGGCCTGTCGCCCGAGCAGCTGGAATTGCTGGGCACCTCGCCCGACGCCATGAAGGTCAGCCGCCGCGACTTGCCGTTCGTCCTGTCGCAAGGCAAGCTGGGCGCCACCACCGTGGCCGCCACCATGATCTGCGCGGAACTGGCCGGTATTGCCGTGTTCGTCACGGGCGGCATCGGCGGCGTGCACCGCGGCGCGGAAACGAGCTTCGATATTTCCGCCGACTTGCAGGAACTGGCACAAACGTCGGTGGCCGTCGTCTGCGCGGGCGTCAAATCCATCCTCGACATCGGCCTGACCCTGGAATACCTGGAAACGCATGGCGTGCCCGTCATCAGCGTGGGCCAGGAAGGTTTTCCTGCCTTCTTCACGCGCGAAAGCGGCTTCAAGGCCGATTTCCGCCTCGATACGGCCGCCGAACAAGCCGCGTTCATCGGCACCAAGTGGCAGCTGGGCTTGACAGGCGGCGTGGTCGTCAGCAACCCCGTGCCGGCCGCGCAAGCGATGCCCAAGGAAGAGATCGATGCCATCACCGCGCAAGCGCTGCAGGAAGCGGACGCGGGCGGTGTGAAAGGCAAGCAAGTCACGCCATTCCTGCTCTCGCGCATCAAGCAGCTGACGGATGGCCGCAGCCTGGCGACGAATATCGCCCTCGTCAAGCACAATGCGCAAGTCGGCACGGCACTGGCCATTGCCATGCAGGCGGTCGTGGCACGATAATAGGACTGCTGTAAAGAAAGCGCGCGCACCTTCACGGGTCTGCGCGCCGTTCCATCGCCTAGCAACACGCAACGCAAGGAAAGCATGTCCATCGATCTGAAACAGTTAAAGTATTTTCTTGCCGTTGCCGAGGAGAAAAGCTTCAGCCGCGCCGCCGAGCGCCTGCATATCTCGCAGCCGCCCCTGAGCCAGCAGATCATGAAACTGGAAAGCGAACTGGGCGTACGCCTGTTTGCCCGTACCACGCGCACCTTCGAGCTGACCGTGGCGGGCAAGGCGCTGATGAACGAAGCAGCCGACCTGCTGGCCAAGATGCGCATGACCATCGACACCATCCGCCAGATCGACCGCGGCGAAGTGGGCCGCTTACGCGTGGGCATCGTCGGCTCGGCCATGTGGGGCCCTATCCCCAGTTTGCTGGAAGAATTCCAGACCAAATTTCCCCGCGTCACCTGGACCATCCATGAATTCGGTCCCACGGTGCAATACGAAGCCTTGCGCGCCAAGCAGATCGACGTGGGCTTCTGGCGCGAACCCAAGCTCAACGACGACGACTTGCGTCACGATAATCTGCGCCAGGAACTGTGCTTCCGCGAAAACGTCTGCGTGGCCGTCAATGAACACCATCCGCTGGCGAAAAACACGTCCATCGAACTGATCGACATCGCCGAAGAGCCGATGCTGACCCTGAACCTCGACAAATCCGCGTTTCCCCGCTACCTGGTGCAATGCTGCATCAACGCCGGTTTCGAACCCGTGATTTTCCAGGAAGCGAGCGAACCGCAAACCCTGCTGGCCATGGTGGGCGCGGGCCTGGGCGTGACCCTGGTGCCGGAAACGACAAGCCGCATCGGCTGGCCCGGCGTCGTGTTTCTGCCGATCAAGACGAATCCCCCGTCGGCGAATCTGTACATCAGCTACACGACACTCGACGACGCTCCCGTCGTGCGGGCCTTCCTGAATATCCTCAATCCCCCGGCTGCCTGAGAACGCGAACAAAACCTACTGCGCGTCGCGATTTGCGGCCTCCGATGCTCACTGTGCATTCGCACAGCTCCGCTTCTCGACCACAACTCACTGCCGCTCGCTACGGTTTTGTTATGCGTTCTTAAAACCTATTTATATGCAGTGCATATAAATACATAAACAAAAACGTATTTGTCATACATATCTGGCATGATGCATAGTGATTCGGACGCCCATCGCGGCGCCGGTTCCGTGCTTGCCCTGCCCGTCATCTGACGGCGCATCCCAGCCCGCTCCGGCAGCCCCATTCGATGTTGTACCTATAAAAGAGACGGGGCGCGACTGTTGCATGAGCATCACACTGACGACATGAAAGCACACGAGGTCAGCAATGATCTTGTGCAATACAGTGCAATGTTGATAAGGAATTATCACCTCGTGCATCAAAAACAGGCTAAATCGGCCCCAAATTATATGTTTCACCTATAAAAAATATACAATATCGATCTTCCAGGAGCCAATTCATGAAACTTACACAATTTAGTTTGACGATCGCAGCCGTATTTCTGACTGCTCAAGCGTCCGCGGCTACCCCAAAACTGGGTGTCGTGTATGACGCGGGCGGCAAGTTCGACAAGTCGTTCAACCAATCCGCTTTCGAAGGCGCATCGCGCTTCAAAAAAGACACGGGCATTTCCTTCATCGAAGTACAGGCATCGAGCGATACGCAAGCCGAGCAAGTCATGCGCGGCCTGGCCCGCAAGAAACTCGACATGATCGCCGCCATCGGCTTTGCGCAAACGCAAGCCGTGCAAAAGGTCGCCAAGGAATTCCCGAACGTGAAATTCGTGCTGATCGACGGCCAGGCCGCCGGCAGCAACGTCAATTCCGTTGTCTTCAAGGAAGAAGAAGGCTCCTACCTGGTGGGCGTGGCGGCGGCCATGGCCAGCAAGAGCAAGAAAGTCGGCTTCATCGGCGGCATCGATATTCCCCTGATCCGCAACTTCGCCTGCGGCTACGCGCAAGGCGCGAAGGCCGTCAATCCGAAGATGGAAATCACGCAAAACATGGTCGGCACCACGTCCGGCGCCTGGAATGACCCGGCCAAGGGCGGCGAACTGGCCCGCTCGCAATTCGAGCGCGGCGTCGATGTCGTCTTCGCCGTCGCTGGCGGCAGCGGCATGGGCACCCTGCAAATGGCCAAGGAAAAAGGCAAGCTGGCCATCGGCGTCGATTCGAACCAGAATCATCTGTATCCAGGCAGCATCCTGACCTCGATGGTCAAGCGCGTCGACAACACGGTCTACGACAGCTTCATGCAAGTCAAGAACGGCACCTGGAAGGGCGGCGTCAGCTATAAAGGCTTGAAAGAAGGCGGCGTGGATTGGGCGCTCGACGCAAACAACCGCAAGCTGATTACGCCGGAAATCGAAAAGCGCGTGTTGGGTGCGCGTAAGGACATTATCGATGGCAAGATCAAAGTGATCGATTACCGCGTCGGCAGCAGCTGCCCGGTTTAATTTTTCTCCGTATCTTTTAGCGCGCCGCCGGGGCCAGTCTCCGCGCGGCGCGTTTCCATGAAACTATCCAGTTATGAACCTATGCAGCCAGCAGTAGAATTTCGCAGCATTTCCAAGCATTTTGGACATGTGAAGGCGAACGCCGACGTCAGCTTCTCCATCGCCAAGGGCAGTATCCATGGCCTGGTGGGGGAAAATGGCGCCGGCAAATCGACCTTGATGAGCATCCTGTACGGGTATTACCGTGCCGACGGCGGGGAAATCCTGCTAGACGGGAAAGTACAGCCTATCCGCAACAGCCAGGAAGCGATCAATCTCGGCATCGGCATGGTGCACCAGCACTTCATGCTGGTCGAGAACTTCACCGTCCTCGACAATATCATGCTGGGCACGGAAGGCGGTTTTCGCCTGGCCAGCCACCGCACGGAAGCGGAAGCGAAATTGCGCGAAATTTGCGCGCGCTACCGCCTCGACGTCGACCCGCTGGCGAAGATCGAGGACTTGTCCGTCGGCGCGCAGCAGCGCGTGGAAATCCTCAAGCAGATTTACCGCAGCGCCAATATCCTGATTCTCGATGAGCCGACGGCCGTGCTGACGGCCCAGGAAACGGCCTCGCTGTTTGAAATCCTGCGCCTGTTCAAGGAGCAGGGCAAGACCATCATCCTGATCACGCACAAGCTGCAAGAGATCCTGGAAATCACCGACAACGTCACCGTCATGCGCGGCGGCACGGTGGTGGGCGCCGTGGCGACCGCCGACACCTCGAAAGAGGAACTGGCCAACATGATGGTCGGCCGCCCCATCCAGAGCCACTTGCCCCGTGCACCGTACAATCCGGGCGCCACGGTGCTGGAAGTGGACGGCTTGCAATTGGCCGACGATCAGCAAGTCAAATTGCTGGCCGACATAGGTTTCAACTTGCGCGCCGGCGAAATCGTCGCCATCGCGGGCGTGTCGGGCAATGGCCAGAGCGAGTTGCTGGAAATTCTGTCCGGCATGCGCTTGCCGACGTCGGGCAAGCTGCGTTTTCTCGACAAGGACTTGCCGTTTGCCAAGCGCCACGATGCCGACGGCTTGCCGCTGGCCTTCCGCGACCTGGGCATCGCCCACATTCCGGAAGACCGCTTGCGCGACGGCGTGGTAAAGAATTTCTCCGTCATGCAAAACACCATCCTCGGTTACCAGGACCACCTGAAAAACCGCTGGGGCCTGTTCAACTTCAAGGCCATCGGCGCGCGTTGCGCGGAACTGCTGAAGACGTTCGACGTGCGTCCGGCCAATCCGGACCTGCGCATCGGCTTGCTGTCGGGCGGTAACCAGCAAAAGGTGGTGATCGCGCGCGAAGTGCTGGCCAAGCCGAAACTGATGCTGGTGGGCCAGCCCACGCGCGGCGTCGACATCGGCACCATCGAAAGCATCCATACGCAATTGCTGGCCCTGCGCGACGCAGGCGTGGCGATCCTGCTGGTGTCCGTCGAACTGGAAGAAGTGCGGGCGCTGGCCGACCGCATCCTCGTCATGTGCGGCGGACGCATCACCGGCGAACTGAAAATTGAAGAATTCGATACCACCCGCATCGGTCTGTTGATGGGGGGAATGCATAAATCATGAATAACGACTTGCCACGCTGGGCGACAGCCTTTGTCATGCCCATGTTAAACCTGCTGTCGGCCTTGCTGGTCGCAGCCCTGGTCATTTATATGCTGGGCGAAGACCCGGCCGAATCGCTGTCCATCCTCGTCCACAGCGCCATCCTCAATCCGGAAGGCTTGAGCTACACCCTGTTCTACGCCAGCACCTTCATTTTCACGGGCCTGTCGGTCTCCGTGGCAATGCAGGCCGGGCTGTTCAATATCGGTTCCGAAGGCCAGATGTATATCGGCGGCCTGGGCTTGACGGTGGCCATGCTGGCCTTCGACCAGACCCTGCCCGCCTGGCTATTGATACCGGCGGCCATGATCGGCGCGGCCCTGTTCGGCGCGCTGTGGGGTTTCCTGCCCGGCTACCTGCAAGCCAAGCGCGGCAGCCACATCGTGGTGACCACCATCATGTTCAACTTCATCGCCGCCAGCCTGATGAACTTCATTATCGTGAAGTATCTGATTCCGCCGGGCGAGCAGAACACGGCCAGCCGCGTGTTCGCGGAAAGCGGCGAAATGCCGCGCCTCTCCACCTGGTTCCCATCCTTGGGCGACACGCCGCTGAACATCAGTTTTCTTTTGGCGATCGCCGCACTGGTGATTTACGGCGTGATGGTGTGGCGCTCGTCGTGGGGCTTCAAGCTGCGCGCCACGGGCTTGAACAAGCATGCGGCCCACTATGCGGGCGTGTCGATCAGCAAGATGATCATCATCGTCATGCTGATCTCGGGCGCGCTGGCGGGCCTCGGTTCCGTCAATTCCATCATGGGTTCGACGCATTATCTGTCGCTGAACTTCGTTGGCGGCGCCGGTTTCATCGGCATCGCCATCGCCCTGATGGGCCGCCAGCATCCGGTCGGCATCTTCCTGTCGGCCGTGCTGTTCGGCGCGCTGATCCAGGGTGGCTTCGACCTGTCGCTGGAAAAACCGAATATCCCGACCGAAACCTTCATTTTCATCCAGGGCTTGATCATCCTGTTCTGCGGCGCCATGGAAAACTTCTACGCACCGGCCATTTCCGCCCTGCTCAAGCGCACCAAAGGCTAACACCATGACACTCGACGACTTTCAATTCGCCAGCATCCTGGTATCGACCGTGCGCAATGCGCCCGTCCTGATTTTTGCCGCCATGGCCGGCCTGTTCGCCGAACGCAGCGGCATGATCGACATCGGCCTGGAAGGCAAGATCCTGGCCAGCGCGTTTGCTTCCGCCGCCGTAGCCTACACGACGCAAAACCCGTATTACGGCATGGCCGCCGGCATGCTCGTCTGCGTCGCCCTGGCCCTGCTGCAGGCCTACGTCAGCATCACGCAAAAGGGCAACCAGCTGGTGGCCGGCATGGCGATCAACATCGCCATGAGCGGACTGACGTTCGTGCTGGCGCAATTCTTCTTCCAGCAAGGCGGCCGCACGCCCGACCTCGGTTCGGCGCGCCTGTTCGACGTCGTCTTGCCGGGCACGCAATACGTGGAGCACATCCCGTTCATCGGCTGGGTCTACGCCCACTTGATCGGCGGCCATTCCATCCTCGTCTACGTGGCGTTCCTGCTGATCCCGCTCGTGCACTGGCTGCTGTACCACACACGCTTCGGCCTGCGCCTGCGCGCCTGCGGCGAAAACCCGCATGCGGCCGACTCGGCCGGCGTGAGCGTGGAAGCGACGCGCTACCTGGCCATGCTGGTGGCCGGCATCCTGTGCTCGTTCTCGGGTGCGTATCTTGCCATCGTGCAAAGCGGCTTCTTCCTGCGCGACATGTCGGCCGGCGCCGGCTACCTGGCCCTCACGGCCATGGTGTTCGGCAACTGGCGTCCCGTCTACACCTTCCTCGGCTGCCTGATGTTCGGCTTCTTCGCCGCCATCCAGATCCAGATCGAAGGCGTGGACTTGCCGGTCGTTGGCCGCATCCCGGGTTCCTTGATCCAGATGGTGCCGTACGTCGTCACCGTGATCGTGCTGGCGGGCTTGATGGCGAAATCCATCGCACCAAAAGCAATTGGTATCCCGTTCGTCAAATCGCGCTAAGTTTCAGCCTGCGCCAACGAAAAGCGAAGCCCGCGGGCTTCGCTTTTTTTATGCCTGGGCAATCTCGTCCAGCGAGAAAAACACGGCCAGTCCCAGGCTGCGCGCCACCGCCACCATCTGGTCGGCGCCCTGGGACGCCCCGCCGAGGCGCAGCACGGCATCGCAATGGCTGAGCAAGCGTGTCGCATGCGCGTGGAACAGCTGCTCATACACGGCGTCGCCCACTTGGCTTGAACCGGCCAGCGCCAGCATGGGCAAGGCCAGCCATTCACCGAGCACGGGCATGTGGCCCTTGGCGTACAGCGGCAGACAGACGGCTTCCATGGCTTCCACATTCGCCGCCATCCGGGCGGGATCGTCGCCCGTGCCGGAGCGATACGGGCCGGCAACGAGTATCTGCATGCCTTGTTTGACCGACATCAGTTGCAGCTGCGCATGCTGCAGCAGCATGATGGTCTTGCCGTCGCAGATTCGGCCGTCCGCCACCATCTGCAGCGCTTGCGCCAAGGGCAGTTCCAGAACTTCAATATCTTCGCCTTCGTGCGCCAGGCCGCCGCCGTCACCGATGCGGCTGGCGGGGTCGTATTCGGCGACAAAGAAATGCAGGCGTTCCGTCACGGAGCCGGGACTCATGAAGGCCTGGAATATCTTATGCACCTGCCCCACCCGGTAACCGGTTTCCTCTTCCACCTCGGCGCGGATGCGCTGTTCCGCGCTGGCCTCCTCCAGCAAGCCGGCCGCTGATTCGATCAGGAAACCATCGTGGCCTTCGCGGTAGGTCGGAAAGCGGAACTGGCGGATCAGGATCACCGTGCGCTTGACTTCGTTGTAAAGCAGGATGGTGGCGCCATCGCCGCGGTCATAGGTTTCCCGCGTCTGCGTCTGCCACTGGCCATCGTGGCGCAGATAGTCGAACGTGGTCTTTTGCAGCAGATACCAGTCGTGCGACAGGGTTTGCACGCCCTGGATACGGACCCGTTCCTGCTTGCTATTTTCTTCGCGCATAGTGTCTCCTTGTGCTTGCACGGATCGACTTTATCATGCAAACTCGTGCAATATCAAGAAAATACAAGAAAAATCATGCTTACACATCAACGCAAACAATACCTGCTGGACTTGCTCCAGCGCGAAGGACAGATCGTCGCCAAGGCCGTCAGCGATAGCCTGGGCTTGTCGGAAGACACGATACGGCGCGACCTGCGCGAGCTGGCGAAGGAAGGGCTATTGGAGCGCGTGCACGGCGGCGCCCTGCCCTTGTTGCCAAGTTCGCCCGCGCTGGCGTCGTTTGCGGCCCGCGAACAGATTTCGCCGGAAGCCAAGCCTGCCATCGGCCGCGCGGCGGGCGCCATGATACAAACGGGACAAGTGGTGTTTCTCGACGGCGGCACGACCGCCGTGCAACTGGCGCGCCAGCTGCCGCGCGACTTGCGCGCCACCATCGTCACGCACAGTCCGTCGGTTGCCGTCGAACTGGTGAATCATCCATCGATTGAGGTGCTGATGCTGGGCGGGCGCCTGTACAAGCACTCGATCGTGGGCGTCGGCGCAGCTACCGTGGAAGCCATCGGCCGCATCCGCGCCGACCTGTACTTCATGGGCGTGTCCAGCCTGCATCCGCAAGCGGGCATCACCACCGGGGATTATGAAGAAGCGTGCGTGAAGCGTGCCTTGAGCGACGCGTCTGCCCGCACCGTCGTGCTGGCCTCGCCGGAAAAATTCAATACGGCTTCGCCGTTTCAAATTGCACCCTTGAGTCAGGTCAACGATATCATCGTGCACCGCGACGTGGCAGACGCCCTGGTCGCGCCCTACCGCGAGATGGGAATCGCCATCACCCTGGCATGAAAAAAGCGGCCAGCAGGCCGCTTTCGAATGACGTCTTTACTGCGGCCAGATCGCCTGCAGCACGGCCGCCAGGTGATAGCCGCTCTCGATCAGCTGCTGCTTGGCCAGCGCCGAGCTGGGCACGGGATAATTGTCCGGCACCGTCAAGCTCCAGACGTTGTAGACCTCGCCCTTGCGGCTGGTCTGCTGCGTGGCCGGGCCAGCCACCACATCCGTGAAAGCCATCTTCGACGCCGCCAGCGAGGCATCGGCCCATTGATACGGCCAGGTGGCAGGGTCGCCGGTGTTGCTGCTCACTTGTGGCGCGCTGGCGATCACGGAGCGCGCAAACTGCTGCGGCGTGCGCGTGCTCAGGCGGCGCATGGCGTAATCGACCACGGTCGTGTCCCAATACGAATGCAGGGGCTTGGTGGGCGACTTCGGATAGCTGCTTGCCGTCTTGGCCGCGCCATCGTCGGCCGGCAGCGGCGCAGGGATCACGGCATCGGACAGCGCCGTCATCTTCGCATCGTCGAGCAGCAAGTCATTGCCCCCACGCGCATTGAAAATGGTGACGTCGTCGATCTGCTCCTGCGTGGCGGGCGCGAAAAACTGACCATCCTTGCCAACAAAAGCATTACCCACATGCAAAGGCTGGTGGATATCGCCGACCAAATGCGTGATCAGGATCAAGGCTTCGCGCTGGCTGAAGCCGTGCGGATTGCTGGCCGCATCAGCCTTGCCTTGCAACACCAGGATCGCCTGCTTGAGCGTCTGCACGATATCGTCATCGGCCGTGCCCACGCCATGGTCGTGATAGTGCGCGTTCTGGAAAGGCACGTTCGTGTAGTGGTATTCGCCATGCTTGGGGTTAGCCGCTACATAGGTCAGCATTTCCGGCGATTGCGGACCGCAATACGTGCCTTTCACGCAATCGGGCCAGTTGGCAATCTTTTCCAGGCTTTCGCCCGGCAACAGCAACTTGGCCACTTGCGCCTGGGCCGCGCTACCCTTGAGCAATTGATCGGCGATGGCGCCCACAGCGCGGTGGCCGTCGTTGCCCCAGGCCAGCACATTACCGGAAGCAAAAGCGGCGCCCAGCGCCAGCACACTCAGCAGTTTTTGCATGTTCACCATTACTCCTTGCCTTGCGGCGTGGCCTTGGCCGGCTTCGGATACTGCTTGTTGATGTCGATCGGCTGCGCATACGCCGAGCTCCACGTCTGCTCATGCAGCGCGGCAATGCGTTGCGCCATCTGTTCATTGCGCAGCACCACTTCCAGGTTGCGCGACAAGTCGAAATAGCCGCCCGCCCAGTTGCTGGTGCCGACCCAGGCCAGCTTGCCGTCGATGGTCATGGTCTTGCTATGGATCACGCGTGCGAACGGGATGAAACCGGTCGACGCCGCAGGAATCGTCACGATGCGGATGTCCACGTTCGGCACGAGGGCCAGACTTTTCAGGTAGGCGATGGCCGGCGCTTCCGTATTCCAGCTTGACACCATCAGCTTGATCTTCACGCCGCGCTGCGCAGCCGCGCGCACGGCGTTGTCGATCACGGCGTAGTACGGCCGCGTGCGGTTCGGGCCGTAGGATAGCGGCGCGTAATCGAGCAGCTGGATGCGCACTTCGCTTTGCGCTTGCGCCAGCAAGGCGGGCAAGCCCGTTTCCGAGTCGCCCACGCCGGCCGGATTGTAGGCGTTCGGGCTGGCCAGCAGGAAAGCGTTCTGCGCGTAGTTGGCGGGCACCACCTTGCTGTTGAGCACCGTGGCGCGGCTGCCTTGCGACGTCAATGCCTGGGCTTGCCAATCCTGTTCGAAGATGGCTTGCACCTGGCTCACCATGGCGGGTTCCGTGATTTTCAAGCCCGTTTCATGGATATGCTCGAACGAACGCCAGTCGAAATTCTGGCTGCCGATGTACGCCACCTGGCCATCGACGGCCAGGTATTTTGCATGCACGATGCCGTTGCCCGTGATTTTATTGAAGTCGATCAGGCGCAAGTCCAGGTTCGGAATCGCCTTGATCTGCGCGATGGTGGCCGCTTCCGACAAGCCCACGCCCTTCTGGTCCAGCAGGAAGCGGATTTTTATACCGCGCTGACCGGCGGCCGTCAGGCTGGCCAGCACCTTTTCAAAGGCCGTGCCCGGTTTGCTGACGGCGTAGAACTGGGCGATGACGATTTCTTTTTTTGCCGAATCGAACAACTCGGTCCAGACGGCTACGGGCTCGCGCAGGTCGGGATTCGTCAAGCTCGTTTCCACGGGCGACGTGTGCACGAGCTCAAAGCCGGGAATGGTGAAGTCCGCGTGGGCCGTGCCCGCGAACAGACTGGAAATAACGACAGAAACAAATAAGCGACGCATGGTTTTTTCCTGGTAAAGATTATTTGACGCGCACGATGCGGCCGGCCGCCGTGGCACTGCCAGCGGGCTTGCCGGCGCGCGCGCGGGCGGTCAGGTAATTGCTGAAGGCGTCGATGTCGCGCACGCCCGTGTCGAGCCGGCGCGTGCCGGCCGCCAGCACAGTAAAGCGGTCGCCGCCGCCGGCCAGGAAACTGTTGGCGGCGACACGGTATTGTTGATTGTCCTCAATAGGAATGCCATTGAGCATGATGCTGCCCGGCAGCACACGCTGGCCTTGCGGCTGCGTGCTGTCCCAGCGGTAGCTAAACCCTTCGGACACTTGCAGCAGGTTGCCCTCTTCCGCTTCGGCACCCGGCCATTGCTGCTCGAGCAAGGTGCGGATTTGCGCGCCAGACAGGCTGACGACGATCAAGGTATTGCCGAACGGTACAACTGCCTGGTTCTGGCCCACGTTCGTCATCAGATCGGCGCCCGCTTCCAGGTCCTTGCGGATGCCACCATTGTTCATCAGGCCGATTTGCGCCCCAGCAGCGCGTGCGCCGAACAGGGTACTGTCGGCCACCAGGTCGCCCAGCGCGGAAGCGCCGCTGCCCTTGGTGCTGCGGCCCACGTTCGGTACGGCGATGGCGGCCACAGGGCGAGACAATTCAGCCTCACTGCGCTGCTTGACCGATGCTAGGTAGGCTGCCACGGCCGGGTCCGGCTCATACATGCCTGGCAACATGACAACGTTTTGCGCGCTGGCATCGATCAGCGCATTCTTGACGGGATCGACCTTGAGTTTGATGCGCGTCAGCATATGCCCGCCCATCTGCGCCTGCGTCACCAGCCGGCCATCGACACGGCACAGGTAACCCTGGTGCGAATGGCCGCTGATGACCATTTGAATGGCCGGGTCGAGGCGTTTCACCACGTCGACCACTTCGCCTTTCAAATGGCTGCAATCAGGCTGGTCGACGGCTTCGCTCGTCTCGCCGCCCTGGTGCAGCAGCACGACGAACACCTCCACGCCCTGCGCGCGCAGTTGCGGCAAGGTGGCGTTGATGGCATCCGCCTCATCGCCGAACTGCAGGCCGGCAATGCCGGCGGCCGTTACCACGGACGGCGTATCTTTCAGCACGGCGCCGATCAAGCCCACCTTGACGCCATGCGCCTCTTCGATCCGGTAGGCGGGCAGCAGGGACTTGCCCGTCTGCGTGTCGATCACATTGGCCGCCATATAGGTATAGCTGGCGCCCTTGAAGTCGGGCGTGAACTTGCAGGCCTTGTCGGCGCGCGACGACTCGCAGCCGCCGCGCTGCTGGCGCAGCAATTCCGCCTTGCCCTGGTCAAATTCGTGGTTACCGACGGAACTGGCCCTCATGCCCAGCATGTTCATGGCGACGATGCTCGGTTCATCCGCCCACAGCGCCGACATGGCGGGGCTGGCGCCGACCAGGTCGCCATTGCCGACGAAAATCAGCTGCGCATCTTCGCGCCGCCACGCCGTCAGGGCGCCGGACAAGGTATCGATGCCGCCGGCCTGCACCGTCTTGCGCTCGGCATCGGCGGCACTCGTATAGGTGAATTTGCTACGGTCGAGGTTGCCGTGAAAATCGTTCAGGGCGACCAGGTGGATATCGACGGACGTCGCGGAAGGCGCGGTAGGTGCGGCACAGGCGGCCAGCAGCAAGGTCAGGGCCGCTGCGGCGGCGAGTGGTGTCAGATGATGTTTCATGGTCCCCACATGGTTATCAGTATTCAAAAAGACTATCTCATCCGGGGGGACGCCGTGCGCCGCAAGCCCATCAGAGTATGACAAGAAAGCACAACATAAAACGAAAAAACGGCCGGTGTCGCCACCAGCCGTTTGCAACTTCAGTCAGACGCCGAGATTAGAACTCGTACTTGACCGTAGCCTGGATCGCCCATTGGGATTCACCCTTTTGTTGACGCACGGTGTAGTCCTCTACCTTGTCACGCACTTGGTAGATATAACGGCCTTGAGCATCGAGGCCGGCAAAATCAACAAAGCTGCGGGTTTGACCACCAGCCGAGCGGAAAGCCATTTCATTGATACGGCCCCACTTGCGGTTGATCATGTTGCCCACGTTGAAGAAGTCCATCGTGAACACGCCTTTGTTGCCTTTGAAGAAGCCTGGGACTTCCTGGCTGACACGCATGTCGAAGCTGTTGGTCCAAGGCGAGAAGCTGTCGTTACGCTTCACCACGCCGCCTTTCGAACTGCGCAGGTCGCCATTGGCATTGACCAAGGACCAGAAACGGTCTTCGTTAGCGTGGTTGGTTGCCGTATCGCCACGGAATACCACTTCGCCCGAACCTGGTTTCGATGGGATGTACATCAAGTCGTTGCCGCTGACGCCGTCACCGTTCAAGTCATTGCTGTAGGTCCAGCTGTATGGCTTACCCTTGCGACCTTCATAGAACAGGCCGAAGCTGGTTTTGTAGTTGTCGAAGAAGCGCTTCTGGAAGTTCAACACAGCATTGAAGCGGTCTTTCACCAGGTAGCCGGAATTGGCGGCGACGTTTTCATTCGGATTGAAAATCGAACGGGCGTTGAAGTTCGACGTCGATACCGACGAGGTCAGCGGCGACACTTCCGTTGCATCTGTATAGGTGTAGGCAACCGACCAGCCAAAGCCTTTGGTCATCGGCTGGCTGACCGACAGGGTCACCAGATTGCCTGCACCTTTATCCGTTTTCTGCGCAACCATGACGTTGTTGAACGCAGGGTTCTTGAGTGCCTTGGCGAAGGAACCCGAGCAACCCGCATTGGTCGACGACAAGCCACCGGTTGAAGTCCAGCAATTCGTATTGTAGGCAGTATTCGAGTAATACAGCTCACGGCCATCGGTACCGGTACGCGTCGCTGCACCCAGGTTCAGATGCTCGTAGTAAATGGCATCCTTGTTTTGCGTACGCAGATATTCCGCGCCGAAAACCAGACCCATCCATGGCAGCTCATGTTCGAACGCCAGGTTGCCCTTCCAGATCGATGGCTGGCGCAGGTTAGGCGACAGGAAGTCGACGTTGGCTGCAGGTGCGGCATCAGCGAAGTTCGTCGGCTGAGCGTTCGGATCAGGATTGAACAAGCCACCTACCGATGGGCAAGCCTTGAAGCCACTGGTGCCGCAACCAACGATACGGGTTGCCACGCCAGGATTAGCGAACGGGTTCGACATCCATACCGTGGCCGCCGCGCCCTGGAACAGGCCGAAACCACCGCGCAATTGGGTTGGACGGGCACTGTCGAACTTGTAGTTGAAGCCCACGCGTGGCTGCCACAGTGTCTGTCCATCGATGGTTTGCGTATTGTTCAGACCAAAACCACCGCTTTGTACCTTGCCGGTCTGCGGGTTGCCAGCAACCATAGGTGCCGCCGCGGCAGCGTTATACAGCGGGCGGTCGCTGATGGCGGCCTTGTCGACACGCACGCCATACTGCACGGTCAACTGTTTGTTGACGGTCCATACGTCTTGGGCGAAGAAGCCATAGTTTTTCAGGCTGAAATCAGCAATGGCGTTTTCCAAGGAACCGCCTGCCAATGGTACTTGCACCTGGTAAGAGCTCGGGCGTCCGGTACGGAAATTTTCCAGTACGGCTTGTTCCTGAAGAGCGGCTGAACTGTTGCAATTGAAAGTAGTGCTGCCGTCCGCGTTTGGTTTGACAAACGAGTATCCGACATTATTGATACAGCCGAAGGTGTAGTTGCCATTGATGTTCTGCAGGAACGCATTGTAGACATCGTTCTTGCTGAAGTCGCCGCCGAACTTGACTTCATGATCGCCCAGGGCCCAGTTCGCGCCCAGGTAGGCATCCTTGGTCTTGGTGCGCAAGACGTTAAACTGATACGACTGATCGGTACCGAAGTTCAGGAAACGGTCGTTGGTCGACACGCCTGCAGGCGATCCCGCCGGCAAGGCACCCGTAAACTTGAGCGACATGGTTGGCAGGGTGGAATTGTTCTTCGGCAGACTTTCATAGTCGCGCGACGATACTTTGAATTCCGTCGAGAAATTTGGCGTCCAGTCGGCAAACCACTGGCCGACGATGGTTTCGATCGACTTTTCCTGCGAACGCCAAGCCGAGTTCAAGGCGATACCGCTTGACGTTACGCCGGTAAACATCGGCTCGGACTGATCGGTTTTGGAATAGCGAACCATCGCGCGATGGTTGTCGTTGATGTTCCAGTCCAGTTTCAGCAAGACATCATCAACCGTCAACTTCGTACCGGCAGGCACGGTGGTGGTGCCGACTGGCAAGTTGTACTTTTCTTTGGCAATCGTCTGT
Organism: Janthinobacterium sp. LS2A; assembly: GCF_036543145.1. Lineage (NCBI taxonomy): Bacteria > Pseudomonadati > Pseudomonadota > Betaproteobacteria > Burkholderiales > Oxalobacteraceae > Janthinobacterium > Janthinobacterium sp. LS2A. The sequence continues at coordinate 578,878 of NZ_JAZHPB010000003.1, forward strand.
AAACCCGCAATAGCGGATTCGGTAACGCCGACGTTCGTCATCGAGCTGCCCAGCGGACCAAAGTTTGGTGCCGTGCGGGTACTTTCCAGCTTTTCTTTGTTTGCAAAGAAGAACAGCTTGTCTTGGATCAGCGGGCCGCCAACGGAAATGCCCTTGGTCGTTTCGCGGAATGGTGCTGGTGCGTAATAGCTGTCTTTGACGTTGTCGTAACGGTCACCCGCCATACTGTCATTACGGAACACGTAATAGACACTGCCCTTGACATCATTGGTACCGGACTTGGTCACGGCGTTGATGTTGGCGCCCGTGTAGCCTTTTTGCGTCACGTCGTAGTTGGCGACGTTCACTTGCACGGACTGGATCGCATCGATCGAGATCGGCTGCTTGGCCGTCGGGCTGCCGTTCGATTCCAGGCCGAAGGTGTCGTTCACGGCCACGCCATCGATGGTCATCGAGTTATAGCGCGAGTTTTGACCGGCAACGGACAATTCGCCGCGCTCTTTGTCCGTTTGCGAAACACGCGGATCGGAACGGGCGTAATCTTGCAGATTGCGCTGGATCGACGCTTGCATGGCCAGTTCATTGGGGCCGATGTTGGTGCCGGCGCCCATATTGCTGCGGTTAAAGATCTGTGCGCGTGCGCCCGTGCCCGTGACGTTCACGGTTTGCATCTGTGCGCCCAGGGTGGCGTCCACATTGGCCGTTTCAGCCAATTGCACGTACACGCCTTCGCGTTTTTCCACTTCACCATTCTTGGTGATGGTGATGGTGTATGGACCGCCGGCACGCAGGCCGCGCGCGACGTAACGGCCTTCCGCATCGGTCGTTACATTGCTGACGGAACCCGACTCGGTGTGCACGATGGTAACGGTGGCACCAGCTGCCGGCTTGCCGTCATTGGCCGAGATACGGCCGCCGATGGAAGACGTAGTGTTCTGTGCGAACGATGGTGCCGCCGCCAGTGCAATAGACAGGCTTAACGCGATTTGCGTCAGCCGAAGTCGCTTGTGATTGATCATCTTTAACCCCAGAAAAGACTATTATTTTTTGAAAATCCTGGATTGCCCCACTGTCCGGCTGCGCCGCACAGCAACACAAACACAATATTTCCTCTTTACGATGCTGCAACTGTTACGCCGGCGGGACTGGCTGCGGTCCTGACAAGACCATCACAAAACGCCGCTCCACACATCACAACTATTCATATCCAGACAATAACGGCGGAAAAAACCACATCCGATCCGTACGACCCAGGGCGCTAGCACCTGTGTCATTCATCCCACATGCTTACCCGGCTAACATGGCAAGCCGCGAGTGTAATTGTTAAATATTTCAAGACTGTGACACGGCGGCAAAATACAGAAGAATGTCGTCATTTAGCTGTGCGACTGTTTGTTTCACTCTGCATCTCACCTTTATTTACTGCAAATACCCATCTTCATACGATATCGCCCAGATGAATTGTGACTTTTTAATATCATCTTCATCTCACTATGCATCATCAAAAAATGGATGACAAATACGATTTTTTTTACATATTTATATATTTAAAATATAAATAGCATGGGGTAACTAGTTGGATTGATATCGTGCTGACAGCGTCCGGGCTTATGGCGCGTGATTATAAATGAGCAATATGTACTTGAAATTGATTCATCCATGAAATCAGATAAAGTCGTGTATCTACTGTTAATTGTGTCGCATGGCCGCCACAAAATTAACAAAATAACAGCACGGCATTTAAGATGAGGAATAAAAAATGGCCGGAATATCCGGCCATTTAAGAGTATCAGTTCTGAACGTCGCGCAACTTACGGTTTTCCACCCTTGCCTGCCTTGTCGGCTGCGGCAATTTGCGCTTCAAAACGGGTGAAACGGGCATCGAGCGCTTTCAGCAAACGCTGCTTGTCCGCTTCCGCCAGGAAGGAATAGCGCAGGCTGTTGTACGACAGCTTTTTGATTTCCGCATAATCGGTCTTGTACTGGCTGGCAAACAGCACGTATTCATTCGACAAGGTATTGCGCGAGACGCCCGCATCATCGGTCGAGATCACGAACGGCACGCCATACTTGCGATACAGGGTGATCGGATGGGCCTGGCCCTTGATACCGAGGATGTAATCGTTGCTGGTCAGGTTCACCTCCACTGGAATGTTACGCTCGCGCATTTTCTGCATGGTTGCCAGCGCATTGTTTTCGTACGCGATATCCATGCCGTGGCCGATACGGTCGGCGCCCGCCACATCGACGGCTTCGGCGATATGGAAGGCCATGCCTTCCGGCGGCACCATGCCCAGCGCTAGTTCGCCGGCGTGCAGGGCGATTTTGACGTTCGGATACTTTGCCTTGAGGAACTTGAACATTTCCATGTGCAGGCTGTAATCGCGCATGGATACGTTCACGCTTTCCTGGCCCACGATATTCACGCCCACCAGCAGCGGATTCAAGCTCGCTGCCTTGAACGCGGCCACCATCGACGAAAACACTTGCGATGGCGACAGGAAGCGCAGCACATACGCCTGGTAACGCATGGTGAAGTTCGCGTCATCGATGCCGGCACTGCTGGCGTTGACGTTATCGTTATAGGCGGTGATGCTTTTCTGGAAGCCAGTATCCTGCTCAAGGCTCTGCGACCAGTTGGCCAGCACAGCTTGCAACGCTGCCGGCTGCAAGCCCGGCGCCAGCACCTGCTGGTCGAACTGCGCGTTTTGCACGAATGGCGACAGCTCGAAAATCGTCTCGATGTAGCTGAGGTTTTCCGCGATGGCGCGCTGCTTCAGGGTTTTCAGGCCATCGGCCGTGTTGCTCGATGCCACGGGACCGAAGTAGCCGAAGGTATCAAAAAAGGTGCGGTCCGGTGGCGTCTGGATGGCGCCGTGGTTATAGAAATCCTTGGTCGACCAGCGCTGCAGCAATTCCGCATACAAGCCCGCGTCGGCAAATACTTCCGTGGACGACAGGCAGGCACGCTGCGCGGCCGGCTTGGCGCGCTCGGCCGCCACAACGTCCTTATTGCTTTCGATGCGGTAAGTTGTCTTGTTGACGCAATAGTTTTCCTTGTCTACCCAGTCGAGGAATTGCTCGGCGTAAATGGCGCCCGAGTAATGATGATGCAGATCACCGCCCTTGGGCATCATGGAAAAGAACAGGCTCAACTCGGCTGTCTTCGGCTGCGCACCGGCAACCAGAGCGGCAAAATGGCGCGCGGTAGCCGCCTCGTTGGAAGACGGCGTGACCTTGGCGGCCTGCGCCGTTCCGGTCAATGCCAGCGCGGCGCCAAGCGCCAGGCCAGTGAGTTTCTTGTGCATTCGCGTTCTCGCTCAGGATAATTCGTGTTGAACAACGGGTAGGTCAGCCTTGCCCCCGCACATGCACGCATTGCCCGCCCGAGTAGGTGGCGGCCACGGCGCGGTCGTCGCCCAGCAGCGCAAAGGCAAACAGCAATTCCTCCAGGCTTTGACAGCCGGCCGTGCGGCGCTCGAGCAGCGGCGTCGATTGCTTGTCGAGCACGATGAAGTCCGCTTCCGTGCCGGCCGTGAAATTGCCCAGGGTGCCTTCCAGTTGCATGGCGCGCGCCGCGCCAAGGGTCGCCAGGTAAAACATGCGCAAGGCGGGCAGATAGCTGCCTTTCAAGCGTGCTACTTTATAGGCTTCGTTCATTGTTTGCAACATCGAGAACGAGGTGCCGCCGCCCACATCGGTAGCCAGCGACAGCAGCACTTTCGCCGCATCGGCCCGCTCGAAATCGAACAGGCCGCTGCCGAGGAACAGGTTGGACGTCGGGCAAATGGCGGCCGCCGACGATGTTTCCGCCATGCGCGCGCGGTCGCGCTCGTCAAGCCAGATGCAATGGCCGAACATGGCGCGCGGGCGCAGCATGCCGTACTGGTCATACACATCGAGGTAGCTGCGCGCGTGCGGATGCAGTTCGCGTACCCAGCGGCATTCATCCTCGTTTTCCGACACGTGCGTCTGCAAATACGTATCCGGATAGGCGCGCGCCAGCTCGCCCGCCAGATGCATCTGTTCATTCGTCGAGGTCGGCACGAAACGGGGCGTGATCGCATACAGCGAACGGCCGTGCTTGTGCCAGCGCCGGATCAGCTCTTCGCTTTCGCGCGCGCCGGACTCGGCCGTGTCGCGCAGGAACTCGGGGCAATTGCGGTCCATCATGACCTTGCCTGCCACCATGCGCAAGCCGCGCGCCTCACTGGCGCCAAAGAAGGCATCGACCGATTGCGGATGCACGCTGCCATACACCATGGCCGTCGTGGTGCCGCAGCGAAGCAGTTCGTCGAGGAAAAACTCAGCCACGTTGCGCGCATGCTCGGGATTCTCAAACGCGCGCTCGGTCGGAAAGGTGTACGTTTCCAGCCACGGCAGCAAACCGGGTGCGGGCGAGGCGATCATTTCCGTCTGCGGGAAGTGCAGATGCGTATCGATAAAACCGGGCACGATCAGCTTGCCGCGATAATCGACGATCTGCGTGCCCGGCGGCAAAGTCGGCTGCAACTGCGCGTAATCGCCGGCGGCCACGACCTTGCCATCGGCCACGATCAGCAAGCCGTCCGCATGCCAGGCGTGCGCCTCCTCGCTAAAAGCGGGATCGGCGTGGAAGTGCAGCAAGCTGGCTCGGTAAGCTTGCAATGTGGCAGGAACAATCGGCATGACTTCTTTCTATAACGGGTGAATGGCGGCGCGTGTTCGGCGGCGCGGTGGCGCGCTGGCAGAGGCCAGCCGCAGCGGTGCGGCCAGGACGGCAGCGGCCGCCTCTTCCCACACCATCAGTAATTGACAGGCAACGGAGGCGGCGATCACGGCCGGCGCCTTGTTGCGGATGCCGGGCATGCCAATCGGACACACCATGGCGGCGATGCGCTCGTCCGGCACGCCGCGCGCCCGCAGGCGGTGCTCGAACTGCTTGCGTTTCGTGTGCGAACCGATCAAGCCGAACCAGCCCGCATCCTCGCGCTCCATGATGGCTTGCGTCAAGCGCTGATCGAGCGCATGGCTATGCGTCATGACGAGAAAACTGCCGCCGGGCGGCGCCATGGCGACAAATTCCTCGGGCGTGTCGGTGGCGGCGATGCGGACATTATCAGGTATCTGCGCGGGAAACATGTCTTCGCGTTCATCGACCCAGGTGATATTGCAGGGCAAGTGGGCCAGCGCGCGCACGATGGCGGCACCCACGTGGCCGGCGCCGAACAAGGTCAGGTGGGCGCGCGGCGCCAGGCAGGGGTCAACCAGCCAGCGCCGCCCCTTGCCATCCTGAGCGACATGGGTACTGCGTTCGCGCGAAAACGTGTCGGGTGCCTGTTCGCCAGTGCCAGCGATCAAGTTACCAGCGGCGTCAAACAGCGCCGAGGCGGGTTCACCGTCGAGCGCCGTCAAACGCCAGCTGTCTTGCTGGCGGCGTTCGCGCAAGGCGACCAGCAACGCATGCAGGCTGGCATTGACATACTCGAAAGCCAGGTGGACGACACCACCGCAGCATTGCCCGAGACTGGGGCCCAGCGCGAAACGCTCGAGCCGCGCATGGGTGTTCCCCGTGGCCAGCATGGTCTTGGCGATTTCCACGGCGCGCAATTCCAGATGGCCACCGCCGATGGTGTCCATTTGACTATCGAGGGTGACGCGCATCTTCGCGCCCGCCTCGCGCGGACCGGAACCTTCCACCAGGGCGACCGTCACCAGCACGGATGCCTGCGCGTCATTCTCGATTGCTGTCAGCCAGTCGCTCATCGTCAGCCCCTATGCGCCGGCATGCGCCGCTTGCACGGCCATCACCGCCTTGAGGATTTCCTCGCTGGTGGCGGGCGCATTCAGCGGTGGTTGCACGGCGTGATGGCCGACGCTGGAAATGGCGTCGCGGATGGCAAAGAACACGGAAAACGGCAGCAACAATGGTGGTTCACCCACGGCTTTGGAACGGTGAATGCTGTCTTCCACGTTGCGGTTCTGGAACAGCTGGACGCGAAAATCTTCCGGGCAATCGGAAATGCCGGGGATCTTGTACGTCGATGGTGCATGCGTCATCAGCTTGCCCGCCGCATTCCACCACAGCTGCTCCGTCGTCAGCCAGCCCATGCCCTGGATAAATGCGCCTTCCACCTGACCCAGATCAATCGCAGGATTCAATGACTGGCCCGCATCGTACAAGGCATCGGCACGCAGCAGCTTCCATTCGCCCGTCAGGGTATCGACCACCACTTCGGCCACGGCCGCGCCATACGCGTAATACGAAAACGGATGGCCCGTCATCGTCTTCGCATCCCACGACAGGCCAGGCGTGGCATAAAAACCGTCCGACCACAGTTGTACACGGGCCAGATACGCCTTCTGCACCAGCTCGGCAAACGGCACGACGTGACCATTCACGAGGATATGGTTGTCGAAGAAACGAACAGCGTCCGTCTCGCCACCGTACAGTTTGACCGCGTAATCGGCCAGGCGTTCACGGATCTGGCGCGCCGCATCCTGCGCCGCCTTGCCGTTCAGGTCGGCACCGGTGGAGGCCGCCGTGGCCGACGTGTTCGCCACCTTGCTGGTATCGGTGGCCGTGGCCCGTACCTTGTCCATATCCAGGCCCAGTTCGTGCGCCACCACTTGCATGACCTTGGTATTGATGCCCTGCCCCATTTCCGTGCCGCCATGGTTGACCAGCACGGAGCCATCGACATACACGTGCACGAGCGCACCGGCCTGGTTCAGATGCGTGACGTTGAAGGCGATACCGAATTTCAGGGGCGTGAATGCCAGGCCCTTCTTCAGGATCGGGCTGGCCTCGTTGAACGCATCAATAGCCAGGCGGCGCGCGCGGTAATCGCTGCTCGCTTCCAGTTCCGCGACAAGTTCATGAATGACGTTGTCGACGATTTTCTGCCCGTACGGCGTGACGTTGCGTCCTTCTACATCGTTGCGGCCATAGAAATTGAGCAGGCGGATATCGAGCGCATCGCGTTTCAAATGGCGGGCAATTTCATCGATGACGTACTCGATGGCAATGGCGCCCTGCGGCCCGCCAAAGCCCCGGAAGGCCGTGTTCGACTGCGTATTCGTCTTGCCGCAGGCGGCGCGGATGTCCACGTCGGACAGGTAATAGGTGTTGTCGAAGTGGCAGACGGCGCGCGTGGCAACGGGGCCGGACAAGTCGGCCGAGTATCCGGCGCGCGTGGTCATGTCGACCTTGGCGGCAAGGATGCGGCCATCGTCGTCGTAGCCTACTTCGTACTCATAGTAGAAACAGTGGCGCTTGCCCGTCACCAGCATATCGTCGTCGCGGTCGGCGCGCAATTTGACGGGACGCTTCAATTTCGCCGCCGCAATCGATGCGGCCGCCGCCCACAGGGCCGACTGCGATTCCTTGCCGCCAAAACCGCCGCCCATGCGCCGGCATTCGACGGTGATGTTGTGCGAATGCACGCCCAGCGCATGCGCCACCACGTGCTGCATCTCGCTCGGATGCTGGGTCGAACACAGCACCAGCATGCCTTGCGCTTCCTTCGGGATGGCGTAGGAAATCTGTCCTTCCAGATAAAACTGTTCCTGGCCGCCCACATACAGCTGGCCCTTGACCACGTGCGGCGCGCCCTCGAACGCGGCCTGGTAGTTGCCGCGCGTCAGCTGCATCGGTGGCAGCACATACGATTGCGCGGCCTTGGCCGCTTGCGGCGTCATGATCGCGGGCAATTCCTCATACGACACTTGCGCCAGGCGGGCCGCGCGGCGCGCATGGTCATGCGTATCGGCCACCACGATGAAGATGGGCTGGCCCACGTATTGCACCAGTTCCGCCGCCAGGATGGGATCGTCATGGATGATGGGACCGCAGTCATTGGTGCCGGGAATGTCGTGTGCCGTGTAGACGGCGACAACACCCGTAGCGGCGCGCACTGCCGACAAATCCATGGCCGTGATGCGCGCGTGCGGCTTTTGCGACAGACCCAGCGCCGCGTGCAAGGTGCCTTGCAGCTCGGCGATATCGTCCGTGTACGTGGCTTGCCCCAGCACATGCAATTGCGCCGATTCATGGGGGCTGGGCTTGCCCACGGCGGCCCAGGCGGCCGCTTGCAGTTCGGGCGTGGCAGGATGGTTCATGCTGGTCCTTTCAGGCGCGGCAAGCGTAGGCGTTGACGGCAATGCACAGCAAAGGCGCATCGGGGCGAGTTTCCAGCCAGAAGCGGCGCAACAGGTTTTGCGCCGTCGTCATGCGGTAAGTGTTCGACGCGCGCATGTCCGACAGCGGCGCGTAATCGTCGGCCAGCAAGCGCATGGCGATGAGCAAGTTCTCTTCCGTCCACGCCTGTCCACGCAAGAATGCCTCCGTTTGCGCGGCGCGCTGCGGCGTGGCCGCCATGCCGCCAAAGGCAATACGCGCGTCAACAATACGCTCGCCATCGAGCTCAAAGGCAAACGCGGCACACACGGCCGAGATATCCTGGTCGAAACGCTTGGTCAATTTATACGTGCGGAAATGCACATCGGCACGGGGCAAGGGCACGCGCACGGCTTCGACGAATTCGCCTGGCTGCAGATCTTTCTTTTGATAACCGAGATAAAAATCTTCCAGCGGCATGATGCGCTGGCCAGCAGGTCCACGCAGCACGATCTCGCTGCCCAGCGCAATCAGCCACGGCATCGAGTCGCCGATCGGCGAACCATTGGCCACATTGCCGCCCAAGGTACCGGCGTTGCGGATCGGCAAGGAAGCAAAGCGCTGCCACAGTTCCGACAATTCTTCCGGATAATGTTCGCACAGCGCCGCATAGGCATCGTTGAGGCTGGCGCCGGCGCCGATGTGCAGCTTGCCGTCATCCTCGGCGATGGTTTTCAGCGCCGCGACGTTGCCGAGATAAATGATGTCGCCCAGATCGCGCAATTGCTTGGTCACCCACAGGCCAATATCGGTGGAGCCGGCCAGCAGGCAGGCTTGCGGCTTGGCCGCGCGTAGCGCCACCAGTTCCTCAAGGGTGCGCGGCGCGTGGAAGTGCTGGCCGCCGTGTTCATACGTAGTCAGGCTGCCGCGCTGCAGCGCCTGCAATTGCACGCGCAACGCATCGCGATCGAATGCCACATGCGGCAATTCACCCATGCGTCTGGCCGCATCGATGATGGGTCGGTAGCCCGTGCAGCGGCACAGATTGCCCGACAGGGTGTCGTCAATTTCGCAGCGCGTGGGCGTCTCGCCGTTTTTCTCCAGATACATGCCCCACAAGGACATGACAAATCCGGGCGTGCAAAAACCGCACTGGGAACCGTGGCACTCGACCATTGCCTGCTGCACCGGGTGCAGGGCGCCATCGGGCTGCTGCAAGTCTTCCACGGAAAACAGGGCCTTGCCATCGAGAGTGGGCGTGAGCTGGATGCAGGCGTTGACGGCTTTCATCTCGACCTGGCCGTCCACCAGGCTGCCGATGACCACCGTGCAGGCGCCGCAATCACCCTCGGCGCAGCCTTCCTTGGTGCCCGTGCAATGCAAATCCTCGCGCAGGTGCTGCAACACAGTCTGCGTAGGGGCGGCGTTGCGTACTTCCTGTACGGCACCACGATAGTAAAAGCGGATAGGTTCTGACATGCTGGCCTCGGTATAGTCCCAGTATAGGAGATTAACACCGGCATATGGGACAACTATATGCAAAGACTGATTTTACTTATCATCCTATCTCAATAGAACTTATGCCTGGAACGGATGCGTCGCATGCCAGTGTTCGGCAATATCGATGCGGCGCGTGATCCACACCTGCTCATGGCCCTGCACATAGTCGAGAAAGCGCGCCAACGCCGCGGCCCGTCCAGGCCGCCCCACCAGACGGCAATGCAGGCCTACCGACAACATCTTCGGTTGATTCAAGCCGTTCGGATCGCCTTCCGCGTACAGCACATCAAAGGCATCTTTCAGATAGTCGAAAAATTGCGTGCCCGAATTAAAGCCCTGCATGGCGGCAAAGCGCATGTCGTTCGTGTCCAGGGTATAGGGCACGATCAGTTGCGGCTGCACGGCCGGCATGCCAGCGGCATCCGTGTACGCCACCTTTTCCCAGAATGGCAGGTCGTCGCCATAATAATCGGCGTCATAGCGGAAACCGCCATGTTCGACCACCAGTTTGCGCGTATTCGGAGAATCGCGCCCCGTGTACCAGCCTTGCGGGGCGGAACCCGTCAATTCGCGGATGATCTGCACGGCTTCACGCATGTGTTCGCGTTCCGTTGCTTCATCCATGTTTTGATAGGAAATCCAGCGCAAACCGTGGCAGGCAATCTCGTGACCCAGTTGCTGGAAGGCTGCCACCGCCTCCGGATTGCGTTTCAAGGCCATCGAAACGCCAAACACCGTCAGCGGCAGGCGCCGCTCCTCGAACATGCGCAGCAAGCGCCATAGCCCGGCGCGCGAACCGTATTCGTAAATCGACTCCATGCTCAGGTGGCGCGCAGGAAAAGCGGCCGCACCGATCATTTCCGATAAAAACGTTTCCGATGCAGGATCGCCATGCAACACGCTGTTTTCCGCCCCTTCCTCGTAATTGAGGACGAATTGCAGGGCGATACGGGCCTTGCCCGGCCATTGCGGATGGGGTGGCGTGCGGCCATAGCCGATCAAGTCGCGAGGATAATGTTCGTAATTGTTCATGCGGAGGCGCGCCTATAGGAGGACAATGTTGGCTATATGCCCAATCATATAGCCAGGCGCAGCCACCGGTATATGATTTGCACGATAAGCACATTCACTCACCCTATATACAGGATAGCAAATGGGAAAACTCAGCACGCATGTACTCGATATCGCCCACGGCAAACCGGGAGCCGGCGTCAAGGTCGCCCTGTTTTCAGTCGCGCCGGAAGGAAAAGTGTTATTGAAGATGGATATGACGAACAGCGATGGCCGCTGCAGTTCTCCCTTGCTGGAAGGCGACAGCATGAAAGCAGGGCAATATGAACTGGTGTTCAATGCCGGCGACTATTTCGCCGCCCAAGGAGTGGAATTGCCCTCGCCGCGCTTCATCGACCTGGTCACCCTGTCCTTCGGCATCGCGCATACGGATGAGAACTATCACGTGCCGCTGGTGGTATCGCCCTGGTCGTATTCCACTTACCGCGGTAGCTGATCCCGCGAGGCCAACAATGTTTTCGGATTACGCGCTACGCGCTAATCCGACCTACTTCCGTTGCAGGCCACGTAGGTCGGATTAGCGTAACGCGCG